>WSXX01000012.1 GCA_009773515.1 Bacteroidota bacterium
GAACTATTTAGTCGAAGTTGTGCTCTCATTCTTTTTCACTTTATCTGCAAATCTATTTTAAATTTGCAAACATAGGAGTCGAAGTGTTTAAAGGCTTGAATTAATAGTCATAGCCGCATTATGCTCCATTTATTTTAGTTTCAATTCCGAATTACTTAATACTTTCCAGAAAAACCTCAACCGGATGCAATGCTTTACGCCCGGTACCATCGGATATCTGATGCCGGCAACTTGTGCCCGGAGCTGCAATGGTAGTTTGCTCAGGTGTTTTTCTTACTTCAGGGAAAAGTACCAGCTCACCAACCTTCATCGAAACATCGTAGTGTTCAGCCTCATAGCCAAATGAGCCAGCCATTCCGCAGCAACCCGATTTGATTTCATCAACTTTATAATTGACCGGCAGGCTTAGCATTTGCTTTGTGGATGCTGTGCCCGACAACGCTTTCTGATGGCAATGCCCGTGCAAACGAATGTTGCGTGATTCATCGGCAAAAACAGATTTATCAATGCGACCTGCATTCACTTCCTGCATAATAAAGTCATCGAATAAAATGCAGTTTTTAGAAAGACTGATTGCTTTTTCCTTTAATGAACCTCGCGTCAGGTCGATGTATTCATCACGGAAAGTAAGGATAGCCGATGGTTCGATGCCAATTAGCGGAGTTTTCCCGCTGATAATTGGTTCAAGCAGGTTTATGTTTTTCTCTGCCAGTTTTTTGGCTTTTCGCAACAAACCCTTACTCAGGAAAGTCCGCCCGCTTTCGTAATGCAAAGGTATTTCAACCCTGTAACCAAGTTTATTCAGCGCTTTGATGGCACTGATGCCAACTTCAACATCGTTGTAGTTTGTAAACTCATCGGCAAACAGATAGACCAACCTGCCATTTACCGGATTTTGTTTGTTCCGCTTTTGCCATGCCCTTAGAGTGGTTTTGTAAAGCAGTGGAATTGAACGTTTTTGAGCAAAACCCAGCACCTTTTTCATCAATCCCGAAAAGAAAGGATTTTTCAGAAAGAAATTATAAAACGCCGGAAGCACACTTCCCAATTTATTGAAACTGGCGATGTGAGCGATCATCTTTGTGCGCAACGGCACTCCGTTGGCATCGTAATAATGTTGTAAAAATTCGGCTTTGTATTTGGCAATATCCACATTCGACGGGCATTCTGACTTGCAACCTTTGCACGACAGACAGAGATCCATAATTTCGTAAATCTCCGGATGATCGAATGGATTTGCTTTTTTTGAGTGTGTGAGAAACTCTCTGAGTATATTTGCTCTGGCCCGGGTGGTTGTATTTTCATCGCGGGTGGCCTGATAACTCGGGCACATGGTTCCGGCAAATTCCTCCGATTTACGGCAATCACCCGATCCATTACATTGCTCCGCTGCCCTTACTATTCCGAGGCTTTCTGAAAAGTCGAATACAGTATCAATTTCTTTGGTTATCTGTCCTGGTTCATAGCGCAGACTGCTGTTCATCCGGGGCGTATCGGTAATCTTTCCTGGATTAAAAATACCTTCGGGATCCCATGATTTCTTTACCTCTTTAAGCAATTGATAGTTGTGCTCACCAAGCATCAAAGGAATAAATTCTCCGCGCAAACGGCCATCACCATGCTCACCACTGAGCGAACCCCGGTATTTCTTTACCAGTTTTGCTGTTTCAAGTGCCACAGTGTGAAAGAGTTCCACGTCTTTCGGGTCTTTCAGATCGAGAACTGGCCGCAGGTGTAATTCGCCGGTGGCAATATGTGCATAATACACACAATTCAGTCCCAGTCTTTCCAGCAATTCTTTAAAGTCAGCCATATAAGCAGGCAAAACCAACGGGTTAACGGCAGTATCTTCAATTACTGCCACTGGTTTTTTATCACCCGGGATGTTTGAAAGCAATCCAAGTCCGGCTTTACGCAGTGCCCAGACTTTACCGATATCACTTCCGTAAAGAACCGGGAAATGATATCCAAAACCTTCATTCCGCATATCAGCTTCAAGCTCATTGGCAAGTTTGTCAATGGCTTCGCGCGTTTCCATAGCCAATTCAACCACAAGAACAGCTGCAGGATCTCCTTTAATGAAAAAACGGTTTTTACGTTGTGAAATATTGTCTTTGGTGCGTTGAAGAATAAAATTGTCGATCAGCTCAACAGCAACCGGTTTGTGTTTCAGTGCAATCAGATTTCCTTTAAAGGCATCTTCAAGTGATGCACAGTGAATGCAGATCAGCGCCTTTTCTTTGGGTGGAAGGGGCACGAGATTGAGCTTTATTTCGGTGCTGAAAGCCAGGGTTCCTTCCGAACCAGCAAGCAATCTGCAGAAATTAAAATCAGGTTTTCCGGGAGTGAATGGTTTTGATTCAAGCAGAAGATCGAGGGCGTAACCGGTGTTCCGGCGTTCAATTTCGGGATCGGGATAATTGTTGCGGATTTCAAGCTGATTCCCGGTATTCCCTAAAATATTCTGTATGGAACGATAAATTTCGCCTTCAAGGTTTTTGAGGTTGCATTTCTGTTCAAATTCATGTGGACTCAGCATCCCGAATATTGCTTCCGAACCATCGCTCAGCAGCGCTTTTATTTCAAGGGTATGATCGCGTGTGCTGCCATAAACAAGCGAATGTGATCCGCAGGAATTATTGCCAACCATTCCACCAATCATACAACGGTTTGAAGTAGAGGTTTCCGGTCCGAAAAACAAGCCATGGGGTTCAAGCATATTGTTCAGCTCATCAAGCACAACGCCCGGCTGAACACGTATCCATCGTTCCGCAATATTCAACTCAAGAATCCGGGTCATGTACTTCGAAACATCCACCACCAGGCCGCTTCCCACCACCTGACCGGCAAGCGAAGTGCCCGCTGTGCGAGGAATCAATGGCAGTTTCATCTTTCTGGCAAAATCAATCAGCACCTTTAAATCATCTTCGTCTTTAGGTCTGCAGACACCTGCCGGCAGTTCGCGATACGCAGATGCATCTGTAGCATACAAAAGACGCATGCTGTCGCCGGTGTATAAATCGCCTTTGAGTCTGGCGCTGAGTTCATTCCATTTATTTATGGGGATCATACGGATGCCTTGGGATTGAGAATTGATGGTACTCATTCATGTATGCCTGAAATTCCTCTTCAAAAGTATGAATTTTATGGTGTTCTGCCTGATTTAAAATGTAGGTGCAAACCTTATCGACATCTGACTTTGAGACTGAGAATGCTGAGCAACTTTGTTGCCAGGCGAAAAAATGAGAATTAAAAAATCCCGGCATCTCTACCAGGATTTTATGTTTCATCCACATTTCCAGAGTGCCTGATTATTTCTTGTAAAAATCAGTACTCTCAAAAATCTTATCCGCCGATTTAGCGATAAAACCAGAGTACAGCTTCCCATCGGCATCCGGATAACGTTTTGCAAACTCATAATAACATGACGGAATTTCAAAGGTTCCCTCTTTAAACTTCACCGGAAGTATGCCAGCCATAATACTTGATTGCTCAAGAAGTTCTTCAGGGGTTCCCTTAACTTCGCCGCCCGATGAGTTGATGGTAAATCCGCTGTCTTTCAGGAATTGATTCACTTTTTGAATGGTTTCATACTTTTTCAGTCCATTGATGGCCACGGTAAAATGGTTGGCTCTGAAACCATAAACATAAACCCAGGCTGCATATTCTGATTCTTTGCGTAGGGTTTCATAAACCTCATAGGAGGGAGTTCCCCATAAATTACCGGCATAAATAAGATCGCTTTTTCCTGTCATTCCCGACGGGATTGCATCAATAATCCCTTTTATGGTTTCCTGAAGGAAAGGCGAAAACTCTTCAACGCGCAATTCACTGATAAAAACCCGTGGTGCATCTTTAAATGTTTTGTGCTCAAAGTGTTTGGCATTCAGCTTCTTCTGCTCAAAATTATATGAACCTTTATATTCATAACCTACTTTAAGAAACTCCTGTGAAAGCACTTCAACATCAATCCGTGGATCGTTAAATGTGCGGAATGCAATGTGATCGTTGTAAACGGTTTCACCTTCAGAAGTGAATAAATCATAAACCCGCTTTGCTGCAGGATTCTGTGAAATGTAATCGGCCCAAAGCCTGTCAAATACCTGTTGTGCTTCCATTTAATTTGGTTGGTTTTTTATGTTAAGCCTGTGTTAAACAAACTGTGCTGCCTAATGTTCAGCAAACGATTGCAGCTTTCAGAAAAGTGTAATGAGTAGTTCTTCCTGACTTACATTCAAGAAATATTCCCTGATCCGGAAGCCATTGAGAACTTCACGCATAGCCTCCTCATTATGAGCTGTGCCGGCAAGCGCAGATTCAATTTCAGCAGGATCGAGTTTGTTGAAATAGTCACCGTAGAATTTTGCTTCTTTAATAATGCCATTTTCAACTTCCATTGTCACTTCAAGCTTTCCGCCATTGGTTTTTATGGTTTTCCTGAAGTTGTATTTTGGAGAATATCCATAATTCCATTCCCATGAAATATACTTTTCGTCGCGGAGTTTTGAAATGGCTTCAACATCTTCAGGCGTAAAACTGTAAAGTTCAGCTCCGGGGGTGCTTTCCATTATATGTTCAAGAATCAGATCTCTGAATTCCAGCACGGTGTATGGCTTTTTCAGGTGTTCGCTGATGTTGGTTACCCGGCTTCGCACAGATTTGACTGCTTTATCCTGAAACTTATCGGGATCAACTTTCAACGCACTTGACAAATCAGCCATTTGCGATGAAAAGAGCAGTGTGCCATGGTGAAGCACACGATTCTTGAAAACATGCTCAGCATTTCCCGAAAATTTTTTGCCTTCAATTGTGAGGTCATTGCGGCCTTCAAACTTTGCTTCAATATCAAGCTTTTGAAGAACCTCAAGTATGGGAAGCGTGAATTTTCGGAAATCAACCAATTGATGGTTTTCGCCCGAAGCTATGAATGTGAAATTAAGATTCCCCAGGTCATGAAAAACTGCACCACCTCCTGAAAGCCGCCGCACCACTTTGATCTGATTCTCTTTTACGTAATCAGCATTTATTTCTGCAAGCGTATTCTGGTGCTTTCCAACGATGATTGAGGGTTCGTTGCGCCAGAGCATAAAGCAATCGCGCTCAAAATGTTTGAGCACATATTCCTCTGCTGCAAGGTTAAAGTAAGGGTCAGTTTCCTGTCGGATAATACAAAGCATAAATTCAGATTTTGGGTTGCAAAAATAGAGTTTTGATTCTGATAACAAACCGGGATAATAAAGGTTTGTATAAAATCCTTTGAAAGCTTGATGACGCTGACTTTATGAAATCGGCAAGGATAACCGATTATGTTACGAATTGACTATTCAGAAAAAACTCTCCGCTAAGCGGCATTTAGCTTCGTTGAGCTCCCTTCGGTCGGTTGCAATGCCGCTTTGAAAATCATTGAATTTGCAATTCAATAAAAATTTGCTCCGAATCCAATCATAAATAAAAAAACCTCCCCGAAAGAATCTGGGAGATTTTTAAGTGGAGACTGAATCAAAAACACTTCGACTCCGCTCAGTGTGACATTCGTCTTAAGTCTATATTGATACTCTTTAAATTACACGTTATCAACCATATACGATGTCATCCTGAGCGGAGTCGAAGGACTTTTAATCACTTTTTTAAACTTTACAAAACTGCACAAAATCAGAATCACTGATTCATTTTTGATTCTCTTTCCGCTGCTTTCGCGATCCACTCAGGAACAACGGTGGTCATAAATTCGCTTTTCTTTTTCATTAAAGCAGGCATTTCCAGACCAATATACTCCTGTGCTTTATCTTTGGTAGATATATCGGGAAGTTCAATCGGGGTTTTAATGCCTTTTCCTGCAAAGAAAGCTGTCAAAAGTATTCTTGCATCCTGCGCTTTATGAATTGAAGTTCCGAGAATTCTCAGTGCTTCAGCCGGTGAGTGGAAACCAACGCCATTTGCAGCAGCCACATAATCCCAGCGCCATTGTGCATGACGGATAAGTTGAAGAATCGGTTTCATTTCTTCTTCGGTTGCGCCGTTATCCCAGGCAGTTTTGGCTTCGATATGAACACGGGCGAGGTTAATTTCAACGATGCGCCTCAGTTCTTCTACCTTATGTTGGCGATCATAAACGTTTGCCATCAGTTTTGCTTCGCTTTCGCGATGACATACCTGACACGATCCTGAAATATTTGCCAGCGGGCTCTGAATTTTATGATCGGTAAATTTCATTCCACCATCGCGTTTGTATGGCATATGGCAATCGGCACAGGCAACGCCACGATCGGCATGAACACCGGTCATGTAAAGTTCATAATCAGGATGCTGCGCTTTTAGCATGGGCGTTCTGCTAAGTTTATGCACCCAGTCAACATGCTGAACTTCATCGTAATAAGCTTCCATGTCTTCAGCATTAAACCCTTTATCCCAGGGGAAAGTAAGGTATTTGCCATCGCCTTTAAAGTAATACTCAACATGGCACTGCGCACATACAAGAGATCTCATTTCCTGATGGGTAGCCTGGTTTATGTCTTTTCCCTGGCGTTCGAAAGCTTCAGCCAGTGCAGGACGGGTTATTCTCAGATTCATGGTTTTTGGATCGTGACAATCCTGACATCCGATGTTGTTTACCACTTCATGGCCGAGTTCAGCCCAGGTTGCCTTATAATAATTTTCAACGCCCATTTCATTCATAAGACGTGGCACATCTGTGCTTTTGCAGGTCCAGCAGGTAGCAGGCTGCGGCACATCGGTGCGGAGTGTTTCGCGGATATCCTTTACAGCGTAGTAGTGGCCACGACCTTGATTATAATCGCGCGAAAATGCATATCCGGCCCACATTACAACCAATTCAGGGTATTTCTCAAGATAATCAATCATGGCTGAACCTCCATGAGCACTCTGAAAACTTGTGTCTAAGGTCCCAAGATAGGTTTCATATTGCCGTGGAAAATTCTCTCCCCACACTTCATTACGGGGCTCCCATTCGGGAATTTCTTTTGCCATCTGAAAATATAATTTGGCTTCGCTTCTGCGCTCAATTACTGAAGAAGCCAGCAAACCCAAAACGAATACTACAACTACTGTTGCAATGAACAATAACCAGTTTACCCAGGGTTTGCGATTTGATGTGTTTGTGTTTGTTTCCATATGCTGTGTGTTTCTGTTATTTTTTTTCGTTCATAAACTTTTTAATCCAATCAGGTGTGGCCGAATTAAGCTGTGGTACCAGTGAATGAGGAAATGATGCAAGACTGCGCACAGTTCCGTGAGGAGTTTCGCGGTGGCAGTCCCAGCAACGAAAACCTTCGCCGGTTTTATGGTTTTCGCCGGTAACCTCAACAATACTTACCATACCTACCAAGTCCTGATGGCAGCGAATGCAATTTTCCTGAACCACATTTATACCGGCCTGTTTTATCCTTATTACCTGTGGTTCGGCTCTGGCTGTAAAGATGGTGGCATGCCGCATTCCGTCCATTGCTTTAAAGTAATAAGTGCGGAAAAAATTATCCTGTGGCACATGGCAGTCGTTGCAGGTGGCAACTTCACGGTGACTGCTGTGATTCCACGATGCATATTGCGAATTCATTACATGGCAATTGATGCAGGTCTCCGGATCATCAGAAAGATAAGAGTGGGCATTTGAAGCGCGGAACAACAATAGAACTATTCCTGTCATAACCCCAAGAATTATTACCACCGGTAATTGCCATCGCGCAGGCGGAATCAGCTTTTTGATAATTCTTTTCATAGGTCTTAAAATATGTGAATACTATTAAAGCAGTAAACAAGTACTTGATTGTCGATAATAGAACAAAAATACAAAGATTTCTTAATCTGTCAAAAAAAAGTAAGGATTTAAGTAAATTAGAATGGTTCTGAATAAAGTGAATTGTATTAAGCAGATAGGCTGTAAATCAACACTATCTGGAAATAATCACCTTATGCTTCAGAATAGTAGCGTTGTTTAGTTTCAAAGTGAAAAGGTAAATTCCCTGTTTCAGATCATGCACATACAACAGTTCTCTTCCAAAAGCGCCTGAAAGTTCAATTTCCTTAACCAGACTGCCATTTGATGAAATAACCGAAAGAACTGCACTTGTAACATCCTGTTCAGTGAAATAATCGATCAGAACAAAGTCTGATGCCGGAACCGGAAACACCCTGAAACCTGTGTTGCTGAAAACCACCGGAGGTAGAGCCGGAATGGTATCGGCTAACGATAAGCCCGGGAGAATATAGGGTTCGTAATATTGATTCATTTGGTTGTGAACCTGCATATTGCGTGCATAAACTGAAAGTGGAAAATACGCAGTAATATCAACAATACGCGCACTGTCTGCTCCATCAGGTCTGACTGAATTCTTTCCATGTGGGAAATATTTCCGGTTAAGCTCCAGAAGAATTTGCAGCTGATCTGCCAATTCTATTTCTTCAGGAAAGTTGTCGCGCAAACCTGCAACTGTGCTGTTACTCTGATCAAAATCAACCAGACTGTTATACAATCCGGAAGCCAGCATTCTGCTTTCAGGCCGTATATCACTTGCCGCTTTTTGTGCTGCTTGATAAATGATGGTGCTGTTAACCTCATTTTCAAAACCCGCAGCAATATCCATTTTGTAAAGCTGATCTCTGACCGATTCTATATATGATTTTACCGAAAGCAGAAGTTCAATTCCGGAATAGGTCTGGTAATGTTTCGAAAGATTTGCAACCATGTATGAAGGCATTGCAGGTTGACGTTTACCCAATGAGTTAACAATGGCCTGGTTTCGGAAAAATTGCGGATTAGCAGCCAGAACCACAGCAAGCAGATTGTCAGGAAAGTAGTAACTCTTTGTTAAGAGATGCAAAACAGTATCACTTAAATACGGTGAATTTTGCATGAGTTTACTGTGTAAGTCAGGCGCATCAAAACCATTGCTTTGTCTTATTCTGCTTAACAATTCATTGGTGTTTCCGCCATCAGTCTTTGATTCAGTTTCTGATATTATCTCTTGCCTCCGATTTTCCCATTTGAGCAGTGCAGTAGCCGGATCTGTCTGAAAATCGAGAAGATAGGCTGGCACATAAGCGCTGTCGCCGGGATGTTGCAAATTGTTTTTCACCGGGTAAATTCCCGATGAACTTACCGGAGGCTGATTCAGATTTTTGCTATTGGTGTAGAAATGATAAAAAATCTTTTTCCCGGCATTGTGCAAGTCACCATCTCTTTGCAATTTCTTGTATGAAAAATGGTTGCCTGCAGGTTCATCTCCATATTCAGTATGTGCTCCCTGATGCAGCGCAATACCTCTGTTTAAATCAGTGCTGTCATGGGTTACACTTATGTCGTATTCATTTCCTGCAAACCAGTTGTTTAAAATCCGTAATCCGCTGACACCATCAATGCTCCGGTTCTGATTTTGTGCAAGAACACCATAATTAAGATTTTTGATTGTATTTCCGGATACAATATTGTTCGTGCGTCCGCTGTTGTGAATGACCAGTCCGGATGATTTCGACATCGGCATTATGTTCCCTAAAGGACCGGTAAATTCATTTTCTGATATTTGAAAAAGGTTGCAGTGATCAAGATAAACACCTGCTGTAACAGGCTTAAGGCTGACAGGTGCATTGGTTGTTGCCATTCTGAAACTTGATTCTGTTACTTTTAGCAAACCTGCACCGGAAATATATGCTCCGGTGAGATTACGGTCAAAATTTGCTTTGTTCACAGTGATTATATTACCCGGCAAAGTATGAATGGCATGTATTCCGGTAGAAAGCTGTTTGAATAAGGGTTGTGAATTCAGCCCGAATGGAATGGAATCGGTATTGAAACGGTTTACGGTGAATGATGAATTCACGCTCCTGATTCCGGCTCCCCGAAGATGTTGTGGCTGTGTGGTAGGGTTTAATGCGTTTTCAAACTGACAACTTGTAAAAATAATTCCATTGTTGTTGTTGATTACAACCATATCTCCGGGCAATGATCCGTCCAGCAACACATCATTGGTTGTGAATCTGCATAGCTTGAATGAAGAAGGGTTTATGCCGGCAGAAGAGTTTATTTTTACTGATATGAGGTTGTTAACGAAATTGGCGTTCCGGGCTTCAATTATTCCTCCGCTTGTTCCTTCAATTGGATTTCCGGTGGAATCAATTCCAATACTTTCCAAAGCTACTGTTGCATTATTTATGGATGAACCATAACCTATAAATACATGTCCACGCGTTTCGTTTTTATTGAAGTCCGGATTCCCGTAAACTTTGATTCCTTTCCATAAATCGGCGCAATTGCTTGTAATTGAAGCACCTTCAATACTCAGGTATCCGCCTGGCATAACGCTGATACTTCTTCCTCTTCCCATTTCAATATTGCCCCTGATGGTAAGTTTGGCACCTGTATCTACAATTACACTTTGAAGAATATTCCTGTTATTGTTCCATTCAATGTTTTCTGTAACTCTCAGATCATTTTCTTCAAGCGGAAGGCAAAGGTCGGTTTCCCAGAGTCCGCGCCCAAAAGTTCCGGCAATAATTTTCTTTCTTTTGTAACTGATTTCAATGTCGGCAACTATCGTCTGCGGAAGACCAGTTCCAAATATAACCCATTCAGCAGTGGTAGAGTCGCGATAAAATATTCCGGCATCTGTAGCCGCCAGCAAAACATCATAGCCTGCCCCTTTTATGTATTTGATTTTGTTTACCGGAAGGTTCGGAAGCCCTTCAGAAAAGTTGGTCCATGTCATTCCTCCATCTGTTGAATGATAAACACGGCGGTTTGTCCAGTTATTGACGAGTGAAATCCATATTTTCTGAGGATTTTCAGGGTGAATGGCGATGTCGGAAATTCCGGCATAGTTCAGATTTATACTCGCACCCCTTGGGGTTACATCAAACCATCTGTTGCCTCCGTCAGGTGTAACAAAAAGTTTGGGCTGATCGGGCTGCCCCCAGTCAGGATTCTGAAAAGCAGCATAAATTACCTGTCTGTTTGATGGCGCAATTCTTATTGCCACCAGCTTTGGATCATTTACATTCGGGAAATCACTGATTCTTACGAATGATTCTGCTCCATCTGTCGATTTCCACACATTTCTGACTCCGACATAAATTATATTTGGATCAACGGGGTCCATTTCTAAGGGTTTGTCCCATCGCCCGACTTCAGTGCTGTCTGGTATTCCTTTGTTTTCGAAGTTCTTACCGCCGTCAGTCGATTTCTTAATAAAAATATGCGGTTGGTCATAACGTGGAGGTACGCCAACCAGATAAACAATATCCGGATTCTGATGGTCAATTGCACCTTCATAAGCATCACTCACCTTTATGTTGCGCGTCCATTCCTTTGTTTTGAAATTATAAAACGAAAGGTTGGCATCCTGAGGTCCACCGTACATCATATCGCTGTTGTCGCCGGTGTTGATGTTGTGGAGCTGAAGTATCTGCATTCCGTTTCGTGTGATGTCGTACCATGAAACAGCACCTGAATCAGAACGGCTGACTCCGCCATCGTTTGCCATGAATAATATATCATTTTCTCCATTTGGAAATACATGCAGGTCGCGCACATCGATATGATATTTATGGTCACTGCTGTATATAAATTTTGCCGAATCTTCTTCAATCCGGTATTTAAACAACCATATTCCACCCAGATAAAATTCATTGTTGTTTGCCGGAGATATTGCCAGTTGCATCTTCCAGTATCCGGCGAGTGGCTCAAATCTCATTTTGAGTTCTTCATAAGTCTGTCCCTGATCAAAAGATCTGAAAAGGTATTTCCGTGCACCAGGATAGGTATTCGTTGTGTCGTATGTTTCGCAATAAGCAAGCAACAGATCAGGGTTTTGCTCTGAGAAAGCCAGTTGAAGCCGCAAAGGAACAAAATTGGTGTCCATTGGCAACGAGGCGGTTATGTCAATCCATGAAGATCCGGCGTCTTCACTTTTCAGAAGTGCATTACCACAGGCATAAACCTTGTCAGGGTTTGTTGGATGATGGTTAATCGAAAACAGCTCAGCTTTATTACGTTCGAATACTTTTTCCCAGGTTTGCGCACCATCGGTTGATCGGTAGATGAGCCCTTTGAGCTGGTATTCAGTATTTAAAAGGGCAAGCATGGTATCCGGCGACGCGGGGTTGATTTTCATTTTCTGAACCACAAATCCATTGGATATAATCTGATTATCCAATGCATTCTGATGCCAGGTTTCTCCGGCATCCCAACTTTCAAGCACTCCAACTCCGTATGACCTGTTGAAACTCAGATGTCCTGTTCCCAGAAAAATATGATTCTTATCCCGTGGATCAACCTGAATGGAAAGTACACCTGTAGTAAAGAGGTCGCCGGTAATTGATTTCCAGTTATTCCCTCCATCATAGGTTGCCCAGGCGCCTCCTGTGTTGCTTCCTGCATAAATTGTTTGATAATCTGTTGTGTCAACCCACAAGGAATATATCTGCCCCAACTGAGCAGTAACCGGATGTGTAACAACCGAAGGCCCAAGCGGGTACCATTGGGCATACTGTGAATTTTCGGGAATATTGCGTTCGTTCGAAGTTGCCTTGTATTCCGACATTGCATTGAGATAAGTTCTCATGCTGCCGTTTTGATCAGCGCGGGGACCGAAAAACCATTCAGCCCTGGCTTGTTGTTTGATGCTGTGCGGAAGTTTTCCATGGCCTCCATGCCCTGAAACAAAAGGCAACTGCCCGGATGTGTTGCCGGCCGTAATCCCCAGAATTAAGAAAATAAAAGTCTTACACAGAAATTTGTATCTCCCGATCATCGCAGTGATTTTTTAGTTTCAGGTAGTAATTAAGAAATCCGCTTCGATACTTCATAATGGCATTTTTCCGCATCAACAAGTGGTTTTCTTTCTGATAAAAGTTGTTTTTTCAAAGATAACTGAAAACTATTTAGTACGGGATATTGCCATTCTTTTTAACAAATAATTATGTGTCTTTTGTTCCGTAATAAAATTGCCAGCCAATCAACCATTGAAGATTGTGGCTGGCAATGTCATTATCTAAAATAAACTATACAGGCTTGGTTTTAATTACCAAAACCTTAAACGGTGAAATTGAAATGTTGTCGAAACTACGGTTTTTGCCACCCTCAATATGTATGCACTGATCTTTAAGAACAAGCACCCGTTCATCATCAGTTTCGAGCATAGCTTTCCCTTCGGTTACAAAAAACACGACATCATTTTCGTTGATGTGTTTTTCAATTTTTTCGCCCGGTTTCATGCTCAGGTGAACTACTTCCACCCCGGGAAGTTGGGCAAGTATGTGCCCGTCAACGTTATACGGTACTTTTGGTGCTTCGTTCAATCGCAGGATTTTCATATAAGGCTTTGTTTTTTGGTTTTTTACTTCTCTTTCTCATTTTTAACCACATCCATAAGCCCGTGATGATAATGAGCAAAGTGGTGATACCCATCAATGGGACATACAGTATGTAAAAGTCGCTTAAAATTACGGAAAATATTCTTCCGGTATGCACCTCAAGTGAAAGATTCCAAAGTGAAACCGGTAGCCTGCGAATTTCCTCAGGCATTTGTGGTTTTATTTTGCTTTTGTTCAGCGGAATCCATCCCGCCTGATAATCAATCATTGCCAGAGCTTCTCCGTTTTCGGTTATCACCCCTGATAAAGCCAGCGCTCCGAAAGGATTTCCTCTTGCTCCGGTGCGGGCCGGCAAGCCGGTTACATAATCTGTAACAATATCAAAATCAGGCTGCCACCTGTAAAGTCCACTGAATGAAGCTACCAGCAAACCACCTTCCGGCAGATGCTCAAAAGCTGTGATTCCCATCACACTTACTTCAGGTTGAACCTGGAATGCTCGGCTGATTGTATCGCCTGGTGTGAATCTGTAAAACCCTTCGCTTGTTGAAACGATTATGCTGTTTGATGCTGAATCGGTGAGCATGTCGCGCAGTTTGTCGTGCCATGGATTTTTATGGTCGAGACTGGAGCCGGGAATCGGACTTACACGTGAATAAGCAATCGGAATAAGCAGGGGAGGTCGCAAAAACATCCCGGTAATGGTCGTAATCAGCAGAAATACAATACCATAGACCCCAAGCTTATTGTGCCAGTTGATCGAAAACCGATTGATTCGTTTCAGCTTCTTTTTTAGTTTTTCGCCTGATCTGCGTGCCATCGAAGGCATCAGGGTGTAATAAAATCCGCTGAGCGTGATAAAAATCAAACCCAAACCGACAAGGTCAACAAGGATTTTCCCGGGAAGCCCCATTAATTCACCGCTGTGTATAATCCAGAGTGTGCGGAAAAGACTGGCTTTGCCATCGTCATTTTCTGCCCTGGGGATGGGGATTTCTGAGATCATTTGAGCGTTCCCCTCTGGAAAAGTATAAAGATGAGATCGGGTGAGTACAAGTATCTGACTCCCATGTTGTTCCACCCTTACTACCCGCGGAGTTTTTTCAGGAAGAGTATATGATTCCCATTCTTTTGACTCCTGATTATATCGGAATAATCCGAAAAGTGTACCTGCATATAAATCCCCGTTTTCAGAATGTAGCATGCTGAAAATTTTCCGCTTGTCCATGCCTTTGCCCAATCCATTATTGAAATCAGTAAAAGTGCTTAACTGCTTGTCGGTTCTATAAATTCCGATATTTCCATACACAAGGTAACTGCCATCTTTCAAAGCGATGTTGCCTTTTATGGCTGCAAGATTCCAGTTTTTATAGTGGTAATCAGGAGGCAGCAATTGCCTGGAAAAGTTAATGTTTGAGAACCAATCCCTGTGATTCATTACAATGCCGGAAGCCGCAAACAACAGCAGAAAGAATCCTATAATCAGAGAAGGCCATTTGTGGTATTTACGGAGCGTCTTCATTTATTTAATTTCGGATTTCGGATGTTGGATGTCGGATTTCGGATGTCTGATTTCGGATGTCAGCGGTCGCTTGTCTCGGGAGCGCGAAGCGATAACGAGAGAGATCAGATGTCGGAAGTCAGATGTCAGATGTCTCCTTTTTATTTTAGAAAATCCGCAATAGAAAAAGAAGACCTAACAAGTCGTAAGCATGTCCGCCTCGGGGTGGGAAGACTTGTTAGGTCAATCCGAAATCCATTTAGAAATTAGAAATTAGAAATTAGAAATTCGCTAGGCCTTAATCATCGTCAACACCATTTTAAACCGCGTAACCGCATTTACAGCATGCGGAATATTTGCAGGCATAATAATGGTTTCACCGGCAGTCATATGATTGGGCTCACCACCTATCACGATTTCAGCTTCGCCTTCCATTACCTGAATCATTGCATCAAATGGTGCTGTATGTTCGCTTAGTTTCTGGCCCTGATCAAATGCAAAAAGGCTGACATTTCCAACGCTTTTTTCTAGTACACGCTTACTTACAATCCCTCCGTCGGAGTAGCTGATTTCGTTGTTGAATGAAAAAGGTTTACGGTTGTTGAATTTATTGTTGTCCATGGTTTTGATTTTTAGTTGTTGTTTGTGAAATTCAGAAATCATTATTGTTCGGGGAAAGTTTTGAATATTATTACAAATAATTGATATTGAATCTCATAGACAAAAGCAGAGGAACAATACCTTACTTTATAAAATTTGCCACCAAAACACGAAATCACCAAATTTCATCAATTTAATTCATTCATTTTGTGTAATTTGGAGTTTTGGAGATTTGGTGGCAAGGAAATTTTCGATTTTCACCGGACAATAGTGTTCAGAAATCTAATTCAGGAAGAGCTTCATATCTTCGTCCACACTTCCAATGGGTGCAATCCCGAAAGTTTCAACCAGCACTTTGGCTACGTTGGGCGACAGGAAAGCCGGCAGGGTAGGGCCGAGGTGAATCTTCTTCACGCCAAGTGAAAGCAATGCAAGAAGCACAATTACTGCCTTTTGCTCATACCATGCAATGTTATAGGCGATTGGCAGATCGTTGATGTCGTTGAGTTCAAATACTTCTTTCAGCTTCAGGGCAATTACAGCCAGTGAATATGAGTCGTTGCATTGTCCTGCATCAAGCACACGTGGAATTCCGCCAATATCCCCCAATGGCAGTTTGTTGTAACGGTATTTTGCACAACCGGCCGTGAGAATAACCGTGTCTTTTGGCAAAGCTTCAGCAAATTCGGTGTAATAGTTTCGGTCTTTCATACGGCCATCGCAGCCAGCCATAACAAAGAACTTACGAATGGCACCTGATTTTACAGCTTCAACCACTTTATCGGCCAAAGCAAATACCTGTGCATGGGCAAATCCACCAACGATTTCACCTGTTTCAATTTCAGTGGGTGAAGCACATTTTTTAGCGTGTTCAATTATTTCACTGAAATCTTTCATCTTTCCGTTTTCACGGTTGGGGATGTGTTTGAATCCTGCAAATCCTGACGCTCCTGTGGTGTAAACCTTGTCGCTGTAAGTTGATGTTGAAGTCGGAGGAACTATACAATTGGTGGTAAAAAGAACCGGTCCGTTGAAGGTTGCAAATTCTTCTTTCTGTTTCCACCATGAACTTCCATAGTTTCCAATAAAATGACTGTATTTTTTGAACGCAGGATAGTAATTTGCCGGCAGCATCTCGCTATGCGTATAAACATCAACACCGGTTCCATCGGTCTGTTTCAGCAATTCTTCCATGTCTTTCAGGTCATGTCCGCTGATAAGAATACCAGGCTTGTTGCTTACGCCGATGTTTACTTTCGTGATTTCCGGATTTCCGTAATTGCTTGTGTTGGCTTTGTCGAGAAGTGCCATTGCTGTAACTCCGAATTTTCCACATTCCATAACCAGGCCAACAAGTTCATCGGCTGTGTGTTCTTCGGTGGTTGAAACCAGCGCCCTTTGCATAAAAGCATACAATTCAGGGTCTTCGAAACCAAGGTTGAAGGCGTGTTCAGTGTATGCTGCCATGCCTTTTAAGCCGTAAATAAGCAATTCGCGAAGCGAACGAACGTCTTCATTTTCAGTGGATAATACACCAACTTCAAGCGCTTTTTCGTCAAATACTGATTCGCTGTCGGCAAACCAGATAGCCGATTCATGCAATTTGGTTTCATCAAAAGTTACACCGGCTTTTTCGCAGGTACTTTTCATTTCTGCGCGTAATCTCAGTCCTTCATGAATGCGTTTGATAAAAACTGCACGATCAAAATTGGCATTGGTGATGGTTGCAAACAGGCTGTCAGTCACAAATTTGTTGACTTCAGCTGATTCTATCCCTTTTTCACGGGCTTTTTCACTGTAGATGGATATCCCTTTCAGAACAAACATCAGCAAATCCTGCAGGTTGGCAACATCGTCGCTTTTTCCGCAAACTCCTTTAATGGTGCAACCGGTTCCTTTGGCTGCTTCCTGGCATTGAAAACAAAACATGCTCATTTTTTTAATTTTTTGTGATTTATATTAGAAATTCAAAGATTCAAAGATTCAAAGATTCAATGATTCAAAGATTCAATGATTCAAAGATTCAAGGATTCAAGGATTCAAGGATTCAAAGATTCAAGGATTTGGAAATTAGAAATTAGAAATTAGAAATTACTTGTCTTGGGAGCGCGAAGCGATAACGAGAGAAATTAGTACTTTAAAAACTCCGGTTTAAACGTTAACGAAACCCACGCCCAATTGCTCGTTTCGTCTGTACTTCCGCCTTTCAGCGCAATGGTTGATTCGGTTGCAAAATATTGTGAATAGCCTGCATTCAGCATCACATTATCTGCAAGCTTATAACCAATGTATAAATCCAGTTCCTGGCCAAGATTTTTATCCATCAATTGTGAAGGATTCTCCTGATCAATGATGTCGGCTGCAGCACTGAAAAGATGAAGATCTGCACCCGCACTGAATCGGTTTTTGCCATAATTCACTTTAAAGTAAATATTCTGCAATCCAACGCTATTGATGTGATTACCCACATAATAGTAGTCCATATGGCCATTAAATTTGTGATTGGTTCCGTAAAACGGATTGAAACTGTTGTTCTGATTGAAGCCGGGCTCAAGTACTTCGCGCTGACTGGTTCCGGTCAGATATTCAAAACCCGGGGTAAAGCTGAACTCTTGTGTAATTGACCATTTTGCATTGAAAGCGAGCATAAGCGCATCCATATCTTTGTTCCCGATTTCTTTGCCAAGCTGCTTGTAGATGCTTGCATTGAAAGTGATGGGCTTTAGCAGATATGTTGCTGTGCCTCCTATAGTCTGAGAGTAACGGGTAGGATAACTTAAAATTTCTCCGTCTTCTTCTGTATCCTGCTTCCCATTGTTTAAAAACAGAAAGCTAGCATTCAAATTCTCTTTTTTATAATTTGCCCAGAACAATTGCATGGTTTTGTAATTTCCCGCAACGGTATAAACCCGGCCACTCATTTGCTCTTTGTCCTGATTGTATGCCATACCTGCATGAAATTTCCATGCATTATTCTCATATTTCAGCAATCCGATATCATGACTGCGACCTTGCTGCGCCCAGTCAACATTTCCGAGCATCCGCGCATCGTCATAAACAAGTTCCATGCGGCCGGCTTTCAGCGACAGGGCAGGAGTGATAAAATATTCTCCCCAGGCTTCATGCACCGAAAAGCTGTTGTCAGACAAGTTCAATTGTGCTACATCGCCCCAGACCCTCACATCCTGAAGGCTGAAACCAATTCTCATTTTTTCATTTTTGTATGCCAGATTCAGCCTGCTGCGCTGTGAAATAAAAGCTGCAGCATCCATATCGGTGGTGGCTGGCGATTTAAATCCATGACGATACTCAGCCCGTGGCCTGAACTCTCCGCCAAGGATAAACTGCGCGGATGCAAAAACAGGCATAACAACTGCTAAAATCAATGCTGCAATCTGAAATTTTGCTTTCATACTTTTTTAAGGTTAAGGTTAAGGTTAAGGTTGAGGTTGAGGTTAAGGTTGAGGTTTAGAAATTAGAAATTAGAAATTAGAAATTAGAAATTCCCTACACCCATTCCTCACTCAACACCTCTCCCTGCAAACTGATCACCGATTTTTTTATCGGAATGTTTTTCCCCGATTGCTGTCTGGCAATAGTAGCCATTTGAACAAGTCCGCCGCAGCATGGCACTTCCATCATTACTACGCTGAGGGTGTTGATGTTGCTTTGAGTGATCATTGAAGTTAGTTTTTCAACGTAAGATTCCTTATTCGAATCAAGTTTTGGACAGGCAATTGCAAGTGTTTTTCCTTTCAGATACTGATTGTGGAAGTTTCCCATCGAAAAAGCCACACAATCGGCGGCAAGCACAACGTCGGCATTTTTGAAATATCCGGCCTGAGGATTCAAAAGATGCAACTGAACCGGCCATTGCCTGAGTTCGGAAGGCGCATTTGTTGAAGCAACAGTTTCAGGATTAACTTTTGCCTGGGTGGCAGCTTCATTCACCTTGTTCAGGTCGATGTTGAAATCGATGGGCTTTGAACCCGGGCAACCACCTCCGCAACCTGATGATGGCGGGGCAACAGCTGACCTTGCTTCGTTCAGGTTTCCAAAAACCTGAGGCTGGGCATGCGTGTGCGTATGTTTGTGCACATGGTCTTCATTTTTCGGACTCATGTCAACATTATTTTCTTTTATATAATTGATTGCCTGTTTCAGCAACTCTGTTTCGTTGTGATCGCGCAGATGTTCCAGATGTGCCAGTATGGTGTTGCGTCCTTTCGGAACCATCAGTTCCATAACTTTTACTTCATCATAAGGCTCAGCTTCCCGCTCTTCCATAGTGATTGCGCCTTCGGGGCAGTGTCCGATACAGGCTCCAAGTCCGTCACAAAACAGATCGCTGATCAGCCTTGCTTTGCCGTCAATAATCTGCAGGGCGCCTTCATGGCAATTCGGTACACAATTACCGCATCCATTGCACAATGCTTCATCAATTTTAATAATGGTTCTTTTCATGGTAAATTCAGTAATTAAATCAGTTGCGACAAAGTGGTTGTTTTGAGATAATTAACAAACTCTCTTGAAAATTTATCGGCCAAACCACCAAAAACACAAGTCCGGAAAGGGCATTTTTGTTCACCTATTCCGCAATAATGATGCTCCAGTGATCCTTCGATAAGTTCGTAAATTTCAAGAAGATTTATTTTGGCAGGATCACCTTTTAGGGTAAACCCACCTTTTGGACCACGCACCGAATCAAGATAATTATTCTTGACGAGCATTTGCATCACCTTGGCCAGGTGATTGCGCGATGAATTGGTCAGATCTGCTATCTGATTGACATTCAGCATTTCTTTACTGCCGGCTACCAATGCCATGCTGTGCACTGCCAATGATGCTGCTTCAGAAATATGAACGACTTTTGCCATCAGAGTTTTATTAATGCGTAATTCGGTATTTGAATACGCAAATGTACACACAATTTTTATTCTGGTGCAAAAATTTTGAAAAAAAGTGAAAATATTTTTTAACTAAATGATAATCAGGGAGTGGCGGTTCTACAATTTCTATTTTACATAGTCTGAAAGCTTCTGTTCCGCCATGTATTTTTTAAATTCCCGGGTCATTTTAGTTACAATTCCACCCATAAGGCATTTGTCGAAAGGGCAAACAGGGTGTTCGAGGGGGCAACTTGTTTCGCTGAGTTTACCTTCGATTGTTTCATAAACATCGAGTAAACTGATATCTTCAGGCAGCAGTCTGAGGGCAAATCCTCCTGCCGGGCCACGGTTGCTGTTGAGATAACCTTCCTTTACCAGCCTTTGTAATATCTTGGCAACGTGGTGTTTGGATGAACCCGTGCGTTCAGCAATTTTAACGACATTCAGATTTTCTTTGGCTGCAGCGATCAAAACCATGCTGTGAATCGCTATTGATGATGCTTCGGAAATGGTTATAATTCTCGACATTTTATCAATTATGTATTTCAGTATGCAAATATCGTATAATATGCTTTTGTTTGATTATTTTTCTGAATAAATCGACAATGTTATGTTTAAGCAAATTAATATAATTGGTGATGACAATTTTATCAGTGGTTCAAAATATCATAATGCACATAAAATCAACAACATCCAAAGCTTCAATGTGAAATAGCTGTTAAGTTTACTTACATAATAAGTATGCGTCGCTAAATAGTGTAATTTTGCACTTCCTTAAAAAATTTCACACAAACAGAATAAAATGCACAATATCAGGAATATAGCAATTATTGCTCACGTTGACCACGGCAAAACTACCTTAGTTGACAGAATTTTACATCAGGTTAACCTCTTCAGAGAAAATCAGGAAATGGGGGAGCTTATCCTCGACAGCAATGATCTGGAACGTGAAAGGGGAATTACAATCCTTTCAAAAAATGTTTCTGTTCGATACAAAGGATTTAAAATCAACATTATAGATACTCCTGGTCACAGTGACTTCGGAGGAGAAGTTGAGCGTGTACTTAACATGGCCGATGGTGTTCTGCTACTGGTTGATGCATTTGAAGGGCCTATGCCTCAGACAAGGTTTGTGCTTCAGAAAGCATTAAGTCTGAACCTGAAACCAATTGTAGTTATCAATAAAGTTGACAAACCCAATTGCGATCCTGAAGGCGTTCAGGAATCGGTTTTTGACCTGATGTTCAACCTTGATGCAACTGAAGATCAGTTGAATTTTCCTACAGTTTTCGGGTCTTCAAAAGAAGGCTGGATGTCAGCTGACTGGAAAACCCCTGCTGCTGATATTACTTACTTGCTCGATACCATTATTGAAACCATTCCTGCTCCTGTTTTCCAGGAAGGAAATACACAGCTTCAGATTACATCACTTGATTATTCATCATATGTCGGGCGTATTGCAGTAGGAAGACTTTCAAGAGGTGTATTGCGCGGCGGCATGAATGTTTCGCTGATCAAGCAGGATGGCCGGATTTTCAGGTCAAAAGTGAAAGAGCTTTACACTTTTGAAGGACTTGGTAAAGAAAAGATAAAAACCGATGTTTTGCCCGGTGAAATATGCGCAGTTCTTGGTATTGATGATTTTGAAATTGGTGATACCATTGCCGATTTTGAAACACCTGAAGCCCTGAAACCTATGCACATTGATGAGCCCACGATGAGTATGTTGTTCACCATAAACAACTCTCCGTTTTATGGTCGTGAAGGTAAATTTGTGACTTCGCGCCATTTGCGTGAAAGGCTATTTAAGGAAATCGAAAAAAACCTGGCAATGCGCCTTGTTGAAACTGATTCGCCGGAATCGCTTATGGTTTATGGGCGCGGAATTCTTCACCTTTCTATTCTTGTTGAAACCATGCGCCGCGAAGGTTATGAGCTTCAGCTCGGACAACCACAGGTAATTGTAAAGGAAATTGATGGTAAAAATCACGAACCTGTTGAAATGCTCACTGTTCACGTTCCGGAAGCATTTTCGGGTAAGGTGATTGAGCTGGTAACTCAGCGTCGTGGCGAAATTGTTACCATTGAAACCAAAGGAGACCGGATACACCTGGAATTCAGTATCCCTTCAAGGGGAATTATCGGACTTCGGAATAATGTTCTTACTGCCACTGAGGGTGAAGCAATTATGGCACATCGTTTTCTGGCTTACGAACCCTGGCGTGGTGATATTGCCGGAAGACGAAATGGAGCTCTTATTTCGATGGAAACCGGTCTGGCTATTGCTTATTCAATTGATAAATTGCAGGACAGAGGCAGCTTCTTCATTCATCCCAATGAAGAAATTTATGCAGGACAGGTAATCGGTGAGCAGATCAGGCCCGATGATATGCTGGTAAATGTTACCAAAACAAAGAAACTTACCAATGTGCGTGCATCTGGAACCGATGATAAGATCTTTATCGTTCCGGCAATTAAGCACTCACTTGAAGAAGCTATGGAATATATCGGCAAAGACGAATACCTTGAGGTTACGCCGCGTTCGCTGCGTTTGCGTAAGATAATACTTGATGAGCATGACAGAAAACGTGCGAGCAAGTAAGGCGTATTAAAAGGATAAACGTCAAGACACTTCGACTCCGCCTGCCTGACTGCGCGGCAGGCAGGCTCAGTGTGACATTCGTTTATAGTATACACTGCATCATTTTAATGCACTAATTATCAACTCTATACAATGTCCTCCTGAGCGGAGTCGAAGGATCGGACGAACAATCTGTCACTGATAGCGGTGTCAATGGCATCTATTCAATTTATTTTCATTAATGAAAGCCGTTGCTCCTTGTGACGGCTTTTTGATTGATAATCAAACGCAGAAACAATTGCCTGCGAACATTAGCATTCGGCCTGATGTTTGATAAGCAAACCGGATCAACTTAATTTTATCTCTCAAATCAGATTTTTATGAAAAAACTATTTTCCTTTTCAGGATTACTGCTCACGATGATGCTTCTTAGCAGTTGCGAAATTTTAGAACAGGCCCAGCAGATGGCCAATCTTACAAAATGTGAATTTCGCCTGAATAGTGTTGACCAGTTGCGCCTGGCAGGGGTAAATATTCAGAATGTAAGGCAGTTCTCAGACCTGAATTTTATGGATGCAGCAAAAATTACAGCTGCTGCCGCTTCGGGTGGAAACCTGCCACTCAATTTTACACTGAATGTGGAAGTAAAAAATCCCAATTCAGCCACTGCAGGACTTAACAAGCTGGATTGGATTTTACTGATTGATGATATTGAAATGACCTCAGGTGTCAACAATCAGCGGGTGCAGGTTGCTGCCAATGGCGGAACTTCTATAATCCCGCTCACCATTGGAATTGATCTCCGGCAGGCACTTCAGGGAAAAAGTGCGGATGCCATTGCCAACTTCGGACTTAATCTGGCAGGCGCAGGTAACCGCCCGACCCGAATTACCCTAAAAGCAAAACCCACCATTATGGTAGGCTCGCAAACTATAGCTTATCCTGGATATTTAACGGTGGAGAATGAGTTTACTTCGAGGTAAACAAATGGACATTTTGATTACATGTATTTAGTAAGATGAGGCGCCAGAGGAAAGACCTACCAAGTCTTCTTCCGACTTGTGAGGTCTAAAAATCAAATCCAGATAGTGCCGAGTACATGTTTATAGTAAGCCGGGACATCAGAAAGAAGACCTACCAAGTCTTCTTCCAACTTGTGAGGTCTAAAAATCAAATCCAGATTGTTGGCCTGTTTACTCAATGAAGGGAGATTAGCAATTATTTCAGCATGAGGCGTATAGTTTTAAAACAGACAATCCGGATTTCGGTATAATCGACAAGAAGACCTAACAAGTTGGAAGAAAACTTGTTAGGTCATGTCAATATCTGATAGGAGGAATTCAGCATATTCGGCAAGAAGACCTCACAAGTTGGAAGAAAACTTGTTAGGTCATGTCAATATCTGGTAGGCGGAAATACAGTATAATCGACAAGAAGACCTTACAAGTTGAAAGAAAACTTGTTAGGTCAGCACCATGACCTGTCAGGCCAGATTCCTTACCATCGACAAGAAGACCTCACAAGTTGAAAGAAAACTTGTTAGGTCACATCCTGCAAGAAGACTCCACAAGTTGAAAGAAAACCTGTTAGGTCAGTGGTTCTTTCGTGAATTAAAACTCTAAATCCAATATGGTATTTTTCTGAGCGTTAATCAGATATTCTGCTGTTTCAATTCCATCGAATATCTGAATTGGGTATTCCATCTTTAGGAAGTTTGAATCCTTTTTCAGGTATTCATTCCATGAACTCCACAGGTAATCTTTTGCATCCGTTACAAATCCATGATGTACCGGATTATTTTGAATATAGATGAATATATTCCTGAAATATTCTTCGGTTGCAACTCGTTCGCGATGGAAATGCTCCTGAAATAAGCTTCCTGTTCGTGTGTAGTACTTGTTGTAACTTTTTGTATAAGAATTAAATAGATTAGATAATGCTTGGGCTGGTAATCGGGGTTCCGGAACTTTTAACTCGGAGGTTTCTTTAACTCTCAATAAGAAATGAAAATGGTTAGGCATTAGACAGTATGCGTAAATGTCATAGTAAGGAGTTAGAAAAAAGGAAGCTCTGTTTAAAAAATACCGATAGTTTTCTTCAGCTTTGAAGATGTTTTCTTTGTTGTTTCCACGATTATAAATATGATAAACAGCCCCAGGTTCTATGATGTCTTTTTTCATATTTGAAAAGTTTGATTTTTTTTATTTTGATCTAATAAGTTGGAATTCAGTATAATCGACAAGAAGATCTCACAAGTTGAAAGAAAACTTGTTAGGTCACATCCTACAAGAAGACCTCACAAGTTGAAAGAAAACTTGTTAGGTCACATCCTACAAGAGGACCTCACAAGTCGGAAGACGACTTGTTAGGTCACATCCTGATCTGGCAAACCGGAATTCAGTATAATCGACAAGAAGACCTCACAAGTTGAAAGAAAACTTGTTAGGTCATATCCTACAAGAAGACCTCACAATTTTAAAGCCTGTTCGCCTCGAGCGGAAAGACTTGTTAGGTCACATTTACTTCACCACCAATTTCCCCGTTCTTACTTCATTACCATTTATCAATGTCAGCACATATACGCCTTTGGAAAGGTTGGCTGAGGATATTGTCATAACCTGATTTCCATTTACTGTGGAAGCTGTCGTTTTTTTCAAAACCACACGACCAGTAAGATCACTTATGGTGAGTTTGCCATTTGCTGAAAGTGATTCATATTCAACAGAAAAACTTTCACCTGCTGGATTGGGATATACCTTCAATGAATTTTTTGTATCCGAACCCGGGAAATATGAATTTGCAACCGGCAGCTTTTCGCTTGTACAAAGCATTGCACCTTCATTTCCGCCGATAAACCCAAGGGTATTATCATAAAATGAAACAACGTTCAGGTCGTAGATGGCATCGTTTTCGTAAACCGACCATGTGCCACCAATGCACTGAAGAATGGTGCCGTTTCGGCCTACTGCCCACCCATACATATATTCATCCAGATGCACCGATAGCAATTCTTCAGTGGTAAGCGGAGGTACTTCGGTCCAGTTGGTGCCATCAAATACCGCAATCAAACCATTGGTTCCAACAGCAACTACCTGATAGTGGCCGAAAATGCACAGATCGTTGAAGCTGCCGTTGCTGGTTTCATAAACTTCCTGCCAGGTGTTGGTAAAGTATTTGTAAAAGATTGCCCCACTATCTGCGTCGTTGTGACGCTTAACACTCATCCAGGCAGCTTCCCATTCGCTATTCCTTTTGTTTGAATTAATGGGAATTGACATCATAAACTTTAAGTCCGAAATGCTGTCCTGAAATGCTAATTCTTCAACTGTAAACTGGCCATTTGTATAGGTAAATATGGTGTTTCGCTGCGTAAATACCACATCTGCTCCAATATTGTTTATTGAAGAAATAAATGAAGATTCATCAGGAAACAAGATTTCTGTAATTATTCCATTATTGTAAGAGAAAAGTTTTGTTTCAGGCCAGAAAGGAAAGATTGCTTCATGGTGATACGCACCAAAGTAACCCAAATCCTCACTTTGGAAATCAATAACATTAATGGTGTAATCCGTTAGATTAAAGATGTTGCTCCATTCTCCAGCGTCATATTTCCATAAGCCACTGTTGTGTGCTGCCAAAAAACCAAGGTTTGGCTTTACAAATTGCAGATCAAGGATGCTGTCGTACATAAATCCATTGGCAAGCATATGGCTGCCATCTTCTATCTTATGGATGTATCCCAGCGCATCAGATGCCATACATTTTGTATTGCTAAGTGCTTCAACAGAAGTGAAAATCTGTTCGCGTTTTTCATGAACAAAAGCGGGCTGCCAGACACCATCACTGTATTGATGAATAGTTGGGTAGAGGTCGTAAAACATGGGCCCGGCATTCTGAAGGCCGAAGCCATTTTGCCTGTTGGTAAATGAAATTCCGCTGTTGCAGCTTCCTGATGGAACCTGCACCCATCCACTGCCATCGTTTTCAAAAAGTAAACCTTCCTCAGGAATGGTTTTTCCATTCATCAACATATACTCACCAGCTTTTTCAAGTGTGTGAAAAGTATAATAATTGTCGTAAACAAAACTATTGTCGTTTGACCAAACACCATTTTCAAATTTGAACAGGTGGGATGAATCGCTGCCGGCCCAGCCTAAGTTTTCATTAAGAAATCCAATTGTTTCGTTGCCACTCAGGTTGGCATCAACCAGCCATTCGTTGCCGTTATATCTTAATATGGCATCACCTGCTGCCCAGCAGTGGTTTTCGTTTATGCAGCAAACGTCTTTCAGCACACCGGTTATGGGCGAAGTTACTTGTGTCCAGGAGCCATATTGATATCGTAAAATGTTACCCTCTGCACCAACTGCCCATCCCATATCAGGATTGACAAAAGAAACGCCAAATAAATCTGTATTTACCGGGCTGTCCATTATTGACCATTCTCCGTTAATGTAATGCAATATTTTTCCTTGGTTGCCTACCGCATAGCCTTCATTGGCTGATATAAAATGTATATCGTTGATTTGGTTTTGCCCAGTGGTTGGATTAACCCAATGCCAGGACTGCGCGAGACTTCCGTAGCCAATGATCAGGGCTGAAATGAGAAGTGTAATTTTTTTCATAGTGAGTTTGTTAAGGTTTAACGCATTATTAAAAGTTTGTTGCTGCCTATTATGCAGTTACGGTCAATCAGTTGAACAAAATATATGCCTGGTTTAAGGGCTTGGGTATTACAAATGTATGAAAATCCCTGATAATCAGGAATTGATTCCTGAACAAGTTTACCATTTAAATCGTAAAACCTTACAATAGGATTCGAGATATTGCCGGATATATACTCTTCCGGAATTGCAATTTCAATATATTGATTGGCCGGGTTTGGAAATAACCTGATGTTCCCCTCTTTCATTATCCCTGGTTTCTTTACTCCTACAAATGGGTTGCATTCAGGGGTGTCGCAGCCAAGACTGTCTAAGCGCATGATCCACGTGGATTGTGATGCTGTTGGATTAAAAAAATTATGACTACTTCCTATCATCAATATGCTTTCTTCTGGCCCAGAATTTGCATGGCTGAAAAGGTTCGTTTGAGTGCCATATTCGTCTTCATATATGTAATGTCGCATCCAAAGACTATCACCGTTTTCATTTATTTTAAGTAAAAAGGCTCTTGTATATCCCCATCCATATGCACTCGTATCAGTGATCCATGCGTCACCCCCTATCAGATAAGTACTGTCAGGTAAATGAGTAATTGTCCATACCTGATTTCCCATATATGATCCACCATAATCTCTGGTCCATACTACATTTCCGTTGTTATCCATTTTTACTACCCTTATTTGAGTTAATGAACTTGGCACCGGATAGGGCGGTGCTTGATAAGTAGCATGGCCATATGCTACCAGAATATTGCCATCTTTGGAAATGGATGTAATTGCCTGAAGATCATCATAATTTGAGCCATCTTGCCATATCCATTTCTGATTGCCAAGACTATCGGTTTTAATCACCAAAGGTTGGCCCGAATAATCGGTTTTTGAATTGGTGTAGCCGCTAATTACATATCCATTGTCTGTAGTTTTTGAAATTGAATATCCATAATTAATTTCATCAGGTTTGAAAATACGATACCATTGCAAATTGAAAAGTGAATCTGTCTTATAAAGAAATACCCCATCGCTTTTACTCAGATAAGGCTCATAAGTGTAATGTGCTATATCGCCACAAATTATGTATCCATCATTTGGTAAAATATTAACAGATCTGGCTATAGTCAGAAATGTATCAACTTTAAAGAACAATGTACAAATTGTATCAAAATAGTTGTCTAATTTTAAAAGCATTCCCTCGTATCCCTTTGAACCGACTATAATAAACGAAGTATCACTAATCGGGTAAAATCCACCAATACCAGGGTAGTATTGTGTGTAAGATTCCTGATAGGTTTTTTGATAGGTAATTTCCCCACCATTCTCCAAAATTCCAACCAACATTGCTTTATCGGTAAAAGAGTTGTTGCCTCCTCCTAAAGCAGTAAAATAGGTAATTCCATTTATGTTAAATATGGCGGTACCTCCTGACCAATTATTTAATGGGTTGAGTAGATAATTGGAATATAGGCTTTGGCCTATAGAATGTGAGATATTACAAATAATAAGTATTAGCAGGAATAAAAAAACTTTCGGAAGTTTCATCTTATGTTTGTTTTTGCAATGCTTGTTTAACAAAAGTTTAGCAATATACCCTGCCCACTTTGCGAGCAGGGTATATTAGGAATCAATTACTTTTGGGTAGAATCAGAAATTATTTCTGTCTATTGCTTTGTAAACTTTTTACTGGAAATCCTATTTTTGTCAGTTAGTAGGTTGCAAAAATAAAATCCCCTTTGAAGTGAAGTAAGATCAACAACTAAACTGTTCTTATTTCCTTTAAGTCTAATTGTTTTGACAACTCTTCCAGTTGCATCAACAATTTCCAGAACAGCAAAAGTGCTTCCAGATACTTGTAAATCGTAATCAACCGTAACCCATTCTGATGCCGGGTTGGGATAGATATTTAGTTGACCATTATTTACTAAATCATTATTACGGGTAACTTTTGTCGATTTAAACATCTCATTTGGAAGCAGAATCGGTTCACTGTATTCTAATAAACCATTGGCTATAAGAATACTCCGAGAACAGGACGCTACAAGATCATTGCCTTCAGCAAGAAATTCAAGTTCAGCTATTTCTGAACTCATAAGTTCTGTTGTGGTTCGTCCTCCGTTGATCAACACACTATGGAATTGCAGGTAATCAAGCATTTTATTCCTTAGCTCTGTTTCTGGTTCACCGAGATAAGAAATATTTATAGCGTTAATTGAATTCAGCGCTTCCTGTATTTGGTTTGTTTTAAGATATTCAAAAGCTAGCTGAATAAATGCATCCGGTCTGTTTCTGCTGCTTAAGAAAACCAATAAACTATCAATAGGTGCAGTTGTGTCTGTTTTGTATAGGTAAATCAGTTCATTTTCCCCTATTGAAGCTTCTAATCTCTGTATAGACATCTGCTGCTCCAATAACTCTTTAGCTGATAAGGTATTAAATCCATCCTCGATCTGAACCATCATATACTCGGGCAACGGATTTTGCCTGTTACCAAGTAGTTCCATGAGCTCAGGGCTTTTTGCTGCATGGGGATTTGCGACAAGTAAATCCCTGATCATCGTTTCATTCAGCACATCTTCCTTTTGAATTGCCGCAGACAGGACGCTTTTAGAAACATAAGAGCCAGTTTGCATCAATTCCTGATAAATATAATATGATTCATCAGGAGTGCTGGAAATTACTGTATTTTCTAATTGTAATGTGTTGCCTTGATCAATTGATTCCGAGAGAACTTGACTTAAAATATTTGCAGATAACTCTTTTTCTTCCACAAAAGCCTTAAGCTCTTCTTTTTCAGTAGGCACTGATAATGAGCATGATATTCCCGGACTATAGTGCTGCATTGAATTAGCAAGAGAGACAGTTGATGTAGTATAATACCACGGAATTAGTTCAGGAAAACTCTGATTGGGCTGATGATGAACGTAAACAATATTTTGCAATTCATTATGGTAGTCACTGGTAGTATTTGGAAAGGCATGGCCAAACAAATTACCTGCAGGAGAACGCTCATTTTGATTGGTTCCCTGGTAATAGCCAATACCATATCCCTGGCCATTTTGGCCACCTGTAACTGCTATATCATTTTTGTTATGGCTGAAATAGTTACACTTAATGACTAAGCCAGTTTCAGGTGTTAAGCTTCCTCTATTCTGATTCTGAGCTAAAACCCCAACTTTTAAATTGCTGAAAGAGTTGTCGTTAATCAGGTTATAGGCTGAGCCGGAGTTATTGACAATAATACCAACAATCTTCCTGATAGAAGTGGTACTATTAGTATTCCTGAAATAGTTATTATTAATAGTGTACCCAGTGCAATTATTCATATAAAGCCCAAAACATGAAGGAAGTTGGGTTGGAATATCAGGGTAGTTTAATGGTTCAAAAATGTTGTTGACAATCCTTAAACCATTTGAACCATTTGTGTAGATGCCATTGAAAACATTATTAAATGTGGTGTTTTCAACTTTGAATGTTTGTGTTGGACTTGAAGCTTCAGATTTTATTCCGTAATGCAGATGATAGAAATATGAGTCAACTTGTCCATTTGGTGATTGGTAACTGGTTATTGCAAAGTTTGCTGAATAACTCTGTATCCCGATTCCGTTAGTTTCATTTGGAACACTTGTAACCGCATTATTATTCAAGAATCGATTACCAGCTATTTCGTTCAGATTAACATCATTTAAAGTCAGGAAAACCATTCCATTTATGTTTGCTATATTCCAGATAAATTCAGTATTCCGGATATAACTTTTATTGTATAGTTCAAATTGTTGACTTGTTCTGCGATAAGGAGCAAATACGACACTCAGTTTATTATTTAAAAGAGTAGAGGATTCTAATTCTAAAATACCTCCGCCATAATTATAAACAAATACTCCATCCATCCCTTTCCCAACTTGAATTGCTCTGTTAGCATTGGATATGAGTGTTCCATTCTTTACACTGAGAAACCCCTGGTTAGTTGATGGTATCTGATCAAGTAGCCTGTTCCCCCATACCTGGATTCCTTCCCAGTTTGAGGAATTGTAACTAGACAAAGTAGCACCATCTAATGTTAATTTACCTCCTCTATCGATGGTAATTATAGCGTTTTCTTTGAGATAAACCTCTCCCTCTATTGTTAAAGTTCCTCCGGGATGTATTTTAATGTAGTTGTTTACTACTTTTAAGTCACCTGCATTCCATACTAGGTTTTGACCATTAAATACCTCATAATCAGCACCAATTGTGCTTATCTCTTGCGCCTTCAACAGAGCCGCGTGCGCATCAATAAGACCAGTTCCGAGCAGTCCGGTATATTGAGGGTTAACAGAATAAATATCCTGAGTGGTTGACTTAACAATATGAGTAACTATATCAGGATGGAGGTTTGGGTTTACAGTCAAAATCAAACCAATAAGACCAGTAACATATGGTGCAGCAAAAGAAGTCCCACTAGATTTGAAATAAATAGGCTGATTGTCATATTTGCCAATCGAAATTACTCCATATCCGGCAGCACATACATCTACACGGTCATTATGAGTATGTATTCCGCAGCATGTGCTTGCGTGTTTTAAGTCTTCTCCTACACTTGTCACAGAGATTGTCTTTTGATAAGAAGCAGGATATGTATAGTTGGTTGTATTTTCATTACCTGCAGAAGCAACTACAATAGTGCCATTGTCATACGCAAGATTAATGATATTCTCATGTACTGTACTGGAACCATTCGAACCAAGGCTAAAGTTGATAACTCTGATACCCTGCGTTGATAATACCAGAATATCTGACATTGGATCCCAACCTCCTTGTCCTCGGAGTGCAAGTTTACAATCATATCCAATACTGCTGATTCCCAATCCATTATTTGTGTTAGCTCCGACTATACCTGCTACAAAAGTTCCATGAGTTTTATTAGTTGAAGTGTTATTTGAAACACTGAAAGCTTTTCCAACAAGTTCAGGAAGATCTATCTCAAAGCCAGTATCAATAATACCGATAACTGTATTTGAACTTCCGGTAGAAATATCCCACGCATCTTTAGCATTAATTATGTCTAAAGCATAATTTGGACCCAATGTATTATCCAGTAAATGATAGTCATTTGGGGTTGCTAACGTTTCAAAATGAGGAACAGATTCAGTATAATCGTATTGAGTTGAGAAGTTTTCATTTAGTTGTGAGGATAAAGCAGTTTCATCTCCGTCACACTTAAGTAGATAGACTCTTTCAAGGTTATACTTCTCTATTTGCCGAAAATCTTCAACAATAGGAAAGGCTTTCTCAAATGAATACACCTTATATTGAGAGAGAATAGATTGTAGTTCCTGATTACTACATTGAACAATGATTTTCTCTCCATCTTTGACAAAAGTTGGAATAGATGTGGGATTTAGGACATAAACATAGAGTTGTCCTTTTTCAAATGATTGAGCAAATAGGTGCAGTATGGAAATTAGCACAAAAAAAACTGTTAAAAAAAAATACTTTTTCATTTTAGAAATATAATTAAGTTTGGAAATAAGGTATTTATCGATGCACTTTATGTATTATAGCTATGGAGGCACACCTTTATCCGACAGAAAAACAATTGTTTCGAATCTGATGTTTCGGAAAAGATGTGCAGATTGTTTAAAAGTATATTGGTTACATCTACTACGTTCATTAACTTCCTTAATGCAGCTTTGATAAAAACTGGCACAAGAATAATCTCTCTCTCTCTCTCTCTCTCTCTCTCTCTCTGATTAACAGCATGTTACGTATAGTATTTTGTCGAAATTGACAATTGCGACTCTCATTTATGTAAATACATTGCAATATTATAAAATCCAAACCAATAATAAAAGCCCTTAATGAAAATATTTACGAAAACTTAATATTCTGTAAAAGTGATATCAAAAAGATAAAACTTTATAATCCTGTTCTTGTTTAAGTTGTGTTTAAACCCTGTTAATTTTCTGATATGAAAAAGATTCTATCCTTTGTGCACAACGATTTTGAAGATCTCGAACTTTGGTATCCCATACTCAGGCTGAGGGGCGAAGGTTTTACCGTGCATCTTGCAGGCGATATTGGCAATCATATTTATGTAGGCAAATATGGTGTGCCAGCCAAAAGCGATTACGCATTTGATGAGATAAATCCAAGTGAATATGATGGATTGCTGATTCCAGGAGGATGGGCACCCGATAAACTCAGGCGTTATGCTGAAGTGCTTAGCATTACCAGAGATATGATGGCTGCCGGAAAACCGGTTGCACAAATCTGTCATGCAGGATGGGTGCTGGTTTCCGCACAGGTGCTGAAGGGGCGAAGGGTTACCAGTACACCTGGAATTAAGGATGATCTGATCAATGCCGGTGCAACCTGGGTTGATGAATCTGTGGTGGTTGACGGAAATCTTGTTTCTTCTCAAAAACCTGCTGATCTGCCATTTTATATGAACGAGTTTTTGAAACTGCTGTAACAGTTTCTACGATCTCGCACCTATCTAAAGGATCTTAGCGAAGTATTATCATTCTGAAGTCAGGTATTATTCTTCCTGACTTAGATCAGTAATGATTCTGTTTTCAGAAGGGAACAATGTTATAAAGTAAAAGAGTATCATGCCGACAAATCCCAGAAACAGTCTTTCTCCGGTAAAAAGGTAGGCGATAATTGCAAAAAAGGAAGGTGTTTCAAGCAATCCGAGGCGGATAATAAGCGCGGATCTGTAATGGTTGAACTTTTCTTCAATGTCATTTGATGTGCGGGCTCTTTCAAGCAGCTTCGCAGGTACCATGCGACTGGCAATAAAACCCGCCATCACCAGAACAGGCACAATGATTAAACCATAGGTTCTGAACTCGGGATTCGCGATTTCAAGGCCTGAACTTATAAGCCCGAGAGAAACCAGTGCAAAAATTATCTGACCGCTGAGTAGTGCAAAAAAGACAATGGCCAGTGATTTCTGAAAATCTTTGAATTGAGGATGATTTTGCATAATTCTTTTTGTTTTATCCCGCAAAGGTAATGAAGTGGTGGTGTATAAATGAAAAGTTAAAAATTACATCTTCAAATAATACACATTTTATTATCCGCCTCGTCTCTCCCTTTCGTGCTTCGACTCCGCTCAGCATGACAGGGGGACGATTACTTTCGTTTTTTTTGATACATCTGTTTAAAGAAATCCTTATCAGTTTTCATGAGGGAATACGCAAACCATCAAACTCTTCCACAAATCAAAGGGTCATATCAATCACGAATTTTCGGGAGGGAAATCGGCCAATTGTAGATTTCCCTCGGTCATCTCCTGTTCATGCTCAATTTTTTTGAGTTTCAACTACCAATGACAGATGTTCGTCTGATCCTTCGACTCCGCTCAGGAGGACATCGTATAGCGCTGATAACGTGTGTATTAAAGAGAATCATTACTGACCTAACACGAATGTCACACTGAGCGGAGTCGAAGTGTCTGAACGCTTGATATACTGTCATTTATGCATTATGCTCAAATTTTTTGAGTTCCAACTCAGGATGACTAATCATCCATCCTATATTTCAGTCCAATATTCTTCCTGATATTATCAAGGGTTTTTATCAAATCAAGGCTCATCGAATGCGACATCTTGTCACTTTCGGTTTTGCCTTGCTGCAGACAATCCATTACCTCAATAATTTCGTGATAATAGCCGTTGCCGATGTATGGGAGATGAAAAGTCTCAGTAGTGTTGTCGTTTAATTGGAGTGTTAATCTTTCGGTGTGATGGAATCGGGAGTGCATTTTTATGGAGCCTTTTTCTCCATAAATAAATGCTTCAATGGGTGTGTTTGACAGTATGCTTGACTCCGAAAATGCTTTTTCGCCCGATAAATAGTCAAATAATATCGCGCAAAAGTTATCCACACCGGTATCGGTAAAAGTTGCGACTGCTTTTATCTGATTGGGGATTCCCAGAAGAAGAAGGCTGAGATAAACGGGATAAATTCCTATATCCAGCAGAGTTCCGGCGCCAAGATCGGGATTATAAACCCGGCTTGATTTATTGCCATCACCAAGAAAACCAAAATCGGCTTTGACATAATGAATTTTTCCAATGGCATCCTGCCTGATAAGTTCGAGAAGTTTTTCAGTTCCGGGGATGAATCGGGTCCAGAGGGCTTCCATCAGAAACAGATTTCTTGCTTTGGCTTCTTCGGTCATGATTTTTACCTCCCGTGAATTCATCCCAAAAGGTTTTTCACAAAGGACTGCTTTTCCTGATCTTAAGCATAACATGGTTTGCTCAAAATGGAAAACATGGGGAGTTGCCACATAAATGATATCTATTTCGGGATCAGCGGCAAGTGCTTCGTAATTCTCAAAAACGTGAACTGCATTGTATTTTTCGGCAAAAGCTGCCGATCTGCCTGCATCACGCGAAGCGACTCCTTGCAGAACAGCATTTTCGACCAGCTGCAGATCCTGAGCAAACTTTCCGGCAATTTTTCCCGGGCCAATGATTCCCCATTTGATTTTTTCAGGCATCTTGAAATTAATTTTATAGTGTGAGCAAAAATATTGTGAGGTTCAAAAAAAGAATTTACCACGAATACACGAATATGCAACGCGATTTTGTGGTTCAGTGCTTTGGTGGCAAAAATAAAACTTCTGATCTGAATGTCAGCGGAGTTATTGTTATTCAAATCTACAATATGTTCCACTATTGTTCGGCTAAAAAAAAGTGATTGCCACTAAGTCACGAAGACACTAAGTCTCACTAAATGAGATAAATAACTTTGTGCAACTTTGTGCTTTTGAGCCTTTGTGGCAAAAATATGAAGCCAGTTGCACATTAATGAAACCGTTGGGTACAGTCAGTAATAAAGCAAACCACGCCAATTGAATGATTTTCCCCGGACAACAATTAATATGTTTCCGAGAAAACGTAGGCAATATCCCAAAATGCTCAATTTATTTAATATCAATAAGCTATTTTATTAATTTTGCACCTCTAAAAATTTGTTCTCAGTTTTTTGCAGATATGTTCGAAAATTTAAGTGATAAGCTCGAAAGAGCCTTTAAAACCCTGAAAGGTCAGGGTCATATTACCGAAATCAATGTTGCTGAAACCCTCAAGGATGTGCGCAAGGCACTGCTTGATGCTGACGTTAGTTACAAGGTTGCCAAGACTTTTACCGATACTGTAAAAGAAAAAGCGCTTGGACAACAGGTACTTACAGCGGTTTCTCCCGGTCAACTGATGGTTAAGATCGTTCATGACGAACTTGCCGCATTGATGGGCGCAGAGCAGGTTGAAATTAATCTCAAAGGAAATCCCGCGGTTATTCTGATCGCTGGTTTGCAGGGATCTGGTAAAACTACTTTTTCAGCAAAACTTGCCAATTATCTCAAAACCAAAAAGAACCGCAAAGTGCTGTTGGTTGCCGGCGACGTTTACCGTCCTGCTGCCATCGAGCAGTTAAAGGTACTTGGCGAACAGATTGGCGTTAAGGTTTTTACGATTGATGATGATAAAAGTCCGGTCAACATTGCCCGCAAAGCGATCGCACATGCCAAAGAATACGACATCAACACTGTAATTATCGATACTGCTGGTCGTCTGGCTATTGATGAACAGATGATGAATGAAATTGCTGCCGTTAAACAGGCTGTGAACCCCCACGAAACTCTTTTTGTGGTGGATTCCATGACTGGTCAGGATGCAGTGAATACCGCCAAAGCCTTCAACGACAGGCTTAACTATGATGGCGTGGTGCTCACAAAACTTGACGGCGATACACGCGGCGGTGCTGCACTTACCATTCGTTCAGTGGTTGATAAGCCGGTGAAATTTGTCGGTTTAGGTGAAAAAATGGATGCCATAGATGTATTCTATCCTTCACGTATGGCCGACCGTATTCTGGGAATGGGTGATATAGTTTCGCTGGTGGAACGCGCTCAGGAACAGTTTGATGAGGAAGATGCCAAAAGACTTCAGCAAAAGCTTGCCAAAGATCAGTTTAACTTCAACGATTTTATTTCTCAGATCAAGCAGATCAAAAAGATGGGAAATGTGAAGGATTTGCTGGGAATGATTCCAGGAATGGGCAAAGCGTTGAAAGATGTGGATATTGATGAAAATGCATTCAAAGGAATTGAGGCGATCATTTCATCAATGACGCCTTATGAAAGAGAAAACCCTGCTGTGCTGAACGGAAACCGCCGCAAACGCATTGCATTGGGCAGCGGAACTGAAATAGCCGAAGTTAATCGTCTGATCAAACAGTTTGAAGATACCCGCAAAATGATGAAACTTGTTTCCGGCGGTGGTGGCAAAAATGCCATGAACGCCATGAGAAACATGAAAAAAATGTCATCAGGAAGGAAACGCTAAACCATTTTCTTTTTTAAACCCTTCAGCATCAGACAGTAATCTGGAATATTATGGAATTAATTGACGGCAAACAAATCAGTGAAGAAATAAAAAAGGAAATCGCGGTAAAAACCTCTGCAATTATTGATGCAGGTGGTGAACCTCCGCATCTGGCAGCCATACTTGTGGGCGAAGATCCTGCAAGTCAGACATACGTCGCCAGTAAAGAGCGTTCATGCAAAGCGGTTGGCATTACTTCCAGCATTTACAGGTATCCGGCAAATATTTCGGAAGAACTCCTGCTTGAAGCCGTCGATTTTCTGAACAATGACGAAGAAGTCAATGGATTTATTGTTCAGCTTCCTTTGCCAAAACACATCAACGCCGACAAAGTATTGCAAAGGATCAGCCCCGCCAAAGATGTTGATGGATTCCATCCGGTAAATATGGGAAGGCTGGCTTTGGGTTTGCCATCTTATCTTCCGGCAACTCCTGCAGGAATTATGCTCTTGCTTGAAAAATCAGGCATTGAAACCGAAGGCAAACATTGTGTGATTCTGGGTCGCAGCAACATTGTTGGTACACCCATGAGTTTGCTGATGTCCAGAAAATCAAATCCCGGAAACAGCACTGTTACCCTTTGTCACAGCAAAACAAAAAATCTTTCAGAGATTACCCGTCAGGCTGATATTTTGATTGCAGCCATTGGACAGCCGGAGTTTGTTAAAGCCGATATGGTTAAAGCCGGAGCTGTGGTGATTGATGTTGGAATTCATCGCATTGAAGATTCAAGTGAAAAAGGTTACCACATTACCGGTGATGTGGATTTTGATGCCGTTGCACCGAAATGCAGTTACATTACGCCGGTTCCCGGAGGTGTAGGTCCAATGACAATTGTAAGTTTGCTGCTGAATACTTTTAAATCCTTCAATAAGGAAATCTACTTCTGATCTGCAACAAGCCCACTTGAAATCTGTTTACTCTTTTTGAATTCAGAACCATCTTTCAAATGAAAAACAGATTCAGCGTTTTTATTATCATTTTTCCGGCGCTAATATTCCTGCCATTTCATTTGAGTGCACAAATTTCCGGCTGCACCGATCCTCAGGCTACCAATTATAATCCGGATGCAACCCAAAATGACGGAAGCTGTGTTTATCCACCCACCAGCGTTCCTTTGTCAGTTGTAGTAAATGCTTTGCCCCAGGCTGTAAATGAAACTTCCGGGCTGATTTACTGGAATGGCGGATTGTGGACCCACAACGACAGCGGCAATCCTCCGGAACTTTATAAACTGGATACCCTCAGTGGTCAGATTTTACAGACGATTATTATTTCGGGTGTGCAAAATATTGATTGGGAAGATATTGCACAGGATGAAACTCACATTTACATCGGTGATTTTGGCAACAATGCCGGCAACCGCTCCGATCTCAAAGTGCTGAAAATTTCAAAAACCGACATACCCGCCAGTGGAAATGCATCGGTTGAACCAGAGATCATCAATTTCAGCTATGGTGATCAGAACTCATTTGTCAGCGCCAACCGCAACAACGATTATGATTGCGAATCCATGGTAACCTATGGCGACAGCCTTTACCTGTTTACCAAAAACTGGGTGAATCAGCAAACACGGTTATATGCACTTTCGAAAACACCCGGAAATTATGAGATTTTCCCGAAAGACAATCTAAATGCCGACGGATTGATTACTGGAGCCGATATACAAGACGGAGGTGAAATTGTGCTGATCGGCTACAAGAACTACAACCCGTTTATGTGGCTGCTCTTCGATTTTCAGGGAAGCGATTTTTTTGGCGGTAACAAGCGACGCATTAATTTTACCGGTGTACTTGGCATTCAATCAGAAGGTATTGGTTATACTTTTGGGAGCAATGTTTTTATTTCTTCTGAAAAAACTGCAGTGAACCCTGCCAAGTTATTTAAGCTCAACACGCTTCAATGGACTTATTCAGCCACCACCGGAATTGAAAATATGATTCCATTGCGCGATAGCACACAGGGTATGTTGATTTACCCGAATCCGAACAATGGCAATTTCTTTCTGGAATTTGATAAACCCTGTTCCAAATCTACATTTTCAACCGAATTATATTCCGTTACCGGAAGTCTTTTACGCCGAAACGCTTACCAATCAGTCAATTGCACAACTGAAATAAGTTTTGCCGGCTTGAGCGATGGTTTGTACCTGTTGCGCTGTTATTCAGCCGAAAAGGTTTTCAGTGCCCGGTTTATGGTTTGCAATTGATGACTTCCACAGTCAGCCAAACCACGCAATTTGTCTTTCACATTTCCTCACGTCACTTTTAACTACCTTTGTATAATAGAATCCTGACGGAATATTCTGAGCGATACTTTTGACCGGATTTCTGCGTTTTTGTTAAAACTACTTGTTAATGTTTTTCTTCAGGATATTTTTCTTATTTCTTTTGCTATTGCCATCGATGCTAATGGCGCAATCAAATCCTGATGGAAGGGAAATGAAACATCACCGCAAAGCTTTGCAGTATTATAATGCATCGGCTTTTGAGGAAGCCCTGAAAGAACTTGATAAAGCGCTCAGAATCAATCCGTCGAATATTGAATCCCTATTATTGTCGGGCGATATTCACAGCCTTAGAGGTGATGTGCTTACCGCAATTGAAAGCTACAATAAAGCAGTTGCGACAGACGAATCCTTTTTTCCTCCTGCACTTTATATTCTGGCAAATCTTCAGTTCAACAGCGGTCTTTACCGCGATTGTCTTCCGAATTATAAAAAGTACCTTACTTACGCAAAGGTAAAGCCAATCGAACAAACCCGCGCACTAAAAAACATTGAACTTGCGGAATTCCGCATTTATGCAACGGAAAATCCTGTGCCGTTTGAACCTGTAAATCTGGGATCAGATGTGAATGGTGAGGGATACGAATTTGTGAATTACATCAGTGCAGATGGGGAACGATTGTACTTTACACGTCGTACACCCAAAGGTGCGCGAAAAGACGAAGATTTTTTCATTGCATCAAAACTGAATGATACCATTTGGGGAAGTGTGAAAGAGCTGGGTCATCCGATAAATACACCCGGCGATGAAGGCGCAATGTGTCTTTCACCCGATGGGCAATTCCTGTTTTATGCGGCCTGCAACCGGCCTGATTCCTACGGCAGTTGCGATTTGTATGCTTCGCGAAAAACCGGTGACGGCTGGAGTGAACCCCAGAATCTGGGGCCTGCAGTAAATACTTCCTTCTGGGAATCACAACCTTCGTTTTCGCCTGATGGAAGAACTTTGTATTTCGTCAGCAACCGCCCGGGTGGCTGGGGCGGAAGCGATATCTGGATTGCCCGGTTGAATGATAACGGCACCTGGACAAAACCTGAAAATGCAGGTCAGGTGATCAATACCCCCGAAGCTGAGCGCGGTCCGTTTATACATCCCGATGGGCAAACACTCTATTTTTCTTCAAAAGGCCATCCCGGAATGGGGGAGGGGGATATTTTTATGAGCCGCCTCAATATTACAGGCGAATGGTCAAAACCTGCGAATTTGGGTTATCCTGTAAATACTGCAGCCGATGAAGTTACAATGGTGGTGGATATTCAGGGAAGATTTGCCTACATTTCATCAGCCATTGACGGTGGTTTCGGATTGACAGATATTTACAGATTCAGCTTGCCCGAAACAGCCAAACCACTGGCAGTTACTTACATGAAAGGAGTTGTTTCCGACAGCATAAGCAATGCAAAACTGGCTGCTGATTTTGTGCTTACTGATCTGGAAACAGGAAATGAGATAGCCCGTTCGCGCTCAAATGCCGCAAATGGCGAATTTTTGGTTTGTATTCCGACTGACCGCATGTATGCCTTAACAGTCGAAAAAAGAGGCTATCTTTTTTATTCAGCCCATTTTGCCATTGAAGGGGAGGCCGGAATTGAAAAACCACATCTTCGGAATATTCTGCTGAAGCCGGTAATGAAAGACGAAATTACCATACTGCGCAACGTATTTTTTGAAACCGATAGTTCGCGACTGCTGCCGGTTTCAAGAATTGAACTTGATAAATTATTTGATTTCCTGAAAGTAAATCCACAGATTACCATCGAGATCAGCGGTCATACAGACAATTCAGGTTCAATACCTTACAATCTTGAGTTGAGCAAAATGCGCGCAGAATCTGTTTATAATTATCTGGCAGGTAAGGGAATAAGTAAATCGAGGCTGACTTTCAAAGGTTATGGCGCAACAAAGCCGGTTGCAGACAATAATACCCCCGAAGGCAAAGCAGCCAACCGCCGTACCGAGTTCAGGATTATAAGTCTGACCGTGCCTGATAATTAAAGCATCATCTTTCTGAGCGAATTTCATCCCGGGTTTAAATAATTCAATCTATTTTTGCAGCAAACGCTGTGGTGAATTTTAATATGCTCCGAATTTTCTTTTGTTTTTTCTTAATCATTGTATTTCAGTTTCATGCCTCAGCACAGGAGATCTATTCTGTTGACCGGGAAGGCAGCTGGGAGTTCACCTGGTCATCTTCGCGACAAGCCAATCGTGCCGATAATCAGATCATAAATCAGCTTGCACTTGCTCATCGGAAAATTCCTGAAAAAACTTCCTTCAATTTTCATTTTTCGTATTCCCTGTCATTGAATTACGGGGATGATAGCAGACTTCACCTGATGATGAAGCTTATGCCTTCGGTTAGTACCGGCGATGTGAAAATGAATGGTTTTAACTTATCTGAAGTCCTGGTTCCGGGAAAATGCTCATTTATAGCTTCATTGACCGATGTTTACGGAGAAGTTACCTATATATCGCCTTTGCAGGAGATTCTTCTTGAAGATATCAGGGAAATGACTTTGATTTCCAATATTCCGGATAGCTTATGGAGTAAAGGAAGTTCGCTTAAGGTTGATTTCCGGTCGTTCAGTTTTACTCCTGAAACATATGCAAAGGCAGAACGCGAACTTGTTGCTGTGATGAATTACATTGCAGCGGTTTCTTTGTCAGATACCCTTGAAACCAGAATCCGCAAAAACAGGGTAAAAGTTCTATCGCCCGGCGATGCTTTTGGCGTTCTGACATTCAGCAGTAAATCAATCAGGTTGTTAAGTGAATCTGTAAACACCAGAACACTATTGGTTCCCGGCAGTGACCACGGGCAATTACAGCAAGGTTTTTCGGTGAATCAGTTTCGAAACAGTGAACTGAAAAAACATTTAACAAACAAGGGAAGTCTCTCCGCAAATACCGGCAATACCTATCTTACACTTGCCGATGCCTATGGCGATGTGATGCGCGATGTCATTACAATTACCCGAAAAACCGACCACCAGAGCAGTCCGTTCTATTACCGCTTGTTTTCAAACTGTCTGAGTCTTTCGCAGATCAGAGAAATGGATGTAATTCTCGGGACTTATGCACAGCATAAAAAAATATCCGGCTACAACCCTTATTTGCTTTCCATGAGGATTTTACGGGAAATTGAACTTTTCTCAGATGAGTTAATGGAAGAAGGAAGATATGCTGAAGCCGTTGATCTTCTGGCTTCAGGCGAGAAATTTGCAAAAGCCAATCCTGCTGTTTTTGTGCCTCTCTCGCTTACCGCAAAGCTGAAACAATCTCGCAGCGGACTCACTTTGGGATATACCCGCATTGTGCAGAAAGCTTTGGCCGGCAAATTACCCGATCTGGCGCAAAAGTACCTTACAGAAGCAGAGCAGTATGCGATAAAGTATGACATTGCAGAGCTTGAAGCGACAGGACTTTCCGCACTTTATCAGCAAATGGCTGGGCAGCATATTGCCAAAGGCAATGAGAAGCTAATGCAAAATGAGTTTATTGCTGCTCTTTCTGAATTTGATAAAGCACTCGATATCAGCATATCAAAACACGGTGTTAAGTTAGAGTCTGGTTTTAATTCAGCACACATCAAAGCGGTAAACGGGGTAGTCAGTGCAATGCTGTTCAAAGCAAATCAATTTGTTCAGTCAGGAGTTACCGGAATGGCATCTGCCTTGATTGATGAAGCCCTTTCATTTTCAGCAGTATATCCTCAATATCAAATAAATCTCAGCCTGATCGACAGCCTGAGAACTGAGGTGGCAAATCTTAAATTTGTTGAAAATGTCAATAATGCCCTCGCTGCAAAACGCGATTTCGAAACCAAAAATGCTGTTGAGCAAATGATTGAAGCGGCATTGCTGAAAAAAGATTTCAGGATAAGAAATTCTGCTGATTACGATACCTTGCTTTTAAAAGTGATTATTCCTCACATTAACAGCATTTATTCAAATGGTCGTTTGAAATTATGGGCCGGCGAGCCGGATGAAGCACTTACCATTGCCGGTGAAGCTGATTATCTTGCAGAGTTATTTGGTTTATCAGGCATTGAATCCATTGCCAGACAGAGGATTGACCTTCAGATATCGGCAGGAGAATCGCTTTGCAGCAGGATAACCGGAGAACTTGAATCGCTTATTAATCAGGTAGATGATCTTCTGAAAAATAACCGTTTTTCAGCTGCTGAGCCTGTAATTTCCGAAGCCAGAGAGTTGATATTCAACCGATCATATTGCGGGCTGAACACCACTAAACTCAATGAAGTCATTGGAAGGCACCGAAATTCCATACGATGGAATAAAATCCATCTGGAATCTCTTTCATTGATTGATGCCGGCGATTTTACCAACGGAATTGCAAAATTACAGGAAGCTGAAGCTCTTTTTACTCATTACCGGCTCGATACAATAGGCCTGATGAACAGCGGACTGTTTGAGCTTGCTTATAACAGCAGTGAATTGTCTTTGCTTCAATATTCAACCGAATATTTCATTGCCCGGAACAAACCCGATCATGCACTTGTATTGCTCGAAAAGATAAGACAAACCGGGGCAACAGCAGAATCTGCAAGGAAATATCAGGAAAGTCTGGCAAGAGTAATTGCCAAACGTGATCTTGAAGAAAGTGAAACACCTGAAATAAAAAATATGCTCAGAATCTATACCAATGGCGACAAATGGTATAAACGGTTTTCGGAATCATATACATTTCACATCACTAACCGGTAAACCTTGACTGCTTTATTTTGCCAGTCCCGATTTTTTTTATATGTTTGATAAATTAATCCCGGATTTACGGTTTCGGGTTATTGCCGGTATATTGAACTGAAAATTTCACCAAATAAATAAATGAACATGAAACTATTGTTAATCAGCAACTCCACAAACCCGGGTGAAGAATACCTGGGTTGGCCAAGGCAGGACATTACCAATTTCTTGAAAGATACAGGCGTCAAGCGGATATTATTTATTCCTTATGCCGGTGTTACAGTGAGTTGGGATAATTATGAGGCTAAAGTAAAATCGGTTTTTCAATTGCTTGGATATGAGATTTACTCTATTCATCATGAAAAAGATCCGATAAAAGCTGTTGTTGAAGCCGAAGCCATTGCTGTAGGTGGTGGTAATACTTTCAGCCTGGTAAGGGAAATGCAACGCACAGGAATAATGCAGGCCATCAAAGGACGTGCGCTTGCCGGCGTTCCATATATGGGCTGGAGCGCAGGTTCAAATGTCGCTTGCCCTACGCTGAGAACAACCAACGATATGCCTATTGTGCAACCTGATAGTTTTGACTGTATGGGATTAATGCCATTTCAGATCAATCCGCATTATCTGGATGCACATCCTGCAGGACATGGTGGAGAAACACGTGAGCAACGGATCGAAGAGTTTCTGGCAGCTAATCCTGGTGTATATGTTGCAGGATTGCGGGAAGCTACTTCTTTACAATATGACAACGGAAATCTGAAACTGATCGGACGCCATCCGATGAGGGTTTTCAGATATGGTTTAAGTCCACGTGAAATTCAGCCCGGCTCTGATGTTGATTTTCTGATGATTGAGTAAGTCAAAGCCTGAAGCGTCTGTTTTATTTTTTATATTGAACATATGACCACAACCCGGAACGTTTTATGACTTTCCGGGTTCTTTTTTTGATTACATTTGTTTCACTCATATCGATAAAAACTTATACTTTAACCATAAAACCCAAAATTATGAAATTTGAACTGCCCGCGCTTCCATACGCACCGGAAGCACTTGAACCAGTGATCAGTGCAAACACCATTAGTTTCCATTACGGGAAACACCATCAGGCTTACGTGAATAACCTCAATAATTTGATTGTGGGAACACGTTTTGAAAATGCAGATCTTGATGAGATTGTAATGAAAGCAGATGGAGGAATCTTCAACAACGGAGCTCAGGTATGGAACCACACTTTTTACTGGGAAGGACTGGGAGCGAAAAATTCAGTTCCAACCGGAAAACTACTGGAGAAGATCAACACATCTTTCGGGACATTTGAAAACTTCAAAGAAGTGTTTGCCGATTCAGCTGTAAAAGTTTTTGGCTCAGGCTGGGCCTGGCTTGTTGAAGACAATGAAGGCAATCTGAAAATTGTTCAAACCTCAAACGCAGGAAACCCAATGCGTGATGGTTTGAAACCTCTGTTTACCTGCGATGTTTGGGAACATGCCTACTATCTGGATTTCCAGAATCGCCGCCCTGATTATGTAAAAGCTTTTTGGGGAATTGTAAACTGGAAAAAAGTAGAGGAAAGGCTGGGATAACTATTTTGTAATTCCTGCAGCGTAATCAGGCTGTCGCAAAAGTCATTCAGGCTTTTGCGACAGCTTTTAATTTTAAGTCCAACCTTTAAATCCGGATTTTTCAAGCACCTGTATTATTCTTGCTTCAACATCATCTGATTCAACTTCAGCTTTTAGCGGTCTGTCAGGATCGGTTATGTCGATTTCCCATGATGAAAGGCCTTCAACCGTGTCAAGTCCAGGTCTTACAGAAGCAATGCAGCCATTGCATTTGAGGTTGGTTTTGAAAATTATAGTTTTCATTGTTAATTGTTTATTTGTTCAACTGTTACCAAGGCCACAATGTTCATCATTGCCGTTTATTTCAATGGTAATTAAATTTTATACTAAGGTCATCCGGAGTTCGGATACTAACTGTTTTTTACCTGAGTCTTAAACTGTTTATCACCACCGAAACTGAGCTGAAAGCCATTGCTGCACTGGCAATCATTGGATTCAGAAGTAATCCGGTAAACGGATACAACAAGCCGGCAGCTACAGGAATTGCAATTATATTGTACCCAAAAGCCCAGACCAGGTTTTCACGGATGATACGGTTGGTTTTGCGCGAAAGTTTAATTGTTTCCACCACTTGCATTAACCTATGACCGGTGAGTGTGATGGCGGCAGCTTCGCGGCTTGCATCTGAACCTCCGCCCATTGCCATTCCCACATCGGCGCGGGCAATGGCAATGGTGTCGTTAATGCCATCGCCGGCCATTGCTACTATTTTTCCTTTTTTCTTCAGCAAATCTACAAATGCAGCTTTTTCTTCGGGGGAAACGCCTGCCTTTACATTCGAAATTCCAGCTTTTTCAGCAATAATATGTGCACTTTTTTCATTATCGCCGGTGAGCATATGAATATCTATGCCCATGCTTTTAAGTGTCTTAACAGCATCCTGGGCATCGTCTCGCAGCTTATCGCTTAAAGCTGCAATTGCCAGTAACTTCTCTTCAGATGCGAGTATAACAATCGAATCGCCATCTGAGGTCATTTTATCTATATGCTTAAGGCTGACTTCATCAGGTTCAATGCCGGCCTCTTTGAGCACAGCCGGACTTCCGGCAAAGTATAAACTGCCATCAATTTTTCCTGAAATTCCTTTGCCCGGAAAGTCAGTAAACTCTGAAACAGTCATTAATTCAGCATTAAGTTTGTCTGAAACAGTTACCGACAAGGGATGCCGCGATAAGGCCGTAAGACTGGCAAAAATGTTATTGACAAAAGGTTGGTTATCATGATCGGTATAAACTACCTTATTCAGCAAAGGTTTCCCAATGGTTAAGGTGCCTGTTTTGTCTATTACAAGTGTATCTGTTTTGCCGGCAGATTCAATTCCACCTGCATCCCTGAAAAGAATTCCTTCTCTGGCTCCATGCCCAATGGCAGCAATCAAAGCTGTTGGAGTGGCAAGACCCAAAGCACATGGGCAGGCAATGATCAGTACGCTGATTGAAGTAACCAAAGCATAGGCAATGGGTTGTTGAGGGAACAAAAACGCCCATACAGCAAAGGTTAAAATGCTGATAATGATAACAACAGGCACAAAAACAGATGAAATTCTGTCAACAAGCAACTGAACCGGAGGCTTTGAGTTCTGCGCTTCATTTACCATTGTAATAATCCTTGATAATGTTGTTTCATTACCGGTTTTAATCACTTTCACTTCAAGCACACCTTCTTTATTCAAGGTGCCGGCAAGTACCATATCGCCACGCTGCCTGAAAACAGGAACAGGTTCTCCGCTCATCATGCTTTCTTCGATCCATGAATTTCCTGAATCAATAATTCCATCAACCGGAATGTAATCGCCTAGTCTTATCAGCACAGAATCGCCGGGTAAAAGCGCGGAGATTGACACGACCTCACGTTCGCCAGCTCTGATGCGGGTTGCTGTGTCTGGCTGCAGTTTCATCAGATTTTTTATAGCCGCCGAAGCTTTGTTCCGGCTGCGGTCTTCAAGGTATCTGCCAAGCAGAATCAGCGTGATAATTACCACAGCTGATTCATAGTAAACGTAACTGGTAATTCCGGTTTCAGACAAAACTCCGGGTGCAAGGGTATTGAGAATGCTCAGAATGAAGGCAGCAGCGGTTCCCAGCGAAACCAGGGTATCCATGTTTGTTTTGCCGAAACGGGCAAGTCTGAATGCAGTTAAATAAAAACCACTTCCTGAATAGAAAATCACCGGCAGACTCAATGCAAGAAGAATTATCTGCTGAACAGACGAAGCATGATGCCAGATCATGGAAATGACAAAAACCGGAAGAGAAAAGATGATCGCAACAATAAGTTTTATTTTCAATTTGTGATGACGACTCTCTTCAAGTTTATCAAATTCTTTGGAGTTGTCTTCTGTTGCGGTTACCAGGTCGTAACCAATGGGTTTCAGGGCGAGCTGCAAATCAAGAAGGCTGACAGCAACTGGGTTGAACTTGATTTTTACCGATGAAGTTGAATAATTCACCACCGCATTATCGACTCCATTTTGCGATTTCAGTATGCTTTCGACACTTGAAGCACAAGCGGTACAACTCATACCGCTCACCGGAAGCGTGAGTTCTGTAAAGTAAGTTTTCATATAATTTGTTCGTGACTGCTAATTTAGACCTTTTCTAAATACTAACTGGTCTTTATTCAGACAGGTGTCCGTTTTCTTTGTTATTGATAAAAAAATGCGTTCGACCGAATAAAAGAATAACACCTCAAAAAAGTTTTTACTTTTTTTAGTTCTTAATGTTTTTTAATAAGCAATTATCTATATATTTAAAACCGAAAAACGACATTTTTCCATCTTTCTTAAAGTTCACAAAATCAACACACTATGAAAAAAACATTACTTTTTCTTGTCGGGATACTAATGAGTACCCTGCTTTCTGCACAGGTTTTATTTGAAGAATCGTTCAGCGGTCCAACTTTTCCTCCTTCAGGCTGGATGGTTTTTGGAAATATGCAAAACTGGGCTTCAAGTGCAACCAATAATGCCAGTGGAGTAGCGCCTGAAATGCATGTTAAAGGCACACCTTCCTTTACAGGAACTCAACGTATTATTTCACCTCAGATCAACACTACCGGAAATACTATGGTGATAATCCGTCTGAAACATATGTTTGATCATACCGATGGTAACTCATCTCCTATTACCCTTGGAGTTGATACCCGCTCAAACAATGGCGCCTGGAACTCAGTGTGGTCAGTAGCTGCGACTACAGATATTGCTGCTCAAACCCTGACCATTGCAGTAAGCAATGCCAATGTTGGTGCTTCAAACTTTCAGTTCAGCATTTATGTAAATGGTTCAAGTGCGAATATGAAGGAATGGTTTATTGATGATGTACAGGTCGTTGTTCCTTTAGAAAGGGATGCTGCTTTGTCGATGATTGATGTTCCTGCGCTTTTTGTTGGCAACAAAGCTGTTAAAGGTAGTTTCTCAAATCTCGGTGAAGTTGCCATTAACTCAGCTGATGTAAGCTGGCAGGCAAATGATGGTGACATCTTTACAACCTCATTTTCAGGGCTGAATATTACCACCGGAAACGCATATAATTTTGAATGTGCTGATTCACTTGTACTTCCATCTGGTATTTATGACCTCAAAGTAACGGTATCAAACGTTAACGGACTGGGTGAAGATCTTGATCCATCGAACGATTTAATGATTAAATCGATTTCAATTCCAACAGCACTTATTGCTTATCGTCCGCTTATAGAATCATTCTCAAGTTCCACTTGCCCTCCATGCGAACCATTTAATACAAATTCGCTTAATCCGTTTGTTCAGCAGAACGGCGACAATCTGACCATGATCAAATATTCTATGAACTGGCCTGGTTCTGGCGATCCATACTACACTGCTGATGGAGGTGTACGTCGTACATATTACGGAGTTAACTCAGTGCCTGATCTTTATGTTGACGGAAAAAAGACTGCAACCAATGCAGCAGCGCTAAATGCTGCTTATAATTTAACATACGGAACATACACTTATGTTGATGTTGTTTCAACCCACGAAATTCAGGGTAACAATGTTATTATTGATGCCAATATTGTTCCTTATGCCAACTACCCGAATGTGAAGGTGCATATCGCAATTCTCGAAGAGTTAACAACAGGGAATGTTGGAACCAACGGAGAAACTTCTTTCCATCATGTTATGATGAAAATGGTGCCTGATGCAAATGGAACTACTGCAAACCTTGTTTCCGGCGAAACGCTTAACCTGAAGCATACCGTAAACATGTCAACAACTTTTGTTGAAGAAATGGATGATCTGCTTGTTGCTATATTTATTCAGGACAACTCAACAAAAGGAATTTATCAATCAGATTATTCTTTGGAAGTTGGTGCTGCAACCTCAATCAATATTGATAACAATGCGGTGAATGTTCCTATCAACCAGACTTTCATTATTGATTACAGCCAGCCGGTAAGAATGATTGGTGGTGCAGCTATTACCAACAGTAATGTAGCCCAATTGATTAATTTCCGTGAGGATGGATCAACCGGACCGCTGGTTGGATTTACAGCTACCATCAATGCTGCCAAAACTCAGATTGTTGTTACTCCAAACCCAAGCCTTAAGTATGACCAGAGGTATTACTTCCAGTCATTGGCTGTTGAAAATGTTACAGGTGTTCCGACACTTCCGTTATCACGCACATTTTCTACCTTACTGAATACAGGCGTTCCGGTTAAACCCGTAAGTGCAACAAAGATTTATCCGAATCCTGCAAATAATATGCTTTACATCAACGACATTACCGGCATCGATCGCGCTGATATCATCAGTGTTGTTGGAAATGTTGTGATGCGCATCAATAACTTCAGCACAAGCCGCGGCGAAGCTGGTATCGATATCAGCAGCCTGCCTTCAGGGATGTATTTTATCCGTTTGAGCGGAAGTGAAAAAGAAACAACCACAAGGTTTATTATTTCGAGATAACCTCAGGTTATTGTTCTGACTAAAGCCCGGCAAAGCTGTAATGCGCTGCCGGGCTTTTTAATTGTTGTTGAAAATGAATTTATCCTGATTTTTTGTCTCAATTCATGAAAAACTCTTACTCATGGCGTTTTTAATCTGAGGGATTTTTCGCATAAATATAAGGGCAGCTATCATACATAAACCACCAGCTACCAGAAGCGTATTCTGCACACCGGCAGTCTCTGCTATACTGCCCAGGGCAAGGCTTCCCAATGGAGTTATTCCCATAAATGACATGCTGTATAATGCCACCACACGGCCACGCATATGATCGTCAACCATTGTTTGTAAAAGGGTGTTGCTTGATGCAAATTCTACAACCATTCCAAAGCCGGTAATCAGCAGCATAATCAGTGAAAACCAGAAGTTTGAGGATATGGCAAATGTCATTAAACCTGCACTGAACATAGCGGCTGAAATAAAAACTATGCGTGGTATGCTGTTAATTCCTTTTAACGACGCCAGATAGAATGCCCCGATAAGTGCACCGGCACCAATTGCACCAGTCAGAAAACCAAGTGTCTGAGCATCGCCCCCCAAAACTTCACGGGCAAAAACCGGCATAAACACCTGATACGGAAGTCCGATAAAACTTGTAATCATTACCATTAGTAAAAGATACCTGATATGAAGTTTCTGCCAGGAATATCTGAATCCGGAAATAAGATCAGTAAATACCGATTTCCCGCTGTTTAAAGTTAATGTTGGTTTGACATTCATAGCGATAAGTGTTCCTATAACAGCCATAAAGCTTAATCCATTAACCAGAAAACAAATTGCCTCTCCACCAAGCGCAATCAGCAGGCCACCGATTGGAGGACCAATAAACCGCGCAGAATTAAAGAGCGTGGAATTTAATGCTATGGCATTCGGAAGGTCTTTTTTATTGGTGACCAGTTCTACAAGAAAAGCATGACGAAATGGTGTATCGAAAGCATTGGAGATTCCATTCAATATAGCCGCAACTATGATGTGCCAGACTTCAATCTTGCCTGAAAAGATCAGGAAAGCCATGCTGAGGGCAATTGCCATGGATGCCGATTGAGTAGCGATAAGAACTTTACGGCGAACAGTGCGGTCAGCAAATACACCTGCCAGCGGCGTAAGAATCAGTGCAGGAATCTGACCTGCAAAACCAACAATCCCCAGCATAAGTGCTGAGTCAGTAAGCCTGTAAACAAGCCATCCCAAAGCAATGTTCTGAATCCATGTGCCTGGTAACGAGATCAGTTGCCCGATAAAATAATATCGGTAATTTCTGTATTTCAACGACCGGAATGCGAAGCCAGGCCTGTTTAAATAACTGCTGATGTCGATAAAACGATTCAAAACTTCTCAATTTTTTACAAAGCTAAGCATTGCATTTTAAAGCTGACGTTATTCCGGCTGACATTGAAATGAAATATGGAAGGTAAAAACTCCGTTCATCGTATAAATCTTACTGTTGGTAGGACAAAATCCGCCATTCACCTGAAATTAATTTCTACTTCGCATACGCTGGTATAATTTTGCCCGTTACAAACACTATCTACTATGAAAACTATTGTTGCTTCTTTACTACTAATGCTGACTTTGATTCCGGGTGTATTCGCACAGGAAAGTCAGCCTGACGGAAATACTGAATTCCGTACTTTAATTGGAAATTCACCATCGTCGCTCGGCGGATACATTTCATTTGCGATGGGCAACACCTCGCTCAACGGGCACAATGCACTGATGGGGCAGATGAGATTGGCTGCACGCATTGACCATTCATTGTCAATCGGTGTAATCGGAACCGGATTTTCAGATTTTTTTCACGGACTCAATTATGACCGCAAAGCCAACATCCCCGAGGGTTATTATATTGAAGGAGGCTATGGAGGTATTTTCATCGAGCCTGTATTTGCCCCCCATTTCCCGGTTCATTTTTCATTTCCATTGATGGTAGGCGCAGGTGCTGTAATGCTTACAGAAGATACTTACGGATACGACTGGAATGATTGGGAATATCAATCAGATCGTCAGATTATTGAAATTGCACCTTTCGTGATTATTGAACCCGGTGTTGAACTCGAAATTAATCTGGCACGTTATGTGCGTTTATCGGCAGGTGTCAGTTATAAATTTACAAACTCCATTCAGCTTGATGCAGGCAAAGAACATCTGATGAATGGACTCTCGGTAAACGGAGGAATAAAGCTCGGCGTATTTTAATATTCAAAGTCAGAACATTATGTTGAATTACACAGAAACCAAGCCTGAAATCAGGTATCACGAAACATACTCATTTGAGGCTCAGGTATGCAGCCGCAGAAGAAGTTCTCTTTACCGGCAGGTTTTACGCAGGGCAGGAAAAATGGAAAACGGAGTACTGCTTGAGATTGCACCGGGCGAAAAAAGCACAAAATCGGTGGTTGCATCTGTTAATATCTGCAATTCAGCAGAGCAGGATCTTCTGCCACGTCTGCTTCCGCTTATTCAGGTTGAGAGTAGTTTTGGAACTGCTGATGATGTTTCTCAGCTCCCCTGGGAAAACAGTTCGTTTGAAACCATTATCTGTGTTGATGCTTTCAGCCTTTTTCGGAATCATGAGAAGGCTCTTGCTGAAATCAGAAGGGTTTTGCATAACAATGGCCGCTTGATTCTGGCCGATCAATGGTTCAGACACAGCAATCCGCTGACCGTAAACCTGATCAGCAGATACCCCAAAGTAAACGGAACCCGCATTTATTCTTCATCCAGAATTGCAAAAGTACTTGGCAATGCCGGTTTTGGAGAAATTGAATTTGAGGTTACCGGTTCAAACAACTATATTTGCACCGCAACTGCCGTTTGATTCACTGAAATGCTTGAACCAGCCTATAATCCCGTTTTAGTTGATCCCTTTGATCACCATCCCCTCGAATTAGGGAAAGGTTTTTGGTTTAATCCAGGCAATGGTGAGCGATATTTTGTAAATAATGGCATTCCGGTTTTTTTGCCTGAACATCAAATGAGTGGTAACAACCTCAAATATTCAAGGTTTTACGACCGCATCAGCAGGTTTTACCGGATTTCATCGGTTGTTTACAGCCGTATGAAAGGTTCATCTGATCGTGCGATAAAAACAAAATATCTTGACTTGCTGGGCATAAAGCCAAACGATAATGTGCTTGAAGTTGCGGTTGGCTCTGCTGATAATTTTCTTTATCTGCCCGATACCGCAACATATTCAGGCCTGGATATATCTTATGGAATGCTCACTATGGCACGCAGGCATCTGAAAAAGTGGAAAATTCCAGCCGGACTTTATCAGGGCGAAGCAGAGCATCTTCCCTTCAAATCAGAATCATTTGATGTGGTTTTTCATGTTGGTGGAATTTCATTGTTTAATGATAGCAGAAAAGCCATTGCTGAGATGATCAGGGTTGCTAAACCCGGAGCCAGACTCATGATAGTTGACGACAACGAAGCCAGCCCGGGTAAGTCAGGTCATAAAAATCCTTTTTCACCTTTGCCCGGTTTGACAGGAACTTCTGAAAATGACTCGCCGGTTAAAATGCTCCCTTCAGGAATGCAAAATATTGAGGTCAGACGATTGTTCGATGATATGCTGTATTGTATTACTTTTCAAAAGCCTGAAAAAATCTCAGTATTGGAAATATCTCCGACCAGCTGATCTGATTCCCACGTATAGATTCATTGTTTTGAAACATATTTTCATGGACTTTCAGGTTTAAAGAATCCTGATTTTGCATCTATAATATTTTTTGCTGGTTTTCAGGTCTTTTTTATATTTGGTAACTTTTCCACAAAAGTCAATTCTATGGTACTCAATCCGATTCTGAAGATAATCCGCGACCTGGAAGCCATGAACCAGGACAGGGATTTCCTGAAATACAGGGAATTCAGAATCAGAAATATTCTGGTTACCACTTCTTTGATTGCTGTTTTTCTGCTGATTGCAGGAATTTTTCTTGATATTCTTACAGCGCAACCGCATTTTGATAAGCTTTTATGGATAAGGTTTTCAGCTGCATCATTAATCGTTTTTAATCTAGTACTGGGTTTGAGTACAAAATATTTGTACAAACTCAGAATTCTGACTTTTCTTTCATTTTATCTCTGGGCGCTGAGCGCGACAGCCATTTCGCTGCAATCAGAAGGATTTACCTCAATCTGGTGGGGTGCAATGGCTTTACAGCTGATTATATGGCTGGCATTTATCCCATTCCGATATAACCGGTTGATTTTACATGCCTTTATTTTTTTAGTGCAGTATGTTCTGATTCTTTGGTTTTTTGCACCTGACCCGGTTCTGAATCAGGCAATTGAAACTGCAGTATATCTTTTAGGTGCACTTTTGATTGGAGTGGTTATCTCTTTTGAAAATAACAGAATGGCTGCCGCATATTATACAGCATCTAAATCGTTGAGGTTGAGCGATGAGCGATATCGCATACTGACCGAAAATATGCAGGATGTAATCTGGACACTCGACCTGAAAAAAATGCGTTTTTCATGGATCAGTCCTTCTGTTGAAAAACTGATGGGTTTTACCCCTGAAGAAATAATCCGGATGCGAATGGATGAACCTTTTATGCCTGAAAGTGCTGTTAAAATCAAGAATCTTGTCGATCAGGCCATAAATGATTTCATTGCCGGAAACAGTGATCTATCGTTTGCTGTTGATGAACTTGAACAGAAATGCAGAGACGGATCTTCGGTGTGGATTGAAATTGCAGCAATGCTAATTACGGATGACACCGGTCAATTGATTGAAATGCTTGGCGTTTCAAGGAATATTACTGCCCGCCGGAAAGCAGAAATGGCCATGCGCGAATCTGAAGAAAAGTACCGGAAATTGGTAAGTCAGGCAAAAGATGGCATTTTTATTACCCAGGATGGCGTATTTAAGTTTGTAAATCAGGCGTTTTGCGATATTACTGAATACTCAATGCAGGAGTTGATCAATAAAAGTTTTGCAGAAATTATTGCTCCGGAAGAACAAAAATACCTCGTCGAAATTCATAAACGCCGGATGGCAGGGGAGGAGGTGCCTTCTATGTATTCAACTGTTGGTATTTCAAAATCCGGACAACGGATAAATCTTGAGTTTAACACCAGCACCATTGAACTTGGCGGAAAACCTGCTTCATACGTTATTATGCGCGATACCACCAGTCAGGTGGAAACCGCTAAACGTGTTCAGGAAAGTGAAGAAAAATACCGCTCGCTCGTTGAGCAGGCCAATGACGGTATTGTAATACTGCAGAAAGGGCGGGTAATGTTTATTAACAAGATGATGGCAAACATTCTCGGTTATTCTGTTGATGAAATAATTGATAACTCATTCTTAACCTATATCGCTGAAAGTGAACGGGAAAGAATAAGCGATCTGTATCGTCGCCGGCAGGCAGGTGAGGATATCCCCTCTATTTATGAATCAGTGCTTGTTCAAAAGGATGGAACCTTGAAACCTGTTGAGTTTAACAACGGGATAATAACCTATAACGGAGAAATTGCTACTCAAACCTATATCCGTGATATAACCGAGCGAAAAGCTGCCCAGCAGGCTCTTATTGAAAGTGAGCAACGATACGCGCTTGCTGTGGAAGGCGTTAATGAAGGTATTTTCGACTGGAACCTTGAAACAGGTAATGTTTATTTCTCTAACCATTACAAAGCTATTTTAGGACTCGATCCTGCTGAGATGCCGAACGAACTTTCGGAGTGGGAGAAACGTATTCATCCCGATGATAAAACGAAAGTGCTTCAGGCAAACCGTGATTTTATTTCGGGAAAAACATCCGTTTATAATCCGGAATACCGTTTATTGCACAGCAGCGGAGAATATCGCTGGATACTGGCTCGTGGTGTTTGCTTGCGCGATGATAATGGAAAAGCATACAGAATGGCGGGTTCGCATATGGATATCACTGATCGCCGTAAAGCCGAAGAAATGTTGCGCGAAAGCGAAGCCCGCTACAGAAGCATTTTCAATACTGCTGCTGATGCCATTTTCCTGATTGATCAGCAGAGCGGTACAATTGTGGATGTCAATCAATCGGCTGTAAGGATTTACGGCTATTCAACCAGTGAATTGCTGGGAATGAACATCAAGCAATTGGCTTCAGAAGCAGATAACACCATCGAAGCCATCGATAATGTAAACCGTTTTCATTTTGTGCCTTTACGACGTTCGATCAGAAAAGACGGGCAAGCAGTGCTGGTGGAAATTTCTGCCAGTTACTTTGAAATGGAATCGAAGCCATATGTGATTGCTATTGTTCATGATATTACCCAGCGAAAAAAATCGGAAGAGGAACTTCGAAGGGTAAATGAAAGGCTTACACTTCACTTCCGGGAAACTCCGCTCGCGTATATTGAATGGAACGAAAACCTGGAAGTTTCTGACTGGAATCCTGCCGCTGAGAAAATATTTGGTTATAAAAGTGATGAAGTTATAGGTAAACATGCTTTTAATCTGATTGTTCCACCCTCAATTCAATCAGAAATCAAAGAACTCTCAGAAACCATTCTTCAGCAAACCGGCGGACAGCGAAGCACAAATGAGAACATGACCAAAGAAGGACATACCATCATTTGTAACTGGTATAATACTCCGCTCAAAGATGAAACAGGAAAAGTAATCGGTCTTGCATCTCTGGTTCAGGATATTACCGAGCAAAAGAAACTTGAAGCCGAACTTGAAAAATACGTCACTGTGCTGGAGAAAAGTTATTCTGAGTCGCGCAGTAAAGTTCAGTCTTATTCTCTTGAACTTGAGACCCGTAAGAATGAATTGCTGCAACTACAGAAGGAGAACCTGCAATCGCAGTTCGAAACGCTTCGCAGTCAGGTGAATCCGCATTTTCTTTTCAATAGTTTGAATGTTCTCACTTCTCTCATAAAAATAGAACCTGATCTTGCTGAGCAATTTACCATTCGCTTGTCGATGGTTTATCGCTATGTGCTTGAAAACAAGGAGAAAGATCTGGTTTCACTTGAAACTGAGCTGGACTTTCTGAAAGCTTACACATTCCTTCTTGATATTCGTTTTTCGGGAAAAATGAAGGTTGAAATAAATCTTTCGGAAGATAAACTGCAACTAAAAGTGGTGCCGCTGGCTTTACAACTCCTGATTGAAAATGCCATAAAGCACAATACTTTCTCGCGGAAGCAGCCCTTGCTGGTGAATATCTGCAGCGAAGGCGATTACCTGATTGTAGAAAATAATCTTCAAATGCGCGAAGCTCACGTTCAATCTACAGGCGTTGGTTTGAACAACATTGGCAGCCGCTATGCTTATTTTACTGAACGGAAGGTAATTTCCGGCGAAGTTGATAATAAATTTGTGGTGAAAATTCCTTTGCTTTAGCTTGGTGGTTGGAGGTCACTTGTCTCGGGAGCGCGAAGCGATAACGAGAGAGGTCAGAGATCAGAAGTCAGAGATCAGAGGTCGCTTGTCTCGGGAGCGCGAAGCGATAACGAGAGAGGTTAGAAATTAGAAATTAGAAATTAGAAATTAGAATTTGTTTACTAAAACTTAAACCATGAAAATAGTAATCATCGAAGATGAAGAACTGGCAGCCCGCAGGCTCGAAGGCATGATAAAGGAGTGCGATAGTTCAATTGAAGTTATTGCAAGGCTTGAATCTGTTGAGGATTCGGTGGAGTGGTTTCGCAACCATCCATCTCCTGACCTTATTTTTCTTGACATTCACCTTGAAGATGACCTGAGTTTCGCCATTTTTGAGAAAGTGAAAGTGGATGCTCCTGTTATTTTTACCACTGCTTATGATGAGTACGCAATCAGGGCATTTAAAATGAAAAGCATTGACTATCTGCTGAAACCAATTGTGCAGGAAGAACTGGCGCGAAGCCTCGATAAATTTCATGAGTTCAGCAGCCCCAAGCCACAGCAGGATATGGAAACCCTGTTCCGGATGTTTGTAAAACCAGGTCAGCCGGATTATAAAGAAAGGTTTTCGGTTACCATCGGGCAAAAGATCAAAACATTCCCCATCAATGAAATTTCATGGTTTTACTCCGAAGAGGGCATAACTTTTATGGTTACAAACGATAACCATCAGTACCCCATCGACTTCAGTCTTGATGATTTGACCGATATGCTTGATCCCAAACTCTTCTTCCGCATAAACCGTCAGTTTATCATAAAAATGGAAGCCATCGGCAATATCCACATTTATCCGAAAAGCCGTTTGAAGCTGGAATTAAAACCTGTTTCCAATAAAGAAGTATTTGTCAGCCGCGATAAAGTTACGCGGTTCAAACAATGGCTGGGTTAGCAATCTAAGCTTTTAATCCTTCCTGAATGCGCTCTCTTACTTCATCAGTAAGGGTTTCGTAGGTATGTCCTTCCGGATGAACCGGTTTCAGAAAGTCGATCTTCACCTTGGTCCACAATCGTGGGAAACGGCTGCCTTTTGGCAAGGCTTTGAATGCACCTGAAATTGCAACCGGAACAATCGGAATATCCAACTCACTGGATAGAATAGCAAAGGTTTTTTTGAACTCACCCAGCTCTCCGGTTACGGTGCGGGTTCCTTCCGGGAAAATAATCAGACTCCGGTTTTGCTTCAGTACTTCTGCCATTTTCTGGATCGATTCTTTCAGATCCTTATTAAGATCAACAATAATAATATTGTTTCGGCTGGCCAGAAATTTCAACCAGCGTTGTCTGATGTGTTTTTCCTTGGCATAGAAGTAGGTGCGCTTCATTTGCTGATTGGTGAGATAAGCAGCAACAAACATTCCGTCGAATGAACTCTGATGGTTGGGTGCAAGGATAAACGGTCCTTCAGGAATGTTTTCCTGACCTTTTACGCGATAGCGGAAGAACAAATGGAAAAATATCCTGAATGAATACAGCAGCCAGCGTCCTGCAGCCCAGTTGCCTGGCAACTTTAGGTTTACTTTCTCCAGTATAATATCGGTCCAGTTGATGCGTGCATCTTCAATGCGGGTTTTATGTGCGGCAACATATTCCGACAGGTTCAGCACATCTCCAAACCCGGGCATTGCAACCGGTTCAATGCTTACGCCGAAGTTTTGCTGCAGCCATGCCTGAAAACCAACTTTGTCAAGTGAATCCATACCCAGATCCATTTCCAGGTGATGATGAGGTCTGACTTTGCGTCCTTTTTCTGATTCAAGATATGCCGCTATCAACTTAAATTCAGGGCTTTCCGGCAATTGAATATCTGTGTCTTCTACCTGTTCAACCGCCAGATCGCTCAGGCGAAAACGTTGTAATTTACCAAGTCTTGTGCGCGGCAGATCTTTGTCAGTAAGATAAAACCGCATAATTTTTTTGTAAGGCGAAACGCTGTTGTTGAAAGGTTCAATCACCTGACTGCGGATTTTGGCTTCTGCTTCCTGAGAAATTCCTTCAGTTACCATATCAGGATCAGGAACAATCATTACCTGAAGCATATCTTCTCTGAAGAATACCCCGCAATCTTTTACATAGGGTGATTCCAAAAGCTTTATTTCCAGCTCGGTAGGATTTACATTTTTTCCGTTCGAGAGAATAATGATCTCCTTCTTTCGTCCTGTAATATAAAGGAATCCATCTTTGTCGAAATAACCAAGATCTCCGGTATAAAGCCATCCATCCTGCAAAACTTCGGCTGTTTCTTCGGGGCGGTTGTAATAACCCTTCATAATATTTGGCCCTGAAGCCAGAATCTCGCCATCATCAATACGAACATTGGTGTCCTTCATCAGTTCTCCGGGAGAACCGATTTTTACCCTGCCCGGTCGTGTAAAAGTGATCATTGGCGCTGCTTCGGTCATGCCATAACCTTCGAGCACTTCAAAGCCAAGCACCTGAAAGTCATTTCCAACATCAGGGTCCAGTGCAGCACCGCCTGAAACAAGCACTTCAACAGATCCGCCAAGCTTCTGGTGAACTGTATTGAATATCTTTCTCGAAAACTTTTTAGATTTCAGTTTCGAAGCGACACCAAATAACATTCTTGCCACACCGCTTTTATTCACTTTGTCCATAATGCCTTTGCGGATGGCCGCATAAAGCCTTGGAACACCAATGATTACAGTGATGGAGTTATTTCTGAGTGTTGCCATAATATCCTCAGAAGCCATGGATGGACTGATTGCGATTGTGGCGCCCAGAAAAAGAGGAATTACCATTGTTCCCATCAATGGAAAAATGTGATGCAGCGGCAGCAGCACCATTACTCTGGAATCGTGACGGTAAATGGGTATATGCTCAGAAACCGCACTCACATTGGTGATAAGGTTCTGGTATGATAACATAACGCCTTTGGGACTTCCGGTGGTGCCTGAAGTGTATATGATAACCGCAGTATCTCCATCCGGATGTTCAGGCTGCTCAATGCTTACGTTCTCTGTTGATGAGAGTTTCTCCAGATCGTTAATAACAAGAAGTGTTGTTTGAATTCCTGACTGCTGAATGGCATCTTTAATCTGATCCAGCTTGTCGGCTGAGCAGAAAACCACTTTTGGGGTTGAATCTTTCAGAATGTATGCAACTTCAGATGTTGAAGCCATAAAATCAACCGGAATGTTTACGCCAAGTTTGCTCCACACGGCATAAAAGGCATAAACCCAGCCTGGCCGGTTCTCTGAAAATACTACAACATGATCGCCTGCATTTATGCTGAACTTTTCCGCAAAGGCATTGATTTTATTGTGAAATAGTGCGTAGGAGATTTTCTCTTCTCCAAAGGAAATGGCAGTTTTTTCGCCATTAAATTTTAGCATGTTGTACAATTCTGATCGCTTTAGTGTGTGACAATATTTGTGAAATTGTTATTTAGCAGTTTGTTTTTCACTTTACTGCTTCAACATATTCATCTTTTGGTCGTTAAAAGGATGATTCATGTCAGAAAATCCCTTTTGCAAAGATAATAAATTTATAGCCGGATTTATAAAACAGAACAAATAACTTGCAATCAATGAGTGTGTTATATAATTCATCCATATATTAATATGAATATTTTTACAAAACGCCTGATTGTCAATTATAACAATTCTTCAATTTCGGTTTTCAGCGCTTTTAACTGGCGGGGAGGAAGATTAAGCAGATCAAGCGCTTTGGGATTGACAGACAGGTCGGAGCACAAAATAAAGTTGTTGTCGATGAGAATTTGTTTGTGCTTTTTATTCAATCCGGAAATGGCCGTTACCGGAAATAGCCGGGTGGTTTCTACAAGTTCCTTAAGACTTCCCCGGCGGGGATAATCCCAGCCAATCAGGTGCAATCCAGCACATTTCCCGTAAGCAGCAGCATCATCCGAAAACCGGGTATTTGTAACCACCCATCCCTGGTAGTTCATGCTCCGGTTTTCAGGTAAACGTTCCCATGCTGCTTTTACATCAAGAAACCTTGATTGTATGTAAAGTGGTACCTGCACACTGCATATTTTGCCGGGCAGGTTGTGATATTTGCATTCAATAAGGATTTTATGATCGTTTTTCCAGGCAATCACATCCACTTCATGGGTAACACATTTACCCTGAACAATTTGCCCGACGAGGGTTTCATATCCAAGTCGATTCATAAGTGCACCAATAAACTTCTCAAAAGGATAACCGGTTGGACCCAACTCCATAATGGCAAGTTTGAGGCTATATCGCGAAGCTGTTGACCTTACCTGATTCCTTAGAAGTTTAAATGCTTTGCGGTAAATGCTTCTGGTGGGAATGCCTTCGAAAAGATACTTCCTTATTTCAATGATGATGGAATGAATAATTTCGTCGGAAGCGCCTGAATTTCTGAGTGAATTATAAAGTTTCTCTTCGGAAAACTCCTGCTTTTCACCAGATGATTTTCTGACGGATATATTATTAGCCATTGCGATTCTCTTTATTGGCGATAAATATATGCAAGAAGTGTGAACCGGCAAGCAGGTATTTTCTGAGAATGAGTTTTTATATCACTATTCTCCGGTGAAAATCGAAAATTTCCTTGCCACCAAATCTCCAAAACTCCAAATTACACAAAATGAATGAATTAAATTGATGAATTTTGGTGTCCCGATAGCTATCGGGATCGTGTTTTAGTAGCAAATTTTATAAAGTAAGGTATTGTTCTGCAACTTTTGTCAAAGAGAGTCAATATTAATCAGTTGTAATAAATTCGAAACTTTCCCCGGACAACAATGTTTTTATATCATTGTCCGGTTGAAATAAAAGCAGTTTTTATTGTTATGGTAAAAATAAAGCCGCTGAATAAAGAAAACACCTGAGTTTTCTCCGATTCAGCGGCATTGAATGGCTTTTTAAAAGCCAATTAAACTTTTCATCAGTTCAACAAAGGATAATTCTCCAATGTTTGTAACTGGTTTTAGGACGTGAAAATCTGCTTATTCGTTCAAACTCCATTCAGAAGTTATGGTTGTGTTGAGCAGCTTTGAAATCGGACAATTTTCTTCGGCTGATTTAACCAATTCGGCGAATTTTTCTTTGCTTACATCATTTACATTTGCCTTTAAGATCAGATGTGAGCCGATAACGGCGCCGTTTTCAAACTTGATTTCGCATTTGGTTTCCAGCTTATCTGCCACAAAACCAGCTTCATTCAGATTGAAAGATAATTTCATTGTAAAACAGCCTGCATGGGCGGCAGCTACAAGCTCCTCAGGATTTGTTCCGGTTACACCTTCTTCAAACCGCATTTTAAAAGTGTAAGGAGTGTTTTCCAATACTCCGCTTTGTGTTGTGAGATTTCCTTTTCCTTCTTTACCTGATCCTTGCCAAACGGCTGTTGCATTTCTTTTCATACTGTAATTTTTAGAGTTTAAGACATTTAACAAAGATCAGGAAAAAATGATCAATGGGTTTGAAAATATTCACATTTAGTCAGAGAATATTGCTTTATCTGGAATTCTGACCTCTCTCGTTATCGCTTCGCGCTCCCGAGACAAGCGACCTCTGACTTCTGATTTCTGACCTCTCTCGTTATCGCTTCGCGCTCCCGGGACAAGCGACCTCTGACTTTCCTAGATTCCTCTATAATCTTGCGGATTTAAGCAGGGATTAAATTGTCTGCGATTATCCCATTCAAAATCCGTTTACTTTTGCTGATTATGACAAAAGGTGTGGACTTTGAAAAACGTACGGTAAAACCCGGAAACAATGGCACGTTTTCCGGTGAGAATGGTGAAACCCTGATTCCTCCTGCCGGTTGGGCATTTTTGCCTGCCGGTGATGCTGGCATTACCCGCAGAGTTACTTCGTCAGGACCTTACTGGCGCGTTGAAATCAAAAAAGGCCGTCGGATTATTTCTTTGGGAATTTGGGCTTCCGCTGATTTGATTGTTCAAGCGAAGGAAGATGTTCATGCTATACGTTTAACTGAAGGATACAAGAAAAAACTGGCATCTGGCATCAAAAGCAGAGAGAAAAAGCAGGAATTGTATGGCAATGAGTTTTGCGAAGCAGTTGAAAATTTTCTCAGTTTCCACAGTCAGCATAAGGAGCTTGAGAGATTTCTGGCTAAAGCGATTGTTGCCTTTGCGGTGCCTGTTGGAAGCGGCACAGTGGCACGTACCAAAATGATTCCCATAGAAAAAAGGGCTGAACTCGCTGTTATTGCCTGGATGCGTCATCAAACTACTGCTTATGACAATCTGAAAATTGCCAGAATAAAAGGAGAGCGCCGTGCCGTAAGACGAACGTTGGCTCAGCAGTCGGTTGCTTTGCTTATAAAATATCGCGAAGGAAAGTTTGTTTCTTCTGATTGTCCCTTGCAGATGGCTGTTAGAAGGCTTCGGGCTGAGAATATTAATTTCTAAATGCAAAAAGTAATTCCTGCCCTTGCGGATCATCAATTCCTGTGTCGCTTTGCTGCGATGCAATCATCAGCGGAAAGCGGAAATAGATATTCCGGGCATTCTTCCAGCCTAACCCTCAAGCGGGTTGGTAGTTTCAAAATATACGCTGCCCTTGCGGTTGATATTGGCAATGCTGAACTGGCAGAATTTTTCTTATATTTGCACGTAATTAGTGACAAAAGTGTGATTATTATCACATATTTGTCACATAATGTGTGAAAACATGAAAATATCGAGGGAAATACTTAGCGATTTAAAGGCTTGGAAAACCAACGAGCGCAGGAAGCCTCTTCTTTTGCAGGGCGCCAGGCAAGTGGGTAAAACCTGGATATTAAAACATCTCGGAGAAAAGTTCTTTGAAAACACCGCATACTTCAACTTTGACTTACAAACTGAGTTAAAGGACTTCTTCGAAAAAACCAAAGAACCTGCCAGGATAATAGAATTTCTTTCGATAATTAATGGAAGACCTATCATGCCTGGAAAAACGCTGATTATATTTGATGAAATACAGGAATGTAATGCTGCGCTTAATTCACTTAAGTATTTCAATGAAGATCATCCTGAATATATTATTGCTGGCGCAGGATCGCTTTTAGGAGTTGCTTTAAGCCGTGGAGCCTCTTTCCCAGTCGGAAATGTTGATTTTCTTCACATGTACCCTCTAACATTCAAGGAATTCCTGTCAGAAGCTGACCCTGCTATGCATGATTATCTAAACAGCTTGCAGAAGATTGAGCCTATTCCTGAGATTTTCTTCAGTAAATTAACCGATAAACTCAAATTGTATTTTATCTCAGGAGGAATGCCAGAGGCGGTTACTGCATTGTTGGAAAATCATGACACTCAACTTTGCCAGCGTGTACTTCAGAATATACTAAATGCATATACACTTGATTTTTCAAAATATATTGACAAAAAGGATGTAGCAAGAGTTAGTTATATCTGGTCATCGTTACCGTCGCAATTATCAAGGGAAAATAAGAAATTTCTTTATCAGGCGGTTAAACCTGGAGCAAGAGCAAGGGAATATGAGGATGCACTTACCTGGTTGGTAAATGCAGGTCTAGCCTATAAAATTCAACGGGTCACAAAACCGGGATTGCCTTTAAAAGCCTATGAAGATCTGACAGCATTTAAGATTTATTTATCCGATACAGCTATCCTGCGACGGCTATCTCAGCTTGATCCGGTCGCTATATCAGAGGGCAACAGGCTTTTTACAGAATTTAAAGGGGCGCTGACTGAAAATTTCGTAATTAATTCTATTCTTTCTCAGTTTAAATCAATGCCTCATTACTGGAAGTCAGCAAATGAATCTGAAGTAGATTTCATTATTCAGTACAAAAATAGTATTATCCCTATTGAAGTAAAATCAGATCAAAATATCAGAAGCAAGTCATTGTCGGTTTACCGTGAAAAATACAATCCCGAAATCAGTTTTCGGTTTTCTTTAAGGAATCTAAAGAAGGAAGAAGGATTGATTAATCTGCCGTTGTTTATGGCTGATTATCTTGAATCATTTTTAGGTTGATTTAAGACCTTAATAATTTGTTGTCAGATGTCACGACTCTCTAACAAACATAGCCCCACTTTTATCAAACTCAACTATCACACCATCTGCTGAACCTTCCAGCAGTTCACTCACCAATATTGGTTCGAGGTTAAGCTTACATACTGATGGAAGGATTTTCCCAGAACAATAAAGACTTTAATACACTCCTTCTCCTCCCTTTTTGTTAATTTTGATGCCTGAACCTAATCCCTGAAAATGAAACTCTGCATAGCCGAAAAGCCCAGCGTTGCTAAAGAAATTGCACGAATACTGCAGGCCGGCACGCGCAAAGATGGTTATTTTGAGGGCAATGGTTATCAGATTACCTGGACATTCGGCCATCTCTGTACACTTAAAAATCCCGATGATTATACTCAGGATTGGAAACAATGGTCGTTGTATTCGCTGCCTATGATCCCGCCAAGGTTTGGTATAAAACTTATCGACAACGAAGGTGTAAAAAAGCAGTTTGAAACCATAAAATCACTGGTAGCCACTTGCGATGAAGTAATAAACTGTGGTGATGCCGGAATTGAAGGAGAACTGATTCAGCGGTGGGTGCTGACCATGGCCGGCTGTCAGAAACCCATTATGCGCTTGTGGATATCATCCATGACCGATGAAGCCATAAAAGAAGGCTTTGAAAAGCTGAAGGATGGAAAAGATTTCGATAAGCTATATGCTGCCGGAAATGCCCGGGCAATTGGTGATTGGCTGTTGGGAATGAATGCCAGCCGCCTCTACACCCTGAAATATGCCAACGGCAAAGGCGTTCTTTCTGTCGGCAGAGTGCAAACCCCAACGTTGGCGCTGATTGTCAGGCGGTTTGAGGAAATCAGCAGTTTCATTCCAAAGCAATATTGGGAAATTAAAACCACTTACCGTGAAGTAATTTTCAATGCAACAAGCGGGCGTTTCGACACGGTGGAGGATGCTGCACGGATTATTGAAGAGATTAAGGATAACCTTTTCGAAATTATTTCGTTTGAGCAGAAAAAAGGGAACGAATCACCACCAAAGCTGTTCGACCTTACCTCATTGCAGGTGGAATGCAACAAAAAATTCAGTTTTTCTGCAGATGAAACTTTGAAGTACATTCAAAGCCTTTATGAAAAAAAGATGGTGACCTATCCTCGCGTAGATACCACTTTTTTGCCCAATGATATATATCCGAAAATCGCGGGAATCCTTAGTGCGATGGAGCCTTACGCAAATTTTACTGCACCGCTGCTCGGGAAAGCCATCAGAAAAACAAAGAAAGTTTTCGACGATACAAAAATTACAGATCACCACGCAATCATCCCTACAGGTGAGAAACCCTATGGGTTACAACTTGAAGAAAAACGGGTTTACGATCTCATTGCCCGCCGGTTTATTGGTGCTTTTTATCCCGATTGTATTGTCTCGAACACCACAGTTAAAGGAATGGTTAGTACTTATGAGTTTAAGGCTACCGGAAAAGTGATTCTTGAAGATGGCTGGCGGGTGCTTTATCCGAAAAAGGAAAACGATAAAGAGGAAAATGCGGAAGCGGATCAGGAACAGGTTATGCCCATTTTTGTGAAAGGTGAAAAAGGCGATCACATTCCCGAACTTCTCGACAAACTCACTCAACCTCCGAAACTGCTTACGGAAGCTACTTTGTTAAGGGCAATGGAAACTGCCGGCAAACAAATGGAAGATGAGGAATTACGTGAGTTGATGAAGGAAAATGGCATTGGCCGGCCTTCAACGCGCGCCAATATCATTGAAACACTTTTTAAACGGAAGTATGTGGTGCGCGAAAAGAAGAATCTTGTGCCTACCCAAACAGGGATTCAACTGATAAATACCATTCAGCAGGAGCTGCTCAAATCGGCTGAACTCACCGGTATCTGGGAGCGCAAATTAAGGCAGATTGAAAAAGGGGAGTACGATCCCAAGATCTTCCTCGATGAAATGAAAGCGATGGTTTCTTCGCTGGTTGCGGAAGTTAAATCAGAGCAAAACCACACGATTGATATTGCACAGGTTGAGGAGCAAAAACCTGAAAAAGCTGATAAATCTCCTAAAGATCAAAAAAAGACAACAAATGAACCGGTTGCGAAAGTAAATGTTGATATCACTTCACTTACTTGTCCTAAGTGTGGCTCCGGTAAAATTCTGAAAGGCAATTCCGCATACGGTTGCAGCGCTTATAAGTCAGGATGTGCATTTCGGGTAATGTTCGAGCAGTTTGGAAAACAGCTCACGAACGAACAGGCATTCACCCTGATTGATAAGGGGAAATCCACAAAAATCAAAGGACTGGTAATCAATGGTCAAACGGTGGATGCGGTTTTGGTTTTTGATGGAGAATTTAATGTAATCCCTGATAATTAGGTTGAGGTTAAGGTTGAGGTTAAGGTTGAGGTTAAGGTTGAGGTTAAGGCTGAGGTTAAGGTTGAGGTTAATAACATTCTATTCCGGCAAGCAACTGCAAAATTTCTAATTGGAGAGTGATTCAGATAATAAAAAAATATAGATATCAATACTTAATTTTATGTGGAATGTCTTAAATTTGAAAGCTGAAATTGATCAGAAAACGCTGTTATTATGAGCACAAAAGATAATCCTTCCGAATCAGGTCGCCGTAATTTCTTCAAACTCGCCGCCGCCGGTAGTTTAGGCGCATTAATGGCATCAACGCCACTGAAAAAAGTTCTGGCACAGGTACAGGATCCCGAAAAGCCGGCAACCAATATTGCTGATGCGTTGAAGATTCCGAAAACAGAAACTTCTATGCCCGGAAAATTTCCCGGTAAGGTTGTAAAGGTCTTTGATGCACAATCAGTTGTGGAGGATAAACCAGTGAAAACGGCAGCTTACCAGATGCTTTCTGATGCCATGCTTCAGCTGACCGGCGCGGCAACGCTTTCCGAAGCCTGGCTGATGTTTGTGCAGCCGCATGAAAAAATCGGGCTGAAACTCAACCCCATAGGTGGGAAATTGCTCTCATCGAGTCACGAAGTCGTGCAAAGTGTGATTGAGCAACTGCTGGAAGCCGGTATTCCAAAAGAAAATATTGTGCTTTGGGACAGACGTGAATTTCAGCTTCATGAAGCCGGTTTCACGGCTGATGCTTATCCCGGGATTGCAATCACCGGCACCGAAAAAAAGGATGCCGATGGATCATATTACAACAAAGAGGGTAAGCTTTACAGCGAAGAAATGATTGATAAAGATTGGTTTTACTTTGCTGATGTAGATGGCGAATACGATGATTACACCCTGCCTTACATGGTGAACGCTGGTAAGTATTCCTATTTCACAAAAATCCTCACTCAGGATCTCGATAAAATCATCAATATTCCCATCCTGAAAAATGCCGGATCGTCCATTACGTTGTGTCTCAAAAATCTCGGTTACGGAGTAATCACAAACACCGGTCGTTTGCATGCAAAGCTTTGGGGCGACACCAGTGCTGAAGTTTGCTGTTTTCCACCTGTGCGCGATAAAGTTGTGCTGAATGTGGTGGATGGTCTTCGCGGTTGTTATCAGGGTGGACCTGGTGCCAATCCTCAGTACATCTGCAATTACAATACCTTGCTCGTTGGTACCGATGCCGTTGCAGTTGATCGTATCGGCTACGATATCGTACTAAAAAAACGCATTGAAGAAGGCATTCAGCAGGAAGACTCACCCCGTGGACGGCAGTTTATGGAATACGCCGCCCAACTTGGACTGGGCGAAGCAGATATTGAAAAGATTGATCTGGTGGAAGTGATTAAGTGAAATGATTTCGTTTTTATCCTTCGTTCCGATAGCTATCGGAACCGCTACCAATGACAGATTGTTCGTTTTGTCCTTCGACTCCGCTCAGGAGGACATCGTATAGGGTTGATAACGTGTGCTATAAAGAGAATCAAGTCAACTTAACACGACTGTCACACTGAGTCGAAGTGTTTAGTTGATAGATATTTTGAAGTCAAACAATTTATATCAATGAAAAACACTCTAATTCTGTTTCTTTTCCTGTTTGCCGGCAATTGTTTTGCACAACAGCCTTTTGTACTTCGTGATGATGTTTTACCGGACATAACTTCTGTCAATACCAGATTGTTTGATAAAGACGGACTCTGGGGCTACATCAATGGTGGTGCTGACCTGTATCTTGAATACGGATTTGAGCAGGTAACTGTTTTTGACATCAAAGCCGGAGGTATTGATTATAAGGCAGATGTATACAGAATGGCATCACCTGAAGCTGCATTCGGTATTTTTAGCATTTCGAGATTCAAATGCCAGGAATCGGCACGAATCACCCCCGATGACTGCCTTACGCCTTACCAGTATATTGCAGCAAAAGGTAATTTCTATTTTTCAATTTCCAATTCAAGCGGCAGCCCCGAAGCGCAGGTGCATTTGCTGGCTATTGCCGGAAATTTGCTCGAACAGATTGAAAATCTGTCCATCGAAAAACCATCTTTATTCAATTACGAAATGCTGGGTCCGCATTTATCCGGACTAAAATACATAAGCGGACAACTTGGTATGCAGAATGGCTTTGTACGTTGGGAACCTTTATTTCAGCAGTCAAAGAATTATACGGCCTGGATTATGCCTGTGAAACAGGATGGGAGTATATTTTATGTTGCTTTGGTTGATTTTTCTGATTCTGCGGATATGGAAACATTTATGCAGAAGAACGGACTAACGGCTTCCAATGGACTGAATCAAGTTGTTGGAAACAAAATATATACATTATTTATCAAACAGAATAATCGTTTGGTTTTGACCGAAGGTGTAATTCCTGAAAGCCTGCGTGATTATCTGGAAAAATTTTAGAAAACAGACTTCATAAATGCTATTTATTGCCACGAATGCACGAATGAGGTTTTTTTGTTGTCATTCCTTCAGCTAATGCTGGAGGAATTCAGCAGCACGCGTCAGTGGACGCGCGCTAGCAGCGGGTTAGTCAAAAAGTTCTTTCCACGAATGCACGAATAGAGGGATTGAAAAATGTTGCTAATCAATGACGAGGTCAGGATCAGGCGTGTTGCACGCGTCAGGGGACGCGCGCGAGCGGCATGGGTGATGAAAGAAAATGCTATAAGAAAATCAAATGAATTGCCACACGGCTTTAGCCTGTGGCAAGATGTCATTCCTCCAGCTAAAAAAGGAGGGAATTCAGCAGGAGGGAATTCAGCAGCACGCATCAGGGGCGCGCGCTAGCAGCGGGTTAGTCAAAAAGCATTTGCCACGAATGCATGAATAAAGGAAGTGAAAAAGTGTTGCTATCCAAATATAAGCTCAGGATCAGGCGTGCTGCACGCGTCAGGGGACGCGCGCGAGCGGCATGGGTGATGAAAGAAAATGCTATAAGAAAATCAAATGAATTGCCACACGGCTTTAGCCTGTGGCAAGAAAAAGGTTGATGGATGTATGGGGCTTTAGCCCAATATTTCGGAAGGATTGGGCTGAAGCCCGGTGTGGTGTTGAGGTTTTTAATTATCCACTAATCGTATTAAAAAAAAAGAAGTCAATCAATATCAGGAAGTTGATCGAAGTATGTTTTATGTAAATATGTTTTACGTTAGAGTCAGGTTCTCTGATAAATGGGAAGAAGCCTGCCAGCAATGATATTTTGCTATTTTGAAACTTTTGTTTTTAAGATACTTAACAGATAATATAAAATATTTTACGTTAGAGATGTAATTTGTATTAATTATGTACTATTTTTACTGCCTTTTTTAAAGATAAATAAGGTTTCATGAAACTTTAAATTATCCTGCGATTGCACCATTAATTCAAACTCAATATTTCCTATGAAAAAACTAACTACTTTTTTACTTAACTTTACGCTAATAGCAGGCCTTTTCGTGCAGACTGCAATTGCACAAATCACCGTTTCCGGGTCCAATGGCGCAGATGGCAATTACACTTCACTGACAAATGCCGGTGGCGTATTTGCGGCCCTTAACGTCACATCTCAGGCAGGGCAAACAATTACAATTACAGTCACAGCAGATGTTACCACAGAACTTGGTACCACTGCATTGACCGGAGCTGCCGGTTTGTGGACCAGCCTGACAATAAATCCTAGTGGAGCCAGAACTATATCCGGCAACGTGGACAAACCGCTGATTGACCTCAATGGAGCACAGCATGTAATCATAGACGGGGTGAATACAGGGGGCAATTCACTCACGATTGAAAACCTGAGTACATCAACCACCCTGGGGACTTCTACGATCAGGTTTATCAACAATGCCTCAAACAATGTGGTAAAAAATTGCACGATCAAAGGTTCTGGTAGGGCAAGCACCGCAGCCTACTCATTCAATGGCGGAGCAATCCTGTTTTTTAGCACCAGTAGTACCACGACGGGTAATAACAACAATCTGATTGATAATAACGTTTTTACCAATGCCGGTGGCAACAGACCTAAGAATGTAATATTTTCATACGGTAGTATTGGGGCCGCAAACGATGGCAATACCATCAGCAACAATATGTTCTATGATTTTTTCAACCCGGGGACATCATCAAACGGCATATTTGCTAGTTCATATTCTTCTGCATGGAATATCACCGGAAATACCTTTTATGAAACCACAACATTATCTCCAACGGCCTCATCAGCTTATTGTGCAATGCGAATTGGAAACTTTAACATATCAGAAGGCAGGGGAAATAATTTTACAGTATCAGATAACTTTATCGGTGGTAATGCAGCTGATCACACAGGCACCTTCACAATAAACTCAGCACAAGCACACGCATTTATTGGCATTTACCTTAATGTTGGGGAAACTATAGCCAGTACTGTACAGAATAACACCATCACACGTATTAATTTTACAACGACTTCACAAGAACCTTTTTATGGAATAAGGGTCGTCGCTGGTAACGTAAATATAGGAACGGTAAGCGGCAATACAATCGGTTCAGCCACGGGAAATGGGTCAATAACAATTACAACAACATCAACCAACTTAGCAAAAAGCATAGGAATAAGTTTTGGAGGCGCTGGGACAGTGAATATAGAGAATAACACAATAGGAGGCATCACCATTGTTGGCTCCGAATCTGCCGATGTCGCCGGCCACAGTTTTAATGGAATTGAGGCTTACACCGGATTCAATATAATCAGAAACAATACAATTGGCAGTACGGATGCCGGTACAACAAACAGTATTTGGGCCAATACTTCCACAACAACCGGCAAACAACATATCTACGGAATTTATAACGAAGGCGCAACTTCAGTAACAATTTCGGAAAATATAATTTCCCAGCTGACCAATGCCGCAACAGGCAACAATAGTGAAGTTGCCGGTATAAAATTATCAACCTTGATACCCTATCAAATTCCCCTCAAAACAAGCAACATAACAAACAACATTATCAGCCTTGGCGGAGAAACAAAAACAACTATTTACGGAATTTACGAAACCGGAAATTATGAAAGTGGAAATTTTTCATCTACTAACAACATCTATTTTAATACAGTGTATATCGGTGGGACTGTGCCATCGGGCAGTGCCAAATCGTATGCCTTGTACAGTGCGGTAAATACCACCACGCGCAATTTCAGAAACAATATTTTTAATAATGCGCGTTCAACTACCGGTGGCTCCGGTTTACATTATGCAATGTACATAGTTTCAACCGGTGGACCATTAACCTGCGATTTCAATGATTATTTGGCTTCAGGAACCGGCGGAATGCTGGGATATTACGGTGCAGATAAATCAACACCGGTTATCGTAACCGGGCAGGATACGCATAGTTTAAATACCGATCCATTGTTTGCCAGTGCAGGCGGCAGCAATGCTGTAAGCTATATACCCTCAGCAGCGCTTGCAGGAGTTAGCATTTCGGGAATCACCACCGATTATGCCGGAACCACCCGCGCTTCCACTCCAACCATGGGGGCTTATGAAGTCAACTCCTCTGTGATCTGGGATGGCTCTGAAAGCACCGACTGGAATACGGCTGCCAATTGGAGTACTAATGCAGTCCCTTCTGCGAATGCCGATGTCACCATTCCCGATGTCACGAATGACCCTGTTGTAGCATCCGGCGTGGGCGCTTCGTGCAATAACCTTACGGTTAACAGTGGCGCCAGCCTTACCGTGAACTCCGGTGGCTCGCTTATCACCAACGGAACTGTAACAGGAGACATTACAATACAGAGAGAAATATCCGGAAGTTCAACCCTGACCGCCAATAAATACCACCTGGTATCGGTGCCTTTGCATCCGGATAATAATTCCTTATCCGGACTTTTTCTTGGATCATACCTGTTTAGTTATAATCCTGTTGTTAATGAATGGGTGCCATTGGGAATACCTACCGATACCCCTCTCGATGAAACTACAGGCTACATGATTTATTTTCCGGGAGAAACAAATACTTACAGTTTCACCGGCCAACCCAATACCGGTGTTTTCACGCCAACAGTGACTTATGCTGGTAATTCAGGCGGCAATAATTTTGCACTTGTTCCCAATCCTTACCCCAGTAATATTGACTGGAATGCTTTAGCGGGTTGGACCAGGACCAACATTGGCAACAGTATTTGGGTGTATAACAATGGTAGTTATTCTGTTTGGGATGGAACCAACTCTACAAATAACGGTTCCCGTTACATCGCCGTCGGACAGTCATTTTTTATACAAACCACGGCCGCTTCGCCTGTTCTTTTAATGGATAATTATGCAAGAACCCATACTTCAGCTACCTTCCTGAAAAACACTAAAACAATTGAAAATCAACTCAGGGTGAAAGCCTTGGCCAATAGTATGCAGGATGAAATCATTGCCGGTTTTGCCGAAGGTATGAGTGCGGCGTACGATCCTATGGAAGATGCCCTGAAACTTTACGGCGCTGAAGATGCACCACAGTTGTACACTTTGGCAGGCGACAGCAAAGTCAGTATCAACCAGTTGGCTGAGTTGAATGGCAGTGCTGAAATCCCCATGCATTTTGAAACTGAATTCATTGGTGAAATTACACTGGACTTCAGCCAGATGGAGAGCTTCCCGGCTGATTTAAAAATCAGGCTCGAAGACAAACTTACCGGCCAATGGGTAAACCTGCGCGAAACCTCACAATACCTCTTCACCCACAACCCGGCTAACGCCACCGACCGTTTTATACTGCATTTTGGCAGCGCTACAGGCATGGAAGAAACTGAAACCCAGAATATCAGCAGCTGGTTCTCAGGAAATACACTTTATCTGAGCACCCCGGAACAAGCAGGAGAAAAAGCACGGATTGAAGTATTCAACACTTCAGGGCAACTGCTTTTCAGTAAAGATGTAACCCTGAATACCTTGCAGCAGTTTGATGTATCTGCAAAAGGCATGATCATCTCAAGGGTAACATTGCGCAATAAAGTGCTTAATACAAAGGCCATTGTATTCTAAATCAATTGAGGAACACAAAAAAAACTACATAAAATGAAAAAGACAGTTCAACTAACTTTATTCTTCCTTTTCTTTTCAGGATTAACCTTATTGGCCCAGGCACCACCCACTCCGCCATCAAACGCTGGCGATGGCGGTGGACCAGTTGGAGGCAACGCACCTGTTGGCAGCGGTGTGGCCATTATGCTTGTCTTAGGCGCAGCTTATGGCGGCAAAAAATTCCATACATTTACAAAGCATCAGCACAAAGACTGAGCGTTCATTCAAGAGCGCATCTATATGAATGCTTAATTTCTTAATCCTTTGGGGGAAATTTCTCCTAAAGGATTTTTTATTATTACTGGTGAAAAGGATTGGGCTAAAGCCCGGATGAATGATGAGTTTTTGTTGTCATTCCTCCAGCTGAAGCAGGAGGGAATTCAGCAGGAGGGAATTCAGCAGCACGCGTCGGGGGACGCGCGCTAGCGGCATTGGTAATAAAAGAAAATGCTATAAGAAAATCATATGAATTGACACACGGCTTTAGCCTGTGGCAAGAAAAGGGGATGGATGTAAGGGGCTTTAGCCCAATATTAAAAAGAGTTGGGCTAAAGCCCGGCGTGGGGTAGAGGTTTTTTGTTGTCATTCCTCCAGCTAAAGCTGGAGGGAATTCAGCAGGAGGGAATTCAGCAGCACGCGTCGGGGGACGCGCGCTAGCGGCGAGTTTAAATTGGGGGTTAAATGTTCAGGAGCACGCGTCGGGGGACGCGCGCTAGCGGCGTTAAATAACTGCAAAAAAGGCATAAGATTTTCTGGCCGGCAAAGCCAAACTATAGATGGTTGAGTGTGTTTTTGCAATGTTTTGTTTGCTTTATTGTTTTGGAACGAAAATTTATATATTTGAAGTGCCCATTGATTGGTGTTTTTATCATGCGATGAAACACAAAAAGGAAATTTAAATCGTGCTTTTGTATTTTGCTGTTCATGCTGTAAAAAACTATTCTACATGGTGAATATTGGCCAAAAACACACAACAAAATCATTAACTCTGATTGTTGTTTTCTTTGCGTGTAACTTACTTGCAATGTCTCAGAATGAGATTAATTCCAGGGTACTGAAAGTTGGGGTATATGACAACCCTCCGAAAATATTTATCAATAACCACGGGAAACCGGATGGAATTTTTATTGATATCATCAACTCTATTTCCAGAAGCGAAAAGCTACAGGTAGAATATATTGAGGGGAGTTGGTCAGCATTATATTCCATGCTTGAAAATCACGAGATTGATGTTCTGCCCGATATGGCATATTCTGATTCACGGGATTCACTCTTTAATTTCAGCATGCCTGTGCTGAGCTCGTGGTTAGAAGTTTTTTCCAAAAAGGGTACTGAGATCAATAAAATTACAGATTTAAACAACAAACGGATTGGAGTATTAAAAGCTTCGAGTCAGGAGGATTATTTGAAACTTGATTTGAAAAAGAAATTCAATATTGATTATCATATCCTTACTTACGAAAGCTATAATATTTCGGTTGAAGCACTGAAAGAAGGTAAAATAGATGCGCTTGTTGCAAACCGCTTCTTTTATTTTTCCGAGTTGTGTGATGACGAAGTGGTACCTTCGGGCATTATACTGCAGCTTTCTGAATTGCATTTTGCTTTTTCAAAAGACACCGATCTACGGATTATTGAGATGTTCGACAAGAATATTTCGCTGCTGAAAAATGACTTGCAATCAGATTATTATGCCTCATTGCTGAAATGGTTCAGAAAAGGAAAGACTACGATACCCGGCTATCTGAAAGTGCTGATTGCAATACTGATCTCAGGTTTAACTATATTTCTGTTATTTACATTTATACTTAATTATAAGGTAAATGCAAAAACCAGGATTCTTAATCAGCAAAACAACGATTTGATCATTGCAAGGCAAAGGGCAGAAGAAAGCGACAGACTTAAAACTATTTTTCTGCAAAATATGTCGCACGAAATCCGAACCCCCATGAATGGGATAATGGGTTTTGCAGAGTTGCTTCAGGAGCAAGAATTACCGGAAGAAATGCAGCAAAGTTACCTTGAAAGCATAAAGCTAAGCGGTGCGCGTATGCTCAATATAATTGATGACATCGTTTGTATTTCAAAAATTGAATCCGGTATAATGGAATTAGACCTGAAAGAAATAGATGTCAATGATCAGCTGGAGTACCTCTTTAATTATTTTACACCAGAAACAGAAGCAAAAGATTTGATCTTATCATTGAAAATTCCACCTCTTTCATCAAAAACCAAAATAAAGACCGATAAGAATAAATTCAATATAATTTTTAAGAACCTCATAAAGAATGCAATAAAATACACCGACTATGGCTTGATTGAATTTGGTTATAATACAAAGGCCGGGTTTGTAGAATTTTATGTTAAAGATACGGGCATGGGAATTGAGACAGGACGGCAGACAGCCATTTTTGAGCGTTTTATTCAGGCTGATATTGAGGATAAAATGGCGAAACAAGGAGCAGGACTTGGATTGGCAATAGCAAAAGCCTATGTGGAAATACTGGGTGGGAAAATATGGGTAGAGAGCAGTGTTGGAAAGGGTTCTGTTTTCTATTTTTCAATTCCGCTTTGAACATCATTGAATTTGCAATTCAATAATTAATCTCTGATCTGTGTTACAGCTGTAAGATTATGTTGTTGCCCCTGGCAGATGGCTGGATAATTGCAAATTGTCCAGTGCTCAGAGCGGCATTGCAACCGAAAGAAGGGAGCTCAGCGAAGCTAAATGCCGCTCTGACAGGGACTCGTCCGCCAGGGCGGCCATGGCAGTAATACCGCTTTCAACACCATTGAATTTGTAATTCAATATAAAAAGAGCTAAAAAATATTTTCGCACTTTCTTTCTACAACATTTATCCAAATTTGTTTACTTGCTTTGCAGAAATTTAATTGACATGAAATTGCTTATTATCGAGGATAATCTGGATTTGCTTGATACGATATCCACATCATTACTTACAGAAAAATTTGTGTGTGAAACAGCGGCTGACTACAACAGTGGTTACGAGAAGATATATATGTATGAATATGATATTGTGGTGATAGATATAAACTTACCTGGAGGCTCTGGACTTAAACTTATAGAAGAGTTAAAAAAAATTAACACAAAAACTGGTGTAATCGTAATTTCTGCCCGTGATTCTCTGGCTAATAAAGTCGAAGGTCTTGAGTTAGGCGCTGATGACTATATCACAAAACCTTTTGATATGGCAGAACTGATAGCACGCGTTAAAGCATTGATGCGACGTCGTAACTTCTCAGGAAGCAATACTTTTTCCTTAGGCGACATTGTTATAAATACAGACAACAGAGAAGTATTGGTAAAAAATATAAAAATCGAATTAACCAAGAGTGAGTATGACATTCTGCTGTTTTTCATTTCAAATCCCAAGAGGGTAATTACCAGAGAAAGCATTGCAGAGCATATATGGGGAGATAATATGGATTTGGCTGACTCCTTTGATTTCATATATTCACACATTAAAAACCTCAGAAAGAAAATTACAGCCCAAAGTGCTCCTGACCCCATTAAAGCAGTTTATGGCATAGGTTACAAACTTGAAATACCTGACAAATATGAAATTGATTAAGCGTACCTATCTGGAAACATTCTTGTGGTTAATACCTGTCTTGCTGATTGGTAGTATATTTTCATTCTTCATGATCAAGTATATTATTTATGAAGAAACAGATGAGTATTTAACTTATGAGATGCAACGTCTGTCAGAATATCATGCAAAAAACAATGATTTACCAGAATTTCACAAGGTAGCGGATGTTATCGACAATTTAAAACTGGATAAACCTTTATATAAAGACACCCTTATCATTGAACCACGCGACAACGAATTGATTCCTTATCGCGAACTGCATTTTTCGATTAAACATGAGGGCAAAGACTTTACAATTGTTTTACGTCATCTGCTACCAGGGAATGACGACATTTTTGAAGGCACCTTGCTAATGATGACAGGATTATTATTTCTGATTTCACTTTTTCTTCTTTTGATGTTAAACTCTATTTCGGTTAAACTTTGGTCACCATTTTACAGAACACTTGGCATACTAAATAAATACAGAATAACAGAACCTGTTCCGGTTTTTCCAAAATCGAAAATTGAAGAGTTTAACTCTCTTGACAGCACGATTGAAGAGTTGCTAAAAAAAATTGTTTATGATTATAAACGAACAAAAGAGTTTAATGAAAATGCATCGCATGAACTACAAACCCATCTGGCAATTATAAGGCTCAATTCTGAAAAACTTCTGAATACAAACCAAGACGAGATTTATAACCCATTGTATATTCAGCCAATTATAAATGCAACAGCAAAACTTTCTCTTGTTCAAAAATCATTATTGCTACTCAGCAAAATTGGAAATCTGGAATACAAAAACAACACAAACCTGAATTTAACTGAAATTACCAACAATTCATTGTCACTTTTTCAGGAAGCAATTTCAATTCGCAATATTTCAGTAATTAAAAATCTTGAAAGTTGTGTTTTATTTATGGATGCAGGTCTGGCAGAAATATTGGTTAATAATCTGCTCAAAAATGCAGTGAAGCACAATATACAAAATGGTAACATCAAAATTAATCTTATGCAACAACACCTGATTATAGAAAACTCAGGCATGCCTTTTCAAGGCAATCCAAAGACCCTATTCGAGCGTTTTACTATCGGAACTTCAGGCAATCTTGGTCTGGGACTTGCGATTGTAAAGCAAATCTGTGAAGTATATAAGTTTGATATAACTTATGATGTGGTTGACAACTTGCACAAAATTCAAATTTCTTTCCCTTAAAGATAATTCTCCAAAATCTCTCCAGATTCAAAATTTACCTTTGCTTCATAATTAACTGCAAGGGTAATTATTGGAGAAAACTGAAAATCCACAAAAGAGTAAGGTTACTTTAAACTTCAAAACTTATGAAAAAATTGCTTTTATTCGCCGCCATTCCTTTTTTACTAATCAGCTGTGAAAAGGAAAAGATTTTGCCTTTAACCGATATCCCCTCTGAAATTCCTGATTATATCAATACTCACTTCCCTGAAACAAGCATTATTCAGGCAGTAAAAGATACAGATGGATTTGAGCTAACCTATGACATCACACTGAATGGTGGTTACTTCCTGGAATTTAACAGAAAAAAAGAAGTAATTGATATTGATGGAATTTCAGAGCTTCCTGACAGCGTAATCCCTGAAAAAATCCTTGAGTTTGTTACAACGAATTATGAAGAATATTTCATAACCGGATGGGAGGAAGACAAACGCAACCAGCAAATTAAGCTTGACAACGGGCTGGAACTTGTGTTTAATATGAATGGTGATTTTTTAAGAATTGACAATTAAAAAAAACGATGAAACAGATAACCGTGAGTAGAATTATTTTGTTGCTTTCGATACTTATTTCTATCAGCAACCTTTCCTTTGGGCAGTTTCAGGGTCCGGGTGTTATAAATAAAACCTTTACTATAAAAGAAGTTTCTGACAATGCGTCAAAGTTTGACCGCTCAGATGCGCTGGTAAAAGTACAAGGTTATATTGTTAAGCAGATGAATGCTGACACTTACGCGTTTAAAGACAAAACTGGTACTATAAACGTGGAAATTGACAGAAAACTTTTGACCAACAGACCTTTTGATGATAAAACTGAACTAATTTTAATTGGGGAAGTTGATCATGATATATTCGAACCATTGGAAATTGAAATTAAGGAAGTTTTGTTTGTTGTATCTGAAAGTAAGGATGACAAATAGAATCAGGGAAAAATTCATGACAGGCGTTGCACTTAAATAACCTCAGGTTCAGTAAAACTAACCGGAGGTTATTGGAGTGTAATTTAACTTAACAGCAATACATAAATAAGCTTTTCTGAGCTGTTGTGCCTCATGCTGATCACTTGCAGTTCTTTATTTAACAACATTGAATTTGCAATTCAATACATTTGGCCGGTTAATTAACTTTCCTACCTCCTTCGGTCACTGCTTGAGTCACTCATATTCATTTTCTGTCACTCAGACCGTTAGGCCTCGTATCCGTCCTGTTCATATTATTGATATGTATAGCTATCAGGATCATGAACAGGACGACTGCCTAAAATTTGACCATATTATAATTGTAGCGGAAGTATTCAGTTTTTTAGTCTATCATTTCCGGTAGTCAATTTTAGAAGGTCGCTCCCGCGGATACTGAAAATTTGCGCTCTTCTTTACGGAAGTTCTTTCTCCATTCTGATATACCTTCAACACTCGGCTATGCGGAATTTAGCTTCGCTGAGCCTGCCCTAATTTGGAGGGCTCGTCGCAAAGCCGAAACCGGAACAGGCTTTAAAAGGCTTTTAAAACCGTTTTTGAATGGACTTTAAATGTCATTAAATTTATGATTGAATTGAAGAGCCGCTCTATCGCCGGCATATCTAAAAAGTTATTATATTTGAAAGCAAGTATCTGATTTGTACCATTGGTCTCAGAAGTGAAGACTAGTCTGATAAATACCCACGGTTGATGATATTAATTGTATGCACTATTCAGAAGAAAATCACAAACTAAAATTAAGTACTATGAAAAAACTTACTTTTTTATTCACATTGATAGTGCTTTTCTCTGCTTCTGGATTCTCGCAAGGATGTCTGCCTGAGGGTGTAGTTTTTTCATTACAGGATGATATTGACAATTTTCAGACTGATTTTCCCGGATGTACTGAAATTGAAGGCAATGTTTTTATTACCGGTGGGAATATCACGGATTTATCAGGATTAAATGTTCTTGAGTCAATTGGTGGCGAATTAAATATTGCTTATTGCGATTCGCTTATCAGCCTGAACGGACTTAACAACATCACTGCCATTGGTGGAAATGTTGACCTTTCAACAAATCCCAGGCTTAAAGATTTAATAGGTTTAGATAACTTAACATCCATTAATGGATACCTTTGGATTGGATATAATGATTCACTTCAATCTTTAAATGGGCTTGAGGGTTTAACTACAATAAATGGCAAAATTCAGATTGCCGGAAATACACAGTTGACCAATATCGAAGGATTATCCAATATAGATCCAAATTCAATAACGAAACTTCTGATATTAGAAAACAGTTCATTGTCAGACTGCAGTGCGCAAAGCATTTGTGATTATATAACCAATCCCACCGGAACTATTGACATATTGAATAATTTACCGGGATGCAACAGCCCTGGTGAAATAGCAATCAACTGCGGTGTCGTTATACCCTGCCTGCCTTATGGCAATTACCATTTGAACCATCAATATCAGATTGATAGTTTTAGCTCCTATTACCCTGACTGTGTTACACTAAACGGCCAGGTGAAAATTACAGGAAATGATATTACAAACCTGAACGGGTTAAACCAGATTACCTCAATAAACGGAAGTCTGCTTGTTTCAGAAACAAACATATCAAGCCTTGAAGGCTTAGAGGCCATAGATACAATTTCAGGATACCTGGATATCGTATTAAACAACAACCTGCTCAGTGTTGAAGGATTGGACAATCTACAATTCATCGGGCAGGATCTGGATGTAATACAGAATCACCAACTGGAGAATTTTGCAGGATTCAACTCACTTACCAGGGTTGGCAGTTTTCTAAGGTTCTGGTATAACAGTAAACTTAAAAATATAAGAGGGTTCAGCAATCTATCTTCTGTTAATGGTGATCTGTGGATTGAATCAAATTCCGATCTGACAGATCTTTCTGGTTTTGCAGATATAGATTCAGTAGGTGAGCAGTTGTATTTTCGAGGAAATACTTCTTTACAGGACTTTTCAGGACTGGGTTCAATATCTGTTGTCGGAACAAGCGTAATCCTGATTAACAATGACTCCTTATTGTCTTTTGATGGATTGAATAGTCTTTATTCTGTGGGTCAGGATCTGGTAATAAGTGATAATTATGCGCTGTTGGATATGCATGCATTAAATAACCTTATCAATATCGGGAGGTATCTTGGAATTACTTATAACGATAATCTGGTAAGTTTAGAGGGATTAAATAATATTGACCCAGGCTCAATAACAGACTTGAGTATATCAGATAATCAATTACTAAGTACATGTGATGTTGAAAGTGTGTGTGCATATCTTTCCAGCCCAAACGGTTATGTAAGTGTTCATGATAACGCTCCGGGATGCAACAGCCAGGCAGAAATTGAAGCAGCATGTCTGGTCGGTGTATCGGAATTGAGTGATACACCGGTAAGCATTTACCCCAATCCGGCATCAGATTTTATAAGCATTAACGGAATTGACCCAAATACTGAAATCAGCATTACCATCTATAATCCGTTAGGACCCATAACCAGCACAATAGCTTTAACTTCCGACAGACTTGATATTTCACTTCTCGGAAAAGGATTATATATCATCGAAATTAAAACAAACACCTGGGTGAGCAGACAAAAATTGATTAAGAAATAGATAAGGAGAATGTGGAACGGCTTTCCGGCGCGACGGCTTATCTTGCAGGTGAATTGAAAAGGCAGATGAATGGCTTGGATATTTAAAAACTTGTTATATTTGTGATGAGGATCTGGGTTGTTGATGCAATCCGATGGATTGTTAACAAGTCAGATATAAGTGCAGTGATGCGTGTTTTTGCTCGTTAGCAACTATTTTAAGACAAACGACGAATTTCAAATTAGCGATAAAGAAATGTTAGAAAATATTATTGAAAAATATTTCGGATTTCTTGAAAGAGAATTTGGTTTCAAAAAGACTCCAGAATATAACCATGTACGAGAAATTCATAATGACTATATCAAGAATAATTTGATAATCAAAATTAATTTTGAAGGCAGTTACATCGTTGATTTTATGAAAGCTAAATTCCCTGAAAAGGATTTATTAGACGGAAAGAAAAAGACAATTGATTATGACTATTCTTTCTTTAAATATTATAACCTGAATCAATTTACGCGAAACGAGAAAGCTAATAAATCCTTGGAGAAAGTAAATGACTCAGAAAAAGACCTTTTCTATTGCGCAGAAATATTAAGAAATAATCCAGAACTATTGAACGGGAATACAAGTAAATTTTCATTTTTCAACAGAATGCTAAAGAAAATCGGGATCAAGAAATGAAAAACAGTTGCTAATAAATAGGACTCTGAGCGGTCTGCAAGACCCAGCGATGAGTTCCCGAAGTTTCGCTATTGAACTACATCCCTTGGGGTGTCTATTCAGTAGTATCTGCAAAATTTGTAATTTTAACCAGGATTCTGCAAGCCACGAAGAATTGTAATTTTAAATGCCTGCCAGCGCTCAGCCTCATCTGTCATGCGTAATTTAAATAGACATCAACCAATGAAATACACTATAATAATATTTCTGTTTTTAAGTAACTTATCTTTTGGACAGACTAATGGTGACATTGTAATTGGAATAAAGGACAGTTTGTTTTCCCAAAAGCTAAATGAAAACAGAGAACTAATTATTTATGTTCCGAAATTAGAAAATGAGTATGTTCAATCAGCAACTTATCCTGTCCTTTATCTTCTGGACGGTGACAGACTATTTACTCAAACAGTCGGAATATTAGAACATTTAAGTGGCGAATATGGCAACGAGCGTTGTCCAAAAATGATTGTGGTTGGTGTTGTAAATAATAATCGAATAAAGGACCTATTGCCCATTACAAGCAATGACACAAAAGATAATGACGATAATTTCACTCAATTTCTTGAAAAAGAATTAATACCATTTATTGACCAAAAATATCCAACGCAACAATACAGAACAATACTTGGTCATTCGCTTGGTGGTTTAAGAGCAATCAATACGTTGGTTTATCAATCTCGTCTATTCAATGGATATATTGCATTAGACCCAAGTTTGGGGCACGACATTAATAAATGGTCTGACAAAGCACACCTCTTACTGCCATATAAAAAATTCAACAATAAGTCCTTATATTTAGCAATGGCTCAAACAATGCCGAATTTGTTGGACACAGTTGTAATAAACAAAGACACGACTGGAGCATCAAGACATATGCGGTCAATTATGAGATTTGCAAAGGATATCAATACTGACAATGCTTTAAGTTTTAATTGGAAATTTTATCCTGAGAAAACACACAGTGAGGTTACATTCATTGGAACATATGACGGTTTACAGTCAATATTCTATTGGTATTATTTACCTGAAAAGAATCAGTTATTCGACCCAAATATTAACCCAATTCAAGCAACAGGTATTGTAATTGAAAAATTTAAAACCATATCACAGAAAATGGGATACAATTTTTTACCACCAGAGGAATATTTAATGAATATCATAGGAATACTTTTACAGAAAGGCCAAAAAGAAAAAGCCATTGCTTTCGCTAAGCTAAACATAAAGAACTATCCCAAGAGCGAGTTAGCAATATATTATTTAAGTGAAATCGAAAAACAGGAATAAAAAAACTACGCACAATCGAGTAGACGGCTCCGCCAGTAGTTAGCTGATGTCATGCGGCTTTGTAGCTGCTGCAAAGCTGTAGCGAATTTCTATCCCTAAAAGATGCTGTCGATCTATATGATAAGATGAAAAGATGATTATTTTAAACAAATTGATCAATAATCGTTCAACAAAAAACTTCAAAAAGAAGACTTTTGTTATTAATCCAACAATATTTCTGAGATAGACCTTTCAATTTCTTCTTTCAGTCCGACTACCACTTTTACCTTTTTATAAGAAGGATAATTGACAATGATTTTATCTGCATATTTCATTGCGATTTTATAGTATTTTAGATTGTCAACATATGCCGAATCACATGAATAATAAAGTTCACTTATTTTATGGTATATTTCCGGAGTAAATTCCGTGTCAGGATATTTCTTTATGATTGATTTGTATTTTTCTATGGCTGTCAGATTAAAGGAGTTGTCACCACCCTCGTGGGAACCACCTTCTATGTGGCTTAAAATTAAAAATTCAGCATCATCAGCATATTTACTTTTTGGGTATTTTTTCAATAGGCTTTCAAAAAATAAAAAAGGGAATGTCATATCTATTGAACTTACTTCAGTTTCGGATCCTACATGAAGAAATAAATCATAATATGCCTTACCTGATAGCCACAATTTTTCATCTGGTGGAAGGCTTGAAGAATTGATTGATGTTATTGATTTGTAACTTTTTGCGACCTCCCTCATTTGATTATTGTGGTAATCTGTTATGAAATCAGGGTAAGAATGGTTCAAAATGGAATCAAATCCCAATGATTCTTTAAGTTTACCATTATGATTAGCCACCCTTATGGCTTGCAAATAAAATAGTGCAATTATTTCGGTGTCATTTATAGAATCCAAAACATACTTTTCCAAAGATTTTATTTCTTCGAAGTTTTTAGGTAGCCGCCATTTTAAGGATTCTTTAATATCATTCAAATGAAATTGAATGCGTTTGCTTTGTGAATTACTGAATTTCGTGTGCAGGATTTTATACGAATTATAAGAGCTGATAAAATCAAATGTCTTATAGATGCCAAGTGAGTCTATCAAATCATTCAATCTTTTCTCTTCATTTACAAAACCACTTATGTCGATTGATTTTTTAAACAAATAGGCTTTTTCGTAAATCTCAATACCATGCCATGTATTAATGTACAGGTATTTTGAATCTACAATTGCATTATATATTCTTTCCTCAATGGTGAACTGATGCGTTGAATAATCAATCTTGTTAAACCACAGAATTTCATTGTCATAATACAACCAGATCAGGTCATTAGTATTTAGTAGTTTATAATCTCGCAAACCGTAACCTATTGGAATCGATTCAATTGAATCATTGATCAGATTGTATTTCAGAATGGCTTTTTCTGAGTTCTGGAGTGGAATCCATGCTATTTCATCATCAACGATAACATTATCAATTAAATAGTTAGGGTAATGCATTTTTTTTTCAAGATCTCCTTTTTTTATTCTGAGGTTATTGTTCTGGTAAGTAGTAATTTCAACATCCTTTATATTTTTGCTGGCATAGATATTTGAATTCTTTTCTCTTGTTTTAACAATGCTATCCTTATCTATATCAAACTCATACATATCGTTAATCAAAAGAAGGCTACTGCTGATTTTTTTGATGTTATTAACATTAACTCCCTCAAAACTATGGCTCTTAACCGCAGCTTTATAATTTCTGTCTAAAAGATATAATCCTTCTAATGTTCCGATTACAATATTGTTTTCCAGAAAGCATATTCCTGAGACATGCTTAACGGATTTAAATTCAATATAGCTTTCATTTACAGTGTTGTAAGCAATTAAACCACTTCTAAAATTACATATCCAGATCAATTCCTTATCTATTGTATCTCTGACTATATTGTCCTTTTTTAACCCATATGAATATTTTCCGAATTTATTATCCAGATTCGTCCAGGAGCTATCAGTTAGTTTTAATTCAAAAGAGGGCCCGTTCGTGTTAAATGTCCATATTGCATTGGACCCGATAGGTGAAATCATAAAATCATCAATCCCAATGGTATCGTTACTTAATTTTGCGAAATCCTTAATATCGATACTAATAAAAGGTTTTGAGTCTTTTTGAAGATTACCGGTTGAACAGCTGAGTAGAAATATCGATAGTAAAATTATGATTGAGTTTCTCATTTGCAGATATTACTTTGGATTGCGGCAGAATTACTTAAATCAAATTATTTCAACAAATATAAAAACTTTTCTAAAAGCCCAGCATTCTATTGAACGTGTGTAAGTGAGAAATGCAAGGTTTTACATTGATTCGCTGTTCAATATGTTTCTTCCTGACAAAATTGATTCATTTAAAGCTTCTTTCCATCGGGTGCCCAATCAGAAACGTCACCTTCAAACCATATCTGCTCTTTATTTTGCCAGCTTTCCATGAATAATTTCCGGGGTTAACTTCATTGGCAATCTGTAAAAGTTCTTCAGGGCGGTATAAGCGGATGATGGAAACAATGCCATCCCAAACCGTGCAAAAAGGAATTACCGGAATGAGATAGGTAAAAAATAACCTTGAAAACCGGAAAGGCCTGAAGAAAGGTGTGAAAAAGAAAAATAGAATCGGATGAAACAGAATAATAGCCAGAATAGCCAGTATGTTTTTATCTCCACCGTCAAAAATCCCGATTCCGGAATTGGCATCTACCGCATTTTTTATTACGGATTTTGCAGTGCTTTTGTCGAAATGATGGAAGCCTGAAAAAATGGTTCTGAAACCTTTAAGGTTCGAAGGAACATCTGCTGCATCAACCGAAGCATCAATAAATGAAATGCTGCCATTTGTTTTAGCCGATAAGTATTGATATGCACTTATGTTGGGATATTTATCGGTGAGGATTATTTTGATTTCCTTTTCAGATTGTGCATGAAGTTCATTTTTAATCTGCTCAATGGCACCGCCTCCACCCGAGCACAAATCAATAATCTGACTTGTTTTTGTGATATTCATTCCTTCGATCAGCAAAGGAACAACGGGCCGGTAAAAATCAACTTTAGTTATCAGAAAACGCAGATAGTCTGTCATACTTTCCCTGATGGTATTGGGAAACCAGTCCAGATCTTCAAATTCAAAAAGGTAATCTCTGAGTTTTTTGCTTTTGCCACCAAGGCACCAGGGCACCAAGTCGCACAAATTTATTTTGCTCATTTGGTAAAACTTAGTGACTTCCTGGCAAGCTCTTTTTTAATTTTAACCGGGGCATAGTGAATTGGCATGAGTAAATGCTCCAGAAATTTGCTTAACTGACTGGAATTCATGGTTGCAGATCGCAATGCGATGTAAGCATCCGGTCGGATCAGATAATATCCGGAAAACCTGATGCCAAGCATTGTGTACAACTTTTCAGTTTCAGGCAGTTTGTTTATCAAAACCACCTTAAGGTTATACTTTTTTGATAAAGATTTTATTTCAGGCGTTAACTCCTGAGCAAATACCAGAATTGTAAACCTTGTGGGGTCAAGTATTTCGTGACTGTTGGTTTGATTTTGATTGTAAATAAAATCAGCAAACGGAAATCTGCATCCTGGTTTTGGCGATCCGTTAAAAAACTTTTTTTCATCATCTTTTTCCGTAGGGAAATCTGATTGATAACGAATGCCAATCTGTGAAATGGACTTAAAAAACTTTAGCCGTGATTCTTCTTTGTTTGCCAGTTTTGGGAATATTTTCATGAAGAAGAACTTCAGGACAGAAGTTCGGAATAGTCTGACAGCCGGATTTGCACTTGTCACCATTTTAAAAACCACATCGCTGTAACGTGCAAAACCTTTTGAAACGCCCAGGCGCTCAGATGAGTAGGAATCGAGAAGTTCGGGTTTTGCTCTTTGTTTTAACACTAAAGCCAGTTTCCACGCCAGGTTATGCGCATCCTGAATGCCTGTATTCATTCCCTGAGCGCCAACAGGCGTATGCACATGTGCCGAATCGCCGGCCAGAAAACAATTTCCAACACGAATGGTGCGGGCATATTTTTGCTGAGAATGTGATACTGAAAACCATTCGGTATCTTGTATATTAAAATTCAGGGAATTCAAATCCTGATTGCCGTTTATAATGGTTTCAAGACTAATTCTATCCGATGTTTTTATAGTTTTCGGAAAGCTTCCATCAACCCTCCACCTTTTGTTGCGCAACGGGAAAAACCCGGCCACTGATTTTTTTGTAAAAGCTATTGAAATTGCACCTGAACGGATTTCAGTGTTTGCGCTGCAATCAAGAATAAAAATGGGTTTCGGGTAAGTTTTACCCTCAAAAGGAATATTCAGAAAGTTTCTGATGGCACTGTTGCTTCCATCAGCGCCGATAATAAAATCAGATTCAATGGTTTGTGCTGAACCGTCCGGCATAAAGACATCCGTTGATATTTTGTTTTTACCCTGCACAAAGCTTTTAAAAATCACACCTCTTTCAAGGCTGTGGCCGCGATCATTCAGAAATTTAAGTAACAACTTTTCGGTTTCCGATTGTTCGAGCATCAGCAAAAAAGGGAATTGCGTAAGATTCTCACCGATATTTTTTATTGATGTGCCGGCTATTTTTTTTGCATCATACAGAATGTCAATTTCATCGGCAACAATTCCCTTGCTTATTGCTTCGCTTGCAATTCCCAGCTGCCGGAAGATTTCAAGGGTGCGTGCCTGCACAATCAAAGCCCCGGAATTGGCAGAAGGGGAGTCTTTTTTGTCAATAATCCGAAACGATACCTTGTGAATGGCTAACTGGCATGCCATCATCAGGCCGGTTGGTCCGGCACCCACGATAAGGACTTCGGTTGATGGCTTAAGGGTTTGTTCCATAATTTTTTGTTTTTCCAACAATCAGTAAGCGGAAGAATCGCTTTTTCTGAATGGTATAATTACTGATGTTTGCATTTAAAAGCAATTGTCTTAGTTCGCTGATGCTGAATGCGCGAAGAACCGATACTGGCCCGTCATGTTTTGCCAGTGCAGTTCCGTTTAATAAACGCGGGAAAAGCCATGCGCTGTAATAAGCCAGCCTGTTTCTTTGCAGATCGTTGATCACAAATCCTGTAGTGACTTTTTCGCTGAAATATTTGAACAAGCGAGTAAGCTGATCATCACTTAAGTGGTGGCAAAACAAGGAACAATGCACAATATCAACAGATGTATTCCGATCAAGAAATTCCTGATAATCGGCAGCAACACCCGTGATTTCCGGATAGGCACGGCAATGATTTTTTAAATATGCAATCACATCTGCATTCATATCCACACCTGTTAACTGTACTTTAAAATTGTTTTTGCGAGCCCAATCGGCAATTGCCCGCATCGAATCGCCGCTTCCGCATCCGAGGTCAACCACCTGATAGATTTTAGCAGGATCTGCAATCAATTGTTTTATGCCTTGCAACGAAATGGAATGTCCACCTGTGATTCTGTTCAGAATATCAAGTTCCCTGAGATTTCTGAAAAGCAAATCCTTCGGGATGTTTGTTTCATCGAGCAATTCCTTTTCATCAGAGCGAAATTTGAATTTTGAATCCATCCGTAAGTTTCTGGTTATTGGATGGATACAACTTTACGTTTGCTGTTGACACGCTTGTTTGACTTGCTTACAACCGCATTCTTATTTGTGCTTGATTTCTTTGTCGCGTTTGTTTTGTAGGTCAGCAATGCGGATTCAATACTCAAACCCGGGCCAAACCCAATGGAAAACACAGTTTCACCTTCAGCGGGTTTTGACAACATGATTTCATTCAGCACAAAAAGTATGGTGGGCGACGACATGTTGCCGCAATCAGAAAGTACTTTATAGGAATACTGCAAATCGGTATCCTGCAATTTTGCTGATTTTCTGACGGAATCAAGTATTTTTTTTCCTCCCGGATGTACAGCCCATTTATCAATGGCAGAAGGATCAAAGTTTAACTTTTCGCTGGCTTTCTGAACGATTTCATTCACCTCATCACCAATAAATTCGGGTATTCCGGTATCGAGAACCATTTCGAAATTTACCGGCGTAATATTCCAACCCATCAGATTTTTGCCTTTGTAAAGCATCAACGAATGGAATCCATTAATGGAAAGTCCTGGCTGCTGATTCTTTTTTGCAGCTGTATCGGAAACTACTACCACCGCTGCTGCTCCATCGCCAAATACAGTGTTTGCCAGTAAATTATCGTTGTTGTCGATCGCCTGAAAATGTAAGGTGCACAACTCTACACAAACAATCAGCACTTTGGCATTTTCGTCGGTGCGGGTTATCATATCCGCGAGATTTAAGGCCGGAAATGCAGCATTGCAACCCATAAAATTGATGGCGGTATGAAAAATATCTTCGGGTAAGTTCAATTGCTCAATCAATGCAGCTCCGATTCCTGGAGAATAAATTCCTGTGCAGGAAACGGTAATCAGGTGGGTTATTTTAAAACCGGCGATGTTTGTATCCAATTTTTGAAATGCGTTCTGTATGGCATTGATGGCAAGTGAAGCCGCATTTTCTTTAAATACATTCATCCTTTTACTTACATCCGGAACTTCAAGGTTTTTATCAAAAAGCTGAGATTCTGATTGCTTGTTACCGAAATCAGGTACAACGGAATAACGGGTTTTTATGCCACTGTTGTGGAATAAAATATTCAGCTTTCGCGAAGCAATGGCATCGTTGTAGGCGCTTTTCATAAACTCAAGGATGTTGCCTTGGTCTGCGCTGCATTGTGGAACGGCTGTTCCTATGGAGATTATTGTGCTCATGTTAAAACCAGGTATAGTGATTGTTAAGAATCAGTACCAGAAAGTACAGATTCATGAAGGTTGAGGTAAGGAGGTTCATTTTCATTGTATTTTCAAAGTTTGCGTGGTTCGTATCCTTCCTCACTTTGGCAAACCACATCGACAAATCAATAATTACAGGCAACGTCAATACAATAAACAGCAACATTTCAATCTGCTGATTCTTCAGATATAAATAATAGAAGAGGAATACGGTTGCAATTGAGAACAATATCCCTGAAAACACAAATGTGCCGTTGTATCCGAGTTTATAGCTGATGCTGATTACTCCGTCATTTTTATCTGCTTCGTGCTGATAAATCTGCGTAAGCGGATAAACACTGCCAATAAAGAAACTTGCCACACTCATACAAATGATGTTGTTGATTGTGAAAAATGCTGCAAAAGAAAACGTGGAAATTGCTGAAGAAGCCATCATATAAACAAAAGCTCCCTGAAAGAGAAACACAGTCAGGAATCCAATAACCGCGTATTTTTTTAACCTCACATTCCTGTAGCTGTAGGCCCTGGAAGTCAGAATGAAAATCAGAACGAAAAGCGAGAAACTCCAGGAAATCAACAATCCACCTAACACCGCCATAATATCCATAAGCAGCGTTGCCTTAAATAAATTGCGGGAAACTTCGGGCGGATGTTTCAGCCCGCCGATACTTCCTGTGTCGCGGTCCTGAAAACTGTTGTACCCGTTGCTGGACGGAAAAACAAGCAAGTGTAATATAACAAATGCAATGGCTGTAGTCTGCCAGTTGATGGTGCCGGCCTGACTAACAGCAAACAGAAACACAGGCATCAGAAAGAACGAAAAAGGCAAGCGCAAATGCTTAACAGTGCTTTTATCAAACCATGAAAGGATAAGTATTTTCTTCATCTTTTTAAAGTTAAACAAATGAAAACCAGGTTGGTTAATAAAAATATGATATCAGGTTTTTTTTTGCAAATTTTTAACAACTCAGCATTAGACTGCCAGGGTTCATGATGTGCCCGTAGTTTTCGACCGCAACAGTTATTGAATAGCTCCATTAATTTTTCATTTTATATGCTTTGTTCGTAAAGGCGAAGGCGGTTGCGGAGCACAATAATTTCGTCATGCATGCTACGAATGCGATCGAGCAAATGCGAAATGGCTTCAATACCTTCGATGTTTATGTCCAGTTCGTAGTAAAAACGGATGAATTTTTCCACCTGTGGAAGCTGATCCACGACAATAAATCCATTTTTATCGATGGTTTGAATTTCGATTAGTCCGTTTTGCTGTAAGGAGCTGATAAATGAAATCTCAATATTGTGACTGGCACAGAATTCATTCACGTCAACTAAATATTCGGTTTGCATGGCTAATGTTTTAAGATTTGGATAATTCGGTAAACAATTCTTTTTGCTTGTCAGTTAGATTTGTAGGAATCTTAATATTCCAGGTTACAAACAAAACGCCAAAATGCCCTTCATTTTTGTAAACCGGGAATCCTTTGCCTTTAAGCTTTATTTTGCTTCCATTTTGAGTTTCGGGAGCAACTTTAAGTTTTACCTGGCCATCCAGGGTGTCAATTGTGATTTCGCCTCCAAGCACTGCCGTATATAAATCAAGATCAACGGTAGTGTACAAATTATCACCTAAACGTTTAATGCGGGTGTGATCTGCTATTGAAAAGGTAATATAAAGGTCACCTTTAGGCCCGTTGTTTCGGCCCGGACCGCCATGCCCGGGAATTTTAATAGTTTGTCCGTTTTCGATACCGGCAGGAATGGTAATCCGTATTTTTTTTCCGTTTACCGTTAAAGTTTGTTTCTGAGTTTTATAGGCATCAATAAGATTCAATTGTAATTCAGCTTTAAAATCCTCGCCTCGGTATTGGGCCTGCCTGCTTCGGCCAGTACCTGCCGAACCACCAAACAGGTTTTCAAAAAAGTCGGAAAAATCGCTTTCGGATTGTCCACCGGAGAATCTCTGTCTGCCTGATGTTGCCGATTGTCTTTCATATTGCTTTTGTTTTTCATATTCATCAGCATGTTGCCAATCCTTGCCGTACTGGTCATATTTTTTTCGCTTCTCAGGATCGCTCAGCACTTCGTTGGCTTCGTTTATTTGCTGGAATTTGCGGTTCGCATCCTTATAATCAGGATTTAAATCAGGATGATATTTTCGGGCTAATTTCCGGTAAGCACTTTTGATGTCCTTTTCCGTTGCCGTTTTATTGATTCCTAAAATTTTATAATAATCGACGAAATCCATGATTTTGGGTGTGAAATGTTTTAGAGTTTCTGGTTGAGGTTCGCTGAGTTCGCAATGGGTCTGGCTTTATAACAGGTCATTTAATTGCTTAATAAACGCCTCATTGTTATATCCGGCAATGCCTTCATGTTTCAATACTACTTTCCCTTCTTTGTTGATAACCACCGTTGTGGGCAAAGTACCACTGAAAATTTCGTCGGGTATGGCTCCGGATCGGGTTTGTAAAGGAATTGAAAATTGATTTTTTTTCAGATACTTTTCAGCTTTTGACTTGACTTCGTCTTCGTTGATAAACAGAAAAACAAACCTGTCATCATTTTGAAATTTCCGGTACAACGCATCCAATTCAGGCATTTCGGCGCGGCATGGCGGACACCACGATGCCCAGAAATTGATAAATACAACCTTACCTCTTAACCCGGCGGTGGCGGCTGTTATTCCTTTTGAATCTGTAAATGAAAAGGAAGCCGATGCAGGTAGATTATTTGCGGCATGCTTTATTTCTGCTTTATACAAACCAGTTAAAACCAATTTTTGCAAAAGAAAAGCCTTTGCATCCGGAACGAAGAGAAAAACAGCCAGAAAGCCATAAAGCAAAATGCTCAGCCATCTTTTTTTTACTACACTGAAAAAAGTTTTTGTATCCATAAACTGTGGTGATTTTATTGCCAAAAGTTGAACCTTTTTGACAGAATTTTGATACCTGAATTATAAACTGTGAATCAGATATGCTATCAGAAAAATTCCGACGGCAAGTATTGCGAGTGTGAGCAGTAAATCAAGTAATGATGAGGGTTGGAATGTATCTGAGTTAATTTGTTTTTCAACTTTTTTGTATCTTAAAAATGAGAGTAAAGCGAGCAAAATACCAAGACCGACAAGGAAGATTCCAACAACAACTGAATATCCAGACGTAGGAGGTGCCGGAGTTTCTAATGTTGTTGTCCCCAGAATAACCGACATTTGTTTCATGAACAAAGCAAACCTTTCGACAACAAATCCAAATGCCATTATTCCGATACTGGTTCGAATCCAGGCAAGATAGGTGCGTTCATTTGCCAAATGATCACCGGTTGATCCCTGTCTTTTTTCTCCCTTCATACAATCCTGTTGTTGAGATAAAATCTTCAAACTATTATTCAGCTTTTTCCTTGTGTGCAATAAGTCTGATCTTTTCAGCAATTTCTTCAGGTGAAAGAATATAATCGATGCACCCGCTGTTAATTGCGCTTTCGGGCATATCAGGTTGTGATGCTGTTTCGGGTTTCTGAGCTATGGTGATGCCACCAACTTCTTTTATGCCGCAAAGTGCATCTGCGCCATCGCCATCGTAGCCTGAAACTATGACTGCCACCAATTTGCCATCCCAGTGATGAGTGAGCGAACGCATAAAAACAGTAATTACATCGGGCCATCCCCATGGTTTTGAAATGGGTTTTAAACGAAATTCACCATTAAGAACATGTAAGTCGCGTTTTGAGGGAATGATGAAAACGTTATTGGGAATGATGTCTAATTTCTCCTCAATCAGTGTGACAGGCATCTGAGTGTAATTCGGAAGAATCTTGTGTAAGTGGGTGTCCACCGTTCTCAGATGAGTAACAATAACTAATGCAGCCCCCATGTCAGATGGAAGATTTTTCAATAAACGTATATAAGCATCCAGACCACCGGCAGAACCGCCCACGCATATGATAGGAAAGTTTTTTGCAACATTTTTAGCTTTCATCCTGCTTTCTTGATTAATTGGTAAAGGCCATCAAAACAGATGAACTTATCGCGCACTAAATTATAGTGCATTGCAACAATGTGACTTATAGAACTTTGAAAATATGTATCGTCATTCACACATTCGTGGTGCTTTTTCCTTTGTGAAAAAATGAAAATATCTTCCTCAAAGAATTCACATTTTATTATCCCCCTTTCGAAAAAGGGGGACGATTACTTTCGTGTTTTTTGAAACATCTGTTTGTAGAAGGAAGGGATACTGCAAGAATGGTGAAGTTATCTCGAGAGTTTCACTTAACAAGATGATCCGTGCTCATTTTTCTTTGGTTTGAACGAATGAAAACCTTGAAGATTTCGTTCGCCAGCAGCGGAACCAATCCCAATGAAATGGCTATTATCCAGCCTTGCAGGTCGAGCATCTGTAAATGGAAAGCGCGTTGCATTACCGGTATTTCAATCACAATTAATTGAAGAAGTATTCCCAACACTATGGCTCCTGTGAGGTATTTATTGGTGAAAAAGCCAATCCGGAAAATTGATTTTGAAGCATGCCTTACAGCAAACGAATAGAATAACTGGCACATAACCAGAACCATAAAAGCCATGGTTCGTGCATATTCCACGATATTAACCGGAACGGTATGGTCAAACGGACTGTAACCATGTTCGTAATATCCGAACCAGAATGCACCAATAGTCAGTAACCCAATTAAAACCCCGCCAAGAATAACATGAAGTGCAGCGCCGCCGGCAAAGAAGCTTTCATTGGCATCGCGCGGCTTTTCCTTCATCACATCAGGACTGCCGGGGTCCATGCCAAGGGCGACTGCCGGAAACGAATCGGTGACGAGGTTAATCCAAAGAAGCTGAGTGGCGATTAACGGAGCTTCCCAACCTATAAGTATGGCGACAAACATTGAAATTACTTCGCCCAGGTTACAGGTCAGCAGAAAGATAACTGACTTTTTAATGTTGTTGTAAATGTTTCGTCCATGCTCTATGGCTGAAACGATGGTTGCAAAATTATCGTCGGTCAGAATCATATCCGCCGCTCCTTTCGCTACATCGGTGCCTGTAATTCCCATTGCTACGCCAATATCCGCAGCATTTAGCGAAGGGGCATCGTTTACACCATCGCCGGTCATTGAAACAATGTTTCCATGCGATTTCAGGGCATGAACTATCTGCACTTTATGGGCGGGCGATACCCGGGCAAAAACACGATAATTAACTGCTCTTTCAACAAATTCCGCTTCCGGAAAATTTTCGATATCCTGACCGGTAATCGCCTGGTCAATTTTATCGGCAATTCCCAGTTCGCTGGCAATGGCAAAGGCGGTTTTTTTATGGTCGCCGGTAATCATTATGGTTGTAATCCCGGCAAGTTTCGCTTTCTGAATGGAATCTTTTACTTCCGGTCGGGGAGGGTCGATCATTCCAACCAACCCGATCAGAATCAGATTCTTCTCCATTTCTTCAGCTTTAATGACTGAATCTGCAGTTTTGTAAGCTACGCCCAGCGTACGAAGCGCGTTTTCCGACATGACGTCAGTCGCCTTGCGGAATTGTTGTTTATGTGCTTCGGTAATCGGAATGACTTCCCCTTTCTCCAGAACGTACGTGCTGATATTCAACAGATTGCCAATGGCACCTTTCGTATAAACGGTAAACTTTTCATTTTCTTCGTTGAGCGTGGACATTAATTTACGGTCGGAATCAAAAGAAACTTCAGCGGTACGTTTGTTTTCAGCATTCACCTTTTCACGGTCAATTTTCAGATCATCCGCCATAAGCAACAAGGCAATTTCGGTTGGATCGCCTGTGCCGGTTTCATTCTCAAAAGTTGCATCGGAACTGAGCACCATCGCTTTGGCAAGCAGTCTGACATCTTCAGTAGAATCATTCTCTTTGCCCCGTTCAATGGCAATTTCACCTTCCAGATTGAAATAGCGCTGAACAGTCATTTTGTTCTGCGTTAAGGTTCCTGTTTTATCGGTACAAATCATGTTGACCGATCCAAGTGTTTCAACAGCAGGCAACTTTTTGATGATGGCGTTTTTCTTCGACATACTGGTTACGCCTATCGAAAGCACCACTGCCACAATGGCTGCAAGTCCTTCGGGAATTGCTGCAACGGCCAGTGAAACCGATATCAGAAACATTTCAAGCAGGTCGCGTCCCTGAATCAGGGAAATCAGGAAAATAAAGACACAGATACCGATAGCGATTTTGCCAAGGGTTTTGCCGAGTTTGTCAAGCCGGATTTCAAGCGGAGTATCCGACTTCTCTTCTGTATTGATGATGTTCGCGATTTTGCCAACTTCGGTGTTCATTCCGGTTTCAACCACCACGCCAATGCCCCGCCCATTGGTAACAAGCGTTGACATAAATGCGGTATTCGCGCGATCTCCAAGCGGTGTTTTCAGATCGGGGTGAGTTACTGAAGCGTCTTTTTCTGAAGGAACAGATTCGCCCGTTAAAGCCGATTCTTCTATTTGCAGATTGGCAGATTCGATTAAACGAATATCCGCAGAAATGTAGCGCCCGGCATCCAGAATTACAATATCTCCGGGCACAATTGTATCGGAATCAACCTCTTTTACATCTCCGTTTCTGCGGACAAGCGCTTTTGGAAACGACATTTTCTGGAGCGCCTCAATCGCTTTTCCGGCTTTCACTTCCTGAACTACACCCAGTGTGGCATTTACAATGATAACGAGCAAAATGATTGCAGCATCGATATATTCGCCCATAAACAAAGTGATAACTACTGCTGCAAACAATATATAGATCAGCCATTCCTGAAGTTGGGCAACAAACAGTTGGAAAATGTTTTTCTTCTTCTTCGCAAGTAACTTATTGTGGCCGTATTTTTCTAACCTGACTTTTGCTTCTTCATCGGAGAGCCCTTCCGATACAATAACATCAAGTTCTTTAAGAATATCTTCGTTTGGTTTCGTAAACCACATGTTTTCTGCAATTAAATTGGGATGAAAAGAAGTTCAGTCCTAAAAACTTTAGCTGAAATCAGGAAGCCGGAACCTCAGTCTTCTGACTTCTGACTTCCGGCTTCAGATTTCTGATTTAATACCGCACCTTCAGCGCAATGTTTCCGAAAGATTTGAATTCTTCGGAGTCGGTAAAGATGGCCCGTCCTTTTTTTGATATCACATCCCAGGCCAGGTTGCTGGTAATGTCGTCAATAACCCCAGGCAACGTAACATCCTCAACGGTATGAAATGAATATTGTCCGTTCATTTTCACTGCCTGATGGTAATTGTCGTGGGTAATTAATAAATCACCGCGGCCAGCTTTAACTGCCGTAAATATTTCAAGCAAATCTGTAATTACTTTGCCTTCTCTGTTCGCATCCTGCATTTCGCGTATTGCAAGGGCTCTATGTTCATCCTGAATGGCAACTACAATTTTCCAGGCTTCTGAACCCAGGGTACTAAATGGTGAGCCGTTATGGTTATTGCTGACCGGGCCAAAGTAAATTGATGGTTTGTCGGCAACCTGCATAAAACGGCTCCAGTTATTTTCGGTGCTGACAACCACAATATACATGTCTGTTTTGTTGTAAATTTTCAACAGCGCTTTGTCAATCTGGTTGAAAAATTCATCAATCTGACTGTCGGTTTGTTTCCAATCGTTGGCTTTAAACGGGAAATCATCGTCTATAATTTCTATAGAAATGGCATCGTTGGTGGCTTTCAATAACCTTACATCCGATTTTGATAACACCAGAATAAAGTATTCTTCGATCCGGTTAAAGTCTTTAATGAGCGGTTTTACAACAAAATTTTCGGCAACTGAAACTGAATTTTTAAATATTGGCCACGATGATTTTACAATTTCTGTTGTTGTTCCGGAAAGGAAAATGTGAAGACTATCCAGGCTATAGTTTACGTCAATCAGTTCATCAAGTGAATCTATTTTTTCGAGCAAAGATTTCACTTCGAACTGTCCAAATTCATTTATTACATGGTCGCGGGCTTCTGCCATGAGTTTTTCCAGTTCTGTAATATCTTCAAGATTTTCGGGAAATGTACGACATGTATTCATGGAAATTGTAACACACGGGAAACTTCGTTCAGTGGCGAGTTTTTCTAGTTTATTTTTTTGCATTATAGATGTATTGAATCCCGCTTCTGGCGGGTCAGGTATGCCTGTTTTAGCAACAGTTAAAGATAGACGCACTATTTGGGATGCATTTTACAAAACTTTGGGAAAGAATTTCATTATTCACACAATTGAAGATGTAGTGATTGATTTGGCTAATTGCCTCAAAGCAGAGCGTTAAGTTGTTGGAAGTTGCTGCAGATATTGAAAATCTGAGTTCTTCTAACTGTAAAGTCATTACAAACCTTTGCGCTTTGCTGTCATTTCCCTCATGCTATACACTATAAGCGCCGGCTTAAACGATCAGAAAACTCCTTAATGCACTGATAATTAGGCTTTGGGGATATTTTCCCACAGCACTTTCAGTGATCTCTGTTATTTCAAAAGCATAGAAGTGGATTGAGGAATATGTCAGTCGGGTAAGGTTAATTAAGTTTAAGGTCAAACACAAACCGGTTTCTCACAGCGCGTTAGAAAGTGGGAATCATTAAATAATTTCAAAAGATTGTGTAACACTCAAATTATCTATCAGAAATATTTTTGCATTTCTTAGTCAATACCAAAATTAAATCATCATGAATACAAACACAAAAATGCGAGGTACCGCGCAGGAAACAAGATCAATGAATGGTGGGATGCAATCATCACAACTAATGAAATTATTTAAAGATGAACTGAAGGACCTTTATTGGGCCGAAAAAGCAATAGATATAGACGTGACTCAAAAAGAAGCAAAACTTAATTTTTATTGATTGTGTTTTAAAATCATTGTTGTCCGGGGAAAGTTTCGAATATTATTACAAATTATTGATATTGACTCTCTTTGACAAAAGTTGTAGAACAGTACCTTACTTTATTATAATATGCCACCAATGCACTAAATCACCAAAAATCACCAATTTAATTAATTCGTTTTGTGTATTTTGGAGTCTTGGAGTCCCGATAGCTATCGGGATGGTGGCAAGAATCTTTTCGATTTTCACCGGACAATAGTGATTGGAAATTAAAAGACCAGTGAAAGAATTCAGAACGTTAAACTTGTCCTTTTTCATTGTTCCTGAGGGTATTACCACTATAATAACCCTTTACGGATTTCTTTTTCGCTTTCATTAATTTCTGCTTCAGTTCATTGTACCTGCTGATATGCAATATCAGGAGATACTTTCTACACATATGTTTTAAAACAAGCTCAGTATTTCATGCATTAATAAATCTGCCGGTTACTGAATCTTCAATAGGTTTAATGGCAAAAGTGTTCCAACTGCACATTTGTCATTTTCAAAAACAATGAATTATTGAAATCTCTCAAACAATTATATAACAATTATCTATAGCATTAACTATAATTTTGTGGAGTAGTGATTCATTTATCTGATTATTAATACATGGCAGTTATGAAGCAACCAAAAGAGAATAAAACAACCTCAAAAAATTTTTCAATTCCCAAATCTCCAAGCGGCATAATTGGACTGGATGAAATTACATTTGGAGGTCTTCCCCATAACCGATCAACGCTGATAATGGGCAGTTCAGGTTGTGGAAAAACCATTATGGCAATGGAATTCCTGAACAATGGAATTGATTTTTATAATGAGCCCGGTGTATTTATGACGTTTGAAGAAAATAAAGACGATCTCGTTCTGAATGTTAAATCATTGGGCTACGATCTGAAGAAATATATTGAGGATAATAGTTTATGCATCGATCAGGTAAGGATTAACACGGATGAGTTGGAAAATGCCGGAATGTATGATCTTGAAGGAATATTTGTGCGACTTGATCGGGCAATAAAAAAAGTTAATGCAAAACGTGTTGCCATTGATTCTCTGGATAAACTCTTTTATGGCCTTGACGAGAAAATACTCCGTTCGGAATTTCTGAGGCTTTTATCGTGGTTAAAAAAAAAGGATGTTACCGTAATAATTACTTCAGAAGTCGGCGAGCCTGCCCATTCGCGCAGCGGAATTATTGAATATGTATCCGATTGCGTTATTCTTCTGGATAACCGTATTACCAACCAGATCGCAAACAGGAGGTTAAGGATTGTAAAATATCGTGGATCTATGCATGGCAGCAATGAATATCCATTTATCATCGACGAAAAGGGGATATCTGTTTATCCGGCAGTAAGTGAAGCATACCAACAGAAATCAAGTTCCGACAGAATATCTTCAGGTATAAAGGATCTGGATGAAATGCTGGGCAAAAAAGGCTTTTACTTAGGGAGCAGCATTCTCATCTCAGGCACGGCTGGTACCGGAAAAACCAGTGTAGCCACCTCATTTGCCAATAGTGTTTGTAAATCCGGAAAGCGATGTCTGTATTGTGCGTTTGAAGAAGCGCCGAATCAGGTAATCAGAAATATGGATTCAATCGGTGTTCATCTTGCCCCGTTCGTCAAATCAGGAAGACTGACTTTCTATTATGCAAGACCAACCTTACAAAATCTTGAATTACATTTTCTATCCATAAAAAAAATGATAGAAGAGTTGAACCCATCAGTGGTTGTGCTTGATCCGATTACAAACCTTATGACTGAAGGTCCCAATAGCGACATCCGTTCGATGCTAACCCGGTTTGTCGATTATCTGAAAACCCAGCATATCACGGTAATGTTTACGGCTGCCATCACAGTTGGGTCGATTGAGCGCAATCCAAGCGATGAAGGAATCTCATCGATGGTTGACACATGGATGATGGTTCAGGATATTGAGGTGAATGCCATGCGAACCCGAAGCTTGTGTGTTATGAAATCGAGGGGAATGGAGCATGCAACAGATGTTCGCCGCTTTATTATTTCAAAAAAGGGAATCACACTATTCTCTATTCAATCTGAGTTGGATGAATCAGAAGCCATTTTAAGAAGAAAAGCCAAAGAACATACAAATTTGTCTATTTCAACAGAGTGAATCAAAGAGATGAAGAACCGCTGATTAAATAAGTAAAACGAATTATTTTGATTCTTCTTACTGAAAACAAACAGGATGTGATGAACAGAAAAACTCCGGATAAAATAAAAACACATGAAAAGTCGGAAGATCCCGGCCAAAAGGCTTATGTGCTTAAGTTGTTTGTAACTGGCATCCTGCCAAATTCCGTAAGGGCAATTGCCAATATAAAAGCCATTTGCAATAAGTATCTGAAAAATGGATATGAACTCGATATTATTGATATTTATCAGCTTCCCGATCTGGCCATATCTGAAGAGATAATTGCAGTTCCTTTATTGATAAAGAAATTCCCCTTGCCTGAAAAGCGGTTGATCGGAGATTTGTCAGATACCGATAAAGTTCTGAAAGCACTGAATCTGGTTCAATCTTTAAATGATTAATGCTATGGAAAAGAACAAGAGTAAGCCCCGGGCAGAAACAGAAAAGTTGAAAAAAGAGAATATTGTCCTTCAGCGAAAGCTAAGATCAGCCATCGAGGCTATTGAAGCTATTAAGGAGGATAATATAGATGCATTATTATCAGATGCCCGTGAGAATGCCAGGAAAGTTTATACTGAAAAAACAGCAGATAAACCTTATCGTATCCTGATTGAAAAAATGCATGAAGGAGCAGTTATGCTCAGTGAAGACGGTATTATTATATACTGCAATGCCCATTTTGCACTTATGGTGAACCAGCCATTGGAAAAAGTATTTGGAACATATCTTTTAGATTATGCCGATGATTCCTCAAAAGAAGATTTAGAAAAATTGGTCGAACAATGTCAGATTCAGCCTGCAAATGATGAAATAATCTTGCATTCAGGTAATGGAAAAAAGACACATACCTTAATGTCGTTAACTGCATTGACCCTTGATAATAAACCCTTTATAAGTGTTATAATTACTGATCTTTCTAAACAGATTGAATACCAGAGAAAACTGATCATAAGGACAAAGCAGATAGAAGCGAAAAATGAAGAACTTGAAAATGCAAACATAGAACTCGCTTTTCAGATCAAAGAGAAGAAAAAACGGAGTAAAGAACTGAGGATAGCCAAAACTGATGTTAAGGATCTGGAAGAAATAAATACACACAAAGACAGCGTAATGGCAATTTTATCGCATGATCTCAGAAGTCCGCTCACCGGAATTATCGGAATAGCAGAATTGCTGAACTCTGATTTTGATGAAATGAAACAAAGCGAAGTCAAAAATATGCTTGGGTTACTTCTCAAAGAATCAACCAAAGAATTGAGAATGCTTGATGAATTGCTGGAATGGGGCAGAATAAAGTATGCGTCTGAAGCTTTTTTACCGGAGAATATTGAGTTGGCTCAATATGTAAAAAGGGCTTATGATACTTTAGAAGAAGTTGCTGACAAAAATCACATTCTGTTAAATAATGAGGTTGAAGAGAATATCAAAGTGTATGCAGATGAAAAAATGTTATTATCAATCCTGCAAAACATTATTTCAAATGCCATAAAATATACCCCGTCAGGTGGCAGAATAACTGTTACAGCAAAGAATACAGGTGAAAAAGTTGAAATTGAAATAACTGATTCCGGGATAGGTATGTCCAAAGAACTTACAGAAATACTTTTTACACCACAAATGAACACGCTCTTGAATCCCCGTGAAAAGAATAAAGGAGGCGGAATCGGGCTGTTGTTGGTAAAAGATTCATTGGATAAAAACAATGGAGAAATATGGGTTAAGAGCGAGGAAGGAAAAGGAACAACCGTTTATTTTACATTAATGACAGGGAAATAAAATAATTGAATTAGCAACTTTCAAGAGGATATCTGTCCCACCTGACACTGTGCGAACCTGCACCAATGCCACGGCAATTGCTGCCTGGTTTTATCGGACTGTAAATTATAAATCCTTGTCTGGCTCATGCACTCCGCTATCATGTGTCGATTTGCCTGGTATGCATTGGAGCCAGGATTCTGCCGAATCAGCTCGGGTAAATGGATCATATATTACATTATTCGCCGGATTAGGCATAATATATCAGCCGCCGGGCGATGTTTGAATGGGTTTTGAATGGTATTAATCTTATGGCTTAATTAAATACAAATAAATAGTTTGGATTTAAAATTTGTTATTTTTGATGCGGTAATCTGAATTGTGCTGTTGGCTTCAGCGTAAAGTCAAGGCAGATAAGTGCGCGGGTTTGTCTTTATTTCTTCTTTAGTGAAAATGATAAAAAACATTCAACAATATGAAAAAGCTATTTTTATTTTTAACAATTCTCAGTTTGACAAGTTGTTCGGTAAATTACCCAACTACAACCTTTTATGTAAAAAACACAACGAACAAAACACTTAACTTTAAAGCAAGCATTATTAAATATAGTTCAATGGGTCCATTCGAAATGACTTTACCTTTTTCAGTGCCACCCAATGACAGTGTTTTAGCAAGGCAGGTTGGTTTTAAAAAAGATGCTGAACCGACAGACTGGTTTACAAAATTTATTATTTTCCCGTCTGACAGTATAAACTTTAACGACCCAAATAATGCAACAAATTGGGTAAAATCTACAGACCAGAAAGGAAGGCCCGTGTTTATATTTAACATGACAAAATAATGACAAAAATTAAATTACAGTTCATTCTGCTTTTTATAAGTAGCATATCATTTGGACAAGTTAACGACAACATTTTTTCGCGACTACAAGCAATTTCAAATAATGGGGTTGATTTTTTCAATATTGATGGCACCGAAATTACCAGTCAGAAAATTGACGCTTCGTTCACACCTAAAAATATCTCTAAAAAATTTAAGCAATTAAAAATAAAAGAAAACGAACTCATAGAAAGTGACAGTTTGCTTGGGTTTAAAAATTATTATGTTTTCAAATCAATAGAAGAGCCAAAAGGAATTAACAATAATATTTCTTACTACTTTATTGAAACTTCCGACCAAAAAATTTTAGGATTTACTTTTACTTCCATCAACAAGACTGATAAGGATTTAGAACGTAATTTTATTAGACTTGTTAAAGACAACTTAATTCCTGAATCAGTTTATAATAATTTACAAATAGACAACATTGACTTTGCCGGAAGAAAAATTCCATTAGGAGGGAATTGTCATTGGATGGGGGTGAACAATGTTCAATGCCGCTATTATGGGCAAATGAATTGGAGTGTTCACAAAGATTTTGATGATGCCATTAAAACCGTTAACAATCAGTTTGAATCAATTAAATCAAGAAATAACGCGAAAATCATTTCCGATACATTGGTAAATGTAATATTTGAAGGAACGAAAACCACAGCAAGAAGAGTTATTTATGACTTTACAGGTATAACATCTGCATTAGTTGGAATGAGCGGCGGAAAAACATTGACAATATATTTTGTGGCAGCTCCAGTCAGACAAAATTATGTAAGTTGTGTAATGAGTTTTTGGAATAATGATCAAATTAACCCAAGTGGACTTGCACCGCTGTTAGAACAAGTAATGAAACTAAATTAACAGAATCACTTTTTCTAATAGAGTCTATGTTCTGACCAGAAAGAATTTAGCTTCGCTGAGACTTCCAACTCCGGCTAAGAGATTGTCTCAAAAGTCCAATCAGGCTTCGTTCCGATGGCAATCGTGACGAAATATCAACAATCATTGGCTTTTGAGACAACCTCCTTTTAAATTCAGATTCTGCGATCTACTGTAAGGAATATGTAATTTATCCCGCCATTATTAACCTCGTGCATGTTTCGCCTGCATCTGCGCCATTTTGTGTCCGATAAAACCCAGTATCAACCAGGGTACAATTGCATCAGCGAAATGAGCAAATATATCCGGTTCTTTATACCAGATAAAGTTTGTGTAAGGTGTAAACAAGAATCCAATCATTCCAACAGCCAGTGAAAGCAGTACGCGGTTCATTAACGTTGGACTCTTTTGTTGCAGGAAGAGCCAGAACAACAAAAATGAAAGTACAAAACAAACCATGATGCCACGGATCATAGGCATGGTCATATCCATCGAACTTTCTTTATGATAATTGATAACAGCCCAGGGCTTGCCTTCATATGCCTCCATAGAAGATTGTTGTTCTGCCTTACTCAACGATGGGTCTGGCTGCCCAAGATAGTACATGCCCTCGCTAAGTCCCTGTTTTTCAAGCATATTTAAGATGCTATCCTGCGCTGGCGTATAAGCAGTAGCTGATTTATGAAAATTAGGCATGGCATAAGACAGAAACTGCCAGGCAAAAATGACGATGGCGCCAATCAATGAAAAAAGTAATTTGTGTTTCATCTTTTTGGATTTTGGTTTATTCAAAGATAAACAAAAAAAGATGTGAAATGGTTATGTGAATTCATTAGGAAATAGCATTTGCTTGTCTTATCCTGAATGAGTATGTCAAATCTATGGCTAACAAGGCTCATAATAAAATCAGATTGATGAAACAATATATTTATAGTTGCAGAGTTTTGTAGCTGAACAGTTGATTAAAGACTAAATTATATCATACAGCTTTGCAATACAATTGTTCATCATTTTTTTTCTTTCATATTGATCAGTACTTTAAAAAACCATAACCAATTATATCTTAAAACTATGAAACCCAATCTGATTTCCACATTATTAATAGTGCTGCTGTTCCCATTGATCCAGCTGAAATGTCAGACAATTTACGTTTCAGACACCATTGAACCTGGTACTGTCTGGAATGCCGATACGGTAAAAGTTATCGGAGACCTCGTTGTACCACAGGGAGTTAAACTTCAGATTAATTCAGGCACGTATATTGAGTTTCAGGGCTACTTTAAATTTGATATTTCAGGCAGCATCAGTGCTTTGGGTGCATTGAATGATACCATTGTTTTTACAAATCACAATACAAATGCTTTTTTTACCGACACGTTGTCTGCAAAAGGTGGTTGGGCAGGCATCCGCTTACATAACAGTTATTCATCCCCAGACAGCTCAATATTTGAATACTGCAAAATTCAGTTTGCCAAAAAGTTTGGTGAATATGCCGGCGACATTATGGGTGGAGCAATCAGGGCTGAAAACTATGGAAACCTTATCATCAGGAACAGTGAATTAAGTTCAAATATGGTTATTTGCTACACTAACGGCGTGTATGGAGCGGCCGGAGGGGCCATTTATTGTGAAAATGTAAATCAGGTTCGCATAGAAAATAATATCTTTCTAAATAACAGATCATTTGAGGTAGGGGGCGCAATTTGTATCAACCAAGGGTGCCATGCCCGAATCGATAGAAATACTTTTAAAGGAAATACAGCGATGTGGTGGAAAATCGGTGGTGGATGGATTTTCATCGGAGGGTCTGGGGGAGCCATCAGTACTTATGATGCATTTGCCTATAGCCCGACCATAAGCAACAATTACTGTTTCAACAATCAATCTATATCAGGAATTATATACACAAGTAATCCGGAGGCTCTGGTCTATAACAATGTAATTTGCAATAATTACGGTGTCGGATTTTTTGACGGACATCAGGGATCAGTTACACGGGTATTTAACAACACCATTGTGAACAACTATTCCTTAAGCGGAGGAATCGATTTTTTTTCCAGGGCGCGTATCTATAACAATATATGCTGGGGAAATGAGCGTTACCCTGGCCAGATCAGTGATCAGATTCATTTACAGAACGCAAACCTGGGTTATCAACTCTTCAATAATTGCGTTGAGTACGGCAATGGCGGGACAAATTCTATCTATGAATATCCGGATTTTATTTCTCCGACTCCTGGCGCAGGTTTACAGTATGATGGTTCCGTTGCAAACTGGAATCTATCAGATTTTTCACCCTGTGTGAATCATGGGACAGCCGATACAGCCGGACTTCATATCCCAACCATGGACATTTTGGGTAATCCAAGAATAATAGGGACTTCTATAGAAATAGGCGCTTACGAAAATATAAATGTCATTACCAATATTGCGGTTAACCCCAGAGGCACTGAAAGTTCAGGGGTCTTTCCGAACCCCGGACACTCAAGCCTTTCTGTTTTTACAGATATTCAGAATTCCGGATTCCAATTGTTTGATGTTTCCGGCTCTCTCGTATTAAACCAGTCTATTACCGGAAATGAGCTTAGCCTGAATGTTGGATCGCTGGAACCGGGAATTTACATCTATCGGATCATTTCAGCAGCGAATGGAAACACAACAAAAACGGGTAAATGGATGAAAATCTTCTAAAATCTTTTTTTGATAAAGTTTGGATAAAGTTAAAAGTCTTTTTTTGGGTCAACTTTGGACATGAACAACCGGGGAATCGGTTAGGAGATTCACTTCCCGATACAAAACTTCCCAAAAATATTGCCCAGCAGCTCTTCTGATGTCACTTCGCCGGTAATTGTTCCCAAATGGTGCAGTGCCTGGCGGATATCGATCGCAATCAGATCGGAGGGGACTTTTTCGGCAAATCCTTTTTCGATGCTTTCTATGCTTTGGGCAGCGCGGGTGAGGGCATCAAAATGGCGGAGACTGTAAACTATGGTCTGATCGCCGGTTTCTCCGTAATGTGAAGAAGTCAGTAAACGATCGGTTATAAGATTGATGTTTTCGTTTCGCTTTGCTGAAATAAACAGGGTGTCAAGCTCAACCAGCTTTTTAAAGGAATGTGGTGATTCCATCAGCATATCGGTTTTGTTGGCAATCGGAATAATCTGCTTATCAGAATCTTCCAGAAGAACGCGGATTTCAGCTATAGCATCATCAATTTCCTGCTCGCTGGCTGTGGTAATATCAAAAACATAAAGTACCACTGAAGCCTGATTCATTTTTTCGTAAGTGCGTTCAATACCAATGTTTTCGATGGTATCTTCCGTATGTCGCAGCCCGGCGGTATCAATAAATCTGAAAGTAACCCCCTGAATGCTGATGGTATCTTCAATGGCATCGCGGGTGGTTCCCGGAATTTCAGAAACGATTGCCCGTTCTTCATTTAACAGGGCATTCAGGAGTGTTGATTTTCCGACATTGGTTTTTCCTGCAATCGCAACAGGAATGCCATGTTTCATCACATTTCCGAGAGAGAAAGATGATTTAAGGCTTTCAATTTCAGTTTTGATGGTTTCCAGAAGTTTAAAAAGTGCAGTGCGGTCGGCAAATTCCACATCTTCTTCTGCAAAATCAAGTTCAAGTTCTATTAATGAAGCAAAATCGACCAAACGGGCCCGAAGATCTCCGATTTTTATGGAAAATCCTCCGCGCATCTGATTGATTGCCAGCTTATGCGATGCTTCAGAATTGGAAGCGATCAGATCAGCCACAGCTTCTGCCTGCGACAGATCGAACCGACCATTCATAAATGCCCTCATGGTAAATTCGCCGGGTTCGGCAAGTCTTGCTCCTGCAGAAAGCAAGAGTTCAAGTATTTTTTGTTGGATATAAACCGAACCGTGACATGAAATTTCAACAACATCTTCACCGGTATAGGAGTGAGGATTCCTGAAAACGGTAACCAGCACTTCATCTACCATTTTGCCATTGAACTCAATGTTACCGAAAATTGCTTTGTGAGATTCAACTTCTTCGAGCAAAGTTGCAGTTCGTTTGGGCCGGAATATGGATGAAGTATATTCAACAGCCTGACTGCCAGACAGCCTGATAAGAGCAATAGCACCTGATCCGGCCGGAGTGGAAAGTGCACAAATGGTATCAACGGAAGAGAGAAAATCTATGTTCATGGCGTAAGTTTTTTTTCAGTACTTTTAAACCCTCGAATTAATGCAGAAATATACGCAATTTCTGCTTCAATATTGAACAAAATTAGATAATTTTCATTCTTAGGAGTGACAATTTCGTTTTAACCCCAGTAAACAAGCATTTATGAGTATCCTGGTCAACAAAGATTCAAAAGTAATTGTGCAAGGATTTACCGGCACAGAAGGTACATTTCATGCCACTCAAATGATAGAATACGGAACCAATGTAGTTGGTGGCGTAACTCCCGGAAAAGGTGGCAGGTTCCATTTGGGGAAGCCGGTTTTTAATACCGTTTCCGAGGCAGTTTCATCAACAGGTGCTGATGTTTCCATCATTTTTGTTCCACCTGCATTTGCTGCTGATGCCATAATGGAGGCTGCTGAAGGCGGAATTAAAGTTATTGTCTGCATCACTGAAGGTATTCCTGTAAAGGATATGATGATGGCTAAAGAATACATTAAAAACCGCGATTGCCGCCTGATTGGCCCGAATTGCCCGGGCATTATCACTCCCGGAGAAGCTAAAATCGGTATTATGCCTGGTTTTATCCATCAGAAAGGTGTTGTTGGAATTGTCAGCCGCTCAGGCACCCTTACCTATGAGGCTGTTGATCAGCTGACCAAAGCCGGATTGGGACAAACAACCGCTATTGGTATCGGAGGTGATCCTATCAATGGTACTTCAACCCGCGATGCTGTTGAGTTGTTTATGAATGATCCCGAAACCAAAGGTATTGTAATGATAGGCGAAATTGGAGGTGGAATGGAAGCCGAAGCCGGATACTGGATTAAAGAGCATGGTACCAAGCCGGTTGTTAGCTTTATTGCGGGTGCTACTGCTCCCAAAGGCCGCACAATGGGTCATGCCGGTGCAATTGTAGGTGGAAAAGACGATACTGCTGAAGCTAAAAAGGAAATCCTTCGCGAATGTGGAGTGCATGTTGTTGATTCTCCCGCAGACTTAGGCTCAAAAATGCTTGAGCTTCTGAAAAAATAAATAGCTGAGAATGAAATATAAAAGCCGGTTCTGATGAAGAATCGGCTTTTTTTTTTGGGGAATTGATCAAAAACACTTTCCCGCACGTTCGGGACTCAGTGTGACATTCGTGTTAGGTCAGCAATGATTCTCCGCTCAGTGTGACATTCGTTTATAGTGTACACTGCATCATCTTAATGCACTAATTATCAATTCTATACGATGTCCTCCTGAGCGGAGTCGAAGGATCAGACGAACAATCTGTCATTGGTAGTTGTAACTCAAAAAATATTGAGTATAATGAGGAGATCACATCAGATCAGGCGTTTAGACACTTCGACTCCGCTCAGTGTGACATTCGTGTAAGGTCAGCGTTGTTCCTATTTAATGCATTATCAATCAATTGTTTACAATGTCATCCTGAGCGGAGTCGAAGGATCAGACGAACAATCTATCATTGGTAAAGGTTTCGATACCTATTGGAACGAAGGATATTTATATTCAAATCCTTATCTTAAATGACATTTCAAGAGGTGATGAAGCATTCAATTTACCTCTTTCTCTCTTCCGGAAGCTGAAACTCATATGCTCCGATATCCGGGGCTTCATCAGAAATACGTGAATTTCCTTCAATATCAGTAGAAAGATCAATAAATGATCCCTGATGAACACTCAGGTTTCCTTTGTTTATTAAGGCAGATAAAGTGCTGTCAGGTTGGAATTGTCCCAGCATTGGGTCTCTGAACCACGGAGTTTCATTCTTTAAGCTGCCTGGAAATTTCTCCTGATCGGAGATGTTGAGTTCGGTTTTGAGCAGGCAATGATCAAATCTGTAGTTTAAAACACCGCCGGAACTGTGCTGATCGATGGTAATTTCTTCGTTTTTTTCTCCGTAAATAACACAGTTTCCGAAATATGCCATTTCAAGCGGGCGCAATTGCACATTATTGTCCACATCAAAATAATAGTTGTTCAATTCAAGTGCTGATCCGCGGCGGAAGCTTTTGTTCCAGAAATTTCCGATGCTGCAATGCCTGAAGTCGTATTTCCCGCCAAGGGTGAGTGCAACAGAGCGGTTGCCACAGTTTCCTACTACACAGTTTACAGCTTCTATATGAGTTCCCTGCCCGAGAATGCCGGTCTGGCTCATGTTATAAATGATGGAATTACTGATTCGCAGCGTGGGGTTTGGTGAGTTTCCGGTTGTGTCGGCATGTATGCCCACTTCCCCGTTTCGGATAATGGCATAGTTTATTTCGTTGTCAATGCTTCCTGCATACAGCCATATTCTGCCCCATTGCCCTGCAATGTCCTGATAATAAGGTTCAAGCCTGTCACCCTGAAAAATTACAGGATTTTCTTTGGTACCATTTACTTTCAGGGTTGCAGCGGTGTATACCAGCAGAAAAGAACCGCTGTGAAAATGTAGTTTGCTCCCGGCTTCAATGGTGAGTGTAAAAAGAGAATCTACAGCCAGAAATCCATAGATTACATGTGGCTTGTCCGCAGTAAAAACATAATCGCTGCCTATAATTCCATTGCGGTAAAAATGTGCATCCTGTCCCCATGCCACCAGTTTCACATCCTGAATGTTTCCATTGGTGGTAAATACAATGCTGTCCTGCTGTATCAGCGGATTGTTGGCTTCGTTGGGATCAATGGTGACTTTCACAAAAACAAAAGCAGAGTCTTTTGCAGCTATTTCAAGGTCATTGATTTCAGTAGCTGAAATTCCATCAACATTTATGCGAAATGGAGAACTTTCACCTCTGGCCAGCCTGATGGAACTTATGCTGATCCTTTCTTTCGAAGGATTATAGATCATAAAAACCCTCGAAGATGAGCCAACAGTTGAAAATACTGTATCAAAAAGTACTGTATCGGTTGAAAAGCTTAGTCGGGTATCCGGGCTGGTGTCGAATTTGTCCTCTTTCCGGCATGAAATAAATATCAGAAACAGTAAAAAAACTACCATTCCGCTTTGAAGAGATTTTGAGGGTAACTGCATAGTAGTTATGTAAGGCCACAAAGTTAGTTAATCGATATGTAATTACGGTTTTAATCACTGATTATTGCAGATATTAAGAAAAAAAACGCCGGATTTAACAGTCAAATGCTATTTTGAATGTCGCAAGGCGTTAATTTCAGAAAATAATATTTATTCAAATTAATCTGCGGAGCCTTCACATTTTACTGATTTCAGGCATTTTCAGTGGCTATTTTTTATAAACTACCTTGTGTATTTCCTGAACAATATCCTCAATAGGATCAGGCATAATCAGTCTGTTGCTCAGCAAAAGCATTTTTACCGGATTTTTCTCAGAATTGTATGCCGGTTGTTCATAATTTTCATCAATAATATCAAATCCTGCACGTTGGTAAAATGCAAGTCTGCTGGCAGAAACAGCATCAGTTGCATGCGCAGTTTCCAATACAACCGGTTTGTCCTGATTATCAATAATCATTTTAATTGCAGTTTCTCCGATTTTCCGGTTTCTGAATTGTTCGGTAACTGCTATATGTTCAACAAAAATGAAACTGCTGAATTGCCAGATTGCGACCAAACCAACCGGTTTGTCGTACATCATAATCATAAGCAACGTAAACGCGGGATTGTCCATCTGGGCTACCAAATCAGCGGCTTCACGTCTTTCGTCAGGCTGAAAAGCCCTGTGATACAAAAGTTTAACTTCTGCAAAACCCGGATAATCCTGAGTGTCAATCTTTTTTAATGATAAAATTCCGTTTGTGATTTCCATTTACAATTGTGCTATTTTAACCTGTCAATTTCGGCTGCCTTTTTCAAAAAAGTGATAATTATCTGCGGTTCAATATCTTCGACTGTGTTGAAATGAAGAGTCCGAATCATTTTTCGGGTTCCTGCATGCAGTAATCCATCCTTATCTTCGATCCGGTTTCCGTAACAAAAACCAAGATGAACACCCTTTTTGACTCCTCCCCAGGGTATTTTGGAGGGCCAAATATAGCAAATTCGCTTGTTCATCGAGAAGAAAGGTACATTATAAGCCATCTTTTCTTTTATGCCCGGTAAGGTTTCTATGACTATGTCTCTCAATAACAGTGATATAAGCCTTTCTTCGCCATCCAGATAGTTTATGAATTCTGCTGAGTTGAAAAGTTGAATCATATGCTCCGGGTTTTAAGTTTTGGTTTTACAAAAAAAATAAGTCCATTCCAAGTTTCATAAGCAGGTAAGGCAACTCATAGTTTTCCTTTTTCTAAAGCCGGAACCCCCGTTTTCAGCCATTCAGGCGCCGGAGCATCTTTCAGATAATGATCGAAAAACTGCATCATTCTTTTATCTAGATCCATCATGTTGGCACGTTGCTTCAGGTTGTGCTCATCATTGTTGTAATTAAGCATCCACACCGGTTTTTGAAGCCTCCTCATGGCTGTAAATAGTTCAATGCCCTGATACCAAGGTACTGCGCCATCACCATCGTTTGACATAATTAGCAAGGGTGTTTCTATTTTATCAGCCCTGAAAAGCGGTGAGTTTTCAATGTACAGATCGGGTCTTTCCCAAAGATTGGCACCTATCCTGCTTTGTCCTGCTTCATATTGAAATTGTCGCACCATGCCTGATTCCCAGCGGATTCCGCCATATGCACTGGTCATATTGCTCACCGGGGCTCCGGCCATCGCAGCTTTAAAGAGGTTGGTTCTGGTTATCAGCCATGCAACCTGATATCCGCCCCAGCTCTGTCCCTGAATTCCGATTTTGTTTTTGTCGATAAATCCTTCTGATATCAAGGATAATGTTCCGCTGACAACCGACTCGTAAGAACTCTGTCCCGGATAACCGTCGGTGTAATTTATATCAGGAATAAAGACAACATACCCGTTGCTGACACAATAAGTTGGACTTATTATGCTGCGCGATGGGCGGGGTGCATAGTGCTGATGCAGCTGATCGGTGTATTTTTCGTAAAAGTAAACCAGCATCGGATATTGTTTTGTTTGGTCAAAACCCTCCGGTTTGTAAAGCAATCCCTGCAAGGAATCACCCTCCGTGCTGATCCAGTCATAAAGTTCAACACTTCCCCATAGATAATCAGCCTGTTGAGGATTGGCTTCTGAAACTTTCTGTGGCTTTCCGAAACTCAGGTCCGATAACCAGAGATCGGGGAATGTGTTGAAATCTGATCTGGTAAATAATACCGTTTCACTGTTTTTTGATTTAATTGGTGCACCGAATTTAGCATCGTCTTCAAGCAATTGCCAGAGACCTGATGTTTCATGCCCCCGGCAATATCCCGATTTTTTGGTTTTTTTATTGAATGAGGATACAAGAAAAGCTGATTGCTCATCTCCAATGTAAGGTACCTCACTGTTGATTTTCAGGTTTCGGAATATGGTGGCTGTTTTTCTTCCTTCGCCTCCGGTAATGTTTACGGGATTATTTTTCCCATCGGGTGAAAGTCCCCACATATCGTATTTGTCGTAAACCATAAATAGTTTATCGTCATAGGTCCATCCTGCGCTACCTTCCGGACCCGGAGTTCCTGGCACATCATGCGATTCATCATAAAATGCAATGCCCTGAACTTTGTGTTTTGTTGTTTTCTTGTCACGGATTGTCATTGTACACCACAGGCTGTCGCCGGATGAATACCAGGCCAGGTAATTCCCGCCATTACTCAGCGAAACCGGTCCGTCATGCATACTGAGGAGCAGTTCTTTCGAACCGTTTAAATTGTTGATAAGGTAAATGTCTCTGTACCTTTTTCCCGACCAGGATTGTTGAAGCAGATACTGTTCATCGGCAAAACCGAGCGCCATCTGTCCATCGCCTCTGAAGCCCGGATTAACCGACTGAGTATTTTCATCGCCAAGCACAACCAATTCATTTTTTTTGGTGTGAAAAACGGAAAGCAGGGTCTTTTTCCTGTCTTCTTCAAGTTGTTTTAGCTGCTGTGTCTGAAGTCTCTGATCGCGATAATGCCAGATGTCAACTTTTGCTTTTTCGTCATCGGTTAATGTATCTTTCGGCTGCGGGCGTGGGGTTTTGGCAATTCCGAAGTAAAGCTTGCTGCCATCATGAGAAAAATAAACTTTACCATGCTCTCCGGGACTATTGCCTTCGGGTAGTTTTATATCGGAAGTGTCTGCGATAATTTTTCCGTTTTCTTTGTTATAATAATGCAGACTATATCTCTTCGCATCAATGGTATCGCTGCTGTGCATAAAAGTAAATTGTTCCCCGTTTCGGTGAATGTTCAGATTTTTGATCACGCCCGGTTTGCTGAAAACCATCTTCTCCTGATTTTTTAAAACGTCATAATACCAAACCGAACTAAGCTTCAGACTGTCATCACCGGAAATTACAAAAACCAGACTCTTGCCGTTATCAGAAAGCTCTGCTAGTGTAACCCTTTCGCGAAGAAATATAAAATCTGCTTCAGGACCAATCAGATTCAGGGTAAACAGTTCTGTTTTATCTTTTTTTGACCCGGACTTTTCTTTTTTTACCGGCTTTTTCTCTATAACAGCAGTATCGCTGACAGCAGTATCGGCTTTTGGAGTTTCTGGTTTAAGCATTGCCAGTAAAATGTTCCCTGATTCTGAGGGAACAGCAAAAGATTTTAATCCGGCAAATTTGAGCAGCTTACTGCTGGATGTAAGCACACCCAAAGAATCCAATGGAAGATCCTCTTTTTTCTTGCCATCTAGTTTTGCTTTTCTGATGGACTGAAGGGGTGCTTTTATTTTAAACGCAGCAAATGATTCATCTGCAGAAATAAGCGTACCGTATGCCCTTGGTATTGTGTCGTTCTGTTGGGTTTTAAGGTTTCTTAAAATCAGGGAACCATCTCCGTACTGAGGATTTAATTCATAATGAATAATCTGGCCATTTTGTGATACTCCGGGATTGTTGATGGCTTTCCATGAATCATACACCCCCTGATGTAAGGGTTTTCTTTGCTGAGCGGATACCAGAGTTGAGTTTGAAAGCAGCAGAATAAAAAGTGCGCTGAAAAAGTAGATTTTGTGGAAACTATTCATGATTTGGTTTTTTATTGCGGGCTAAAATTATGGGAAATCTTATAAAAAAATACCAAATGCATGAGATTATTGATGGCAGTTTAAAATTCGCAAAATGAAAATTAAAATAATATTCTGAAAAAATGAATTTAATGATAGTGTAGTCAGTACTTTAGCATTGAACATTTCCAATTGGTCTTTGTTGACTGTCAGGTTTTTTGAATATTTTCTTTTTTTTTATTTGCTTTACTCCCAATGTTTGATGATCTTTGTTTATGTTGTAATTTTGCAACCGGATTATTAATAGGTTAAAGTACAATTTTGCTGCTATGAGTTACATATCTTTCGAAAAAAAACAACTGGTAAATCTTGAGTATAGTTTACCCAAAGAGCTTTTACGCACCAGCCGCGAAGGAGCTTATGCAAGTACAACTATAATCAATTGCAATACAAGGAAATATCATGGTCTTCTGGTTGTTCCGCAACCGGCAATGGACAGTGGAAACCATGTATTGCTTTCGGCATTTGATGAAACCTTAATTCAGCACAATGCAGAATTTAACCTGGGGATAAGGAAATACAAAGGCGATGTTTATTTGCCCAAAGGTCATAAATACCTTAAAGATCTGACCAACGAGCCGATTCCACGACTAACATATGCAGTTGGTGGAATAGTTTTTACCAAAGAGATGCTTTTCTCTCACAAAGACGGACGTACAATTATAAAATATACACTGGTCAGCGCCAATTCCCCAACTACCATCAAGTTCAGGCCTTTTCTTGCATTCCGCAACAGTCACGCCCTTTGCAAAGCCAATTATGACGTTGACACCAGCTACGAGCAAATCAACAATGGCATACGGCTTCGCATGTACAAGGGATATTCCCATCTTCATCTGCAGTTTTCGAAGGAGCCGGAGTATGTTCATGTGCCTGATTGGTATTACAATATTGAGTACATCCGCGAAAAAGCCCGGGGCTACGATTGTTACGAAGATCTTTATGTTCCCGGTTATTTCGAAATGCCTATTGCCAAAGGTGAAAGCATTTATTTTTCAGCCGGCACTGAGCCTGTAAGTCCTGAAAATCTGAAAAAGCTGTTTCAATCTGAAATAGCACGACGAATTCCCCGCGAAAGTTTCGAAAATTGCCTGGTGAATGCTGCTCAGCAGTTTATTGTAAAAATGGGCAAACGTTATGAAGTAATTGCCGGATATCCCTGGTTTGGAAGGTGGGGCCGTGATACCTTTATTTCGTTGCCCGGACTGGCAATGGTTACCGGCGAAATGAAACAGGCAAAAGCTGCCATCGATTCTCTTTTGCCCGAAATGCGTGGTCCGCTTTTTCCCAATAAAGGGGTAGGTGATAATGCTTATTACAACTCTGCGGATACACCACTCTGGCTTTTCTGGACACTTCAGCAATACAGCCTTTTTGGCGGCGGAAAATCAAAAATCTGGAAAGAGTACGGAAAATACATGAAAACCATCCTCAATGGCTACAGAGATGGTACTTCCTTTAACATCAAACTCCACAACAACGGATTGATTTATGCCGGTGAAACCGGAATTCCGCTTACCTGGATGGATGCAATGGTTGAAGGAAAACCGGTAACACCGCGCACTGGTTTTGCTGTTGAAATTAATGCACTGTGGTACAATGCTGTAATGTTTGCCATAGAGCTTGCCGCTGAAAATGGGGATAAAGACTTTGTAAGCAATTGGAAACCCATTGCCGATGCTTTCCCTGCTGCATTTATTGAAAATTTCTGGGACGAAAAACGCGGATATCTCGCTGATTATACGCATGATGAATACAAAGACTTCTCAGTAAGACCAAATCAGGTGTTTGCTACATCCCTGCCATTTACTCCGCTTACTGAAGAAATGCGTGTAAGGTTGCTTGAAAGAATAAAATCTGAATTACTTACTCCACGGGGTTTGCGTTCTCTTGCTCCCAAAAATGTGCTTTATAAAGGCATCTATAGCGGAACCCAGACAGAGCGCGATCTGGCATATCATCAGGGAACTGTATATCCATGGCTGCTTGGCCATTTTGTGGAAGGTTACCTTAAAATTCATGGAAAATCGGGAGTAAGTTTTGTTACTTCACTTTACCGTGGTTTTGAAGATGTTATGATGGAGCATGGAATTGGTACCATTTCTGAAGTTTATGACGGAGATCCTCCGCACAAAGCAGGTGGTGCAATCTCGCAGGCATGGAATGTTGCTGAACTGCTGCGGATCAACTGGTTGATCAGAAATTACTCATCAAAAAAATAAACATCACAACAAATAAAACTTAAAAAGCTGTAATATATGAAAGTACTGATGTTTGGATGGGAGTTCCCGCCTCATATTACCGGAGGGCTGGGAACCGCTTGTTTTGGAATGACAAAAGGTTTGCTGAAAAATGATGTTGAAGTCATCTTTGTAGTGCCTAAAGCATATGGTGATGAAAGTCAGGAAGCTGTCAGGCTGGTGAATGCAAGCGATGTCAGTATTGATATCAGAAAAACCGAACAAACAGAATTCTGGAAGAACATCACATACCTCGAAGTAAATTCAAGTCTTGTGCCTTACATCGGACCAGAAGCTTTCGATAACCTGATGGAATCGAATGAGAAAGTCACAACACTGAATGAAGAATCAGTTTTTAATGCCCGTTATGTTTTTTCAGGAAAATACGGCGAAAACCTTTTGCAGGAAGTTGCGCGTTATGCACTGGTAGGAGCGCAGATTGCCCGCGATTCTGAATTTGATCTTATTCATGCCCACGACTGGCTCACGTATTCAGCAGGAGTTGCTGCCAAACAAGCTACCGGTAAACCACTTGTGGTGCATATGCATGCCACTGAGTTTGACCGCTCAGGCGAAAGTGTTAATCAACGTGTTTATGATATTGAACGCGCCGGAATGATGGCTGCTGATCGGGTTATTACTGTTAGCAACCTTACCCGGAATATTGTGATTGACAGGTACGGAATCGATCCCGCAAAGGTAATTACTGTTCACAATGCAGTGGAACCTGTTGATAGACCTGATGCTGAAAAACCAGAAAAACATGTTCCGGAGAAAATAGTAACTTTTCTTGGAAGGGTTACTTTTCAGAAAGGACCGGAATATTTTATTGAAGCAGCTTACAAGGTGCTGCAGCGCGATCCTAATGTGCGTTTTGTAATGGCCGGCACTGGTGATTTATTAGAGAAAATGATACGTCGTGTTGCTCAGCTCAGAATTTCAACGAAGTTTCACTTTACGGGATTTCTTAGAGGTGATAACGTTGATAAAATGTTTGCCATGAGCGATGTATATGTAATGCCTTCTGTTTCAGAACCTTTTGGCATTTCTCCGCTCGAAGCCATGCGCTCAAATGTACCTGTCGTTATTTCCAAACAATCAGGAGTTGCCGAAGTTCTTCATCATGCACTAAAGGTCGATTTCTGGGATATTGATGCAATGGCCGATGCAATCTACGGATTGCTTCAATACAAGAGCCTGCCTGAGATGTTCTCAAAATACGGCGCAATGGAAGTAGATAACCTTAAATGGGAAAATGCGGCCAGACACATCAAAACAGTTTACGAACAGGTTTATCAAGAATAATATTTTTAATGCTTTAAATTCCTTTATTATGAGGTCAATTTGTTTATACTTTCAGGTACATCAGCCTTCCCGACTGAGAACTTACCGGTTTTTCGATATTGGTGTTAACCACCACTATTATGATGATTATCAAAACAGAACCATTGTGCGGAGAGTGGCTGAAAAGTCATACTTGCCCATGAACAAGCTTTTGCTTGATCTGATTAATGAGTACGGGGCAGCCTTCAAGGTTACTTTTTCTATCTCGGGTATAGCCCTGGATCAGTTTGCTCAGTATGCACCTGAAGTAATTGACAGCTTTAAAAAACTGGCGAATACCGGTAATGTGGAATTTCTCGCTGAAACTTATGCCCATTCGCTGGTTTCGCTTAAAGATACCGAAGAATTTCGCAGTCAGGTGATGATGCATGCCGATCGTATTGAATCATTGTTTGGAAAACGCCCAACCTCATTCCGGAATACTGAGCTTATTTATTCCGATTACATCGGAGAGCAGGTTCTTGATATGGGATTTAATATTATGCTGACTGAAGGTGCAAGACATATTCTGGGTTGGAAGAGTCCAAACTTTATGTATTGTAATGCTGCCAGCCCTAAGTTAAAGTTGCTGCTCCGAAATTACCAGCTGAGCGACGATATCAGATTTCGTTTTTCGAACCAGAGCTGGATCGAGTGGCCGCTTACCGCTGAGAAGTTTGCCAACTGGATAAACTCATACGACAAGAATCAGCAGGTGCTTAATGTATTTCTCGACTATGAGACTTTCGGAGAGCACCAATGGGCTGAAACCGGGATTTTTGAGTTTATGAAAGCAATGCCTAAACAAGTATTTGCTTTAACTGATTATACTTTTGATACACCTTCCGGAATTGCAGGGAAAGTTCAACCTGTTTCAGCTGTCTCGGTTCCGGTCCCCATTTCATGGGCCGACGAAGAACGTGATCTTACCGCCTGGCTGGGCAATGAAATGCAGGATGAAGCTTTTGAGTCAATCTATAAATTGTTGCCGCAGATGAAGGGATGCAAAAATCCTGAGATTATTAAGGATTGGTTATACCTGCAAACTTCTGACCATTTCTATTACATGTGTACCAAATGGTTCTCAGATGGTGCTGTTCATAATTATTTTAATCCTTACAGCTCTCCCTATGAGGCATTTATAAATTATATGAATGCTTTGTCTGATTTTATCAGAAGATTAGAAACCGCTCAGGTACAGGCAGAGCCTGCGCCTGAATACAGTATTCCTGATCCCAAAGCGCTTACATCAAAGTCAAGACTCGCTATCAGGGATAGTGAAGAGCCTGAAACCTCTGAAGATTTTGAAATTCTTCTCAGCCTTTCCAAAGCCAAACTCAAAGAATTTTTAGCGTCTGTTGATGCAAAAACATTGGCTTATTCCTTGTACGACCGATCAGAGGATGAGATTAAAAAATTGATAAAAAAACTTCCTGATACATTTCGTGAAGAGCTTGCAGCAGTAAGGACTCAGATAAAAAAACCACGTAAGTCCACACTCGACTCCTACAAAAACAAGGTGACTGATATGCTGAAGTCGCTGTTTTAATCCGTATTTTTGCACCGCCGAATTTCGGGATGAAATCTGGTAGTTCTGTAATGAACTGCTTATCAGATATTCATGTTCGGAGATATGTTAAACGGCGAAATCTTAACCCAGATAATAAACATGACCGAAAAGAAAAACCTAAGGCCAGATTATATTTTTGAAACAAGTTGGGAAATCTGTAATAAAGTTGGAGGCATATATACGGTTGTTTCAACCAAAGCCCCTGGAATACAGAAAGAATACGAAGATAACTACATCCTCATAGGCCCTGATGTTTGGAAGGAAACCGATCAGAATCCTGATTTTATCGAAGACAGGTATATTTACAAATCATGGCGTGAATTTGCCGAATCGCGTGGCCTGCACATTCGTATTGGCCGTTGGAACATAAAAAGCCGCCCTATTGTTGTGCTGGTGGACTTTACTCCATATTTCCATCAGAAAGATATAATCTTTGCCAAGTTCTGGGAATCTTATCAGCTCGATTCAATCTCCGGTCAGTGGGATTATGTTGAACCTGCACTTTTTGGCTACGCTGCAGCAAGAGTGATAGAAAATTTTTATGAGTTCAATATCTCCGCTCACGATAAACTGGTCGCTATTTTTCATGAATGGATGACAGCAACAGGAGTGCTTCACCTGAGAGAGAATGTTCCGCAGATCGGTTGTATTTTTACTACGCACGCCACCGTGCTTGGCCGTTCAATTGCAGGTAATAACCTTCCGCTTTACAGCGAATTCGACAATTACCCCGGAGAAACCACAGCCAGAAGGTTTGACGTGATGTCAAAGTTTTCGCTTGAAAGAGCTGCTGCCCGTGTCAGCGATGTTTTTACAACAGTAAGTGAGATTACAGCCGAAGAATGCAAACATTTCCTGGGGCGGCAGGTTGACATTGTTACTCCTAATGGATTTGATGATGGTTTTGTACCTCCACCGGCTGAGTTTGCTAACCGGCGCGAAATTGCCCGAATCAAACTAATGCAGGTTAGCCGTGCGTTGTTTAATACCGATCTTCCGGATGACAGCCTGCTGGTAATCAACAGCGGCCGTTATGAGTTCAGAAACAAGGGAATAGATCTTTATATTGATGCGCTCGCACGCCTGAATAAAAATCCTGACCTTAAAAAGAGCATTATTGCATTTATTGCAGTTCCAGCGAATCATACCGGTGCTTCAGCCGACCTTAACAACAGATTAAATAATCCCGATTTCAACCATCCGGTTGAAGGTGTTTATCTGACTCACGGACTTCACGATTATGAATACGATAGTGTAATCAACCGTGCTAGATCAGCTGGTTTGCTCAATAAAACCGGTGATAAAGTAAAACTGATTTTTGTCCCTTCATATCTTAATGGTTTTGATGGAATTTTTAACCTTGATTATTACGAATTGCTGATCGGGTTTGATTTATCGGTTTTCCCATCTTATTACGAACCTTGGGGATATACTCCTTTAGAGAGTCTTGCCTTTCATATTCCTACCATCACCACCTCTCTGGCTGGTTTTGGATTATGGATACGAGAAAAATATAGTGAATGTGAGCCCGGGGCCTGGGTGCTCGATCGCACCGATACCAATAGCGAAGCTGTTACAACTTCAATTGCACGGATAATTGGTGATTATTGCACATTTGATATTGAACAGGTTAAAGCTGCACGAAAACTTGCCTGGGATATTTCGCGGATTGCCTTATGGGATGAGCTCACCGATAAATATCGCTCAGCTTTCGGAATTGCGCTTGACAAAACTTTGGCGCGCGAAGAACTTTATCGCGATAAAAGGCAGCCCGATACACTTATGTCGTTTCCGCTGAAACAACATTCCACACCTGTTTGGCATAAAGTGTTGGTAAAACCAGGCATTCCTGAAAGATTCAACGGTTTGAAACGACTCTCGCGCAACTTATGGTGGTGCTGGCATCCCGAAGCAGAAGAGCTTTTCAGAATGATTGATCCCATGCAATGGGAACAACTCAATCATAACCCCATCGCTTTACTCGAATCGCTTACCGTTAAACAAATGCTTCAGCTTGAGCGGAATGAGGTTTTTCTTGAAAAACTCGACCGTGTTTATGAGCAGTTCGAAGTTTACATGAAAAAAGCTTCAGAAAAGCCCGCCCATCAGATCGCTTACTTCAGCATGGAATACGGACTGCATGATACAGTGCAGATATTCTCAGGAGGTTTGGGAATGCTTGCAGGTGATTATCTGAAAGAAGCCAGCGATTCTAATGTTAATATGGTTGGTGTAGGATTGCTTTATCGTTATGGATATTTTAAACAGAATTTATCCATCTCCGGCGATCAGATTGATACTTACAACCCTCAGAAATTTACACACATGCCGCTTAAGCCGGTGCGCACTTCAAACGGCGAATGGCTTAAAGTCTCTATCGCACTCCCCGGCCGCAATCTTTATGCAAAGGTGTGGAGGCTTGATGTGGGTCGTATTCCTCTGTATTTACTCGATGCTGATATTGAAGAAAACAGCGATGCTGACCGTTTTATTACCCATCAGCTTTATGGCGGTGATTGGGACAACCGCTTCAAGCAGGAATTACTGCTTGGTGTTGGTGGTATAAGGGTTTTGAATACCCTTGGACTTAATCCTTCAGTATTTCATTGCAATGAAGGTCATGCTGCTTTCATCGGAATTGAGCGCCTGAGGTTACTGGTTCAAGAGAAAAAGTTTTTGTTTGACCAGGCTGTTGAGATTGTCAGAGCAACACAGTTGTTTACAACGCACACGCCTGTTCCTGCCGGACATGATGCTTTCAGTGAAGACGTTCTGCGTGCCTACATCCCTCATTATGCTGATCGCCTCAATATCAGCTGGAATACCTTTATGAATCTGGGTAGGTTTGTTGAAGATAAACATGATGAGAAGTTCTCGATGAGCGTGCTTGCCACCAGATTATCGCAAATGATGAACGGTGTAAGTCGTATTCATGGAAGAGTCAGTCGCGAAATGTTCCAGGGAATGTTCCCGGGGTATTTTTCTGATGAACTTTATATCAGTCACGTTACCAATGGAGTACATATGCCTTCATGGACTTCGCCCGAATGGCAGAAGGTTTATGCTAAACTTTTTAATGAAGAGAATATCCTTAACCAGACAGACCGCAGTGCGTGGGAAAAAATCAGGGAAGTTCCTGATGAAGAAATCTGGAATTTGAGGGAAAGTCATAGAAAAACCCTGATTAATTATCTGAAAAAGAGGGTAGGGGAAGATTTAAGGCGCAGGCAGGAGAATCCAAAATTCATAATGAAGACTTTGGACGCGTTAAATGATAAAACCCTTACCATTGGTTTCGCACGTCGCTTTGCAACTTACAAACGCGCACATTTGCTGTTCGCTAATCCTGAACGCCTTTCACAACTTGTCAACAATAAAGAAAGGCCGGTTCAGTTTGTGTTTGCCGGAAAAGCTCATCCTGCCGATAAAGCAGGTCAGGATCTGATTAAACGCATTATTGAGTATTCGAAAATGCCCGAATTTTTCGGAAAAATTATTTTCGTCGAAAATTACGACATGAAGCTTGGTGCCAAACTTGTGCAGGGCGTCGATGTGTGGCTGAACACCCCGACACGTCCATTGGAAGCTTCCGGAACAAGTGGCGAAAAAGCGGTGATGAACGGAGTACTTAACTTTAGTGTGTTAGACGGATGGTGGGCTGAAGGCTACAAACCGGGAGCCGGTTGGTCACTTCAGGAAGAAAGAACTTACGAAAATCAACAGTTTCAGGATGAACTTGATGCTGAAACTATTTATAATATCTTCGAAGAAGATATTATTCCTGATTTCTACAACCGTAACAAAAAGGGTATTCCTGAAAAATGGGTGTCAGGTATTAAAAACACCATTGCCCTTATCTCTCCCGAGTTTACGATGAAACGTATGCTCGACGACTACTACAAACAGTTCTACAATAACCTGATCAGTCGCTCAACAATTTTATTTGCAAATGAATATGAAAATATCCGTTTGCTTTCAGCATGGAAACGGAGAATGTTGCGTGGTTGGGATAGTATTGAGGTTGTTTCAGTAAAGGTTCCTGACTCTTCGAAAAAAGCACTCAGACTCGGAGAAAATTTTGTGGCTGAAATTGTTCTTAATGTTAATGAATTGTCAGCCAGTGACATAGGTCTGGAAGTTCTTTTCGGACATAAAATAAATGACGAAGTCAAGACAATTTCATTTATAGAAGATATGACTGTTGCAGGTGTAAATGGCAACATTGTTACTTTCTTTATTGAAATTCCTACTTTACAGGCAGGTGTTTTCGATTATGCTTTCAGGCTCGGTCCTCGTCATCCGCTCTTGCCGCACAGGCAGGATTTTAATCTGATCAGATGGATTTCGGCTTTGCCGGATTAAATCCGGAATCAGAGAACATTTTCCTGAATTGTTAAATTATTAAAATCAACAAACAGAAAATCATGAAGTTACTCGAAGGAAAAACTGCACTGGTTACCGGAGGTGCCAGAGGAATAGGAAAAGCAATTGCGCTGAAATTTGCCCAGGAAGGCGCAAATGTTGCATTCTCGGATCTCAACTATGACGATAATTCCATAGCACTTGAAAAAGAAATTGCTGATTTTGGCGTTAAAGCCAAAGGATATGCATCTGATGCAAGCTCCTTCGACGGCAGCGATAAGTTAATCAATGACGTTATGGCTGATTTCGGACGAATTGATGTTTTGGTCAACAATGCCGGAATTACACGTGATGGCCTGCTTATGCGAATGACCGAAGCCGATTGGGATCTTGTGATCAAAGTTAACCTGAAGTCTATTTTTAATATGACCAAAGCAGTTCAGAAGGTTATGCTTAAGCAAAGAAGCGGTTCTATTGTGAATATGAGCTCTGTTGTCGGACTGTCGGGCAATGCCGGACAATCAAATTATTCTGCCTCAAAAGCCGGACTGATTGGTTTTACCAAATCTATTGCTCAGGAACTTGGCTCGCGAAGCATCCGATGCAACGCCATTGCACCGGGCTTTATTGAAACCGATATGACTGCAAAACTGCCTGAAGATGTTCGCAAAAACTGGATTGAAGGTATTCCATTGAAACGTGGCGGAAAACCAGAAGATGTTGCTGACGTAGCACTCTTTCTCGCCTCTGATTTGTCGTCATATGTTACCGGACAGGTTATCAGTGTGTGCGGCGGTATGCATATGTAACCGGAATCGGATAATGAATCATAAAAGCCGCTTTAATGCGGCTTTTTTTTACTCTTTCAATCCAGCGCCGGCATTGAGGATTATTATTTATATTTGTATCATACTTAACCAAAAACAGCTATGAAAAAAATTTCATTGTTTTTATCAATGTTTGTGCTGCTGTTGACAGCCAGATCTCAGAATTGTGAAGGTTTCTTTCCAGTAAAAGAGGGAACTGTTATCGAAATGCAGAGTTTTAATCCAAAAGATAAACTGCAGGCGACCAGCAGACAAACTATCCTGTCAGTCAACTCTTTGGCTGAAGGACTGGCAATTAAAGTGAAAAGTGAACAATTTGACGATAAAAATAAACCTGTTTTCGATCAGGAACTGGAAATGCGCTGCATTGGTGATGTTTTTTATATGGATATGAAAAATTTCCTCGACCCAAAAACCATGAGCGGTTTTAAGGATATGGAAGTTACTGTCAGTGGCGCAGACCTGGAGTTTCCCGGCGTTATGCAGGTGGGACAAACACTGAAAGATGGTGATATCAAAATGGCTGTTAACTCATCGGGGATGAATATTATGAATCTTGAAGTTAAGATTTATAACCGAAAGGTTGAAGCCCTTGAATCCATCACAACACCAGCCGGAACTTTTGAGTGCTACAAGGTGAGTTATGACACAGAGTTTCGCACAATGTTTAAAATTACAGCAAAAGGTACTGAATGGATTTCGCGGAATGTGGGAACTGTGAAATCAGAGCAATACGACAAGAATGGCAAACTTACCGGTTATACTTTGCTGACTAAATTCGGCAAATAATCAACATCATGTCTGTTTCAATCATTTGATTTTCAAGGTTCAAAAACGGTTCATTAATTTTGATGATTTCACCTTTCAGATCCGCTACAATTACTAAATTTTAATTTTACTGCTTTGGGCTTTCAAATAATTTCAGGATCACCAATCTGGTTAACAATTTTATGTGCTCTGCTGGGAGCCGGCGTTGCTGCAATCTTATATTTCAGGAACACTTCTTCCGGTTTCCCACGGTCGCTCGTTATTTTTCTGGCTATTCTCCGTTTTGTAACCTTTACCCTTATTTCTTTTCTGGTTTTGTCTCCGATGGTAAGGGTAATAAGCCGCGATGTTGAAAAACCATCAATTGTTATCGGTATTGATAACTCAAATTCAATGATCAAGGGGAAAGACTCGGTTTTTCTTTCAGATCGTTTACCGGAATTTCTGAGTAAAATTAAATCTGATATCGGCAATCAGTATGATGTGAAGTTTTTCGTTTTTGGACAGAATGTCGTGGAATCAGATACTGCTGATTTCTCTGATGGCAAAACAGATATTTCATCTCTGCTAAGTGTTGTAAATTCCCGTTATTACAACCGCAATCTGGGCGCTATGATTCTTTTATCTGATGGAATCTATAATTCCGGAGAAAACCCATTGTATCAGGTCCGCAACCTGACTTTTCCGGTTTTTACCGTTAAATTTGGCGATACAACAGTTAACCGCGATCTGATTATCAGTAAAGTGAACCACAACCGCTATGCATATAAGGGCAATCAGTTTCCTGTTGAAGTATTGGTTCATGCCCGCGAAGCTGCCGGAGAGTCAACCCGCCTGGTTGTTACTTCAGAAGGGGAGGAGATATTTTCGCGAAATATAAGTGTTTCCTCAGGAAATCAGGTGTTTACCATTCCTCTTCTGATTGAAGCCAAAGAATCAGGTTTGAAAAAGTACAGAATTGTGGTTGAAAACATTTCCGGCGAGATAAGCCTTGAGAATAATGCCAGAGATATTTTTGTTGAAGTTAAAGAGATGCGGCAAAAAATTGCTGTTGTCGCAAATTCTCCGCACCCCGATCTAGCTGCACTGAAACGGGCGCTTGAATACAGCAATAACTTTGAAGCTGAAATGTTCTTTGTTGATAATTTTACGGCAAATATCGCTGATTACAGCCTGTATGTTCTTCATCAGTTGCCTTCAGCATCCAATCAGAGTACAAGGCTGATGGATGAACTTACTAGATTGAAAATTCCGGCTTTGTTTATTCTCGGATCACAAACTGATATTCCGCGCCTTAACCGGATGCAGGCTGGTGTGTCGCTGGTTGGACATAATAATTCAAGCAACGAAGCATTGCCCGCATTGAACAGAAATTTTCCGCTTTTTATCATTACTGAGCAAATGGAGAATCTCTTTGCAGATTTGCCTCCTTTGGTTTCACCCTTTGGCAATTATCAGATATCAAATGCCACCTATTCACTGGCACATCAGAAAATAGGACAACTTAAGACAGAGTTGCCTTTGGTAGCGTTCGCTCAGACAGCTGATGTAAGGTATGGTTTTATTGCCGGTGAAGGTATCTGGAAATGGAGAATGCATGATTTTGCTGCCAATGGCAACCATTATACCTTTGATGATTTTGTTGTGAAATCTGTTCAATATCTTTCTCAGCAAACCGAGAAGGGTAAATTCAGGGTGTTCTGGAATAATTATTACGCTGAAAATGATCCGGTTGAGTTCTCTGCAAGATTGTACAACGATTCTGACCAACCCATTACCGGGCCTGAAGTCAGCATTATTATTACCAGCGAACAGGGTAAAGAGTTCAACTATTCGTTCTCAATTAATGATGAATCTTACCACCTTCAGATTGGTTCATTGCCCGCTGGTTTATATTCCTTCAGGGCAGAAACTGACCCTGGTACCGGGGTTTTGGTGAAAACCGGAAACTTTGTCGTTACTTCCTTGATTCTTGAAGATGTAAACACGGTGGCTGATCATCGGCTGCTTGATGCCATTGCATCTGAAACTGGAGGTATCTCATTTTTTCAGGATGAAATTGATAAAATATCGGAAACCATTCGCAACAGAGATGATATTAAGCCAGTGGTATATTCAAAAAGAAGATATACCGATCTTGTTGACTTCTACCCTTTGCTGATTCTGCTGATATTGATGATGGGTGTGGAGTGGTTTCTGCGTAAATATTCAGGAAGTTACTGATCCAAAAGTGATTTGCTTGACTAATCTCCCAATGTAGATCTGAACATATTACCTGCCATAAAAGCGAATGTTTCTATGGCATCTATTCTTCGTGCACTGTTGTAGTCACGGGTTGATTCCCATTTGTTTCCCGCCTTTTGATTGGAATAAGCCCTGTAGAGATATGCACTCAGGTTATCTGGACTTAAGTCGAGGCAAACCGAAAAATCAATTATTGCACCCTGAAAATCCTTTAACAACAATTTGTTGTAACCCCTGTGGAAGTAAGCAGTACTGATGGTGTTGTTCAATGAAATTGCGGCATCACACAATAAAATAGCTCTTTCGTACTTCTTCTGATTGGTTGCTTCAATGGCTGCTTTCAGATAATCAGAAGCTTTGGCCTGCCCCATGGCATTATTGACGAGCAAAAGAATTATTGTGAAAAGTACTGTTTGTCTGATATATTTCATTTTACATTTCAGTTGTTCAGGCTTTTCCGGAAATGGTTGAATAGCCTGATATTCGTTAAATTCCCTTGTCAATCTTATTAAACGCTTATCACCCTGCTTATGTTACAGCTGAAGTACCCTTTTTTCAGAAAAATAGATCAGAGAATTTTGCGCTTGTCAGACTGTAAAAAACAGGCCAATTATAAATCTCTTTTTCTTAGAACAACAAACATCAGAACAATAAAAACCACGCTATAAATTAAACATGATATTACATCACTCGTGTATGTGAATTCATTGAAATTAATGCCAAAAAGTTTCATCAGAGGACTGTTTGGCAGAGGAATCAGATTGCCGATAGCATTCAGCGGAAGGTAATTGCTGATATTTTCCGGAAGGTTAAGGGCTATAATTCGTTCAATTACAACAGAGTACAACAGAAAAACCAAAACAGTAATGCCGGTTTTCCGGAAGATGAACGCAAAAAGAGCAGCCAGATTGAGGTAAGTAAATAATTCAAGGGCATGGGCTGCAATAAACCAGAGTTTAGGACTTAGGATGGCTGAGTAATCAACCTCTGATTGAAAGATTCCCAGAAAAAAAGCAGAGATCCCGACCATCAGGCTTACAAGTATTGAGAAAATGGCGATGATAACAACTTTTCCTAGAATAAACTCATCGCGACTGACTCCTGAAATAATGATTTGTTTGTGTGTATTAAATGAAAATTCGTTGGTAATCAATATGATAATAAGAAACGCAGGAAATATTTTCAGATGTCCTGCCAGATAAGAGAGGTTTTGCCAGATATCAGGAAACTTATAAACCGAAAATAGCTGAACAGGCGGTGCTTCGCCCTGATTGCCGGAATTGATGGTTATATTGTTCAGGAAACCTTGAATACTAAGAAATACAAGGAAAAGCAAAGCCAGATATATCAGGGTTATTATTACAAAAGTTCTGTAATTCAATAACTTGATAAATTCCGTTTTTAAAGTTGGTTTAAGATTTAAGGTCATAGCAGGTAAGAAAAGTTTATTGTTGTGCACCGGATTGATTGCTGATCAATTCAAGATAATAATTTTCCAATGATCTCTTCTTTGCAAAGAGGTGTGTGCATACAATTCCCTTTTCAAACAGGAAACTGTTTAGCTGTGCAGTGTCGGTATGATTTGATAAGCTTAATTGAATCAGGTTGTTATTAATCAGATGACTTTTATATCCGGGAAATCCCTGAATTGCTTCTGCAAGTTTATCAGATTCTACGGCACCAACTTCTATCACATCCTCGTCGCTGAGAACCTGATTTACATTCCCGGAAAACAGATTTTTACCTTTTGATAAAACGGCAACATGTGTACAAACTTTTTGAACTTCGTCAAGCAGATGGCTCGCCAGAATAACTGTTGATCCTTCCGAAGCCAGTTGAGAAATCAGGTTTCTGATTTCCGCAATTCCGGTGGGGTCAAGTCCGTTTGTAGGCTCATCCAGAATCAGCACTTCAGGCTTTCCAAGCATTGCAGAAGCAAGTGCCAGACGTTGCTTCATTCCAAGTGAAAAAGTCTGGTATTTGTGATTTCTTCGCTCATAAAGGTTGACAAAGCTCAGTACACGCTTGATCTCTTCATTGTCTGCCTTTCTGATTTGTGCAATAATTCTGAGATTATCAGTTGCCGAAAGGTAAGGGTAGAAATTGGGATGCTCAAGAATGGCGCCGATTTTTTGAAGTGCTTCAGCATTGACCTGATTGCCAAACCATTGATAATCGCCTCTGGATTGTTTTACAGCTCCCAGAATTATGCTCAGTGTAGTTGTTTTGCCACTTCCGTTAGGGCCAAGAATTCCCCAGACTTCACCTTTGTTCACTGAAAAGGTGAAATTGTTTAATGCCTGCACACTTCCATAGCGTTTGCTCAGGTTTTTAATATTCAGAACTTCTTCCAATGCTTAAAATTTTAGGGTGTTCTTAAAAACTAACTTAAGTGCCTTGGTTTAAAATTCAATAAATCAATGCATGATCTATGTATAAATCCTTCAGATTATGATTATAACCCGATGAATCGGCCAATTTATATTGACCATATTACAATGCCGAAAATTACAAAAAAAGCCAAAAGATATCTCAGAATCATCAAAAATCTTTACTTTTGCTGCTCAATCAACATTGTAGCCTGCCTCTCTGTTGCAAAACATAACAATTTAAACCCTTTATTATGATTATTTCAAACAACAAGGTGGTTTCTCTCACCTACGAACTGAAACTTGACAACGCTCAGGGCGAGATAGTTGAAGTTACCAGCAGTGATTCACCACTGGTTTTTTTATACGGAGCAGGTAATATGTTGCCAAAGTTCGAAGAGAACCTTGCAAACCTTAAACTGAATGATAACTTTGAATTTACATTGGTTGCCGAGGATGCTTATGGTCCGTTAATCAGTGAAGCTGTTATCGATTTACCCATCGATGTGTTTATGGTTGAAGGTAAAATTGATCCTGAAATGCTCAGGATTGGAAACGTAATTCCTATGCAGGATAATCAAGGTAATCCGCTTGAGGGTCTCGTTATTGGTGTTGATGAAGCTTCTGTTAAAATGGACTTCAATCACCCTATGGCCGGAAAAACGCTTTATTTTACCGGAACAATTATCGATCTGCGCGATGCTACTGAGGAAGAAATCAGCCATGGTCATGTTCACGGCGCACATGGTCATCACCACTGATGCTGTAATTCAATAAAATAAAAGGCCCGGAAGGGCCTTTTTTTATCTCGAAAGCAGGAAAACAGCCGGTCGCTTTCCTGGATTGTAATCTCTTTTTTTCCAGTATCCTATGCTGTCCGTTTTAATTTCTTCGTCGGGCATGGTTACATTGCACGCAATACATAACAAAGTATTATCCAGGCAACTGCTCAGTATTGAATCAATCATCTGACGGTTTCTGTAGGGTGCTTCAATAAAAATATGTGTTTGTCCGGTTCTCTGAAGGTCTCTTTCAATTTCTTTGATCTTTTTGATTCTTTCCGGCTCTTTCACAGGCAAATATCCATGAAAAGTGAACTGCTGCCCGTTGAGTCCCGAAGCCATCAATGCCATCATTATAGATGATGGACCCGAAAGCGGAATTACTTTTATGCCGCTTTCATGCGCTGTTCGAACCAAAACTGAACCCGGATCGGCCACTGCCGGACATCCGGCTTCAGACAAAAGGCCAATATTGTTTCCCGAAATTGCAGGATTAATAAATGATGGAACTTCTGACAGCGAGGTATGCTCATTTAAAACAAAAAATGTGCATTCATCAAAGTTGCCGGTAAAACCACATTTACGCAAAAAACGACGGGCAGTTCTTAATTCTTCAACAACGAAGATCTTTAACTGCTGCATAATGTTAATGTTATACCCTGGAATAACCTGTTCCGGTGGTGTATCGCCAAGCGGGCCGGGAATAAGATATAAAGTACCTTTTGGTGAAGTCATCTTTCGTTTATCGCGTTATAAAAAGTGTTTAATTGTAATTAACTTGCTGTTTCATAAGGAATCAGAAGGGCAATTCGTTCAGGTCAACATTCCCGCCGGATAGAATTATTCCGGTTTTCTTTCCTGAAACATTAATCTTACCTTCCAGAATTGCAGCCAAAGGTACTGCAGAAGATGGCTCAACCAAAATTTTCATGCGTTCCCAGATCAAACGCATTGCAGCGATAATTCCTGATTCAGTGACGGTTACAATGTCATCAACATTCTCCATAATGATAGGAAATGTTAATGTGCCAAGTGAAGTTCTCAGTCCGTCGGCTATGGTATCAGGGGAAACTGAAGGTACAAAAGACCTGCTTATGAAACTGCGATAAGCATCATCAGCTCTTTCAGGTTCTGCTGCAATTACCTTGATGTGATCTCCAAAATATCTGGCAGCCAGCGCAGTACCACTTAGAAGGCCTCCGCCTCCAACCGGTGCAATGAGAAGATTCAGTTCAGGGTAATCTTCAATCATTTCCATGGCGGCAGTTGCTTGTCCGGCAATGATCTGATGGTTGTTATACGGATGAATTTCGATTGCCCCGGTTTTTGAAATTACTACATTCAAAGTGTCTTCGCGCGATTGAAGGGTGGATTCGCAAAAAGTGATTAATCCGCCATAATTTTCGACTGCCCTGATTTTGATCTTGCTGGAATTGTCAGGCATAACAATATGTGCCTGAATTCCTCTTCGTTTTGCTGCCAGTGCAAGTGCCGCAGCATGGTTTCCTGATGAATGTGTGGCAACTCCTCTTGCTAAGTCTTCTTCACTGAGTTGAAAAACCGCATTGGTTGCTCCGCGGGATTTGAATGCACCTGCTTTCTGGAAATTTTCACATTTAAAAAACAGAGATCCGCCTGTTATCTCGTTAATTGCATTGCAAGTGAGAACAGGTGTTCTGTGAATCAACGGCTTAATTCTGTCCGCAGTTTCAAGAAGTGTATTTTTCCCGGGGATCATTCCTTGAGAAATGTTTTGTTGTTAATCTGTCCGATTATTACATCAGTTGCCTGATCAAGCAGATCCCAGGTTTTATTGAAACCTGATGCACCTCCATAATATGGATCAGGCACCGGCATTCCCGAACCAGGATGAACTACATTCATAATGAGATCAACTTTCTTCAGATCTTCCTCATTTCTCGCAACAGCTGAAACATCTCTGTAGTTGTTCTTGTCCATCACATAGATTTTGTCGAAATTATCAAAATCTGCAACTTTAAATAACCTGGATTTTTGTTTGCTGATGTCAACTCCATGTTTCAGGGCAGTTTCCACACCTCTGCGATCGGGTGAGTCTCCCGTATGAAATGACTCAAAACCACATGAATCCACAAAGCCTTCAATATTATTATCTTCAAGCTTCTTTTTCATGATTCCCTCTGCCAATGGCGATCGGCAGATATTACCCAGACAAACCATTAAAATTTTTACCATATCGTTTGGTTTAACAAACAACCTCATCACAGGTTAATGGATGAGGTTGAATATATTATCGCAAAGCGCTGATTGTTAAATCTTTATTTTCTTTTCAATTTCTTCGACGTAGTTTCTAAACTGTTTATCGGTCTCAATAAGGTTATTTACAGTACGACAGGCGTGAAGAACTGTTGCATGGTCTTTATTTCCGCAATGAAGCCCTATGGTTGCCAGCGAAGACTTGGTGTGTTTTTTTGAGAAGAACATGGCAAGTTGTCTGGCTTGAACAATTTCTCTTTTGCGCGTTTTTGAATTCAGGTGATCAACATGAATGCTGAAGAAGTCGCAAACAACCTTTTGAATGTAATCGATTGAGATTTCTTTGGATGTGTTTTTTACAAATTTATCAATCATCTGCCTGGCAAGTTCCAGGGTGATGGCTTTTTTGTTGAGTGATGAATGCGCCATCAGTGAAATCAGCGCTCCTTCAAGTTCTCTGACGTTTGTAGCAATGCTATATGCCAGATATTCAATCACGTCAGCCGGCATTTCTATGCCATCTTTATATAAATGTTTCTGAAGAATGGCTATACGTGTTTCAAGGTCTGGTATCTGCAGGTCAGCAGCTAGTCCCCATTTGAATCTTGAAAGAAGCCTTGGTTCAATCCCTTTCATTTCAACAGGAGCTTTATCGGAAGTAATTACCAATTGCTTTCCATTCTGATGTAAGTGATTGAATATGTGAAAAAATACATCCTGTGTTTTTTCTTTTCCGGATAAAAACTGAATGTCATCCATCAAAAGAACGTCAATCATCTGATAAAAATGAATGAAATCGTTCTGATTGTTATTTTTTACAGCATCAATAAACTGCTGAATAAACTGTTCGGCAGTAACATACAGTACGGTTTTGTCAGGAAAATTATTTTTAACCTGAATGCCAATGGCATGGGCAAGGTGAGTTTTTCCGAGTCCGGTTGCACTGTAAATAAATATGGGGTTAAATGCCGTTTTTCCGGGATTTGTGGCTACCGCATAACCAGCCGACCTTGCGAGCCTGTTACAATCACCTTCAACAAAACTATCAAATGAATATGCTTCGTTTAATTGTGAATGAACCTTAATTTTCCGAAGCCCGGGGATAACAAAAGGGTTGGGGATCTCCTTTGATGAACCTCGGTTAAGGTCAATTGGCATATTCACAGACGGGTTTCCCAAAGCCCCCCTGTTACTGGCAGGGATCTGGATTGTATAGGGGTTTCTGGTGTCGTTCGGACTTTCCATAATAATTGAATACTCCAATCTGCCCAAAGGGCCTAACTCATTTTTGATGGTTTTCTTAAGCAGATTAATGTAATGCTCTTCGAGCCACTCGTAAAAGAACTGACTGGGTACCTGAATTGTTAAAACGCTGTCGTCTAGTTTTACTGGTTTTATCGGTGAAAACCAGGTCTTGTAGCTTTGGTAGTTAATGTTGTCTTTAATAATTTTTAGGCAATTCTCCCAGACTCCATGATGATCTCTTTTCATTCTCCTTGTTTAAAATTGCAGTTAACTTAAAGATCTTGGTCTCTTGGTGATAGCTAAACTGATAACTTTGTGTTTCTCAGTAGTGTTAAAGCTCAAAAGAATTTATGAACAGTTTAGCTTCATTTTTCAACAAAATTGACTCGAAAAAAGTTAAAAAAAAAATCTATTTGCACTTGTTTATTCAAAATAATTGTACTATAACATTTTCGAAAAAATGATCAAACTGCTTTATTCTCAGCTATTATGTAGTATTCAAATATGTGATTTTATTTTCATGTGTTTTCAGAAACCGAAACTTAATTCTATCGGCTTCATTCTTTCTGATGCTGTATGTAATGATACAGCTGTTATTGAACTGATTATCAATAACATGAAGGTTTTCTTCCTTTATTATGCGCATTACATCATTCATAACCTCATACGGAAATTCGAGCTTATAAACCTCATTTACAGTTTTTTCAATAATTTCCGCTTGTAAAAGGGCATCTTTTGCTGCTGTCTTGTACGCTGTAATCAGTCCGCTTACTCCAAGCTTTGTTCCGCCGAAATATCGAACAACAACAATTAATATATTGGTGAGGTCGAAAGATAGTATTTGTCCGTGGATGGGCTTCCCGGCAGTTCCTGAAGGTTCGCCGTCATCGTTTGTCCGCCATGCTGATTTGTCGGGCCCCAATATATAAGCATAACAGTGATGCCTGGCGTCATAATACTCTTTTCTCAGCTCTTCAAGTTTTTGTTTTACTGATTCTTCATTCAAAACCGGAATAGCAATTGCAATGAACTTGCTGCCCTTTTCCTTGTAAAGGCCTGTACAGGTCGTTGTTATCGTTTTGTAAGTGTCCTCAAAAAGCATCTTGTGTCTATCTCCCTGTTTGTCTGGCTACCTCAATTGCGCTACCGTTTTTGCCATCCGTTTTGAAGTTCAAACTTAGTTATAATTTCAATACCTGATTTCTATGACGGGCTTTTATTTGCTATAAAATTCAATTATTTATCAATTTCATGATATTCACCTTTATGCATACGAACAGAGCTTATCTATGATTACATTTGCCATCTTAAAACCTGATTTAAAGGTTCTGATTCTCTATTTTTCTCCTGTATAAAATTGATAATGACACTACTCTTTCTGAATCTCAGTGACAGCAGAGGCGAACTTGCAGCATTGCTAACTGCCGTTTTCTGGACAATTACTGCACTTGCTTTTGAATCGGCCAGTAAAAAAGTCGGATCATTGGCCGTTAATCTGATCAGGCTTTGCCTTGCTTTTGTGTTTCTTTCAGTTTTCAGACTTATCACCAGCGGGAGTTTCTTGCCGATTGGTGCTGATTCCCATCAATGGATATGGCTTTCTGTGTCGGGTTTAATCGGATTTGTACTTGGAGATCTGTTTCTTTTTCAGGCATATGTGGTTGTGGGCGCAAGAATTTCGATGCTGATTATGGCATTGGCTCCTCCTATAGCAGCCTTAACGGGATGGATGTTAATGGATGAAACGATGTCTTTTAAAAATCTGGCAGGAATGATACTTACCTTTATCGGTATAAGTATGGCCATTCTGGCTAGGAAAGCGGTTGATCCTGAAAGTATTGAAATCAAACAAAAAAGAGGGAAGCTTGGTTTTAAGTACCCGATTAAAGGATTGTTGCTGGCGTTTGGTGGTGCTGCAGGGCAGGGGATAGGCCTGGTTTTGAGTAAATACGGAATGGGTCAGTATGATCCTTTTGCAGCAACACAAATCAGAGTAATCACAGGTGTTATTGGATTTATTTTGATTATTATTGCTGTTAAAGCTTCAGGAAAGGTATTGATTGCGCTTAAAAATTCTTCTGCCATGAAACGATTAAGCCTGGGTGCATTCTTTGGACCTTTTCTCGGAGTTTCATTTTCACTGATTGCAGTGCAATATACATCTTCAGGTATCGCATCTACTATAATGTCAATCGTTCCGGTAATGATTATTGTGCCGTCAGTGTTTATTATGAAGGAAAAAATTACCTGGCAGGAAGTTGTAGGAGCAGTTCTTGCCGTTGGAGGTGTTTCTCTTTTCTTTATCTGAGTTTTATTGTTCTTCTGATTTACTGCTCAGCCCATTTTTCTCTCAGCATCTGACTTATTCCGGTGTATTCCTGCTCATTTAGAATGGTTCTGCCAGGCTCATCAATCCTTTGTTTCCTTTGATCCTCAAGTTTTACATACCAATCTTCTCCTTCCGGTAAATCTCCCGGATTACGGGGTATGATGTGTAAGTGAAGGTGATCAACACTCTGACCTGCAGGCTCTCCCTCCTGAAGCGACCAGTCATATGCTTCAGAATTATAGAATTTTGTCAGAAAAGCTGTCACTTTTCTGGCAAAACTGAAGAAATCCGAAATTTCATCTTCACTCAGATCAAATAAACTGCTTGTATGCTTTGATGTTATCACCAATGAGTGTCCCGGAAGTATGGGAGAGTGGTTGTATATGGCCAGAAATCCGTTTTCTCCGGCAAATGAAGCCTTGATTATATTCTCGTTGCAAAAAGGGCAGGTTGTTTCCATCAGTAATAATGTGTTTTTACGTTTGGTTCATTGTATTCTTTTGGCATCCCGCTGAGATAACCTTGACAGATTTTTTCAAAGATGCACTGATTGTGATGATTGGTCTCAATCATCAGGTCAAAGGTACAGGGATTTTTCGAACATTTTTTATCAGTGCACAGCGTTATTTCATTGCAGCACGATCGACCCAGAGGCCAGAATATGTCATTCATAACCCAGACTTCAAGACCGGAAATTTCTGAAATTGTATTGAAGGAATCAATGCAAGCGAGCCTTACAGGCATATCACTTTCAACTGGGATGCTGTTTTTTAGCTTAAAATCATATTCCGGGTCGTTAACTTCAACACAGCCAAGCCTTAATAAAACCCGCTGCATATGATAATCAACTATGGGAATGTAGTTTTGCTTGTCTTGTATGCTGTAAAGACCGGCATCAATCAACAACTTCAGTAAAAACGATGATTTTTTACGCTGAGGATCAGAAAAAGCTTCACAGCCAGAAAGTACTTCATAAAATCCTTTGCCATTGTTGAGCAATAATTCGCCGGTTGATCTCAACATTTCTGAGAAATGTCCCTGAAATTCGCTGATAATCAATTTGTTGATGCTGGTATAAAGTTCAGCCCTTTCCTCAATAGTGTCCAGCGATGAATTGCCGGCTTCACCGGTATCGGAGAATATACACAGGAGTTTGTACTGAAGCTCTTCGGGCTTCAGGTTAACAACAAAATCAGGAATCAGCAGCGGACTGCTGATTTCGGCCAGCGATGTAAATGCTTTTTCAATATAATCCCAGCCATAGAGATTATGGCCGGGACTATAAAGATTTCGGGTTTGGTGGCAAATTGCAACAGCGTTGAAAAGCATGCTTAATTTCTGCTCGTCGGTGAAATTGTTTTTAAGAAAACGTCTTCTCAGGAAATTATCTCTGATTTTCAGTTTCTTAAGGATTTCGCCTACGGCTTTGCTGTTTCCATAATTTGCCTTTACCATACTGATTTTACTCAAAAACAATTTTCATTTCAACCCTTCTGTTTTTCTGCCTGCCGGCTGGAGTTTTGTTGTCGGCCACAGGTTTTTCCTGTCCAAACCACTCGGTTTTGATTCTGAACTCGTCAACACCCTGTTTAATAAGGTAATCTTTTACAGCTTGAGTTCTGTTGTTGGAAAGGGTCATATTTTTTTCGGCATTTCCTGTATTGTCGGTATGTCCTGAAAGCTGAACCTTCCACATTGGTTTTTGAATCATCAGCGAAGCAAGCTCATTCAGCGAAGGATAAGAAACAGCTTTTATTACAGATTTCCCTGACTCAAATTCAAGCGCTGAAAATGCACGGTCTAAAACTTCCTGTTCTTTTTTCTCAATAGGAGGGCATCCGAAATTTTCAGCAACTCCCGGAATTGTCGGACACAAATCGTGTTTGTCTGAAATGCCATCGCCATCGGTATCGGGGCAACCTTTCATATTTGCCGGTCCTGGAATGGTCGGACATTCATCTTCCTCGTCAGGAACACCATCTTTATCGCTGTCAGCAAACGGACAACCATTAAATTCAGGTTTTCCAGGGGTATCGGGGCATAGGTCCAAACGATCAGGGATTCCGTCACCATCTCTGTCAGGACAACCGTTAAATTCGGGCAATCCAGCCTGATCGGGGCATTCATCAAGATGATCAACTATACCATCACCATCAGTATCGGGGCATCCTGAATACATAGGAAGCCCGGGATGATCAGGGCAAAGGTCATCTTTATCGGGAATACCATCGCCATCTCTATCGGGACAACCTTTAAGTTCGGCTGGTCCTTTGTCGTAAGGGCATTCATCTTCAGCATCTGTAATTTCATCACCATCGGTATCGGGGCAACCCATCAAAGCCCATACGCCTGGGAGTTCAGGGCACTGGTCAAGTTTGTCACTTATTGCATCATTGTCTTTATCTCGCGGACCTTTCTTGAAAATCGGGATTTTAACCATTGCATAAGCATCAACTCCATAGCTGTCTTTCGCAATGCTGTTGCGGATAATTGTATTGGATCCGACCCAGATTGGTCCTAACCTCACCGCAACACCCGCATTGAAACGACTGAACTGATCAACATACATGGGAACAGAAATACCAAACCACTTGTGATCATAACGGGGAGTAAGGCTGTAGCTTGTAAAATAGTGGGTTTTGGCAACCATGTTTGTCCCTTTTCTCAATGCAAAATAGGGCATAAAGTTTACATAAAATCCTGCGCCTATATTATAATCTACCTGAAGACTGAGGGCAATAGGAAGTCCCATTTTATAACTTTCAGAAGTATTGTCAGTGAAATTGAACCTGTTGCGCAAAGTGTCGTTAAAATCCTGAATGGTGTTTAATTCCATGCCATTTATGTTCCAGTCTCTGACGTCGGCAACAAAATCCTGACTATGGTAACCTTTGTTATATCTGATATGTCCAAAGTCGAGTAATGAAATGCCGATTCTGAATAAATATTTGTCTTTGTCATCGCGCAACAAGCCTTCACGACCATCCATATTGTACTTGTATTTGTCAATATCAGGCCTGTACTCGTAAACAAAACCAAGGTCAAGACCAAATCCGGGGTCTGAAATTCCGCTTATTTTAGGAATACCTTCATCGTCAAAAGTATTTGAAATGCCATAATTTATTTTTGATTGAAACAATGACAGCGTATCCGGACTATCGAGCCGATAGGTCAGGTCTCTTGCAAAAACATAACCTGAAGCCGCACCCTGAAGGAACTTTAAAGTTACTCCTCCTTTGAGAAAATGTTTTTCCTTGTTTAGTATAACCCCGGCATAAGAAAAACCCAACTCAAGCCAGTTGTTGGCTTGCAGACTGAAGTTGGCATTTTCGAGGGTTGTGTACAAAAGTGGTTCATAATCAAATCCTTCCCAGGCCAATTGGGTAAATTCTTCTGAAATGTTATCAATATTATAAATTGACCTTATGCGTGTTGTAAATCCCAGTGCAGAATTTTTTCCGAGATTAAACATAAATGAAGGCAGAATTACCGATCCTGCCGCATAAATGGTTTTGTCATTTCCATCAAGGTTTCGAGTAATGTAATCATCAACAAAATCAATCTCATCCCAGGTGCTCCGGTTAAAAATGGCTTGACGATTTATTGAAACAAAATTGTTATTTACTGAAGTCTCAGCACCAATGAACGTTATGTCAAATTTGTATCTGCTGTCAACAATTGATGCAGGTTGAAGTAATAATCCACTAACTCCTGCATAATTGCTTTGCGCAAATGGCATAAATGCTTGCCCAATTAACCTGTCAATAGATACAGCATTTATTAATGCTATGATTAACAGCAATTTAAAGGTGTAGTTCTTTCTCATATACGTTAGGATTTTGCTTGATGAAAATTAGTGAATTATAATTAATATACAAATGGGCATAAGGTAATATTTTCAAAAGAAATCATTGCTGTCCGGGGAAAGTTTCGAATATTATTACAAATGATTGATATTGACTCTCTTTGACAAAAGTTGTAGAACAATACCTTACTTTATGAAATTTGCCACCAAAACACGAAATCACCAAAATTCACCAATTTAATTTATTCATTTTGTGTAATTTGGAGTTTTGGAGTCCCGATAGCTATCGGGATGGTGGCAAGGAAATTTTCGATTTTCACCGGACAATAGTGAAAAGAAATGTTCAACTGCATTTGCCGGATTTGCATTATCAATAATCAATACAGCACCGGTTTTATTCGGGTTAAAAAATAAATCTGTACTAAGAATATTTAGCCGGATTAATTTGCAATCATCAGAATAGCAATAAGCGCAACAAAAATACCTATCCAATTGATTAACCTTAGTTTTTCCCTGAAAATTAAATATCCGATAATTGCAGAAAGGCCAACCACACTTATGTTCAGAATCGGAATAAAAACCGATACCTGCATTAATTCAAATCCTTTTAAAAGATAATATATTGAAAACCAGTTAATAATACCCAGGATTATGCCTGCTATGAGATTTTTTAGTTTGAATACCTTTTCTCCTTTAAAGATCCGGAAAAGTGAAATTGCGAGTCCGATTACAAATGCAACCATGAATGAGGTTGCTGCATAGCTGATATACTCAGTCTGCCCTGTGCCGGCCAGAAAATAATGCTGGGTTAGCTTAACAGTTGAGTCGTTTAATCCTGTAAAGAGAAATACAGCCAAAGGTATCCATATAAGTTTTAACGAGAATTTTTCATCCTTGCCCTTTTTGAGAGTCAGGTACAGTGCAACCAAAGCAAGGGCTATACCTGCGATTTTCAATATTCCTGCTTGATCACTTAAAACCAGCAAGCCCAATAATACTGGAATAACCACAGACATTCTGCTGCTTATGGCAGTAAGTGCAACTCCGGCTTTACGCGCTGATATTGAGAAGAAAACAAATCCAGAAATCAATAATACTCCGGTAAGCAAGGCCATTGGAAGCCATGATGATGTATATATTTCGGGAATGGTTTTTTCCCAGTTGATAAAGTTAAATCCGAAAAGCGAACCTACAATATAATTAACTGTTATTGCTGAGAAGTCGTCAATGCCGAAGCGGCTAAAAAGCTTGAAACATACCAGAATGAGCGTGCTGACAGCAATGGCGAGCAATAGATAGAGCATATTCAGATTTTTTGGCAAAAGTAAGCATTTGAAATATGCATCAGTCAAATGTTTGACGGGCTTTTTCAACGTCCATGAACACCGGTAAATAACCGGGAATATAAAAGCTGAATCCGTAAGCAGTATTAAAATCAATTAATCCGATCGAAACTGTTTTGTGTTGATTATCTAATAACTTTATGGAGCAATGTATTCCGGTTTTGTCAAGCAGATCAAGTATTTCGGAGTAAAATTCTTCAAGAAAACCACCCAGACTTTTTAAGGTACGATCACTGAAACTGCTGTGCTGTCTGATAAAACTATAAATCTCCGGTGCTGAAAACTCGTAGATGGACATAACCTCAGCTAAGCTGCAACTTAAGCCAAGAATCAAATGATTATGATCTTCAACCAGAAATGAGGTTTCAGGTATTTCTCCGCAATTATAAAACTCCTGATTGTTATCTCCTGAAGGCTTGGAATATTGCTGATAATCATCAAATAATAAGCGTGTTTTACCTGTTTCAGCAGAAAATGTGTGATTAAAAAAGTCATTTACGGTGTTGAATCTGTGAATTTCAGTAAAATCAGGTTCAGAAGAAAAGGAAATGTCATTCTGCGTATCATTGATAAATTTTGAATTATCATCCGGGCGTTCAGTAGCTGCCAAATAAATTGCCATTGCTAAATTTTCTGATTCATCAGCAGCAACGCCGCTTTCAATGAGCCAGTCAGTCATTTGAGTAACTGATAAGGATGTATCAGTAAAATAAAAATAAATAATAAGTACAACAGTTTTTTGGTTCAGCTTACTGATGTCTGTATTTTCTTGAACAGCATTTCGCAAAACTTCAAATGCAGTTGCACTCTGCAGATGCTTAAGTAAAAATTCGTAATTAAAAATCTTTTTCCCGGCAAGAGCTCCGATTGGCAGTTCTTTTGCAGATAAAATTGAAAATGAATTGTTGCCAGAGTCTGTTCTACATGCAAGAAGTATTTCGTCATCTTCACAAAAGGCTATTTCTATCCTTGTTGAAAGACTTTGTATATTATTAAATATTAATGGTTTACCATTATAACAAATGCTGAAATTCATATTCTTATTTTACAGCAAAGATATCAATTCATTACCTTTGCAGAGATTATTTTACTGATTGAGCATTAGAATCTGAGTATGACAAACAGCCAACTGGAAAAACAGGTTTATGAAAAATTGCTTCCTGTTTACGGGCACAATGAATCGTTGTCGATGCAGCGTTTTTTATTTTCTGCTCTTCACGGAAAGCAAAATCATGAATGGCTGCTGCTCCGAAATTCTGAAGTTTCGGAGACGTTAAAAACCCGGGTAGAAACAGCGATACCACTGTTGTTGAATCACATGCCTGTTCAATATGTCGTTGGGAAAACATGGTTTTATGACCTTGAGCTTTCGGTAGAACCCGGCGTTTTGATACCACGACCTGAAACCGAAGAGCTTGTAAGGGCGATTGTTCTAAAGCACCATCTGGATAAGTCAGTTGAAATCCTCGACATCGGCACAGGAAGCGGAGCCATAGCTTTATCGCTTTGCAGTCAGTTACCTTTCGCTAAAGTTTCAGCAGCAGATATCAGTGATATAGCCCTGACTGTTGCAGCAAAAAATGCGCTGAATCTTAAGCTTGATATAAACCTCTATAAAGCAGATTTTTTAAACGAAGAAGCGTATTCCTTATTCGGGAAGTACAATATTATTGTGAGTAATCCTCCTTATGTAAAAGAATCAGAAAAGCAATTTATGCTACCTAATGTACTTGATTATGAGCCTTTTGAAGCATTATTTGTTCCTGATTCAGATCCGCTTGTTTTTTATAGGAAAATCCTTGCTTTTGCATCATCTCATCTTTACGAAAGGGGAGAAGTATGGTTTGAAATTAACGAATCTGAAGCCGTGAATGTTGCCAGGTTGTTCACCGATAATGGTTTTGGGAATATCAGGATATATAATGACTTCAAAGGCAAAGAAAGATTTGTTTCCGGTGTTTTTAATTTCGGGGATCAGGACTATGCATAAAATCTGTATCAAGTGAAGGTTTCCGTAATTTTCATCACAAAGATGCTGTCATTACTGTTCGGTTAGATTCAGTTTTTTGGAAAGAAAAAATTTAGTAATTGCTGCTGATTCAAGATTTTACCGATATTTGCCACTCTAAAAGCCAATTTTCAACAATCCATTGGATTTATTGTTTATTGAGTTACTAACCAGAACTTTGTCTAATGAATCAATACACTTACTTTTTCGCTTTCATTCTTCTTTCTTTATTTTCAGGGAGTTCCAATGCACAGGGCGTTTACCATAAGATTTGGTTGCTTGATAAGCAGTCGGCTTATGATATGTCCAGGCCGGGAGAGTTTCTTTCTGTCAAATCAGTTGAGCGAAGACTTCTTCAACAAATACCATTATCAGAATCAGACCAGCCCTTAAGTCCTGATTATCTTGCAGATATTAAGTCTTCAGGTGCTGAGATTGTTTATAAATCCAAATGGTTGAACCTCGTTATTGTAAAAACATCAGATAGGTCGTTTCCGGATAATATCAAAAGGAAGGCTTATGTAAAATCAGTTCAGCCGGCTGATCATCTGTTTAAGGTTGGTAAATCTACAAATACCAAACCTCATTTTGATAAAGAAAATATTGTAAGATTACCCAACCGGGTTACAAGATCAAAGTACCATAAGAGTTCAGATGCATTTAATTATGGTGCATCGGCAAACCAGGTAGAAATGATTGGAATCAATCATCTGCATGAAATGGGCTTTACCGGTGCCGGAATGGTTATAGGTGTAATTGATGCAGGTTTTAATAGTGTAAACATTCACCCGGCTTTCGATAGTATCAGGATAAATGCTCAGATTTTAGGTACGCGCGATTTTGTTCTTCCAGGGAACGATGTTTACGCCACAACCATGAACTCTCATGGAACCAGGGTTTTATCAACCATGGGAGGGCACCTTCCCGGTCAACTGATTGGAACTGCTCCTAAAGCTTCTTATTGGCTGTTAAGGTCAGAAGATGCCGGATCTGAATATCTGATGGAAGAATATTATTGGGTTAATGCTGCCGAATTTGCTGATTCTGTGGGAGTTGATATAATTAATTCGTCATTGGGCTATAGTATTTTTGATAATCCGCTTGAAAATCATACTTACGCTGATATGGATGGAAATACAACTGTGGTTACTATCGGAGCTGATATGGCTGCAGAAAAAGGCATTTTGGTAGTTAACAGTGCAGGAAATTCAGGTGGAAATAATCCATGGAGATACATTACAGCTCCGGCTGACGGAGATAGCGTTTTTACAATAGGCGCCGTTAATTCGAGTGGTCAATATGCATATTTTTCGTCAGAAGGTCCTACCTACGATGGTAGAACCAAACCCGATGTTTCAGCACAGGGAATGGCAACCGTTACTGCAGTTTTGCCTACCGGTATCGGTGGTGGCGACGGAACTTCTTTCTCTTCTCCGCTTATAGCAGGAGCTTCAGCATGTTTATGGCAAGCAAATCCAACGTTTAACAATATGGATCTGATTGATGCCATCAGATCAAGTGCATCAAAAGCCAGCAGCCCTGATAACTATCTGGGGTGGGGGATTCCAAATTTTCTCGTTGCAAATAGCCTGCTCACTTCTTCACTTATTCAAACGGCTAATCCGGTTAAAAATCTGAAAGTATTTCCAAACCCTTTTACCGAAAGAATTAATATTGAAATGGATTTGCCTGTTTCTTCCAAGTTGGATATTAATCTTATCAATGCACAGGGTAAAGTAGTTGCTGGTCTTAAAAGTGTTGAGCTTGCCGCCGGAAAAAACTTTATTGTGCTTAATGATCTTGGCAATCTACCCAAGGGTATTTACATGCTGCAGGTAACTGATGGATTTTCTGTTGTGACCACCAAAGTGATACATTAAATTTTTTCTGAACTTATTTTCTGAATCCGGTTTTTACCGGATTTTTTTTTGAAATTCAGCAAGTTACATCCTATTTTCAGGGTCAGTAACCCTTTTTGCTGATGCTATTGGCTTTCTAGAAGTGCTAACCCCTGCTATATTCATATCATTCGTGGATATCAGGTATCTTAATCAACTACCGGAAACTATTATAGAAAAGTGACAATGCTAAGCAAGGGGAGGGACTCTTCTTCCAACTTTATAAATTTCTGATATCGGATGTTTAGGCATGGAGCGCATTATTGAATTAGCTGCTTCCTTAATTTTTTCGAACAGGTAAAATTTTATCTGCAGGTTCTGCTGATTTTTTCACTCTGTATGGCTCGCCAAAATGGATTTGAATCTCCAAAACAAGATGTTACAAATGTATACATAGTTTTTAAGTTGTATTAACCTTATTATCAGTACTATTGACATTAATGTTTATTATTTCAGCTCTGAGTTTCGTTAAGGAATAATATGAAGCTTAGACGGGTTGCATGAATTTTGATGGTTATTAATAGCCAAGACACTACATGTTATTGATAATCAATTAATAAAGGTTGCAAGTGTACAAGTGTAACCTCTTAAAACGAGTTACATGTGTAAACAATTAATGAGTTAACAATGTAACTCTGTAATTACTTTAGTAAACATTACAAATGTAAACAAGCCAACAACCGGTAATTTTCTGATAACATTAGTAAATAGGTTATAAATGGTAAAAATCATCTTAAAATGTGATTTATAAATTTAATAATCAGTATATTAGATGTAATATCAGAGAAATTACTTTAGATAATAGAGACTAATAATTAATAAAATATTTGTACTATACGAATATCAAATAATACATATAATCAGTGTATTATATAGATAATCTTAAGTGTAGATTTAGATACATTGATTGTATTTAATAATTACATTAATAAACAAGTAGTTTGTGATGCTAAAAAATAATTATATATATTTGTAACAGCAAAATCTCAGTGATGAACAATAGAATAGCATTGGTAATCCAGGCCAAAAACATAACCCCTTCCCAACTTGCGGATGAACTTGGTGTACAACGTTCGGGAGTATCACATATAATGACCAACCGCAATAAGCCCAGTCTGGAGTTTATTCAAAAGCTTTTAAAAAAGTATCCTGACATCAGTACGAATTGGATATTATTTGGCGAAGGCCCAATGATGAATCCTTATCCTGGTCAGGAAGCAGTTCAGAATATTCAGGCAGCGGCACCAGTTCGTCCCTTAGCTTCTAAACCTCAAATGATGGAGTTATTTCCGACCGATGATACAATTGAATCTGCAGAAGCGAAGGAAACGGAGGAATCACTGGACGAAAATGAATTTCAACATACTGAAAATCAATTAAATGATAGCGAAAATTTTGTTAATATTACCAGAGAGGAAAAGGATAAAGAAAAAATAGAAAGCAGAACTGAGGTCGAAAATGTGGTCAGCAATCCTCAAACCAAAATATTTTCAAGCGAGACTATGAAACCGAAGGAGGTGGATACTGATTTACACAAAACAAAGACTCCGGACATGCCTGAACGACAAGACCGGAGTGTTCTGAAAATAGTAATTTTTTACAGCGACAAGACTTTTGTTGAATACAAGCCGGGTGCTGAAGATTAGGTACTAAATACGCTCGAGAGAGGAAAAGAAGAAATTAATTTCATTTTCAGCATTTTCATCGCTGTCAGAACCATGCACCGCATTTTTTTGAACAGATACACCAAATAATTTTCTGATGGTACCTTCTGCAGCATCGGCAGGATTTGTAGATCCGATCAGATTGCGGTAGTCCTGAACTGCATTTTCTTTAACAAGAACTGCTGCAAGCACCGGACCTGATGTCATAAACTCAACCAGATCGTTGTAAAAAGGTCTGTCTTTATGAATGATGTAAAATGCACTTGCCTGTTCCTTTGAGAGTTTGACTATTTTTACGGCCTGAATTGTAAATCCTTGCTGAAGGATCATATCAAGAATTTTTCCGGCATATTTTGCCTCATAAGCCGCTGGCTTGATCATGGTAAATGTAAAATTACCTGTCATAAATCTTTGTTTTGGTTGTAGTGTAAAGGTAACGAAATTTGTGTGTCAGGCCTATTAACAAACTTTATACCTTTGTGTTCGATTAACATTAACAATTCAATTGAAAAGTCTTGCCAAGTTTAAATACGGATTTAGTCAGTCAGCTAAAGAAACTGCTGACCACCACCAGAAATATTCTTATTACAACCCATTATAATCCCGATGGAGATGCATTGGGATCATCGTTGGCTCTTGGCCGATATCTGCACTTAAAGGGTTTTTCTGTAAAAATACTTGTTCCCAACGAGTATCCCGACTTTTTAGCCTGGATGCCCAGAAATGGTGAAATGACAGTCTATTCCAAAAATCAGGCTCAGGGTGATGACATGATTGATTGGGCTCAGGTGATATTTTGTCTTGATTACAATGCCATTCAACGGGTAAATCTATTTTCAGTGAAACTATTTCAAGCCAAAGGAGTTAAAGTGTTGGTTGACCATCATTTGCAGCCAGAGCCGCAGTTTGATCTCATGTTTTCGCTGATTGAGACCTCATCAACTTCTGAACTTGTTTATGATTTAATCTGTGCTTTAGGCGACAAGGATGTTATTGATAAGGACATTGCCATCTGCCTTTACGTGGGAATCATGACCGACACAGGTTCTTTCAGTTTTGCATGCAATCTGCCTCATACTTATGAAGTTGTTGCAGAATTAGTGCGGAGAGGAGTTGACACCGAGCAGGTACATCGTCTTGTTTATGATACTTATTCAGAGCAAAGAATGCGCCTTCTGGGTTATTGCCTCAGCGAAAAACTAACCATAGTAAAAGATTGTGCAACTGCCTATATCTGGCTAAGCAAAGCCGATATGAAAAAGTTTAAAGTTCAGCCTGGCGATACCGAGGGTATTGTTAATTATGCACTTTCAATTAAAGGAATAAGCTTTGCAGCATTTTTTACCGAAAAGCCTGACCGGATAAGAATTTCATTTCGTTCTAAGGGAACTTTCTCTGTAAATAACTTTTCAAGAGATCATTTTAACGGTGGTGGCCACAGAAACGCTGCCGGCGGAGAAACCTTTCTGAAAATGAATGAAACAATTGAATTGTTCACAGGCTTACTGCCACAATACAAAGAAGGACTTCAAAGCGCCGCATTACAGAGCAGTTTATTACAGCCTTAAGTTTCAATTTATGATTCGCACTCTTTTTTCAGTTGTTTTAAATTTACTGATTATCTCAGTTATGTTTTCCTGTACTGGAAATTCGAATAAGGAGAAAGGGCGCGAAAGCGATTTAAAATTGCTTGAAGAATCTCTGTTAAAAGCCAATAAACAAGCTGTAAGTGCTGAAAATGAACAGATTGAAAGTTTTATTAAGCGCTACAACTGGCAAATGACAGAAACCGGCAGTGGTCTCAGATATAATATCTATTTCGCTGGAAACGGAGAAAAAGCACAAACAGGTAAGATCGCGGTATTAAAATACTCAACCAGACTTATTACCGGCGATATTATTTACTCTTCTGAAAAAGATGGTTTGAAAGAGTTTATGATTGGTCGGGGAGGTGTGGAAAGCGGGCTCGAAGAGGGAATATTATTGCTCAGGGTGGGCGACAGGGCGAAATTTATCATACCTTCGCACCTTGGTTTTGGGCTGCTGGGAGATCAGGATAAAGTGCCTCCAAAATCAACACTGATTTATGATATTGAATTAGTTTCACTCAATTGATAACCAATAAATTAACAAACAATAACCAAAAATGATCAAAAGAAAACACCTTGTTATGCTTCTGTCAATCGGGATGGTGGCATTTTTTTACGCTTGTTCGGAATATCCCGGATTTAAGAAAAATGATGACGGACTTTATTACAAATTCCATGTTAAAGGGGAAGACACAACAACCCTGAATACCGGAATGATCCTCACACTGAAACTTAAATATGAGATTAACGATTCAGTGTTGTTCAATTCGGACGATATGAACGAAAAGTTCATGCTTCCGCTTGAGGTTCCTTCATATAAAGGTGACATCTACAGCGCTTTGGCTATGATGAAACCCGGCGATAGCGCTACTTTCATTTCAAGTGCTGATTCATTTTTCATGAAAACCGTCAGACTTCCTCAGGTTCCCGATTCAGCTTTTATCGGAAAGAACATTTATTTCCATATTAAGCTTATCGCTGCAATGACCAATGAGCAAATGCAGGCTGAACAGCAGGCTGAACTTGAGCGTCTTAAAGTTGAAGAAACCGGAAAGCTTCAATCATACATCGCTGCCAATAATGTAAGTGTAGCTCCTTTGGAATCAGGTCTTTACTTTATAGAACAGGTTAAGGGAAGTGGTAAAAAGCCTAAAGAAACGGATATCGTTAAGATTCATTTCAAAGTATCAGACCTTGATGGAAAAGTTTTCTTTTCATCAATTGATCAGGGTGAGCCAATGCGTTGGGAAGCTGGTAAAGTATTCGACAATGAAGGCGCTACCGAAGCGCTGAATCTTATGTCTGTTGGTTCAAAAGCAATGGCAATTGTTCCTTCTTCATTAGGTTTCGGAGAGCAAGGAAGGGGACAAATGGTTGCTCCTTTCACCACCTTACTTTACGAATTTGAGATGCTGAGTATTCAGACTAAAGCTCAATTTGACAAAGAACAGGAAGATGAACAACGCAAAGCTGAGGCTGAAAAAAACAAAGCTAAAGGCGAAGAACTTGGCAAACTGAATAACTACATTAAAAACAATAAAATAACTGTTAAACCTACTGCCAGTGGACTCTATTATATAGAAACCCTTGCAGGCACAGGCGAAAAACCAGTCGCTGGCAAAAAAGTAAAAGTACACTATACCGGAACTTTGCTTGACGGAACAAAATTCGATTCATCAGTTGATCGTGGTCAGCCTTTTGAATTTGTACTCGGTCAGGGCCAGGTTATTCAGGGTTGGGACGAAGGCATCGCAATGATGAAAAAAGGCGGCAAAGCCAGACTTGTAATTCCATCTGCAATTGCTTATGGTCCTGATGGTCGTATGCCAACCATTCCACCCAGTGCTACTCTTATTTTTGATGTTGAGCTTATTGATTTTCAATAATCATTAAACACATTCTTTTTAAAAGCCATTGCCTTAGGGTAGTGGCTTTTTTTTCAATGAATAAAATATAAAAATTTACTTAATTATAACATCATGCAACACATTCAGCTTTATCTGGCATTGATCATCAGCCTTTTTACTGTTTCACATATTAAAGCACAATCCATTCCATTGGATTCTACTTTTGGTTTGAACGGCGTCAATATTGTTAACATGACCACTTCAGGTATGGGAGTTATAAAGGTGGCTACTCAATCAAATGACAAGATTTTAATGTGTTCATCAAAAAACTCCGGACCTGAAGCCTATGATTTCTCTGTAATAAGGTTCAATGCAGACGGTATAATTGATAGTACATTTGGACAATATGGAATAGCGATAAAGGATTTGCAAAGTGATATTGATTTTACTCAGGATATTTGTGTACAAAACGATGATAAGATAATAGTCGTTGGTACTACAGGGAACGTCAATAATCGTGACTTCGCTATGGTTCGCTTTAATTCGGATGGAACGGTAGATCAAACATTTGGCAATAATGGAGTTGTAAAAATAAATGTAATGTATGATGATATATTTCATTCCGTTCATTTACAACCTGACGGAAAGATATTGGCTGCAGGAACTTCCAATGACCTGGGATACATATATCGATTTCTTGAGAATGGTGCTTTGGATAATACATTTGGCAATAATGGGCGTGTTTCCATCAGTCTTGGGCAGACAACAATCATTAAAGATATTGCCATAATGGGTGAAGATGATATTTTTATTGCAGGTCAGATTGCCGGTTTTTCAGCGGATGGATTTGTGACTAAACTTCACCACGATGGATCTATTAATACAGCGTTTGGAGTTAACGGCAATTACTATGTTGATTTCTTAAATCAGGAATATATAAATACTATTGCTTGTCAAAACGACGGTAAAATTCTGGTTGGAGGTGCCTATGGAACTATGGTTGGTACTAGTCCTCTGGCTGAGCTGATGGTATTGCGTTTACTGCCTGAAGGTACACTTGATCAATCATTTAATAATTCTGGCATTTTAACTTTTACGTTTGGTTTAAACACTGAGAATGTATGCCACTCACTACTTTTATTTCCATCAGGTGAAATATTTGCTTCAGGATACTCAGGTGATATTTATAATTCTACCACTAAACTATCGGTTTCCAAAATAAGAGCAGATGGCAGTTTAGATAGTACATTTGCTTTAAACGGAAAGTTAGTATCTGATTTTGGAAGCCCTTATGAAAAAGCTCATGGATCATTATTAAATTCTGAAAATAAACTCGTAGTTTCAGGATATACAGGCAGTAATCTAAAACCATTGTTATGTCGTTTTTTAACAACGAATCCCCACCCTGCACTTGAACAGCAGATTATTGAGGAAGGAAATTCATGGAATGTGCTTGCTGTTGATTATATCGTCGGTGATCCTCTTAATATTGACACTTCGTTTCATACAATAACTTATAAGATCTTTGCTGATACTATCATCAACTCGATCATTTATAGCAAGATTTTATCAAGTATTGAAAAGAATCCGGCAAATTGGACAAATGCTGGATACATTCGGGAAGATTTAAACCATAGAGTTTGGATGCGCGAAACTGTTTATGGAGAGGATTTCTTATTGTATGATTTTGGTGCCGAAGTAGGTGAGGAATTGCTTATTGGCCTTAATCAACCTATTCCATTGACAGTTGATTCTATAACTCAGATAGAAATCGAAGGAATAATCAGATTAAAGTTTTGGTTATCGTACAATAACTATCGCGAAACTTGGATCACCGGCATTGGCTGCAACAAAGGAATTTGTTTCAGTGGTTCAGCAGATATAACCGCAGGATGGCACTGGCTCCTTTGCATGTCCGATGCAAATGGCCCAGTTTATTCAAACCCTGATTTTGAATCCTGCTATCTTGTTACCAACACTAACACGTTTGTTTATAAGGATTTCATGATATTCCCAAACCCTGCGACAGAGTTTATATCATTTTCATTTCCAGACTCTTTTAAAATTAATGTGTTAGATGTTTCAATTTTTGATATTTCAGGGCATTTAATTGAAAACAAGAAGTTAACTGGCCATGAATTTCATTATAATATCGCGCATTTGAAAGCAGGTCTCTATTATTGCCAAATTCAGTCAGATGATTATTTGCAGACAGAAAAACTGATAATAATAAAATAAAATTGGATATCATAAACTAAGTCTGATAGAATTATTTTGCCTATACTAAATGCACAAAAAAATCCCTGACCGAAAATCAGTCAGGGATTAAATTGAAGTTATGTGAAAATTATCTGATGTTATCGAGTTTGATGTCGATTAATTCATTCTCATTGGCCTGAAGTTCAAGATTCTCAACAAGACTGCTTTTGTAAGAAATCATTGAGAGAACAAGATTGTATGTTCCTGGCTCCAGATTTTCAATGGTGAAGTTTCCATCGAGATCGGTATAAACTTTCAAATCAGTGCCTTCTACAGAAATTGCTACACCTGCAAGAGTTTCACCTGATTGATAATCAAGTACTTTTCCGTTGATTGCAGCGGTTGCTGAAGGGGCTTTGGTAGGATTAAGAGTCGCCATTGCCGGTGCAGATATCATTATCACAGCAAGTAAAACGATTATACTGAATACTTTTTTCATGGTCTTTGGTTTTGAACAATGCAAAAATACAACAGCACTGTTAAGCCAAATTAAAGCCAATGTTAAATGAATGTTAAGTTATTGTTGTCAATATAAAATGCAGGTTTTCTTCTACTCTAAAATTCTCTCAATTATTCCCTCTCTTATAATAACTTCCTTTAGATTATCGAACGAAAGAAAAACACTCACCGGACCTGTTTCCTGTCCGGCAAGTTCGTAGGTATTATACTGAAATACAATGCCATAGTATGTCAGCGTGAAATTTGTTGTCACATAAACATCGTTATCGAAAAACCCATGGTTTGTGAGCAAATCCGAAGGATCTATATTTAATTTCCGGCATAATTCTGCTCTTATCAGATTCTTAAGCTCTGCTTCTTTCTCTTTTTGAATAATATCGTAAATACTGACCTTTGACCCTTTACTGAAATCAAAAACAAGGTACTTGTTTATTTCCAGTCCCGATGTTCCTCCTGTATAAGTATAATCCCGGAAATTAAAACCAACAAGGTCAGATTCATTAAACACAATCGATAGAATCCTTCGTTTTTCCCAGTTAAGAAACTGATAATTTTCTTTGGTATTGATATCGGTGTTGCTCATCCGGTATTGCTCAAAAAAAATGTTTTCATGACTTTTTAGCATAACCATCGGGTCGGTAATATCCGAACTTTTATAGAATTCCTTGTAAATCAATGTCATAAAATTTTCATGGACCGATTTGTTTTGGGGATTTGAAGGAGAGAGAACAGATGACTCGAAAACCGCAATGGGTGAATCCGGAGTTTCGACAAGCGATTGCATTGAAGAAACGGCTGAAACATTAAATTGAACATTTTCGTCAGCATTTACAACAGCCATTTCAAAGGGCCGCTCTTCACCTGAATTATTTTTCCATTTTCCGGTGATCAGACCATTTTCTGTCATTGTTGCTGCAATAAGTTCATTGTCAGTGGTTTTATCAATCAGATTAATAATTCCACCCTCCAGTAAACTACCTGAAACACCAACAGGAGCTTCGCGGGTAAAGTGATTTTGAATAAATCCATAGACCTTTTCACCTGCTATCACCAGATCAGCTGAAACCTTTTCTTCACTTTCGATGCTTCCGCGAAGATGGAGATACCGGTTCTGACCTAAGCTTTGCAAAGCGATAAGGAACATTAAAACGCTGAAAACTGCGGTTATTCTGAAATTATTTGTCATGTTCAGTTTTTTTTAACTTTTATCGTTCTCCGAAAAGGGCGGTTCCAATTCTCACCATTGTGCTGCCTTGCTCAATTGCAATGTGATAATCGCCTGACATTCCCATTGAAAGATGTGTGAAATAATCTTTTTCAGTGAAATAATCTGATTTAAGACGGTCAAAAAATGATTTCAACGAAGCAAATTCTCTTCTTACCGTTTCATCATCATCGGTGTATGTGGCCATTCCCATTAGTCCGCAAATGCGAATGTTTTTCATTTCACGAAATTCATCCGATTGCAACATCAGAATGGCTTCCTCTTCATCCAGACCAAATTTGCTCTCTTCTCTGGCGATATATATCTGCAACAAACAATCAATTATGCGATCATTTTTTAACGCCTGCCGGTCAACCTCCATCAGAAGTTTCAAACTATCGATGCTGTGAATCAGATGAACGAAAGGAGCGATAAATTTTACTTTATTTGTTTGAAGATGCCCGATCTGATGCCATTTAATGTCAGCAGGCAAAAGTGGCTGTTTGTCAACCATTTCCTGTACCCTGTTTTCTCCAAAGTTGCGGAGACCCAATGAATATGCTTCTTCAAGTAATTCAATAGGTCTTGTTTTTGTAACTGCCACCAGGGTGACATTCGGAGGCATCTCCCTTTGAATATTAATAATGTGCTCCGCAAGTATTTCCATTTCTATTGGCTTAGTCTTGCAAATTTACTTTAAAAAACGGCATGGGGACAAGATAAACAGATAAACAAAGTATAATCAAACGTGCAATTTTACTTTATAAACTGAAGCACATAATATTGCCAGAAGTGCAAGACTGAAATTGTACCCGGCATTTCATTTATCTTTGCGTAAACATAATTTTTATGAAACGAGTAACTCATTATCTTCTGCTGTTGCTGTTGATCTTTGTTTTAGCAGGTGCTTTTTCGTGTTCCGACGAAAAGGAGATTGTTGATCCGCCACCGGTTGTTACTAACCCAAAATTTACAAGTATCAGTATTTCAGGAGATAATAAAGTAATTACTATCGGTTTTTCTGAAGGTGTATTTAAAGGCGGATTGGTAAATCAGCCGCTTTCGGGTGCTGACTTTTCGGTTTCCCTGACAGGAGGACAGGCAGTGCTCGACAGTTTCAGGTTAAATCATATCGCAAATGATACACTGGCTTACATCAGGCTATTTACCAGCGGATTGGCAACAGGGGAGGAGCAGATAACAGTTGCACCGGTTACCGGAACATCTGTTGTAAATTCAGCTGCTATACCGATGAAGGCAAGTGAAAAAATATACATTATGTTGGCAGATATCGGTATTATTGGTGAATGGATTTCTACGGGAGCCAATCTATCCGTTATTTTCAGGAATTTTGGGTTTGATTCGGTTTACATGCATTACAAAGCTGATGATACTTTTATTTTTAAATCACACACAATCGGCGGGATTGAAAATGTAGTTACAGGAACATATCAGCAAAGCGTAAGTTCCGTCCCCGGATTCAGAATTATTAATCTGGAGCAATTGACCCCGGTGTCAGCAAGCAATCAGGGGATTTTTAGTCTTGAGAATTCTGCTGTTGTAAAAATGACCTACGAAGTTGTACAAACAAGTCCTCAGGTAAATGGACTGACTCCTCCAACACCTGAACTGGGGTTTGGAAGTTCAGGATTATTGGGAAGCGACAACACTCAGGTATTTTTACGAACTGATACTGAATTGTAACACCCTTAATTCCAAATGAATATCGATGACTCGATGAAAGTCAGGGCTTGACTTGATTTTAGCTTGTTTTTGCAAAACGTTTGCTTTCAATTAGTCAAACCTTTACTTGTGGATTTACTGAATTGTAATACCCTCATCGTTTTATAAAAAAGAAAAACCTCGTTCTATTTGGGAACGAGGTTTAATTTTGATTTCAAGAGAGAATCAATCTTTTGATTCAGTCTTATTGATGGCAGTTTGAAAATCAGCAACCAGTTCTCTGAAGATTTCTTTAACAGTGGTTATTTTGGTTGCCAGGTGAGCATTACTTCCTGCAAAAGCATAACCGCCTTCCATATTTCCTTTATAAGCATTGTAAAGTGCTGTAATAATGCAATATGGGCTGCTTGAAACATCGCAGGTTTTAATGCAGTGGAAGGGGCATTTTATGGGTGTTTTCAACCCTTGTTTCACCTTTTCGATGAAATTGTTTCCCACGGCTCTTCCTGGCATTCCGACAGGACTCTGAATGATTTCAATATCGTTAATGCCCGCGTTGATATAAGCTTGTTTGAAGCCCATTGAAGCGTCACACTCTTCTGTTGTTACGAAACGTGTGCCCATCTGAACGCCTTTGGCGCCTTTTTTAAGAATGTCGTAGATATCCTGACCGGTGTAAATACCACCGGCTGCAATAACCGGAATTTCCTGATTGTATTTATCCTCAAAATACCTGACTTCCCTGACAACTTCAGGAATAAGTTCTTCAAGTGTAAAATTTGAATCATCAATCTGATCTTTTTTAAAGCCAAGATGACCACCCGCTTTAGGGCCTTCAACTACAAAAGCATCGGGCAGGTAGTTGTGAAGCGTTTTCCACTTATCGCAAATGAGCTTGGCAGCGCGCCCGGACGAAACTATTGGCACCAGTTTGGTTGTGCTGTCGGGTTTCAGAAATTTCGGCAATTCGAAAGGTAAGCCTGCACCTGAAAAAATGATGTCAGCTTTTTCTGAAATGGCAGTATTTACCAGATCGGCAAAATTCGACATGGCCACCATAATATTTACACCAATAATACCCTGGGTTTTTTCTTTCGCGAGTCTGATTTCTTTCCGAAGACCTTCAATGTTGGCTTCCAGATAGTTAAGTGCAGAATTTCTGTGCACCAGTCCAAGTCCTGCGGCTGATATAACGCCAACTCCGCCTTCATTTGCTACTGCAGCTGCAAGGCCTGACATTGATATACCAACACCCATTCCTCCTTGTATGATAGGCACCGGAATGGTGAGCCCACCAATTTTTAATTCCCTCATTATCCCTGTAAGATTAATAGTCGTTAATGGGTGTAAAGGTACGACAAACAATGACCACTAATGAAAATATGAAAATATTTATATGTGTTAACTATGAGTCACTTAGAGCTGAATTATTGCCTTCATTAAAATTTTCAGTTTCTTTGCCTGTCAAATGTTTCATTATCTTAGCATGAAATTAAAGCTACTGATAACCAATGCCTGCCCGACTGTCGAATTTTACAACTTTTGCAAATACACTTTTGCCACATGAAGTATCGTACCTTCAGGCTGTAAATCAATTTAAGGATACTGAAAATATTGGTGTTCTTGACCTGATACTCTACAATACACACAATCCAGAGCAGACTTTCCCTTATAAACTATCGATTGATAAGCGCAAATATTCCAATCTTAAAATCTGGATTACTGAAAAGCTGAAATCAATTGATGTAGATGCCTATTACAGCTGGTTGCTTGAGATTGACCGTAAAATAATGACGGATAATATTTCGCCGCGCGAAGAAGATGCGTTGATCAGACTTATTAAGGGTTTTGATAAACCGCCCTATTATTTTATACGGCTCTATGAAATCATCCGGAATTATCGTTTTTACCTGCTTATAAGATTCCGACATCATTACAATCAGATTGTTGACCGGTTTCTGACTGATTTTCAGGAGCTCTACAATAATTGCACGGAAGTTAACCGGCAACTGCATGAAGCAACAATTGATATTGTTAACCAATATGCCCAAAATAAAACCGAATCACGAAAGTGGGAACAATGGCTGAAAAATGTCTTTTATAATGACAAACTTGATGGCTTAAACCGATATCTTGCGATTGTAAGGCTGACTCTTATCTACTTCAATTACAAGGAATACGACAAATTGGACACCTTGTATAATGACCTTGACAGGATGATGCGTGAAGGACAATTCTATTCCCGTCGCATCTTACTGAATTATTATGCCAATCGGGTAATGCTTCATTCAAAGCGAAATGAGCTGGATAAGGCATCGGAATATGGCTACTTGTCAATCAGGCAACACTCCGGCGATTACCTCCATTATGTGAACAACCTCTGTGCGGTGCTGCTCAGGCAGAATATGAACACCAAAGCGCTGAAGCTGATGCAGGATTCATTTCCCGAACTTAAAAATACCAAAAGTCATCACAACAGGGTGGGTTTTGCCTCATTTTATATCAGGGCACTGAACAAAAACAAGCGGGCAGCAGAGGCAGCCGACTATGCCGAAACCTTCCTGAATGGCTACAGAGAGCAAATCTTTGAATTTCGCTGGCATACTTTCTTTGCCTCTTACATGCAGTCGCTTACCGCGATGGAGAAGTATTCCCGTGTGATTCAATTATCTAAACGCTATAAGCTAATGGATAGGGAAAGTGAATACAAATTACGTGCAGTTTACATTCCTACCATTTCGTGGTATCATGCCGTTGCCGAGTATAAAGAGCTGGAAACCAATTTACATGAATTACTTTCGCAGATACATGAACCTGCTCTGCCGCTGCTGTCAGATCCGCATAAATGTCGCTTAATGGCCGATCTGGGCAGGGAGTTGCATGTGCATGTGCCGGAAATATTTTTGAAAGACGGAAATATTTACGGGTTGCTGCTAAATGCTTAAAAAGACGCCTGCAAGAATTACAGTTTACCATTCAATGTCGTTTAGTTAAGACCTCGGATGGAATATAAAATAAAAAAGTATCCTTCGACTCCGCTCAGGAGGACATCGTATAGAGCAGATAACGTGTGCATTAAAGAGAACCATTGCTGACCTAACACGAATGTCACACTGAGCGGAGTCGAAGTGTTTAAATGCTTGATTTAACTGTCATCTCCGCATTATGCTCAATTTTTTTTGAGTGCAAACTCAGGATGACTGTCAGTCTGAGCGGAGTCGAAGACAATTTTTCTTAACTAAACGACATTGGTTTACCAATTATGAATTACAAGTCAGGCCTATTATAAATTTACTAATATTAGCTGATATTCAATTATATACAACATTTTCAAGTACAGTTCGGTTAAAAAGTCAGCCCTTACCATCTTTCATTTAACCTTTCCTGCTTAAGCCAAAGCTATTTACTTAGCATTTTATTTCAGAACACTGCAAAACAACCAGATATGAGAGAAGTTGTGATTGTATCAGCAGCCCGCACACCCATTGGATCATTCGGTGGAAGTCTTGCCGGCATAAGCGCTGTTGAATTAGGCACTATCGCTGCAAAAGAAGCCATCAAACGCGCAGGTATTGATCCTTCAGAAATTGATGATGTGATTGTTGGAAATATACTTTCAGCGGGACTTGGACAAAATGTAGCCCGTCAGATATCCATTTATTCCGGTATCCCGGAAACGGTTACAGCCATGACCATCAACAAATTATGTGGTTCTGGTTTACGTGCTGTTAGCATGGCTGCTCAGTTTATCATGTTGGGCGATGCAGATGTAATTCTTGCCGGAGGTACTGAAAGTATGACCAATGCTCCATATCTTCTGCCTAAAGGTCGTTATGGGTATAGAATGGGTGATGGCAAAATCATCGATAGCATGATTCATGACGGGCTTACCGAAACATTCAACAATTACCACATGGGCGTTACGGCAGAAAACATTGCAAAGCGCTGGAACATAAGTCGTGAAGAACAGGATGAATTTGCACTTCAGAGTCAGCTAAAGACTGAAGCTGCTCAGAAATCCGGAAAATTTAAGGATGAAATTGCACCTGTGGTTATACCGCAGCGCAAAGGAGAGCCTGTGGTGGTCGATGCTGACGAGTATCCCCGCCATGGCTCTACGATTGACAAACTGACGAAACTTCCACCGGCATTCGATAAAGCAGGTACAGTTACTGCAGGAAATTCCTCAGGTATAAACGATGGTGCTGCCATGCTGATCGTTATGTCAAAACAAAAAGCCGATGAACTGGGACTTAAACCTTTGGTTACCATAAAATCCTACGCGTCTGTTGCGCTTGATCCAACCATTATGGGATACGGCCCTGTGCCGGCTTCGCGCAAAGCCCTTGAAAAAATCGGATATTCCATAGATCAGATTGATCTTGTGGAAGCCAATGAAGCTTTTGCTTCACAATCAATTGCTGTAACCCGCGATCTGGGACTTGATCCGTCAAAAGTCAATGTTAACGGCGGTGCAATTGCTTTGGGACATCCCATCGGAGCTTCAGGAGCACGAATTCTAACAACCCTGATTTATGAAATGATCAGACGCGATGCAAAAACCGGACTTGCCACACTTTGTATAGGTGGTGGAATGGGAACATCCTTAATTGTCGAACGAGCTTAAATAAGAGATTTCAGCTATCTGAAAAAAGTAAGCAATGGCACTTCAACAAAGTGCCTTCAAATAAAAACAGTGATGAAAAGACTTGAAAATAAAATAGCCATTATTACCGGTGGTGCTGATGGAATCGGCAAAGCCACTGCAATTCGTTTTGCTCAGGAAGGCGCGGTTGCCATTATCTGGGATCTGAACGAAGAAAAAGGTGAGCGTTTGGTTGAAGACATCCGCAGCGATGGTGGAAATGCTGACTTTTATAAAGTTAACACTGCAGATTATCAGCAGGTTGAAGCTTCAGCAACTGCAGTCGCTGAAAAGTACGGCAAGATTGATATTTTGATCAACAATGCCGGAATAACCCGCGATGCAAGTCTGAAAAAAATGACTATTGAGCATTGGCAACAGGTGATAGATGTCAATTTGAGCGGCGTATTTTATTGTACCAAAGCCATATCGCCATTTATGCTGGATAAGGGTTATGGTCGTATCATCACAACTTCATCGGTAGTAGCACTGTATGGAAATTTCGGGCAAACGAATTACGTGGCCACCAAGGCCGGTGTAATTGGCATGACCAAAACCTGGGCCCGTGAATTGGGCCGAAAAGGAATTACCGCCAATGCGATTGCTCCGGGTTTTATCTCCACCGAAATGGTCACGCTGATGCCTGAAAATGTGCTCGCATCCATGCGCGAAAAAGTTCCGCTTGGCAGATTGGGCAAACCCGAAGAAATTGCAAGTGCATTTGTATTTCTGGCTTCGGATGAAGCAGCTTACATTAATGGAGCTGTTTTGAGTGTTGATGGAGGTATAACAATCTAATAATCTGACTGATGCGAAATGCAATAATTCACTCAACCGGTGCATATGTTCCCGAAAGGATTGTGCCAAACAGTTATTTTGATGAACTGCTTGGCGAAAATGTGAGCGATTGGCTGGTTGAAAATGTACACATTCATGAGCGGAGATGGGCTGCTGAAAATCAATCAACGGCTGACCTATGTATACCCGCGGCAAAACAAGCCATGGAAAGGGGAGGCCTGAAACCTGAAGACATTGATCTGCTGATTATTTCAACAGATACTCCTGAGTTTATTTCGCCTTCAACCGCTTCGAAAGTTCAGTATGAACTTGGCCTTGTTAATGCAGGAACCTTTGATGTAAATACTGCCTGCGCAGGATTTGTGACCGCTCTTGACATCGGATCAAAGTACATTAAGGCCGATAATCAATACAAATATGTAATGGTGATCGGGGCTTATGCAATGAGCAAATATTTGAATATGCAGGACAAAAAAACTGTTACTTTATTTGCTGATGGAGCTGGTGTAATGATTCTGAAAGCTGAAGAAACAGATAATCAGGGATTTCTGGCCAGCGAACTTTTGACTCAAGGTCAATATTATGGTTATATGGGTATTTATGCCGGAGGTACTTTTCAGCCGGTTACCCGCGAAGTTGTTGAAAACAAGGACCATCTGCTGAAATTTGTTCAAAAATTTCCGAAGGAGCTCAACCCGGAAATGTGGAGTAAAATGGCCACTGACCTTACTTTAAGGATAGGGGAGAACCCTCAATCGGTTGACCATTATTTTATGACGCAGATCAACATCAACAGCATTTGGGAAACCATGGACAGACTGAATGTGCATCGCGATAAAGCGCATACCATAATGCAATATTACGGTTATACAGGTTCGGCATGTATTCCCCTGGCTTTTGATGATGCTGTAACAAAAGGAAAAGTCAAGCGCGGTGAATTGCTGGTATTTATCGGTTCCGGTGGTGGACTTGCGTTTGCATCAGCAGCTTTCAGGTATTAGTCAATAAGGATAATCTTCACAGAAATAAAAATAACTAAAATTGGCAACATCGGCACAAATTACGGGCGCATGGATTCTGGTGATTCTTTACATGGGAATTATCCTGTTTTTTGTAATCCGTGGCGCACTTAAAATCAAAAGTATTTCCGATTATGCAGTGGGTAACATTATGTTTTCACCTACTGCAGTTGCTCTTTCGCTGGCTGCAAGTATGACCAGTGCGGCTACTTTTGTAATAAACCCGGGTTTTATCGCCAATTTTGGCATCAGCGGAATAATTTCTTATGGACTTGTTCTGCCGCTGGCAGCTGTGATTTCTTTGGCCGTACTCACCAAAAGTTTCCGCAAATACGGGCAATCAGTTAAAGCACTTACGCTCGCCCAATGGATAGGAGAACGTTACAAAAGCAAAAATTACGCGCTTTTTATGGGATTTCTGGCATTGCTGCTCATAACTTTTATAGTGTTGATTGCCGTTGCGATTACTCAGGTACTTTCCAAAGCGCTGAATGCTGACCCATACATCGTTTTAATAAGTGTGGTGGTGTTTATTTTCGGGTATATGATGTTTGGCGGCGCCAATAGCATGGTCTATACCAATACCATTCAGGCAATTATTATGTTGGTGGTTGCTGTGATTCTGCTTACATCAGGTTATGAGCACTTTAGCGAAGGAATCGGGCAATTTATGCAGAAACTCTCCGACATTGATCCGGCGCTCACCAAACTCACTAATCCTGACAGCCCGCTTTTCAGAGATTTCTACGAAATCATTTTCGCACAGATAATTGTGGGAATGGCCATTGTGGTGCAGCCTCACATCATCACCAAATCACTGCTTCTGAAAAAAGAAAGCGACGTAAACCGATTTCTGGTGGTGGCAATTGGTGCTGAGTTGCTTTTCTTTTTTGTAGTGATTGCAGGGCTTTATGCCCGCATTACCTTCCCTGATCTCACTGTCGGAGGCATAGCATTGAAAAATGATACCATTATTCCAACCTATGTTATGCACGTTTTCTCGAACGGAACTTTGGCTGTAATTATTGGTCTGATCGTTGTGCTTGGCTTGCTTTCAGCCGGAATTTCCACCCTTGAAGGATTGATTCAATCGGTGTCAACAACCATAACTTCAGACATAATCAAACCTTTGACAGGCAATTGGTTGAAGTCAGATAAGTCGATGATAACACTTAATAAAATTGTAATTATAGCGCTCGGAATAATAACCATCTGGCTATCGTGGCAACAGATTGCAAAGCCGAAGCTAAGTGTCGGTATTTTTGCCCAGAATGGAGTTTATGCATATTTTGCATCTGCATTTGTGCCGGTCATCTTTGGAATTTATCACAGGAAAATGCGCGCTTCTGTAGCATTTACAGGATCTTTGGTAGCTTTTGGCGTGCATTTTGCAGTCTATTATCTGATGCCTTTTCTGGTCAATACCTATGGCATGACGTTTGGCTTTTTTACCCGTTACCTTGAAGGTCCGGTTCGGAACCCGGCTATAGCTTGTTCAACTGCCGTGATTATTTCCACGCTTATCGTATTGATTATGATTATGATTCAAAAGAAAACAGAAAAGATAAGTCAGCCATGATCACAAACGACTGGAGCCGTAAATGGGCCGGATACAATCCTGACAAAGTGGCTGTCGCTGAATTTGAGACTGGCAGGCAACTTACCTATGCCCAACTGAATAAACTTGGAAACGGGTTTTCGAGCTACTTTACTCAGGAGCTGGAACTAAAAAAAGGAGATCGGATTGCCATTCTTGCCGAGAATTGTCTTGAATATATTGCGCTTCTTGGTGTTGCTCAAAAAACCGGAATAATCCTGGTGCCTTTAAATTATCGATTGACTTCCCGTGAAATCGATTTTCTGATTTCTGACAGTGACCCCGTTTTAATTATTACTGAATACAAATTTCAAGATAAAGTATTTGAAACTGCTGCTTTTAAGGCAGTCAGACATCACATCAGCCTGATTGATTTGCAGTCAAAAACAGCTGATTTGTTGATTTCAGAGGACAGTGATCTGATCCGAACCGAAACAATTACCCACAGCGATGCTGCGTTGATCATTTACACGAGCGGTACAACGGCGTTTCCCAAAGGGTCTGTTTATACGCACGGTATGATGTTCTGGAACAGCATCAACACCCAGTTAAGGCTTGATATTACCTCAGCCGATCGCTCAGTAAATGTTGCACCTCCGTTTCACACGGGTAACTGGAATGTGTTGCTCACCCCATTTTTGCATCATGGGGCTTACACCCTCATTATGAAAAGTTTTGATGCAGATAAAGTACTTGAAGTTCTTGAAAAAGATGATCTTACCATATTCTGGGCGGTTCCGACAATGCTTAAAATGATGGCAGATTCTCCGCATTTTGCAAATGTTAATCTCAGTAAGATCAGATATTTTATTGTTGGTGGGGAAGCCATGCCGGTGCCGCTTATTGAAAAATGGCATGCAAAAGGAGTACCCATCCGGCAGGGTTACGGACTTACCGAAGTTGGTCCGAACGTAACCTCTCTAAATCATCAGGATGCCATCCGGAAAGCAGGTTCCATCGGGAAACCCAATTTCTATTGTAGCGCAAGGCTGGTTGATGAACACGGCAAAGACGTAGAACCCAATCAATTGGGCGAACTTGTTTTAAGCGGACCAAACGTTACACCAGGTTATTGGAAAAACCCTGAAGCCACAGCTTCAACCATTATTGATGGATGGTTTCATACCGGAGACATAATGCGTCGCGATGAGGAAGGTTTCCTTTTTGTGGTTGACCGTATAAAAAACATGTACATTTCGGGTGCCGAAAATGTATATCCTGCTGAAATTGAATATCTTCTGCGTTCACACCCGGCCATTGATGCTGCAGCTATTATTGGCGTTCCGGATGAAAAGTGGGGAGAATCGGGAATGGCTTTTATTGTAATAAAGCCCGGGAATCAACTCAAAGAAGGCGATGTTATCTCCTTTTGTGAGGATAAACTGGCTAAATTCAAGATACCAAGGCATATTCGTTTTGTTAGCGAACTGCCTAAAAATGATGCCGGTAAGATTGACCGCAAAAAACTAAAGGAAATTTCAAATCAATAATAATCCGATTAATTTAATTTTAAACCAACCTAAATTTCAAACAAAATGAAGAACACACATTTCAGAATGATTGCTCTGATGCTTGGCATCACAATGAGTGCAATTTCGTTTACCTCCTGCGACAAAGATGAAGACAAAGGCGATCCTCCAACTATTGTAGCTTTTTCGATTGCAAATGACAACGAAACAGCTACTGTAGTGTTCAGTGAGGCAGTTTATAAAGCTGCCAACCAAACCGGAAACCTCGACAAAGCAGCATTTTCTGTTACCATTGCCGGTGGCTCAGCAACTGTTGCCGATTTTACTGTAACTCATATTGCCGGAACCAATGAAGCTGTAATTGGCCTTACTCTCAGCGGAATTGCTGATGGAAATGAAGTGGTTACTGTAAAACCAGCCGCTGCCAATGCAGTCTACAATGTTAAAGGAGTTGGCATTGATGCAGCACAAAGCAAAACAGCCAACCTCAATGATATAGGAGTTATTGGAAAATGGCAGTCATCAGGACTTAATGTTGCTCCATTGCTTATCTATGCCGGAATTGATTCAATTTATGCTCATTTTAAAGGTGACAACACCTATGTTGTTGAATCATTTACTCCAGACGGATCAAAAACAACCCTGACCGGTACTTTTACCCAACAGCGTTCTGTAGTTACCGGCATCTGGAATATTACAGTTAACCAATCATCACCAACAGCCCTTACCAGCGTTGGTATATTCCAGTTGTCGCCACTTTCTCCGATTACTATGAAATATGAAGTTGCTCAAACAGAACCTGCTATTGTTGGTGTTACACCTGCAACAGCTGCAGGCGGATTTGGCAGCACAAGTGGCGGTGCTTACGGTATTTTGAATGTTCAGACTTACGTGAAAATCAACTAATTCGTTTTCTGATTATTGATCAATGAATTTTCATGCCCGGCAGTTCAGTTTTTTAAAGTTGGATGCCGGGCTTTTTTACCTTTCTTTTATTTCATCCTGTCTGTTATGAAAAAGATTTACTTATTCCTCGGCTTGATTTTGTTTGTTTTTGTGGCATTCCAATCCACAGCGCAAACTACTGTGATTGATTTTCAGAAAACAGATATTCCCCGAAAAGCAAACAAGGAATTCCAGTTTTTTGCTTTTTACATCAATCAGGGGGTTACGTCCAATTTTTATCCAACTAGTGATTTTCTAAGAGGGCAGGTAGTGGGCAGACTTTTTGGACAAAATACAAGCACTACTTCTGATACCAGCCGGACTTATTATGTGGAACAAAGGTTGATCCCGTTTTTTATATATCAACCAAACCTCTTCAATGGTAAGGCAATCCTCAGGGCTTCTTTTGAAATTGACTGGACATGGGGTGATGCCTCTTATGGCACCGGTGGAAATATCGGAGGCGGAATCTCAGGGGATCAGGTAAATATCCAGACCCAAAATATTGAGCTTGAACTTATTCCCTGGAAAGGTTATGCCATTAATCTGGGACTGATGCGGATGTTTGATACACCTTACAATCCATATCGCACATTGGCCGATAAAATGATGTCAACAGGGTATCGCTTGTCATATTGGGGTACTGATGCAGTTGGAATTTCAATCCGCCGTGATAAAGATTTTTCGCGTTGGAAAACAGGATTTTATAAATTTTACGAGAATGATATTCAGGCAGATGACGATGTAAATATGTTTGAAGCCATGTATGAAAGGCAGTTAAGTAAGCTGTGGAAAGCTGGCTTATCGGCAAATTATGTACGCGACCGCAGCGAAGGTAAAGGCGGCGTTTCAATTCTTGGTCAGGGACTTAACAGCTTACTGGCTCAATACAATGGTACATTTCAGTTCAGGTTTGGCAGCGATCCTTATAAAGCTGATGTTTTCTGGCTGGGTGGATTTTTCAGCCGCAACCAGGATTTTATGATGGATCGGCTTCAACTGACAGGATTTTATAACTACAATCTTGGCTCAGCTGATGTTAAAACTGATGGAGTATGGAGCAAAGGAGCTGATATTGCCGGATTTGGTGCAAACCTGAAAGCTGCTTATCGTTTTGGTCAAACGGTTGACGATCAGATTAAACTCGATCTGATTTACACCACAGGTGATAAAGATGGATTAAACGATAAAAAATATTCAGGTGTAATGACCGGAAATACCTGGGGTGCTCCGGGTGCAATTTTTGTAAGCAGTGGAGCATACATTCTTTTTCCTCATGCAAATGTTGTAAACCGATATACGCCGGCTGTTGCTGATATTTCGAATATGGGTTACGGACTTGCCGGCGGTACGCTGGTTCTTTCCAAGGGAATAATCCCTCACAGACTGATTGCCAAAGTTGGTTCTGGTCTTGCATTCAGTAATGCCAAACCATTGCTTGGCGGATATCATATTGGTACCGAAGCCAATGCAGCAATCATCTATAACCTTGGTACCTACATGAGTGTGGAACTTCACGGTGCATACATGTGGCTGGGTAAATTTTACGAAAGCAGCGATGAATCATATGGTTCTCCCATCAACGGGAGTTTTCCTTCAGGAACAAGACCTTTTAATCCATTTACTGCATTTGTTGTGTATAAATGGCTCATGTTCTGATTATTGCTTCAATTCATGTACTGACTGAAACTGAGAAATTATGAAAATCATGAAAAACATACTACTTCTGACAACTGCACTTATTCTTGCAGTTCCTTATTTTGCAAATAGTCAGAAAACAAGTAGCTTACCATCACCTTACAAAAATCTAAAATCATTGACACATATGGATGAGCTGGAATATCCTTTTCAAGTCAGGAAAATAACACTTGATTCCGGCCCTGAAATAGCTTTTGTGGATGAAGGTGAGGGCGATGTTATCATTTTTATCCATGGTTTGGGAAGTTATCTTCCTGCATGGAGAAAAAACATTGATTCGCTGAAATCGGATTACCGCTGCATAGCAATTGATCTTCCCGGATACGGAAAATCATCGAAGCAGCCCCACAGCGGTAAAATGACCTATTATGCTTCGGTTGTTAAAGAATTTGCCGATAAGCTTGGCTTAAAAGAAGTTACCCTTGCCGGGCATTCCATGGGTGGACAAATTTCAATGATTGCAGGATTAAACTATCCCGATCTTGTTAAAAACATCATTCTGATTGCACCCGCTGGTTTTGAAAAGTTTACTGAAGGACAAAAACAGTGGTTCAGAAATGTTATGACGCTTGAAGGAGTTAAAAATACCATGGCTGAGGACATTCAGACAAATCTGGCAGTAAACTTTTACAATATGCCCGATGATGCTGAATTTATGATCATAGATCGGATTGTAATGCGGTCTGCTGATGACTTCGAGCACTATTGCTATGCTGTGGTGCAATCTGTAAATGGCATGGTCAATGAACCTGTCATTGATTTGTTACCCAAAATATCACAACCAACATTGATAATTTTTGGCGAAAATGATAATCTGATCCCAAATCGTTTTCTGAATCCGGGAAAAACAAAAAAAATTGCTGATATCGGTAAGAGCAAGATACCGGATAGTCAGTTAATAATGGTAAAAAAAGCCGGCCATTTCGTGCAGTTTGAAAAGCCGGAAGAGGTAAATGGTGCAATAAGACAATTTTTAAAGCAGGTTGATTAATTTTTGAAGTGTGTGTGTGTAAAGCCGGAAGCGATTCCGGCTTTTTTTATGAAAGTATTTTATTTTTTCAGAATCTGTTATCGGTAAAAATCAATAATTATAGCATTTGCCTTAAACTCAAAATGCTTCTATTTTGGATTAAATAACAGCATTCTCTTATTTGTGTGCGAGAATAATTATCTGAATATCAAATATTTTTGTTAATTTTACTCAGAAATCAAATTCTCAAAACGGGCAAATGGATATGTCCGTTATATTCGAAGCATTGCATCCTATCAGATGTAAGTTTTGATTGCAGATTCTGCCAACTTTCTAAATGAGAATCTCTTGAATATTTTTAATGATTCAATTGTTTAATGTTGAATCATGTGCCCTTCCATTTTGGTACTCGTTTAAATGAATTAACCTATCGGAGTTACCAGACAACTACTGTCTCCTGAGAAATTTGATCACTTAGTGATCAGGCAAGACTTTACTTCGTGTAGTACAATTGGAATTTAAAATTTGCATCTATGATTAAAGCAACAACAACACCTGTTCTCGATAAATTATCACGGTTACGGATTGGAATTCAAAAAGGAACTTCCTTTAAGAATTCGAATATTCAGAAACCATTCAGATCTGAATTATTCAGTTCAGAGCAAATGAATCAACATGGTGAAGTTCTTGCCCGTTCGCACAAGCTGCTCGCGTACAAGACATCAGATCAGCTTCTGAGGAAACTTTTCGAGAATCAAAAATCTTTGCTTGAGGTCAGAAAATTATTTGTTGAGAATATCCGTGCAGGCAAAACGGTTGTCACACCTGCTGCAGAATGGCTGCTCGATAATTTTTATCTTATTGAAGAGCAGGTTGTAATAGCCAGAAAGCACCTGCCAAAAGGTTATAGCGAAGATCTGCCTTATCTGGCAAATGGTGTTTCAGCCGGAATGCCACGTGTGTATGATATTGTACTTGAAATTATCTCCCACAGCGATGGGCGTGTTGATATTAAAAGTCTTACAAGCTTTATTGACTCATATCAGAAAAACAGTATTCTTACTCTTGGTGAATTGTGGGCGATTCCAATTATGCTCCGGTTGGCGGTTATCGAAAATCTGCGCAGGATTGCAGTCAGCATAGCAGTTGATTTAATTGATCAGAATCTGGCTGATTACTGGGCCGACAAGATGATGGCTACACTGGAAAAAGATCCGGGCAGCCTGATACTTGTGGTTGCTGATATGGCAAGATCAAAACCTGCACTTGACGGCCCGTTTGTAGCAGCATTTACCAGAAAGCTTCAAGGCAAAGGACCTGCCTTTGCATTGCCCCTGAACTGGATGGAGCAGCAATTATCCGCTATCGGGCTAACAAGCAGTGATATAGTCAGGCAAGAAAATCATAAACAGGCTGCTGATCAGGTTTCGGTTAGAAATTGCATCGGCACACTACGTTTTCTGGGCGCAATGGATTGGCCTGAGTTTGTTGAAACTTTAAGCCATGTTGAACAGACTTTGCGGCAGGATAAATCAGGAACATATGCCAGGATGGATTTTGCTACCCGCGACAGATACAGGCATGTTGTTGAAGCCATTGCAAAATCAAGCACTTTCTCCGAACATGAAGTTGCTGCGAAAGTAATACAACTTGCAAACCAGCAAAGTGGCGATGATCCTGTATCAAAGCGAAAAGAGCATGTTGGGTATTTTCTCGTGGATAAAGGGGTAAACCTCACTGAAAAGGAAGCAGGCATGCGACTTTCATTCAGCCGGAAGGTCAGCAAACTAGCGCGTAGCATGCCTGTATCAATCTATATTTTTTCCATCCTTTTTTTAAGCTTTACTGCTGCTGCAGCTATCAGTTATTTTACTTTCAGCTATGGAATATCTGACTGGAAAATTCTTGCAATTGTTGGCTTATTATCTGCTTCAGGGGCTGCTCAATTAGTAGTTTCATTTGTAAACTGGTTATCTACAATTCTGGTAAAACCAAAACTATTGCCTCGTATGAATTTCTCGCATGGAATTCCCGCAGAGTGCCGTACACTGGTTGTAGTTCCAACCATGCTTGCAAATAAGTCATATATAGAAGAATTGATTGAAGCGCTCGAAATAAGATTTCTGGCAAATCGTGAAACAAATCTGCATTTTGCACTTCTGACTGATTTTGCGGATGCCGATTATGAAAAAATGCCCGGAGATGAAGAATTGCTTGAATTGGCCTGCAAAAGAATTTCTGACCTTAACGAAAAGTACTATCAACCTGAACAGGAGAATTTCTTCTTACTTCATCGTCCTAGAAAATGGAATACCCGCGAAGGGAAATGGATGGGATACGAACGTAAAAGAGGTAAACTGGCGGCTCTGAATGCTTTTATTATGGGCAAAAGTAACGACGAGTTCTCAATCGTTACCGGGAATTTCAGGATTCTGACCAATGTAAAATATGTAATTACGCTTGACTCTGATACTCAGTTACCCAGAGATGCTGCGTGGAAATTTGTAGCAACCATGGCTCATCCGCTTAATCAACCCATTTTTGATGTACAAAAAAGGCGTGTTACTGAGGGTTATGGTATTCTGCAGCCAAGGGTAGGAGCCGGCATTCCGAAAGGAGCTACATCGCTTTACCTTCGATTGCAAGGCAATTTAGCTGGAATTGATCCATATACAAGGGTTTCGTCTGATGTTTATCAGGATCTTTTTAATGAAGGATCATTTATTGGAAAAGGAATTTATGATGTTGAAATATTTGAAAAAGCACTAAATGGAGTCTTTAAAGAAAATAGAATACTAAGTCATGACTTGATTGAAGGATGTTACACGCGTTCAGGTTTATTGAGTGATGTTTTGCTCTATGACGAGAATCCTGCTCAATACAGTGCAGATATGAAACGTCATCACCGTTGGATAAGAGGCGATTGGCAAATAGGAGCATGGTTGCTCCCTTATGTTAGACTGGGCAATGGAAAAAGGGTGGTAAATGGACTTTCTGCTTTATCAAAATGGAAAATTTTTGATAATCTCAGACGAAGTCTTCTGCCTTTAACTCTTTTGATGATATTACTAATGGGTTGGACAATACTTCCGGTACCTGAATTCTGGACATTAGCAGTCGGTATTATACTGTTGTTTACTTCGGTGGCTGAAGCTATCTGGAAATTGCTTCATATTCCCAAAGACATTTCCTTAACTGCTCATTTTTCAGAAGTAGGGGTTTCGATCAGAGATGCCATAGTTCAATATATTTTCGCTATTGCTGTTTTGCCTTATGAGGCTTATAAATATACACACGCTGTATTGCTGACTAACTGGAGGCTGATATTTTCAAAAAGAAAATTGTTGGAATGGACTCCTTCGGCTAATGCCGGCAGCAGGCACGGGAATAATATTATAACAGCTTACAGATCAATGTGGATTGCGCCATTTACAGCAGCTCTTTTAATTGCATTTTTTATCTTTCTAAAGCCCGATGCAATATACATATCTGCACCGGTAGTTTTGCTCTGGATTTTTGCACCTGCTATTTCATGGCGATTCAGTGAGCCTCAAAAAGAACAGATGGCTGACCTATCTGATGAACAGATTGTATTTCTTCATAAGTCAGCCCGAAAAACATGGTCGTTCTTTGAGCAATTCGTTACTGACGAAGATAACTGGCTGCCTCCCGATAACTTTCAGGAACAACCTGCTCCGGTTATCGCTCACCGCACATCGCCCACCAACATTGGGTTATCTTTACTCGCCAATCTGGCTGCGTATGATTTTGGCTATATTTCTGGTGTTGAACTCGAACTTCGCTGCAAGAGAACTATAAGCACTTTACATAAAATGGAACGTTTCAAAGGCCATTTTTATAACTGGTATGATACTTTAACACTATCAACATTACAGCCTAGATATGTTTCATCGGTAGATAGCGGAAATCTTACAGGCCATATCCTTACGCTCAGGCAGGGAATAATGGCATTGCCTTACCAGCCGCTTTTCAGAAAGATTAATTATGAAGGTCTGAGAACCACAGCTTTAATTATCAGCGATTTATCTAATAAAAAGACTGACACGCTGACGAAGAAATTTCTGGATTATTTAAATTCCAAATCCCTTGATCAGGACATTTCTTTAAGCAGTGTAAATCTTAATCTGAGTACTTTGATTAAAATTGCTGAGGAATTGTTTGCACAACATTCCGAGGATGAATCAGAACTGAAGAAATGGAAAAGCAGGCTTCTTATTCAGACCAGACGTATCCACGATGATTTGCAGGATATGATACCATGGCTGAAAATGCTTCCTGCTCCTGAAGATTTTAAGTATGAAGATGAACTTGATTTTATTCCATCTCTCAGCAACCTCCGCGAAATGGCGGAATTGTTTATGCTGCGGGTTGATGAATACGAACAGCTTGATATAAGTGATAAAAGCAGGCAATGGGCTTCCGGAATGCGTTTATTGCTTGAAGAGGCCATAAATCGGGTTCCTGAAAAAATACATCAGCTTACACAGATTGCAGAAAGCTGTGAACAGTTTAGTCGCATTGAGTATGATTTTCTGTACGACAAATCTACTAATCTATTGAGTATTGGTTTTAATGTTGAGGAACAAAAGCGAGACAACAGCTATTACGATCTTCTCGCTTCAGAAGCTAGACTGGCTGTATTTGTAGGCATTTCACAGGGAAAACTTCCTCAGGAAAGCTGGTTTGCACTGGGTAGGCTACTGACCAATTCAGGAAAAGATCCAATTTTAATTTCGTGGAGCGGATCAATGTTTGAATACCTTATGCCTCAGCTTGTTATGCCAATGTATGACAATACCTTGCTTTCTCAAACCAATAAAGCAACATTGAAAAGGCAGATTGAGTATGGAGGTCAACGCGGAGTTCCTTGGGGTATTTCTGAATCTGCTTACAATGAAGTTGATGCAAGTATGAATTACCAGTACCGCGCATTTGGGGTTCCCGGGCTTGGATTGAAACGTGGCCTGGAAACAGATCTTGTTATAGCTCCATATGCCTCAATGATGGCTTTGATGGTTGCTCCGGATAAAGCTTGTCAGAATCTGCAATTGTTAACCAATGAGGGTTTTGAAGGCGATTATGGATATTATGAGGCAATCGACTATACAAGCAGTCGCCAGCCAAGAGGTAAAACTCACAGTATCTTATATTCCTACATGGCTCACCATCAGGGTATGGGGTTGCTATCGTTGGCCTATCTTTTACTTGATAAACCAATGCAGCAGAGATTCACAGCTGAACTCCGTTTTCAGGCAACATTGTTATTGCTTCAGGAGCGCATACCGAGAGCAACTATTTTTTATGCCCACACTGCTGATATTGTTGAAACTCATACACCGGTTGCAGATGTGCAGATTCGCTCAATTAGCAGCGCTAACACCAGAATGCCCGAAGTTCAGCTTCTCAGTAATGGAAACTATCAGGCTATGATTTCAAATTCCGGGGCTGGTTATAGCCGTTGGAATGGATTGGCAATAACCCGATGGAGGGAAGATGGTACAAAAGATGATAGGGGAATTTTCTGCTATATAAAAGATAAAGAAAGCGGGATGGTATGGTCAAATACACATCATCCCACTTTAAAACCTACTGAAGGTTATGAAGCTGTTTTCTCGCAGGGAAGGGTCGAATTCCGCCGGCAGGATTTTGGGTTTGTCACAAAAACTGAAATTGTTGTCAGCCCTGAGGACGACGTCGAAATGAGAAGAATCAGAATTACAAACAGAAATTTTTCATCAAAAGTTCTTGAAATTACCAGTTATGCAGAGGTGGTTCTTGCTCATCAGGCTGCTGATGAATCACATCCGGCATTTAGTAATCTGTTTGTTCAAACTGAAATTCTGCCCGAACATAAAGCAATTTTCTGTTCTCGCCGTCCCAGATCAAAAGAAGAAAAACCTCCATGGATGTTCCACCTGATGGATGCTCATAATGTTGTAATAGAAGCTGTTACCTATGAAACAGATCGTATGCAGTTTATTGGCAGAGGTAACAATCTCACCAATCCGCAGGCGATGGAAATAGATGCACTTTCCGGAAAAGAAGGCTCTGTTCTTGATCCAATTGTTGCTATTCGCTATCGAATAAGGGTGAAGCCAAATCAAACTGCAATATTTGATATGATTTATGGCATCAATGAAACCAGAGACGGATGCCAGGGACTGATGCATAAATATCAGGATCGTTATCTCAAGAAGCGTGCTTTCGAACTTTCATGGACCCACAGTCAGGTGCTCTTAAGGCAGATTAAAGCTACCGAAGCCGATGCACAGCTGTACAACCGGATGGCTGCTTCCATCATTTTTTCAAATCCTGCATTACGCGCCGATGTCTCAACAATTCTGAGCAATAACCGCGGACAATCCGGACTTTGGAGTCATTCTGTTTCAGGGGACTTACCCATTGTATTGTTAAAGGTTCACGAACCTGATAATATCGAAGTGGTGAAACAGCTGATTCAGGCACACACCTATTGGCGATTAAAAGGACTTGCTGTTGATCTGGTTATCTGGAACGAAGATTATGGCGCTTACCGACAGGTATTGCAGGATCAGATATTCGGCCTCATTACTTCTGAATCTTACAGCAATCCGGCGATCAATCATCCGGGGAATATTTTCGTAAAATCAGCAGATCAGTTATCTACTGAAGACCGGGTAATTTTTGAAAGCGTTGCGCGCATTATTGTTCATGACAATAAAGGAAGCTTATCCGACCAGATCGGACATCACATCATTGAGAAAGCATTAAAGCCTGTATTTGATGCGAAACCTTTACCTTATCTAGATTCCGGCACCATTCTTCAATTGCCGGTTGACCTGCTGTTTTCGAATGGCAGAGGCGGGTTTACGCCTGATGGTAAAGAATACAAAATTCTTATTGAAAATAATGAAACAACGCAGGCTCCCTGGGCCAATGTGATTGCCAATCCGGAGTTTGGTACAGTTATTTCTGAAAGCGGCTCAGCTTATACCTGGGCAATTAATGCTCATGAATACCGCCTTACTCCATGGAGCAACGATCCGGTGAGTGATGCCGGTGGAGAGGCTTTTTATGTGCGCGATGAAGTTTCCGGTATTTTCTGGTCACCTTCGCCATATCCAAAAACCGGAAAAAAGCCTTATATCACAACCCACGGATTTGGTTATTCGGTGTTCGAACACAACGAACAAGGCATTCACACCGAAATGCGGGTTTTTGTTGATAAAGAAATGCCTGTTAAATTTATTATTCTGAAGATACAAAACAAATCGGGGAGGGAACGGCAACTATCGGCTACCGGTTTTGTGGAGATTATTCTTGGAGATGTAAGATCGAAAACAAATATGCATGTTATTTCTGAACGAGATGCTGATACTGGTGCCTTGCTGTTCAGAAACAAATATAATACTGCTTTTGCTGAACGTGTTACATTTTTCAAGGTGAATGGGAATAATCCTGATTTTAATATGGATCGCGCAGGTTTTATTGGCAGAAACAGAAATCTGAATAATCCTCAGGCTATGGACCGGAAAAATCTGGCAGGCAAAAGCGGTGCAGGCCTTGATCCTTGCGGCGCTTTGCAGGTTAAATTTGATCTCATAGATGGAGAAGAAAAAGAGATCGTTTTTCAGCTTGGAAATGGAAACAACATGCAAACTGCATTGTCAATGATCCGGAAGTTTTCAGGAAAAGAAAGCGTTATGCAGTCGTTGCAAACTGTTACAGAATATTGGGATGAAGTACTTGGTAAAGTGCAGGTTACTACTCCTGACAGCTCGTTGAATTTTCTGGCAAATGGATGGCTGAGCTATCAGACACTTGCTTGCCGGATTTATGCACGAAGTGGTTTCTATCAATCAGGAGGGGCCTTTGGGTTCAGAGATCAGTTGCAGGATGTACTTTCAGTATTAATTTCCAAACCTGAAATTGCCAGGGCTCAGATTCTGCTCAGTGCCTCAAGGCAGTTTTCTGAAGGCGATGTTCAGCATTGGTGGCATCCACCTGAAGGCAGGGGAGTGCGAACCCGTTGCTCTGACGACTTGCTGTGGCTTCCATTTGTAGTATCGCGTTATATTTCAGTAACCGGAGATACCGAAATTCTTTCAGTCACTGTTGGATTTCTCGAAAGTCGTGCCCTGCACAAGGAAGAAGATTCTCTCTACGATCTGCCGGTGAGCGGCAATCTGACCGCAACACTTTATGAGCATTGCATCAGGGCAATTAAGTACAGCTTGAATTTCGGAGAGCATGGATTGCCTTTTATTGGCTCAGGCGATTGGAACGATGGAATGGATCAGGTTGGCAATAAAGGAAAAGGAGAAAGTGTATGGCTTGCATTCTTCCTGTATGATGTGCTGTTTCGTTTTACTGATATTGCCAGAATTTATGGTGATGAGATTTTTGCAGATGCATGTGTAAATGAAGCCGTAAAACTTCAATCAAACATCGAAGCTTCTGGCTGGGATGGACAATGGTATAAACGTGCTTGGTTTGATGATGGCACTCCGCTTGGTTCGCACATAAATACTGAATGTCGCATCGATGCCATTGCGCAGAGCTGGTCTGTTCTTTCTGGTGCAGGAAGCGAAGAGCGCCAGAAAGAAGCAATGGATTCTCTCAATAAATATCTGGTAAACAGAGATTTAAAGCTAATTCAACTTCTTGATCCACCATTTGATCAGGATGGTCTGAATCCAGGGTATATAAAAGGTTATGTGCCTGGTGTGCGCGAGAACGGCGGGCAATATTCCCATGCTGCAATCTGGGCGCTTATGGCTTTTGCAGCATTGGGTGACCGTGAAAAAGTCTGGGAGTTGTTTACCATGATAAACCCGATAAACCATTCCTCAAACGATGAAGATATGAAGGTTTATAAAGTGGAACCTTACGTGATGGCTGCCGATGTGTATGCCAATGAATCACATCAAGGCAGGGGAGGATGGACCTGGTACACAGGCTCTTCAGGCTGGATGTACCAGTTTATTGTCAATGCTTTGCTGGGAATGGAAAAGCACGGAGATGGTCTTAAATTTAAGCCCTGCTTCCCTTTCGATTGGCCTTCAGTTTCAATAAACTATTGTTTCGGACAATCAACCTATCAGATTACTGTTTTTCAGGAAAGAACAAAAACTGATTCATGGTGGAAAACCAAAGATATCAGAGAATCTGGAGATTTTATTCCGCTGATCGACGATGGACTTGAACATCAGGTGGAAGTACATATTGCTGTTTAAAAGCGGATACATCGTTTAAATCGTAATGTGGTTTGACTTCAAAAACAGCCAATTGCCTTTATGCCATCATAAAGGTATTTTGGCTGCAGACCATCGTCGGGTTATTCTTCTGGATATTGAAGAGCAAAAGAACCATCGCGACAAATAATGCCGTAATTTTGCACCTTTCTGCGCCTTTGGCGACAGGGATATTTAAGTGACTTCATCAATAAAAAACACTCCGGAATGACTGGCATTGAAAAAGAGTTGAAAATTAAAATCTCCGGAGAAATTCAGGCCAACCGACCTGAACCGATTGTTACTGATATTGAGGTTGTGATTTACAAACAGCGAATGACCCCGAAATTTGCCGTTGATGCACTAGAGGAAGGTTACTCTGTATTAATCGTTGACTTTTATAGCAGCGGCCTGGCTGTTTTAAATGAGTTAAAGCAATACATCTCAGCAAAATATCCTGATCAATCATTTCAGGGGCAGCGGGAAGCTCGTGCAGCCTTCCGTGAGTTATCGCAGAAATTGTTTTTGAAAATCAGCAATCACAAAATCCTTGTAAGGAAAGCACCTGAAATTGGTTGGTTAAAGATTCTCTACCCTGAACTTACTGTATTTCTGTTGCCTTTTTCCCAGGTTCAGGGTCTGAACAGTGCATGGCAGTGGTACGAAAAGGGAATATTCATTCCGGTTTTACGAAAGAAAATCCATCCATGGTATGGAACCTATTTCCCAACAAGGTTTGAACATCTTGAACTTTTTGAGAACTGGTTGAAAGAGTATAAAGGGAAAAAAGAATCGGCTATTGATGTTGGCATTGGAAGCGGTGTACTCACTCTTCAAATGCTGAAACACGGATTTGGTAGCATCTGCGGAACCGATTCAAATCCAAATGCCATTATCGGGTTTGACGAGTATGCTGAGCAAAATCAGCTGAAATCAAAAATTACCTTGTCGCATGGCGACCTTTTTGACGGGTGTAAATCATCCGCCGATCTGATTGTATTTAATCCGCCATGGCTGCCGGCATCCTATAATCCGGGAGGTATCGATAGCGCCATTTATTATGATGAGGATTTGTTTTCAAGATTCTTTACAGAAGCATCGAAGCATCTGAATGAGGGTGGGAGAGTAGTTGTTATTTTCTCAAACCTGGCAAGAATTACAAATCATGAAACGATACATCCCATCGAAAACGAACTGGCTGTAGGTGAACGATTTGTAAAAGAGCGATTTATTGACAAACAAGTGCGTGCAGCTTCTAAAAACTCACGAAGAAACCTTGAACGCCGGAGTGATGAGAAGGTGGAATTGTGGGTATTGAGACCGGTGGTGAGGTAGGTTGAGGTTAAGGTTGAGGTCGAGGTTGAGGTTGAGGTTAAGGTTAAGGTTAAGGTTAAGGTTAAGGTTGAGGTTAGAGGATTAGAAATTAGAAATTAGAAATTAGAGATTGATTATCTCAGCCGTTTAAATCCGGTTTCAATTTCGTTTGAGATCCTTTCAAAAACTTCTTCAAAATTGCCGAGTCCATCAACTTTGGTAACGCCATGTAATTGCTTGTATTTCTCAATAACAGGAACTGTTTTTGTTTCATGTTCCTGAAGCCGTTTCACGATTTTGGCCGTGCTGTTGTCATAAGGCATACAGCCTTCGGTTTTGCTGCGGGCATCAAGCCGGCTGATAAGTTCGAGTGTAGGAACTTCAATTTCAATAATCTGAGAAATGGAAGAGCCGTGTTTTTTCAATAATCCGTCAAGAATGTATGATTGCACCAACGTTCGGGGAAATCCCTTGAAAATAAACCCTTTGATATCCTTGCTTTCCGAAAGCTTTTTTTCAATCAGCTGAACCACAATCTCATCAGGAACGAGTTGGCCATTCTCGTAAAGTTCAGTAATTTTTCTTCCGGTTTCAGTATTGTTTTTGATCTCCTGATCAAGCATGGGGCCTGTTGCAACGTATTCAAGTCCGAAATGCCTGGCCAGCGCTTTACCTTGCGATCCGCGGCCAGATCCCGGATAACCGAATAAAACAATATTAAACAGGCTTTTGGTGAGTTCCTGTTTTATGATTTCAGTAATCTGCTTATGAACATTTTCAATACCTGTGGTACCATCAACTTCCACATAAATACCTCTGTCCTTATAAAACTGCAGCACAGGAAGCGTTTTATCGTTGTATTCTTTAAGCCGGTTGCGGATTACCTGTTCATTGTCATCGCTGCGCCCCGAAGTTTTTCCTCTGAGCAACAACCTTTTAACGGATTCTTCTTCCGGCACATTCAGGCTGATCAGGCAATTGAGCGATGTATGCAGTTTGATCATTAATCCCTCAAGGATGTATGCCTGAATGTATGTTCTAGGAAATCCGTCAAATAAAAATCCATTTGAACCCGGATTTTCGGTAATTGTTTTCTCAATTATCTGAACAATAATTTCGTCAGGAACCAGCCCACCCGAAGCAATAATGCTTTGAGCTTCGAGTCCCAGCCTGGTTTTTCCAGCCATTTCTTTACGGAGCAAGTCGCCCGTGGAAATGTAAAAGAGGTTATACTTTTCGGTCAGAAATTCTGACTGAGTTCCTTTTCCTGCGCCCGGAGGGCCAAATAGTGCGATATTGAGCATAAAAGTGAAAAGTTTACTAAGAGAAAAACGAAAAGTGAAGAGTTAAAAGTAAAGAATTGAAATCTAGAAATTAGAAATTAGAAATTAGAAATTAGAAATTACCCTTACCCTGTTCTTCAAACATCTTTTTCAATCCTTTTGCAACCGGATAATCAGGTTGGTAATCAAGCAATCTTCTGGCTTTGCTGATATCGGCATAGGTAATTTCCACATCGCCGGGCTGCATGGGTTGCCATTCGATAATTGCCTTTTTGCCCAGTGTTTTTTCAATGCCACGAACGAGATCAATGAGCGAAATGGTGTCGCTGTTGCCGAGATTCAGGATTTCATAACCCTTCAGGTTTCGGGCCGAAGCCATAATTCCCGCCACAATGTCTTCCACAAAAGTGTAGTCACGACGGGTAGATCCATCGCCAAACAAGGTAATCGGAGAGCCTTCACTTATTTTCCGGCCAAACTGCTGAATGGCCATTTCGGGGCGTTGTCCGGGACCATAAACCGTAAAAAATCTCAGACAGAAAATATTGAAATTGTAAAGGTGATGATAAGTGTAACACAACAGTTCTCCTGCCTTTTTTGATGCTGCATATGGCGATATCGGGTTATCTACCGCATCGCTTTCGCTGAAAGGTACCTTTTTATTATTGCCGTAAACCGATGACGATGAAGCAAACAACAGGTTATTCAGGCCCGTTTTCCGCATCGCTTCCAGAAGACTGAGTGTTCCGTTAACATTCACATCATAATAAAGAGCGGGTTGCTCAATTGATGGCCTTACTCCGGCCCGGGCTGCCAGATGTATGACCACTTCAGGCTTTTCATCTTCAAGAATTCGTTCAAGCAGCTGATTGTTGCGGATATCGCCTTCATACAGCCTGAAACCCGGAAAATTTTCCAGTTTACTGATCACATTTCTCTTAATCTGTGGATCATAGAAATCATCGAAGTTATCAATGCCGGCAATACCAATGCCTTGCTGTAACATGGCAGCAGCAAGGTTAGATCCTATAAATCCGGCAACGCCGGTGATGAATGCTTTTTTCATGTTTTACTGATTTTCAATATCATGAATTACCACATTGCCTGATAGCTGCAATTTTAAGGCCTTCTCATTCAGACTGAAATATATGCCAAAAAGTGATACCAGCGCGGTTATAACATAAAATAAAAGGCTTAGCGCGATGGATTGATGAATGTCGAGCTGCATAAGCTCAGCACCGAACAAAAATGTAATCTCCCGGGAACCTATTCCACCGATTGTGATTGGTAATGTTGCCACGATGGATGAAATCAGAAACAAAAAAAGATAAGAAAGTGTTTGATCCTGATTGTTGTTGGCATAAAGGATAAACCATGCCGAAATAAGCTGAGCCACCTGAACAGCAAGCGAATACAGGTTGGTTTTGTTCAGGCTTGTTTTAAAATCCTTAAAAAACCAATGAATCCCTGCATAATAAGTAATAATAGAAACAGGAATCAATCCGGCAGCAAAATACTTATAAATCAGTGGTATGGGAATGAGAAGCGCCAGTATCATGGCAAGTACAAAAAGTGCCAGTACACCGTTGACCCTATCAAGAAGCACCGCCCAGAAAAGCTTTTTGGCTTTTGTGTGATATTTGCGGTTCAGCAGAAAGATTTTATAGCCATCACCGCCAATGCCTCCCGGAAGAAAAAGGTTGTAATACATCCCGAGAAGGTAAAGTCTGAGGTTGCTGGCTTCGGTGAGGCCAACGCCAATGTTACTGAAAAAAAGATTAAGCCTGAACGATGAAAAAACTTTGGAAAGGGCAAAAAACAGCATTGCAGCAACAAGCCAGACGTAGTTTACATTCCTGAAAATCAATGTAACTTCCTGAAAATCAATTTTCGTGAAAACATACCAAAGCGCTGCAACCGAAAGTGCAATTTTGAGAATGGCTTTTATATATCCGGGCAGCTTAACCATTGAATGTATGAACCTTGCGAACTTTGTATGGCCTTTTTTGCTGTGATTCGTAGTAAGTGCGCATCATGATTTCTGCCATAATTCCTACGGTAATCAGTTGAATGCCGGCAATCAGCATCAGTATGCCCAGCAACAACATTGGTTTTCCCCAGATGTCATGTCCCATGATTTTCAGCACCAGAAAATAGGTGTTGATAAGCGATCCGATCAGGAAAAAAATTACACCGATTCCGCCAAAAAGGTGCATGGGTTTGCTCATGTATTTTTTAAAGAAAAGCATGAGCAAAAGATCGCTAACCACTTTAAATGTGCGGTTTATGCCATATTTGGATTTGCCGAATTCGCGGGCATGATGTTTAACATCCACCTGTGTAATGGTTGCACCTTCGAGGCTGGCCAGCACCGGAATAAAACGGTGCAATTCGCCGTAAAGTCCGATATCTTTTGCCAGATCACTCTTAAAAACCTTCAAAGTGCAGCCATAATCCTTGATGTGCACACCTGTGCTGTTTCTGATAATTGCATTGGCAATTTTACTTGGAATTTTTCTGAAGAAAACTCCGTCCTGTCTGTTTTTCCGGATACCGGCAACCAAATCCCAGCCTTCATCCTCAGCAAGTTTAAGCATCATCGGAATATCTGATGGATCGTTCTGCAAATCACCATCCATGGTAACCATATATTCACCTTTTGCCTGCTCAATGCCTGCATAAAGCGCCGAACTCTGCCCGTAATTTTTGCGAAACTCAACCAGAACCACACGGGGATCTTTCAGGGCAATAATTTCCTGCCGGGTGCGGTCGGTTGATCCATCATCAACATAAATTATCTCATATTCAATGTCTTGTATCGATTCATTGATCCATTTATTCAATGGTTTAATATTCGGCTCTTCGTTGTAAACACAAATGATGATTGAAAGCTTGAGGTTGTTCATAATGGCTTCTTTATCAATAATAGTCTGGTTTCGTTCAGTTTTATGGTAAACTCATGAAGAACTTCGTAATTATTGAGTTTATCCGCAAAATTAACCAGATTTTTCTCATCAGTTATATAATACGCTTCATTATCGGATATTTCCCGGGTTCGGGTAATAATTTGCCCGCTTTCGCGCGAAATATAGAACGATGCATCGTGGTTGAAAGGAGAATCACCGAGGATAAAAGTTGACTTGCCTTTTACAAGCTGTCCGGCAACTATCTCACCCTGGCGATAACCTGCATCGGGATAAGAATTATATCGTGCCGGCAGATTGAAGGTGTTGAAAGCAATACGAACCGATAACATTACAATGATGAGCATCAACAAACGATTTCCGGGCATTTTAAGCGCTATAAATGCGGATGATGCAGAAATTATAAACAATGTGCCAATGATCACCCAAACCCCTGTCATATCTTTTGTTTCAGCCCAGAAAAGGTAAATTAACAACGAAAATGAACCTGAAAATGCCAGGACGATAATAATTACATCAACAATTTTAATAAGAAGGGTTCTGGAATCTGAAGAGACATTGTATGCTTTTATCAGAACAATATAAAGTAAAGGAAACAGCATAAACAGGTATCTGGGTCTCATATCGGCTGAAATCCAGTAAATTATAATATTCGAAATGAAAATCAGTGAACTGAAAATAATAAGCTTGTCTTTAAAGATGACCTGTCTGACCCGCTTATCGATCAGCAGTAACAGCAAAATGGTCCAGGGTGCAAATTCATAACTCATTTCAAGCGGAAACATTATCAGATGTTTGCTCCAGCTAAGTAAAGAGCCTTCCTTATCGCTGATGCGGTTCGACTGATCAAAAAGCGTGGCAAAAACATCATCAAGCGAATTGGTTTGAAGATAGGCGAAGTAGTAGGAGCCTGTGATTAAAATAAATATGGCGATTCCGGCAATATGCTGCCATGAAAACAGTTTTCTGAAATTCTTTTCATAAGTCAGCCAAACCAAAAGACTGATTCCCTGAAAAGCAATAGAAGGCAATCCTTTCATCATATAACCGCAAGCTGCAAGTGCGTATGTCAACACAAACAAAGCCATCCAGTTACGCTTTTGTGAATAATAAAAAAGTACAGCAAATGAAGTTAATGTAACCATTGCATAAGTTATGTCGATCAGCCCTTGAAACGAATCCCAGAAAAGGATACGCGCGGAGGTAATCCACATCAGCGAAACAATTAAAGCATTGTTGCGGCCAAGAGATTTTCGTGACATTAAAAACATTACAAGCCCCATCAGCAGTAACGAAACTACGGTTGGCAACCGCAGAATAAATTCACTCATATTTCCGGACATTTGAGTATATGCGGCTAATATCCAGTTGAATAGCGGTGGTTTATTGTAATAGAACTCCCCATTTATTGTTGGATTGATATAATTTCCTGAAATCAGCATTTCAAGAGTTACGATGGCGCGGGTGGGCTCATCTGAGATCAGAGGCATTAATCCCAGATTCACAAACAAAGCAAATGGGAGCAGAATAGCGATTGCCGTTAAAATGATTCCCGGATGGGTTTTGAGCCTTTCGAAAATGTTTAGCATTGACCGGAAATTTTTTTAAGCTGCAAAATTAGCTATTCTTCGCAAGGGATTATTAACAGAATGTGAATTCAACTACTAAAACAGGGTTTTTATATCTCAACTTTCAGTAATTTTGTGCACTTTTATAGCTGCATTGACTAACATTTTGATAATGAAACAAATAATAGCTTCATTCCTTAGACAAATGCTTTTCTGGATGTTACTTTTCGCCTTTTCCAGAACGGTGTTTTTACTTTTCAATTTAAATCTTCTCCGGATTGAAGGATTGCAGTTTACCGAGGTTATTGCCGCATACTGGCATGCCCTTCAACTCGACTTTGCAACTGCAGCTTATTTTATGATGTTTCCTTTTCTTATTCTTCTGATTCAGTCGGTTTATAGTCCGAATTGGCTGAATAAAGTAAACAAGATTTATGTATTTGTTGCGGTGTTTCTTTTTAGTTTGCTTACTGTGGTTGAGCTGGGAATATATCCCGAATGGAAAACCAAGCTACCCTTCAAAGCATTTTCATACCTGAGCAATCCAACCGAGGTTTTTGACACCATTTCCACAGGACTGTTTTTTGGATTGATTGCTTTGTTCTCCATTGTGTTAGCGGTAAGCTTTCTGCCTTATGTTATGTGGTTTTATAAGGATCTGGTTCAAGTAAAACGCAATTATCTGTTCTCGATTCTGTTTGCAATGATTTTGCCAGTTTTACTGTTCATCACGGCAAGGGGAGGGGTACAGCAGATACCTATTAACCAGAGTGCAGCTTACTATTCAAACACGAATATTCTAAATCTGGCAGCAGTAAACTCAGGATTTAACCTGTCTATCAGTATCATAGAGAATTATAAAAATTTCGGAAAGAACCCATATGAATATTACAGCGATTCCGCAGCCCGCAAAACGGTTCAGAATCTGTTTGCTGTTGAAAAGGATACTACCATAAATGTACTTACCACTCAACGGCCCAATATTGTCCTGCTGATTCTTGAAAGCTGGTCGGCCGATCTTGTTGAATCACTGGGAGGTGAACCGGGAATAACCCCTGAGTTTCATGAACTCGAGAAAGACGGCATACTTTTTACAGGCTTGTGGGCAACAGGTCCGCGAAGCGAACAGGCAATGGGAAGCATTTTCGGAGGATTTCCGGCACACCCCATTTCATCAATTACAGTACAGCCTGATAAATTTTCCAAGCTTCCAACCATCACAAAAAAGCTCATAGATCAAGGCTATCATACTTCTTTTTACTTTGGTGGTCAGTTGATTTACGGAAATATCAAAGGTTTTATTCTTTACAATGGTTTCAGCCGGATTATTGAAGGTGCTGATTTTGGAAAAGAGGTACTTAAAGGTAAGCTCGGCGCACATGATGAGTTCGTTCTTTCGAGGCAGATTACTGATCTTAACAAAGAAAAAGAACCGTTTTTTTCTGCTCTGTTTACACTGAGTTCTCATTCGCCTTATGATCAGCCCATGGAGCAGGTGCTTGACTGGGGAGATAACGAAAAACAATACATAAACTCTGCTTATTATACCGACAGAAGCCTTGGGAATTATTTCCGTGAAGCCCGGAAACAGCCCTGGTATAAAAATACACTGTTTATTCTGGTTGCGGATCATAGTCACAACTCCTATCGCAACTGGTCATTTACTACTCCGAATTATCATAAAATTCCGATGCTGTTTTATGGAGAGGTGATTAAACCGGAGCATAGAGGAACTACTGTCAAAAACTTTGCTAATCAGTCAGATATGGCAACTACACTGCTGAAGCAAATGAATCTGGATGCTTCTGAGTTTCATTGGAGCCGCAATCTGTTTAATCCGAACACGCAGCAGTTTGCTTATTTTTCATTTGAAGAGGGGCTGGGCTGGATCCGACCTCCTTCAGGACATTTTACTTACGATGCTCGCATCAATCATTTTAACGAGATGTCAATCCCCGAAATATCAAAAGATTCTATCATCAGAGAAGGAAAATCTTACCTCCAGATTTTGTTTGATGAATATATGTCGTATTGATTTCCTCCGGCAAAGCTTGAAGTACATTGATAACCGTTTTTATTGATTCCTGAGTGAAAAATTGTTCCTTGCGGCTTGTTTTTTTGTAAATTGCTTGCGCAAATTGTAAATCTGTGACAATTGATTGATTTTTCTTCCTTTTTGCAGGTTACAAGTTGATCAGGTTTATAATTAAGTAAGACAACAGCGCTTTTTTAAACTTAATGTTTTATTAATCATATTAACTTCCAGTTAAGTTGAATTTACCTGCCAGAATTAATAAGTATTTTCATAACAAGAGTATTTCCTCTCAACTTAGGATAAGCACTCTGGTAATTGCACTGGTTTCTGCCATTCTTATTGGAGGTAGCTGGACTTATTTTGAGTCTGTAAAGCTGAGAAAAGAACTTCAGATAGAAAAGGAATACTACTATCAGACTAAATCTCAAGTAGTTGAAAACGAAGTCATATCTGCCATAGATTACATTGAATACAACCGCTCGCTTTCTCAGGAAAGAATGAAGAGAGAATTAAAAATGAGGATTGACGAAGCCTGGAATATATCAACCAATATCTACAACCAGAATAAAAACATTAAAAGCAGGGCTGAAATTGAGAAAATGATCAAAGACGCCATTCGTCCGATCAGATTTGCAAACGAAAGAGGCGATGTATTTATCTATTCTTTAAGTGGTTACGCTGTTCTTCTGCCTCGGAGTCCTCATTCCGAGAACTCTTTCAGTTTGGACTATAAGGACAATTCAGGAAATTCTGTTGTAAGAAATGAAGTTAATCTTCTAAAGCAGATTGATAGAGGTTATCTGGATTATTACACTAAAAGTGAATATTCAACCTCTGATTCCGTGCTTCTTAAAAGTACATATATACGTAAATTTGAACCATTGGGCTGGTATTTTGGCACCAAAGACTACCTTACTGATTTTGAAAAAGACCTGAAGGAAGAATTGCTTAAAAGAATTTCTAAACTAAGGTTTGATTCTGATGGATATATTTTTGTCAATTCAATTGAAGGTTTAGCTTTAATTTCTAACGGCGAAAAACATGCCGATCCTTTAAATATATACAATTCAGGCGATACCAATTGGATATCAGTCTTTAAGGAACAAGCAAAGATTTTTAATGGACCCGGTAAAGGGTATATAAATTATAAATTTCGCCGGCTTTTATCTGATGAATTTGAATCAAAAATCTCATATGTCGGCACTGTAAAAGCCTGGGGATGGATTATTGGTGCAGGTTTCTACGAAAGTGAAGTTGAGAATATGATACTTGCCAAACAATCTGAAAAAATTCAGAAGCGCAAACAAGTTGGCGTTCTGATATTTCTGATTCTAATGGTTGTTTTAGTGATAATCTGGGTGTTTTCAGGTTATATTGTAAGCAAAGTACTGAAGAGCTTCAGGTTATTTGAACTGAACTTCCGGAAATCAATATTGGAATCCTCAGAAATGAACCCTGACGAACTTGTTTTTCTGGAGTTCAAAGATCTGGCTGACTCAGTCAACAGCATTACCCGGCAATTAAGTTCAATCAGGCTAAAACTCATCAAAGAACAATCTCTCTTACGCTCACTTATTGATTCAAGTCCTGATCTTATCTTTTTTAAAGATCTGAATAGCAATTACGTAGGTTGCAATATGGAATTTTCAAAATACCTGGGTATCAGCGAAAATGATTTAATCGGTAAAAATGACTTCGATTACTTCTCTGCTGAATCAGCCGATAGGTATCATGAATATGACAGATTATTAATTAAGCAACGCCAGCCAATCAGAAGTGAAGAGTGGATTACTGCCCCGGATGGAAGAAAACGTTTGATGGATACTTTTAAAGTATTGTATTTCGATAAAAATGGAGACGCAATCGGCATTATGGCTATAAGCCGCGATATCACAGAAAGAGAAGAAACAAGGCTAAAGCTGAAAGAAGCCAAAGAAAGAGCTGAAGAAGCGGATAAACTGAAAACAGCATTTCTGGCAAATATGAGTCATGAAATCAGAACTCCCATGAATTCAATCGTTGGATTCTCAAACCTTTTAACTGAAGATAACCTCACAAAAGAAGAAAAAAACGAATACATTCAACATATTAACCACGGAAGTGAAACTCTGCTGAAACTGATTGATGATATTATTGACATCGCGAAGATTGAAGCCGGACAGTTAAGCATATCTCCTGATACCTGCAACCTGAAAGAATTAATGGATGAGTTGTTTATTACACACACAAGACAGCTCAATCACAAAAATAAACAACAAATCGGTTTTCATAGTGAAATTGTTCCTTTAACCAATGGCTACAACATTATAACCGATGAATTCAGGCTTAAACAGGTAATGACAAACCTCATTGGCAATGCCATTAAATTTACTCATGAAGGCAGGATTTCATATGGGTTCAGGCAAGTAAATAATGAACTTGAGTTTTATGTTACCGATACCGGAATCGGAATTTCACCGGAGGGACAGAAAGTCATCTTTGAACGGTTCAGGCAGGATAATCAGGTCGGATTAAAACATTCAGGCGGTACCGGATTGGGTCTTGCAATTTCTCAGCACATAATAGGCTTATTGGGAGGTTCAATTTCTGTTAATTCAACGCCTGGAGCAGGTACTGTATTTTCATTTACAATCCCTTATAAATCAGTTGACCTGCCTAAACTTAAGCCGGTTGCGCCCGTCAATAGTGGTTTTGATTTTAATTGGAGTGATAAAACAATTCTGGTGGTTGAAGACATAGATTCAAATTATAAATACATTCATGCAGCGATTTTCAGAACCGGAATTAGCATTTTAAGGGCAGTTGACGGTGTTGAGGCGATAGAAATGTGCAAATCAAACGACAAAATCGATATTGTACTTATGGATGTCAATATGCCGGTTTTAAACGGATATGATGCTACCACCGAAATTAAGAAACTCCGCCCGGATCTGCCGATTATAGCGCAAACAGCCTATGCCATGCAAGGTGAAGAACAAAGAAGCCGTGAAGCAGGTTGTGATGCCTACCTTTCCAAGCCGGTAAACCTAAGGTCACTGTATAATACAATGTCTCAGTTTATTGGAGAGCACAAATAATAAAAAAAACTGCCCCGAAAAATCCGGGGCAGTTTTTTTATGATTTATGACCAGCTTATTTGGGCTGATAATAACAAACCTTTGGAGAAACAATTTTTTCGTCCTTCTTAAGCTTTTTAATTGCGTTATCGACATCTTTTTTATCGATTCCAGCCAATTCTGCAATTTCGGAACCTTTTAAAGGTTTACCCGCTTCTGACAAGGTTTTTAAAACAAGTTCTGTCGTTTCCATTTTTTTGCTTTTTTATTCAAGTGAGTGCACAACAAGACCACTTCTCAACTTAGGTTCAAACCATGTTGTTTTGGGTGGCATTATATTTCCGGAGTCAGCAATATCAATGAGTTGCTGAAGCGATACAGGATAAAGGGCAAAAGCAGCAGCCATTTCGCCGCTGTCAACCCGTCTTTTAAGCTCTCCCAGACCTCTGATTCCACCTACAAAATCTACACGCTTTGATGTTCTCAGATCTTTGATATCCAGTATCTGATCTAAAACAAGCTGTGAAAGAACTGTTACATCAAGCACTCCAATTGGGTCGTTGTCATTGTATGTTCCTTCTTTTGCTGTAAGAGAATACCATTTTCCTTCGAGGTACATGCTGAAGTTATGAAGCACCTCAGGTTTGTATATTTCACTGCCTTTCTCTTCAATATGAAAAACGCCTGCCAGCTTCTGCATAAATTCAGCAGCTGTCATTCCGTTCAGGTCTTTTACCAATCGGTTGTAGTCAATAATGGTTAATTGATCTGATGGAAAGTGCACCGCCAGAAAGAAATTGTATTCTTCGTCGCCGGTATGGTTCGGGTTTGCCTGCTTTTTCTCATTGCCAACAAGTGCAGCGGCTGCAGTTCTGTGATGACCGTCAGCCACATAAGTGTAAGGCACTTTTGAGAATAAATCAACAAGTTTTTCAATGGTGGTTTTATCTCTGATTACCCAGAAGTGATGTCCAAAACCATCATCAGCTGTAAAATCATAATCGGCTTCCTGAGATGTTACTACTCCTTTTACAATTTCATCAATTGCTGCAACCGACGGATAAGTAAAGAATACAGGTTCCATGTTGGCGTTGGTAACGCGAACATGTTTCATACGGTCTTCTTCCTTATCTTTTCGTGTAAGCTCATGCTTTTTGATGATACCGTTCAGATAATCTTCAACTCCAGCGCACCCTACCAGCCCATACTGGGTTTTTCCATTCATCGTCTGGGCATAAATATAGAGGTGATCCTCATTATCCATAGCCAGCCATCCTTTTTTTCTGAAATCAGCAAAATTTGAAAGAGCCTTATTGTACACCTGATCATCATGCTCGTCAAGATCTGCCGGCAAGTCAATCTCCGGCTTAATGATGTGAAGCAATGAATAAGGATTACCTTCAGCTTCTGTTCTGGCTTCGTTCGAATTCAAAACATCGTAAGGACGTGATGCCAGGTCACGGACTATTTCCTTGGGAGGACGAAGTCCTTTAAATGGTTTTAATACCGCCATAATTAATTGATTTGGTTTATTTTATGAAAAATGATGTCGTTAGAAATACGCCAACCTCCCATAACATCAGTTTTCAGCTGATGAACAAGAGGTTTGAATAGCGCAAAAGTATAATTTATTCGATAAAAAAGTATTGGTAAAAAAAGTTTTGGAAAGGATTTTAATCAGGATCTTCCGGACTAAGATCAGCGGCGCGTTGCAATGAGCCTATCAATGCGCCTATCATTTTGGTCATCTCCATTAACTGACCGCGCGATTCTTCAACTTCCTTATCAGTGAAATAGCCTAGCTTACCTGAAAGAGTTGTAAAGACAACGCACTCCCTTACGGCACTTTTTGCCATTTTAAGGTAATAGATAAACTGACTTTTATTTCTTGCAGATCCTTCAGATATGTTCAGTGCAATTGCCTGTGCCGATAAACTATATCTGCTTCCTACTCCGGAAGGGTCATTTGGAAATAAATCGCTGTGTCTGATAAGCCATTCAATATAGTCAAGCGATTTATGATATATTCTCAAATCTTCAAATCTAAAAAATGTAACTGCTTTTTCGAGTTCGGGATCCATAAACGTTGAGTGTGTGTGGGTGAATAATTGTGTGTGTGTGCGTTTACTTGTTATGCTGAATGAAAAATTATTTTGAAACAGGATATTTCAATGAGTGAAATATCCTGTTTTATTTGCCTTTTACTTATTAACCTGAAAGGTTGTGATGCCTTTTTCCAGATAGTCAACAATTTGCTTAGCTGCTGCAATTCCTGCATTGATGTTTGCTTCAGATGTTTGAGCTCCCATCTTTTTTGGTGTAAAGAAGAATCTTCCGGTATATTTCTCCTGAATCTCAGTTTTACAATCAGGTTCTATATCGCTCAGATATTTAAAGTCAGTTCTTGCAGCAAATATTTGTAACAAACCATCTTCGTCAATTACTTCCTTTCTGGCGGTATTTACCAGTGTGGCTCCTTTGGGCATAAGATTAAGAAGTGAATTACCTATTGATTTCTTCGTTTGTGCATTTGCAGGTATATGAAGAGATACATATTGGCAGGTGGAATACAATTCCTCAACGCTCTGAAGCGGTTTAACACCATCTTTCTCAATTATTTCAGCTTTTACATAAGGATCGAACGCATATACTTCCATCCCAAAGCCAAGGCCAATGGCAGCAACGTATCTGCCAACATTTCCATAAGCATGGATTCCTAAAGTTTTTCCACGTAATTCTGTTCCTGAGGTTCCGTTAAAGTTATTTCTTGCAGCATAAACCATCATGCCAAATGCAAGTTCTGCAACTGCATTTGAATTCTGTCCAGGTGTGTTCATCGCTACCACTCCCTTTTCAGTTGCAGCGGCAAGATCAATATTGTCATAACCCGCTCCGGCTCTGACAATAATTTTCAGGCTTTTACCTGCTTCAATCACTTCACGGTCAGCGATATCGCTGCGAATAATTACAGCATCAACATCTGATACTGCATTGATAAAATCACTTTGCGAAGTGTACTTCTCAAGCAATCGTAATTCATAACCGGCTTGCTCAATAATCAGCCGGATACCATCTACCGCAACCTTTGCAAATGGTTTGTCAGTAGCAACAAGAACTTTCTTCATAGTAAGGTAGTTTTAAAATAGGTTATAAAAGTAAACAGGTTTATAATGCAAACCAAATTTTTACAAAAAAATATGTTCGATTCCGGCCAAAAAAAAATATTTTGTCCGTATGCGGACAGTTGACAGTAAAAAATCTATCAATTTCTATTGCTTCCGGTAATTTTTAAGCAAAGGAATATGGTTTTCTTTTATTGGACTGAGATTCAATCCTGCTTTTACTATAATTGAGCAATTAAGTTCAAAAAAAACAGCCCTTTCCAAAACTTCATTATAGTTACGCCCTATGGCTACCTGTCCATGATTTGAGAGTTGGATTACATTGCTGTGAAGACTATGCTGAGCAACGGCTTCAGCCAGTTCAGCAGAGCCCGGCATTAAAAAGGGAACGTGCGCAACACTTCCGATATAAAGAGGAATCTCAATAATGGCATTGTAATCCGGCATTTTTTCAATACAGGCCAGTGTGGTTGCATTGGGGCTCTGAAAATGAAGGATCACATTTATATCAGGCCTTTGTTTGTATACGGCAGCATGAAGTTTCCATTCTCCGGAAGGTTGTTTATCATTGGCACTTGCACCTGACTCCAATTCCACCACAGAAACATTTTCACTTGTCATGTTTTCAAGCCAGCAACCGGTTTGTGATATAAGAATGTAATTTTTGTTTATCCTGAACGAAATATTCCCACTGCTGCAGTTTACCAGGCCTTTTCTGGCAACCTCTCTGCCTATCAATACAAATTCTTCAATAGATTTTTCAGAAACATTTACTTTTTCCATTGGATCTTAAGGTTTTACTACTCCGATAATCATTTTTTGAGCAACATCAAAGATATTAAAAAGTGGCCTGAAATTATGATTATTTCTCACTGATCTTTGGCATATATTGCAGCAGGTTTTGAAAAATTAATACTGAAATATTCAAATTCAGCATTTTCCTTATAATCATTAATGCAATTGTTTTGTTTATTGTATAATTTTGAAAAAAATATGATTCGTTATGAAAAAACTGACCCTGATTTTTATCTTTTTGATTTCCCTGAGTTCAATAAATGCCCAAACCTGGTTCGACATCGGGTTAAAAGGAGGTATTGGAACTTCATTCTGGTATAACAAACAAATATTTGACGACCAGAAGATTGTTCATCAATGGCAACCCGGATATACTGTTGGAGGTAAGATCGGGTTCAACTTTATTCAGGAACACCAGATCACTTTTGATGTGTTGAAATCATCATTCAGCCAGAACTTTACCTACAAACCTGAAGGTTGGTCAAGTACCTCTGATGCTGTTCGAGAATTTACCATCGGTGGTTTGGATATGTTGCTCATGTACAGAGCCAACCGCAACGGCACCTATTTTGAAGTTGGTCCTCAGTGGTCTAAGTACTCAGAAGTTAAGTATGCTGATAATGGTGGTGACTTTATTTCACCACTTGAGCCATCACAACTGATCAGCAAAAGCAATTTTGGCCTGGCCATGGGATTCGGAGGCTATATTTTTGGTACAGATAATTTTGGTGTTTCAACCGGCGTAAGGTTCAATTACATGTTTAATGATATTGCCTCTGCCGAAGGTCGTGATGCCAATTTCCCGATTTTTATCCCCAATGAAAAAACAAATCCCACCAATAACCTGGGTGTTATTTTTATGATTGAGATTAATTATGATTTCGGTTACCTGGTAAGTCCCACATGCGGAACCAGAGGAAAACTTTTTGTGCTCTGATAAACAAAAAGTTATAAAATTTAAATCCCGCCGGAGTTGTCTCAGGGCGGGATTTTTTTTGAAATCTTTCAAGTATGGGCAGATGATCTTTTCGTGATCCGGATCTACTTAAACTCCAGTACTGAAATAACCGGCAGGTGATCAGAGAAATAGGGGATATTCTGTCGAAAATCGAGGATGTGGTTACTTATTACGTTAAAGTCCCAGGTTGCAAAAATGTAATCTATCAATTGAGTAGGGACAAACTCAGGGTCAAACCCCACGAATGTAAATTCAGGTCCTTTTATTTCAGCTCCGGCCCTTACTCTTGTATCAGACAGAACCACTTCATTTTCAGGATAAGTCAGTATTCTGTAAACCCTGTGTTTATCTGTAACATTCAGATCTCCGGTGAGCACTACCGGTAATTTTCCGGCAATACTTCCTGTTTTTTTTATGATAAGTATAGCGCTTTCAATGCGGGCAGTATCACCCATATGATCGAAATGGGTATTAAACATAACAAAATGTTTTCCGCTTGATTTTTCACGAAACTCAGCCCAGGTAACAACCCTGTTGCAGGCAGCATCCCAGCCGCGGCTTCCGGCAATATCAGGTGTTTCAGAAAGCCAGAATGTGCCGCTACGAATCGCTTTTACATGCTTTTTTTTATAGAAAATGGCGCTATACTCGCCTGATCTCTTTCCATCGTCGCGGCCAACACCAACATAACGGTAAGCTTTTAATTGTTTGCGCATATCCTTCATCTGGTTGTGAAGTGCCTCCTGAACACCCACAACGTCTGGCGATTGTCTCACAATTTCTTCGCAAAGAGAATCTTTTCTGAATTTCCATTGACTGTCTCCATCGTTTGGAGTATCAAGCCGGATGTTCCATGACATTACTTTGATCTTTGTAATTTCCTGCGCCAACAGGTCGGATGTTGCCACACAAAGAATCAGGAACAAGGTCCAGAATTTTAATTTTCCGATATTTTTCATCGTTTAATTTCAATATGAATTTCAAGAACGAAATTACACAAAATCTCTCGTAACTCACATCGCATGATTCAAACAGATGATTTCTAAACTAAAAACTCTAACCTGACTTGCAACGAGTCATCGATATTCTTGGGGATTTAAGGTCAAAAAATAAGTGCAGTCCGTCTATTTTCCTTTAATCTTCATTAATTATCATATTTTTGTCACTCCAAAATAAATCAAGCTATGATAAAACGATTCCTTTTTGCCATTATACCTGCAATGTTTTTATTGGCCTGTAATCAGACAGGTTCGGATAAATCATCAAATGACTATTCCTCACTTTCAGCTGATGAGCAGGCTTTTATGAATACTCTGAAAAGCCTTTGCGGAAAATCGTTCATCGGCGCCGAAAATTACATCAAAGAAGGTCGTGAAAGCTGGGCACATAAAAAATTTGTGATGCATGTCACCAAATGCGACAGCAACCGTATTCACATTCCGTTTCATTTAGATGAGGATCATTCCCGTACCTGGATGTTTATGGTTGATGAAAAAGGATTGCGATTCCGTCATGATCATCGCCACGAAGATGGCACACCTGAAGATCTGACCCTTTACGGAGGATATGCTGATGGAACCGGCAATGCGTTTGTTCAGCATTTTCCGGCCGACGATTTTACAATGGAAATGCTGGCCGATTCCAACAGCCGCAAATGGAACATTATCCTTGCAGAAGATATGAGTTCATTTACGTATGAACTTGAATTTCAGGGAGAACTGGTGTTTTCAGCTAAATTTGATCTGACTAATCCTATTGATGCAAAATAAATGCGCAGATAATTCAGGTACCAGAAGTTCCTGATTTTTAAATCCTTATCTGTTTAGCCAGATTGCAGATACTTTCAACAGTTTCAGCATCAGTCTGAATAATTTCGAACTCATTGCTGTTTTTTCCTGCCATTGAAACGCCGGTTTTCAAAAATGACATTCTGCTTTTAAAGGATCTGGTTGCCGAAAGGTGAAATTCAGTTGCTTTGGTTTTCTCAGCCAGATTGCTGAAGTTTGACAGATTTATACCACTTCCGGGCATTATGATGATACGTTGCCCGGCAATTTTAACCAACTCTGCCAGCAGGTCGGCACCCTCAATTGCATTGTTTGCCTGACCGGATGTTAAAATACGATGGCAACCGAGTTTGATAATTTCTTCAAGAGCTTCAACCGGATTGCGCGTCATATCAAATGCCCGGTGAAAAGTAACCTGCATTGGTGAAGCCATTTCAATGAGATCTTTCATTCTGCATGTATCAATAGTTCCATCGGTATTAAGCATGCCGGTAACGATTCCTTTTGCGCCGTTTCTTTTGGCAAAAAGAATATCTTTTTTCATCGCTTCATAATCAGCGCGGGAATAATGAAAATCGCCGGTTCGGGGTCTGATCAATATAAAGGCAGGTATATTAAGGTTGTCGCATACATATTCTATAATACCGGCAGAGGGAGTAATTCCTCCTTCGCTGAGGGCTGAACATAGCTCTATTCTGTCAGCACCTCCTTTGTTGGCTGCAATAGCTGATTCTATTGAACCAGCGCAGATTTCAATTTTGATGTTATTGCTCAAAGCAGTTAATTTTTAAAATGTTATGATTTGTTAAGTTTTTCAGCAATTCTGACGCAATGGCTTACTTTTGCAAAGTCATGAGTAATCCAGGGCAGATATTAAAGGTATTGCTTGAATCCTTCTTGTTCAGAACAGGTACAAATATCAGCTTTTTTTCATCAAGAATATCCTGTGATCTTCATACTGTTTTTTTTATTGAATTGTTTTGTGAATATTAGTAGCAACAGTTAACGTAAATTTTGGTAATATTGTCTTCTGTTTTAACATCTCAATATTGAAAGGCAAAGTAGTGATAATCACCGGCGGATCGTCCGGAATAGGGTTGGCCATGGCTCATGAGTTTGGCCGCTTGGGTGCTTTTGTAGTTATTTCGGCCAGAAATAAAGAGCGATTGGACATTGCACTTTCTGATTTGCAATGGCAGGGTTTTGATGTTATGGCTGTTAAAGCAGATGTTAGCATTGAGGCTGATTGTAAAAATCTGATTGACAAAGCAGTAGAAGCCAAAGGAAGAATCGATATTCTGGTAAACAATGCCGGTGTTTCAATGCGGGCCGCCTTTAAAAATACCGACCTTGCCGTATTAAAAACCCTGATGGATATTAATTTCTGGGGAACAGTTTATTGTACCAAATATGCGCTGCCACACTTGCTCGAAACAAGAGGCTCGGTGGTAGGAATAATTTCTATTGCCGGCTATATTGGTTTACCCGGACGGACTGGCTATTCAGCCTCGAAATTTGCAATAAGAGGTTTTCTTGAAACATTGCGCTGTGAGAACCTTAGAACCGGACTTCATGTATTGGTTGCTGCGCCTGGTTTTACTACCAGCAATATCCGCAAAAGCGCACTGCAGGCAAATGGTTCACCACAAGGCGAAACCCCAAGGGATGAAGCAAAAATGATGTCATCAGAAAAAGCTGCACAAAAAATTGTTTCTGCAATCTTAAAACGAAAGAATGAACTTGTCCTTACCTTTTTGGAAGGAAAATTTGCAGTAATGCTTAACCATTATTTCCCAAGCCTGGTTAATTATCTGGTTTTTAACCAAATGGCTAAGGAACCTGATTCACCGATTTAATAATCAATCTTAACTTCACAAAAATCAAACAATCACAAAAAATGAAAAAGCTTAACCTTGAAATTGGACTTCTTGACGGTCTTGACGATCTTAAGTTCGGCGATAGCCCCGAAACTGTTGAAAAGATGCTCGGCAAGCCGGTGGAAGTAGAAGATATTGGAGAAGAAGCCGATATTGACCTCGATACATACCTCTGGAATTATGATTCACTGGGACTTACTGTGTTTTTCGAAGGTAAAAACAACCACGTACTTTCCTGTTTCGAAACCGACAATGAAGAAACAACGCTTTTCGGAAAGAAAATATTTCCGATGACAGAAGCCGAAATCGTTGCCCTGATGAAGGAGAACGGCCTGACTCAGATAGATTCAGAGGAAGAGGAGTGGGGCGAAAAACGTGTTTCTTTTGATGAAGCATTGATCGATTTTTATTTTCAGGACAGCAAACTCGTTACGGTTAACTGGGGCGTTTTTGTCAACGAAAATGGCGAAATCGAGGAGTTTGACGATATGGAGGATGATGAATAAATAGTTTTATTCCATCATTTGCCGGGGGTGGTACTTCAGGATGTTTTTCCTGAGGTACTCCCTGTCTAAATGTGTGTAAATTTCGGTTGTGGTGATTGATGCATGCCCCAGCATTTCCTGAACCGACCGCAGATCAGCCCCGTTTTCGACCAGATGTGTTGCAAAGCTATGCCTGAAAGTATGCGGACTGATTGATTTATTAATGCCGGCTTTTTCCGCCAGGGTTTTTACAATACTGAATATCATTGCACGGGTGAGTCCTTTTCCCCTGTTGTTCAGAAAAATCACATCTTCAGCTTCTTTTTTAACTTTTTGGTGAATCCTGATCATGGAAATGTACCGCTGCGCCTGAGCAATTGCACCGTTGCCAATCGGAACAAGGCGTTGTTTGTTACCTTTACCTGTTACTTTTATATAGTTTTCCGCGAAGTATAAATCTGATATTTTCAGATTAACCAGTTCAGAGACCCTGAGACCGCAACCATACAACATTTCAATCATTGCCTTATTCCGCTCACCGTTTGGCAAACTCAGGTCAATTGTCTTGATCATAGCATCAATTTCTCCCACGCTCAGCACATCAGGCAACTTGCGGCCGATTCTTGGCATTTCAAGCAGTTCAGTGGGATCTGACTTTATTTCATTCTCTATCAGCAGAAAATTATAAAAAGAGCGTATGCCCGAAATAATCCTTGATTGTGTGCTGGCCTCAAGACCAAGTTCTGCAATAACTCCGATAAATTGTTGAAGATCTGAAGTTTTTATGCTGCGAGGATCAGTCAGATTACCTTGATTACCAGCATAGTCCATTAGTTTGGCAACATCGCGGGTGTATGCCAGAATGGTATTTACGGGCAGCGACTTCTCAACCTGCAGGTAGGCTTTAAAACTTTTAAGATATATTTGCCAGTTCATTAAAGGGATGCTTATTTTACCCTGCCGTGAAAATTAAGCAGTTATTGTGATTCAATTAAACAAATGAAATTCATTTTTTCAACAAACCAATGTTTGTAAGTTGATAACTTTTTTAAATTACTGATATTTAGGCATTTAAGCTATCAGGATGATTTTGAAGCGTAAATTATATAAAAATGCTGATTTTTTTAATAGAATGGCTTTGGTTGATTGAAAAATAGTTGTATTTTTGCAGTCCCAAATTTTAAAGGCTTACAACAATGGCTAAGAAGAGTAAAGAAGCAAGGATTCAGGTAATTCTGGAGTGCACCGAGCACAAAACCAGCGGAGTTCCCGGAACATCCAGGTACATTACCACCAAAAATAAGAAAAACACTCCTGAAAGGCTTGAACTTAAAAAGTTTAACGCTACATTAAGGAAAGTTACTGTTCACAAAGAAATTAAATAAGATATACCATGGCAAAGAAAGTAGTTGCTACCCTGAGACAAGCTTCAGGTAAAGATTTTGCAAAGGTTATCCGAATGGTTAAATCACCTAAAACCGGTGCTTATACTTTTAAGGAAACCATGATGACCAACGATGCAGTTAAAGATTTTCTGGCTAAACCATAATTTTTAACCTTTCGAAATTAAGCAGGGCCTTTTCCACTTTGTGAAAAGACCCTGTTTTTTATTTTTTAGACCCTGCCTTTCCTTAAAAGTTCTAATTTTGCAGGTGTTTTAATATAGATCAATCTCAACCTCGGCATATGGGAATTTTTTCATTTTTTTCACGCGAAAAAAAACAGGATCTTGATAAAGGACTTGAAAAAACAAAGTCAAGTTTCTTCGGAAAGTTGTCTAAAGCCATTGTCGGGAAATCAGTTGTTGACGATGAAGTCCTTGATAACCTTGAGGAAATTCTCGTGACTTCGGATGTTGGTGTTGAAACTACCCTTAAAATCATTGATCGGATACAACAAAGGGTTTCTCGTGATAAATACCTTGGAACTTCGGAATTAAACAGGATGCTCCGCGAGGAGATCACAACTTTGCTGGGTGAAAATTCAGGCGATCATTTGATACAGGGTTTTGATTTTCCAGCCAGAGAGCTTCCTTACGTGATTATGGTTGTGGGCGTAAACGGCGTTGGAAAAACCACCACCATTGGTAAACTTGCCTATCAGTTTAAAGCTGCCGGCAAAACCGTGATTTTAGGCGCTGCCGATACCTTCAGGGCTGCTGCAGTTTCTCAACTCGAAATATGGGCCGAAAGGGTAGGAGTAACCTGCATTTCGCAGGGAATGGGTGCTGATCCTGCTTCGGTTGCTTTCGACACACTGAAATCTGCCATTGCCCGAAAAGCCGATGTTGTTATTATTGATACTGCCGGAAGGTTACACAATAAAGTTAACCTGATGAATGAGTTGTCGAAAATCAAAAAAGTGATGCAAAAGCTGCTTCCTGACGCACCCAATGAAATTCTATTGGTGCTTGATGCTTCGACAGGCCAGAATGCAATTGAGCAAGCCAGACAGTTTACTGCCGCTACCGAAGTTAATGCCCTCGCCCTTACAAAATTGGATGGAACAGCCAAAGGTGGTGTGGTAATCGGAGTTTCTGATCAATTTAAAATTCCGGTGAAATACATCGGAATCGGAGAAAAAATGACAGATCTCCAGCCCTTTGTCAGGGAAGAGTTTGTCGATTCTCTTTTCAGCTAGACCAATCCCGGTAAGGCTTTTACTTCTTTAATTCCGTCTCTCTCCTTGAAAACAAGATTGTCAAAAAATCAGACTATTAATATAATTACCCTGGGTTGTGCCAAAAATCTGGTTGATTCAGAAGTAATGCTCCGTCAGCTGCAGGCTGCTGGTTTTAATACATCGCACGAAGATGCTGCAAATGCAGATGTTGTGATTATAAATACCTGTGGATTTATAAATGACGCCAAAGAAGAATCAGTAAACACAATACTTCATTGGGCAAAAGCCCGAAAAAGTGGTGATATTGATAAATTGCTGGTAATGGGTTGCCTTTCACAACGTTATAAAGATGATTTATTTAAGGAAATTCCTGAAGTTGATGCATTCTTTGGCGTGAATGATGTGAATGCAATACTTCAATCATTGAATGCCACATATCGTGAAGCATTGCTGGGAGAAAGGGTAATTACCACTCCTTCGCATTATGCTTACCTGAAGATTTCTGAAGGCTGCGACAGAAATTGTTCGTTTTGTGCAATTCCCGGAATACGAGGAAAAAACATTTCACGAACCATTGAGAGTCTGGTAACTGAAACAGAATTTCTTGCTGAAAAAGGGGTAAAGGAGTTGATTTTGATTGCTCAGGATCTTACTTATTACGGCCTCGACCTATACAATAAGCGCATGTTGCCGGCTTTGCTCGAAGAATTGGTTAAAGTCAGCGGTATAGAATGGATCAGGTTGCATTACGCTTATCCTGCAGGTTTTCCGCTTGAATTGCTTGATGTAATGAACAAGCATTCAAAGATTTGCAATTATATTGATATCCCATTGCAACATATCAACAGTCGAATACTTAAATCGATGCACAGAGGCATTGATGAAGAAGGAACCCGAAAACTGGTTCAAACCATCCGCGAGAAAGTTCCGGGAATTGCCATACGAACCAGCTTCATAGTTGGATATCCGGGCGAAACTGCAAAAGAATTTGCTGAACTGCGCGATTTTATCAGAGAATCTGAATTTGAAAGACTGGGCGTTTTTACTTATTCGCATGAAGAAAATACACCCGCTTCGCAACTTGATGACAATGTAAGACCTGCTGCCAAAGCCCGCAGAGCCGAGGAATTGATGCTGATTCAACAGGATATTTCAGCAGCCCGCAATAAATCATTTGAAGGAAAATCAGTACAGGTTATTATTGATAAAAAGGAAGATGGCAAATGGATTGGCCGCACTCAATTTGATTCTCCGGAGGTTGATAATGAGGTTGTTATAACCGATAATTCAGGAACACTGGCCCCCGGTAGCATTGTGAATGTGAGCATAACTTCTTCTGATATTTATGATATAATCGCAGTTTATCCGGAAAATTAGAGCTTATTAATTTTTCATTTGATAACTTTGACAGATAATTCAAAGATGTTAACGATGAAAAAGCTATATCTGATTTTTGCAATTATCGGATCACTTTCCTGTAATTTGTTTTCACAGAACCAGTCTGAGATAAACCTGACCGATGGATCAGGCCGTAAGCAAGGTTTATGGATCGAAAAAGATCCCACTTATACTTCCAAAGGAACTTACATCAATAACCTGAAAGATGGTATCTGGACCAGTTATTTTAATGAGAATGAAATGCTGTATAAAGTTGAGAATTATGAATCGGATATAAAACAGGGAATATCCCTCGAATTTTCAAAGCGCGCCAACCTTGTTTCTGAGCAATATTATGTGAATGATCTGGCAGATGGAATATCAAGGACTTTTACCCAGTCAGGATTACCACTTTCAGTAAAAAATTATAAGTCAGGGCTTCTGGATGGAATTCAGATTACCTACTATGAGAATACTTTTAACAAGAAATCAGAGGAAGCCAATTATATGAACGGAGTAAAAGATGGCATTTCGAAATGGTATGATATGGAAGGCAATGTTATTGCAGAATATAACTATGTGAGTAGCTTGCTTGAAGGAGAACAAAAAACATTCTATGCAACCGGTAAAATCAGATCATCAGATATGTTTCAGAATAATCAGAATCACGGTGCTTCCATTGAATATTTTGAGAACGGAAATATCAAAATCTCCGGACAATATCTGAAAGGTGAAAAGGATGGAAAGTGGACAGAATCAGACGAAACCGGTAAAATGATCAACACCAGAACTTTTGTAAAAGGGAAAGAAAAATAGATGAAAAAGATAAGAAATCCATTTGTTGAGAAGGAAGGATACAACTGTTTCGGGTGCTCTCCCGGCAATAAGCTTGGGTTAAACCTCACATTCTCAGAAGACGGCGAATTCATTATTTCTAAATGGCTTCCAAAACCTCATTTTCAGGGATGGCAGAATGTATTGCATGGAGGAATTCAGGCGACTTTGCTTGACGAGATTGCCAGTTGGCTGGTATTTATTAAGTTAAATACTTCTGGAGTCACATCAAGGATGGATGTAAAATTAAAAAAGCCGGTATATACCGATATGGGGGAACTTATTCTTAAAGCTAAACTTAAGGAAATGAACCGGAATATCGCGGTGATTGAAACCTGGCTTTATAATCCTGAAATGGAGTTATGTACTTATGCAATAATGCATTACTATACGTTTAAAGAGGAAATTGCCAGGGAAAAGCTTTGGTATCCAGGATCTGAGGCGTTTTACGAAGAATGATTTTGATGTTAGAGGTAGGAGGTAAGATTTTAAGAGGTAGGATATCAGATATCAGAGGTCAGAGGTCGGATGTCTGAAGTCAGAGATCAGAGGTCGGATGTCAAATATTGAAAAGAGAAACTCGCCTAACCTACTCAGCATTTTATTTGAAATTATAAAGTTGGGGTCAGCTGGGTAGTATAGAAATTAGAAATTAGAAATTAGAAATTACTAGTGATGCGTTAACTTTTTAGAATTCTATGTAAGTCTTTGACATAGAATACAATAATGGCGTTCTTTGATTTTTTGATTTGAATTGACTA
>WSXX01000034.1:0-31969 GCA_009773515.1 Bacteroidota bacterium
CTAATCCCAAAATTTTGCTATTTTTACCACCTCTTCTGTCACTGAAATAGTGGCCTACTTTGCTCCGGAATAGTGGCCTACTTTCACCGGAATATTCAGGCTAGTCTATTTGTATTTGGCTCAACGTTATATGTGATCTTATAAAAACTAACCGACAACAGAACTTGCAATGAAATATAAACAGACAAAGGGAAACGAAATTGAAGGGCATTTGGATATAATTATTTCTCATAATGAAGACGAAAATGATGGAGAAATAATAAAGTGGGACGAAGTAGTAATACACGGAAATCCAGAAGGACTAAAATCACTTGCTAAACTGCTAATAGAAATTGCTGAACTAAACCAGGAAAAAGTAGAAGATAAATACTTACCTGCTGGAGCAAGAGAACATTATCATTTAAGACCTGGAATTGAATTGTCAAAAAGCTCAATAGAAGTAATTGTTGGAAGACTTGATGCTAAAGGTACCAGCGACTTTTACAAAAGCTATATTCCCAAAGACAAAATATAATTTTTAATTGAAAGAAATAGCTAAACCATATCATTTCACAGCGGCTTTGATATATAGGGCAAGGAGCGCATTTTTGAATAAGGCAATAACTTCTCCCCCCACCAACCTCATATGAAGCTTCCCACCTATGTTAACACCCCTTTAACATTTTTTGTGAATTGATTAACAATGAAATGTGTGCTTAATTTATAGGTATTCAATCATTTAAAAATATGCTTCCGTATAACACCGGCTTCAAATGCTGCCGATTTAGTTTTTCAAATCAAAAAAATACCTCTATTTTTGCGCAAAATCTGAAAAATCCCCAACATGGAAAATAAACTTCAGGAGCTCACCCGGAAAATCTACAGCGAAGGTGTGGAAAAAGCCAGCCAGGAAGCCGCCATCATTCTCGAAAATGCGCACAAAGAAGCAGAAGAGTTAACCAAAAATGCCCGTAAGCAAGCTGATGAAATTGTAAAAAAAGCACAGCAAAACGCCGAAGAAATTCAGCGAAATGCACAATCAGAAATCCGCATGTCGTCGAAACAGGCCGTCAGCGCTTTAAGGCAGCAGATTGCTTCGATGATAACTGCAAATGTGGTGGATGCCCCGGTTAAAGAAGTTATTTCAGATAAAGCATTTGTGGGTGATCTTATCCGCAAAGCACTCGAAAATTTCGACAATAATGCCGCACTGGTATTGCCGAAAGCCGATGAAAAAGCACTTGAACAATACTTTGGCAGTCGCCTGAGCCAGGTGATGAACGCCGGTGTTGCCGTTAGTTTCGATGAAAAAATAAAAGGTGGTTTCAAAATTGGTCCAAAGGATAAAAGTTACCTTATCAGTTTTACCGATGAGGACTTTACCGGCTTTTTCCGGTCCTTTATGCGCCCCAGAACCATTAACCTTTTATTCGGCGAATAAAAATGTTCAAACAAAATTATTACTACCTCGTAGCCGGACTGCCCGATATTACCATTGAGCAGGGAAAGCTTCAGTTCGGAACTGCCGCATTGAGAGAGGAGCTGAAAGAGGGTCTCAGCGAAAGCGATTACCAGCGTACGGAATTGCTTTTTCTGGCTGAAGACAACCGCAACCTGCTCACTTTGCTGCTTAAACTGCAGCGGCCTTTGTCCCATCTGGGTGTCTATACGCCCGATGTTCTGGCCAATGAAATATTGGAGCCTGTCAGGATAAAGACTTACATGAAGCGCTTTATCGACAGCATGAATGACGAAAATCGGCTTTATCCCAACCTCTCACCCGAGAATGAGCTGGCTACCCTGTGGTATGAAGAGATGCTTGCCAGCGATCACACTTTTCTGCGCGACTGGTTTACTTTTGAGCTGAACCTGAAGAATGTGCTGCTGGTGCTTTCTGCCCGCAAACATGGAATTCCTTTTGAACATCAGGTAATCGGCAACAATGCGGTTGCTGAAATTATCCGCAGAAGCACGGCCCGCGATCTGGGATTATCTTCTGACTGGCACTGGATTGAAAAAGTGCTTCAGATCGTTGAAACCGAAGATATTCTGATGCGCGAAAAGGCCATTGATCTGCTGCGCTGGAGTTATCTGGATGAACTGAATACTTTCAACTACTTTTCGTTTGAAGTACTGATGGCCTATTATCTGAAGCTTGGAATAATTGAACGCTGGCTGCAGCTTGATCAGTCAACCGGCGAAGAGATGTTCCGCAAGTTGCTGGGTGAACTAAAAAACAGTTATGAATTTTCTAATGAGTTTGCTATAAAAGATGGAAGAAAATAAAATGACAACCGGAAAGGTTTCCGGCATTATTGCCAACCTTGTGATCGTTGAAGTTGACGGCCCCGTATCGCAAAACGAAATCTGTTTTATAAACCTTGCAGGTGTGAGGCTTATGGCAGAAGTTATCAAAGTGCTGGGCAACAAGGCTTACACCCAGGTTTTTGAAAGCACCCGCGGACTAAAAGTCGGCGAACCTGTCGAATTTATGGGTCATATGCTTGAGGTAACGCTCGGCCCCGGCATCCTTTCAAAGAACTTTGATGGTTTGCAGAATGACCTTGATACTATGGTCGGAACTTTTCTGAAACGCGGCGAATATACTGCAGCCATTGATGTGGATAAAGCCTGGGATTTTACGCCCATTGCAAAAGCCGGCGATGTTGTTGTTGCCGGAGATTGGCTTGGAGAAGTCAAAGAAAACTGGATCGGCCACAAAATTATGGTGCCTTTCAAGTTTGAAGGTAAATACACCATTAAGAGTGTAAAACCTGCCGGAACTTACAAAGCTTCTGAAACTATTGCTGTAATCACCGATGCTGAAGGCAGCGAGATAAATATCAGCATGATTCAGAAATGGCCGGTAAAAATGCCCATCAAAGCTTACACCGATAAACCAAGGCCTTTCCGTCTGATGGAAACCGGTGTTCGTATCATCGATACCATGAATCCGATTGTTGAAGGTGGAACCGGTTTTATTCCCGGACCTTTCGGATCAGGAAAAACAGTTTTGCAGCATGCCCTTTCAAAACAAGCGGAAGCCGATCTGATTATTGTGGCTGCCTGCGGTGAGCGTGCCAATGAGGTTGTGGAGATCTTTACTGAATTTCCTGAACTCGACGACCCGCGCACCGGTCGCAAACTGATGGAACGCACCACCATCATTGCAAACACTTCAAATATGCCGGTTGCTGCCCGGGAAGCTTCGGTTTACACCGCCATGACCATTGGCGAGTATTATCGCTCCATGGGACTTAAAGTGTTGCTGCTGGCCGATTCTACTTCACGCTGGGCTCAGGCTTTGCGCGAAATGTCGAACCGTATGGAAGAACTTCCAGGTCCTGATGCATTCCCGATGGATCTACCCGCGATTATTTCAAGCTTTTATGCCCGTGCCGGATATGTGTTCCTGAACAACGGCAGCACAGGCTCCATTACCTTTATCGGGACCGTTTCGCCTGCAGGTGGTAACCTGAAAGAGCCGGTGACCGAATCAACCAAAAAAGCGGCCCGCTGCTTCTTTGCTTTGTCACAACAGCGCGCCGACAGCAAACGATATCCGGCGGTTGATCCCATCGACAGCTATTCAAAATATCTCGAATATCCAGAACTTCAGGAATATCTGGCTGCAAACATTGCCCCCGACTGGCTCGGAAATGTGCTGGAAGCAAAAAACATTCTGCTTCGCGGCAAGGAAGCTTATGAGCAGATCAATATTCTTGGCGATGATGGTGTGCCCATTGATTATCACCTGCGCTACTGGAAATCAGAAGTAATTGATTTTGTAATTCTTCAGCAGGATGCATTCGATAAAATTGACTGCTCTGCGCCCATAGCAAGGCAAAAAGAAATGCTTGAAAAAGTTTTGGGTGTCTGCCGTGCCGATTTCGATTTCGATAATTTTGAGGATGTAAATCCATGGTTCAAGCGGGTAATCAATGTATTTAAGCAGATGAACTATTCACTTTACCAGAGTGAGGATTTTAAGAAGTACGAAACAGAACTTGCAGAAGTTATTAAAGAAAGGAAAGTGGCCTAATGGAAACTCAGGGATTCAAAAAAATATACACCAAAATTACGCAGATCACCAAAGCAACCTGTTCGTTGCAGGCGAGTGGAATTGGTTACGAAGAAATGGCTACCGTTAACGGTCGTCTGGCTCAGGTAGTTAAACTGCAGGGCGATAATGTAACCTTGCAGATTTTCTCCGGAACGGAAGGAATTCCAACCAATGCTGAAGTTATTTTTATGGGACGTCCACCAGTGCTTAAAGTAAGCGAAGAGCTGGCTGGCAGATTCTTCAACGCATATGGTGAGCCCATCGATGGCGGACCTGAAGTTGAAGGTGAAGTTCGCGAAATTGGTGGACCATCGGTGAATCCGGTGCGCCGCAAACAACCTTCGGAGCTGATTGCCACTGGTATTGCAGGTATCGACCTCAACAATACGCTGGTAACCGGGCAGAAAATCCCCTTCTTTGCCGATCCCGATCAACCATACAATCAGGTAATGGCGATGGTTGCGCTCAGGGCGAAAGCCGATAAAATTATCCTAGGCGGAATGGGTCTTACCAACGACGATTATCTGTATTACAAAAATGTTTTCGACAATGCCGGTGCCCTCGACCGCATCATAAGCTTTGTAAACACCACCGAGAATCCGCCGGTTGAACGATTGCTGGTTCCAGATATGGCATTGACTGCTGCCGAGTATTTTGCTTTCGACAAAAAAGAAACGGTATTGGTTCTGCTTACGGATATGACGCTTTATGCCGATGCGTTGAGTATCGTTTCAAACCGTATGGATCAGATTCCTTCGAAAGACAGTATGCCGGGTTCACTTTACAGCGATCTTGCAAAAATCTACGAAAAAGCAGTGCAGTTCCCTGAAGGAGGCTCCATTACGATTATTGCAGTGACTACACTTTCGAGCGGCGACATCACACACGCTATTCCTGACAACACCGGTTACATTACTGAAGGTCAGTTGTTTCTGCGCCGTGATTCTGATATCGGGAAGGTAATTGTTGACCCGTTCCGTTCATTGTCGAGGCTGAAACAGCTGGTAATTGGTAAACAAACCCGCAAAGATCACCCACAGGTGATGAATGCTGCAGTTCGTTTGTATGCCGATGCTGCCAATGCAAAAACGAAACTTGAAAACGGATTTGACCTGACTGACTACGATGTTCGCACAATGAGTTTTGCGCGTGAATATTCAAATGATCTGTTGGCGATTGACGTAAATATCGACACAACGGCGATGCTGGATACAGCCTGGGATTTGTTCGGTAAACATTTTACCAAAGCAGAAGTAGGAATAAAACAGGAATTTGTTGACAGCTACTGGCCTGAATAATGCCGTCCCTCGTCCCTAACCACCGTCCCTCGTCCCCAATTAACGTCCCTCGTCCCTGATAAAAAAAAAGATGGCTATAAAATTTCAATACAACAAAACCTCACTTCAGGATCTCAACAAACAGTTGAAGGTCAGGGTAAAGGCATTGCCAACCATCAAGAATAAAGAATCGGCATTGCGCATGGAAGTGAAAAAAGCCAAAGATACCGCCCTTGCACTCAGCCAGAAACTGGATGACGCCATTGCCGGATATCAGGGAATGGTAAGGTTATGGGGTGAGTTTGATACCAATCTGGTAAAGGTGGAAGATGTTGAATTGACCATCAGGAAAATTGCCGGTGTTAGAATACCGGTGCTTGAAGAAGTGAAGTTTGCGATCGGTGATTTCAGTTTGTTTAACAATCCTGCCTGGTTTGCCGATGGCATTGGTATAGTCAGGGAACTGGCCACCATTGGCATTGAAAGTGAATTTTTTAATCGTAAAATGGCATTGCTTGATCATGCCCGTCGTAAAACTACCCAAAAGGTGAACCTTTATGAAAAAGTACAGATACCGGGTTACGAAGAAGCAATCTTAAAGATAAAACGATTTATGGAAGATGAAGAGAATCTCTCTAAATCGGCGCAGAAAATTGTAAAAGACCGCCAACAGCGGATGGAGGAGGAAGCATGATAGCTCCGATGAAAAAATATTCCTTCCTGGTTTATCACAAGGAGTACGATGATTTCCTGCTGAAACTGCGGGAACTCGGAGTAATCCACATCATTGAAAAACCGAGAATTGTTACCGAAGGTATACGTTTGCAGTTTCAGAAAGCCGATCAGATTGATAAAATGATCCGTTCACTGGAATCGCGTGAGATAACACCAGAAACCTCTCAGGAAACGGCAACCGCTGAATTATTATTTGACGAAGTAAATGATATTCAGGCTGATCAGGTGCACCTTCAGCAGCAATTGGCAGCATTACGCAAAGAAACTGCAGAGGTTAGCCCGTGGGGAGATTTCTCACCCGAAAAGATACACGACCTTGCTCAGAAAGGCATAAAAATCAGATTGTTCAGTTGTTTGTTGCGCTCCTGGGATCCGAAATGGGCAGAAAACAGTTTTGTGTTTGAGATAAGTCAGGCCGCAGGCATTGTTTATTTTGCTGTGGTTGATATTGATGGTTCAAAACCAGCTTTTGATGCCGATGAAGTTAAAATTCCCGCACACTCCATCGCCTGGTTGCAAGCGCGCAAAACCGAACTTGACGCAAAAGCAGAAACACTGAATGCCCGTCTCGATGAAATCGCAAAAAAACATCTGCCGGTTCTGAAAAACTTCAGGCAGCAGATTCTGCAGGATGCCGAACTCGATAAAGCATTTGAAACTACGGTGAAGGAAGCTGATGAGCATCTCAGAATTCTTGAAGGCTGGATTCCGGCCGAAACGATGCCGGTACTTAACAGCTTTCTGGATAAGGAAGGTGTGCTTTACTTTATGGAATCACCGGTGCCCGGCGACAGAGTTCCGATTTTATTGAAGAACAAAGGATTTTCAAGTAAATTTGAGGTGCTTGGTGAACTTTATTCACTTCCCGGGTATCGCGAACTTGATCTTACCCCGTTTTTTGCTCCGTTTTACACCATTTTCTTCGGATTCTGCCTTGGTGATGCCGGATATGGAATTCTGGTAACACTGGCTGCCCTTATTGCGAAACGAAAAGTCGGAAAAGACCTTAAACCAATTGCTTCACTGGTCAGTTATCTTGGTATTTCAACCATCGTTTTTGGATTGATCAGCGGAACTGCCTTCGGAATACCGCTTTACGAAACCGGTTTACCAGGCTACAGTCAGATGCAATTGATGTTTAAGGCCAATAACACCGACATCAACAGCTTACTTTTTGCACTTGCGCTGCTGTTGGGAGGAATCCAGATTCTGTTTGGAATGGGCGTGAAAGCTGCAAACGAAACAGTGCAATTCGGATTCAAATATGCAGTTGCTACCATTGGCTGGATGATTCTGCTGATTGGTATGGCCGCAATTATGGGTCTGAATAAATATGCAGCAGTTCCCATGGAAACGCTGAAACCCATCATGTATGCTATACTTGGTATCAGCGGTGTGATGATTCTGTTTCTCAATTCACCGGGTAAAAGTATTTTCCTCAACTTCGGGCTTGGCCTATGGAACAGCTATAACATGGTAACCGGGGTGCTTGGTGATCTGTTGTCGTACATCCGTTTGTTTGCCCTGGGTATTTCAAGTGCAATTCTTGGATTTGTGTTCAACAGCCTTGCTCTTTCGGTCGGAACCAGCATTGTCGGCATATTCTTTATGGTGATCATTCTGGTGGTAGGGCACAGCATCAATCTGTTTATGTCGGGACTTGGTTCATTTGTGCATCCGATGCGTCTTACATTTGTCGAGTTTTACAAAAATGCCGGCTTCGCAGGAGGTGGCAAAAAATATCAACCTTTCAGAAAATTAACCTAAAATCAATTAATACTAACAACTTCACTATGGAACCGATTATTTTAGCTTACATTGGCGTTGGACTGATGATTGGATTGGCCGGAATCGGCAGTGCTTTTGGTGTATCCATTGGCGGCAATGCTTCACTGGGCGCGCTTAAGAAGAATCCTGATGCTTTTGGTAATTACCTTGTTCTGAGCGCTTTGCCAGGAACTCAGGGACTTTACGGATTTATGGGATACTTTATTCTTCAGGGTTTTCTTACTCCTGAAATTACAATGGCTCAGGCTGCGGCTATTTTTGGCGCTGGTCTGGCTCTTGGGTTTGTTGCCCTTCTCTCAGCCATCAAGCAGGGACAAGTTTGTGCCAACGGTATAGCAGCCATTGGTTCCGGACACGATGTGTTTGGTAACACACTTATTCTTGCTGTATTTCCTGAGCTTTACGCGATTATTGCTTTTGCAGCAACATTCCTTATCAGCGCAAGCCTCTGATAAACAGCCCAACGGCTGAAAACTTCTGAATTGGCATTGCCGGTGTGTAACCGGCAGTGCTTTTTTGCGTTTAATAAATGCACAATCAGTGAGACACGCAGGTTCGCAAGTTTGCAAGAATCAGAAAATTATTTGATACTTTTTTGTGTCTTGGTGCCTTGGTGGCTAATAAACACATTATCATGGAAAATCACAACGAATTTAAAGTCAAAGGAGAAGAACTTCTTGCCAAAATCAAGGAATTGATTCATCAGGGAAACATCACCCGAATCATTATCAAAGACGAAGATGGGAAAGTTTACCTCGAAATACCCGTAACTGTTGGCGTAATCGGCGCTTTGCTTTTGCCGGTGCTTGCTGCAGTTGGCGCATTGGCTGCATTGGCTGCCAATTTTAACATTGAAGTAATCAGGAAAGCAGATTAGAGAGTCAATCGACAGTCAGTGCTTGACTTCATATCGAATTTATCTTTTGAACCGAAAGGAAAGTTCGGGTCAAGCCCTGACTCAAAACGCTGGTTCAGGAGTCAGTGCTTGACTTCGTATCAAATTTATCTTTTGAACCGAAAGGAAAATTCGGGTCAAGCCCTGACTAAAAAGGATCGATAGTCAGTGCTTGACTTCGTCTCGGATTTACCTATGAGACGAAGCGAATATTCGGGTCAAGCCCTGACTCAAAACGCTGGTTCAGGAGTCAGTGCTTGACTTCGTTTCGAATTTATCTTTTGAACCGAAAGGAGTTTTCGGGTCAAGCCCTGACTCAAAAATGGTGGAACAAAGGATATATTCGGGTCAAGCCCTGACTAAAAGGCCCGTTTAATCAGTCAGGCCCCCTCCGGCATTGATCCAGTCGTTAATTTTTGCTTTGTCTGCTGCCGAAAGCTGACCATTTGGTGGCATAGTTCCCTGATCAACAGCTGATTTGATACGAGAGCTATTGTTAACAATTGTTGTATTGCTCTCAAAGTTCAGGCCACCTGCACTTGAAGATGAATTATGACAACCTGAGGTTGCACAATTGCTTGAAATCACAGATTTAACCGCCAGAAACTTAGGCCCTGGATCTCCTGTTGGCGCAGGATCATCACTTTTTGAACAGGAAATTATTATACCCGAGGCAATTGCCAGGCTGAGCAGCAGATTGATTTTCTTCATTTTCCGGATTTTTTTAGTTCAGAATTAACAACGCCACTATTGACATTGTTCAGGTTTGTTTATGATAGTGGATCGATAGTCAGGGCTGGTTTGCTGAAAGTCAGTGCTTGACTTCGTATCGTATTTATCTTTTGAACCGAAACGAATGATCGGGTCAAGCCCTAACTACCATCGATCAACAGTCAGTGCTTGACTTCGTTTCGTATTTATCTTTAGAGACGAAGCGATAGATCGGGTCAAGCCCTGACTCAAAATGGTAAGCCCTGACTACCAACGATCGACAGTCGTTGCTTGACTTCGTCTCGGATTTATCTTTTGAGACGAACGCATGTTCGGGTCAAGCCCTGCCTAATAACGCGGGTTCTGAGTCAGCGCTTGACTTATCAAGCGCTGATTCTGGGTTAAACATTAATTTTGAGTCAAACCCTGACTATCTTGATTTATGTTCAGCATTTGCCGTTTTTTACTAATTTTGCACCTTCATAAAAATAACCCTGCATAGCTTTCTACACATGGAAATTCCCACCAAATACGATCCTTCAGGAATTGAAGATAAATGGTATCAACACTGGCTCAGCAACAATTATTTCCGATCTGTTCCCGATGAACGGGAACCTTTCACCATTGTAATCCCTCCGCCAAATGTAACCGGAGTCTTGCATATGGGCCATATGCTCAACAATACCATTCAGGATGTATTGGTGCGTCGTGCACGTATGCAGGGAAAAAATGCCTGCTGGCTTCCAGGTACCGATCACGCTTCCATTGCAACCGAAGCCAAGGTGGTTGCCAAACTCAGGGCCGATGGCATTGAAAAAGCTTCACTTACCCGCGATGAATTTCTTGCCCATGCCTGGGAATGGAAAGAGAAACACGGCGGAATTATCCTGGAGCAACTCAAAAAACTTGGTGCTTCCTGCGATTGGGAACGCACCAAATTCACCATGGATGAATCCATGTATGAATCGGTGATTGATGTTTTTGTTGATCTATACAACAAAGGGCTCATTTACCGTGGTGTTCGCATGGTAAACTGGGACCCGAAAGCACTAACTGCCCTGAGCGACGAAGAAGTTATCTACAAAGAAGTTAAGTCAAAACTCTATTATATCCGCTATAAGGTTGAAGGTTCGGATGATGAATGGGTAACCATTGCTACAACCCGTCCTGAGACCATATTGGGTGATACCGCCGTTTGTTATCATCCCGAAGATGAGCGGTTTAAACATCTTAAAGGTAAACGTGTGCTTGTTCCGCTGCTCAAGCGGTCAATTCCAATGATTGCTGATGAGTATGTTGACAGGGAATTTGGTACAGGCTGCCTGAAGATTACCCCGGCACACGACATTAATGACAACACCATCGGCATTAAACATAACCTTGAATCGATAGATATTTTCAACGATAACGGCACACTCAGCGAAAAAGCGCAGCTTTATGTTGGGTTAGACAGGTTTGTGGTTCGTGAAAAAATTGTTGAGGATCTGACCAATCACGGACATATGCTCAGGATTGAAGATTATGTCAACAATGTTGGTTTTTCAGAACGTACCGACGAAGTAATTGAACCCAAGCTTTCCGTTCAGTGGTTTCTGAAAATGGAAGAAATGGCAAAGCCGGCGCTTGAAGTTGTAATGAACGATACCGTAAAATTCCATCCTGAGAAGTTTAAAAATACTTACCGCCATTGGATGGAAAATGTGCGCGATTGGTGCATAAGCCGTCAGTTGTGGTGGGGGCAGAGGATACCTGCCTATTATCTGCCGACAGGTGAAGTTGTAGTTGCCAAATCCAAGGAAGATGCACTTGAAAAAGCACGGACCATAAGCGGAAATGCGGGTCTGACTTCTGAAGATTTACGTCAGGACGAAGATGTACTTGATACCTGGTTCTCATCATGGCTTTGGCCGATTTCAGTTTTCGACGGTATCCGCAATCCCGGAAACCCCGATATTAAATATTACTACCCGACAAACGATCTGGTTACTGCGCCTGAGATTCTTTTCTTCTGGGTGGCCCGTATGATTATGGCCGGACTGGAATACCAGAAAGAAGTTCCTTTCAAAAATGTTTACCTTACCGGGATTGTACGCGATAAGCTGGGCAGGAAAATGTCGAAATCATTGGGAAATTCTCCTGATCCGCTCGCACTTATTGAAAAGTTTGGTGCAGATGGCGTCAGGGTAGGGATGTTGCTTACATCTCCTGCCGGTAACGATTTGCCTTTTGATGATAGTTTGTGTGAGCAGGGGCGAAATTTCAGCAACAAAATCTGGAACGCCCTGCGACTGGTAAAAGGCTGGACTGTTGACGACACCCTTCCTCAGCCTGTTTATGCCTCAACCGCAGCACAATGGTTTGATGCCAGATTCAACAACGCGCTTGCACAGATTGAAGAAAACTTCGACAAATACAGACTATCGGAAGCGCTGATGGCTGCCTATAAACTGGTTTGGGACGACTTCTGTTCGTGGTATCTCGAAATGGTGAAACCTGCATACCAGCAACCTATCGACAAGCTTACCCTGGAAACCACAATTGGTTTCTTCGGAAAACTTATGCAGGTACTTCATCCGTTTATGCCATTTATCACCCAAGAAATATGGCATATGATTGCCGATCGTAAATCAGGCGATACCATTATGTTAAGCGATATGCCGGTTCCCGCAGCATCTGATGCTGAGGTAATTGCAGCTTTCGAACATGCAAGTGCTGCCGTAATTGGTATCCGGAATGTCCGCAAAGACAAAAACCTGCCGTTTAAAGATCAGGTCGAACTTATGGTCAGAGGCGAAAACCCCGGCCGGCAGTTTGATGATGTAGTGGCTAAGCTGGGCAATATTTCCGCAATCTCTTATGTTGACGATAAGCCTGCAACTGCTGCAGGGTTTATGGTGAAGTCAACCGAATATTATATTCCGCTTGGAGATACTATCGATCTGGAAGCTGAACGCGAAAAACTACTGACCGAACTGAAGTATATGCAGGGATTCCTCGATTCAGTTGAGAAGAAACTAAGCAATGAGCGGTTTGTCAGCAATGCAAAACCTGAGGTTGTTGAAAATGAACGTCAGAAACAGGCCGATGCAATCTCAAAAATTGAACTTTTGAAAGCAAGTATTGAAGGACTTTCATAGAGCTAAATTTGTTTTTGCATTGTTTTTTCTGGAGAAACTGATGATAAAAAGGGTGTTTTCGCCCCAAATTTTAAATATTATCAATGATTTGCAGATTTTTTTTAATACTGCTTGCAGATGGAAGCATAATTAATTTATATTTGCGATTATTTTTAATTTTACCAATATTATGAAAACAGGAAAAGTAAAATTCTTCAATGAATCAAAAGGTTACGGATTTATTCTTGACGACGAATCCGGAAAAGAGTACTTTGTTCACGCTACTGGTCTTATCGACCGTGTAAATGAGGGCGATTCGGTTACTTTTGAGCTCCAGGAAGGAAAAAAAGGCTTAAACGCCGTGAAGGTTAAACTGGCCTAACTATATAAAGTTTGTGCTTTAATCTTATGGGGCTGTCGCGGAAACGTGACAGCCCCTTTTGATTTTAAGCGGGTGAGTCATTAAGTTCAACTATTTACGTCTATAGTGAGAGATTTTTTAGTACGCTGGCAAAAAATTGAACCACATAGGCACATAGATCACATAGTTTCCAATCCATAGTTCCTGATTTCGACACAGGGACACCCTTACTGATATAACTCTATGTAATTGCCTGATTATTTGTATGTATTTGCAATTCCAAGACACTCAAATAAACATCCAAAAAATTTAAAAAATTGATAATCCAGCTAATATAAAAGATTAGAAATACGATTATCGAGTCAGGAGATTTTCCAGTACAATAGAAAAAAATTGAACCACATAGAAACATAAATAACATAGTGTTCAATCCCTTTGTGACCTATGTGCCTATGTGGTTTAAAAGAAAGAATATGATTACTATTCTATGAGGCTAATACATAGTGCATCGACATAAAAAAATACCACGCCCTAATTTAGAATCATTCTAATGTTATACTTACATGTTTAATATTACTTTTGCATTTACTACAAATTGGACACACTTAGGTATCCTTGCTAAAAGAATGAAAAATCAGAGGTCCATAACAAGAATCGGGAAAATTGCCATATTGGCAACAGCTTTCCTTGTTTTCTGGATTTACCTCGGTTCACTTATCAATTTCCATCAACATCATATTTTTGGAAGAACGCTTATTCCCGCTGGCATTTTAAGCAAAAGGGAAGAAACCCTTATTGTTTCAAATGATCTGCCATCGCTTGATTACTTTCAGGCGCAGAATGTTTGTATTCAGGAATTGGAAATTGCCCTTAAACTTCAGTTTTCTGAAATATCATTACCTGATTACTGCCCATTGGCAGTTATCGTGATCGGCATCCCTGCTGACCATGGCCTTCGTGCACCACCTTTAGTTTCCTGATTTCCCGCCCGCTTTTTTTAACTTCTGACCAGATATAATAACATCTGCGTCATATTACTTTATTCAAAAAAAAATGTCCGATGAAAACTTTCAACGCACTTACCATATCTGTTATTTTCCTTATTTCTCTCATCTCTGCTGGCACAAAGGCTCAGACTACTTATACCGCCTCAATGGGCAATCAGTATGTAAATGAAGTCTTTTTCTCTCTCTCCGATGGTGAAGTGAAGGTATCTCCTCGCAATATCTGGGATATCGCTTTTTATTCCAATGCTTTCAGCGCTGGTATTGTAATTAATGACGGAGCAGGTGTTGTTTTATACACTTACCCGAATGCAGCTATCAGCGGTTGGGAATCATTTGATACCACCGGAATGGCGAGCTGGAATAAAATGTATAACGATGCTGCCGATTTCGAAAACGGAGCATTCAACCGGAATGCACTTGGGCATCCTGATTACGGTTGGGGTGTTTACAGTATGACAACACACAATGTAGTCGGTGATTCGATATACCTGATAAAGCCTCTTGATGGTGTTTATCGCAAACTTCAGATTATCAGGAAAATATCCACTGAAAATAAGTATGTGATCCGCTATGCAAACCTCGATGGTTCAAACGATCAAACCGATACACTTAATGTAACTCCATACAATGACAGGCAAATGATGGCTTTTTCATTTACTACCGGCATCGTTGACCGCGAACCTCTGGCAGCAGACTGGGATTTACTTTTTACCCGTTACAACACTTTGGTTCAGAGTACTTATTATCCGGTAAACGGAGTTCTTACAAAAAAAGGCAACACTGTAGCTCAGGCTCATCCGGTTACACCTGATTTTACCGATTACACAGACCTGGATTTCTTCCCTGAAGCTGATGTAATTGGTCACGATTGGAAAACCATCAACATGACGACCTTTCAGTGGGAAATAACCGATTCATTGGCTTATTTTGTTCAGAATGCCGCCGGGTCAGTTTATAAAGTTGTTTTTGAAGCTTTTTCAGGTTCAGGCACTGGTACATCTACATTTTCAGTTCAGAAAGTTGCTACAGCCTCTGCATCTTTCGATAAGATTCCGGTTGCTAAAGTTTATCCCAATCCGGCTTCAGATGTTTTCAAGCTTGAACTGAATGAATCCTTGAATGGCGCTGTTGCTGGTCTTTACGATTTAAGCGGAAGACTGGTCAGAGAGCAATTACTCGATAACTCACTGCTGCATGAATTTCAGATTTCAGGCATAGATCCGGGGACTTATGTGCTGAAAATCAATGATAAAGCTCGAAATTCGGCATTTAAAGTCGTTGTAAAATAATGAAGATACTTTTCGGATTGGTTTTCATTGGCATTTGGCTGCCGATGCTTCTTTCCGGGCAGGAAATGCCTGTGCGTGTTGTTGATTCACGCACAGGCAAACCTGTTGCATTTGCTCATGTTAAAGCAACAGAATCCGGGTCAAAAACATCGCGCTACTTTGTGAGTGATTTCGATGGATTTGTGAAGTTTACGATCGACAGACCTACCGTTTTTCAGGTTACTTATGTTGGCTTTCAGGCATACAACGACACACTGTTTCCCGGCAAAGGCGAAACAATCAGTTTGCTGCCTGAAGTTTTCTCACTTGATGAGATAGTTGTTACTGCTCAATATAACCCTGGCAGCGCCGATCGTTCACTTTACAGGGTAAATGTGATTAATCAGCTGCAGTTGAGGCGAAGTGCAGCTACTGATCTTACCGGCTTACTCCGCAATCAGATGAATATCCGATTTTCTCAGGATGCTTCTTTGGGTACCGGAATGACACTTCAGGGGCTATCGGGAGAACATGTAAAAATACTCGTTGACGGTGTTCCTGTTATAGGGCGTTTAAACGGAAGTGTTGACCTGAGTCAGATAAACCTTCAGAATGCCAGACAGGTAGAAATTATTGAAGGGCCAATGTCGGTTATTTATGGCAGCAATGCATTGGCGGGCGTAGTAAATATAATTCCAAATGAAATACCCGGTAATTCACTTACTGCAAATGCTGGCACTTTTCTGGAATCAGTGGGGATCATCAACTTCGACGGTGGATTCAGCCTCAGAAAAGGCAAAAATGCTTTTGGTCTTCAGGCAGGGCGAAATTTTTTCAGTGGTTATTCTCCCGAAGACGGAGGTCGTGCCAAGCTGTGGAAGCCTCGCCGGCAAGTGAATGCTGATGCCAACCACAGCCTTTCGCTAAAAAAATTAAGTGTAAAAATCCGACTGAGCTATTTTGACGAATTGCTGCTTATCAGAGGTGATTTATTGCCTCCATACTTCGAACGTGCTTTTGATAATCATTTCGGAACCAACAGGATAACAGCAAAAGCTGATATTTCTACCAAGGGTGCGAATCCATTTACAGCCAGCAATTCTCTCTCGTTTTACCGTCGCATTCGCACACTTTATTACAATGATCTTACAATCCCTGAAAAGACGCCAACGGAATATGACACCACCGGATTCGGGTCATTTCTGTCGCGGGGAATGTATTCCTTCAGGAATGAATCAGGGAAGTTTGGATCACAAATAGGATATGATGTTAATGCAGAATGGGCAACCGGCGACCGCATAGGAAATCAGACGCAGGATGTTACAGATATTGCAGGATTTGCTACAATTCAATATCAGCCATTGGAATGGTTCTCGTTGCAGCCAGGTTTCAGGTATGCATACAACAGCCGTTTCAGTTCCCCACTCATTTATGCCATGCATGCTAAAGCCGGCCCACACAAAGGCGTGATGTTCAGGGCATCGTATTCCAGTGGATTCAGGGCGCCTTCGCTTAAGGAACTCTATCTCTTTTTTGTTGATGTGAATCATGATATTACAGGAAATCCTGACCTGAAACCCGAAAATTCAAACCATGTGCAGCTTCAGCTTACCCACCGCATAGAAAAGGTAACCTATGCCACCGAAACTGAAGCCCGGTTCTTTCTGAATAACATTGAAAATCAGATTACTCTGGCCGAAACCGGTGATGGTTCTTACACATATTTCAATCTTGACCAGTCCCAAACTATGGGCTATTCGGTGGGAATCCGTTCCTCTCTTTATCCGTTCTTCGACCTGAGGCTTGGCTGGGGAAGTACCGGCAAGGCAAATCGTTTTGAGGGAAATGAAAGTATGAAACTTTACTGGTCTCCCGAAGTAACTTCAGAGGTTACTTGCCGTATGGATGAGATTGATCTTCATATTACAGCTATTTATAAGTACACCGGAAAAACCACAAGGATAATCATGCGCGCTGACGGGCAGCTGGATGAAGGTTCTATGGATGCTTATCACAACCTGGATCTTACGGTTCTCAAAACTTTTATGAATAAGAGACTGGCGGCAAATGTTGGTGTCCGCAATTTATTTGATGTGACCAACATTACATCAACCGGAGGCTCCGGGGGTGTGCATTCCGGTGCCGGTGGTAATGTGCCGGTTGCCTGGGGAAGAACATTCTTTGTAAAGTTGTCATTTAATATTTCGAAAAATGAAACTGAGACTAAGGTTAAATAGTTTTTTGGTGCTGATTCTATTGGTCTTCTCTTCCTGTTTTAAGGAAGATGAAGTTGTGGTGCCGCAGAAACCGGGAAATGTTGAAACCCTTATGGTTGAAATGCAGGAAGATTATTCCATACAGTCATATTTCAGCCTGAGCGATGGTGAAATTGTGTCAGCCAATGACCGCGTTGACTGGGATATTGCGCTGAGTTGTCAGCCCGGCGATTACACTTTGTGGCTCAATACCGGCATATTTATGTATGCAGCCCGCACTGGTATTTTTGATTTCAGCCAGCCAATCAGTCCAGAGGGTATGGAGATGCATTTCGATGAGTCAACCGGAGATATCGCCGGAAATGCAATTGGCAAATGGTGGATATCTGATCTGCAGGGATTGAAAGAATCAGGTGAAGTAATTCTGATTGACAGGGGAATAGATTCTGAAGGATTTTCGAGGGGGTATCTTAAAATTCAACCCATCATTGATCCTGAAAGTTTTGAAGTAAGTATTCGTATTGCAAACCCGGATGGATCTGAAGAGCGCACTTTTACAATGCCACGCGACCCTTCACGCCGGAATGTTACCCTTTCCTTTGAAGGTGGGTTCAATGATCCGCAAATTGAGCCACCAGCCAATAGCTGGGATTTACATTTTACTACCTACACAACACTGCTGTTTACAAATACCGGAGAACCTTATCCCTATCTGGTGAATGGTGTTTTACTGAACGATACCCTTGTGATGGCAGTGCTTGATTCTATCACTCCTTTTGCTGAAATTGACAGGCTTAAAGCTGACAGTTATACTTTCTCATATCAGCGCGATCTGATCGGATATGATTGGAAGAAAATCAATGGTGATGTAACCTCAGGAAACATTACCTACACAGCCCGTTCAGAATGGACTTACGTTATCCGCGATCGCAATGGCCTGTATTACAAACTCAGGTTTATCGATTTCTATAATAATCTTGGTAAAAAAGGTTACCCGACCATTGAATTTCAACGGTTATAAATAATGCGATTTGTTTGTATGTGTGTGAAAAACCCGGCAGTGATTGGCCGGGTTTTTTAATGCCTCAATCGTCAAAAACACTTCGACTCCGCTCAGTGTGACATTCGTATTGGAGTAACGTTGTTAAATTTTAATAAATTCATTATCAATTAAATACGAAGTCATCCTGAGCGGAGTCGAAGGATAAAAAGACTCATACTTTTCGCAGGACAACTATAATTTCCGAAACTTTATACGATTTTCTCTTAGAGCAGAAATCCCAATACCAGTGCTTCTTTCTTCCTGCCCTCAGCAAGCTTTTGTCTCACCAGATTATGCAGCTTTTCCATTTTAGCCTCTCTGGTCATAATTTCATTTTCCAGAATTGATCGGATGTCATCATTCAACCTTGCGTCATTCAACTCTGTTTCTGAAGGAATTTGTTCAACCGAACCCAGTCTTCCGAGTTCGTTTCCGGTAAGCAAAGGGCTGTTTTTAAGATTAAAGGGGAGTGAATCAATTCCAATTGCTGGTTTGCTGAGGGGCTTTTCAACTTCAAACAAGGCATTGCCGTGCGCCCTGACATAATAATCTCCACCCATACGCCCAACCAGATCAATTTTTCGGGTATCTATAAGTCCTTCTTCAGTTAGTACGTTTTTATTCACATGAACCAAAAGCACTTCACAAATAACAAGATTGGCAGCTCCTCCGCCAGTTCCGGTTTCAATCACCTGCCTTACTTTACATTCCCATTGCACCGGCGATTCCATCACCCTGAAAGGCTTCACTTTTTCTGACGCAACCGGTGTAAATCCTGATTTATCAAATTCATTTACTCCTTTAGGAAATTCGGTGCTGGCCAGGCTGACTTGCTCAACCATGTTGTAGGTTACCGCGTTAATCACAACTTCCGGAACCTGCCTGATGTTGTCGAATGTATCTTTGGTGGTGTTGTCGCGTCCGCGTCGTGATGGACTGAATATTATTGTGCTTGGATTCACCCCGAAAGCATTGAAAAAGCTGAAAGGGGAGAGGTTTGGTCTTCCTTCTGCATCAATGGTGCTGGCAAAAGCTATTGGCCTTGGAGCAATGGCTCCGAGCATCAGTTTATGAAGTTCGGCGTGGGGAATGTTGGCTGGATTCAGGGTTTTGTACATAGGAAGTAGTATGATAATGTTCAAGGTTAGCAGAATAGCCGCTCTTTTTCTGATTATTATGCTTTAGCGGGCAATATTCTGGTCACACATTCGCCAAAGCCAACACGCAATCCGTCTTTTTCAGCAAAACCGCGAATGATCAGGGTGTCGTTGTCGTTGATGAACTTGCGTTCTGAACCATCGCTCAGCATGATTGGTTTTGTGCCTCTCCAGGTTAGTTCAAGCATAGATCCGTAAGAACCGGCATCCGGACCACTGATGGTTCCTGAAGCGTAAAGATCACCACAGGTGATGTTGCAGCCGTTCACCGTATGGTGCGCAAGTTGCTGACATATATTCCAGTACATATGCCTGAAATTGGAGCGACAAACTACATTTTCATTGCCATTTTCGGGTTTAATTATAACCTCGAGATTGATGTCAAAGTTGCGGAGTCCTTCGGTTTTAAGATAAGGTAAAACTTCAGGTTCCTGATCGGGACCTTTTACCCGGAATGGTTCCAATGCATCAAGGGTAACTACCCATGGCGAAACTACCGATCCGAAATTTTTTGAAAGGAAGGGACCGAGTGGAACATACTCCCACGATTGTATGTCTCTGGCAGAAAGATCATTAAAAAGCAGAAACCCGAAAATGTAATCTTCGGCTTTGCCGGCCGGAACACTATCGCCCAATTCTGTTGTTTTGCCAACAACAAAAGCCATTTCAAGTTCGAAGTCAAACATTTTGGTTGGCCCGAAAACCGGTTTCTCAGCACCCTGAGGCATGGTTTGTCCTTTTGGGCGATGTATACCAGTACCTGAAACCACAATTGACGAAGCGCGGCCATGATATCCGACAGGTAAATGACGCCAGTTGGGCAACAAAGCATTTGCAGGATCTCGGAACATGATCCCAACATTGGTGGCATGTTCAATGCTGGAATAAAAATCGGTGTAATCAGTTACTTTTACCGGCATCAGCATTTTAACAGATTCCGGACTGAACAGAATATTTTCCTTTAATGACTTGATCTTTTCAGGAAAACTCAGATTAGAATCTGAAAATATCTCCTGTAACTTTTCCCGGATTGCTCTATGGGCTTTTTTATCCATGCCGATAAAGTCATTGAGCACAGACTGACTGAATTTTCCTTCAAAGTCAAACCCAAGGTCATTAAATATGCCTGATTGCTGAAGTTTTTCAAGGTCAATGATCTGATCACCAATGCGGGTAACGGCAATGGTTTTGCCATTTGCGATTTCAGCAATGCCAAAGGGCAGGTTTTCAAGGGGGAAGTCGCTGTTGAGCGGAATTTTAAGCCAGGATTTCATTTTAAAGAGATAAGAGGTCAGAGGTCAGAGGTCAGAATTTGGAAATTAGAAATTAGAAATCAGAAATTAGAAATTCCTTACAAAGTGCCTCGTTTTTCCTGTTCCAACTCTATTGCTTCAAACAAAGCTTTAAAGTTTCCTTTTCCGAACGATTTGGCTCCTTTACGCTGAATGATTTCATAGAAAACGGTTGGGCGGTCTTCAACAGGTTTGGTAAATATCTGCAAAAGATAGCCTTCATCATCACGGTCAACCAGGATACCCATTTCTTTCAGGGCAAGAATTTCTTCATCAATTTTTCCGACGCGATTCAGCACCGTATCGTAATAAGAGCCAGGAACCGTCAGAAATTCAATTCCCCGGTTCCGCAACTCACCCACTGTGTGAAGAATATTGTCGGTTGCCATTGCTACATGCTGAACCCCGCTGCTTCCGTAATAGTCGAGGTATTCTTCCACCTGTGAGCGTTTTTTGCCTTCGGCAGGTTCGTTGATCGGGAATTTTATTCTTCCGTTGCCATTGGTCATTACTTTGCTCATCAGTGCCGTGTATTCAGTCGAAATGTCTTTGTCATCAAATGAGGCCAACTGACTGAATCCCATGACATCGGCATAAAATTTTACCCATTTATTCATTTCGTTCCAGCCAACATTGCCCACCATATGATCAATATATTTCAGTCCGGTTTCTTTGGTTCTGTATTGTGGATTCCAGGCCATATATCCAGGAAGAAACGGGCCATTGTAATTTTTACGCTCCACAAAAATGTGCACTGTTTCGCCATAAGTATGGATCCCGGATAAAACAACGTCGCCGTTTTCATCTTTTTGGGTTCTGGGTTCAAAATATGAATCAGCTCCGCGAGAAGTAGTTTCCTTCCACGATTTGGCTGCATCATCAACCCACAATGCCACAACTTTAACTCCATCGCCATGCTTCATTACATGGGTTCCGATTTCACTTTCAGGGATAAGTGATGAAGTGAAAACCAGCCGTATTTTATCCTGAGCAAGCACATATGATGTCCGGTCTTTTAATCCGGTTTCAAGACCGGCATAGGCCAGCGGCTGAAAACCAAAAGCTGTCTGATAAAAATAGGCAGCCTGTTTTGCATTGCCTACATAAAATTCAACGTAGTCAGTGCCGTTGATGGGTAAAAAATCTTCTTTTAATGTCATTTTTTGAAAAATTGATGCTTTGAAATTGTTTTTTGTTTTTATACTGAATCCTGAACCAAAGCATGAGCTTTTATTCAAGCCATGATTTATGGTAATCAGGCTCTTCAATCTCCATTGCCTGCTTTGTAATCCACAAAGGTCGGAAAGTGTCAACCATTACTGCAAGTTCTTTGGTTTCTTTTGCGCCAAGACTTTTTTCAACCGTGCCCGGATGTGGCCCGTGAGGAATGCCAATCGGATGAAGGGTAATCTGACCGCGGTCAACATGTTTGCGACTCATAAAATCGCCATCAACATAATAAAGCACCTCATCTGAGTCTACATTGCTGTGATTGTAAGGCACCGGAACGGAGAGCGGATGGTAATCATATAAGCGCGGAACAAAGGCACACATTACGTAATTGTGCGCTTCAAATGTCTGATGAACAGGAGGTGGCTGATGTATACGTCCGGTAATCGGCTCAAAGTCATGAATCGAAAGTGCATATGGATAATGAAATCCATCCCATCCGATTACATCGAAAGGATGGCTGGCAAAATGGTAGGGGAAGAGTTGATCCTCTTTTTTTACCATCACCACAAAGTCACCTTTTAAATCGTTGGTAACAAGGTTGTCAGGCTTGCGGATATCTCTTTCACAAAACGGCGCATGTTCCTCAAGCTGACCGAGTTTGTTAACGTATTTCTTAGGGAAACGGATCGGACTGTATGATTCAACAATAAAGAGGCGGTTGTCGGGCGTATCGAAGTGCATCTGATAGATAACTCCGCGTGGGATTATCAGATGATCTCCATATTTGAAGGCAAGTTCGCCATACATCGATTTGAGCACCCCGGAGCCCTCATGCACAAAAATCATTTCTGTAGCTTGCGAATTCTTGAAGAAATAGTCCTCCATCGATTTTCGCGGAGCGGCCAGAACTATACTCAGGTCATTGTTTACCAGCACAGGTATCCTGCTTTTCAGATAATCATCAGCAGGCTTAACATTAAAACCCTGAAAGCTGCGGTGTTGCATATTATTCTGATTCACAATTACTGGCTTTACATCGATGGGCGGATCAATTGATCTGACCATTGTGGGCGGGTAAACATGATAAGTCAGTGAATATGCATCGGAAAACCCTTCGGTAGAAACCAATTGCTCGGCATAGAGTGTACCATCCGGCTTCCTGAATTGAGTGTGGCGTTTGGGCGGTATTTGCCCGAGAGAATGATAATGGGGCATTTTATTAATTGTTGGACAGGTGAATAACGTATTTCAATCGTTTGCACCTTTAACAATTTCAGGCTTTAAATGTTCAGCATTGCAGCAAAATCAAGCCTTCGGCATGAATTATCATATCGTTGATAAAAATTGACTTTGACTCTCCTTTCACACGCTTTGCAAAGACAATTCGAACTGACTGTTATCCAGAGTTTATATTCAAAAATTATTTGAGTATGGTGCTTAGATGACATGAAATCAAGCGTTTAAACACTTCGACTCTCAGTGTGACATTCGTTTATAGTGTACACCACATCATCTTAATGCACTAATTATCAATTCTATACGATGTCCTCCTGAGCGGAGTCGAAGGATCGGACGATCAATCTGTCATTGGTAACAGAGTCGAAATACTCTATGAACAATCTGTCTTTACCTTTTAAGTATCAGTTTCCTGAGTACCTCTTTACCGTCTTCAGTTCTGATCTTTACAAAATAAACCGATTCAGGTAGGCTGCCAATGTTAAGTTCCAGCTTTTCTGATGGAATCTCGTAAGACAAATCAAGCACCTTATTTCCTGTTATTCCTGAGATGCTCACATTAGAAATTCTTCCGCTAAACAAGTCAGATTCAATGGTAAACGTGCCGTTTGAAGGATTCGGGTAGAGCCTTATTCCGGTTTTTGCAATATTGCTTGTTGATACAGGAATCTGGAAGCGGGCCGATAACTCTCTGTTTCCATCAACGATAAAAGCGATCTCGGGTTGATCTGAATAGAAATTTCCGTTTTCTGTCCAGTCAAGGAATGTAAATCCCTGATTTGCTGAAGCCAAAAGAACAGCAGTTTCACCTTCAGTGTAAATTCCTGATCCGCTGGTATTTCCTCCGTTTGCAGGAAGTGCATTTGTCAGAATATTAAATTGCTGCGCAAAATTTGCTGTTAGTGTGCGGTTGGCATTTACGATAAATGAAAATGCCGGTTCTGTTGAAACTATTGAGCCATTTTCTGTCCACTCGGTAAAAATCCACATGGAATTGGCTGTTGCAAGAAGTGAAGCTGTTTCACCCGTATTATACACCCCGGCTCCCGATGCTGTGCCTCCTGACGGGGGATTAGTCGATGTTGTAATCGTAAATTGTTGAATTGACTGAGTGAAATTTGCAATCAGATTTCTGTTTTCGGTCACTGTGAAGCTGTAAGCAGGGTTATTGGAAACCACATTGCCGTTATCTGTCCAGCTTTCGAAAATCCATCCGTTTGCGCTGTTGGCGGTAAGGTTGGCCGTAGAGCCATAATCATAGGTTCCGGCTCCGCTTGTCGAACCTCCTTCTGCAGGATTTGAGGCTGTTGTTATACTAAAGGTCTGCAAAACAAATTCTGCTGTCAGATTTTTGTTGTCAGTTATGTCAAAACTGAATATAGGTTGAGTAGAGACTATGTTTCCAGCTTCAGTCCAGGCGGAGAAATTATATCCGGTTTCTGCAACTGCGGATACCGTGACATTACTTCCGTAGTTATACCAACCTTCTCCCTCCACGGTTCCTGCATTGACAGGATTCACATTCAACGCGACTTCAAATTGCTGAATTGCAAAGTTGGCAACAAGGTTTCTGTTTTGCTGAATATTGAATGCATAGATTGCATCTGTTGAAACAATATTTGCGCCTTCGGTCCAGTTGATGAAATCATAGCCGATGGCAGCTGTAGCCGTTACAGTAACCAGTGTGTTGAAGTCATAATTGCCGCTGCCAGCTGTGGTTCCTCCGGCTGCAGGGGCTGAAGAAGTAGCAACTGTGAAAGACAGCAGTTGGTTGATTGTAGTTTCTACATCATCAATATACCAGTAATCATAGTTGTACAGATTTCCGGTGATGGTAAATGCAATGTATGTTGCTGGCTGATTCAGGTTTGAGGTTATTGTTGTATTAACAAGTGCCGGACCGATATTGCTGCTGCCGGTCGGAATGTTCCAGGCTTCGTCAGTCCAGTTGATTCCATCGCTGCTTGATTGAATTTTAAGCGTTGCGCCGGCGCTGTATGCGTCAAGGAAATGTCTGAAGCTTAATCCAGCTTCAACAACGCCGGTTGTATTGAAAGGTGGCATTACCAGGCGCGTAATTCCCGGATTGGCTTGTTGCCACTCTGATTGCATTTCACCGGCACTTCCGCCGGCATATGAAGTGGCAACATGTTCCCATTTACTCACCACATTGTTTCCTTCAACTTGTTCTGACCAGCAGGGAGGAATGTCATTTTCCTGGAAGTTCTGGGTGTAAGGAAGTGATAATGTACCACACGAAGTTGTTTGCTGGGTAGTTAAGCCCGTTGAATAAACCTGAGTTTCATTAACAGACCATAGCTTGTAATAATAAGTGGTTGCCTGTAATAAATCTAGGTGCTGGAATGATGTTGCATCTCCTGCAAACAGAACCGTTCCACCTCCGGTTAATGCTTCGCCTGCGGTGTAGGTTGTTCCTTCAGCCGGCACACCGAATTCGTTGCTTGTATTGAATGCAAGAAGTATATTGTTCTGAGATGTATTCAGCTGCCACAGTAAATCAATCTGTGAACCGGAAATGGCTGTTGCCACAAAGGATGCAGGATTGGAAACGGTGCTTATTCCCAGCGAAAAAGTGATTGTGCTCCCGGCTGAAGTAACGCTATGAATGTTTAATCCGCCTGCACTGCCATTTTGAAGAAATGATGACGGATTGGTGGCATCATTAATTGCAGTGCGACCTGATTGCTGCGAAAAGTGTGCACTTGACGGACTGCCGTTTATGGTTGTGGTTCCGTTCGGACGGTATAGATATACTTCATCGGGCGGGCCACTTGCATTGCCATTGTAAGCAGGATCTATTCTGTAAACCAATAAACCCGATCCTGGCAAGGAGGATTCATAAGTGCCTGTATTTCTGCGGTATTCAACAACAAAATATTCTGAGGCAGAAAAAGGAGAAGCAATTTTATAGCAATTATTGGTTGAAGAGGTTATCGGATTCAGGGTGTAGGTTCCAGAAGTTGTAATTTCAGGAATACTGCTGATCCATGTTGAATTGGTGTATTTCCATTTCATGTATGTGCTCATATGGCTGCTGCCTGAACCCATCAGATCCCAGACAGAAACCGGGCTGATATTTAACCCGCCATCATCATAATGATAAAGGTCAGGAGCACCGAGTGCATGAAACATTTCATGGCATAAAATACCGACAGTTACCTGCGATTCAGGCTGAAAAGTGTAATCCCATACTTGTTTGCCATTGATAAAAACATCGTAGGAGTATAAAACCCATCTGTGCGCCCATAAGAGGCTTGCCCATGCTCCGTTACCGCCGCGGATGATGAAAGAGATGTTATCAACTTCTCCATCATTATCGCCATCTATATTTAATGCAGCCGGAACCGGTGAGTTGGCATTGATCCAGTTTACCGCGTCGCGAAGCAGTGCATGTTCGCGCAGCCTGCGTTGAGTTTCGCCGTTATATCCGTTTGGGTTTGTGGTGGCATTATATGGTTCAAAATAACTTCTCGGATGAGAATCGGTGTACGAAAGGTTGGTTGTCATTGCACACTCAGGATAGTGCGTTGAACTAAGATCCAGCATGTTGTATGAAACTTCGTCGAAGAAGTTCTTGACAGAACTGCCCGTTTCCTGATTAAAAGTGTTGTCGAATGTTTGCCGGATTGTGGTAAATTCTGTATCACCTGCAAACTTGATGTATATCACCAGATTGTTCATTTCTCCCTGATGCGGGGCCCGGTTTGAGCGGTTGTCAGCAACCTCAAATTCCATCTTCCGTCTCAGGTATTCTTCCTTTGATATCTTTGCCCATTTCGAAAGGCCGGCACTTTCAGGATTTACAGTTTCTACCCTGTATGCCGATGGTACTATTCTTCCTTTGTCGGAAACAGCATAATAAAAATATCCATCGTCTGACTGAATGATTGTGTATCCGTCAGCATCGTGCAGCCAGTTGAAAAATTCATCACCGGAAACGAAACAGTCTATTATTGTTCCATCGGGTTGGGTTATCTGGTAGGGTTGGTTTTCGACGTAGGCTGCTTTTGCTTCTATGCCTGCAAATATTGCGATAGCCAGAATTATGGTAAAAAGTACTCTCATACTGATGTGATTTTTTTTAATACTGAAGAGGAGAACAGTCGTTACTCAGATTAATGTATTAAAACCTGAAAAGTAATGCTGCCTGAGGATTGCGTTACTTTTTAAGTATAAGTTTCTTTGTGGTGATGGTCCCGTTATGCAGAAGGATTTTCAAAAGATATACTGACTCAGGCAGGGTTCCTATATCAATTGTCATTTTTTCTGAGGGATTGATATTTCGGAGATGCGAAACAGTTTTTCCGGTTACTCCCATGATCAGCACTTCCGAAATTGCTGCGTTGGTGTGGTCTGATTCTATAACAAATAAACCGTTTGTCGGGTTCGGATATAGCTGCAGATTTTCAGCATAAGATTCGCTGAGTCCGACGGTAGATTTGAAACGTGCTGTTAATTCCCTGTTGGCAGCTGCACTGAATGAAATCTGCATTGAATCAGAAACAAAATTTCCGTTTTCGAGCCATTCAACAAAGGTGTAGCCTTCATTGCATTCAGCCATCAGGATTACATTTTGCCCCTGCGTATAGGTTCCTGAACCAGTTGTTAAACCGCCAACAGATGGGTTTGGAGATGCTGAGATGGTGTATTGCTGAGGTTCGCGTGTGAAATTTGCAACCAGGGTTTTTTCACCTTCAAGTGTAAAACTATAAACCGGATTTGATGAAACCACCCTTTGCTCATCTGTCCAGCTCAGAAAATACCATCCGTAGGAAGGAGTAGCTGAAAGTGTCGCGGTTGAACCGCATGCATAAACGCCTTCGCCTGCTGTTACGCCGCCTTCGGTTGGATATGAAACAGTGTAAAGGTAGCATGGGTTGGCAATAAATTCGGCGGTAAGCAATCGGTTGGCTGAAACGGTAAAGGTGTATTCTGCAGAATTGGAAACAACTACACCCGCCTCTTTCCACGACGAAAAATAAAAGCCTTCAGCAGGTACTGCCTGAATGGTAGCCAGGCTCCCGCAGTTGTACCAGCCAGCCCCGTAAACCATGCCTGAACTTGCAGGATTGTAGGTGAGGTTGATCATAAAACTGATTGGCTCAAAGTTGGCAACCAGTATTCTTTCATTTTCGAACAAAAATGTATAATCGGCGCTGTCGGATACGATTGTGTCGTTTTCTGTCCAGCTGGCAAACGTAAAACCCTGATTGGCTGATGCAGAAACTGTTACTGTTTCTCCGGAACTGTAGATTCCGTCGCCGCTGCTTACTCCGCCGAATGATGGAAGTGCTGATGTTGTAATGTTGTTGAACTGTGTCTGACTTACGGTGAGTATAACATCGTCAATATACCAGAAGTCATACTTAAAGAGATTGCCTGAAACAGTAAAAGCGATGTATGTGGCTGGCTGATTGAGATTTGAATCAATACTTGTGCTCACCAGCTCAGGGCCAATATTGGTCGGACAGGTAAGTACCTGCCATGATTCATCGGTCCAGGTGATGCCATCGGTGCCCGATTGAATCTTAAGTATTGCGCCTGATCCGTAAGCATCGAGAAAATGTTTGAACGTGATGTTCAATTTTGCAGCACCCATTGTGTTGAAAGGTGGCATCACTACCCGGGTAATTCCCGGATCGCATTGTTGCCAGTGCGATCGCATTTCACCTGTATTTCCGCCGGCAATCGATGTGTACATTTGTGTCCAGTTGCTTCTGACGTTTTCGCCTTCAAGTTGCTCTGTCCAGCCTGCCGGCATTCCATAATCGGTAAAGTTTTGAGAATAAGGCAGACTGAGCGTGTCACCATTCAGGCTTGATCTGTCTTCTGAGAAGTCAGCACATAAGTATCTGCCTGATTCTGTGGCTTGATTTTCAGGCTTATTCTCCATGCTTTTTTCAGCCTTTACGCAGAGGGCTGAAAGCAGAGATGCCATCATTATTGTTATGTAAATATTTCTCATCCTGGTAGCATGTAAATTTTACAACATGTGAGCACTTCATGGTATATAAGTATATAGCCAATACCTTATAAAGTAATGCCTTGTGTGAAAATTAATATTAAATTATTTTATGTGTATAAAAAATATACATATTGTAATTTACACCCGATGTAAAACATGCTTCACCACCTGAATAGCAAATGCTTTCTTATCCGGTAAGATTAACGGAAGGACTATTTAAAATTCAGGGAAACAGTAAATTTTTGCCGTATTTTCAGCAGGGTAAGGCGAAGAACAGCGGGAAAAGGATTACCATTTCTTAAAAATGAAGAAAACAGCGAGAACAATAAAGCCGAAACCCACCAGGTAATTCCATTTAAGTGGTTCTTTCAGGAAAAGTACAGAAAATGCGCCGAAAACAATAAGTGTTATTACTTCCTGAATTGTTTTAAGCTGAGCTACTGAAAAAGTGCCATGGCCTATGCGGTTTGCCGGAACCATAAGCATATATTCGAAAAATGCAATGCCCCAGCTGATCAGAATTACTTTCCACAGGGCGGCTTCTTTGAATTTAAGATGACCGTACCAAGCAAAGGTCATAAATATATTGGAGGCAATAAGCAGCAATATGGTTCTCATCCCAAAAAATTTGAGGCGCAAAATTAACTAAAAACAGGTTTTGAATCAGAGGGATTTATAATAGTAATATGAATGACTACTTTTGCATTTTATTTTTATAAACAAAATTTTATGCAAGCAAACAAATCAAAAGAAGAAATAATTGCCTCTTTTAATCCCAACGCTGCCGCTTCACTGGAAACAGGGCTTTTTGGACTTCCATTTACAGCTGAGCAATCCGACATAATTATTATTCCCGTTCCCTGGGAAGTAACCGTAAGTTTTGGCTCCGGCACCGGAGATGGTCCTTTGGCGGTTGAGGAAGCGTCTGCCCAGATTGATCTTTACCACCACGACTTTCCTGAACTCTGGAAACGCGGAATATTTATGGATACTTGTCCTGATGAGATGATCAAACTCGGCAAAAAAGCCAAAGATGATGCACAATCCATCATCGAAGCCATTGAGGAAGGCGAAGATATTTCGACAAATTCCATCCTTCGCGAAAGGCAGGAATGGGTGAATGAAGCTTGTGCGATGATGAATTCATGGGTCAGGGAAAGGGCGGAGTACTGGAAAGAACGTGGCAAACTTGTGGGACTTGTTGGTGGCGATCACAGCATTCCGTTGGGATACATTCAAATGCAGGGCGATAATCATGAGGAATTTGGTATTCTGCATATTGATGCTCACCTCGATCTGCGGATTGCCTACGAAGGTTTTACCTACTCTCATGCCTCAATTTTTTACAATGCGCTTGAGATGGTTCCACAAATCAGCCAAATTGTGCAGGTCGGAATCAGGGATTATTGTGAGCAGGAAAATAATTATGCAAAAACAAACAGTGAGCGCGTTTCGGTTTATTTCGATCGTGAAACCCGCAAACGGATTTTTAAAGGTGAAAACTGGGACCAGCTTTGCCGGGAAATGGTGGGTAAGCTTCCTCAAAAGGTTCATGTTTCTGTGGATATTGATGGATTAGATCCGGCACTTTGCCCTAATACCGGAACCCCGGTGCCAGGCGGGTTGCAGTATGAAGAGCTTATGCATCTGCTCAATGTGCTCAAAGACAGCGGAAAAGAAATTATTGGTTTTGACCTTTGCGAAGTTGCACCCGGCGATGATGGTTGGGATGGCAATGTGGGTGCAAGGGTGCTGTTTCAACTTTGCGGAATTATGGCCGGTTGAAGTGTTTATGTATTTTTAACGTTTCCGAACCTCTTTAAAGCAGTGTTTCATTGAACATGGAAGCACTGCTTTTGTTATTTCAATAAAACGATGAGAACAACAATATTGATATTGCCGATGATATTGCTGACCACGCTGCTGGCCTGCAACTCCGGCAATGCTGTGACTAAAAACGAAATCTTAATGGAAAACAACAATAGTGGACTGGAAACAGCCACCTTCGGATCGGGATGCTTCTGGTGTACTGAGGCCATTTTTCAACGTGTAAAAGGGGTAAGAACCGTTGTTTCGGGATACTCCGGCGGCGCAAGGCCAAACCCGACCTATGAGCAGGTTTCTTCTGGCGCTTCGGGACATGCCGAAGTGATTCAGATTACCTTTATTCCTGAGGAAGTTACCTTCGAAGCTTTGCTGGAAATATTCTGGAAAACCCACGATCCCACCACCCTTAACCGGCAGGGAGCCGATGTTGGTACCCAATATCGTTCGGTGGTTTTTTATCACAACGAAGCACAGAAAGCAGCTGCCGAAACAATCAAAGCCGAACTAAATGCCAGCGGTGCCTGGAACAACCCGATTGTAACCGAAATCAGCGAATTCAAAGCATTTTACAAAGCTGAATCTTATCACCAGAACTATTTCAACAACAATAAAAACGCAGCCTATTGCAATTTTGTGATTGTGCCGAAATTAGAGAAGTTCGAAAAGGTGTTTAAGGTTAGATTGGTGAAATAGGGGGTAGGGTTTGCTGGATTGAATTTTTGCGGCATGAGAAATTGCAAAAATTAATTTTTACGCTGCGCCCCTCTGGGGCTTGATGTTCATTCATAATGCTTCAGGCTACCAACGCTGCGCCCCTCTGGGGCTTATTTTCTTTCGTGT
>WSXX01000034.1:31998-77847 GCA_009773515.1 Bacteroidota bacterium
TTTATTGATCTCGCTTCGGCCTGATAGGGCTTATAGAATGTAAAGCCCCAGCGGGGCGCAGCGTTGGTAGAAAGTAAGTTCGCCGCGATTTTAAAAGCCCCAGCGGGGCGCAATGTGAGTTTATATTTTAAATAATTTACACATTTTTCAATATATTTGTCATCTGACTTATCTAAAGAAAAAATCATATTAAACATCTTAACTATGGCTAACTCCAACATAGACATAAATATCCAGCTTGTTTTTGCTGTTAAAAATCGTGATAGCTTAATCAGAAAAGACTGGCAAATTCAATTATATCAGTACATTACCGGGATTGTACAGCAGAATAATCATAAGATGCTCAGAATTAATGGAATGTCTGATCACATTCACATTTTTATTGGATATAATGTGAATCAATTGATTCCAAATCTGGTTGAGGAAATTAAAACATCTTCTAACAAATACATTAAAGACAACAAGTTGACCCCTTTCAAATTCTCCTGGCAAACAGGATATGGGGCATTTTCATATAGTCACAGTGATCGGGATAAGGTGATAAATTATATCATTAATCAACAAGAGCATCATCGCAGAAAATCTTTCGAAGAAGAATACATGGGTTTTCTAAGAGAGTTTGAAATTGAATTCAAAGCACCATATTTGTTTGATTTTATTGATTTGCCTCCTGTTGAAATTTAATAATCATTTTTTTAAGCGAAATTGTTATAATTAATTTTTACGCTGCGCCCCTCTGGGGCTTGATGTTCATTCATAATGCTTCAGGCTACCAACGCTGCGCCCCTCTGGGGCTTATTTTCTTTCGTGTGATCTCGCTTCGGCCTGATAGGGCTTATAGAATGTAAAGCCCCAGCGGGGCGCAGCGTTGGTAGAAAGTAAGTTCGCCGCGATTTTAAAAGCCTCAGCGGGGCGCAATGTGAGTTTCCAGGGAGATAGAGTTTCAATAAATGCAATTTTTCTTCTCTTTTACTCCCGAACAAACATAAAAAAAACCCGCAACAGCGGGTTCAAAACTTGTGCGGATGAAGGGACTCTCATTTTATTGATTCAATTAACTGTTACACAGTATTATGCTGTTGTCTGTTTTGTCTGAAACTGTCTCAGCAATCTGACTCTTGTCTGATTAATTTGAATTGATAAAGCACTTGCATTGCTTTTTCAACAAAGTATTTTTCACCTGCAGTTTGCGGGTTGAATGATATCTGCTCAAGTTTTTGAGCAATATCCTGGCTTACCATTTCACATTGGATTTTTTCTGGCAGAATCGAATATGCCAATACTGCGACCAGATTGATATCATCAAGTTTAGCCTTGATGATGCCGGTACCAAATTCCAGGTATCGGATATTTGGGCCATCAATAGAAATTTGTGCTTTACCTCTTGAGAAATCCATTACTTCTGAGGTTCGTGTAACTGTGTACTTTGGTGTCACATCCCGGTAACCAAAGCATTCAATTAGCTTCTTCGTGCACTGTAAATAGTTCATGCAGATTATCCTTTTTTCTGAAAATCACTCTCATTTTATGCGACGTGGTTATTCTCCCTCCCCAATTTTCGCCCCAACTCTTTATTCAGGTTTGCAATTTGTTGTTCTTTTTCGGCCAATAGCTTGGTGAACAACTCAATTTGGCCATCTTTTTTAGCGCAATTTGTGCACTTCTTTGAATAGTGCTCAGGGGGCTCATGTACTTCACGAGTCTCACTGCCTTCGAAAAAGGAAATAACCGGAACCCCCAATACATCGGCAATATTCTCTAGAATCTGCACCGAAAGTGTTTGACGCTCCATTGCTGCTCTGAAGCCGGTGGATGACATTCCAATCTTCTGAGCGAATGATCGCTCAGAAAAATTTTTCTGCATCATCAATACTTTTATTCTGCTGTAATTCAACGTTATAGGGTTTAGAATGATTCTAAATAATACTATTAATAGCACAAAACGCAATATTAATGTTGCAATGCGCGCTATTTATAGTATATTTGCCGTATAAAAAGTACACTAAAAATATTAAAAATGCAAGACAATTCTTTTAAACACGTGAAAATGAGCTTTGAAGATTATCACGAGTTAACTACAAAGCTCACCGCTGCGCTCAGAGATGAGATCATGGCTAAGCTGAATATTTCATATGCAGCTTATTATAAAAAGTTGAAAAAAGGCAACTGGACAACTTCAGAGCGCGATCTCCTTGAGAGGATCTACAAGTCACACATTGGATCACTTGTAAGTAACCTTGTCGCATGAACTTCGAAATCTACTGGAATCAGCACTGCACAATGCTAATGGTCGAGGATCTCGACAATAGCACCGTCTCGCGCATGGATGAAATGCCGGCAGAATTCATTCAGAAACTCGATGCAGCTGTATCTGAATCGAGACCAGGTATTTACATCAACCTGTGTAAAAATATCGGCTATGGCCCTCAAAACGCATATGGCAGGATGTTTCAATTTTCTGCCTGTAATTTCAGCAGCAAGGATGGCCGGCCGGACATTAACGAGGATTATTGCATTATTACAGAGCGGGTTTCATGCCCAATTCGTCACCGTTGCATATTTGGTTACTGCAATTTCGAAAGTGAATTGTCTCCCCGGGAAATAGAAATAGTGAAACTATTCGCCCATGGCTTTGACGAAGAAAAAATGGCTGATCAGCTATTTATTGCCAGGGCAACAGTTCACAATCACATCACCAATATTTACCGCAAACTTGGCCTGTCAGGATCCGCACATCCCGACAGGCTTTTGATTTCATATGCATTCAACAATAAACTGGTACAATGAAAATAAAGCTAAAAGGAGACCTCGACTCCGAACTAATCGCCATCGGCCTGAAGCCTGGCGATATCATCGAGGCAACAGCAGATCCGGTTAGTAAAGTTGGTGCAATGAACTTTGATCGTTACCATCATGGTACCAAATATAGTTGTGTTGTATGGCCAGCAAATTATGAAATTGAACCTTTAATTAAATAATTGTCAAACCTGCGTCCCCACGCCAAAACCAAACAAAAATGAGTGAAACAATTTTTAACCCCGCTCTCGTCACTGAGATCGAGAATCAGTCAAAACCTGCTCTTCTGTCTGTATCAAAGATGAATATTTCGTTCAACAATGCTGCAGTTTCAAGATTAGCAATTAAGCAAGGTGTTAGATTCATCTTACATCTGAAAGATGGGAAAATCTTCTATAAAGATGCTCCTCTTGATGGTTTTGAAATTAAAACAGTGAATCATAAAGGTGCACAACTACTTAACAAAGGATTGTACATTGCTTTAAACAAGAAGTTCAAACCATGTGATTCATCATACCGATTTATCATCGGCGAATTTAAAGATGGTGCACGCGAATTAACACTGGAGGAATAGGCCATGGAACTGAAGCGATATAAAATTCTTTACAACCTCCTGGTTAATGGCGAAGAATACCCAAATAGCATTGAGATATCAGCCATTGACCAAACCGAAGCAAAGGATAAGTTCAAGAAGATGTTTCGCGAACGATATGATACTGAGTACCAAATCAGGGAGGTACAAGCCATATGAGAGAGCTACGCATCGCCAGCCGGCCAATGATCAACAATATCCTTGAAAACACTGAGATTTCGATTTTCGCTTACAAAACATCTAAGGTTCTTGAGACCGATAAATCGAAGATCGAAGCAATAGACGCAAAGATCAAGGAAAATGAGGAGCTTGCTGAAGCTCTGCGCGATATCCTTAATTCTGACAAAGGATAATTCCCCACGGCCCCTGAGGCTTTCACTTTGTATTTAGGCATTATGCCGTTTTTTCTCAAAAAAAACATCTGGCATGAAAACTAGCATTGTTTCCACTCGTCCGAAAACCGGTCGACTGCTTTGGATTGAGAATAAAACTTTTAAAAATATTGTGGTGGCCACGGGGCCTTTTAGCACACTACAGTTTACAAAATCGAAACTCCGGGAAGATCCGGCCTGGAAAAATGGTAAATTCAAAATAACCTACTAATGACTATCTCTGAGCAAATCAAAGGAATCAAGGCTCTCTTGTTGACAACAAATGACATGGAAAAAGAGCTGTTAAATAATGCCGTTAAGAGTCTTCAAATCCTTAAAGATGTTTACGGCAACTCCAAATCTGAATCTGTAATTGTCTCAATGAGCATCACCGATTACAAGCAATTTCAGGATTTTAAAAACTTCCAAAACTTCATTAAAACAAACGAAAAACAAGAGAAAGAAAAATCTGCAGATTCTCCTCCGGAGGAAATACCGGCACCAGAAGTCATGCAATTGATCACTCCTGAGCCTACCGAATTATGAGATACATAGATCAGGAAAAAATCTACGATCTAACCGACCAGGGACTGGCCATCTTTCAGCATTATTTCCCGTCTGATGATCTTCGCAACCCGAAGACATTTATCAAACTCCGGGATTCTGAAAAAACAGCCAGTGCCCGGGTAACATGGTATCAGGGATTCTGGCGTATTACCGACTTTGGCCAGCAAGACCAGGTAAATGGAATGAAAGCCATTGATTTTGTTGTTTGGCGCGAGCAATTGATCCACTATGATGCATTGCTATTTATCGAAAACGTGATCATCGGCCGCACTGTAGAAGGAAAAGACTTCACACGCACTAAATGGTCTGCCGACTATGAAATGCGCGAAATGCAGCCAGCGGACAAGAAAGGTGAGTATAATTTTATCTACAAGCAAAAGCCAACTCCGGAAGATCTGAGCTCGATCGGCCGCTATGTAACCGCTGAAATCCTTGAAAAATTTAACTGCAGATCAGTGGAGCAGTACGAGTACTGCAATACATCTAAAAAGTTAAACCGTGATGTGGTACACATTTTCAAGGCTACAAAGGACTATCCGATTTTCGTGTTTGACTATGGCGACTTCAAAAAACTCTACCGGCCGCACGAGCAGGAAAAGAAAAACCGCTTCCTGTATATCGGCAAAAAGCCAAAGGATTATATCTATGGGTTAACACAGCTGAAGGATGCAAAAAGCGAATTTACCGATGACGATGATCAGGGTGGAGTTGTTGCTCCTGAAGATAAACCCTCGGCCCGGGTAATAGATCTTTTCCGCTGCTCAGGCGAATCTGATGCGCTCAATCTTGCTGCTATCGGATTTCATGTGTATTGGCTCAACAGCGAATCTGCTGATCTTGATTATAAATCATTCAAGATGTTGGATGAAATATGCCAGAGCCATTATCAGATTATGGATCTGGATGCAACCGGCCAGGATCAGGCCATGAAAAACGCAATGAAGCATATCAATCTTTACACGGTTGAATTGCCTGAGTGGCTCAGATACAAGAAAGATTTCAGAGGTAATCCCTGCAAGGATCTGAAAGATTTCATTAACCTTTCCGGAGATGATTTTGACAGTACCCGGTTCGATTTTCTTGTACTCAAGAACTCAGCGAAGCGTGTAAGGTTCTGGAACAAGCAGAAGGATAAAAAATCAGGCTCCGATAACTACAACATCGACATGCAGGATTATTTCTTTTTTCTGCGGGCAAATGGTTTTTATCAGGCCGAGAGCATTTATCACAAAAGAGCCGGTTATTGCTATGTTAAGGTTAACGGAAAAGTAGTGGAGCTTATCTCTCCGGAAGATTTTAAGCGGATCGCAAAACGCTATACCATGGAGTGGGTTGAGGGCCGTAAATTGATGGATGCAAAGAAGATCCTAAATAAGATTACCGGCAGCAACCAGATAAGCGAAGAGCAGCTTTCAACCATACGCCGGGTTAACCTCGAATTCAGGAATCATACGCCAACCACTGAATATCTGTACTTCCGGAATGGAGCAATAAAGATTTCCCTGGATAAAATTGAGAAAATACCTCATTCCGACATCAAGAACTACATTTTAGGCGGTTTAACTGTAAATAACCAGGTTATTACTCATCTCATCGATAAGGATATCAGAGTTATAGATCAGCCACCGGTAGAAGTAACTCATACACCCGAATTTCAGGCACTGATCGATCAGCAAAGTACGCTCGATCCCAAAACGCAGAAAGATCAATTAATTCAGATCAATGATGCAATTGCATCGTTTCCGGATGTGGATAAATACGTACTGAAGGTAAATGATCCGGATTTCTTTTTTGTTCGTTTCCTGCGCGATATATCACACCTGCACTGGCGCAAAGAGCTTGAGCAAAATATTAAACTTACTGAGCTCGAGCAAAAGGAACAGGATCTTTGCTTTATTAATTTGCTCTTCTTTTTCGGATATCACTGTGCACAGTATAAAGATCCCGGGAAGCCATGGGTTACATTTCTCCAGGATTCACGAATCAGTGAAATTGGAATGGCCAGTGGCCGATCCGGAAAAAGTCTTGTACAGATGGCGCCCACGTTTTGCCGTGCATCGTTTTATATCGGTGGCCGTGCATTGAATCAGGAAAAGGCATTTGAATTTGTGTATGATGGCCTTACTGAGTTTCACGATTACATTCAGGTTGACGACTTGCATGAGTATGCGCTCTTCAGTAATTTCTACACTGAAATTACCGGAAACCGGAAAGTAAACCCGAAGAATTACGCTGCTATCACACTAAAATATGCCGATTCAGGTAAGATGTCGTTCAGCAGCAATTTTGAGCTGCAGAACGTTGACAGCTCCACCATCGGCCGCATTGTCTATTCTGTGGTATCAGATTACTTCCACGAGCGTACAAAGTACAACGATTACCGCGAAACAATTACACCGCTCACAAAATACGGGCGCCGGCTTTACGATGATTTTACCGACGAGGAGTGGGTAAAGTTCTTCAATCTTATGGCCTATTCGGTTCAGCTGCAAATGAGGTTTCATAAAATTCAGCCGCCAACCGGTAACATCGAGAAAAGACAGCTCCGCAGGATCATGGCTCAGGGACTTGGTAAAGATGAAGAGTTTATGCGCTGGGCAAATGATTACTTTATTAATCGGCCGGCCGGGCTTGTTGGCGATATGTCGCCTGATGAAAATGCTTATTTCAATACATATTTCCTTAAAGAAAAAGCATTTGAGGCATTCTCGCTGCAGCTCACACAAAAGCAGAAACACGATTACAAGATCGCCAAATTCAAAAAACATTTGGAAGCCTGGTGTGAATACAACGGGTATGAACTTAATCCGGAAGAGGTTTGCTCCGACAGGCCAAACCGCCGGATATTACGCTCCATTGAAGGCAAAACAAAGGAGCTGATGTATATCGGCACTGCCATCCGCAATGGATCTTCTCCATCCCCCGCACCCCCAATTGATAGTAACGAACCTCCATTTTAATTGTAATGATCATGTTTTTGACCTACGAAACCAAAATCGAAAAACAATTCGGCACATTGCCCGAAGGCTATGAGCTGATTACTGCAGGCAAACTCGAGCCCGGCGACATACGCTGGAATAATTACCAGGATTGCTGGAACCTTGAAGCTATTACCGATGCTGAGAAACATAAAATTGTAATTGGTGACGATATCACAGGATTTGCAGGCGTATGCCGGAGAAAGGAGGCAAAATGAATTACCACGATGTTCACCGCATTGTTGCACGCTCATTCGGAATGAAAGTAAAAGAGCTGATGAGCCACAGTCAGTCTGATCAGATCATCAAAGTACGATCAGCTGCAATCAGAATCAATCACGATTTACTCAAGTATTCATTCAACCGGTTGAAGCGTATCTACGGCAAGCGATCGCACAATACAATTGGCAATGCATACCGCAATTCCTGCGATCTGTACGATACCGATAAGCAGTACCGCGATTTATACGACAAAGCACATGCTGAGGCTGTGATCTTCTTTTCATCCTGGGCACCACGCAAACAGCGCTACAATCTTCATTACAGGTTACGTGAGAAAAATATGCCGGTCGACTGCAAACACCGTACAGTAAGCATCAATCCTGATCAGGAATCATTAATCACTGGTTCTGGCCAGTTAAGAAAATTACTCAAGCAACATAATTACTCAGTTCAATATTCAATATTATGACAACCACCACAGCTGTATTACCTGAAGTTGAAGTTTACAAAGGGCACTTCGATCGCTGGATCTACAAAACACTTCCAACCAATATGAGAGTAGCAAAAAGCACCGACTTTGTCGATGCCCGGGGAGTTGAGATTGCAGGCGTTCATTTCCTCGTGCATAGTTATTACAGTAATCACTATGAGCATCACATATCCGCCCCCGGAGTCGTCGATAAATTCCGGCCATGGATTGAGGACAACAGATGCTATGTATTAGCCTGAGCAATTAACAATCATTTTTTTTCACTTAAACAAAAACGGCAATGCAAACAATTGAGTACATCGAAACGCTGAACATCAGTTCCAGCGATTTAAATCCCAGGAAAACCTTTGATGACGATTCAATCAAAGAGCTTTCAAAATCTATCATCGAAGTTGGTATACTTCAACCTATCATTGTTCGGCTTTCCCATTATAAAAAGTCAACTGAAACCTATGAATTGATATGCGGTGAACGCAGGTGGAGAGCAGCAAAATTGGCAGAGCTTGCAACGGTTCCGGCAATTGTTCGGAAGATGACCGATCAGGAAGCACTGGATCTGATGATCACCGAAAACCTGCAGAGGAAGGATGTAAGCCCACTGGATGAGGCTGAAGCATTTATGAATCTTATCGTTCACCGGGAGTATGATATCCAGTCATTAGTGACCAGGTTCGCTAAAACAGAAAGCTATATCCGCCATCGGCTGAAATTGAATGACCTGATCCCGGATTTCAAACATTTACTTCAGCTTGAAATTATTGGAATTGGTCACGCGCTTGAAATCTGCAAAATACAATCAAACGACCAGCAGGAGTTATTCAATTCTGAATATACGGAGAATAAAAGAAATACACTCTGGTGGACACTTCCTACAGTAAAAAGACTAAAGCTTGATATTGAGAAAAGTTTCACACTGAAATTGAAAGATGCTGCATTTAACATCAATGACACCACTCTTGACGAAAAGGCTGGCTCATGCCTTACGTGCACAAAGAATACGTCATCAAATATGATTCTTTTTCCGGATGCAACCAGTACTGGAGTATGCCTTGATCGATCATGCTTTAATCGTAAAAAAAATACACATTTTGAACGTGAGCTCGAACGGGTACAGGAAGAAGATCCGGACGTTGTTGTAGCATATCCCGGTCATATTTATGGCGACGATGAAAAGAATGTGGCCGCGATGAAGAAAAACGGAGTACCTGCAGTTGAAATGTCATGGAATTCAGGTTGGCGCGAGTTTAAAGCACCTGAAATGCCGGAAATGCCTGAAGAATCAAATTATGATGACCAGGAAGAATACCAGGAAGCTCTTGCTGAATACAAAGATGAGATGGTTGAATTTGAAAAAGACAAGAACGAATATGATGAAAAGCTGACTTTAGGCGAATATAAGAAAGTATTTATGGTGGCCGGCAACGATAAAGGATCTATTGTTTACATGCAACCAACCAATTTTAAAACAGCAGCTGGATCTGATGTTCCGGATTCAACAGATTTTTCTGCTCAACAGATCAAAGAACTCGAAGCTAAAGACAAACGTAATCAGGAACTGACTTTTGAGAAACTCTACAATGCAGCGAAGGATATACTTAACAATTCTGGCTACACCTCAATTCCTGAACCCATTTCAGAAAAAGAGGAAATCGCATCACTTGTTATCATGATATCCTATGCGTCCACCGATTTAAATATCGATTTATTTGGCGAAAAAAACCGATACAACCTGGATAACAAGCGTAAACTTAACCAGGCAACTCATTTAACGGAAGATCAAAAAGCAAGGGTAATAAGATCCTGGCTCAAGAGAAATTTAGATACCAGTACTCCAAATGATCTGATCAGTGAAGCAAAAGCACTCATTGAAATTGCCAGGGAGAAATATCCGGAAGAGTTAACCAAAGCAGATCTCGACCTGCAGGATAAATACCTGAAACGTAAGGGCAAAATTGACAATCTGATTGAAGAAATCAAAAGTAAGAAGTCGGAGAAGCAAGCCTGAGCATGGTACATGAAATAACTCTCCTCCGGAAAGGATTTCGCAGATATCCTTTGTGGGACTGGAAATCAATCGGAATTGAGCATTACCGGCTCGATATGCCCGGGACCATCATCCGGGCATATCTCAGCCGAATTTCCGGGCCACTTGTCTGCCATCTGGCCGTAGCTCAATCAGAAAACGATGTATTTGAATACATCCCCATTTCAAGCGAATTAAAAATTGATCAATTACTTCACCAAAAACAACAAGTATAATGACCACACAAGAAAAATACAGGCACGTTGCATCCGGCAAGTTTGTGCTTAAAGCCAGGAGAAAACCGAAGCAGAATATTTGGGAAATTACTTATTACAATCTGGGTTCCTACAATATCTGGAGCTGGGATCGCTTCGATACAAAAGAACTGTGCGAAGAAAAAATAAAAAGCATGGTTGCAGAATCTCCAAATAAGTTCGTCGCTGAAATTGAACCCGGAGTGGAGGCCGGCACCAAATGAGTTACGGAACGTGCAAAAAATGCGGATGCATGGAACATACTCCATGCATCCATCCGGATCACGGCGCCTGCTGGTGGGTTGATGATGAGCATGAACTATGCTCTCATTGCTCAATTGAAGAGATCGCCACAGATCCAGCCACTGAGCGCCATCAGGATGACCCTTGCATTATAAGTGATTGGAACTGCCCATATCACGCATGTATGACAGATCATTGCCAGGGCAAACATGTTGCTGCAAGTGGTTCAGATTTCGGCCCTGGAATATGTGCATTAAAAAAACCTGAAGTGGAGGACAACCCATGAAATACCACATCTCCGACACATACAAAGCAGCTGGAGTTCACATCGTGTTAACTCCGGCCGAAATTACTGAAGATAACTTCTGGACCAAGGTTGAGAAAAATACCAGGGAAGTTACCAAAACTCAACCCGAAAAGTACGAGCAGATCCTGTCGCAGGTAAAAGAGCACCTGAATTCAGGTGTCGGCCCGTTGACGATCGGCGGCCAAACTTTTGAAATCATTACTTAACATGGAAAACAAAATTGGAGAAACAGTAATTTTCCCGAAAGATCTACATTGTGAATTTTCGGTTGAAAATATTGAGCAGCTAAAAGTTTATAGTTTCTCAAAAAAGGATTTTGATAACTGCGAGGACTGGTCAGCAGATGAGAAACGCCTTGATTTAAAAATAGCCGACTTCTTTGTTAGCATCACTAAGAAAAGAAGCAGATTTATATATGCTTCAGGAGTTTCTTGTGGCTATTTCTACCATGAGCCGGAAAAGCTTTACTTTATTACTGAAGCTTCTCGGCCTAAAGGATTCGTACACTTCAAAACTTATTACTTTGAAAAACGCTACGCAGTCCCAAAGTCAATGTGGGATTTTGGCAATCTCATTGATGGATATCTGGCTCATGTTATGCTATCCCGTCTTAATTTGCAAAAACAGCATACACTATATCTGGCGCATGCTAAACATCGTCAATATCTCAAAAATGCCAATAAAGACACCCATTTGGAACATGATGACGATTTACCTTTTTAATTTAACACATGACCACTCCACGCAACACCATCACAGGATCCTGCGGCTGCCAGATATCAGCAGCTAGATCTGCACTGGGTAAAACAGTTTTCACCTGCTCAATATGTGGTGGCAAATGCTGCGATAAGCATCATTTCTGCAATGTAGATGGCAACAATATCGCAATCACCAAAGCGCTGATCAGAAATGGAATATGCTCAAGATGTTATGGTGAAGATATTGATGCGGCTATTCAATATTTTTAAACGCTTAGAAAAATTAACAACACTTTATCCCCGGCACATTTATTTGCGCCGGGGATTCTTTTTTTTACGTCACGCCTGGCGAAGCCAGACAAACACTTTATCCGCCCCGGGCGGATACCATATAACCCCGCCATCCCGGAAACACACACAGATATACAAAGGAAAACTTCGAGAAAATTTACATCTTTTCGACGACACCACCCCCAACCCCAGTATTATAATTTTTTGTAATTTGTAATAATAAGAGATAAGGAACAGAAAATCAGAAAGATAAGCTATTACAAATAAATTACAAACTAAAAAGTTAGTTTGTAATTTTCTGAATTTGTAATTTTTTCTCAGGCAGGATAGGAGTGCTATAACCCGCAATTACAAAAATGCTTAAAATTTGTAATTGCTCATAATCAGCCATATAGCTAAATAATTACAATCAATTACAAACCCGTTTGTAATTTTGTAATTGTTGATTGTCAGTACATTACAAAGGTATTTTTATCAAATTACAAATTTTTGAATCTTTTTAGTATGTTTTTCAGGGGGTGCGATTTCGTGTTATTGTTGCCATGTCAGTAATATGCCGTTTTTGCGAAAACAAAAATTAAGATTACAGTTGTAAATTGGCTACATGTATACTACAACTGAAAACCGCACCATTAAACTGGTTCTCCGTAAATCGAGCTCCGAGAACTATCTGAGATTTGTATTTAATTCCCCGGCCGGGCAACCGGTGGTTATAACCAGGGATCACGAGCTTGGGCAATATCTATTCTCCAGGGTGCGAACCGGTGGCAGTGTCAGGTACCGGAAACCCGATTTTGAAGGAATAGAAATCAACCTGATTATGCCGGCCCACGGAAACGACTGCGGACGTCATAAATTTAGCCTTTACAGTCAGGAAGATATGGTCCGCATAAATGACTATATCGAAAGCTGTGCTTATCTTGATTTCCGCATGATGGTGCAAACCGGTAACATTGATCTGAAGATGGATAAAAAAACGGTCATCAGCATTTATTCCGACCTCTTTTATGGTGAGGATAAATACGAAATGTTGAAGAAAGATGAGTACCGGAAGCGGAAAAAGATAAAGGAATTACTGCAAAGTGCTGCCAAATCATTGAATTACAAGTAATAATAATATTTATCAGTGATTTGTCCCCTTTATGGTGCCAAATCGCTGATTTAAACCCTGAAAATATGTTGGTAATCGAAATCGCTTACAAGTATGACTCCGGAGAGGCATATACCCTATTGCCGATAAGGCTGATGTCCGGATCAATTTCACTTCAGGGTTCACCCTCCAGATCCGGATTTATTGAACAGGCTGAATGCAATGCTTATATACCCTATTTATCTGATGAGATGGATGCGGTTATTTTCAAACTCTCAAAACTGGGTGGTATCTTCATAGTTAAGGATACAAGTAACCTATTCCACGAGCTAGGCAATGACGAAGTAAAAGCAATGCTGAAATATAAACGGCTCAATCCTGGACAGCCTGGCGGAAAGTATGGGTATGAATTACAAATTACATTTTCTTCACCCTCCGGAATACCTGTTCAGTCCTTTAACAGCTCTGCTTCATAATATAATATTGTAGAAACAAATTTATTCATGATGCGGGCATTTCAACCACACTTAGTTTCTGCGATTCTCACCGAACCATGGGCGATCTACGAAAAGGTAGTTTCAGACTATGCACCAATTGTGCTTAACATTCTGAATAAGGATGTTGTTTTTGATGCCGGTGAACCAGTTTTGCCAAGTGCAATAAGTGTGAATGCCCGTAATTCAGCAGGATCTGTTTCATCTTCAAGTGACCCTGTTAATGTTTCAGTGATTACCATTGCTGGACCTTTAACGAAAAATGATCAGTTTTGTGGACCAGCAGGCACCAAGAGCATCGGCAACTGGATAAAGCAGGCAGATAAAGATCCTTCAATTGGTGCTATAGTTTTAAATATCGACAGTCCTGGTGGAACTGTCAATGGTACCGAAGAACTCGGTAACATCATCAGGCAAACAAAAAAGCCAATAATTGCATTTGTTGAAGATATGGCTGCTTCAGCTGCCTATTGGTTAGCTGCGGCATGTGATGAAATCATCGCAAATAATTCAACCGCCCAGGTTGGAAGTATTGGCGTACTTACCTCATTCATGGATATGCAGCCGGCACTTGAATTGCAGGGTTATAAATTCCATTTGATCACAGCTCCTCAGTCAACCGACAAAGTAAAAACCTGGCAACAGTTAAGATCAGGAAATTATGAAGAGTACAAAGAAAATGTACTGAAGCCCCTGGCTCAGAAATTTATTGATTCCGTTAAATCCGATAGGCCATCAGCTGAAGAAAAACACTTCACAGCTGATATTTATTTTGCCCAGGATGTTGTGGGATCTTTGATTGACAAAATTGGAAACTTTGATTCTGCAGTATCAAGAGCTGCTGAATTATCACTCACATCAGCTTACTTACCCAATCCCAATACCAAATTAAATATGAACAAACCTGATCTGAAGAGGCTTGCAAAAGCTTCAGGAGTGCCAACACTCGAGAGTGTTGATGGCTCCATCACTCTTACTGCTGAACAGGCTGTAGCTGTTGAAGGTGCTCTTGAGGCGCATGAAACATCTAATGCAACCTTGTCTCAGAAAGTAACGGACTCTTCCAACCAGCAGGCGCGAGTTACTGAACTTGAAGGACAACTTCAGACAGCAAACGAGCGTATTGCGGAACTCGAAAAAGATCCTGCAGAAACAACTGCTGATCTTAACAAAGAAACCGATGCCAATGGCGGAGGTGCAAATGATGAATCATTCTTCGCACGTCTAGGACGTCTTTCTAACCAGAACAAATAATTGAAATGTCAGTTACAATTCATGAATTATTGATTGCTGCAGGAACAAAGTTCCGCAAAGATCTTCTCACCATGCCTGTTGCTGAGTTGGCTCCTATTCTCAAATACATGTCGCTTAAAACCGGTATGCAGGGAAAAGAAGTTGGCGGTATTCTTACCACCGATGCTCAGTTGAGGCCATATCGCACCGATAAAGGCGCGAGTGACAATACCGCTATCAATCCATTCGAATGGGAAACATTCCTGGGTGATGTGGTAAAAGAGTTTGACCCAAATGCCATTCTTGGCACACTTTACACCGAGGCAACTTCAAAGAAGCCCGATCAACGCGAAATTGCACGCCTTGTTGCCATGGAAATGGCCCGCAAAGTTGGCGAAGCTCTTCGCCAGAATATGTTTACAGCTGTTCGTGATGGCGCTGGTGATACCACTGCCGATCTCTTCAACGGGTTCAGTACTCTTTTAACTGCTGCAAAAACAGCAAATAAGCTTACTGCAGCTCTCAATAACTATCAGGATCTTACTGGCGAAGCAATGACCAGTGCAAACTGCGGTGACATTCTGAAGGAATCTTACCGTGCAATGAACCCATTGCTCAAAGGTCGCCCTGTTAACCTGTATCTTCCTGATTCAGTTCTCGACATGTACGAAGACTGGTATCAGATTGAACATGGTCATGCTCCATGGAATGATGGTTTTGATCAGAGCAAGAAAACCCTCATCGGTTCACGCGGAAAATGTTCTTTCGTTCCTCTCGACAATATGGAGGGACAGCCTTACGCAATCTTCACTGTTAAAGAAAACATGAAGGTTGGTGTTGACCAGGAATCCGATAAGGAAACCGTTGAAATTCGCCGCCCTGACAATCCAAAACTTGTTCAGTTCTTCATGATGGCCTACTTTGGTGTAGGATTTGAAACCCTCGACAAGAGGTTTATGAATGTAATCGAAATCAACACAGGAGAGGAGGCCAGCTAATGTCACTATTTGCAAGTCTTCCCTGGAATGATGGCCAGATTAACCCATCAGGGATAAAAACAACCATTTACTGGATTCCAAAATCCCAGTTAGCACGCCCTTTGCCTAAGGTAAATCCGGCACCTGTTACACCAGCTGAGAACACAAGCCTAAGCGGCGATTTTGAGCCAACTGGAGCCAATAAGTGGAAAAAGTTGTACACTACCCAGGGAAAGGGTAAAGTGTTTTTCGAACCGGTAGGGGAGAAGGATCATAAGATGTTCTTGAACAAAGGAACATTTTCTTTCCCCGATATCTCACCTGAAGCGCTGAGCCTGGCAAAGCAGACTATCAATAGCAATATTGTTATGGTTGTACCTATGCCACACGAAACCGAAAAACGGTTTGTTGTACTCGGCGATGAGGATTATGATGTTACCGTGAGCACAAAAGGCGATTCAGGAGATGCTCCTGGATCAGCTAAAGGATTAATAATTGAAATCGAAGTTCCATCAAGTACTCCTTTGCCTTACTATAAGGGTATACTCGAGCTTGAGGATGGAACATTAGATTGTGAGACCGGAGTATTTACTCCTAGCGCATCTTAATTGATGCTTCCGATTCAATGTTGAAGCCCTGCCCTGATGGGCAGGGCTTTTTTTTAAAACCCCAACAACATGAACCTAAAAGAACAAATTACAGAATGGTTAGAATCTGAAGAAAAAGACTTCAACCAGGGATTACAGCTCTATATTGAAGCTTCCCACAATCGCAGTGTAATGCTTTACCTGCAGAGAAAAAACAATCACGAAAAACTTACTTATGAGCTGCAAAAGCTTATAAAGCAAGTTCCTTCGCGGCTTGAAAAGCAGCCGGCCATTCCATTTGCCTCCAGGGCAGCTATCAACAAACAATCCCGGAACCGGGTCGAAGAATCTTCCACACACAAAATTCTTCAGCCTCGGAAAATCGACAGGGAGAAACTGCCTGAAGATTTACAAAAGGTTTACGATTCAATTGGAGATCAGTATAAGATCCAGCGCAATATTCACGAAAAAATGAAGCTGGCCGATACCGATGAATCCCGGGCTCAATTGCGTGAACAACTTCTTGAAGTTGATGACTACATTTCAAAGGCATGGAATGCCATTGATTTGTTTATCAAAACAGGCCAGGAGCCAAAATCCGAAGATAAAAAGGACGTTGATAAACTGAAGGCAATTAACTCGGCACGTTCTTACATCAGCAAGGGATTAAATGCGCTTGAGAAGCTCGCCGGCAAGAAAAAGGAAGAGCGTATTGCTGCAATTTCTGAACGTGTAGATCTGCTCATTAAACTTGATGTTTCTGTTAAAGCCGAAACCAGGGCTGAACTCATCAGCCAGAATGTAATTAAAGAAAACAGCAAGCTGAAGGTTGACTAAAGTATTTAACCATGCAGCCTTGTAAAATAGCCGTATTGATCACCACGCACCAGCGTGCCGGTATGCTCCTGGATCTGCTCGCGCAATTAAGTGAGCAGAGCCGGGAGTATACTATTTACCCCATCATTGCCATTGATGGACCACAGCCCGGGTATGATGTGGTTTTAAAATATCTTGAAACCGGCTTTCAGCATCATAGTTTACTTGTTAATGCTGAAAATGGTGGTAAAGCCAGGTATTGGGAGTTGATTAATTTGATCTTTGCTGAAGCTCAGAGAATGAATGAAATTTATTCGTTTGATTATTTTATTCAGCTGCCTGATGATATCTCAATTGCTCCGGACTTTTTTAATGAGGCAATTCATCAATTCAGAGCGATTGCAGATCCCCGGGTAATATGTCTCAACCTTCTCAATGATGGCAGAACACAAACCGGATGGACCAGAATACAGCCCAAGGATGTATCATACAGCCGATATGGTTTTATTCGCACTGGATGGGTTGATATGTGCTACATTTCAACATCACGATTCTTTGAGCAGCTGCATTATAAAATCAAGCCGGTTAATCTCAACTGGAGTGCAGATCCAGCCCGATCGAGCGGAGTGGGCATGCAGATAAGTAAACGGCTCACAGCTCAGGGATACAATATGTACATGGTTTTCTATAGTCTGGTAGATCATGGCACCCATACAAGCCAGATGCATCCGCAGCATCGTAAAGAAGTGCCTCTTGTTGCAAAGATTAAGCAGCCTCGGGATAAAGTAACTGCAGGCATGGCTACCATCCCGGGAAGAGAAAAGAGTTTGCGCGATGCAGTAAACAGCATCATAAACCAGGTTGATGAACTGATCATTACTTTGAATGGTCATCAATCAATCCCTGATTGTCTGAAACACGAAAAAATTAAAGTGATCTCAGATCCGGGCAACTCCAGGGGAGATGCCGCAAAGTTTGCGATTCTGGGCGCTCAGGGCTATTTATTTACGCTCGATGATGATTTGATATATCCTTCAGATTATATCGCCGTAATGATCGCCAAAATCGATTTTTACAGCCGAAAAGCTTTGATTTGCCATCACGGTAGGTTTTTCCATAATTTCCCGGTGAAATCTTACTATCATTCACCGGCCAGAATTGTACGCTGTACAGATCAAAACCATAAAGACCAGGTGCTCCATATTCCGGGAACCGGTGTTTCAGGCTGGCACAGCTCTACACTTCCGCACCTGGCCATTAACCATTTTTATATTCCCAATATGAGTGATATCTGGATGGGCATTTATTGTAAAATAAACCAAGTTCAGGTTATCGGTTGCGAACACAAAAAATACTGGATCCAGGAGAATTCTGCTTACGATCGCAAGGGTGCAATTTATGCACGTTACAACCGTAACGATGCATTTCAAACACTATCCATAAACTCAATAGAATGGATGCAATAACATGGATAGATAGCACAATTGGCATTTACCTGGATAATAAGATACAGGCTCATCATATTTTTGATGTTATGCTCAGTGAGCTTCAGACTGCTGATGAGCTTGTAATAAGTTCATTTGCCATCACTGAGGTATGGGTGCGCCGGTTGATCCGGAATAAAGAAAAGTTAAATCACATTATTCTTATTCTTGATTTTACAGTCGCTTCCAGGAAAGCAAGGAATACTGATTTTGCTGCACAGAATGTAAATGAACTGTATCTCACAAAGCAGCACAGCAAAACCATTTACATGCGGTCAGGAAACCGGCAAATGCTTGCACTCATCAGCAACAATGCAACAAATAACCAAAGGTTTGAATCCGGGGTGATCTTCAGGGATCATCCGGCAATTAATATTTACCTGCAGAAACTAGAAACAGTTAAAAATGAAAGTGCCATATGGAGGATCTGAGTAAGATAGAAGAATATGCTGGCTTATTTCTTACTATCGATGAAATAGCTATACTGCTGGATGTTGATCCGGCAGAGCTCAGGCGCGATATCAGGCATGGCAAAAGTGACCGGGCACGGGCATACAACAAAGGTAAGATTCAAAGCATACTTGAAGTTCGCCGGCAAACGGTTGAGTTTGCAAAGAAAGGATCTCCTGCAGCTGAAGAACTAGTAAACACTTACATAATAAACCAGAAGAAAAATGAGTAGGAAAAAAAACCTCGATAAATTCCAGGAACTGATGTTTCGCGACATGAACGAAATCACCGGATTAACACCGGTGGAAGTTCAGCAGCTGCGGCGCTATAGGTTTGCTTTCACTATGTTGCTCGATAATCCTTCATTGCCTGACAATTTACTTAAAGATCATTTGATTGCAGAGTATGATATAAGCGAAAGCCAGGCTTATCGTGACTTATCAAACATGAAGGTTATTTTACCAAACATCAAAAATGCCGGTAAGGAATGGATTAGATATATTGTGAATGAAGAGCTGAAGGAAGCAATTGGGGAAGCCAAGACAAGTAACAAGCTCAAAGAAAGGATACTGGCGGTTGCTGCCCTGGCTAAATATAACCGTCTTGATCAGCTGGATGAGGAGGAGATGCCATGGGATGAAATTATCCCGGTACCCATTGAACCCACAAATGATCCAACAGTACTCGGAGTGAAGCCACTCGAAAACAGGGATGAAGAGGTTAAGCGCTTAATTGACAAATACAGGGGAGAAATTGAAATTGAGGATATCGAATATCAGGATCTGAACGATGAGCCAGGAGAAAAAGAAAATATATTTTAACAATCCACAGTTGGAGTTTCGTTATGTTGCTGCGCATACCAGTGTTTTCCTTGGTGGTCGGCGATTGGGTAAAACGCATGGAATTATCTCTCCCTGGTTGCAGCGTAATGCCCAACATATGCCACGCTCCGGAGGCGGAATAATAGGATCCACTTTTCAGCAGCTTTTAACCAGAACCTTGCCAGGCACATTCAAAGCGCTTGAAGATTCAGGTTATCGTCGCAATGTGCATTATTTCATTGGCCGTAAACCTCCCAGTTCTGCAAGTTTCAAGGAACCGGTTATTAAACCAATTGGTTACGACCATGTAATCAGCTGGTATAATGGTTCAGTACAGTATTTAATTTCCCAGGATATTCCCGGATCCTCAAACTCGCTTACCCTGCAGTATATACTTGGTGATGAAGCGAAGTTTCTTGACTTCGATAAACTTAAAGATGAAACATTTCCGGCCAATGGAGGATTCAAAGGTCCCTGGAAGAATTCTCCCTGGCTGAATAGTATCTTGTTTACTTCCGATATGCCCTCCAGCAAAAAAGGATCATGGCTTTTGAATTTTAAAGAAAAGATGGATCCGGAAGTAATTAATTCAATTAAATACCTCGTTTGGAAGATCTATGAACTCAAGCAAAAGCCAAAAACAGAATGGAACCTCCGGAAGCTGAAAGAATATAACCTGGAGCTTGCTCAGCTGCGAAGCATTGCAGTTTATTACCGGGAAGTATCAACCATTGAAAATATTGAACTGCTAGGTAAAAAGTACATAGCACAGATGAAGCGGGATCTTCCGCCGCTTATATTCCTGACTTCAATTATGTGCATCCGCCCGGGCAAACTCAAAGATGGTTTTTACCCTTCATTGCGCGAAAAGGTGCATTTTTACACAGCATTCAATAACAGTTATTTGCAGAATCTTGATTACGATTTTGAAAAGGCTCAGGTACAATCATGCCTTCAGGATGCTGATGTGGATCTTCACAGGCCGATTTGCATTGCTTTTGATTACAATGCAAACATTAACTGGCTGGTTGCTGGCCAGGCTGATGGCATAAAGGCAAAGGTTCTGAAATCCTTTTATGTGAAGTATAACCGGAAACTTCGTGAGCTGGTTGATGACTTTTGCGAATACTACCGGCACCATCACTCCAGGGAAGTCACATACTATTATGACAGTACTGCCCTGGGCTCAAACTATGCAGTAAGCAATGAGGATTTTGCATCAGTAATCTGCAGTCAGTTTGAAAAGAACAAATGGACCATCAGGCGGGTATTTCTTGGAAACCCGGCCAAACACCATGAAAAGTATCTTATGATTGATCAGGGCTTGAAAGGACAGAAATATCTTTTACCGATGCTCAATGTTGACAACAATGAAGCTCTGAAACTTGCGCTTGAGCATACTGGTATCCGCATCGGGCCAAATGGATTCCAGAAAGATAAATCGGGAGAGAAGCTTGCCGAAACCGAAGAGGATCTACTCGAGCATAGAACTGATGGTACCGATGCTTTTGATACCCTGTTGATTGGAATGTTTCTTTTACCTGATCACTCAAGTGGAATAGTACCTTATGGAACAAGTGCCAGTGAAATATGATGATAATAAATAGTAGTAAGATCCTGGCGGCTTGGCTCTTTTTCAGAGCGATAGCGGAGAAAAATGGATAAATAAATCCGGTAGAGCGTACAAACTTTTATGAAAGTTTATTTTTTTTGCAAAAAAAAATCCCGGCTGTAGCTGGGGTACGCGGAACACCGCTTCATGAGCGCGCCCAGGCATACAAGTCGCCTTGTATTCCCTGAGTGCTGCGGTTATTATTTAAAGTCCGGGGTCGGCATCTGAAAAGGAATAATCTTCAACCGGATTATTAAGATTGAATAAACAATCGTCGCACGTGTCCGGGTCTTCCATTTCTCCGGCTAAATAGCTTTTAAATTCTTCTTTTGAAAGCTTGAACGTGTCTCCGCAATAACGGCAATAAAATGAATTTTCTGTTGTCATGCTCTTTGATTTTGTGGTGTTTTGCTTATCACTATTTTACCCTGTTCAACTGTAAGGATCACCGTTTCAAAACTGTTAAATCCTGCCTGTTTTAGCCAATTTCCCTCAATTCTCAAAGTAGGGTAAAAAGTCCGTTCGTTGTATTTTCTATTCCTCGTCTTTTCTTGAATTGTAAGGCTTCGGAATTTGACAAGTTTACCCATTATGCCGCCCTCCTTTCAGATTGTTGATTAACCTGTAAGTTGCTGAATAAATAACAGATAGGGTAAAAATCCATTTTTTTATCCTCGTCCTGTTCCTGCTGTTCAACCCTGTTCAGTTTCTTAGGTGTCGCCCAGACTGCAAAGGCTCTACTTCCGCTTTTTACTCTGTACCCTTTTTTATTCCATTCCCAAAGCGTGTTAAACTCTTGGTGTCCGTCTTGACGGTAAAACATTTCTATTACTGCCTCGTTTACGGTTTCATATTGCCCCGATTTAACAAGCGGTTTAACTACTTTGCTCAAAGCTTTTAACGCTTCTCTCCGTTCTTTGTGTTGGCTCTTTTCCATAGCTGTAAAATTTAGGCCGGCTGATCAAATGACCTGCCGGCCGGTTAAAAAAATCAGGCTGCCAAAAGTTTAGATTCAATTTCTGAAATTTTGCTTTTAACATTGTTAATGCAAATGTCTATCATGGCTTCAACTGCGCCCGGGTCGTTACTTATGAAATCCTGACCATCACCACCGTTATACAGTTTTAATGAGGTGTTCACATTTATACGGCTTCTGAAATCGTGCAATTTATTCAACTGCTGCAAATGGTTGTGGTGCTGTTCTGTCAGGAAAAATTTTTCCTGAACTGTGCGAATGATGTCATAAACATTAATCTTTTCCGGTTTTGCTTCCGGTGCTGGCTTTGCTTCCGGTGCTGTTTTACTTTCCGGTTCTTCTGTTTTTTCGCCTGGCTGTTCCTGGCTTTCTGGTTTCAATACCTGCATAACCGGATTGACCTGGTTTAATTCGGTTTCTGTTTGGGCTGCTGCGGTTGCTGCCCTGCGTGTTACTTTTGTCATTGTGTTTGTTTTTTAGTGAAACATTAATAGTTTGAAATACACTATAAATATACAACGTATATTTTAAATATGCAAATTTATTTTTGCGTAAAACGCTAAAAAACAGCTAATTAAGTGTATATAGATATTATATTATATCTTGTCGCTTTATTTTATCACATCAGAACCACTAAAAATTTTTTTTTAATTCCGCAAAGGTTTGGCAATCTGATAGGCTCTCAGATCGCTCCTATTTATTTTATTGTAATCGGTTGAATGTGAGTAAAAAAAGGGGTTAAACAGGGGAACTTTTCCCTTTTTTGCGTCTAAAGATCCCGCGCCGCGCTGAGGGTGCAAGGCAATTGCCTCTTTGAAAAATTTACGTAATATGCATGTGATTTTCATTTGTGCAATTGTGTGAAAAAAAGTAATAAATTGCGGGGGTATTAACTCATTTAAATTTACAGCAATGAAAACATTACATTTTTTATTTCTTATCCTATTTTCAGGTGTAGTTTCTGCCCAAAAGAACTCAGAATTAAATCCCTCAGTCAACATATTTTATGGGATTTCACCAAAAAATTCATTTAATATGGGATTAAGTCTTGCAGGAGGAACCGGAGGGTATGGATTTTATTTCTTAATGCAGGGCTATGGTGAACCTTATACTGGTGAGTCTGGAATAGATTATAGTGATATTTGTGATGTTGTTGAAATTACAGAAAATGGCGTTGTTGAAAAAAGTTTTTATGCTATGGGTGCCGGGATTACTAAAAATTTTGGGAATAAATCAATTAAGAAAGACTCCCCATTTACTTTATATGCTGGATTAGGGGTAAGCGTACACAGTAAAATATCAGAAACTTACTATTATTATAAATGGCTCGATTACCCTTCACTAAATGAAGGAAATTACTATAGCTGGATATCAGAAAGAAAAGTATATCCTTTGGTTGAGAGTTATTTGCAATATGATATTATAAGAACACCACACGTAAGATTTTCATTGATTGGAGGTTTAAATACAGCTTCATTATTGTTAGGATTAATTTCAATAGGATACTGCCCATAAATTTTTCTTGACTTTTCATTTTTCTTTATTATCTTTGCCCCATCATTCAGCTCTGAACATCTGAATGAACTTAGATAAACGACCAAACCATGTTCAAAGAAACAACATTTAACTTAATCGGGGAAACCCTCATTTGTCTTGATCGGAAACGGTCAGCGCCCTTGGTCGGGCGTTCTAAGGGACGAATGGGGGTTTTTCCATTAGGAGAAATGAAAAATGCAAAATCAATTTCAACCGGTTGGTAATGGCTTCCTGCCATTTGCCAGCATTAATCTCAACGATGTACTTAGCTATATTGGTAAGGCATCAAACCGAAATCGCAGGGCAATTGAGATAGCCCTGAAGCTCAGCCAGAGCGATCAACTCAATCTTAACAATTTTTTGCAGCAGGTTTTGCCAATTGTGCCACAGCGCAAATGGTATTACTGGTTTTTCCGTGCCGTCAAAAACAAACTGTTCTGGCGCAAACGGTTCAATGTTAATGATCTTCCTTCATCAGTTCACCTGAAAGCCCTTGAAATTGCAGCCCGAGAATGTGGCAAATGCAGTGGCGAAGAAATAGTGTTTGCCAGGGAAAGCCTTTATCTGTTTAGCATGATATATAACGGCGCACCCACCGGATGGCATTATAATGTTCAGGATAACCAAATCGATTAAGAAAGGAGACATAAACATGGAAACGAAAATAATAAACATTGCACGTGTAAATGATGTAACCATTCAGGTGGTTGAAAATGGTCAGAAGTTGGTACCGGTTAGACCAATTTGTGATGCACTTGGTATCGCATTTAAACCACAGTTTGTTCGCCTAAAAGATGATCCAATCTTGAGTTCAACCGTTACCACCAGGGTAACAGTTGGAGCTGACGGAAAGCAGCGAGAAATGACCTGTATTCCTCTTCGCTATGTCTTCGGCTGGCTATTTATGATTGATTCCAGGAATGTAAAAGAAGAAGCCAGGGAATCGGTGATAAAGTATCAGAAAATGTGCTATGATGCCCTTTACAATTACTTTGCTCAAATGGAAGAATTCCTTAACTGGAAACAAAAGGTGGTTGAAGAGCGACTTATTGTTTACGACAATGCACGTATTGAATTTCGCGAAGCAAAAGACAAGGTACAAGACGCCAGAGATTTACTTAACGAGGCACGCAAAGTAAGCTTTGAGCAATACTATGCTGATAAAGATCAGCTGAAGCTTGATTTTGATTCTACTGTTCCTTTTGCAACAGGGGAGGTTTGTGATGAATAATCCAAAACCCCTTACCATGGTAGGTAATGCTGTATTATCAGAAGAAACCATAAGCTTAATTGCCTCGCTACAGGATCATGATAATGATAATCTTGATGGCTGGATACACACTTTTTTGCAAAGTGTTAGCTTTATGGCCAGATGTTTAGATCAGGCCGATGAAAAAGCCAGGCTAAGAATTATGGGACTGATTACTGAGCTTTCAAACATCACTGAGCAGATGGAAGCATTTAAAAAGTAAATTCGCTGAACATGCGATCCGGTTGCCTTTGCCCCGTTCAGGCAAATTCCCCAGGCAACCGGTTTTTTTTTGTCCTTTATAAACGCGATTTGCTGCTATAAATTAGCAATCTCAATGGTTATCCAATTCATTATTCACAAATCAAAAAAAATATGAAAAAGTTGCTTTTCATTTTTGCGCTCCTGGTTCTCTCGATCGGGTTCACGAATGCCGGCTCTGTTGCTGACCAGTCACCACCCGGCTACACGACTGAAGTTGACGGCCTGCAGGTAGAACTGATGGTTATGGCTATCGTTCCCTGTCAGGCTTCAGTCGCTGCAATCCCGGTCGCAGATTACCAATTCAGTACTTTTGCCCGGCTTATTTGGCCAACTCCATTAATTGATGTTATGTATTGCTCTAGTGGCGGAATTCCCTTTAGATGGCTTAACTCCGACATGACAATGATAACTACTAAGATTGCAGATTTCAGTTTCAAATATAATAGGCCGGTGGTTTACCCTTTGAAAACACTGTTATTTCATAGGTTGAATTTGCCTCCATGCACACAGAATCTTTCTAACGCGCCAGTTTATATACGTTGCCCTGCTTTCTCCTAGCTGCTTGTTTAAGTGAAGCCGAAGCCCCCCTGCTGTGAAGCCCGGGGGCTTTTTGTTGTCCTTTAAAATTGAGCTTTGAGGCTGTAAACTTGTAGAAAAAAGAAAACATGGTTTTAATCAATCATCTGCATAAAATGGTAGAGCGCGGATTGTTCTCCATAAGCTTCGTGGCTGAATCAGGCGAAGTTATACACATAAAGGAGTGTATTTGCACCAGCTGGCATTCAGAAGGCCGCACAATGAATATAAAGATCATTCCCTCAAATGATATCCGCACGGTGAGGCGATGCACAATTATTAATTACAACGATGAGGAGGTGATGTTATGACCGAAGAATATGTATTTAATGTGCAATATAGCCCTGAAATTCAGGCAATAATTGCAGAAACCAAAACCGGAGACATTTTCAGCGAGCCCGACAGCCCATTGACTATCAATGAAAGAAAAATTGCTCCATGGGGATCAGATAACAATCTTCCAGGGGAGGTTCTGGAGATGATCGAAAAAAGTGAGCTTGTTTCAAGTAATCTGAATTTTAATACCCGGTTGGCCTATGGTCAGGGAATTATGCCAATGCTTAAAAAACGCGATGGCGATAAGTATGTTTATGAACCCTGCGAAGATACCAGGGTACTTGAATTTCTGGAAGCAAACGACATTCAGGGTTATTTTCTTGAGCAATGCACCGATCTGGAAACATTTTTCAACGTATTCCCCGAAATTATCCTCAATAAAGCCAGGACTGAAATTGTAACCATCAGGCACAAAGAAGCAACCTTCAGCCGATGGGCAGTTAAGGATGTAAAGAAAAAGGAGATCCGGAAACATTATTATGCCGATTGGTCAAAAACGCCATCGTTTAATGATATGGAAGAAACTGAGGTATTAAGCCGCTTCAATACTATAAAGGATTTAACTAAAATAGTTTCCGGCACAAGACTTTCTCGATTTATTATTCCAATCAATTTCCCAACGGCCGGCAAAGTTTACTATCAGCGCCCTTCTTATTGGTCCATCTTTCAAAGCGGATCCTTTGACTTCAGTACAATGATATGGGAGTTTAAAAAGGCTCTTCTTAAAAACGGGCTTCGAGTTAAGTATATAATATACGTTTCAAGTAAATACTGGGACAAGATCTTCGCTGAAGAAAAGATCGACAGAAACGATCCCAAGGCCGTGAAAGCACGCAAAGATTCTGAAATAGCGAAATTCCGCAACTTCATGGGATCAGACAAAAACCACGGAAACGGTTTGATGGCCACAAAAGAAATGGTTGCATCAGGAAACAGCGCGATCGAGGAAAAATACATTACCATCGAGACGGTTAAATCTGACATAAAAGGTGGAGAATATCTTGATGACAGCTCAGAAGTAAGCAGTATGATCAGCTATGCAATGGATGTTCATCAGAACCTGATTGCCACATCTCCAGGAAAGAATCCGGGAAGCATGAGCGGCACCGATAAACGTGAGTTATTCATGATTAAAGCTGCAATGAAAAGGCCATTTCGGGACCGGTTAATCAGACCAATGCAAGTTGTTAAGGCTTTCAACAAGTGGCCGGCGAATCTTGAATTTCTTGTGCCGGATTATCAGTTTACCACACTTGATGACAATAAAAAAGGCAAAGAAGAAACCACACCAGATCCAAACGCAAAATGATAATCGACGATATCATAAAACTCAAAGAAATTATCCCCACTATCGCAGTATCGGATGATGCCGATTTTAACAGGTACAAAGGCTATTTGACCAACGCCGGCAAATGGCTGAAGCGAGAATTAATCGGTGCTGAATTATTTGCCCTGGCAAATGCCGAAACTGTGGCAGATAATCATACAGAGCTGAAAAATTATTGCGCTGTAGTTGTAGCCTATAAAGGATATCTGGAGGCAATCCCGTTTCTTGATCTTGTTGAAACAGAAACAGGCTTTGCAGTACACAGCGATCAAACTCTGGCTCCAGCTAGCCCAAAAAGGGTTGAAGAATTGCGAAAAGCAACAGCCGCAAGTCTTGATGAGGCCGTGGAGGATCTTCTGGAATTTCTGGAAGAAAGCGAAGCTTATCACGAAGACTGGAAAGGATCTGCAACTTATACACTGATCAATGACAATTATATTAAGTCGCTCAGAGAATTTAGGAAGTACGGAAAGTTTGAAGGTTCCCGGATTGATTTTATTAAAGCACGGCCGGCACTTACCCGGGCACGAAGGCAATTAATTGAGCCGGTGATATCGCAGGAGCTGAGCGAGCAGATCATCGAACAATTACGTGATGCTGACCTGAACGAAGCAAACACCGCAATAATTGAAGATTTGCGCTTTGCCCTGGCTGGATTTGCCACTGGCGAAAATGCACTTGCTGAAAGCTCATTGGCTCGTGTAAAGAAAAAACTTATCAAGTCTCCAGCCGATTATCCTTTATTCGAAGAATCTGATATCTATGCGGATTATCTGGCAAGGCTTAATCCTACGGAAGAAACTACATTTTTAAACTGCGGCATATGACACAAACAGTAAGCATAACCATCCCCCAGGGATGGGAAAAACTCAGTACTGAAAACCTTGAGTACTTATCAAAGCTCATCATTTCCGAAGCATCGGAAACAGAGATTATGATCAGATGCTTTCTGAAGTTTGCAGGTATGAAAATCATAAAAAAAGATCCGGTTGTGGTTGGCTCTGATCTTTGCTATTTGTTCAGGAAAAAAGGATATAAAAATTTCTTATTTGATATTGAGCGGGCTGCATTTGCTGCTGAAAAAATGAGATTCCTGGTTAATCCTCCAACGCTGTTCAGGCTTCCGGAGCGGGTTAAAAATTATGTGCCGATTGATTGGCGATTGTTCAGCGTAAGTCTTGAAGAATATCTTTTGCTCGATCAGTATTACAATGAATTTTTGAAGACACGGAAAGCATCAGATCTTGATGTAATGATGGCTATTGTTTACAAACCAAAGGGCGAAAAATTTGATGTTTCAATTCTCGCAAAACTGGCTAACCGGTTCAAAAAAGTTCCTTTGTATCGTAAGTACATAGTTTACTTGTGGTTTACTGCAGTTAAAGCCTGGTTTATTAATAAATACTGGTTTGCTTTCAACAGATCCTCCGGAGGCGGAGAATCAACCCCCGATGAAATGGTACTGGGTATTCTCTCAGCGCTCAATGGCGGAAATGTTACGCTGAATAAAGAGATACTTGCCACCAGCGTTCACGAAGTACTTTACGAAATCAATCAATTAATTGAAAGGACTGAGAACAATGTTTAACACATTCGAATATCTCGACAGTGTGAAAGCTGATTTGCCGGTAAATGAAATACTCAAGGCTTCAGGTATCACCAGAATGGAAGAAATGCTGCAGAGCATTCGCAACCTGAAGGAAAACGTAATCGTTGCCCGGGATAGTGCGGATGGTCATCTCAACCTGAAGGACCGGCGGCTTGATCACGGTTACAATATGTTTTATGTATTCTCCAGGGCAAAGGTTAATGATCAGCATTCGGTGCTGCAGGCCAAAAGGAATTCTATGGCAAATGGCATTAAAGTGCTTGAGCGCATCAAGCGCGATTCTGAAGATTTTACACAAACCGCATATGGAGTTAATTTCTCGCGGATCGATTACAATGAACTAGGCCCAATTGCCGGCACCTTTTATGGCTATTCATTTGGATTTTTGGTTGAACAAGGATTCTGATGGCAGAAAATCTGAACCTAAACTTAACGCTTGAGGCCTGGGCTGAAATCGTGATAAAGGAATGGCTTTTGGCTATGGAGGCTTTACGGGTTGTAGATACCTATACACTGATAGAAAGTTTGGAGAGCAAAATATTGGTTGACTCAGGCGGTGATCCCTATAAGATCTTATTTGCTTTTGAATGGTATGGTAGAATGGTTGATTATGGGGTAGGAAGGTATGTTAATCTTGAAGACCGGGACGCTATGATTGCGGCCGGCTTAACCACACGGCGACCAAAGCCCTGGCTAACCGATACTTTTTACAAGCAATTGGAAGTGTTAAGGCATTTGCTTGAAGAGAAACATGCAAAGCGAATTGAATATTTGGTTGTGCGAAACCTTGATGATAATGCTGATTACGGACATAATGAATTAAAAGTATGAGCAGACAGGCAAAAATTGATGTAACCATCAATGGCGAACAGGCGAAAGCCAGGCTCGCCGAAATTAAAGAGGATCTGAAGCAAATAAAGATTCTCAGAGATAAAGCTGCAGCTGAAGGAGATACAAAGGGCTATTCTCAGCTGAATAATGAAATGAAAAAGCTCACTGCTGAGAGCAGGAAGCTTGAGAAGGCGACCTACGATATAAATAGTGTTCTCAAAAACATGTCTGGTGCATCACAACGAGAACTTGAAAATGCGCTAAGGGCAGTTAATCGCGAAATAAAGGAAATGAAGCGCAATGATCCTGGCTTTATAGAAAAGAAAGCACAGGCCGCAGCGCTTAGTACTGAGTTGGATAAGCTCAAGGGAAAAGCAACCCAATCCGGGATGAGCTTTGGAAAAATTGCGGATGGGTTTAATAAATACTTTGGAATGGCAACCGCCCTGGTTGCTACACTTACCGGAGTGATTTTTGGGTTTAAAAAATCGATTGATGAATTCAACCAGTTTGAAAAGAAGGTTGATAATTTATCTGCACTTACCGGGCTAACAGGCAAGAACCTGGAGTATTTGACCGAACAGGCTAAAAAGCTGTCAACAGAAACTATTGAGGGTAATGTAAGAATTACCAAAAGTGCAGATGCCATTGTTGATGCTTATACCAAAGTAGGATCTAAGCGGCCTGAATTGCTTGCAAATAAAGAGGCTCTGAATGAAGTAACAAAAGAAGCAATGATTCTGGCTTCAGCTGCAGACTCAGAACTAGATCCGGCAGTTGATGCACTCACGATGACATTGAATCAATTCAATGCATCTGCCGGTGAGGCAAGAAGAATCATTAATGTTCTTGCGGCCGGTTCAAAATTTGGAGCTGGAAATATACCATATCTTACAACTGCAATTGAGAAATCAGGGACAGTTGCATCTGATGCAAATATAAGTATCGAAGAGTTGGTAGGTACTATAGAAACCCTGGCTCCGCGAATGACTGCTCCGGAACAGGCCGGCACCGGTTTGCGAAATGTAATTTTAAAGCTCCAGCAAAGTACTAAGGATGTAAATCCAGCCATACAAGGTTTATTGCCTGCACTCGATAACCTGGCAAAGAAGAATCTATCAGTTGCTGAAATGTCGAAGCTGGTAGGGCTTGAAAACATTACAGTGTTAAAGATTTTGATGAACAACCGGGATGAATTGAAGAATTATACTACAGCAGTTACCGGTACTTCAATAGCTCTGGAGCAAGCTGCTACCAATACGGATAATAATGCATCAAAACTTGAGCAAGCAAGAAACAGAGCTGCACTTATGCGTATAGAACTTGGCGAAAAGTTGGCTCCGGCATTAACTTTTAGTACAAATGGATTCAGTTACCTGGTTAAGGGAATATTTGCTGCTATAAGAGTTTTTAATGAAAACAGAGCAATTATACTCACCACAATAACCGCTATAGTAACTTATACTACAGTTGTGAAATTGTCTGCACTGTGGACCAATAGAGCAACAGAAGGCACAATAATCAATACGGTAGTCACTAAAGCTAACGCCCTTGCAAAAGGAAGCGCTATTATGGCAACTCAATTATTTGCAGCTGCTCAAATGTTATTGACTGGTAATATAAAAGGAGCAACCCAAGCAATGAGAGTATTTAACTCAGTGTTAAAAGCAAGTCCACTTGGCTTTGCTTTAGCTGCAATTGTTGCTATTGGAGTAGGGGTATATCAATACATTAACAGAACAAAAGAATTAACTCAAGCGCAAAAATCATTAAATAATGTTCAGCAAAAAACTACAGATCAATATGATGATCAGGCTGCAAAAATTGAATTTTTAAAGTCAAAAGTTGAAAATAACAACCTTGCATTGTGGGCAAGAAAAGAAGCATTGGATGAACTAAATAAAATAGTACCCGGTTACAATGGATCTCTTACAGAAGAAGGTAAGCTTATTGATTACAATAAAGATGCAATAAAGAACTACCTGGTTGAATTTGAAAAACAAGTAAAGTTTAAGGCAGCTCAAGAAGAACTTGAAGAATTATACAGAAACAAAAGGAAAGCTGAGAAAGCGCTTGAGGATGCTCGTTTGAGAGATGCTTTAGTAAAAAAGCAGAATGCACCTAGTGAAGTTGTTAGCGGTGGTGAAGCTGGTATAGCGGGTGAGGTTGCGAAATACACCGCAGTTTCCATCAGTGCAGGAAAAGTAAACGACGCTTTAAAAGAAGTCAATGATACTCAAAAAGCTATTCTTTCTCTTCAAAAAGAAATTGAAAACTCAAGCGTTGGTACTGTTCCCCAGAAATCTTCAGGCAAAGTTGATGACGATTCCGGCGGCGGCGGCGGCGACGATGATAAAAAATTAAAAAACAAGTATGAGCAACTTTCAGCAGCGATTGCAAAAGCAAAGAAAGAACTTGAAGGCTATGCAGCTTCAGGCGACTCTGCAAATTCAAAAGTAGCGGGAGCATTACTCAAGCAGCTTGAGGGTCAGAAATCCGTTATTGACGGAATTATAAAAGCTGGAGGGAATGTTGAAACATATCTTGAAGAACTTACTGACTCTACTGCTGCGGAACTTGAGGAGCAAAACAAAGATTGGACTGAGTTTTATAAAACGCTGGAACCTGAAGCAAAGCGATATTATGACAAACTTGCAGAAATTCAAAAGCAAAGCACAGATAGTCGAATTGCATTAATTACTTCAGAGCAGGATAAGCGCAACGAGGCTACAAAAGAAGATATAAAAAGGCAAGAGGATTGGAAGAAAGCTTCGCTTGATATCGCCAACGAACTTGCCAGCGGAGGTTTTGCCATTTATTCTGACAATCTGAATAAAAAAACCGATACTCAGCTCAATGCTCTGAACAGGCGACGGGAGGCTGAATTAAAGAATGAAAAGCTTACTGAAGAACAGCGTGCAGCAATCGACAAGAAATACAGGGCGCAGGAAGCAAAAATCAAGCTCGAGGCATGGAAAAAGCAAAAGCAAGCTGATGTAATATCATCAATAATTAAAACAGCTTTAGCGGTGGTTTCAGCTTTGCCAAATATTCCGCTTTCTATTGCAGCCGGAGCTGCAGGTTTGATACAAACAGGTATCATTATAGCTAAGAAACCACCTGAATTTAAATCCGGAGGTTTTACAGATAAATCCCTGAGCGATGATACTCCGGTAGGAGAGGTGCATGCTAATGAGTTTGTGAATAATGCCGATGCGGTGCGAAATCCAACCATCAAGCCGATCCTGGATATTATCGATTACGCTCAGCGTGCAGGCACGGTCCGCAATATTAATCTTCCGGCGCTCATCGCATCGAAGGAAAAACAACTGAAGTCGGGCGGGTATACTTCAGCTGCAGATCAGAATTCAGCATCACTGCCGATACCGGCCGATATTTCAGGATCTGCTATCCTGGTTACTGCTTTGAATAAATTTTCACAGGCAGTTGAACGGCTTCAAGCCGATGGGATTGAAGCAAATGCAAAATGGGTATATCAGGATTTTAAAAAGCTTCAGCAGAAAGAAGAATCTGCAATCAACGATACAGTTTAGATGTCCTTTAATTTTAAACACCTGAGCATTAAACTTGCAATATGTTTGCTATAACCTCTTCCCCTTTGGCTCTATCTTTAACTGGCATGCCACTGCCTTTCACAATTGCGAGCGATCGCGATGAAGATGATTACCGGATTATGGCTCTGCCTTTCCCTGGAGATCCCGGGGCACCGGTTGATATTATCAAAAGAGGCGGATACTCAGATGTGCATTTTGAACTGTCCGAATATTTTTTCAATAAAAGGATCTCTGAGTATTCAAGCCTGTCTTCTGCAGTGCATCAGGATGCTTGTCAGCAAGCAACAATTGCTTTTGAAGAGTATTACGGAAATCCCCCTTCCGGAAGCAATCAAATTACCTGGACAGGGCTGCTGATGGGAGGCCGCATTCCACGCTGGAAGCAATATGAGTTTAATTTATTATACACGAGCTTCAGCAATTGGATTACAACAGCAAAGCCATTTCTTACATTTGCTCCCCGCACTGGCAAAAGGGTACAACCCGATCAGCCTGAAAGGCTTTACTGGCTGAATACTCTTTCAGCAACTCCAGCAACACTCACACTTATTTGCGGTGTTTACTTTACCGATGGCTCATTTGTTCTTTATGATCCCGGCGTTAGCCTGGCAACAAACCCAAACACTGTAGTTTCATTTGCAACTGGTTTTGCCCAGCTGGGCATAAATACCTGGATAGCGGCAAATCATCCAGGAAAGGTTGTAACGAATTATTATGTACAGGTTAGAAACAATGGCGGAGCTGCAGTAAGTGAAGCATTTTTATATGTGTTGGATCTTAACGATTACGCATATAACCGTTACCTGATATTTAAAAACAGCCTCGTAGGTTATGATTGTATTGCACTCACAGGCGAAGCCGATGAGTTCACCGATATTGAGCGATTTACAGCTGAGCGGGTACCAGATGTAAATTTTCCAACCCGGCTTCATAAAACAGAGTACAAGAGTATTGCCTCTGAAGTAGTAAAAGTAAACACCGGATTTTTGAGCAACGACGAGCGCAACTGGCTCAACGAATTGTACCTGAGTAGCGAAATTTATGAGGTTAGTGGATCTAATCTTATAAGGATTCTCATAAAATCAAAACAGTTGGATCGGTCAAAAAGAATTTTTGAGCCCGGAAGTGTCGAAATTGAGTATGAACGCTTATTCCTGGCTGAGAAATGAGTTACTGGAAAACACTACTTTCTCGAGTAAGTGGGTTCAGACCCCGGGCCAATCAAATGGACGAGCAAACATTTGGCTGGAATGTACGTGATGGCAAATGGTTTGGTTTAAAGGTATCATCAACCGGTGTAAAACAGGTAGTTGAGTGTACAGGATCTGCACCTGGTACTTCAGATCCGCATTTGCAGGCTCATCAGATCGATTCAATTGAAGATCACCCACCCGTTCAGGAAGAAAAGCGCGGCAAATGGGCACATTCAAATGCCGAAACGGGAGCAATTGAACTCGTAGATCTCCCTGAAGACCTTGGATCAAATGGTATAGTTATTCCAACATTGAAAATGTCATTTGGTCATTACAGAGCTGCTGGAGATCCTGTTACCAGGCGCGACAATTTATATGCTTTGTGGGATGCTGATGATGATACTTTTTTGCAGCACAATCCCGAAATATGGACGTTTAGAAAACGCAATAACTTCAGGCGGGAGTTAGTAAACGAAAACCTTGGTGATGAACTTTGCCTTGACCCTGTGTGCGAGAAGCCGGAAGCGTGGATAATAGTTGGCTCAATTGCTGTAACAGATGGGGTTATCGCTTTTACAAATGCAGCTGAAGGCGACACTATTGCTCAAATATTAAGTACATCACTCGCATTGCCATGGGCATGGTACGAACTTACTTTTACTGTGAGTGGCTATTTGTCAGGCGCCATAAAAGCATACTATTCAAATGGTGTTTCACCTGAAATTACTGCAAATGGCACTTATACCTTTCGCCTCAGGCGCACATCGCAAAATGCAGGGATATCATTCACCGCTTATGGAACGAGTACATCGCTACGCATTGACAACATCTCATTTAAACGAGTTTGGCGGGAGTTTAATCTGTTTCACAAGAAAAAATGGGCGCACGAACCTCACTTGAACGGGGTGAAGTTTCCGGAATCGAATTTCTGGGCCGGGCAAACGGTTTGCAAGGTTGCTGCAATTCAAGCGGCCGGGAGAAATACTGAATTCGAGCTTACCGCCGATCGCAACGAAAAGCAGCTGATAGAGCTTGATCCTTACGAGTACATTTATGCACAGCACAAGGTAACTGATCAGTTTTTTAAACTCTCAGACTCAACTGATCTGTCAACCATCAAAGCGCTTGAAGCTGCCGGCCGAGGAACTCTTTCTATTGGTTTTCGATTTGCAATAGTAATCGATCACCCTTCTGTACCAGGTGAAAAGCTGATCGGCGATTTAAGCGATGAGGTTTTTCTTCGCGCAAAATACATGACCAATGGCTACACACCACCTTTGTTTCTGTCTCTGTTGCTCAGATACAGATCAAATGCAATAATACTTCGAAATTAAAATATGGTCGGGCTTTAACAGGGAGAACCGAATATGCCTTCGTGGCATGAATCACCTTAGGGGTATCACCCGGCCTTCGCGGACGGAATCCCATCAAGCCTGACCGTTTTTTTACTTTATTAAAAATTTGTCCTTTATCCCTGCACCTCTCTCAATTATTTTTACCAAAAAAAAACCATGAGCGCTTTTTCAACCTTTCTTGCCAACAAAGTAATTGATCACATGCTGCGCAATCAGGCTTACACCACGCCTGCAGCTGTGTATGTTGCACTTTTTACAGCTGCCGACGGCCTTGAAGCCAACACACCAACAGCTGAGGTATTAACTTCCGGTACCGGTTATACACGCAAAGCCGTTACCCTTGCAGCTGCTGCCAACGGTGCAACCGAAAACAATGCGGATGTGCTTTTTAATGCTGCCTCGGCCAACTGGGGAACCATTACCCATGCCGCCATTATGGATGCTGCCACCGCTGGTAATGTGCTCATGTGGAAGGAGCTTTCTGCAGCCAAAACAATTGAGGCTACCGATGTTTTTGTAATCACAGCTGGTAATCTCGACATAACCCTGCAGTAATGACTACGGTTTACAACGATTATTACACAAACCTTGAAACTGGCGTTATCGCAATAGATAACGTCAATTTCTCGGTGCAGGTGCTCGACGAAAGTTATGTGCCCGATGCCGCACATCGTAAAAGCGCTGTGAAGGGAGTTATAAAAACATATCCCGGGCTGCTGCGTGGTACCGACATTGTAACGCTGACCATGAGCGAGATCGTTGATAAAATCAAAAGCCGTATGCAGGAGCTTGATGAGGCTTACCGCGTAGGTGCTGCAGGCTTTGTGGTGTATGATATCGCCACACAAAAACTTTGCTTTTACGAACCGTTTGACCGCATAGAAAATGGCTAACAGATATTGGGTAGGTGGATCGGGCAACTGGAACGACTCGGCCAGGTGGAGCGAAACCTCGGGAGGTGCCGGGGGTGCAAGTGTACCCACACAGGCTGACAATGTTTATTTTGATGCCAACAGTTTTGCAGCCAACGGAACCGTAACCATCAACGCACACGCCAACTGCTTGGATATGGACTGGACAGGCCTCGATCAATCGGTTACACTGAGCAACGCAGCGTTTAATTTGAGCATTTACGGCAGTTTAACGCTGGCGGCTGGATTAACGTGGACTTTTTCGGGTACCGGGTATTTGTATTTTAGGGCAATTGATAGTAGGACGATTACAACGAATGGAATAGTATTAAGAGCCAATAGAATTTATTATAATGGAATAAATGGTAAATGGACTTTATTAGACAATTTTTCAACAATTTCTACAAGTACTTATTATATTTCAGGAGAATTTGACACTAATGATAAAGTCTATACGGTAGGAGACTTGATTTTACTTTTTGCAATAAGTGTAATTTTAACTTTTAGAAATTCTTTAATTAATGCCGGTGATGGTGTAATTTTCGGCACTGGGACTATCCCTGATTCAGCAGTTAAGATCAACTTTGGCACAAGCACTATTAGGGTAACTGGCAACTGGTTTACTGGAGGTGGAAAAACATATTATGACATTGAGCTAATAAAAGGAGGAGCTTCTCTAATAGCAGGCCAAGTTGGTGCATTTAGCTGTAGAAAACTAACACGTACTTCAACCATAGGAGCTAATGCTAATTTGCCGGTTGTGCACACTATAAATGTAGAGGATTTAATTTTAACGGGTTTCGATTCTGGTTTATCCAGACTTCTTGTTCATTCTACTACTATCGGCACACCCAGAACCATCGCCTGCAACGGCACAATTACAGCCAGTAATGTTGATTTTAGAGATATAACTTTAGCAGGAACTGCCAACCGTGACTTATCATCCATCCTCGGCGGTTCCGGTGACTGCGGCGGCAATTCCGAAATAATATTTACACCTGCACAAACTCAGTATTTTAAACACACATCAGGCGCATGCAATTGGAGCGATGCCAGCAAGTGGTTTTCTAATTTTGATCGCACTGTTGCGGGCAGGGTTCCGTTGCCACAGGATGATGCAATTTTTGACTTGCTTAGCTTTATTGCAGATTCAAATCTTACTTTTAATTGTCCTCGTATTGGAGGGGTAAATTTTAATGATATTAATGTAAACTTAATAATAGCCAAATCAATTGTGTTAGATATATATAGGGACTTTATCCTCAGCAATCGGATAAATGTATCATCATTTTATAATAATAATTACTTTCTGGCAAGGTATGATTTTATTTACAAGGCATTTAATAAAAATATTCCCTCAGTACAATATTTTAATTCTCCGGTAAATGTAAGTGTAATAATGAATATGAATGAAACATTTACAGGAATTGGTATTTATTGTACTGTAAATTTTAATAACCATGACATAACTATTGCTCAAGGTAATAGGCTCTATGTTTACCCTCTCGGTACGTTGATTCTTGGCAACGGAACACTTTCTATAATTACAGGATCATTGGGAATGACAATGGCTACTTTTCTCGGTAATGTTATCCCGCAAGGATCAACAATCCATTTTAATAACTTGGCAGGTAGTTATCAATCCTCGGTAGATTTTAATAATAGATCTTTTAACATAATTAAATTTTCCGGATTAAATACTGGGGGCTGCTTGATAGAAAAAGGATTTTCTTGTAATGAATTGATTATTGACCCTAGCAGAAAACTCAGCTTTACTAATGGCATTTTATGTATAATTTCAAAACTCACCGCCATTGGCGATGCCTCAAACCCCATCACCATCGGCAGCACCACAGCAGCCAACCACACCCTGCAATTTACAGGCGAAGGCATTGTTAATGCAGATTACTGCAGCATAAGCTACAGCAACGCCACCCCTGCCAACCGTTTTTTTGCCGGGCGCAACAGCATAAACGGAGGCAACAATAGCGGCTGGGTATTTGCCCGCGGCATAGATGCCAGTCTGCAAGCTACTGCAGCAGCTGCTCTGGCAGCTATGGCACAGCGCAGGCGCAATGCATCCCTGGTAGCAATTGCAATTGCTCAACTGCAGGTAACTGCTTTGCGCAAACTGTTTGGCCAGGCGGCAATAACTGCAACCGGCAACATTAATCTGCTTGCCGTAAAAGAACTTTTTGGCTCTGCCACCCTGCAAGGCGATGCTACGCTGCTTATTGAGGTTATACGGCAGCGCTATACAACAGCCACGCTCGATGGCGAGGCAGGCATGCAGCTATTGGCATCAGCAATTTACCAAAGCACCATTCAGCTCACCGCTGCCGGGTTGCTCAATGTTAGCGCCACAAGCTACATTGCAGCTCTTATAGAGCAACTCAGGCTAATGAGTGGCATTACCCTCAGCTACAGCGCACCCTCAATAATTACCCTGCAACTCACTTTACAAAGCAAAATAAAATGAGCAAAATACACGTTGGCCAAACCCTCGATCTAAGATTAGACACCGGCCTCAGCAACCTGGCAACCGCCCAGCTGCTCGAGATCCATTACCGCAAACCCAACCAGGCAACCGGCAAAATAACAGCCTCCCACGACGGCACCAACCTGCGCACCATCCTCGCCCCCGGATTCCTCGATCAGCCAGGCCGCTGGAGCTTCTGGAGCTATGTGCAATTCGATAATAACACGCTTGCCCCCGGCGATAAAGCTGATGTGCAGATATTTGCGAAAGGGTATTAAATTGTCACTCATCAACGACATAATCAACCGGCACGTTGACGACCGCAAAGGTCAGCATGTGTTTATCAGCCGGCAGCAAATAGCTGCTATCTGCAGGGATTATGCCGATAATGTAAAACCGAAGCCGGAAAAGAAAAAAAGAAGCATTTCGCACCGTGTTAAGATTGCTTATTCAAAAGGCGTCAAACACGGTTACATGCTTCACGCTGATGAACAATACGAAAAAGCGATGTTTGAGATGTGGAAAAAGCATGTAGCCGGGCCAACAGAGGCCAACGCTTGTTTTAACGAACATGCACGATTTGCTGATGTTGAAAATTTAGAGATAGTGGAACCGGAGGTGATTGTTAAATGATCTATCTGTCCTTTGATAGCGGCTCCGGCCGCTTTTTCTTTGTGATAAATTCACAAAGATGTTATCAATCAAATTAGGCAACTATATTGCTGATCTTTCAAAAAGTCAACTTTCAATTGTTCGCACTTCTCCATATCCTGGAGTGGCTGTCGGTACTCAGGGAGGAAATTATATTTTTAATTTTACCCTTCCGGCAACCGATGAGCTGAAAGCTGCACTTAAATATGCCCACCGGCCGCAAAGCGGCTCATCAGTTGTTTTTGAACCATACCGGATTGATGCCGGCAGCGGGTTGGTATTTGAAGGAATTGCGAAGGTTGTAGAAAGCTCCAGTGAGGAGTATGAAATATTCTGCCCTGTCGAAAATGGCGATTTCAATTTTACTGCCAAAAAGATAAAGCTTAATGAGCTTTATTTAGGCGGTGATAGACCATTAGATACAGTAAAGTATTTAGTAAGTGCCAATAACACTAGTGAAGCTATTGAAGTTGATGATGTAATATTACATCCTGATGATATTTGGTGGTATCCACTTATTTTTGATGATATCATTGTTAATCCTGATGCTATCTTAAACAGCCTAGGGGATACTATAATCATAAACGAGACAGGTAAAATTGTTATTTCTTTTTGCATTGGTATTGAGATTACTAGAGGGATTATTGAGCTCAGGATACAAAGGTCAGGAGTTGTTGATATATTTGTGTCTAGGGAATACATAAGAGATACATTTGAACCTATTTTATATGTGCATACTGAATTAGATGTTGAGATTTATGATCAACTCAAGTTTTATATTACTGTTAGAAGAGAACCCATATTTACAAAAGCTATTTTCTCTCTAAAACCTTACTCTATACAAGTCTATGAGCAAGGTATATTGAATAATAACGCTGGTACTGATCAATATCCTTTAGCTGACTATGCTGTTTTCCCACTTGAAAATCCAGAATCATTTTCCAATTGGCCAGATGATTTTTATCAACTTGATAACATGTCAATTAAAGAGGTATTTAGTAAATACTCTAAAGTTGTAAATTATTTTAAAGATGGTAAATTCCCGGCTATTTTGGTGGGTGTAGCAGATAACATGTACCTTTATTCTGGCAATTTGTTCTGCCCATATCCATTCATTGCATATCTAGTAAAAAGAATACTTCATTATTTTCGTTTCAAGTGCTTAAATAATCCTTTCGAAACCAGTGGGTTTAATCAAATGGTATTAATAAACCATTTCTACGAAAATACTTTTTTACACGATAATGCAAGCATAACTATTTCAAAGCCAGCATTTAATTTAATTGATCATGTTCCAGAATGGAGTGTTTATGATTTCCTTAAACACCTATGTAATCTTTTTGGAATGGGATACGAAGTAGATAATCAGACAAGCTCTATAGAATTCCATTTTCTTGAGGATATCTTGACCACTGATGATTATATCGATATTTCTCATCTGGTAATTGGAAAGATAAAAGTTAAACCTTCCAATGTTTCTGGAGTAAAAATTGTGCAAAAGCCCGCTTCTGAAGATAAATATTTTGACTCTGTGAAATCACTTGACGGGTTGAACTTTAAAGGAGAAATTCATAGATGGATAGATTTACCAGAACTAGGACAAATAAATGATTGTTATTTTGTTGGCCAGATGGATAGCTATTACGCATGGAAATATAATCCTGATTTATATTCGTTTGGTTGGGTAGTACATTCAAAAAATTATATTCAATCTATAATTAACGGTAATGCTGAAAGTGCAACTGAGATAAGCACTGATCTGTACCCTATAATAATGAGAAGCCCATATTGGATTGATGATGTGATTGGAGCAAATGAGTGGCGAGCCTGGCATATTCCTGCAAGTCATCAGGCCGGGAAATTCGAGGGCGCTCCGGAAATGTATCAAACAAAATGGATGCCGGGTGTTCTTTATTACCATGGTATGGTAAAAGATAATCATGATAATGATTACCCATTTGCTTCCCCTGGAATAACGGATCCTGATGGCAACACAATTACAGGCTTGGACTTTTCACTGAAGCTGGAGGGTGAAAACGGGCTTTATGAGAAAAAGTGGAAACGTTTCGCCGAATGGCGAATTAATGCCAGGGAAGTCATTGTTCCAATACTCCCGGATTCAGAGTTTATTCGCACGCTGAGATTCAATAGAAAGTATATGATTGATGGCGTGAGGTACATTATAGCTGAATTCAGATGCAATATTTCAAGCCAGGGACCTGAACCCGGTGAGCTAACTATGCTCAGATTATGATGTCCTTTAGAAATGGGTTTTGAGGCTGTAAAATTGTAGAAAAAACAGAGTTATGATCACACCTGTCAAAGGGCGAATCTCGTCGCGATTTGGATACAGAATACATCCGATCACAAAGGAAAAAAAATCTTTTCACAATGGGGTTGATATATCAGCACCGGAGGGCACGCCGATCGTTGCTCCGGTTGCTGGTAAGATAACCGAATTCTGGACTCATGACAGGGGTGGCCATTGCCTCGCTTTGACCTCTGCAGATGGATTGTTGCGCTTCGGTTTTGCACACCTGAGTAAACGTTTTGTGAGTCGCGGGGCAGTTGTTAAACAAGGCGAACTGATTGCTAATGTTGGAAATACCGGAGTTTCAACAGGAGCTCACTTACATTTTACAATGAAAAAAAACGGATCATGGATTGATCCTCAGTTACATTTTAGTTTCTAAACATCTCTATGTTGCTCGAACTCTTTATTACAGCTCTGTCATCAGGATCCGTTGCAAGTCTTCTGACCTGGATATTTTCAAAGAAAAGACGTGACAACGATTTTCTTTCGGCACTTCAAAACTCAATTAACATTCTAACTGAGAATTACACAATCACTCTGAATAAGCTTGTTGAAGTGCAACGACAAAATGCAGAGTTAATAGCTGGACAGTTGACTATGCAAGCTGAGATAAATCATTTAAAAAAGGAAAATGGCAAACTCCTTGAAAAAATTAACGAATTGACGAAACTTTTAAAATCAAAACCGCCATGCGAACAATCCCCTCAGCCTTAATCGTAATATTGATTGTATTATCATCATGCATCACATCTCGCCCTGAGCGGTTAGAAGCAAAAAGACAACGCAAATGTGAACTAGCGCAATTCAGATGGGGATGTAATCAATCATCTGATAGCATTATGATCATAACTGAGACCATCACAGAATTTAGTGATACAACCATTTATTTTCATGTGCCGGCAGATACTGTCAGAGATACTTTATTTGTGTTTTTTGATGACAATGGTCTTGTAAACAGCAAACCGTCAACACTTGAAACTGAGTTTGCCTCCAGCTGGGCACAGGTTGTTCAAGGTAAATTGTATCACGATCTTGTTCAAAAAGAAAAGGAGCTCGAGGCGACAATCAAGGATGCAATTCAAAAGCACTCTAAAATTGAGTACAAGGCCGTTATAAAAACTATCGAGAAGGAAGTTAATCGTTTAACCGGCTGGCAGAGGTTTTATATAATTGTCGGCAAAGTGTTTTCTTTCCTTTCACTGCTTCTGTTTGGTTATGTTGTAATACAGCTAATCAAATTTATAAAGGAAATAGTTAAATAATTCCCTTCAGGAATTCCGGACGAAGGTTTACAACCTTTTGCGACTTCTCACCAAAATGCCTTCTTACATAATGAATCGTAGATTCAAAGCTAGTGTGACCCAGCTGAGCCATAAGTTCTGCTAAGGTTGCTCCGCTTTCCATTAAGATACCGGCTCCAGTGTGTTTCAAACTATAGAATGAATATTTTTCAGACAGTTTTAGTATGTCGCGATAAATCCTGAACTTACGATTAAAATGATTTTTGCCTACTGTTACAGGCCCCGGTTCTCCATATTTCCCGAAAATGTAAAAGTTTGCATCAAACGCCAATAAGTTTGCATTTAAAATCAATTCTTCAAGTGCCTGGGGAATAGTTACTACCCGTTTTCTCATTTTCGCGTTATTGTCTGCAACATAAGCAGCTTTCCGGTGAAGGTCGATATCTTGCACTTTCATTAGCCTGAGTTCCTGCCCTGGTCTCAATAACAAGAAGAACTGGAAAAGGCTGGCGACAAGCATTTGTTTATCATGCAAGGCGACGTATTCAAGGTATTTTTTCATGTCCCGGTCAGTAATTGGCCGAGCTGCATTGTCAACTAACTTTGAAGCACGAGGGATATCATGAACAGGATTTTCTTTTATAAGCTTTGTCTTTAAAAAATATGCGAACATTGAGCTTATAAGTATGCGGTAATTTTTAACCGTGACCGAATCTAGTTTTCTCTTCTGAATCAAGTAAATAAAGTATTTTGTAATTATTTCATTTGTCAATTGAGACAAAAGAAGTTCACCATAACCGTTACTTTCAAGCCATAACTCAAACCTTCTGATTTTTGATTGATAGGTTTCATAGCTTTTCAAGCTCACGTCGCTTTTCTTGTAAGTAAGGAATTCCGAAAAGTATCTTCTGATTTGATTTTTATCTTTCCTGGTCCTGCCGGTAATAGAAACAACATTATGATATTCAATCTCATCTCTATAAATGACATTATTGCCGTCCCATGGCCGCCATCCTGATTTTAACTTATCAGTTAAATGAGAGATAATTTTTTTTGCATGGCCAGCAACCTGCTCAGGGCAGAGCTTCGCGAAGCCTTTATATACCCTAAATCTTTCAAGGCGATTGGTTTTAATGTAAAAACAACGGTACTCTACAAAATAGGTACCGTTATTAGAATCTACCAAATAGGGTAAAACGACATCAATTTGTTTTTCCATTTTATCAGGTGTTCGAGCGTCCCCACGCCAAAACCTGCAGTCTGAAAAAACGCTCCGGTGGTGTCTGAAAACCGGTTTGTTTTGTAAATCTCTGGAAAGTAGAGTTTTACGATTACTTGTGCGGATGAAGGGACTCGAACCCCCACGTCTCTCGACACCAGATCCTAAGTCTGGCGCGGCTACCAATTACGCCACATCCGCGAAAAGCGACTGCAAAGATAGTATTTTTTGCTTTGTGCTGCCAGTTGCATAATTTTTATTTTTCTGATATAAAAATCACGCCCGGCGAAGCGGTATTTAGTTTCGTTGAGCTCCCTTCGGTCGGTTGTAATGCCGCTTTTAACATCATTGAATTTGCTGTGAAATATCCATGCCACAAACCATTCAACAATATGCCAAAACCCCGGCTAAGCGGCATTTAGCTTCGCTGAGATTGTCCGCTATGGCGGCCCCGCAATGCCCCGGCTAAGCGGCATTTGCAATGCCGCTTCGAACATCATTGAATTTGCAATTCAATGAAAATTTGCGGCTGATCGGTTACAAAAAGGCAATATGTTGATGTTATTTCAGGCTGCCGTCCGGATAATTGCAAATTATCAGGTGTTCAGAGCGGCATTGCAAATGCCGCTCAGCCGCAATTTGTTGCTCCCTTCGGTCGGTTACAATGCCGCTCAGCTTTCATTTGTTGCTCCCTTCGGTCGGTTATAATGTTGCCCGGCTAAGCGGCATTTGTAATGCCGCTTCTAACATAATTGTATTTGCAATTCAATGAAAGTTTTCGGCTGATCAGCAGCAATAAGGCAATATGTTG
>WSXX01000064.1 GCA_009773515.1 Bacteroidota bacterium
TTGGCCACCACCCGCAGGTTGATATTGCGGTAAGAAGGGTTATTGACGACAATTTTCAGGAGTATAATAAGGAGCTTAAAAACACTTTTAAAACATGATTAACGACATTTTAACGGCCATTGCCGCACGCCTGGGAGCTGAGGTTCCGGAGCTGAAGTATATTGACGAGGACTGGGGACAGCTTGATGATTACAGCGATAACCCACCGGTAAAGTTTCCGTGTGCAATTATTGAAGTTCAGCAAGCGGCCTGGCGAAATCAAAGCAATAAGGTTCAGGATGGAACCGTGAACATAAGTATAAGGGTAGCCGAGCTGCGGCTATCTAATACCAACCTGAGGGCGCCGGCTCCGCAGAAACTGAACGCCGCGGCAATATGGCTGATACAGGAGAAAATTTATAAGGCTTTACACACCTGGCGCCCGGTTGAATTCCCGGCCTTCAGCAGCCTTACCAGGGTGAGCTCGCGCAAGCTCAAGCGCGATGATGGTGTAAGGGAGTTTGAAATGATCTTTACAACCGTGTACGTTGACAAGGCCGCTGTGGTATTGCCCACAATGCTTCCCGATGTGCCACGCGTTATCGGCATTAATGAATAAAAAAAAGCCACCCTAACCGGTGGCTTTTTCATTTACTGCTGTTTTAGTACTTTCATTTGTGGCTTTCGCCTTTCGCTTTCGTCAAGCTGCCGGTGGTAGTTGAGAGCCTCGCTTACTTCTATCAGCGTCATAAGTGCGCCGTTATCTACAAGCATGCTTTCGATCATTTTTCGGTGGCCCTCTGCCATCCGTTTTAGGGCGGCTATTTCTGCCTGTCGCTGGCTATCGGTCATTTGCGGTCTCCTCCCAAAACTTCTTGCAGGCTTTACACCTTATTACAAAACACAAAATCGTATCTGTCTTGTAGGCCACAACGGCATCACGCCTGTTTTGCGTGTGCGGGCAGTTACACTCGGTACGTGTGCGAATTGTTTTGTTACCCAATCTGGTAAGCAAATCCTTGCAAACTGTAAGCTCGCTTTTCAGGTTTACAAACATTACTTTCATACAAGGCCTCCCTTCTTACTCCTTCTTGCGTTCTGGTTTCCCAATGCGCCACCACGTTTGCTTGTTATTTTTATTGCCGGAAGGTGGTTGCCTGCGGGCATGTCATCGGTACCGGTGAGGTTGCGTGCCATAACATCGGGTTGGTGATACAGCATAAATGCCTGACGGTTTGTCCTGGCACGGTTATATAGCGCCATAAGAATCCGGGGGCTACGGTTATAGCCATTAAGCGTATTTTGAATTGCCTGCTGGCTTACACCAAGCTGAATGGCCACTTCCTTTTGATCGCCATGTTGCAGGCTTTCGCCAATAAGCCAAAGAAGGTTCATAATATCGGCGTTTACAAGCTCGCCACGGGTGCGGCGCTTGTTTACAGGAGCTGGGGCCTCGTATCTGCCGGTTTTGCGTATGCTTGGCAGAACCTCACCTGTTACCCATTTTCGGAATGCCTTAGCTTCTGGCTTGCGGCTTTGGAAGATTAAGTTATAAAGACCGCTTTCTGTGACAAGGTTAACACGACGTTTTTGACCTGCCCTATGTAATACATAGGTCAGGTATTCATCATTGTCAAGTGTTGATTTTAGTCGTTCACTTGGATTTTCAAGACCCAGGATTTCACAAACCTCAACGGCAATGAAATGCGGCTCGTCGTTAATTAATAATGGGGTTAATTTTTTGTCGGTCGCGTTGAACCTGACTGTTTCGCAGTAGGTAACTGCGTCATGGTTTTCATTTTTCATGCGTTAGCGATTTTTTTGACTTGTAGGCATAAAAAAACGGCAGCCCACTTCCCGTTGTCAAAGCACATCGCTGGGCTTGGTACAGCCATTACAACTGTACCACGGGGTTGGGCTACCGGTATTGTAGCAGGGGCATAAAAAAAGCCCGTGCAGTGTGCGGGCAGCTCTACTACCCAACGATTTGATGCTTTGACACTGCAATACTACAAAATTTATACACACGAAGTCAAGTGTTTAATTAAAAAAGTTTCATTTGATCGGCGGGCTGTGAATCCATCTGCTTGAGCTCCTTTTCAACAGGAGTTGCCAGGTAGTTGTAAAGTGTTGAAATTGACATTGGGTAATATGGTTCTATATAAGTGCGAAAAACGTAGGCGGTTGATACTCCCGGCTGTTTATGCTTTTTGTAAAGCTCAACAACCAGCCGAATTTGAAGTAGTTTGTTTTTCTTGTTATAGACCATAAGTTAGACATGTGATTTATAGTCATGATCTCGTAGCTCGAATTATTGAGCTGGTAATCGGTGAGGGCTTCCATCAGGGTATTAGCCTGGCAGATGTCGAGGCTTATGGTAACTTTTGGGCGCAGGTTGAAGACTGCCTTTTGAAGCTTAGAGTTGAATAGCTTATGAACCGCAAGATAGTAGGCCATCTCGAACAATTCACCCTTTGCCGGTGCCTTATTAAGCCAGAAGGCTATCAGGTGAAACAACGCCTTAAACTGGCCGTCTGAGAGCGTTATTTTAACCTTGCGGAACAATCTACTTACATCGGCTAGTTGTGATGGTATTTCGCCGTGTGAATTGGTTTGCTGGATGGAGTACTCAGGGGTTGGCTCGCTCATAACTATTCAGCTTGTAAAAGTTCAGGGTTTTCATAAATGTTGCCAATTACATCTATAAAGCACACTTGCAATTCCCCAATAAGGCCGACTGATTTTCCTTTGTGAAATGCCATAAAGCAACCATGTTCAAATCTGACTTCCAACACCTGCTTTTCTGAGCCAAGTTTAAATAAGTCGCCTTCGTAGATATCCTGCTTTTTTTTGTCATTAATACAGGAATACTGCATCAAGTGAGTACCATCATGGTACTTTGTATTAAATGAGCTCATACAGGCGGAATCATTCTCATCAATTCCCCGCACGTAAAATGCGCCTAAAAATCCGGCCATTATATTCATTTCCATTTTCTGGCCATTCCACACCCTGAATTTTGTTGCTTCCATTTTTTAAATTTTAACTGTTGTTTCATTTACTTTCTCAAGCTTGACAAAAACATACCCTTTTGCGGTATCCTTATTAAGCCAGAAAGATATAAGGTGGAATAATGCCTTATACTGGCCATCTGACAGCGTAATCTTAACCTTACGGAACAACCTGCTAATGTCGCCCAGCTTAGATGGAATACCGCCTATACTTTCAGCTGCCGGCAGGTTATTGGTGTATATTGTGATCTCTCCCATACTTGTCATTGCATTAAAATTAATCAAATATTGATACTTCAGGATGCCAGTTTGAAAGCATTCCCTTTGCTGTGTGCTTATTCAGCATGATCATATGTCCAAGAGCCTTCAATAAATGTCCCAGGCACCAAAATGTATATCCAAACATGTACAGCAAAATGGCTAGTAGAAATGATGGCGCAAGTAAAATCTTTTCTTTTAAATTCATGTTTAGCCCTCCACTTCTATTGCTTCAATATCTTGAATTGGGTACTTCATTGTTAACATTTCATCACGTGTCTCAAAATCTACCTTGCCGCCGACTTGTAGATCATCCACGTTTACAACAGTGCATTTGCACCAGATTTCCGCCTGAAAAGGTTGGCAGTCTACAACCTTGCCCGTTATTATATCAACGTCCCAGGTTAAAAAGTCCTGGCCGTGATCTTCAAAATGAATTCTGAATATTTTCATTGTTTAAGTCTTTAGTTACTGGTAAACTCCGTTTAAATCAATTGCTTTTTTCACTCCCGGTGTCCAGGTATCCTCCCGGCCATCTTTGTGCTCTTCAACCCAGCGCCGCATATAAGAAGTCATGCCGGTGTGCCAGTCCTTTGCCGACCTGGTTGAGAGGCTCATACTTTCGTATTTGCTCACCGGTTCGCCGTCATATTTCTTCCTGACAGCTAAATTCATATACTCATTAATTTCACCAGTCCAGCGCACCCGGGGAAGGTAAAGCCACGCAGGCTCGAGGCAGATGGCAAGTTTATCGGCAACGCATAATGCCGAAAACTGAACGCCGTCTTTTTTGGCATAGAACCGGCTGTGGTATCTTGAAAAGTCGGCCCACTTTTTACCGAATATCCCCATGATCCTGGCGCCGAGCTCCACATGAGTTTCGCCCTCGGGGCCGTCCATGTTTATTTTACCGATGTAGCCCAGATCATGCACGAAAAAAGCTACCCATAACCGGATATCATTCGGGAAACCGTAAAGCTTCCACCAGGCAAACATTACAAACCAGGGGTGAATTAAAAAGCAGTGCGCCCCGTACAAAACTGATTTTGTTCCTATTTTCATGTGAGTTAAATTTGATTTATCCAGGGGCCGCTATTCAGGTAAGTTTCAGCATACAGCTTGCTTACTCCCGGCTCCATTCGTGATTCATAAATTGGGATAAAATTATAAGCAAGGTTTCGCCTGGCTTGGCTCAGCCGCTTCCAGCAGTTCTCAGCGAGCTTCTTTTTGCTGTTGAGCGGTGCTCTGTAGCGTTTCCAAAACACCTCAAAAGTTATATCAGCGGATACCTCGGTAAGTTTAGCGCTATTGCTATTACCCAGCACTTTCTGCATTTCAGAAAGTTCCCGGGGGAGCTCCCTTAGTATAAATATCTGCTGTTTTTCGCTCAGCTGGGCGCCGCTGGTGTCAAAGCTCTCCAGCAGGTTAAGGTCATTAAACACAAATACCACTTCGCCCGTAAATGATTGACTGGTTAATGAGTATCGTTTCATTGCCCACCTCCCATGAATTTACCAACGAAAATGTTAAGCTCCGGAATATTCATTGTTTTTGCTATTACAACCTGTAGGCTAGCGTATTTATCATTTTCCCAGCCCTGAAGCTTTATAAATGATCCGCACTCCAGCAGCCGGGGAATATTTCTTTTTGTTGTAAAGTCACACCCTGCGCTCTTCGATACAACTTCAAACGGGGTAACCGGTATCATGCCTATCTCCTTTATCATTAAAGCGGCCTTTTCTAATGCCGCAATGACCTCCTCACGCACGACTCCTATCATCGGCACTATGATGAATATTTTCTTGTTCATGTTAGTAGGTTATTAGTAAAACAATTGATAATGATTCGAGTACTACAATTGCAACAAAGAGGTAAAATGCGATTCTGGTATCTTTTTTAGGCTCCATTTTCTTCAACTTTGGTTATTACCTCATCCCTGAAAAACGTGACTGGTATAGAAGCAAATGTCAAAACGATTGCCTGATCCTTTTGCATTTTGTCCTTTCTGAAAAATGAAACGGAGTAGCTGATTTCTCGGATGCGGAATGATTCTTCGAAAAGCTCCATTGCCTTCGCCCATCTGGGATCATCGTAGTTGTCTTTTACCTTCAGCAGTAATGCTATGCGGCTTGGTGTAAGATCGCCCTGTTTGTTACGCTCCATAAGAGCCATGAGAGTGCGGTAGTCTGCCAGGTCGCGTTTCTTAACTTTGTCCTCCAGGAACTCCTTCAGCAGCTCCTCAGCTGAAGCGGCGCGCTCATCGTATTCAGGAACGCTGTTACGGTCGAGGCTTACCATTTCGCCGGTAAGATTGTGCCTGAGCGAGAACCCGCCTTTGGAGTTCTTTCGTATGTCACCGTAATCGTTTGCAGTAATGCGAAAGTCCTCAAGCTTATCAATCGCGTACTGTTTAAAATCGCGCATCTGGTCGTTGAGCACCTTTGCCCTTGCAACCAGCTGTTCAATTAGCTCATCGCGCTGATTTTCGTATTCTTTGCGTGCTGCAATCTTTGCCACTTTTTCAGCCTTCTTTTTTTCCGCGAGCATTGCCTCCAATTGTGCTGTTGTTAGCTCATTCAAATCAATTTGTTTTGTGTCCATAGTTGTTTATTTGGTTTTGTAAGGTTTAATAATTACGTCAATCACTTTTGTAATGTCCACGTAGCCGGTGCCATTGCAAACCGGGCACATTTCCACGGCAGTTACAAGATCATATATTCCA
>WSXX01000065.1 GCA_009773515.1 Bacteroidota bacterium
GAAGAAAACTTGTTAGGTCAAACCGTTATTCAATAATGTCTTTCTCTCCGCCATATTATATCAAGAAGACTGTTTTTCCACGCGTCAGGGGACGCGCGGGAACAGCTTAGGGAAAATAGTTGGAGAATTAGAAATTAGAAATTAGAAATTAGAAATTAGAAATTTCCCTTCACCACTCCCTTGGTTTTCCATTTTCCCTTTTTATAATAGATATACGAAAGCGCCATCCCCATAAACCAGGCCAGCGGAATGGCCCACCAGATGCCGTCAACACCTATGTGTTTCGATAGAATCGCGGCAAGCGGAATGCGGATTATCCAAAGCGAAAACAGGGTGATAAACATCGGAATTATGGTATCGCCGGCGCCGCGCATCACACCTCCGATCACAAACATACTGCTGAAAAAAAGATAAAATCCGCTTACTATCAGCAGATAACGGGCTCCGATTTCTATCACATTCATATCGTTTGTAAACAGCGTCATCAGCTCTGTTCTGAACAGCATTACCAGCCCGGAAGTTACAATGGCAACTATTCCCGACATATTCATCGTTGCCACAAACCCATGTTTTACACGTGAAATAAGATTTGCCCCTATATTCTGACCGGTATAGGTTGACAATGCCTGCCCAAAGTTCATGGCCGGCAAGGCTGCCAGTCCATCAATGCGAACCGCTACACTGTAAGCTGCCACAGTATCGGTACCATAATCGTTAACAATACGCAGCAGGGCCAGCATTCCCAAACTTACGAAGGTCTGCTGAAAACCTGTTGGCACACCTATCCGGATGCTTGATCTGAAAATTTCACGGTCCCAGATATATTTCCGCCACGAAAGATTGATAACAGGATGACGGTGGTTGAGATAGAGAACAAGTGTTACAAATGCTCCGGCCTGCGAAAGCACGGTTGCAAAAGCCGCACCTGCAATTCCCCATTTGAAAACAATCACAAAAAGCAGATCAAACAAAATGTTGGCGACTGTTGAAATAATCAGAAAATATAGCGGAGTCTTTGAATCGCCCAGCCCGCGGAGTACTGCACTTACGCCGTTAAATCCGAAGAAGAAGAGTATTCCCGTAAGGTAAACCTGCATGTACAATGCTGCCTGCGGAATTACATCTTCCGGTAAACGGATCAAACGAAAAATTGATTCGCTGAAAACGATACCTAGCACACCGACTACAAGCGAGGCAAAAAACAGGAAAATATACATGGTGTCGATGCTCTTACGCACTTTAACCATATCTTTTGCACCAAAATACTGCGCAATAATGATGGTTGAGCCAGAAGCAATACCAATAATAAAGCCCACAAGCATAAAAATCAGCGGAAACGACGCACCTACAGCTGCCAGCGCTTCCTTGCCCAGGAATTTCCCTACTATAATGCTGTCGGCAACATTATACAACTGCTGAAACACATTGCCCAGCAGCATAGGGGTAGCAAACTTAAATATCAGGCGTGCCGGATTTCCGACGGTAAAATCATGCATGAAAATTTGTTAAATCACAATGTTGTAAAAATTCAGTTAATCAGCTTGTTGCATCTTAACCAGCTCTTTTGTTGAGAGCAGCCCGCAGGCAGCTTCAATGTCCTGCCCGCGCGATGCCCTGAGGGTAGTGACTATTCCTTTATCGTTGAGCGCCTGCTGAAAATCGGCAATGGCAGCTTCATCCGAGCATTCAAGCGGTGTGCCCGGAATAGGATGGAAACGTATAAGATTGATGCGGCTTCTCACTTTATTGAGCAAACGGGCCAGCTCATTTACATGCCGGCGCGAATCGTTTACCCCTTTAAACATGATGTACTCAAAGGAAACCCTGCGGTATTTTCCAAGATCAAACGCCTGAATGGTTGAAATGACATCTTTAAGCGGATAAACATTCTGAATCGGCATCAGGCGGCGGCGCTCATCTTCAAACGGGGTGTGCAGACTGACCGCGAGGTTGCATTTGCTCTTTTCGAGAAATACCCGCATTGCAGGCACTATGCCAATGGTTGATACTGTTACTTTTCGCACGCTGATGGCAAATCCGTATTCGGCGGTCAAGATCTCAAGACTGCTCATCACGGCATCGAGGTTGTCGAATGGCTCACCCATGCCCATGTATACAATATTGGTGATCTGTTTTCGCTCGGCAATGCTGCGCACCTGATTCAGAATTTCTCCGGGACTGAGATGCCCCTGAAACCCCTGTTTACCGGTCATGCAGAACAGGCAACCCATTTTACAGCCGACCTGTGACGAAACACACAACGTATGTCTTTTGCCATCAGGAATATAGGCTGCCTCGATAAACTTTCCGGTTCCGGTGGTGAAGAGGTATTTTTTTGTTCCGTCGGTCGATTCACTCACTTTTGCCGGCGCTTTCACCCCGAAGTCATACTTATCTTCAAGCAAACCACGCACCTTTTTCGAAAGGTTTGTCATTTCTGCGAAAGAAGTAACATCGGTTTTATAGAGCCAGTAAGCAATCTGTCCGCCGGTGTAGGCTGGCAGTTCCAGCTCAACGGAGATTTGTTTCAGTTCATCAAGTGTTTTCCCGAAAAGGGTATCTTTTTGCATGCCTGTTCTTAAAAGTAAATTTCTGAGATGATGTTATCGAAAGGAATGCCCCGTGCGATAAGGATATCGCGCACTTCAACCACCATTTCTGCACTGCCGCAAAGATAGTACAATTCATCGGGAGGCAGTGTTTCACATTCGGTAAGATATTTGGTTAGTCTGCCATTATATACATTCTCAGCCTCTTCGCGCGAGCAACAGCGCACATAACTGCCGTTTAATGTCTGCAAAAATTCATCTTCAAAATAAAAAGTATCCAGCGTACGGCCGCCGTGCAGCAGTTTTTTTCCGGCAGTGAGTCCTGTGCGGAACATAGCGCGGAAAGGTGCAATGCCGGTTCCCGAAGCAATCCACCAGGCAGCACCGGCTTTTCCGGTAAACGACCCGAAAGGTTTGCTCACCCAAAGTGAATCGGCGGTATTCAACCTCGACATCCAGGGTGTAAGTTTTCCTGTGGGATTTATGTTGTAGAGAATGTCCACTTCATCGTCGAGCTCGCCACTGGCGATGCTGTAAAGACGTGCATCATCGGTTTCGCGTGCGCTCAGGCCAATCACCTGACCGGCTATAAAATCCCACGGACGGGGAAATGAGAGTACAAAAACGCCCGGCGCTATTTCGCGCTGGCGCAGCACTTTTACTTTTTGAAGTTCGAGTTTGGTTTTCATAGTTTGTTCAATTAAGGTTGATAGCGGCGGTGCAAGTGGCGATGCAGCAAGCGTAAGGGGACGCGCGCAGGCGGACGCAGATTTTTATACAAAATGTAAGCAAAACTGATATCAGATTAGCATAAACACATGTTGCGGGTAAAGGTTTAGGAATATTGAAATCGCTTTGCGGTTGTTGACGCCTGCCCCCGTCGATTATTTTTTTAACCGCGAATTACGCGAATGCTTGCGCTTCCGGCGTTTCGGATTAACCTTCCAGGTTTTCTTTTAACCTGGAAGGTTTTCTTTCCCAACGACGAAACGATCACAATGTTTTTACCGCGAATTACGCGAATGCTTGTGCTTGCGGCGTTTCGTAAAAACCTTCCGGGTTTTTCCGCTAAAGGCGAACGGGTTTAGAAATTAGAAATTAGAAATTCTCTCTGGCTAAGCGAAGCTTTATCCACATTGCAAACTTTTCACTTTTCTCTTTTAATTTTTCACTTATCTACCTCCTTCGGCCATTGCTTGAGCCGCAATTCTCTATTTTCTGTCACTCAGGCCGTTAGGCCTCGTATCCGCTCAACGACTGCCTAAAATTTGACC
>WSXX01000066.1 GCA_009773515.1 Bacteroidota bacterium
TTATACTTCTCCCGCGAAGCGGTTTCCATAAACTGTCAACCAACGTTTTGCAGCTACCCGAAGGGCGGGACTTTTACCACAAAACTTGATTTGAAAAACTAATGTTTGATAAGACACAGAACTGTCTTTGGAACACGAAACCCCGCCTTTTGGGTAGGTGCTGTTATGGGCTGCCTTTCTTTCTGTCGTCATATGTCACACAGTGTTTTTACAGGGTATTTTTTTTGTTGGAATATTTTAATGTGATTTTCCAAATCGCCAAAAATAGTTTCGAACCTTTCAAAGTTTTCTTCATAACCAAATGAACCCATTTTTTTTAGTCCGTCAATAATTTTTAAAGTCCCAACTTTTTCAAATTTGTCTTTGAAGTTGATAAAGTCTTTGTGGTCAACTGCAAGCTGAATTACCCCAAAAAAGAAATTACAATTGCCACCATTAAGGTTCCAAATTCTATCAATTCCTGGTTGCATTTCTCTTGTCGTTTGTTGGTCATAACCGCTACCAATTTGTCTCCCTAAAATTTCTTTGTCTTTTAAATCGTCAACTGTCGGTTTTTTATTTTCATTGTAAGTTGTCGGAACTAGAATATAATTGCATTGACCTCTGTATTGGTCTATTGATGCACAGATAACAGCTCTGTAATTACCGTCTTTAAGTTGAAACGCCAATAAGTCGTCAGGTTGAAAATAAAAGTTTGTTATTTTTCTGAACTTTTTTCTTGCTCTTACTTTCGTGTTTGTCTGACTGATTTTCTTCCAAAATTTATCAAGTTCTTTTTGTCGTGCCTTACCTTCTTTTGGGTTATATTCCTCTGTCCAAACCTTAACACAAGCTCCTTTGTCGATTACTGATTTAACGTATGTAAGTTTATCTTCTGTCATTTGCCCCATTTCCCAAAGAGCCAAAGCACACGAGGTAACATAAATTTCATTGTCAAAATCGTCAAAGTAGTCAACCTGTATTAAAGGAAACTCTTTGTTTATGGTGTCGAAGTCCGCTCCACTATCATACAAGTCCATAATACCCCAGTATGTGTCGTGGGCCGTGTCAGCGTCAATTATTTTAACTCCGTCTGTTGCCATTACTGTCTTTCTTTAAGGTTGCCCATAACGGTCGAGGCTAAGCGCTGGCGGGCACTTTTGAAAACTTATCTTTCCGGCCAGCACTATTTCTCATTAAATGTACAATCTTTCTCCTTACAACCATGCGCCCGATAGCGTTTAGCCTTTGTTGAACTAAATCCCGCTTCGCGGGCTAGCTCTTACAAAAATACCCGATTCTTCCCGTTATTAAGGAATTATTCACCAAAATAATTCTTGATATGAGAAAGAAATCGGGTTTTACCATTGTTGAACAAGCCATTGTGCTTGTTCCCGAATTTGAAAGTGTTGTCCATAAACTAGATCAGCAGGTTGCACTGCGTGGACAGAGTAAAAGTACATTAAATAACTATATCCGGCGCATTGCCCTGTTTGTAATCCGCTTTGGGAAGCTTCCAGAGCAAATTGACCCGGAGGAGATTAACGAATACCTTGTTGCTCTGGCACGTGACCCTAAATCGCCCTCACGAAGTAGTTTTAAACACATGGTTTACGGCTTGCGGTATTATTACAGGTTGCTGGGAATGAATAAAAATGCAATTGCGCTTCCTTCGCTCAAAAAGGACACCAAGCTACCGGTTATCCTCAACCAAATGGAACTTAAAGAGTTGTTTGCAGCCCCAACTCTGCTCAAACACCGTGTGGTGCTGACTTTGATTTACTCAGCCGGCCTTCGTGGACAGGAGGTGATCAACCTGAAGATTTCAGATATCGATTTTGAACGTAAAACCATTCACATCCGCCAAAGCAAGTACAAAAAAGACCGTATTGTGCCGTTGGCCGAAAGCATGGCTGTTGGGCTGAAGAAATACATCAATGCCGAGAATCCGCATATCTGGCTTTTCAATGGCAAAGAGGCCGATGGGCGCTACAGCATAAAGGGAATTTCCTGGGTAATGCGCGAAAACATGAAAAAAACCTCCATCACCAAAGAGGTTAGCCTTCATTCGTTACGACACTCCTACGCAACACATCTGCTGGAGCAGGGACTCAATATCGTAACCCTGAAAGAGCTGCTGGGTCATGCCGAAATTACCACTACCATGATTTACCTTCATGTAGCTCAATGCCCGTTGATAAAGCCTCACAGCCCGCTCGACCAGCTTTATAATTACAATGGAAATGCGAACAAGGTTTGAGCTGGCCGATGTGGTCAATTTATTTGGCCCCGGTCTGATTTCTAAAACCAAGCTTGCTCCGTTGCAATTAAAAGTACTGGACAAAATCGCGTACTGTCGTACTTCAGCTCTTGGCGGGCACGAAGAAGTGTGTGATAGTTGCGCCACGGTACGCTACAGCTACAACAGTTGTGGCGACAGGCACTGCCCCAAATGCCAGGCTGCCAAACAGGTATTCTGGATTGACGACCTTGTGCAAACTACCCTTCCGGTAAAACATTTTCATATCGTATTTACGGTTCCGCATCAATTGAATGTGGTGTGCCTGCACAACCAACGGATGTATTACGACCTGCTGTTTGCTGCTGTATGGCATACCCTCCGCTCGTTCGGATACTCTCATTATGGCGTTGAAACTGGTGCAGTTGCAGTTTTGCACACCTGGGGGCAAAACCTTTCGCTGCACCCGCATATTCATTGTATTGTCCCGGCAGCCGGATACACGCTCAGTGGTCAATGGAAAAATATTGGCAATTCAGGGCAATACCTTTATCCGGTTCATCAACTAAGCGAAGCCTTTAAAGGCAAGTTCCTTGATAGCCTCAAACGTGCACTGCGTAAACAAAACGAACTTTCATTGTTTAACGCAGTGGTACAGCAAGCCTACAAAACCAAATGGGTAGTTCACTGCGAACCTTCGCTGGCAGGTGCCGATCATGTGGTTAAATATCTGGGACAATACACGCACCGGGTGGCCATTACCAATCAGCGCATTCTGAATATTGCCGGGGGAGAAGTTACATTTATTGCCAAAGATTACCGCGACAGGGCTGTCAAAAAACCGGTAACCCTCGATGGCATTGAATTTCTGCGACGCTTTACCATGCACATCCTGCCCAAGCGGTTTGTTAAGATCCGGAGGTTCGGTATTTATAACCACACCACAAAACGAAACCTTGATCTGCAGTTTATCCCTCAGAAAAAGCACGACATTAACGAGATAGTAAAAAGTCAACACCCCCCCGAAACAAACCTGCAACGCTTCACGCGGCTCACAGGAGTTAATCCCTGCCTTTGCCCGGTGTGTAAAACCGGAAGGATGTTTGCCATCAGGGAACTCCCCCGTATAAGATCACCGGCTTGGCCCATATTTAAAAGCGACAACAAGATTTATTAAATCAACAACTCCATTCTGCGCAAACTGCGTAAACGGGTATGCTATGCTCGATAGTGAAGAAACATTGCAGCATCAGTCAGTTTCATCCACAAAAAGAACCTGAAAAATCACATAATGCTGCATTACATCAAAAAACAAAGTCTGTTTTTTCACTTCAATCCAATAAAAAACGTCTTTAAGTACATAGTCACCCCCAGGGATGTAGTTCAACATGGACTCATCGCTGGGTCTTGCAGACCGCTCAGAGTCCTATTTATTGGCTGCTGGCCTTTTTTTTACCATTGTTTTTCTATTCTCTTTAATGTATCATTTTCAAATATAAGAATCACTCTTTCTAATCCAATCGAATCTTTTGTAAAATCCATCATGTCATAGAATCTATGTGATTTCAAATTTTCTCTAATC
>WSXX01000067.1 GCA_009773515.1 Bacteroidota bacterium
TTGGCCACCACCCGCAGGTTGATATTGCGGTAAGAAGGGTTATTGACGACAATTTTCAGGAGTATAATAAGGAGCTTAAAAACACTTTTAAAACATGATCAACGACATTTTGACGGCCATTGCCGCACGCCTGGGAGCTGAGGTTACGGAGCTGAAGTATATTGATGAGGACTGGGGGCAGCTTGATGACTACAGCGATAACCCGCCGGTTAAGTTCCCGTGCGCAATTATTGAAATGCAGCAAGCAGCCTGGCGAAATCAAAGCAGTAAGGTTCAGGACGGAACCGTGAACATAAGTATAAGGGTAGCCGATCAGCGGCTATCTAACACCAACCTGAGGGCGCCGGCTCAACAGAAACTTAACGCGGCAACAATCTGGGCTATACAGGAGAAAATTTATAAGGCTTTGCACACCTGGCGCCCGGTTGAATTCCCGGCCTTCAGCAGCCTTACCCGCGTGAGCTCGCGCAAGCTCAAGCGCGATGATGGTGTAAGGGAGTTTGAAATGATCTTTACAACGGTTTATGTTGACAAGGCCGCAGTAATTGTGCCCGAAATGCTTACCGATGTTCCGCGGGTTATCGGCATTAATGAATAAAAAAAAGCCACCGGTTAGGGTGGCTTTTTTTATTCTAAAACATCTAATCAAACAAGCCCAGCTGTGGTTTTTCGTTTTCCATCTGCTTGAGCTCCTTTTCAACCGGCGTTGCCAGGTAGTTGTATAGGGTTGAGATACTCATTGGGTAATATGGTTCTATATAAGTGCGAAAAACGTAAGCGGTTGATACTCCCGGCTGTTTATGCTTTTTGTAAAGCTCAACAACCAGCCGAATTTGAAGTAGTTTGTTTTTCTTGTTATAGACCATAAGTTAGACACTGGTAGTCGGAGAGCGCTTCCATCAGGGTATTAGCCTGGCAGATGTCGATGCTTAGAGTAACCTTTGGCCGTAAGTTGAATATAGCCTTTTGAAGCTTTGAGTTGAATAGCTTATGAACCGCAAGATAGTAGGCCATCTCAAACAACTCACCCTTTGCCGGTGCTTTATTAAGCCAGAAGGCTATCAGGTGAAACAACGCCTTAAACTGGCTGTCTGAGAGCGTTATTTTAACCTTGCGGAACAATCTACTTACATCGGCTAGTTGTGATGGTATTTCGCCGTGTGAATTGGTTTGCTGGATTGAGTATTCAGGGGTGGCTTCGCTCATTGGGTTGTGGGTATTGATCTTCTGGGTACCCCCAGCAGATTGTTAGTAAAAGCCTGTCTTTTTCTCCGCGCACATTGTAATGCCAAACTTCAACTGAAGTGCAATCCTCAGTAAAGGCGGCTCTATAAGCATGGGCGGGGTTTATATGATTTCTTGCGCTCATTTCGGCTATTGAGTTTTCGATATACCTTTTAATCGCGTGCAGATCATCACAAAAATACATTGCCTCTTTTGCGAAGCTCCGCACTGTTAAACCTGTGTAGGTATCATCCTCTGAAACTATTTTTATGGTTGCGTACTTCATGGTTAGCCCTCCTTACTTATATCAAGCAACCCCGCAAAAGCTCCGTTCCAGGGGCGCGTAAAAACGGCGATAAAAGTTTCAATTTCCTGCACACTTTTAAAGTTGAGCGGAATAGGCTCCATTAGCTCAGGTATGTATAGGCTAAAATCAAAATAGGCGTCCATGCTCAGCGATATTTCATTGCCGCTGGCCTCCTTATTGGATAGGTCAATTTCCTGCCAAAAGTCGCGGGGATCTTCGCCGCTACCTTGCTTTTTAAATCCCAGCTTTGTTAACTCAGCCTCGGTTGGGTAAATTTTAGTTCTGTCCGCCATAGTTGCGCCTCCTTTTAAATTGGTTCGTACTCACCCCTTAATATTTTCACTTTCTCGCCAATGCCCATAACCCATACTCCTGTGCGATCATTAACATACATATCAGGAGGGCTAACAACATCATGCTCTGATCCGGGAATTACCACATTTGCAAACTGCTTACCGTGTGCCAGGCATTTGGTAATTTTGATTCGCTTCGGCACAGTGAATTCAATCTGCTTTTTGCATTTATAGGCCGAAATCTCGTTATATGACTCAGGTATTTGAATAATACCAATCGTTCTTGATTTGCCTATTATGCCGCAGTTTTTGCACTTATACAAATCATACCCGCCTTTTTTGCGGTCATGAACTGTAACAAGGTTTTGCTTATCGAAATCGTGTCCGCTCTCGGACATATCAACGTGATACATAGTTAGCCCTCATGGTTTTTATTTTTAAAATGTGTAATCCTTAAAAGTTAGCTGCACCTCGGCTTTGATGTTGTACTTTTCAAGCTCCTTTTCAATCTCGCGTTTTGTCTGCTCAACGTCGTCGGTGTAAAGCTCAGTTTCAACTGTGGCATCGCGCTCAAGGTGCAGCGTAATTCGTGTTATTTTTGTGATTTTCATTTCAGTATTTCAGGTCTGTCCAGTGAATTATTTTACCCTTAAAACCGCCCTCAAACCACATCCAAAAATCTACTAAGCTATCAAACCCGTCATTCCATGCCAATTGCTGAACCTGGTCTTCGTTAAGCAGAATACCGTCGATAAATACCCACGTATGTTCCAGGTAGTCATCTACTCTCACAATGTCAATCCTTTGAATAGAAACACACTGTTTAGTTTCAAATTGGTGTGGGTTCTTTTTTACATTACGCGGATTGTGCATCCACAGCTGTATCATCATACCCATTTTCCAGCGATTGGCAGCGTCAAGCCTTATTGTGTGCTTTTTGGTACCGGATAATATCCGCTCCTTAAATTCAGGTTTTGAAAATGATAGTATCATAGCTTCTTAAATTTGGTTTATCCAGGGGCCTGAATTAAGATATGTTTCAGCGTAAAGCTTAGCCACTCCGGGTTCCATTCGAGATTCATAAATGGGAATGAATTTATAGGCAAGGCTACGCCGTGCATGTGTAAGCCGTTTCCAGCAGTTTTCAGCCTGCTTCTTTTTTGAGTTTAGCGGCGCTTTATAGCGCTTCCAAAACATTTCAAACGAAAGTTCAGCAGATAGCTCAGTAAGCTTCGCGCTTGTGCTATTACCTACCACGCGCTCCATTTCATAAAGTTCCCGGGGGAGCTCTCTTAGTATAAATATCTGCTGTTTTTCGCTCAGCTGGGCGCCGCTGGTGTCAAAGCTCTCAAGCAGGTTAAAGTCGTTAAACACGAATATAACTTCGCCGGTAAAGGATGAGCTTGTTAATGAGTACCTTTTCATTCCCCACCTCCCCTGAATTTACCCACATAAATGTTAAGCTCTGGGATATCCATGTTCTTGGCAATAATAACCTCGAGCATTGCTCCCTTGGATGAGTCCCAACCCGGAAGCTTTATGTAGGATCCGCACTCAAGAAGCCTGTTAATGCATAGCTTCATTGCTTCACGCCAGGGAGTTTCAGCGGGTACAAACTCAGTTGGGTTTACCGGTACCATCCCGATTTCTTTAACCATTGAGGCGGCCTTTGCAAAAGCTGCAACGGCCTCCTCGCGATCAATGCCGGTAACCGGGCCTATGATATAGATTTGTTTGTTCATATTCAGTAAATTGTTAGTAAAACAATGGCTGCGGTCTCAAGAACTACAATACCCACAAAGAGGTAAAGCCCGATTTTATGGTCTTTATCTTTCATTTTGCGGCGCTTTATCCTCTATAACCTCATCCCTGAAAAAGGTAACCGGGATGCTGGCAAACGTCAAAACGATGGCCTGATCCTTTTGCATTTGATCCTTCCGGAAGAAAGAAACTGAGTAGCTTATTTCCCTGATGCGGAATGACTCCTCAAAGAGCTCCATTGCTTTTGTCCAGCGCTCATCATCGTAATTGTCCTTTACCTTAAGCAGGCTGGCAATACGGCTGGGTGTGAGATCGCCCTGTTTGTTGCGCTCCATCAGCGCCATAATTGTGCGGTAAGTGGCAAGGTCGCGTTTCTTTACTTTGTCCTCCAAAAACTCTTTAAGCAGGCTTTCAGCTGAGGCGGCGCGCTCATCGTATTCAGGTACCGAGTTCCTGTCGAGGCTTACCATTTCAGCCGTTGAGCGGTGGCGGAGCGAAAACCCGCCTTTTGAGTTTTTGCGGATGTCGCCGTAATCGTTTGCAGTTTCGCGGAAGGCTTCGAGCTTATCAATTGCGTACTGCTTGAAGTCGCGCATCTGATCGTTGAGCACCTTTGCACGCGCTACGAGCTGCGATACCAATTCATCACGTCCGGCCTCGTAACTTTCGCGGGCTTTCAGCTTTGCAATGCGATCCTGTTTTTTCTTTTCGGCGAGCATGGCCTCAAGCTCAGCGATTGATAGTTCAATTTGTTTTGTGTCCATAGTTGTTTATTTGGTTTTGTAGGGTTTAATAATTACGTCAATCACTTTTGTAATGTCCACGTAGCCGGTGCCATTGCAAACCGGGCACATTTCCACGGCAGTTACAAGATCATATATTCCA
>WSXX01000013.1 GCA_009773515.1 Bacteroidota bacterium
TGGCATTGATGCAACCATCTGCGAAGGCAGCAGTTACACCCTTAGCACCGCAAGTGCTACAAATGCTGCAACCTACACCTGGAGCACCAGCGGAACCGGTGCATTTGTAAATGCAAATGTTCTGAATGCCACTTATAACCCAAGCGCAGGCGATATCCTGAACGGTTCAGTAACCCTGACCCTAACAGTGACCAGCGCCGCCGGTTGTGTAAATGCCACCGACTTTATGGTACTGACCATTAACCAGCAGGCAACCGTTAATGCCGGCGTTGATGCGACCATCTGCGAAACAGGCACTTATACTTTGAGCACCGCGACAGCTTCAGATTACACCAGTCTGTTGTGGACAACCTCAGGCACAGGAACCTTCAGCGATGCAACAGTCCTTAACCCGGTTTACACACCTGGTGCAGGAGAACTCGGTACAGTTACCTTAACATTGACCGCTGAATCAGCTGGTCCATGTGTGGATGCAACAGATGCAATGGTTCTGACTATCAGCCCACAGGCAACTGCCAATGCAGGAGTTGATGCCACCATTTGCGAAGGCAGCAGTTACACCCTTAACACCGCAAGTGCTACGAATGCTGTAACTTACACCTGGAGCACCAACGGAACCGGTGCATTTGTAAATGCAAATGTTCTGAATGCCACTTATAACCCAAGCGCAGGCGATATCCTGAACGGTTCAGTAACCCTGACCCTTACAGCGACCAGCGCAGCAGGTTGTGTAAATGCAACTGACTTTATGGTACTGACCATCAACCAGCAGGCCACAGTTAATGCCGGCGTTGATGCTACCATCTGTGAAACAGGCACTTACACTTTGAGCGGAGCAACAGCAAGTGATTACACTTCACTGACCTGGAGCACCAGCGGCACAGGAACCTTCAGCGATGCAACAGCCCTTAACCCGGTTTACACACCAAGCCCAGCTGATATCACTGCAGGTTCAGTCACCCTGACATTAACTGCAACATCAGCCGATCCATGTGTGGATGCAACAGATGCAATGGTTCTGACGATCAATCCACATCCAACAGTTGATGCTGGTGATGATGCGACCATCTGCGAAACTGATGGAAGTTACTTTATCTTCGATGCATCTGCTACAAATGCTGTATCTATATTTTGGACCACCAGTGGTACGGGTTCATTTAATAATCCTACTGCTCAGAACCCGATTTATACACCTAGTCAGAATGACATCGATGATGGATTTGTACATCTGACCATGACCATTACCAGTGCATCACCTTGTTTGAATGTAACAGACCAGATGACCCTGTTCATCAGCAGGAATGTTGTGGTAAATGCCGGGCCTAATGCAAGCATTTGTGAAGGAGCTTCATACCTCCTTGAAAATGCATCTGCTCAGCATGCAGCTGGATTGCTCTGGACCACCAGTGGAACAGGTACCTTTACCGATCCTTCAATTCTTAATGCGGTATATAATCCTTCAGTGGATGATATTTCCTCAGGTACAGTAATACTTACCCTCACAGGAACCCCATCATCGCCTTGCTTACCCGGATCAGATTTTATGGTACTTACCATTGATCGTCAATCCGTTGCGGATGCAGGCCCTGATGCTACCATTTGCGGATCAACGCCTTATCATCTGTCAGCCGCAACTGCACTGAACCAAACTTCTGTAGTATGGTCAACTTCGGGTACCGGTTCATTTAACAGTCCATTTAGCGTGAATCCGGTATATACACCGAGTCAGAATGATATTGACGACGGATCCGTTATCCTGACAATGACCACATTGTCAGCAGGAGTTTGCGTAATTGATACTGATGAAATGGTACTCACAATCCTGGCTCCGGTAACTGTAAATGCAGGCATTGATGCTTTGATTTGCGAAGGATCTGTTTACCAGATTACCACAGCATCAGCAGTTAATACTGCAGGAATACTCTGGACAACTGATGGTACAGGAACATTTGATGATGCTACCATTATCAACCCGGTTTATACACCGAGTGCTGATGATATAGTATCAGGAGTAGTAACCATCACTCTTACAGGTATTGCAAATGCTCCCTGCACTGATGTTACTGACCAGATGGTTCTCAGCATCAGCAGGCAGACCATTGTTACTGCCGGAGATGATGCCACCATTTGTGAAGGCTCTTCCTATGAACTCACCGGAGCAACCGCAATTTATCAGCAGTCAATACTTTGGACAAGCAGCGGATCAGGTTTCTTCAGCAATGCCGGAGCAGTAAATCCGATCTATACACCAAGTGTATCTGATATTATCAATGGTTCTGTAATTCTTACCATAACCGGAACTTCGGATTCTCCATGTACCACAGATCAGGATCAAATGTTGCTTACCATCAGCCGACAGGCTTACGTAAATGCAGGACCCGATGCCGCAACCTGCGGAACTGAGCCTTATACCATTGCAGGAGCAACTGCAGGAAATTACACCAGCCTTTTGTGGACTACATCTGGTACCGGTACTTTTAATGATGCTACTTTACTTAACCCGGTTTACACGCCTGGAGCCGGTGATCTGGCATTAGGTTCAGTAACCCTTACTATAACAGCACAGTCTGATTCACCTTGTGTATCATCAACGGATAGTATGGTGCTTAATGTACTTATTGCTGCAACTGCCGATGCCGGCGATGATGCAACAATTTGTGAGGGTAATCCATACACCTTAAGTACTGCAGTTGTATCGAATGCCACAACTGTTCTCTGGACTACCAGTGGTACGGGATTCTTTACAGATCCGACAGTAGTGAATGCAATCTACACACCGAGTGCATCGGATATTTTGAATGGCATAGTAGTTCTTACTGTTAACGCATCTTCAGCAGCACCTTGTACCGGAGATTCTGATTCCATGACGCTGTTTATCAGTAGTCAGGCCGCAGTTAATGCAGGAGACGATGCCACCATCTGCGAAACAGGTACTTTCATTCTGAGTGGAGCCACAGCCAGCGATTACACATCGCTGACCTGGACTACCAGCGGTGATGGAACCTTCAGCAATTCAAGCATAATGAATCCGATTTACATACCGGGTGCTGCTGATATCTCTGCAGGTTCAGTTATCCTGACCCTGACAGCAACTTCAGCCGGACCATGTATCGATGTCAGCGATTCCATGATTCTCAGTATCAGCCAGCAGGCAACAGCTTTTGCAGGCGACGATGCTACCATTTGCGAAGGATCATCTTACCTGATTGCAGATGCAATAGCTCCTGATGCTGTAACTGTGTTCTGGACCACAACAGGAACAGGTTCGTTTGACAATGCCTTTGCTGTAAACCCGGTTTATACACCGAGTCCCAATGATATCCTGGACGGATTTGTTACCCTTTCCATGACAGTCACTTCAGCAACACCTTGTGTACAGGCCAGTGATCAAATGATATTGTTCATAAGCCGTCAGGCAGTAGTTAACGCCGGACCTGATGCCACCATTTGTGAATCTGGAACATATACCCTTTCAGGCGCGACTTCCAGCTTTGCTACCAGTTTGTTGTGGACAAGTAGTGGAACAGGAACATTCAGTGATGCTACCATTCTGAACCCAGTCTATACACCAAGTATTGCCGACATATCAGCAGGAAATGTAATTCTTACTCTGCAGGCAACATCTCAGACTCCTTGTGTTTTTGTAACAGATCAGATGACTCTGAACTTCTCACAGCAGTCAACCGCCAACGCCGGAGACGATGCAACCATCTGCGAAGGTTCAACTTACACTTTGAGTACTGCAGTGGCCACCAATGCAGCCAGCATCCTCTGGACCACGAACGGAACCGGAACTTTTAACAACGCAACGTTGCAGAATCCGGTTTATACTCCGAGTGCAAGTGATATTCTGAATGGTTCGGTAACGCTAACCATGACCGTAACATCAGCAGCGCCTTGCGGTAATTCAGCCGACCAGATGGTACTAACCATCAGTCAGCAAGCCGTTGTATATGCAGGACCAGATGCTTCGAGCTGTGGTACAACTCCTTATGCATTGGCAGGTGCCAGTGCATCAGATTATACCGGACTGCTCTGGACCACCAGTGGCACAGGTTCTTTCAGTGATGCAACTGCACTCAACCCGATTTACACACCGAGTGCTTCCGATGTATCTTCAGGTTCGGTTGTTCTGACTCTAACAGCTGCTTCAACAGCACCGTGCGGATCTGTAAGTGACGCCATGACACTGAATCTGCCACAGCAGTCAACCGCCAACGCCGGAGACGATGCAACCATCTGCGAAGGTTCAACTTACACCTTGAGTACTGCAGTGGCCACCAATGCAGCCAGCATCCTCTGGACCACGAACGGAACCGGAACTTTCAACAACGCGACGTTGCAGAATCCGGTTTATACTCCGAGTGCAAGTGATATTCTGAATGGTTCGGTAACGCTTACCATGACTGTAACATCAGCAGCGCCTTGCGGTAATTCAGCCGACCAGATGGTACTAACCATCAGTCAGCAAGCAGCAGTGAATGCAGGGCCCGATGCTTCAATTTGCGAAGGGGAAACTCATACACTTAGCGGAGCAACTGCATCAGATGTAATCGGTGTTGTCTGGACCACCAGTGGCACAGGAACCTTCAATAATCCTACGGATGTTAATCCTGTTTACACACCAAGTCTTGCCGACCTTAACAACGGATCTGTAGTACTTACCATTACCGGAACTTCAGCAGCTCCTTGCGGAAATGTTTCCGATTTCATGGTGCTAAGCCTCAATCGCAATGCAATTGCAAACGCAGGTCCTGATGCAACAATTTGTGCAGGTAGCAGCCACACCTTATCGGGTGCATCTGCATTGTTTGAAGCCTCAGTATTCTGGACAACTTCAGGCACAGGAACATTCAGCAGCCAGTATATGGTAAATCCGACCTATTCTCCAAGTCAGAATGATATAGATGATGGTCAGGTTATTTTATCAATGACTGCTTATTCATCCGGCACCTGTCCTTCTTCAACCGATCAGATGGTACTGACCATAAGCAATACTGTATCAGTAAGTGCGGGTTCTGATGCTACTATCTGCGAAGGTTCAGTACACATGCTATTTGATGCTTCGGCAACCAATGCGACCTCTTTGTTGTGGTCAACATCAGGAACCGGAACATTTGATGATCCTACTGTATTGAATGCAGTTTACACACCAAGTCTGACCGACATAGTAAACGGAAGTGTTATACTTACGCTGACAGGACAAGCTCCGGAACCTTGTGATCCGGTAACCGATCAGATGGTTCTTACCATCAACAGGCAAACTGTTGTTAGTGCGGGAGTTGATACCTCCATCTGCGAAGGTTCTGCACATGCTTTAACAGGTGCAACTGCTGCATATGCTCAATCTGTTCTCTGGACAACCAGCGGGTCAGGTACATTCAGCAATGCAGGTCTTGTGAATCCGGTTTACACCCCAAGTGTTGCGGATATTCTGAATGGTTCAGTAATACTTACTCTTACCGGATATGCTCAGTCTCCTTGTCAGAATTCAGAAGACGTAATGGTAATTACCATTTCCAAACAGGCGGTGGTTGATGCGGGTGTTAATGTCAGGATTTGTGAAACTGAATCACTGACATTAAGCGGTGCAACTGCAAATAATGCTGTTTCTCTACTCTGGACCACCAACGGTGACGGAAGCTTTGATGATGCAACCCAACTGAATGCGGTTTACACACCAGGCACCAACGATATCATTGCAGGTTCAGTTACACTCACACTTTCTGCTCAGTCAGCAGGTAATTGTGATCCGGTATCTGATCAGATGATTCTGTGGATCAGTCGTCAGGCCGTAGTTACTGCAGGAGATGATGCCAACATTTGTGAAGGTGGTTCATACACACTCATAGGCGGTTCAGCGCAATATCAAACATCGGTTTACTGGACAACATCCGGAACAGGAACTTTCAACAATCCGAATATCCAGAAACCGGTTTACACCCCAAGTGCAAGTGATATTGCCAATGGACAGGTTGTACTTACCATTACAGCAGAATCGGCACAGGGATGTACTCCGGTGGTTGACGAAATGGTACTTACTTTCAACAGGCTGCCATATGCAACTGCAGGTCCTGATATTTCAATATGTCAGGGTGAGCAATTTACTGTTCTTATGGCAACGGCCCTGCATTATTCTGATCTGCTATGGACAAGCTCCGGAACCGGAACATTGCTCAATGCAAACACCCTGACTCCTACTTATATTCCGGGCTTGAATGAAGCCGGTCTTGTTGAACTGACGCTTACAGTTATGGGCGAAGGTGGATGCAGCAGCTTGAATGCAAGTGATAAGATGCTTCTGACCATCTACGAAAGTGCAGTTGTGGATGCAGGTGAAGATCAGACCATAGCCTTCAACACCAACACCATGCTTGAAGTTGTTGCAAGCGGTGGTTCAGGTGCTTATGCGTTCAACTGGCAACCATCATCGCTGTTGTTCTATGCCAATACCAGCAATCCGGTAACGCGTAACTTAACCGACCATACCAGATTTCACGTGCTGGTTACCGATCTGATTACCGGCTGCCAGTCAACAGATTCGGTTATGGTATTCCTTGATGGAATTAACTATCCGCCTGTTGCCAATGATGATTACGATACGACTGCATTTAACACATCTGTAACTGTAAATGTCCTCGGAAACGATTACGATCCGGAGAATGGTGCATTAAGTGTCAGTATCTGCGGCAATCCTTTGAATGGCCTGGTGGTTGTAAATTCCAACGGAACCATTACCTATACTCCTTACACCGGATACAGCGGCGTTGATTCTATCTGCTACCGTATCTGCGATAAGGGTGACCCGGTGCAGTGTGCAGAGGCAATGGTTTACATTCTTGTATTGCCCGAACCACAGATTGACGATCTGGTAATCTATAACGGTGTATCGCCCAATGGAGACGGAAATAACGACAGCTGGAAGATTAAGGGTATAGAAGGATTTCCTGACAATGAAGTTAAAATCTTCAACCGTTGGGGAACCAAAATCTGGGAAGGCAAACACTACGACAACAACAATGTCACCTGGGAAGCTACCAACAATCGTGGCGATCGGGTTCCTGACGGGACTTACTACTACATCCTTGAAATTAAAGATGTGAAAACATTTACAGGATGGATTTACGTAAGAAGTGAGGACTAATTCTGAATAACGATAAAATTTAAAACTATGAAAAAGTTAACCGGCTTAGTTTTCCTGTTCATCAGCATTTCGGCATTTGCTCAGCAGGATCCATTGTTTAGCCAGTATATGTTTAACAAACTGGTATTGAATCCGGGGTATGCCGGCAGCCGTGAAATGCTGACCATTGATATGCTTAACCGGTATCAATGGGTGGGCATTGAAGGTGCTCCGCGAACATTTACTGTTGGTGCTCATATGTCAACCCGAAACAACAAGGTGGGTCTGGGCTTGTACGCATATCAGGATGTGCTCGGGCCTACCAGAAATCAGGGTTTGATGGCAACTTATGCTTATCGTTTGTTGCTGGGAAGGGGTAATTTGTCATTCGGTTTACAGGCCGGATTCAAATACTTCGATTTTGACTGGAGACAGATCAATGTTGAAGACCCTGACTATACTTTTAGTCCTCAGGATATTCAAAGGTTTACACCTGATGCCAATTTCGGCATTTATTATCAAAGCAACCGCTTTTTCGCAGGATTTTCCTCCAAGCAGTTGTTTCAGAATGAATACGGTGTAATAAAGGTTGATAATAAAACAACCTATTCAAAGTTGCTCCGCCATTTCTATGGAATGGCCGGAGTAGCCATTCCGATAGATGATAAAATTGTATTCAGACCTTCAGCTTTGGTTAAATTTGTAAAAAAGGCACCCCTGCAGGTGGATGTCAATGCAAGTGTAATCTTCGACAATGTTTTCTGGGTTGGTACTTCGTACCGATCGGAACATGCAATTGTTCTTATGACAGAGTTCAGAGTCACTGAAAAACTGAGGGTCGGATATTCTTATGATATCTATCTCAATGAATTGCAGCCGCACAATAAGGGCTCTCATGAATTCCGTCTTGGTTTTGACTTTGATATCTATCAGGACAGAATGCTGACCCCTCGATTCTTCTTTTAGTCTGTTGCATTTTGCTGATTTATTGACTGGTTTGTTCTGCTAAAAAATAAGTATGATGAGAAAAATAATCTTCCTCCTTTCATTTTTAATTCTGGCATTTGCCTTTGATGGCTTTGCGCAGATTAAAAAAGCCAACCGCATGTATGATCTGTTCAAATATTCAAGAGCCATCCCTTATTATCAGAAGGCGGCAAAGAGTAACAAGGAGGACGTACGCAAAGAAGCAACCATTAAACTGGCTGATTGCTACCGTTTTATCAATGATCCGCAGGAAGCCAGATCATGGTATATGCGCGCTGTAGAATTCAACAATATTGATCCGGTCAATTACTTCTACCTTGGTCAGGCTGCACGTACTATGCAGGAATATGAGCAGGCTCGTGAAGCATTTCTCCGTTATGCAGAACTTGTACCCGAAGACCCCAGGGGTGCTGTTTTTGCAGAATATTGCAACCTTATGGTGCAATGGAGTGCTTTCGGCGAAGCAGCAGAAGTCAAAAATGTAAAAAACCTCAACTCCAAATACTCCGATTTTGGCCCTGCTTTTTTTGGGGATGGGCTTATTTATGTTTCTGACCGAAATCCAAGTTTGCTGGAAGACCAACGTTATGGATGGACTAATTTCAATTATCTGAATCTTTATCAGGCTGAACCACGTTTCTTTAAAGACTTCTGGCAAGATATGGATAATCCCGTTTCCATGTCAACCAGATTTAATCAGACCTATCATGATGGGCCTGCATACTTTACACCAGACAATAAAATGATATTTCTGACACGCACCCGGATTGAAAAAGTAAAGCAGGGCAAAAGTGATATCATGACTTTTATGCTAAAAATTTATTACGGGGAACTCACTGACGGCAAAGTTGATTATAAAGATTTCCCCTTCAACAGCGATAATTATTCGGTTGGTCATCCAACTGTATCGCATGATGGGAATACCATGATTTTCGTTTCTGATATGCCCGGAGGCTTTGGCAGTTCTGATCTTTATCAAACAAAACTTTCAGGAGGGGTTTGGACTACTCCTGTTAACCTTGGCTCAACCCTGAATACTTTCGGGAATGAAGTATTTCCTACACTGGTAAACGACTCATTGCTTTATTTTGCTTCTGACGGGCATCCGGGTTATGGTGGTCTGGATATTTTTGTCTCCAGAAATATTAATGGCGAATGGTCAGTTCCTGTCAACCTATACGCGCCCATTAACTCCTCCTTCGACGATTTTTCAATAGCTGTAAATAAAGATCTTTCCTCTGGTTTCTTTAGCTCAAACAGGCCTGGCGGACTTGGAAATGATGACATTTACGCATTCAGGAATGCAAAACCGCCTGTTAAAACCATATCTATACCTCCGGTTTTATCTCAGCCATTGGTGATGCAAGGTGTAGTAAAAGACAAAAGCAGTGGTTTACCCCTTGATGGTGCAACAGTCTTTATTCTGAATACCAAAACCAACAAGGTTAAGGTTCTGCAGACAGGCCCTGATGGCATTTACTCCATGCCGGCAGAAAAGGAAATCCTTTATCTGAGCAAAGCTGTAAAACCTGATTTTATTGATGATTGCCTGAACTTCAGAATTGCCGAAAGTGATACGAATAATCAATTCAATATCCCGCGCGATCTTCTGCTCGATAAGCTCGAAGTTAACAAGTCATTCAGGGTTGAGAATATTTATTACGATCTTGATAAATGGTTTATTCGTGATGATGCCAAACCGGCACTTGACAATCTGGTTGATATCATGAAAAAATACCCGATATCTGCAGAGCTTTCATCACACACCGATTCAAGGGCAACAAATGCTTACAATGAAGAATTATCTCAAAAACGCGCTGAAGCTGCTGTAAGATATATTATTTTGCAGGGAATTGAACCTTCAAGGCTTGTAGCCAGGGGATATGGCGAAAACAATCTTGTCAACCAGTGTGCCGATGGTGTTACTTGTACCGAAGATGAACATCAGGCAAACCGGAGAACTGAATTTAAAATCCTAAGTATCGATAAAACTATAACTAACGATGAATTTGATCCTTCTGTCTTCAAAGTCGGAGATGAAGTCGATGTTTATCTTTTTGATCCATCTTTTTTCCGCAGATGCTTTGGCGATAACACTGTGAAGGCAGATAAGAAAGTAAGTGAACAGCCAAACGTGGTTAAAACAGAAATTTCACCCGCTGCCGAAGTTAAAAACCCTGACTCACCCGCTGCCTGCTTTGGCGTTCAGATTGCTGCGGTTCCCAATGTTATGCCGGTTAATGATCCCTGGTTTAAAGGGGCGAAGGATATTAAAATCTATAAATCAGGGAATCGGAACAAATATGTAGCTGGCTGCGAAACCACCATGGATGCCGCACTGGCTTTGCAGAAAGAAATCAGGAGCAAGGGTTTTGCTGAAGCTTTTGTTGTAAAAATTGAGAACAATCAGGTTTTATCAGCCAGATAGAAACAGCAGAAATAAATCGAAAGCGTTAATGAACAAACCCCCGAAAATCTGATACAAGATATTTCGGGGGTTTTGTTTAAGTTTTTGCCGGACTCTCTTCCGGAATAATCTCCGCTACCAAATGACAGATTGTTCGTTTTATCCTTCGACTCCGCACAGGAGGACATCGTATAGAATTGATCATTAATGCATTAAGATGATGCAGTGTACACTCTAGACGAATGTCACACTGAGCGGTCGAAGTGTTTAAAAGCTTGATTTAACTGTCATCTCCGCATTATGCTCAATTTTTTTTGAGTTTCGACTCAGTCTGACAACTAAAAATCAAAGCAATGTCATATTGAGCGGAGTCGAAATATGAACATTCACATGCTTATTAAAACAGCGTTCAGAACTTCTTAAATCCGATAATTTCTCTTACTTCCTTTATGGTTTTTGAAGCACTTTCGTGGGCTTTATCTCTGCCAAGTTTTACAACATTGCTAAGGTAAGTTTCGTTGGAGCCGATTTCTTTTATTTTTTCCCGGAAAGGTTCGGTAAAGATAATTGCATCCTCGGCCAGTTGTTTTTTCATATCGCCGAAGCGGATGCGGCATTCGTTGTATTCTCCCTCGAAAAATGAAAGGGTTTCGGGCTTTGAGAGTGCTTTCATCAAAGCAAAAATATTCTCAATGGCCTGAGCCTTGGGCTGATTGGGTTCGGTGGGACCACTGTCAGTCACAGCTTTCATAATTTTCTTCCTGATAACCGTCGGATCATCATTCAGGAAAATTGCATTGCCTTCGCCCTCTGATTTACCCATCTTGGTACTGCCATCCAATCCAGGAATTTTAACCAATTGCTCTCCGAAATTATAAGCAACAGGCTCAGGGAAATATTCCACATTATACAATCGGTTAAAGCGGTTTGCAAAGGTACGTGTCATTTCGAGGTGTTGCTCCTGATCTTTGCCAACCGGCACTTTGTGGGCTCTGTGGATAATGATATCAGCCGCCATAAGTGTAGGGTAGGTAAGCAGGCCGGCATTGATATTGTCGGGTTGCGTTCTGGCTTTGTCCTTGAAAGAGGTAACGCGCTCAAGTTCTCCAAGATACGCATTCATATTCAGAAACAGGTAAAGTTCAGCAGTTTCCGGAACATCGCTTTGCAGATATAGAGTTGCCTTTTCGGGATCAAGTCCGGCAGCCAGATAATCTATCAATACACTTTTTACATTGCCATGAAGATCGGCAGGAGTGGGGTGGGTAGTGAGCGAATGATAATCTGCTATAAAGAAATAGCAGTTGTTTTCATTCTGCATTTTTATAAAATTGCGCAATGCGCCAAAATAATTTCCAAGGTGTAAATTTCCTGTAGGCCTTATTCCACTGACAACTGTATCCATTTGAAAAAGAGTTATTGATTTGAGCAACGTTTGATTTTCCGGCTGCAAATTTACGGGTAAATGCGGCAGGAATAAGAAAAATTAAGTAATTGAAACTGGGGAAAATCAGATTTTGATCTCGTCGTCAACCTTGTTGAAGAAACGGTATTCGAGGAAATGATAAGATGGCATAGGACGAAGCTGAACCCATCGTTTGTATTTGAAAAACCATTTCATTCTTAAAGAAGGGAATCCGTTGGTAAGATAAGCATACATAAATGGATGCAGAGAAATTCTGACATATGCTTCATTTTGATCCTGAACGAGATAACGGAGATTATTCTCTATCTGATCAATAATAATGATACTTGGTTTGATTTCACCGGTACCTCCGCAGGCAGGGCATTTTTCAAGTATCTGAACATTCATTTCGGGTCTGACCCTTTGACGGGTAACCTGAACCAGTCCAAATTTGCTTGGAGGAAGTATGGTATGTTTGGCATGATCCTTACCCATTTCCTCTTTAAGTTTCTGATAGAGCTTCCGGCGGTTGGTGCCTTCGTGCATATCGATAAAATCGATCACAATAATGCCGCCCATATCTCTCAATCGAAGCTGTCGCGCTATTTCAGCTGCAGCTTCAAGGTTAACGGCAAGCGCATTCATCTCCTGAGAAATCTCGGAATTTACCCGGTGACCGCTGTTTACATCAATTACATGAAGTGCCTCGGTATGTTCAATAATCAGGTAAACTCCGCTTTTGATGGTAATAATTTTACCAAAAGAGTTCTTTATCTGTTTGTCGATACCAAAATGCTCGTAAATGGGTATTTTGCCTTTATAAAGCTTTACGATGTCAATCTTATCGGGGGCAATGGTTCGGATGTAGGTCCTTATTTCCTCAAACAAACCTGGCTCATTGATATGAATATTGTTGAATGATTCATTGAGCAGATCTCTGAGGATGGCTGAAGTGCGGTCAATTTCGCTCAGAATTTTCTGAGGAGCTTTGGCGCCTGCAAGTTTAGCCAGACAGGTATCCCATTTAACAATCAGGCTGCGCAGGTCTGCATCCAGATCGGCAACTTTTTTGTTTTCGGCAACGGTACGGATAATAACACCGAAATTTTTTGGCTTAATGCTGGTAATTAGCCGTTTGAGGCGGTTTCTCTCTTCTGCACTCTTGATCTTCTGCGAAACAGAAACCCGTGTTGAGAAAGGTACTAAAACAAGATACCTTCCGGCAAAAGAAATTTCAGAAGAAACCCTTGGGCCTTTGGTAGAGATTGGTTCTTTGGCAATCTGAATCAGAACCTGCTGATTGGATGTCAGCACATTTGTGATTTTTCCTGTTTTCTCAATATCCGGGTCTGGTTCAAAATCAGCCATTGAAGGCAGATCAGGTCTTCCGGTGAGATACAGTTTAAGGAGTTTGTTAAGAGAATTGATTTGAGGGCCAAGGTCAAGGTAATGCAGGAATGCATCTTTTTCGTAACCAACATCAACAAAAGCGGCATTCAGCCCGGGCATAATCTTCTTAACCCTGCCCAGGTAAATGTCTCCTACTGCAAAACTGCTGTTACTTTTTTCCTTGTTTAACTCAACGAGATCCCTGTCTTCCAGAAGTGCGATATTAACTTCGGAAGGACCTGCATCGATAATCAGCTCCTTGTTCAAAATCCTGTAATTTTATAAAGTGGCAAAACTACTTCCAGGAACCATGGTAATTTAATACCCGATACTTGAAAGGGAGGACCCAATAATAATCAGGGACAATTCCATCACATGTCCGCTTAATACGGACACGCGATGGCTTTTCCCGAATCAAGAAAACCTATTTCTTTTTGTGTCTGTTCTTGCGCAAACGTTTTTTCCGTTTGTGCGTTGCCATTTTATGTCTTTTTCTTTTTTTTCCGCTGGGCATGGTAAATATTTTTAAAGATGAACAACTACTATTTAACCTTGTTCTTAACTTCGCTTACGAAGGTCTTTGCAGGTTTAAAAGCGGGAATGTTATGAGCAGGGATGATAATGGTAGTGTTTTTTGAAATGTTTCTACCGGTTTTTTCAGCCCTTTTCTTAGTAGTGAAGCTGCCAAAGCCCCTTAGGTAAACGTTTTCGCCGTTAGCCAGAGAGTTTTTTACTGCGTCCATAAAAGCCTCAACAGTCTGCTGTACAGCAACCTTTTCAATGTTGGTCTTACTAGCAATTTCAGCTACAATTTCTGCTTTTGTCATGTTGATTAGAAGTTTTAATGATTTGAGAATAAATTTTTTAAACGGGGTGCAAATATACAGGTTTTTAAAACAAAACGAAAAATTCTGATTAAAAAATAATGGCAACCGCCTCAATTTAAGTGAATTTCGCAATTATTATGGATTTTAACCGGATTATTACTGAGTGGTATCGCATCAACAAGCGTGATTTGCCGTGGCGCAAAACCCGTAACCCATATTTTATCTGGGTTTCTGAAATTATTCTTCAGCAAACCAGGGTAGAGCAGGGGCTAAGTTATTATCTCAGGTTTGTTGATACTTTTCCTGATGTGTCTGCTCTTGCCAAAGCTTCAGAACAACAGGTACTTGAAGTGTGGAAAGGATTAGGCTATTATAGCAGAGCCCGAAATATGCACTTCACTGCAAAGCAGGTGATTCAGGAGTTTAACGGCGTTTTCCCTTCCTCTTTTCAAACACTTATTACCCTGAAGGGAATCGGCCAATACACAGCTGCGGCCATTGCTTCTATTTGTTCTGATGAAGCAGAACCCGTTGTTGATGGTAATGTGGTCAGGGTTTTTTCAAGAATCTTCGGGTTTGAATCTCCTGTTGGAAGTACAAAGATTTTTAAAGGTGTCAGGGAGAAATCGAAGAGCTTTATCACAGATACAGACCCTGGTACTTATAATCAGGCCGTTATGGAGTTTGGAGCATTGTTTTGTAAACCAAAAAATCCCGAATGTGAGCGCTGTATTTTTAAAAACGAATGTTATGCTTTTAAAAATAATCTGGTTGACAAATTGCCTCTCCCCAAAACAGATAAACCAAAACGCGACAGGTGGCTGAACTATCTGGTGATTGTTACTTCTGAAGGAATGGTTATGCATCAGCGTGGTATCAAGGATATCTGGGCAAGTCTTTGGGAATTTCCTTTGCTGGAATCGGACAGACTAATTACTGTTAATGAGTTAATTGAATGGAGTTTAAACGAAGAATTGTTGCCAACGGAAATCGAGATTGTTCAATTCGAAAAAGATTTTCAGCACATTCTGACGCATCAGCGGATTTTTGCAAGATTTTTCATTGCCCTGCCTAAGCAGGAAGTCATACTTCAGGCTTCAGCCAAATGGACTATTATTCATAAAGACAGTATTTCAGATTTGCCGGTTAGCCGGCTAATTGATAAATTCATTGCTGATTCATCGATAATTGATTAGTGTTGATGAAGGAATCAAGCATTTGTTTTTATTTAAGTTTCGATGTATATTTGTACTGTAGTAAGGACAAAAAAACTAAAAAATTATGGCACGAGGAATCAACAAAGCGATTTTAATCGGAAATCTTGGAAAGGATCCGGAAATCCAAAATTTTGAAAAGGGAGTTAAGAAAGCCTCTTTTTCACTGGCAACCACTGAAACTTACCGAAACCGCGAAGGGCAGGAGATGGAGCAAACTGAATGGCACAATATTGTTCTTTGGAGAGGCCTTGCTGACATAGCAGAGAAATATCTCAGAAAAGGCTCGCAGGTATATATAGAAGGTCGTATCCGCAACCGTTCTTACGAGAAAGATGGTCAGAAAAGATACATCAGCGAAATTGAATGCGACACACTGAATCTTTTGGGCGGAAACCGTCAATCTGGCGATTCTTCTTATCAGGAGAATTCTTCATCAAATCAACCAACACCGCCTCCGGCCAAAACCGGAGAGGATGATCTTCCGTTTTGATTTGTAATATCATTTAACGTAAAACCCCTGCTTCAATATAAGATGCAGGGGTTTTTATGTTTCTGAATGTCTTTCAATCTCTGCCACTCAGAGACTTTGGAATTCTTCCGTTTTTGATGGATTCTGACCTGAGCCTGTGACCAACTATCCGTTCAACCATATTTCCTGTTTCCAGGATCCGGTCAATATCCAGATTGGTTTCTATGCCCATTTCATCCATCATTACCACCATATCTTCGGTACAAACAAGTCCCGTAATGCCCGGATCTTTATAATAGTATGCGCCTGTGCCAGCCACCGGAACACCATCAACAAAATTGGCTGGTTGTCCGCCTATTCCGCCTAAAGTTGATTCGTAATTGGTCATGCCTGCCTGCAATGCAGCCAATACATTGGCCAAACCCCAGCCGCGGGTTGAGTGGAAGTGTACGATGTGTTTTTCTGGATTTGATATGCTGTCGAGCAACATAGAATAATACCTGTAAACCCGGTCGGGTGAAGCAGATCCGTCGTGGTCAGCGTGCTCAACATCATTGGCGCCAATATCCAGCCACCGCTTCGTGAAATCAATGGCTTTCTCCATTTTTGTTGGGCCCTCAATGGGGCAACCCCAAATGGTGCTCACGGTTCCGTTTACTTTCAGTCCGGCATCCTGAGCCAGGGGAATATATTTTTCGGCCATTTTCCAATAATCATCCAGCGAAAGCCCTGAATTTTTCCGGTGATGCGATTCGCTGGTAGATACCATCAGAAGAATGCGGTCGGGTCCCCAACCTTCTTTGCGGGCTTCAATGGCACGCTCTATGGCTTTTTCGCGAATGGTTACCGCAGTGAGGCTTACATCCTGCATCAGATGTGCAATGGTTTTACTTTTTCGGATCTTTTTCATTATTTCATCGGCGTCTTTAAACTGCGGCATCCCGGTGGGATTGCCGAAGTTGGTGACTTCAATGTGTTTAAATCCCGATAAAATCAATTGTTCGGCTACCCAAAGCTTGGCTTCGGTAGGGATAAATTTTTCTTCGTGCTGAAATCCATCGCGGACAGTAATATCGCCAATGGTTACTTTTTTTGGGTAATTCATAATAAATAACTTTTGCTGATTAACATCATAAATGAAGACTTGTTCAGGTTAAAGATACCGCTTTTTACATATATATGCGGTGTGAACCTATAAATCGCATAAATTATCATGCTTTTGGATTAAACCACAAATCGCGCAAAGGCTTGCTTGCACTTCGTAGCATCGGGCAGGTGGCGACCCCTGACAGGGTTACAAACCCTTTTAAAATTGGCAGCCAGGCAGATACACGCTAACCTCTTGTTAGATAACAAAACCTTATCAGGGGTTGTGGGTTGAAAACAGAATTCCGGGATATAAATCCCGGCAAAAACTTTGAAGTGCTTTGAAGTCCTCCCATTCGCTTTTTTATACTATTTTTACTTCCGGTCAACGAATACGACCTTATCACTTATGCGACACTGGTTTAACTTATTATTGCTTTCTTTAATACTGATTCCGGACACATTCGCCGGGTTTCGAACCACTGTTCATTCCATTTCGCGGCGCGAAGGTTTGTCAAATGGTGCAGTAAATACAATTGCAAAAGATGCTGAAGGCTACATCTGGCTGGGAACCTGGAATGGGTTGAACCGTTACAACGGTCATTCCATCGAAACTTTCCTTCCGGGAAGCAAACCCTATTCCATCCATAACCATGTTATCAGAGAATTGTATCCAACCTCAGCAGGACCGGTTTGGATGCTTACCAACAAGGGGATTGCCCGTTATGACAACATTCGCGACCGGTTTTCTGCTTATTTTACCAACGAACCGGAGCAGATCAATTATGAGAATGACATCGCGTTAACACATTCGGCGAAATACGGAACGCTGGCGTCGGTTTTTGGCCGCGGGTTGTTCCGTTATAATGAGCAGACAGACCTGTTTGACCCACTGATTCTTAACGAATTTTCTACAGGCGCATCCCTGAATGTCAAAAGAGTACATCTTGTTGATGAACAACTTTTTTGTATCACCGCAACCGGAGAATTGCTCCGACTAAACAGCGACCGGCTTGAAACGCTGATGCAATTGCCCGTTACCGGTACCCTCACTTCTTCCTCGCTTTTGAATTTCGGCGGCAAGCCATACCTTTTTGTTACCCAGCGTTCCGGTGCTGCACTGATGGTTGATCCTGAAACCTCACAAACCCTGCGACTTAGAATTCCTGATGATGTGATCACTTCCATTACCGTATCCCGTCAATCCGGCAAACTGTGGGCAGGCACTGAAAAAGGCCGGATTTACAGCTATAATCTGCAAACCAATAAGTTTGAAGAGCTTAATATTGTAAATGATTTGTATTCAGGAAATCCCATTGCAACCCGCATTCTCAGCATTTATGAAACGGAACCCGATATCCTGTGGATCGGTACCGATGGCAACGGGGTTTTCACCCTGAAACTGACCGAATTTCCGGCAACCGGCTTATCTTCAGGGCAGCTTTCCTACCCGATTGTGCGAAGCATTCTGGTTACCCGAAATAAGGATGTGCTTGTCGGAACCAAAGGAGGTGGAATCGATATTTTTGATGCCAATGGAAATCTTATCAGGCAGCTATCGGTAAAAGACGGGTTGAGCAATAATTCAGTGCTCTCCTTCCACGAAAGGAAAGACGGTTCCATTTGGGTGGGAACAGATGGCAGTGGTATTGATATACTATCGCCAGACTACCGGCGCATCCGCAATTTCCCCGGTGACTTTAAAGAGACAACTGCGCTTCCGTTTTCATCCGTATACAGGATTCTGGAGGACAGCGACGGAAAAATTTATCTCGGCACCAGCGGCTTCGGGGTTATTGCGATTGACTTCGACATACAGGATGCTTCCCTGCCTTCAGGATGTTCGCAGTTGCTCCTCGACCGCAGCATTGAAACGGGGCAGCAAAAACAGATCGTGTATGCACTTTCAGTGGAAAAGCCCGGAATTATCTGGATAGGTACCCGTGGTTTTGGCGTTTATCGTTACAATACCATCACAAAAAGGGTAATAGCGCAATACACCTCAGCTTCCCACCCGGAATTTATCCGTAACGATGATATTCTCACGCTGTTTACTGATCTGAAGGGAGTTGTATGGGTTGGAAGCAGCAGCGGAATTTTCAGCTTGAGTCCGGTTTCGGCCGATTCGGCAAAAGTCGGCGGGCTAAGTGTTCAGTCCGATCTCTTCAGTACCAGCATTCATACCATTCAGAATGACAATTCGGGCAACCTTTGGGCGACCACCAACCAGGGTTTGTCGCTCATCGACAACAGCCGAAGAAATGTGCAGAGTTTTAATGTAAACGATGGGCTGATCAACTTTGAATACAGCGACGGAGCTTCATTTTTTGATGCAGCAGACGGGAGACTTTTTGTGGGCGGCACCATGGGTGTGGATATCGTGCAAACGGAAGCCATCCGCTTATCTTCTTACTTCCCTCCTTTGGCCTTTAACCAGTTGATGATCAGAAATCTGCCGGTTGAAATCGGAGAAGAAAGTGTACTTCAAAGCCGCATCAATCATCAGAAAAATCTGGAATTAAAATACAACCAGAATGCTTTCAGCTTTTCTGTTTCGCCGCTGGCTTACTGGGGGCAGGAGCGGCACAGGATTTCTTACAGACTCGTAAATTTTAATGATCAATGGACACTAAACCCGCTTAATCAACCCATTGCATTTTCCAATCTTGAAGCCGGAGAATATCTGCTTCAGGTGAGGGTAAGTGATGAAAACGGGGTTTGGTCGGAGGAGGTGAGAGAAATCGGAATTGTAATCAACCCGCCGTTCTGGCGCACTACCTGGGCCATAATTGGTTATGTGGTTTTGTTTTTCCTGATTCAGTATCTCATTTTTTCTGCTTACCGCAGGCGTGCTGTGCGTAAAAAAGAGGCTGCACTCCGCGAATTTGAACAAAAGAAAGAAGAAGAACTTCAGAGTTATAAAATTGAGTTTTTTACCAATGTAGCCCATGAGTTCCGCACACCACTCACATTGATTACCTCGCACATTCACGCCCTGATAGAGGATAAGAAACTCACTACGGCGAATCCCAGGCTTTTGAAAGTATATAACAACAGCCTGAAGTTACAGAAGCTGGTGCTGGAGATTATGCAGTTCCGAAAACTTGAAAAGGGAAAGGAGCCACTCAATATACAAGAAGTCATGCCATTTAATCTGGTTCAGGAAGTAGTATCTGACCTGGAATTGCTGGCTCAGCAGCGCAACATCCTTTGCCGGGTTGAAGCTGAAAATGAAGAAATGGTTTTCAAAACCGATGCCGATAAATTCCAGCGGATACTTACCAATCTGATTTCTAATGCGATAAAGTACAACAAAGAAGAAGGGTCTGTAAGCATAAAGCTAAGGATGGATGGCAGCGCTCTGGCGGTTGAGGTTGAAGATGAAGGTGTGGGCATAACGGCGGAATATCTGTCCAGGGTTTTTGAACCCTTCGGAATCTCATCCGCTAAAAAGCGCGGAAGTTTTCCGGGTTACCGCTCTACGGGAATAGGGCTTGCGGTAACCAAGGGATTGGTAGAATTGTTGAAAGGCACAATATCCCTCGAAAGTCATCCCGGCAAAGGCACCATATTTACCTGCATTTTTCCGGATGTGCATCAGGTAAATTCGCCCGAACTGGTGAATGAGCCAACTGAAAATGAATCTGGTCCGGACTTTATAGATCCCGATGCAGGAGAAAGGGAGATCAGCGACATAATTTCTGCCGAAGGAAAGCCCTTGTTGCTGCTGGTGGATGACGATCCGGAGATACTGATTTTGCTGCGTGATTTTCTGCAATCGGATTACAATATTATTTTCGCTGAGAACGGTTCAGAAGCTTACCGCAAGATTCTTTCAGAAAAGCCCGATCTGATTGTTTCCGATGTTATGATGCCCGAAACGGATGGCATTGAACTGTGCAATAAACTGCGCGAAAACTTTGACACCAGCCACCTTCCGTTTATTCTGCTGACTGCCAAAGCCGAAATTGAAGACCGCATAGCAGGACTTAAAGCCGGGGCTGATTCTTATATTCCCAAGCCGTTTCACCCCGATCATCTGAAGATTCGCATTGAGAAACTGCTGCATTTGAGAACCGGTATCAGAAACCGCTTCGGAAAGCAGGACGATAACCCTACGCTGATCAAGGAAATTCCCGATCCGTTCTTTATAAAAATGCTGGCTTATATTGATGAAAACCTTGACGATGAATCACTTTCGGCTGAGAAACTCTGCGACAAAATGGCGATCAGCAAATCATCGCTTTACAACAAAACCAAATCGGTGCTCGGAACCACGCCACACGGGCTGATTAACCAGCAGAGACTTAGCAAAGCAGCTTCGCTGATGCTGACCACACAGTTAACCGTAAGCGAAATCATTGACCAGACAGGTTTTGCCAGCCGCACACATTTTTATGATTTGTTTGGCAAAGCGTATGGTTGTTCTCCATCGGAGTACAGAAGCAAGGCGAATGGGGATTAAATGGGATTGCTAGAATATTATTAACCGCGAATTACATGAATTTAGTGGATGAAGTTTCCCGGCTTGGCTAAGCGGAATTTAGCTTCGCTGAGCTCCCTTCGGTCGGTTGTAATTCCGCTTTGAACAACATTGAATTTGTAATTCAATACATTTAGTTGGTTAATTTTCTTTTCTACATCCGCTGATAGAAAGTTTTTATCCCCGGATTCCCCGCCTGCTGATCCACGCGTCAGGGGACGCGCGGAAACAGCATTCGGAGTCTCAATTCGCCTAATTTGCGATAAAAATATCCCCCCTCGGCTAAGCGGAATTTGCAATTCCGCTTTGAACACTATTGAATTTGCAATTCAATAGACCAAATGTAAGATACATCCGCTGATAGAAAGTTTTATCCCCGGATTCCCCGGATTCCCCGCCTGCTGATCCACGCGTCAGGGGATGCGCGGAAACAGCATTCGGAGTCTCAATTCGCCTAATTTGCGATAAAAATATTTCCCCCCCCAAGGTGAATATCTATGTGTTTACTGGATATTCATTGCTTTTCCCACCATTTCCGGACTCCACCGGACAAGATTTGTAACCCACCGGACACGGTTTTCCGCAATCGATTGTAATTTTGTTTCAGGCTTTAGATTTCGGATTCTCCCGACCTCTTACTTCTTACCTCTTACCTCTTACCTCTAAAACAACCCTATGGACATCGCAAAACGCTTCACCCAAAACCCCCTGCTTCGCCCGGCCGATCTTAAACCCGGTATCGAAGGAATGGAAATTCTTTGCCTGCTTAATCCTGGTGTTTTCAGGTTTGATGGCAAAATATGGTTATTGTTGCGCGTTGCCGAAAGACCCAAACAAATTGAAGGAAAAATCAGTTTCCCTGTCTATAATAGTAATGGTGAAATTGAAATTCTGAGTTTCGATAAAAATGACCCCGATCTGGATGCTTCTGATCCTCGGGTAATCAATTACAAGAAGAAGGATTACCTTACTACACTTTCCTATTTACGACTCGTTTGCAGCGAAGATGGGGTTCATTTTATCGAGCCGGAAGGCTATCCTCCCATCTTTGGCAAAGGAGAACTGGAAACTTTTGGCATTGAAGATTGCCGTGTTGCAACTATGGAAGATGGTTTTAGTCTCTCGTTTACCGAAGTATCGGAGTTTGGTGTTGGCGTTGGCCTTATCCGCACCAAAGACTGGAAAAATTTCAGCCGCGAAGGCATGATTTTCCCGCCACACAATAAAGACTGTGCGATTTTCGAAGAAAAAATCAACGGGAAATACTACGCCCTGCATCGCCCAAGCAGTCCCGAACTTGGTGGTAACTATATATGGATAGCTGAATCACCCGATCTTATTCACTGGGGTCAGCATAAATGTATTGCTGTGGTAAGGCCCGATAGCTGGGATTCAGCAAGGGTAGGCGCAGGTGGCGCACCCATACGCACCGAAAAAGGCTGGCTCGAAATTTACCACGGAGCCAATAAAGATCATCGTTATTGCCTTGGCGCTTTGTTGCTCGACCTCAATGATCCATCAAAAGTTCTGGCGCGAAGCATAGAACCCATTATGGAACCTACACAAACCTACGAACAAACCGGATTTTTTGGAAATGTGGTTTTCACCAACGGACATTACGTGGAAGGTGATGACATATTCATTTACTATGGAGCCAGCGACGAAGTAATCTGTGGTGCCCGTTTCTCAATCAAGGAAATTCTTTCCACACTTGAATGACCGATAAACTAACAGATAATTTTTTGGGGAAAGTTTCTTTCCTGAAATCTATAAAAAGTGTCTCAGTTCTTTTAACGATCATTTTAAACAACTGTCACCCTGAGCGGAGTCGAAGGGTACTTTTAACTTTAAACTGTCAGATTTAACCCTATGCTAGCCAAATTAACCTCTGAATATCGCTTTTTCCAGACCATGCCCCACAGCATGAGGGTACTGCTGATCACCAACATGCTCTACGCGCTGGTGTTGCCAGTTGTGGAGATTTTTATGGCGGCATACATCATGCGGTTCTTTAACGACACCAGCTATGTGGCCATTTTTCAGGTTGCGATGTACACCGGAATTATTATTACTTCGCTGGCCAATGGTTTTTTACTGAAGAGTTTTAAAGTGGCTCATCTTTACAGTTTTGGCATTCTGCTGAGCGGTGTTGCCATGGTTGGGATGATGTTTGTTGAAAATATTGCACTTACCGGACTGATTGTTGCAGGGACTCTTATTGGTGCTGCTTCCGGATTTTTCTGGACCAACCGTTATCTGATGGCCCTTAATTCGACCGCCGATGAAAACCGCAACTACTTTTTTGGACTGGAGTCCTTCTTTTTTACCATTTCGAATATTGGCGTACCGGTTATAATCGGAGTTTTACTGGCCTCTATCGACGGAGTTCAGTTTATGGGGATTACATTCGACATTTATAAGGGATACCGTATTGTAACGCTTATGGTTTTCCTTATTACAATCCTGGCCACGTATTCACTTTCACGCGGCAAGTTCGATAATCCGGTGCAGAAAGACTTTCTGTACTTCCGTTTTGATAAGCTCTGGAATAAGCAGATACTACTTGCAGCACTCAAGGGATTGGTTCAGGGATTTTTAGTTACAGCTCCTGCCATGCTCATTATGAAATATGTGGGTCAGGAGGGTTCACTTGGAATAATTCAGGGTGTCAGCGGTGGATTGACAGCCATTCTGATCTACCTGCTGGGGCGGTTTGCCAAGCCTAAACACCGCATTCTGATCTTTGGTGTCGGCATTACCATCTTTCTGATTGGTACAATTATCAACGGAATTGAGTTGTCGATGATTGGTGTGATGGTGTTTGTGCTGTGTAAGGTATTTTTTCAGCCACTTCACGATCTGGCTTACTATCCCATTATGATGAAGGTAATCGATGTTGTGTCGAAACGCGAAAACCGTAACAACTACGCTTACATTCTCAATCACGAATTCGGTCTTTATGCCGGAAGGGTAATCGGACTAGGAATGTTCATATTTCTGGCATTCTATGTCTCGGAAAGTTTCGCCCTCCGATACTCACTGATCATTGTTGCCGTATTACAGATGCTTAGCATACCGCTGGCAAAAAACATAATGAAAGAATCTTATCTGGAAAAAGATGAAAAATAAAACCTTGATATTCATTGCATTGATTGTTCTGGCCGGATTCTCGTCCTGTAAACAGGAGACATCTGATCCGGTGGCGCAGACTTCAATCCCCCGCATCGACCAGATGCCTGAATTGCCGCAACCTCTCAAAATCATCGACTGGAAGCAAAAGGCATTGCAGTTCGACAGCCTGGTTTTTGATTTTGACAATACAGCCGCAATGGGCCCTTACATCTGGCTCGACAGCGCAAAACGCAATATTGATCAGGTAACTTTCGGATTGTTTACTGTGATTGGTGATGTACGTCAGGGACCCGGGAAGTACAATGGCGAATTCCATGAAGCACTTACAACTCTAAATTCGCTGGTAAGTGCCGGATTGCTTGGCATTGACAAGACCAGTCAGCATGGCTACAATTTTGTGAAGATGTCGCAGAATTACTTCAACAGCGACACAGAATGGAACATTGTAATGAACAACACCAACCCCGAAGTGGCGATGGCCGGCGGTGGTTATGGCCGCGACTGGTGGTATGATGTTTATCCAAACGTTTTGTATTACGGTGTTGCCGCGCTTTATCCAGATGTTGAAAACACTGAATTTATCCAGCGCACGGTTGCTGAACAGTTTTACAAGGCAGATTCGGTGCTTCAGGGCAATTATGATTATTCTTATTTCGATTACGCTCAAATGAAAGGCATGCGCAACCACATTCCCTGGCAACAGGATGCAGCCGGCGGACATGCTTATGTGCTTTATTCGGCTTATCAGAAATTCGGGGATGAACGTTACCTTGAAGGTGCAAAGAGTGCTACCGAAGCACTTGTAAACCAGAAGGAAAGCCGTTTCTACGAAATACTGCTGCCCTTTGGCGCATATACGGCTGCGCGTTTGAATGCCGAACAGGGAACCACTTACGATGTTACAAAATTACTGAACCATACCTTTGACGGCTGCCAGTCAAAAGATGGCCGCTACGGATGGGGTGTGATTGCCGAAAAATGGGGCGACTTTGATGTTTCAGGAATGCAGGGAAGCATCACCGATGGCGGAGGTTATGGTTTCTTTATGAATTCTGTGGCTATGGCCTGGCCGCTGGTTCCAATGGTAAAATATGAACCTCAGTATGCAAAAGCAATCGGCAAATTTATGCTGAATGTGGTCAATGCTTCGCGGCTTTTTTATCCCGATCAGGTTGAAGAAAAATACCAGTGGCTGCCTGGTAAAAAGAACATTACCAATGGCATTATCGGGTACGAAGGCGTAAGAAAAACCGACGACATGAATAATCCTGCTCTGGTGGGCGTTTCTCCGGTTTCGCTTGGCGACGGTCCAAAATGGGTAGCCGGACAGCCGGAAGAAGCCATGTTCAGTCTTTACAGCACTTCTATTGCAGGGGTTTTTGGCGCCATCGTTCAAACTACCGATGTGGAAGGTATACTTTCATTGGATTGCAATGCAACCGATTTCTATGCTGAAAATAAGTACCCGGTGCATTTGTATTACAATCCTTACAAAGAGGTGAAAATCATTACTGTAAATCAGGAAAATGCTTCCGATCTGTATGATCTGGTATCAGGCACATACCTGGCAAAAAATATCACGGGAAGTGCTTCAATTGAGATTCCTGCCGCAGAAGCAGTGCTTGTAGTTACACTTCCTTCAGGAACAAAGTTGAAAAAAGATGGCAAAAAGCTGAAAGCCGGTGATGCGGTGATCGCTTACCAATAATCAAGAGTTTGAATCTCAGTATTGTAAACCATTCAATAACTAAAAGATGAAAAGACTGATACTACTGGTAACTTTACTTCTGGCAACCGGGCTCATATACGCCCAAAAGGTTGTAGAAGGAACTGTATCCGATGCCAAAACGGGAGAAACCCTGATTGGTGTAACGATACAGATTAAGGGAACTGTCATCGGCACAACCACCGACATTTACGGCAAGTATCAGTTGTCGTCCGATCAGCTGACTGCTACGTCTGTTGTCGTATTCTCATATATAGGTTACACACCATCAGAACAAATTCCGGGCAGCCGCACAGTGATTGACGTGAAGCTCACACCCGAACAAACCATGCTTGATGAGCTGGTGGTGATTGGTTACGGAACCGCCAAAAAACGCAATGTTCTGGGAGCTGTTTCAACAGTCAACAGCAAAGACCTTATCAAACTGCCTGTGGCTGATGTTTCGCAGGCATTGCAGGGAAGGGCTGCCGGGGTATTGGTTACCCAAAATACCGGTGCGCCGGGCGAAGGAGTTTCGGTTCGTATCCGCGGTACAGGTTCCATCAATTCCAGCAATGCACCTCTTTATATTGTTGACGGAATTGCTACCACCGATGCGCTTAACATTCTCTCACCGGGAGATATAGAAACCATGACGGTGCTGAAAGATGCTTCGGCAGCGGCTATTTACGGCTCCCGCGCCAACAACGGTATTGTGCTGATTACCACCAAAAAAGGTAAAAAAGGCGAAAATAAAATCACCTATCGCGGACAAACCGGATTTCAGAAAGGTACCCGCTTAACCCCGATGGTAAATACTGCCGATTATATCACCATATACAACGAAGCAGCCACCAACGACAATGCTTACCTGCCAGCTGGTTTGCACCGCAGGCTTATAACACCGGAAGATTCAGAGGGATTTGCCGATGTAAATCACATTGAAGAACTTCTTCAGATTGCACCCATCAATTCGCATGAACTTTCTCTTTCAGGAGGAACGGAAACGACAAATTATATGATTTCGACTTCGTTTTTCGATCAGAAGGGAATCATTAAAGGTTCAGGTTATTCTCGCGGAACTGTAAGGCTGGATGTAAATACCGAAGCCAACAAATGGCTCACCGTTGGAGTAAGTATGCTGGCTGGTCTCTCAAGCACCGATATCATCGGAAGTTCGGGCGACGGAGCTGGTGGCAATGGCGGAAGTGTAGTTCGTTACGCTTTCTTCCGCAATCCGGCAATTCCTGTTCGTTTTGATGATGGCCGCTTTGTTGACCGCCCGGCAGAATATTTCGGAGATCAGCGCTTTGATTCATTTCTGGGCGATGGTTATAATCCCATCGGCATGAGTGAGTTGAACGACAACAACCGCAAAGACGACAGCTATCTGGGAAAGGCTTATTTCACCGCCAAAATTACGGAGAAATTAAAATTTACAACCAATCTTGGAGTTGATTTCCGCAATTCAAACAGTCGAAAGTTTAGTCCCACCTGGGGAACGCTGAATCGTATAAATGCCAGAAATGGATTGGATATCAGCAATATCCGAACCTCAAACATAATGATGAATAACCTGCTGAATTACGAAACCAGTTTCGGTGAATCACATACTTTTTCTGCCTTGCTGGGTTTTGAAGCCATTAAAAACGGTGGAAAATCGATGTATGCCAGTGATTCTGATTTCCCCATTGAACAGGAGGAACTTATCTACATCGGCAATGGCCTCGGAAACAAAATCAGCAGTCAGGGCGAATGGGCCTCATCATTGGCTTCAGTCTTTGGCAGGGTAAACTACGATTTTAAAGGCAGGTATTATGCATCGGCTACACTACGTCGTGATGGTACTTCAAGGTTTATAGAAGATAAAAAATGGGGAACATTCTTTTCCTTATCAGGAGGCTGGGTAATGAAAGAAGAAGCATTCCTTCAGGATGTTGACTGGCTTGAAAATCTCAGGGTGCGTGCAGGATACGGCGCCATCGGAAATCAGGAAATCGGGCTTTATGCATACAGTGACAGAATATCACCATATTACAACTATCCATTTGGAGGAGTAAGTAGCAGCGGATATGCGCAAAATGCACTTGGAAACAGAGATCTGCAATGGGAAACAAGTTTCCAGTATAATGCAGGTGTTGATGTTGAACTCTGGAAAGGTGCACTTGCTTTTTCGCTCGATTACTTCTATAAAGTAACGGATAATATGCTGGTTAAAGCGCCAAACCCACCTTCGGTTGGTTATGCGGCAGCTCCCTGGATCAACAGCGGATCAATATTGAATACGGGAATTGAGCTTGAAGCGCTGTATCGTCAGAACAAAACCGACTGGGGATATACCATTGGCGGAAATGTAACTTTTCTTAAAAATGAAGTACTTGAACTTGATGCGCCAGTCTTTGGCGGAAGGGTAGAAACCGGAATCGACATCACCAGAACAGAAGTCGGGCATCCGATAGGTTCATTCTATATGCTTGAAATGGACGGCATTTTTCAGAATGAAACCGAGATACTGCTTTCAGCTTTTCAGGGAAACAACATACATCCGGGCGATGTTAAATTCAAGGATCAGAATGGTGATGGCCGCATAGACAATAACGACCGTGTTCATTTGGGCAGTGCCATTCCGAAACTTATTGCCGGACTCAACTTTATGGCCAATTATAAGAATTTTGACCTCAGTCTTTTCTTCCAGGGAACTTACGGCAATAAAATCTATGTTCAGGTTAACCAGGATATTGAAGGATTTTACCGCGGATTCCCGGTAACACAACGCTATTTTGACGAACGATGGACCGGAGAAGGAACTTCAAACACACAACCCCGGGCTTCGTGGACTACCAAATCGAACAACGCAAGGCCGTCATCGCGTTTTCTTGAAGACGGGTCATACGTCAGGCTGAAAAATCTTCAGTTGGGCTATACCCTTCAACCAAACACGCTCAAGTTTGCCGGATTTTCACAAACAAGGATTTATGTATCAGGTTCCAACCTGTGGACATTAACCAAATTTTCAGGGCTTGACCCGGAAATGACAGTAAGCGACAACTCAAAAAATGAAGGCGACCGTTCAGCGGGCATAGAATGGGGAACTTATCCTTCGGCAATGACAATCATGGTTGGAATCGACATCACATTTTAACAACATCGGGATATGAAAACGAAAATGATAAATATATCAGACACTTTCAGGAACCGGATCGGGAATGTAAAAAATTCCGGTATGAGAAGTTTTAAACACGCTCCCGCAATAATGCTGATGGTTCTGTCAATGACGCTGCTGTCTGCTTGCACTGATTTCCTGACCGAAGAACTGAAGGGTGAATTTTCTTCAGAAACCTTTTACAAAAACGACAAACAAGCCATTCAGGCGGTAAACGGGGTTTATCACGCCATTACATTCAGTCGGTTTGATAATGCAATCTGGATTTTCGGAGATATTGCTTCTGATGATGCGGTAAAAGGAGGAAATCCGGGCGATCAGGCGGAAATTACCTATATCGATGAATTTAATGTTGATGCCAACAACGGAATAATCAACAATTACTGGCTCTATGCCTATGAAGCCGTAGCCCGCGCCAATAATGTTATTGACAATGTTCCAGCCGTTTCTATGGATGAAACATTAAAAAACCGCATCATAGGTGAAGCCAAATTTATCAGGGCATACACTTATTTCAATCTGGTAAATGTGTTTGGTAAGGTTCCGCTAAAACTACTTCCTCAGATTTCGCAGGAAACCGTTCACGTACCATTGAGCGAAGTATCAGACATTTATCTTCAGATAGAAAAAGACCTTGCCGATGCGGTGGCTGTTCTGCCAGAATCTTATGGTTCTACTGATGCCGGCCGTGTAACCCGCGGTGCTGCTCTTGCTATGCTGGGGAAAGTGAATCTTTATCAACAAAAATGGCAAGTGGCTCTGGGATATTTTCAGCAGGTTGATGGTCTGGGAATTTACGGATTGTTGCCGGATTATGCCGATAATTTCAAGTTGGCATACGAAAACAGTAAAGAATCTATTTTTGAAATTCAGCATCTGTCCAACCAGAATCCCTTCACGGGAAATGCCTTAAACCAGTGGTTCGCACCTCCGGCAGAAGGCGGATATTACTTTAATGCGCCAACTCAGAGTCTGGTAAATGCCTTTGAAAGAAGTGCTACCGGAGAAGTTGATCCACGCCTTGATGCATCTATCGGTCGCGATGGGCAACCCTGGTTTAACGGAGTAACATTTAGTGCGTCATGGTCTCCGACCGGTTACCTGACCAAAAAGCACCAGCAGCCGCTTTCCGAAGTTTCGTCCTCACTTAAAGGCGATGGCGACCTCAATTACATTTATATGCGATATGCTGATGTGCTGCTGATGAAAGCAGAAGCATTTAATGAGACTAACAATGCCGATTCAGCCAGAGCCAACCTGAACAAGGTAAGGCAGCGCGCAAGAGCAAGTTACGATGGAACTCCACCTGATGATTTGCTTGCCGACATAACCACCGACAACAAAGATCAGTTGCGTGTGGCCATTCAAAAAGAGCGCAGGGCTGAACTTGCACAGGAGTTTCACCGCTATTTCGATCTGATGCGGTGGGGCAAATCAGTTGCAGAAACGGCACTTGGCTCTGACTTTAATTTTGAAGCCAAAAGATATTTACCATTACCTCAGGCCGAAATTGATGCAAATCAGGCCATTAATCCATGATAATTCTAATCAACCAACCCAATTATTAACAACCAAACTAAAAACCAAAAGAAAATGAAAAATTTAATGAAATTGCACACTTTGTTGCTGATGCTTTTCGTAAGCTCCGCGCTGATCCTTGGATCGTGTAAGGACGATGACGATGACATTGTTGAAGGCGACAAAACCGAACTCAATGCACTGATAGCAGAAGCTGATGCTCTTGCTGCCGGCGCAACTTCTTCCGATTATCCTCAATCGGCCATAGATGCTTTTAAAGCGACTTTGCAAACCGTAAAAACTGCAGCAGCAGACAAACTTACACAGGTATCGATCAACAACCTGATAACCCAGCTAACCGAAGCCATGAATACTTTTGATTCACAGGCTTTCGGATTTATCGATGAAACCCTCTACCTGAATGCAGGATGGAACTTCGACGAAGGAACCGGTACTACTGCAACGGCTTATTCAACCGTTAAGCATGTAGCTACTTTCTTCAGAGGAAACACTGTTATTCTTGGCAACGATGCAATGATGCCAAGCTGGACCGACGGCGTAAAAGGTGGTAAAGCCATTATGTTAAATAAAGGCGCTCACCTTGAAGTTCCTTATACAACATCATTTTTGCCTTCAAACCTTACCATTTCAGTATGGGTAAAACCTGATGAATTATATGAGGACAACTACATCGTTTCCCAGAATTACTGGCAAGGCTACAAACTGCAGACTCAGAGCGGTGGAAAACCATTCTTTACTTTCAAAAAAGCGGATGGCGAAATTATTAATGCCGATAATGAAACTGATAACTCCATTCAGGTTGGTAACTGGACTCATTTAGTGGTTTCATTAAATAGTACAACCAAGGAACTGAAATTTTACGTAGATGGACTGCTTACCAAAACATGGACAGAAGAACTCAAAGGCATAGGCCCACTTACACAAACCCTTACTGCTCCTGATCCTCAGCCGTTTATTATTGGAGGCGTAGCTACCGATGCCGAACTGGCCGCGAACTTCATGGAATGGACCAATGCCGACAACCTCGGATATTTCAAAGGCGCAATAGATGAGTTAAAAATCTACAACATTGCCCTTGCAGATGGCCAGGTTGCGAAACTTTACAATGATGAGAAACCTTAATTGGTTGGTTGGATTGTGTGTGTGAAAAAGTGGCTGGCTCAACAATTCCGAACAGTGGTTGGCGGAAGGTTGAGCCGCCATTTTCTCATTATTTGGTTGTTACATTTTAAATAATTTACTTAAACTTAGAGTACCAGTTTTTATTTAAAGGATGCTTAATCTTACAGATAGTTGTTTAATAATATTATTTATGTTTTTAGATATTATAAAATATAATATTGTACTTTTGCGATTCTTGTAATCCATCAGAATAAAATCAATTGGTTTATGAGAGTTATCGGATACATTGCTTATAGAAATTACCTTGATACGCATAAACTTTGAATTTATTAATTCACACTAATCCTAATTAAAATGAAAAACAAAATGAAAATTAGAATGATAATGCTTTTGCTAATAGGAATCCCAATTTTTTTTACATCTTGTAAAAAGGACGAAAATTCTATAAAAACTATTGCTGAAACAAATTCGTTAAAATCAAAACAGGCAACATCAACCCCCACTGTTGCTACAACAGTAGTGACTTCAATTGGTGCTAATAGTGCAACAAGTGGAGGTAATATAATCGACAATGGAGGAGGTTACATAGTTGATCGTGGGGTTTGTTGGAGCCTAACTCCTAATCCAACAATCTTAAATAATAAAGTTGGGAACACTGGAGGTGGTACAAGTTTCATATGCAACATAACAGGACTTTCACCATTGACAACATATTATGTCAGAGCCTATGCAATTAGTGCTCCAGAAGGTTATACTGGCTATGGGAATGAAATAAGTTTTACTACTACAACAATGGATTTTCCAGTCTTAACTACTTCGGCTCCTTATTTAATTACAGCAACGACAGCTAACAGTGGCGGTAATGTTACATATAACGGATCTAGTTATGTTATAGCAAAAGGAGTTTGTTGGAGTCCCGCTGCAAATCCAACTATCGCTGATAATAAAACCTCCCAAGGTTCGGGTGCAACATCTTTTACCAGCTCAATTACAGGTCTTTCACCATTTACTACCTACCATGTGAGAGCTTATGCAACAAATATCGGAGGGTATACAGCTTATGGTATTGATTATAGCTTTACAACCTATTCAGTGTATCCTGTTCTTACCACAAACAATGCATCAGCTATATCTGCGACCTATGCAACAAGTGGAGGGAATGTTGTTTATGGAGGTGATAGCTATGTTATATCAAAAGGAGTTTGTTGGAGCATAAATTCAAATCCAACTATTGCTAATAGTAAAACTTCACAGGGTTCAGGATCAATTCCTTTTACAAGCAACCTTACAAATCTTGCTCCCACAACTACTTATTATTGCAGAGCTTATGCAACTAATATATCTGGGAATACCGGTTATGGTAATGAAATATCCTTTACAACAACAGCAATAACAAATCCAATACTTACTACTACTCCTGCTACTTCAATATCCTCTACATCTGCTATTTCTGGTGGAAATATAAGCGATGATGGTGGATTACCTGTCACAGCTAGAGGTGTTTGTTGGAATACTACCGGTAATCCAACAATTGGAAACAGTAAAACTACTGACGGTTCAGGAACTGGGACTTTTACAAGTTCAATAACTGGATTAACATTGGGAAACTACTATTCTGTGAGAGCTTATGCTTCAAATAGTATTAATACTACTTATGGAAATGAAATACGCTTCAGGGCTGTCAAGATAGGGGATAACTTTCAAGGTGGAATAATAGCGTATATTTTTCAGCCTGGCGAGCCGGGATATGTTTCAGGGGCAACAAAAGGCATAATAGCTGCACTAAGTGATCAAAGCTCTGGATTAAGATGGAATAATGGAAGTAACAAACATATTACAACTAGTTCATCATTATATTCTGGAAGCACTAACACTTCTGAAATTATATATCAACAAGAAGCAGGTACTTATGCTGCTTCTTGTTGTAGGAACTATCAAGGAGGAGGATATACAGATTGGTCTTTACCAAGTAAAAATGAGCTGCACAAACTTTTTATTAATAAGACATCTATTGGTGGTTTTGAGGAGGCATACTATTGGAGTTCAACCCAGTATAATATCAGCAGCGCCCATTTTCAGAACTTTTATAATGGTTCTACAAATGCTTCATCGAAAGACCAAACCTATCATGTCAGGGCGATTCGGTATTTTTAATTAATGGACTTGCGTAATAAAAGTTCGGTTTGCGAAAAATAAAAATCTAGATCATCTAGATTATCGATGGTTAATTTTCGAAGCATTAGAATTATGAATAACTTATTAGGTTGATTAATAAGTAATGTTTGTGGACAAATTGCCCAACCGGTCCTTAATATGGCTGGTTGGGCATTCCTTATACTCTGCGTTGTTTAACAAAGATTGTGTATTAGCCGATTACTTAATTTTCCATTCCAATATATTAAAAATAATGGGAATTTCTATTTCCTATATATTTGTTTTTACACTTTAAAGCAACCATACTTCACAGGTTAAACAACTAGACATGATGTGACGGATAGAAAAACCCAGTTGAACTTTATCCCGGGTAGGGAAATTTAGTTACCAAAAAAACAGAGCCGGCCAATATAAGCCGGCTCCGTTCATAACTAGTCAATGCTTTAGGAAAGAATCACAGAACCGCCATAAACGGTTTTGGATACCCTTGCTGCCGGCTTTAACTCACTCGCAGGAAGTGCAGATACAAAGAAGCAGAATACTTCAATGGTTTGTCCTGTCCACTCCGGAGGAATTGCCAGGGAAACCGTTTCGTCCTCGCGTGAGGCGCATTCTTCGTACCATGCTGCTTCGCCGGTTGCAGGGTTATACAGGCTTACCATCAACTTATCGTTGACTGTTGGCTTGCCCAATACCCCGGCAGAACTCCAGTTCAGAAGAAGCGCATTGTTTTCTTCTGCCACGGCCGACACCACAGATGGCGGTGTAAGTGATCCGCGGCTGAGTTGCGCTCTGCTGAAATCGATTTCCTGCGCAGGATATTCACCCTGTACAGCATTTGACAGATTGTATGCCATGGCCGCATTTACAGCCGACATACCTTTGTTATGAGATTTAAACCCTTGTTGCACTGCTTCCAGATTTGCATTCACAAACCTTCCGGCTATGCCAAATTTACACCGCTGGCTTTTCTGGCCTTTGGTTTTTGGGTTGGTTACTGATGTTGGTAAGGCTCTCATAATGTCCTTACCTTTCCATGAAGAGCCGACTACTTTGCCGACTCTTCCACTGAATCCACCGAGGATTCCCTGGCGTAATTGTGCCATTGTTTTGGTTTTTTAGTGATTATTAAATTAACATCCTCACTTGCGCAAATACCGGGTCAAACTGAAAAAGCGCACCAATTTGATTCGATTTGCATCCACCTGGCTCATTCTGAGTTTTTGAAGTAATGACATTGCAATGCAGATCAGGTCAAAACGCATTCATTTTATATGACAGGCTGCCTGATCCTGACATCAATTTTCTCCTCCAGCCAGGGTTCCGGTTTTATAATTATTTGGAAATGACTGCAAGCCCGAAAATCATATATTCACCTGATAAACATGCAATATTGTCTGAAATCCTTTATTTACAGCATGTGCAGCAAGTTGCATAAAAGTGTCCTTTCGTAAAACTTAATTCGTATATTAATTAGCGGGCTAAAACCAATCCGTTGGCGTGAATGCAAACAATTCATACCAGCGCAAAAAGAAAGCCCCATGAAAGAAAAAATTGTAATCACAACGATTATGAAGCTGAGTATGACCAGCGCTGAAATTAAAACATACACCCGACTGTTCAGGTTTATTGAAAAAAACAAGGAGAAAGAACCTTATCGGTTATTGTTCAGTAAAATAACTGAAGACAGGATTTTAAGAATTGTCTTTAACGTGGCCTTTGAGTTGGCACCAAAATCACTTCCTTCAAATAAAAACACAATGACAACCGCGCAGGTTTCAAAGGCCCTTGATGTTTCAGTGCGCACGCTGTCTCAATGGAGAAAAGATGGAGTATTGCCCTGCACCATCTGGAAAGGAAAGGCACATTACGACATTGCTCAGATCCATAAAACAATAGAAGCAGGTTTGCAATCACCTTCCCGAAACCAGAAAAAAAATAGTTTGAATCCTGCCGGAAGTTGAGGTTCTGAAAAATGAAACAGGATTTTCCGGACTTTGGCAATTTTCGGGCAATCTTCTGAAACCCTTTATTCACAAGGGTTATAAAGCGTTATAAACATTTGTCCTTTTGTAAAGGAGTTTTTGTTACTTTATTTACGGGCTTTTTTCAAGTGAAAAGAGCATTGGCTTCGGCCAATCGGTAAAAATTAAAAACTACTGCCATGAGCACCAACAAAAACGCTGAATTCACTGAACTGATAAATGGTTCGGTAAACAAAAACGAAGACTGGGAAAAACTTTTAAGATTGATTTCTGACAAAGATCATTTTAATGAACCGGTTAGTGAAACAACACTTAAAAATGTGATCGCATCCTTAAGAAAGCTTACTGATTTTGCCGGCAATTTATTGCAGGAGGATAAGAAAGAGGCTGACCTTGGCTGGATGGATACTTACAACGCCTTAAAATACCTGACCATTTCCAAAGGGAAGCTGCGTAAGTTACGCGACACCGGCAAATTGCCAGCCTATAAACTGGATGGCAAACAGTATTACAAAAAAACGGATTTACAGAAAATGTTCAAACTTCTGAATCCGTCAGAATTAATGAAACCGGAAGATTAAAAATAGTTTCCGGAAAAGGCAACCTGGCAGTAAGTGTAAACCAATCATTCCACTGCCGGTTGTCTTTAAAATACAACACTTCCTGCATATCTGCTTTCAGAAACCGAGGGCAGCGCCTGCAGGTTTGCCCTGAATTCGCGGGGTGATATGCTGATGTAGGCATGCACTGCGAATCCGGCTGCTTTTTCAGGCAGATCAATTGTTGTTTGTTTGTCGCCGCTTTCGGCAATGGCTTGATAACATGTAGTTTTACCGGTGGTTTCATTTGCCAGTATCACCGCTACCAGATCAGTGGGATTTCCGGCATTACATTCCCACACAATCCTGATTTTTCCATTCTCCTCTTTTTCAATACCTGCGCTCACAGTACCGGGATATTTCCCGATCGAAAACATCAGTTTCGGGTAAAGCACCTTCACCCCTTCATCTCCTGTTTCGGTAGCATGTTTCAGATTATATGACACCGCGGCATTATAAGCCGACATTCGGATTGAGCCCGATGCAAAACCAACACGGATAAAATCAGTTATAGGGCTGATGATATTCATCACGGTCTTAAACCTATTCCGGTTTAGCGTTTGCGCCGGGGTACGCGGGTTGTTTACGCTTTCCGGCCTGGATCTTATATAACCTATCCCCTTCCAGCTTGAATAAATCAGGTTTCCAACCTTGCCCGCAGGTATCGCGGTAAAGTGTCCGTTAACTTTTGCCATTGTAAGTGTGTTTTTAGGTGCATATTGTTTCTCACTGCATCATTTCTGTCAAAAACTATGCTTAGTGGTTTCTGTCAGTCTTTTGCCGGACATCATGCATCATTTTGCTACCATTTGCACTCCGGCGTCATGACAGCAACCAGCAAAAAGTAGCAAAAGCTGCACTTTGTCTGAGATTGCTCTTGGGTAAGTCTGGTACAAATCCCTTTCAAATCCGAACCTCATCATTAACATGTAGTATTCATCTCCTTACCAACTCCCATTTTAATCGGACTTGGTAAGGAGTTGAATATACTTAGAATACAATCAGAATGGGATCAGATACGGGCTTGCACCAGCCCAATACCAGAGGAATACCGGGGGAAGATCAGGCTTCAAGTTGGATTGGAACATAAAAATAAATAAGTATCCTTCGATTCCGCCTGTCTGACTGCGCGGCAGGCAGACTACAAATGACAGATTATTCGTTTTTTCCCGCAGGTGCGTGAAAGGTGTTTAAACGCTTGTTACCTGTCATCTCCGCATAATGCCATAATCTTATTACATTGAGAAGCATCTAACTTTCTCTCCTTGAGAGGCCTAGGGTGTGATTAAATGAAACACAAAGGAAGTTGAGATGCCCGGTTGTGTTTAGTGCCTGAGATTTTAACCCGTCGTTCCTTCGAGGGATAATTTAATGATATTTGATTAATTCAGATGTATGTAGCATTACTTAACAAACCGATAGAATTACATACCAGTTCGATAGAATTACATTATAGTTCGATAGCATTGAATAACAGTTCGATAGCACGGCATAATAGTTTGATAGCAATGTATATCAGATAGATAGTATTTCATGATAGTTAGATAGCATTGAAAGAGAGTTAGATTGCATTTCATGATAGGTAGATAGGATATAAATAGAGATTAATAGCATCGCATATCAGTTCGATTGCATCGCATATCAGTTCGATTGCATAAAAAATCAATTGGATAGCATAAATAAATAGTATGATAGCATAACAAGGCAGTTCAATAGCATTACATAGCAGTTCGATAGCATAGCATAATAGTCTGACCGCATATAATAACTACAAGATAGTATTGCATTATGTTTCGACAGCATTATATGATTATATGATAGCATTGCATGGATATTAGATAGCATAATACTGAATCATATATGCATATAAACGCAATACGGATGCACAACATTATAATCCGCTAGCATAAAATTATTAAATGGATGTGTATAAATATAGACATATAGTTCAACATACAATCAAGCTTATAAATATTAAAAAATCTGTTGTATCATTTAAAATACCCATACCTTTGCTGATCAACTTTAATCCTTAATTATGGCCGCTCCAAACCCATTTAAATCAATAAATGCCATTACAATGATATCACGAGAGGTTGATAAACAGAATTTAACCCCTTCAGAGTTTGCCCGATTGATAAACCGCCATCCAAGTACAATTACTGTGATGATGAAGCAGAAAGATCTGGCGGTTACTAAGCTTATCTCTTGTAGCGCAGCCCTCAAATATAATTTCTTTCAGGAGATTGCCTATCAGCTTCATTTTCCCGGTCCTCCTGATCCTAATATAAAGTCCAACCCTTTAGCAATGGAAGCAGCAGCCCTCACCCAGGAAGTATTGAAACTTAAAGGTGAAATTAAAAGCAGGGATGCTGAGATAGGCAAACTTAACAGCCAGTTACATGAAGCTGGCATTGATCGCAGAATACTTGAAACGGAGTTAAATACCATTAAGCAGATAATGAAAGACCTGTTGGCATCAAACAGAATATAAAAGATTCATTTCCGGGTTAGATCACCTCACCCTGCCCTCTCCTCTGGTGCCTGAGCTTTTGTCGAAGGCAAGGACAGGGTTCTGGCATCCTACTGTATCAGGCGTTTGCGCTTTTTAAGAAACTAATGCATAAATTTAGCAGGATCTAACTCCCTCTCCTTTGGTGCCTGAGCTGATTGGTGAGCTTTTCGTCGAACCATCGTCGAATGCAGGAGAGGGCTGGGGTGAGGTGCAGTAATTTTCCCAATTAAAAACCTTTCACTTTAACGATTTTTTCCTAATTTTGATGTTACCACTATTCCGGTAGTTACATTGCTCCCGTTTGAAAATAAATGTTAAACGCATAGCCTGTTGTTCCTGATCAATATCCAATAATCTGCTAATCAAAAAAAAGTGAAACAGATTCTACTATTGTTAAGCATTCTATCACTTTCCGCTGGAAACGTTTTTTCCCAGGGCAAACAAGCCAATTACTGGTATTTTGGAGGATATGCTGGCTTAAATTACAACACTGGCTCCCCTCCGTCTGTCTTATCAGATGGGAATACATGGCTAAGTTATCCAGGAACCGGAGGAAGTGCAAGTATTTCAGATGCTGAAGGCAATTTGCTTTTTTATTCAGATGGCAGGGTAATTTGGAATAAAAATCATAATATTATGCAGAACGGGTCTGATATGGGCAACTCTTCAACTCAAGGAGCCATGATAGTCCCCTATCCTGGTAATAATAATTTATACTATTTCTTCAATTTTGAATGGGATCCTATTGCGTGGCAAACTAATTTTTTGTACTCTGTCATTGATATGACGCTTGATAACGGGCTGGGAGGAGTTATTCCTTTCAGTAAATCAATTCTTCTGCTTGAAAATACAACTACACATTTAAGCGCTGTTTTCCATAAATATGGGGAAAATATCTGGGTTCTAACGCATGGATCTGGTGATAACCTATATTATAGTTATATAGTTACACCTTTAGGTTTATCACTGATACCGGTAGTTTCAAGCGCCGGCACTATATGTGACTCTGAAGTAGGGTATCTGAAAATATCCCCTAATGGTAAAAAAATTGCTGTATCACAAATGTTTTCTTCCTTAGGTACATTTTTCGATTTGGTTGATTTTGATAATGAGACAGGTGTAATAAGCGATGCGAACCTTGTGCATAGTTCTCCTGGTCCGTTCGGCCTTGAATTCTCTCCCGATAATAGCAAACTATATGGTAATGGAGGTGGCACTACTCTGTGTCAGTATAATCTGAATGCAGGTACTCCGCAACAAATTCTGGATTCCCGATATCAACTTATAAATTTTAATGTACAAGACGGGGCACTCCAACTTGGGCCGGATGGGAAGATAGTCTGTGCAACAGATGATCATTCTGTGGGCATTATACATAATCCAAATGAGTTGGGTAGTGCCTGTAATTATGAACATCAGTCAATAGATTTGGCACCAGGTACACTTTGTTATGAGAACCTGCCGTCATTTATTCAGTCTTATTTAAACGATCCTGAATTCACAACCAATCAATATTGCTTTGGCCAACCTACCCAATTCAACATCACCAGCATCAATGGTATAGATTCGGTTAAATGGAAGTTCAAAGATTTTGGCAATATGCCCAATGATACATCATCGCTCTTCAATCCGTTGTATACTTTCTCTGCTCCGGGAACATATTATCCTGAGCTGACCGTTTGGTCGGGTTTACTGCCACCAAAAACTGTAAAGGATACCGTAGTTATTTATGCCAGCGCATCGCCTAACCTTGGCAATGATACCACCTTTTGCCCCAATGACCCCATCAATCTTACCCTTGATGCCGGCCCCGGAGAACAATACGCATGGAACAATAATTTACCAACTGTTGATAGTACTTTTATTGTAACGGATACCGGCACCTACTGGGTTCGTGTAAATGCTAACGGGTGTTTTGGCAGGGATACCATCAATATTTCACGGTATGATGCTGCAACAGCTGATCTTACCAACTTAGATATCACTCCATCCAATTGCGGATCAAGTGATGGTGCCATCACGGGAATTCAATTCTCTGCACCTGATCCTTTTACAGTTACGTGGCTGGATATCTATGGGAGTCAGGTTGGCTCAGGCAATGATTTGCTAAACGTTTCTGCCGGAAGCTACTTTGCAGAGGTCACTTTTGGCAATAACTGCATCCAAACGTTTGGCCCTTATTCCATTGCCGATAACAATGCTCCTGTGATTGCAAGTGCATTGCCCGGCGATGATGACCACTGCCTGCAGGGAATGGGCAGCATTATTGTTACTCCTGAATCTGGCAATGTTACCGATTATCAATATAGTTTTAATGAAACGGATTTCTTTCCTTTAACTGCTGAAATTACCGAACTAATTGGCGGAACATACGACATCACCCTCAAAGATCAGTTTGGTTGTATCAGTTTACCGGTTTCAGTGGAGGTGCAAAATGTTGAAGGCCCTGAAATCTACTGCAACCATACAAATACAACAGGAGGTAATGCCAACGGCACAATAACAGTTGATTCTCAAGTTACCAACCTAACCTACCAGCTTAACAGTGGTCAGGTGCAAACAAGCAATGAATTCACCGGACTTGCGGCAGGTAACTACACAATTACAGTAACCGATGAATTTGGCTGTGAAACTCAATGTGAGGTAAGCATTGAAAACAATCCGGGAATTCCTTTGTCAGCCATGGCAGGGGATGACAAAAAATGTTTGAATGAACTTGCCAACTCCAACATAAGGGTAAGCGGTGTTTCAGGAGTGAAGGAATTTACGGCTTCGCTTGCATTTGACGGTCAGAAACTGCAGTGTATTCACTTCAATGATTCACTGCCCGGCATAATATCAACCGTTTATCCCGGCACTTCACGCGTGGTGCTGGAGTGGTATGGCACTGTACCATTAACCAACAATGACACAATCTCATTGGGTGAGCTGGTGTTTGAGACCCTTGAATCCGGTTTTGCTGATATAAACTGGGATTCGCCGCCTGTAACCCGTTTTCTGGATGAGTATGGCAATATCATTATCCCCAATCTTATGCCTGAGAAAATAATTGTACACGACTTACCTGTACTTGAACTTAATGAAAAGAATACTTACTGCCAGGGCGAAAGCATACACCTGACACCAGTGATAGCAGGAGGCACAGAACCTATGATAGGTCAGTGGATTACACCCACCGGCAGCCATTCCCTTGCAAGCATAGATATTGACAGCGCAGGGGAAAATCACTCAGGGCAATACAGCTACAGCATACGCGATTACTTTGGCTGCGCTGACACCGTAATAAAAGCAATACAGGTAGTTCCCCTGCCAGCCGCTAACTTCCCAGCCACCAACCCAACACATGACACCATCTTCTACGAACAAACCTTTCTGCTCGAAGCCACACCCGGTTATACATCCTATGAATGGAACACCGGCGATACTACCTACTATATTACCGTCACCGAGGAAGGCGCATACAGTTTACTGATGGAAACCACCGAAGGTTGCCTTAAACTCGAAAATATAATGATGATCGACACCTTTCTGCCGGTGCTGGTACCCAACGCCTTCACCCCCAACAACGACGGCCTGAACGATACCTTCCGCCCGGTAGTTGATTACGAAAGGGTGCGCATGTTCAGCATGGTAATCTACAACCGCTGGGGGCAACTAATCTTCGAAACGACCAACCCTGCAGAGGGTTGGAATGGTAAAGATGCACCGGCGGGAGTGTATAGCTGGGTGATCAGTTATTCGGATATGGTGGGGAAGGTTGCGAAGATGAGGGGTGGGGTGACGTTGGTTAAGTAACACCTCAGCTAGCCCTTCTTAGAAATACCTTTTTAAAATTAGTAAGATCAAGCCCCACTTCTTCAGAGCCCTGTCCCGATTTTTTATCTGGGAAAAGAGGACTTTTGCTTTTTAATATGTTTATTATAAGACATGAATCGGATAATTCTATGCTGTTTGTTTTTATTTTACTTCATGACCGGGTTTACCCAGACTGATCATGAGCCAGTTCCGGCTGTTTGGTGGAAAGAAACAGTATTCTACCAGATCTATATGCCGTCTTTTCAGGATAGTGATGGAAATGGAATCAGCGATTTTGCCGGTATGACTTCGCGCCTGGATTATCTTCAATCGCTGGGAATCAAAGGCATTTGGCTTACACCTTTTTTAAAATCTCCCAAAGTTGACAATGGCTATGATGTTGCCGATTATTATAAGATAGATTCCGTTTACGGCAACCTTGCCGATTTCAGAAACTTTTTGGACGAGGCCCACCGCAGGGGTATAAAAGTCATCATCGATATGGTGGTGAATCACACTTCCACTGACAGCCGCTGGTTTCAGGAATCAAGAAAATCGCGTGATAATCCATACCGTGATTATTATATTTGGCGAGATCAGCCCAACAACTGGGAATCATTTTTTGGCGGAAAAGCCTGGGAGTACGACAGTGTGACTGATCAGTATTATTATCACAAGTTCGATGTCCGGATGGCCGATCTTAACTGGTCGAATCCGCGTGTGGTCGAAGAAATTCAGAACGTATTGCGCTACTGGCTTGAGCTCGGGGTTGATGGTTTCCGAATGGATGTGATTAATTTTCTGACCACCGATGGAATTCTCAGCGATAATCCAATGAAGGATGGTAATCAGCAGCACATTTACGACATTGATCAGCCGGGAGTGAAAGAAGCCATGCGCATCATAAAAGCCACCATCGATGAATACGACAACAGGTTTGTAGTTGGTGAGATTGGCAGTGATAAACTTAAGGTGCTTCGGCAATATCAGTCACCTGAAATGATGGATGTTGTCTTCAACTTCAACTTTGGAAGTATTCCTGAGTTTTCGCTTGACAGAATTTTTAAAGAGCTTCAGCAGATGGAAAGCAGTTTATCTGATTATCCTACGCTGTTTTTCGGAAGCCATGATATGCCGCGTTTGATGGATCGGTTGGCAGGAGGAAATCCCGAAAGGGCAAAATCGCTGGCGGCGCTGATATTGACGGCCAGAGGCGTTCCGTTTATTTACTATGGTGAAGAGATTGGAATGCAGAATATTTATGCTGAGACGTTTGATGAAATTGTTGACATCCAGGGAAAAACCCACTACAAGCTTGCACTTGATTCAGGCAAAACTCCCGAAGAAGCGCTGGCAGAAGGCAACCGGCACAACAGAGACAAATCGCGCAGCCCAATGCAATGGAACGATGAAGTAAATGCCGGATTTTCAAGCGGCAGGCCATGGATAAAGGTTCACCCTGATTACATGAAAGTAAATCTGCAACAATCCCTGAGACAGGAAAATTCTATCCTGAACACCTACAAATCTCTGATAAGCCTAAGGAACAAAGAGAAAACTCTTCAGTATGGCACTTATGGAAAGCTGGAGCAATCCGGAGATCAAATCCGGTTTACCCGGACATTTCAAAATGAAAAAATTACGGTGATCATCAACTTTGGTGAAGGTTTGAACATTGATTTGCCTCAAGGCGCTGAAGTACTGATGGGACAACCATATTTGAATATCAATGAATTTTTGATTTACCGGCATTGAATGGACTTGCCAGGTTTATCATGGACCTACCAGGTTTTCTTCAAACCTGTGAGGTCTGGAAAAAAGAACCGACGGCGAACCCAACAAGTTTAAAATGGACCTACCAGGTTTTCTTCAAACCTGTGAGGTCTGGAAAAGAAAAACGACCATTGGAAAATATCCAAAAAACAACAAGATAACCTGGCAGGTTATTACATCGGATCAAACCGAAGCTACCGGAAAATCTGGTGGGTCTGGAAAAGAAAACTTATAGGTTGAGAAAACCTCACAGGTTTGAAGAAAACCTGGTAGGTTAGGAAAGGGAAACCTGTTAGCTTACTACACCGATTAACCAATCTTAAAATACAACACCGATGAAAAACACATATCTCATTCCCATATTAACGCTGCTTGCTTTTTCGGGGTTCGCCCAGACCGGGCAATTGAACATCAACCGCATAAGCCAGATGCCTGATCTTCCAACTCCATTGTTGATAAGAAACTGGGATGAAGTGACCATCAACTACGATAATTTCGTTTTTGATATGGAGAAAACTGGTCAGTATCTTCCGCTGTCAAGATTGGGAACGCAAGGCCAGTTTAACTATCCCGATAATATCCCGATTTTCCTCGACTCTTATGTTGGTGCAAATAGCCACCTGAATCAAGCCGAAGCCATCAACATAATGCCCGCCATTGTCGGGGCTTCGCTGGTGGGTGTTGATAAAAGCAATCAGAACGGCATAAACTGGGTTGCAAAGACGAAAGATTTTTTCAATTCCAAAAACGGGCAGAATGTCTATCTGAATGGTTACTCAACCACATCGGGCAGCGACTGGTGGTATGATATGATGCCCAATGTTTATTTTTATCAGTTAAAGTCATTGTATCCCGATGGCGCGCCGGAATTCAGCAGTCAGTTTACCACGGTTGCCGACCGCTGGTTGTGGGCTGTTGAACAGCTCGGAGGCAGCACCACACCATGGACGGTTCCTTACATGAACTACCGCGCTTTTAACCTGGCAACCGGACAGCCGCTGAGTCAAAGTGTTCCGGAGCCGGAATCGGCTGGCAGTATCGCTTGGCTGCTTTACAATGCTTATGTAGAAACGGGTGAGAGAAAATACATTGAAGGCGCTCAGCTTGCCATGGATTTTCTGGCAGATTGGGAGACCAATCCATCATACGAACTTCAGTTACCTTATGGAACACTTGCCGCAGCCCGCATGAATGCTGTGGAAGGCACAAATTATCCATTGCAGAAATTCCTTGACTGGTGTTTTGACCGGGGCGCGTTGCGCGGATGGGGCTCCATAGTCGGAAACTGGGGCGGTTATGATGTTTCGGGATTAATCGGTGAAGCAAACGATGGAGGCAACGATTACGCATTTATCATGAACGGATTTCAGCAGGCCGCAGCACTTGCGCCATTGCCAAAATATGATAAACGTTACGCAAAAGCCATCTCTAAATGGATACTGAATGTTACCAATGCCAGTCGGCTGATGTATTGGAACGGTCTGCCACAGGATAAGCAGGATTCTTATGCATGGGCATCGGCCAACGATCCTCAGGCTTGTATTCCTTATGAATCGATGAAGGAAGTATGGACCGGGAAAACTCCTTTTGCCACCGGCGACGCCATCAGGGGCGGTTGGGCGGCAACCAATCTTTCGCTTTACAGCGGATCAAGTGTTGGTTATCTGGCCGCCGTGGTCAAAACAACCAATGTGCCTGAAATTTTGCGGATTGATTTGAATAAAACAGATTTCTATGGTCATAATAACCTGATATCATACATGTATTTCAATCCAACGACAAGCAGCAAACAGGTTCAGGTTAACCTGCCTGCGGGTACTTTCGGCATGTATGAAGCCATTACCGAAATCATTTCACCATCTACCTATACCGGTTTCATGCAATTGACCATTCCGGCTGGAGAAGTCAGACTGATACGCTTTTATGAATCAGGTTTGATTCCGGAAGTTAATGATGGAAGGCTTTATGTGGGAGAAGATATTCTCGATTACCATTACCAGTATGATTTTTCCGAAAATCTACGTATAAAAGCACTTTCAACGGATCAGAATCCTGTGATTACCAATGCTGTATTCACTGCTTATTGCGAACCAGGAAATATCAATGCCGGCGATCCGGTGCAGTTTGAGTGGTTTTTTGATGATGTTCTGATTGCAGGTCAGAATCAGGCACAGGCTGTTTTGACTGCACCTGCCGATGAAGGTGTGGTTGTGCTGAAGTGCAGGATTACAGCCAACGGACAAACTTCCGAAGATACCCTTCACATTCAGGTAGTTGACCGGATTCCGGTACCTCCTGTGGTGAATGGAATTCAGGCGGCAAGCAGTTATACGGTGATAGGAGAACAAAATACTTTTACAGCATTAGTTGTTCCTGCCCCCGGTGAAATTCTGGAATATAACTGGACTGCAAGCACCGGAATTCTGAATCAGACCACCGGGAATCCTGTTACCTGGCAGGCACCGGAAACGCCATCGGTAGGAACAATTTCTTTGACAGTTTCCAATCAGGATATGCTTTCCACCACTGTTACAACCGGGGCGTTGGTGAAAGATACTACTATGGCCGTTCAAACACCGCTGATCTGGTACCCCTTTGATCAGGACAATAACAATGCTGTCGCCAACCAGTTTCATGCAACAGTTTCCGGAGCAAGCAAAACAGCAGATCCCCGGGGAGCTCCATCGCTGGCTTACCGTTTTACAGCGGGATCAAACATCATTTATACAGATAACCATGCAGACCTCAATTTTACCGATGCGGTAAGTCTGAGTTGTTGGGTAAAATGTGAAGAGTTTGGGACAGAGCGGTTTATCATTTCGCATGGATCGTGGCAGCAGCGGTATAAATTGTCCGTCACACCGGAAGGTTACCTTCGCTGGACTGTGAAAACAAGCACAGGCGTTGCCGATCTGGATGGTTCAGCGCCCATTGAACTGAACAGGTATTATCATGTGGCCGTTCTTTTTACCGGGTACTCAATGGAAATGTATGTGGATGGTATCCTCGATATGTTTAAAGAGTTTTCAGGGACTATTCAACCCTCCACAAGGCCAATTACCATCGGCAGGATGGATAACGCAGAAACGCTTTATTCGCTTCGCGGAAGCGTGGATGAATTTAAGCTGTGGGACAAGGAAATTTCAATTCCTCAGATTGAAAAGTTGAAAACTTTGTGGGCAACACCGATTGGAATTGAGGAAATTGATCCGGTGGCTCGAATTTATCCTAATCCTTCAAACGGGGAATTTATCATTGAATTTACCAACAATGAAAAGATTCTCGGCATTACATTAGCTGCAACGGATGGCAGGCAAGTGGTTGTTGGTCATTTTAATAATTATGATGACAGGATAAGTGTAAACATTCCGCAGATTGCGCCTGGGTTGTATTCTCTGAGCATTGTGATGGGCAATGGAAAGGTTACCAACCGGAAGATTTTAGTAAAATAATTACAAGATAAGCCCTTCGACTTCGCTCAGGGTGACAAGTTGCTGCTGAAAGCTTAGTGAATTATTCAGATACTTTTTCCTCATCTTAAACGATGTCACGCTGAGCGGAGTCGAAGCGCGTTCCCATTTAAAATTCCAACATTATGACTCATCTTAAAATCAAGTTTTCGTCTTTTATTCTCTGTCTGGCGCTTTTGATAACCAGTCAATACGTTTTAGGTCAAAAGCTTTCACTAAAAGTTGCCGGCGATGAAATGTCTGGTTTCCGTGTTGAAATTTACAATGGCACAGAGTTACTTGTCAACAACACCGGAGAATTTTCATTACAACTGAGCAACCTCGACCTGAGTACCATTGCAGATTTACCTGACTGGAAAGGAAAGCAGTGGGAAGGGAATGAAAACCGCATCACACTGAAAAGGGATTCCTACATCCCTGAGTTTGATGCAAACCTTATGGTGGCTGTTACTTACGAAGTGGTGAATGCCAATATCGTGAAGAAAACGGTTGAACTATTCCAGCCATCTATGCCGGGCATGTATTATATTTTGCAGCAAACTTCAGTACCTGCCGAAAAACCATTGCGTTATGTCAGTTTCGAATACGATAATTTTCCGGGTGGATTTGTTCACGAAATATATCCCGCCGCCGGATTTATAACTTCTAAAAACGATGTTGTCGGTTTTCTGACCGATGCCGGTTATAAAAATCAGTTTACACGAAACACCCGTCGCCGTTTCAGCGGAAGAGGCGGAGGATTTGTTGGCATAAGGCGTTTACCGGATGTCAATCTGTTTGCCGTTGCTACATCGGTGGAACAATCAGAAAACAAACATTATATCCGGCAAACATTTGGCGAAATGCTCAATGTGGATGCCGGGACAGAAACTATCTTGCCAGTAACGGACAAATATCAGAAAGAAGGCAACTCAGAAGTGCAGTGGAAAGACGGACTGATCACCATCACCGGCCACCCGGGCGGAAGGGCAGGGGTTGAGTTTATCACACCCTTTAAGGATCAGAAACTTTACACGATTTCATTCCTCTGCAAAGGCAATACAGGGGTGGCGATGAAACTTTTCAGGATGAAAAACAGAGTAAAAACCATCGAACTGGAACATGGCGTAAAATACATTGATAACTTTCCGGCAAACGAAGATGAATGGACTCAATTTAAAGGCAGCATCCTTGTGCCTTATATCGAAAATGACAGCGTTTCCATGTTTATCGGCTCTCAATCGGGGAAGGAATGTAATCTTCAGATAATGGATCTGCAATTTACCGAACATCAGCCGCAGCAGGAACCTTACAACCTGCTTCCATTGGGCGAAAAGGTGGAGAAAACCACCTATATTTTTGTAGAACCCTGGAAATCGCATCAGCAGTTTATGATTTCCGCACAATCGCGTCTAGCCGAAGCCAAAGGTTTTCAAGGATCGCAGATTGAGAAAATGTTGTATGCAAATTTCAATATGCTCACCTGGATTACTGATACACGGGATTTTACACCCTTCAATGTGCCCAATATGAATTATGCGCCGGATATGTACAACCGGGATTCATTTTTTGCGACGGTGTCAACTTATAACAAGCAGTTAAATCTTTCCATCTGGGAACAGTGGGGCAAAACCCAGACTCCTGAAGGTGGCGTTGGAACCATCATTACTCCATTGATGGGCTCTGTTGAAGCAAAGGACAACGAAGCCACCATTCATTGGCTCATCTGGGCCATGCTCAATAAGCGAAGGTTTGGGGTTGAACTTCCGCAGGAGAAAATTCGAAAGGCAGTTGATTATGTCTTAAACGAATTTGATGCTGACCGCGATGGGAAATGCACTGCACGTTTTTCGCTCAGTCAGGTGGATATTGTTGATTTTGACCCAAAAACTGATCGCCTTGACGTGAATCAGGGAATGCTGGCCATTGCGCTCCGAACGATAAAAGAGCTTGGGTTCGATATTTCGGAAGACTATATCCTGAAAGCAGAAGCAGAATACCGTAATTTTTACGATACTGAAAGGAAGCATCTGATGTTTGACCGCAATTTTCCCGACATCATCACCCACACCGATCTGGAACCTGAATTTTTCTCACTCTGGCTTTTTGACCGGCCAATCCTTACCAATGAAATGGTTAAGAATCACCTGGATCAGATGCCGGTTTTGAACAAAGTTTCAAACTCACCACATCCTGAATACGGCACCACAGCGCCCATTTGCGTGAGAAAAACCAGAGATGAAAAGGGGTTTACTTACCTTACCGGTGACTATCAGCCATTCGAAAAATTCGGTGAAGACAATTACAGCGATGGCAAAAGTGACGGATTTTACTACAATGGCGGCAGTTGGTTCAGGGCGGAGTATTGCGCCTATGTGGTGGGATTAAAACATGGTTGGACAAAGGCCGAAAAACTGATGGAGAACAGGATATGGGCTGAGATTTATCTTCATCCTGAATGGCCTTTCAGCAAAGAATTCATCCCGACAAAATATACAACAATCGATAGCTGGTGGCCTTCTTCCCGTGGCTTGTGCTGGAATGTTTTTATTTTGATGGCTAATGAAGTGGCGGGGTTGAGGGTACCGGAGATGGATCCGGATTTTAGATGAGGATGAGGTTAAGGTTAAGGTTAAGGTTAAGGTTAAGGTTGAGGTTAAGGTTAAGGTTGATGGTAGAGACAAATCCAATTCTTTGTATTTTTACCTGATAATTTTTAATCTCAGATATATGTATAGAAGTTTTACCGAAATGCCAGTATGGCAAAAAGCACATCAACTTTCAATTGAGATCTTCAAAATAACAGCCAATCTGCCCAGATCAGAAGATTATGGTTTGACATCACAGATCAGACGTTCGTCAAACAGTGTTCCCGCTAATATCGCAGAAGGATTTGGGCGAAATACAAAAAAGGACAAAGCCAATTTTTATATTATTGCCCGCGGCTCGTCTTATGAAACCCAGAATCACCTGTTATATGGCCGGGCAGTAGGTTATTTTGATGAATTGATCACAGAAAAACTTTTCAGTGAGTATTCTGATCTTATCTATGAACTGAATAAAATAATAAATGCGTTTACAAGGTAAGGCTGAGGTTAAGGTTAAGGTTGAGGTTAAGGTTAAGGCTAAGGAGGTTGAGGTTGAGGTGAAGCAATGATTTATTAGAAAGACCATTACATATAAAGAGAGTAAAGTAGTTTTTAAATTGCTTTTTTCTCCGAAAAGTGTGTCAAAATAATTCTCAATGATTCTACGATCAATAATTTCACGATTCCCTCAACCTTAACCTCAACCTCAACCCATTTTACCAGGTTCCGGCCGGAGAAAACAGAAAATCAGTCTGACTATCTATATCATATAGAAATTGATATCCTTTTGTCTCTTTGTTGCAAAATTGTTCCAACAGGGCAATCATTTGCTCATATCCTGCGATGGTGAGATCACAATAGAATTGCATTTTGTCGGAAGTGGTAATTCCTTCATCTTCATCTGCAATGCGGAGGGTGAGTCTGCAATTTCGTGCAATTATAAAGTTAATGGTTGAGAGATCGAGAGACTTTCTGTTCATAACGAGTGTTTCATGAACGATCTTCATGAATTTTTTCGCTTCGGCACTGTCAAAATCGTAAAGCCTGACGATATTGTCGCCATATTCGTTAATTTCATCAATGAAATCAAGGTACATATTTAGTTTTTAGCAAAGTACAAATTAAAACTGCATTTCCGGCACGTCTCCTTCCACAATCAATCGCGCTTCGGTTGCGGCTATAATTTCATCCACACTTACGCCGGGAGCCCGTTCGAGCAGTTTAAATCCATTATCGGTAACTTCAATTACCGCCAGATCGCTGACGATTTTCTTAACGCACCGAACGCCGGTCAAAGGCAAGGTACATTCCTTCAGTAATTTCGATTGGCCATCCTTGCTGCAATGCTGCATGGCAACCACAATGTTTTTTGCCGAAGCCACAAGGTCCATGGCGCCACCCATACCTTTCACCATTTTGCCGGGAATTTTCCAGCTTGCGATATCGCCCTTGTCGGTAACTTCAAAAGCACCGAGCACTGTAAGATCAACATGTCCGCCACGGATCATGGCAAAACTTGTTGATGAATCGAAGAACGATCCACCCGGAAGCACCGTAACAGTCTGTTTTCCTGCATTGATCATATCGGCATCAGCCTGGCCTTTTTCAGGGAACGGACCCATGCCCAGCATCCCGTTTTCTGACTGCAAAACAACTTCTATTCCATCCGGAACATAATTGGCCACCAGGGTTGGAATTCCGATTCCGAGGTTAACATAATAACCGTCTTTTAGTTCCTGCGCTATACGTTGCGCTATTTGTTCCTTTGATAGTGCCATGCTTGAATTATTTTGATACTATTATTTTGAATTTGATTTTAGGGGTCGGGGGACGAGGGTCGAGGGACGGCAATCCGCAATCCGAAATCCGCAATCCGAAATCAATGAGGGCGGGAGGGACGGAAGTCAGAAGTCGGAGATCAGAGATCAGAGCTTGGGAATCTGCAATCCGAAATCCACAATCCGAAATTCTACCTTTCCGTGAGTCTCTCAATCCTTTTCTCATAACCCTTTCCCTGAAAAATCCTTTGTACAAAAATTCCGGGTGTATGAATCTGGTTTGGATCGAGTTCGCCGGCCGGAACCAGTTCTTCAACCTCTGCAATGGTAATTTTGCCTGCCGTTGCCATAGCCTGATTGAAGTTATTCGCGGTGTGACGGTAAATCAGGTTGCCGTGGGTATCGCCTTTCCAGGCTTTTACGATGGCGAAATCGGAAGTTAGTGCAAGTTCGAGCAGATGTGGTTTGCCATTGTATTCGCGTACCTCTTTGCCTTTAGCAACTTCGGTTCCATAACCTGCCGGAACGAAAAATGCCGGAATGCCTGCGCCACCGGCTCTGCAACGTTCGGCCAGGGTTCCCTGAGGAATAAGGTCAACTTCAAGTTCTCCAGCCAGTAATTGTCGTTCAAACTCAACATTTTCGCCAACGTAAGAAGAGATCATCTTTTTGATCTGGCGTTTTTGCAGCAGCAGACCCAGTCCAAAATCATCCACTCCGGCATTGTTCGAAATACAGGTTAGATCTTTAACTCCGCTTTCAACAAGCGCCATAATGCTGTTTTCCGGAATTCCACTCAGTCCGAAACCGCCAACCATAAGGGTCATTCCATCGGCAATTCCCTGAATGGCTTCACGGGCATCTTTCACTACTTTGTTCATAGACTTATGCTTTTATAGTTCTTAACACCAATATCTTCCTTTGGTTCTGAAAGATACAAAAAATCAATAACCGGTTTCAATGGCTTTGATTATGTGCTCTTTACTGAGATGGTGATTTGCAATTTTCTCTTCAAGGAAATCAATCAGCTTCATCGTATTCAGGTTTCCAACCAATTCATATCCAGTCATCGGACAACCGCCGATGCCATTGATAACTCCTTCATACCAGCGGCATCCGGCATTCCAGGCAGATTCTAATTTCTGGTGCCATTCATTGGGTCGGGTGTGAATATGAAGGCCAAATTCGTGGTCAGGAAATTTGTGAAGCAAAGCATTGTAAACTTCTGAAATCTGGCTGGAATCTGCAATGCCAATGGTATCTGCAAGGGTAATGGTGTGGATTCCTTTTTCTGCAAGAATCTCTATGTGTTCTTCCAGCAAACCTATACTCCATGGGTCTCCATAGGGATTTCCATAAGCCATGCTCATAAAGATGCGCAGGGTTTTATTGTTATCCTTGCATATTTCGAGCAAATCATCGATGGTTTTCAGTGCTTTCTCATGGTCGGAATTGATATTCTTCTGAAGAAAAGTTTCAGAAATGGAATAAGGAAATCCGATAATATCCAGCTTCTGATGTGTTGCCGCCTCAAGTCCTCCGCGCAGATTACCTGCAATAGCCATTAATTTAGTTTTGCTTTCTGACTTATCCACCAACGCAAGAACCTTATCCTGGTCAGCCATCTGGGGAACTGCTTTTGGCGAAACAAAACTCCCGAAGTCAATCACATCAAAACCAACTTTCATCAAGGCATTGATATACGCGGCACGTTTTTCAGGGGATATAATATAGGATAAACCCTGCTGAGCATCTCTGGGTGATTCTGTGAGTTTTATGGGAGTATTTTGGTTCATTGGTGTTTTTTTAAGGGGGACGAGGGACGTTGAAAAGGGGCGGGGGACGATATTTAGGGGCGAGGGACGGTTTAGGGGGATGAGGGACGGTTTAGGGGCGAGGGACGTATGCACCTCGAAATGAAATCAGCTTAGTGTTTCGTTTTGGATTCCAGAGTTTGTATTGCTTTAGTTTCCATCGCAATGATGGTGTCAAGTTTCGTAATTCTGGAATTAATAATATCAGCATTTAGCAAATGGTTACTTCGCAAATACCATCCCTTTGATTCACGGGAAGAACCTCTGCTGATTCTTAGATACTGCGGATACTCTTTCCCGAATCCTCTTCCATAACCCTCTTCAATATTGGCGCTTATGGAACCAACAGATCTTACCAGCTGTCTGGCAATTTCTTTGCCTCTGAAATCAAGCATTAATATTTCGGTATCACTCCACATCTCATTCCAGATCTCCATAGAGAGCTTATAAAATCCGATTTCATCCAAACGATCGTTCATTTTTCTTTTTGTTAATAGATGAATAATAATTTTGATAATCTTACCAGTTTCTACTTTCTTACTTTCTCTTCGTCCCTTTTCCATCGCTCCTCGTCCCTTTTCAACGTCCCTCGTCTCTTTTCAACGTCCCTCGTCCCTTTTCAACGTCCCTCGTCCCTTTTCAACGTCCCTCGTCCCTTTTCAACGTCCCTCGTCCCATCTAGCAACCAATATACCTTGAAATGACTAACCGTTGTATTTCGGAGGTGCCTTCACCAATCTGAAGCAATCGCTGATCGCGGTAAAATCTTTCAATGGGGTAATCTTTCATCAGGCCATATCCACCATGAATCTGAACGGCTTCGTCGGCCACTTCTTTGGCTATTTCGGAGCAGTAAAGTTTGGCCATGGCTGATTCTTTGGCAAATGGCTGATTGGTATCTTTCAGCCAGCAAGCTTTATAGAGCAGGTTTCGGGCAAGTTCAATTTTCATAGCCATATCGGCAAGTTTAAAGGAAATTGCCTGAAATTTTGAAATAGACTGCCCGAACTGCTTGCGCTCTTTTGCATATGCAAGGGCAAGTTCAAAGGCTCCCTGTGCGCAACCCAGCCCCATAGCAGCAATGGAAAGCCGGCCTGAATCAAGGGTTGAAAGCATGATTTTTGAGCCTTCACCAATCTTTCCAAGCACATTCTCTTCCGGAACGCGACAATCGTCGAAGAAAAGCTGTGCCGTATCTGAAGCGCGCCACATCATTTTGCCGTGCATGGTTTGTCGGGTGAAACCAGGCGTATCTTTATCAACCAGAATGGTGGTAAATTCCTTTTTACCCTGTTTTTCACCGGTTACCGCCTGAACGGTTGCACCCATTGAAATATCGGCAGAACCATTGGTAATAAAAATTTTGGAGCCATTGATCACCCATTCACCGTTCTCAAGGGTAGCGCGTGTTTTTGAACCTCTGGAATCTGATCCGGCATCGGGTTCGGTTAAACCGAAGGCCCACAAAGCATCGCCGGAACAAAGTTGAGGCAGGTATTTCATTTTCTGCTCTTCGGTGCCGTAATAATACAATGGCCCGACGCCCAGAGAGTTGTGTGCTGCCAATGTAGCTGCCTGAGAGCCGTCGATTCGGGCAAGTTCCTCTACCGCTATAATATAGGAAATGTAATCCATCTCCTGTCCGCCATATTTTTGTGGAAGGTAAATGCCAAACAAACCCAGTTCTCCCATTTTACGGGTTAGTTCAACTGAGAACTCAGCTTTTTCGTCGAGTTCCTGTGCTACCGGCTTTATTTCACGCTCAGCAAAATTGCGAACGGTTTCCCGGATCATTTGATGCTCTTCACTCAGGTTAAAGTCCATAATATTTAATTTTTTGCCACTAAGTCTCAAAGGCACAAAGGCTCACTAAAATTTTTAAATGTTTTTACCTGATAAACCTCTTTATTCCATCTTTAATTAAAGGAACATTAAAATTTATCAGATATCCGAGCCGTTTATCTGTTAAACGTAAGTGACTGATTACTTGTGATACCCATACAGGATTTATTGTTTCAACCGCTTTTAATTCGCAAATTACCAAATCATTCACTATTACATCCAATCGCAACCCTTCTTCAAAAATAAGCCCATCAAAAACAATCGGTATATCGAGTTGTCGTTTTGTCTCAAAACCCGCTTTGGTGAGAACATGACAAAAACAAACTTCATATACTCTTTCCAATAGACAAGGTCCAAGTTCCTTATGAACAAGGTATACTGCTTCAACGACTGCTTTTCCAATTCTTTCTTCTTCTTCTGTAAGTTTATGATATTGAAGCATTTTAACTTAATTTAAGACGGATAATCTTGAAAATATCTTTGTGTAACTTAGAGGCTTAGTGCCTTTGTGGCATAAAAATTATTCCAGCTGCACCAACCTTGCACTACCGTCAACCATATCTCCTTCCTTCACCAAAAGTTTTTCAACCACACCATCTGCAGGGCAAAGGATATTGTTCTCCATTTTCATCGCTTCAACAACCATCAGAACCTGATTTTTACTGACTTCTTCTCCTTCTGAAACCATGATTTTCAGGACTCTTCCCGGCATAGGAGAAACAATGTTTTTGTTGTCAATGTTCATGGTTCCGGTTTCAGCAAATGTAACATTTTCAGGGCCGGCCATATCGGGGCGTTCCACCAGAAAATCAAAACCTTTATACGTAACCGGGAAACGTCCTTTCTCATCCTCCCCAATATAAATCAAGTGACTGACGCCATTCAGACTAAGCTTTGACTGTAAATTTGCCGAGGTAAGCACTGCTTCTCCTTCGGTTTCGCCCAGCATGAAGCGAATGTGCCCGTTTATATTTTTCAGTATCCTGATTTTAAAATTCTTACCATCCAAAGTTACAGCCGGTTGCTGAATGCTGCGCCAGTAACCTATGGTTTGCCAGATGTTACCGGGGTTTTCGTGTTTTACAGCAAGGCTTTTCATAAAACCAGCCATCAACGGAACCTCAGGGGTTAGTGAAGATTTCAGACCTTCGGCAAACTCAATTAAAGTTTCCAGATGATCATCAATATACCTTGTAGTGATTGTGTTTTCAATAAACGAAGGGTGATGCATCATACCAACAAGAAATGAAATGTTGGTGTGTATTCCCTGAACCGCATAATTTTCAAGAGCAGAGATCATCCGCAGCCTTGCTTCTTCGCGGGTTTCGCCTTGGGTGATAAGCTTGCCGATCATCGGATCGAAAAACGAATGAATTTGTCCGCTGCCGGCAATCTCCATGCTGTCAACCCTTATGTGCGGGCCGTATGGTTCATGATAAAGATTGATAAAGCCCGGTGAAGGCATAAAGTTGTTGGCAGGGTTTTCAGCATAAATCCTGCATTCAATGGCATGGCCGCGTTGTTTCAGATCCTGCTGTTTATACCGTAGCGGTTCGCCGGCGGCTATGTGCAATTGTTCTTCAATCAAGTCAACACCTGTGGTCATTTCCGTTACCGGATGCTCCACCTGAATACGGGTATTCATCTCAAGGAAGAAATAATTCAGATCGCTGTCAACCAGAAATTCAATGGTTCCGGCGCTGTAATATCCGATTGAGGAAGCCAGTTTAACAGCCGAATTGCACATTTTTTCACGGACTTCAGGTGTGAGGGTTGGCGAAGGAGCTTCTTCCACAATTTTCTGATGACGCCGCTGGGCAGAACATTCACGTTCAAAAAGATGAACCATATTGCCATGTTTATCGCCCAGCACCTGAACCTCAATATGGCGTGGATTTTCAACAAATCTTTCAATATAAATGGTTCCGTCGCCAAAGTAATTCAGGGCTTCACGCGAAGTGGTTTCAAGCGCCGAGGCCAATTCTTCTTCGGTGCGGACAATGCGCATCCCTTTTCCGCCGCCACCTGCAGCCGCTTTAATCAGCATCGGGAAACCGACATTCGCATGGTTTTTCAGCAATTCATCAGGCGCACCCGTAATGCCATTGGTTACCGGCACTCCAAGCTTTACAGCAACCGCACGGGCGGCAATTTTATTTCCCATCGCCCTTACGGAATCCGCTGAAGGCCCGACGAAAAGGAAACCTTGGCGTTCGCAGGCTTCAGAAAACAAAGGGTTTTCGGAAAGGAAACCATATCCGGGATGTACGGCTGTGGCAGCGGTTTTTTTGGCTGCAGCCAGAATAGCTTCAATATTAAGATATGTCTCCGCGAGGCTTTCACCCGGAAGCAGCACAGCTTCATCGGCTTGCAGCACATGTTGCGCCGAACTGTCATATTGCGAATAAACTGCAACGGTTGAAATACCCATGTGGCGGGCAGTTCTTTGAATTCTGAGGGCGATTTCGCCACGGTTGGCTATTAATAGTTTCATGATGGGAATTTCTAATTTCTAATTTCTAATTTCTAATGTCGATGTGTCGAACATTTGAAATTGAAAATAGTAATGGGAGAATGATTAAACTATTTTTTGAAAAAAGTATCATTTGGTTTTTGTTTTTTGGTAAATCGAATTGAAAATCAGGTTCAATTCATGAGCTTCTTTTTGTAAGACAGAAGATTCCAATACTTTTTCAGGTACTGCAACATTGATCATTCTGAGAAAGAAGCTTGACTCTTTTGACTCTTTTCTGCAAATCGAAATTTTATGCCTGAAATCAGGTTTACTTTCGGCATTATCTGCTTCAGCATAATTTGCTCCAACGCTAGTACCTGCCTTAACTAACTGATATATTAGAGGAGTTGTAACAACAGTTCTGGGCAGTGAAATACAGAATCTTATGATATTCTCCCCAAAAATAGATGTTCTCTCCAAAAGATCATAAGTCCTGTTCATCTCTACTATTGTTTAGAAATTAGAAATTAGAAATTCCATAGGGCTTTTCTTTTTTCCAAAAACGCCGCCATTCCTTCCTGTCCTTCTTCTGAGGCACGGATTTGTTCTCTCCGAAAGATCATAAGTCCTGTTCATCTCTACTATTTTTTAGAAATTAGAAATTAGAAATTAGAAATTCCATAGGGGTCTTCTTTTTTCCAAAAACGCCGCCATTCCATCCTGTCCATCTTCTGAGGCGCGGATTTGTTCTCTCCAAAAGATCATAAGTCCTGTTCATCTCTAATATTTTTTAGAAATTAGAAATTAGAAATTAGAAATTAGAAATTCCAAAGGGCTTTTCTTTTCTCCAAAAACGCCGCCATTCCTTCCTGTCCTTCTTCTGAGGCACGGATTTCCGCTATCATTTTAGCAGTGTAGCTCAGTGCTTCTTCAAGTGTGATTTTATTGGATACCTGATCAATCAGAGTTTTGCATTGCGACATGGCTTTGGGGCCGCTGCTCATCAGCAGGGCAATCAGTTCATTGAGGTAGGTTTCCAACTCATCGGCTGAAAGCGATTTATTCACCAGCCGAAAACGTTCAGCTTCCGGTCCATTGACTCTTTTTCCGGTGAGCATCAGTTCGCGGGCGCCATATTCACCAACACGCTTAATTACGTAAGGCGAAATACATGCAGGCACAATTCCGATTTTAACTTCCGAAAGTGAAAATACAGTTTCATTATCGCAAATGGCCATATCGCAAGCGGCAAGCAAACCGTTGGCACCGCCTATCGCAGCACCGTGAACCACTGCAATGGTGGGTTTGCTGCAACTGTATATGGCATAGAAACAGTCAGACAATTGCAGACTTTCTTTGTAATTCTGTTCGTAACTGTATTTTGCCACATCGCGCATCCAGTTGAGGTCAGCGCCTGCACAAAATGATTTTCCGTGACCACGGAGCAGAACAACCCTGATGTTGTCCATTTTGTTGATTTCAGTGAAAATCTCAAGCACTTCCGAAATCATCACTTCATTAAATGCATTGTGTATCTGGGGGCGGTTAAGCCAAACGGTTGCTATTTGGTTCGTGATTTCAATTTCTATGGTGTTGAATTTTGTGTTCATGATTTGTTTTTTTTAAGAGTGTGAAGTAAGAATTATGAGGTAGGAAGTAAGAGGTAAGAAGTGAGTTTTAGATTTAAGATGTAAGGAACTACTTCCATCGTTCTTCGAGTCGCCAGAGTTTACCTCCTAAAGTTTCGTACTCTGGGAAAAAGGCATCGAATTGTTCTATAGAAATGTAATTGCAATCACGGGCAAACATTAGCCAGGATTTTGTTTCTTCAAGAGAGCCATTGGCATCTACCAATTGTTTTTTAAAATAAAGCGGATATTTCCTTTTCCCCCACCCTTCGGCAATATTGGCAGCAACAGATCTCGATGATCGCCGGATTTGATCTGTCAATGAGTATCTTTCTTCAACCGGGAAGCTGGCGCTTATCCAAAAAATATCCATTGCAAGTTTATGTGCTAAACGATACACTTCGAGATCCATAAATGATCTGATAGGCTTAAATCCTGTTTCCATAATATGCTGATTATTAATGATTAGCGGTTTTTTTCTTACCTCCTACCACTTACTTCCTACCTCTTACCTCCTACATCCGTCTACATCCTAAACACCCCAAACCTCGTCTCCTCCCAATGTTTATTCATCGAAGCTGAAATGCCCATTGCCAGAATCTTCCGTGTATCAACCGGGTCAATAATACCGTCGTCCCACAGGCGTGCTGTGCTGTAGTAAGCCGAGCCTTCTTCTTCGTATTTTTTCAGGATAGATTGGCGAAGTGCTTCGCGTTCAGCATCGGGCAAAGTTTTTCCTTTTGCTTTGAGTTGATCTTCCTTTACAGTGATCAGAACCCCGGCAGCCTGCTCGCCGCCCATCACCGATATTTTTGAATTTGGCCACATAAACAGAAGCCGGGGTTCGTAAGCGCGACCGGCCATCGCGTAATTTCCGGCACCGAAACTGCCACCGAAAACCACCGTAAACTTTGGCACACGGGCATTTGCTACAGCATGTACCAGTTTAGCTCCGTCGCGGGCAATTCCTTTGCGTTCGTATTCGCGGCCAACAATAAAGCCGGTAATGTTTTGCAGAAACAGAATGGGAACTTTTCGTGATGTGCAGAGTTCAATAAAGTGAGCACCTTTCAACGCGGTTTCGCCGAAAAGCACGCCATTGTTCGCCAGTATTCCAACCGGAAATCCCATAATGTGCGCAAAACCGGTGGTGAGGGTAGGAGCGTAGCGGGCTTTAAATTCGTGAAAACGGCTGCCATCAACAATCCGGGCGATGATTTCTTTTGAGTCAACCGGTTTGCGCAGGTCAAGCGGAGCAATGCCGTATAATTCTTCGGGATTGTAATAGGGTTCTTCAATGGGCTGAAGATCAAGAGGCTGTCGGTCAGCAACTTTAAAAGTGCGGAAAATATCGCGGCAGATGCGAATGGCATGCTGGTCATTCTCAGCCATGTGATCTGCAACTCCGGAGATGCTGGTATGAACATCCGCGCCGCCCAGCTCTTCGGCGGTGACTTCTTCGCCTGTTGCAGCCTTTACCAGTGGAGGTCCGCCAATAAAAATGGTGCCTTGATTGCGCACAATGATGGTTTCGTCGCTCATGGCCGGGACGTAAGCGCCGCCAGCTGTGCAACTTCCCATCACAATGGCAATTTGCGGAATCCCTTCAGCCGACATACGCGCCTGATTGAAGAAGAACCGCCCAAAATCATATTTATCCGGAAAAACCTTTGACTGTTCCGGAAGAAAAACGCCGCCCGAATCCACCATATACACGCAGGGTAGGTGGTTTTCCATGGCAATTTCCTGAGCCCGGACGTGTTTTTTTATGGTTTCCTGCACATAAGTTCCCCCTTTAATGGTGGCATCGTTGGCCACGATCATGGTTTCGCGGCCATGAACTACACCAATGCCGGTAATGATTCCGGCAGATGGAAACTCATTGTTGTGAATGCCGTTGGCCGCCATGGCTGAGAGTTCCAGAAATGGCGTATTCGGATCAACCAGCAGATCGATGCGTTCGCGGGCCAGCAGTTTGCCTCGTTCTTTATGTTTTTTAACAGCTTGCTCAGGCGCACCGTTTATGGTATCGGCCATGCGCTGCCTGTATTGCCCCAGCAGTTGCTGGTAGGCTTCAAAATTTGAACGGAATTCCGCCGATTTTGTGTCAATTTTAGATTCTATCCTGTACAAAGCTGGGAGGGTTTTTGTGATTTCCTGATAACTGATTGCTAAAATAGGGAATTTAAGCTTCAAAGCATTAAACACCACGAATTTTGCGTTGTTCAGGTTTGCTTCTTGAAAATATGGAAATCAGAAACCGCTAATGATCATTTTTCTATTTATGGAGATGCTAGAAAAGAGGAATTCAGGGAAATATTAAATAATCTAAAGATCGATAATTGGATACGTTATGTTAACAAGGAATCAATCAATTGAATAAACTTTCTGGCTTCAGGTATGAGGATATTGAGTTGAGATTCATCAAACTCAATAAAATCAGCGTAATCACCTTTTTGACGTAAAGCAAAAAGATCTGAATAAAAAGCGCCCCATCTTTTATCAATAATTCCTGTTACAATAAACATTAAACCAAATTGTGTTTTTACGCCGGAATGGGTGCGGGTTTTTATACTTTGTTTTGAAAGTAAAGCTAGAACAGCGTAAAAGCATGCGTAATATACCCGGTTCATTGATGAATTCCAACTTCCTTCATGTGAAAGAATTTCTGCATCGCGAAGAGTCTCCCTGGCTTTATTAAGTCGGTAACGAATATATTCTTTTTCATTAAAAACACTAGTCATACTGCAATACCTTCGTTAACAACATTCTGGTAAAAGTCGGTAACTTTAAATATGGCATTCCACTCAATCCTGTTAAAAACAAAAACTGAAAACGCCTCTCCCAGACTAAGCTCAAGGTCATAAAGATGATGCCTGAATGTTCTTTCCCGTTCAAAAGTAGCTTCATCATCAATCAGAATCAGGATATCCCAGTCGGAATCTGTTTGCTCATCACCGCGTGCACGACTTCCATACAGGATAATTTCAGCCTGCGGATCAATCTGATTGACACTGTCCCTGATCAGATTCAGTATTTTCTTTGTTGATTCTTTCACAAAACAAAGATAAGTAAAAAATCAGGATTGTGACTTAAGGTCCTTAGTCTTGAACGCCTTATCCACCTTAATCCCCTTCTCCGTCCTCACCAACGTGCAGCATTCGGTGTAAAAGTCATGTTCAAAGAACAACACATAGCCTTTGTCCACCGCTTCATCCAGAAAGAGTTCTTTTTCATCAAGTGTGATCAGCGGGCGGGTGTCGTAACTCATTACCCATGGCAGGGGAAGGTGGGCGGCGGTGGGCAGCAAATCACTGGTAAACACAATGGTTTTGTCCTTGTATTTGACAAAAGGAATGGCCTGTCCATCGGTATGTCCGTTGTAAAACCGGACTTCAATGCCAGGGAAAAGTTCACCGGGGTAGTCAAAGAGTTTTAAGCGACCGCTTTCTTCAATGGGTTTTATGTTTTCTATGAGAAATGAAGCACTTTCGCGGCGGTTCGCATGCATGGCCCATTCCCACTGTGCTGTGCTTATCCAGTAAGTGGCATTTGGAAAAACAGTCTCAAACCCGCTGCGGTCGGCATTATATTTTACACTTCCCCCGGCATGATCGAAGTGCAGGTGGGTGAGAAACATATCGGTGATGTCTTTGGGCGCATAACCAACTGCAGCCAGAGATTTTACCAGGGTATCTTCACCATTGAGATGGAAATGGCTGAAAAACTTTTCACTTTGTTTGTCGCCTATGCCGTTGTTAATCAATATTCTGCGATCTCCATCCACCATCAGCAGGCAGCGCATGCTCAGGTTAATCATGTTGTTTTCGTCTGATGGATAGTGTTTGCTCCAAAGCGATTTGGGGACTACCCCAAACATGGCACCGCCGTCGAGTTTAAAATTTCCGGTAGGAATGGCAAAAAGTTGCATAAAATGAATAATTTAGCTGGTAAACAAAGTGAAGGGCGATTTTGTTGGAATAGAAGCCAATATGGAGTTCACGCAAAGGCGCAATGACGCAAAGAATTTGATTAAATTTGAGAATGATAATCATTCGACTCCTACCAATGACAGATTGTCCGTTTTATCCTTCGACTCCGCTCAGGAGGACATCGTATAGAATTGATAATTAGTGCATTAAGATGATAAAGTGTACACTATAAACGAATGTCACACTGAGCGGAGTCGAAGTGTTTAAACGCTTGAGCTACCTGTCATCTCTGGATTATGCTCAAACTTTATTCGTTTAATCCATTTATTAAAGTGTTTTTAAAACCAGATCCATGAAAAAGATAGTCTCAGCATTCTTAGTAATTGTTTTTTGTTTGCAGTTGTCTGCACAACAATATTTTGATAACCCTGAAGCCAATGGAAAACCCGTTCTTGTGCTGATGAACCCCACGGTTAATAACCTGAAAACGGTGTTTTACCTGATTGACAACGGCATTTTCCAGCTGCCTGAGGATTATCAACTTGTTGGATTTTATCATACTGCACAAAAGTACGATTTTGGCCAATCAGCCGAATTTATCAGTGAAACAGGACGCAAAGGCGTTTTCTTACAATCCTGCAGCAATTTGCCGGGGCTTCAGCTTTACGGAGAAAATCCATGCAGTGATGATTTCAGAAAGGTTTTCTCCAACTCGAATGGCGTGATCTTTTTCGGTGGTCCGGATATTCCTCCGACTATTTATGGAGAGGAGACCAACCTGCTGACAGAAATCACCGATTACCACCGCCATACTTTTGAGGCTTCTTTTCTGTTTCATTTGCTGGGCGGTTATCAGGATGATAAATATATTCCACTTCTTGAGCAGAAACCCGATTACTTAATTTTTGGAATATGCCTGGGTATGCAAACCCTGAATGTTGCAACCGGCGGCACTTTGATTCAGGATATTCCTACAGAAGTTTACGGTCAGAAATCGCTGGAAAAGGTTTTGGCTGCTGATTCAGATGCCCGTCATCGCAATTATTTCACAAACTATGGAACTGATGACGATTTGATCTGGGGCAGTTTTCACCGCATAAATATGTTAATGCCTGAAAGAATGCAGGTGTTTATGACAGATTCTGACCCGAATCCTTATGTGCTAAGCAGTCACCATCAGGCAGCTGGCCGAATTGGGAAAGGACTATTGATAGCTGCCGGCAGCATGGATGGAAAAGTAGTTGAAGCACTGGTTCATGGAAAATATCCCAATGTTGTTGGATTTCAGTTTCATCCCGAGCCTTCAGTTCTTTATAAACCCGAAGAGAAGCTGAAATCTGATCCGGGTATGCGGGAAGAAAAGTCATTTATTGATCTTTACCCTGGAGCAACAGGCGAGAATTTTAACAGAAATTTATGGAAATGGGCTGCCGGTGTGCTGAAGCAGGCAAAGTAATTATCCTATGCAAGACTAACAAAAACCCCAGCAACCATTGTGGCTACAGGGGTTTTTACTAAGGACGAATATCAAATTAACATCCTCAAATAATGCGCATTGTATATCCCCCTCTTCTCCCCCTTTTGTGCTTCGACTCCGCTCAGCATGACAGGGGGACGATTACTTCGTTCTTTTTAGACACATTAGTTTGCAGAAAGTCCAGTTAGATGGGGTGCTCAAGAGGGGAAGTCATTCGACAGTTTCACCAACTATGAAATCAGGAAAATTAATGAATTTCAATCTGCTTGGCTGGTTTTATCTTAGCTTCCTCTTTTTTGGGAATTGAAATGCTAAGCACACCGTTGCTGTGATTTGCCGAGATTTTATCGGCTTCAACTGTTTGCGGCAGACTAAAAGAGCGGCGGAATGAAGTGTAACTGAACTCACGGCGCATATAACGCTCATCTTTCTCTTCTTGCTTTTCTTCCTTCTCCGATGAGATGGTCAGCACATTGTTGTCGAGATTGATTTTGAAATCGTCCTTTTGAAGTCCGGGAGCAGCAACTTCGATGCGGAAATCATTTTTGCCTTCTACGATGTTTACTGAAGGCATATTGATTCCAGTCTGAAATTCGAAAATGTTGGGAAGAAAATCCCTTCCAAAGAACTCATCCACGATGCTCGGGAAAAAGGTTCTGTCTTTTTTTAAGATCGGTAACATGGTTTTGTCCTCCTTTATTTTGAGTTAAACATCCGTTTTGAATGAATGTGTTCAAATTTTATGCCGGGAGGAAAAGCAATGGGATCATCGCCAAAAAAATGACAAAACGACACTTTTTTAGAAAAAATGACAGCAGAAAATAAGACAAAATGTCTGATCCTTAAGGTATTACCCTTTCAGGCTCATTTTTATGCGGGAAGTTAATATATCTATCGCCACATGATTGGCGCCGCCCTGAGGAACAATAATGTCGGCGTAGCGTTTGGTGGGTTCAATAAATTGCAGGTGCATTGGTTTTACGTATTTATCGTAATGATCGAGAACCTGGGTAAAAGATCTTCCGCGTTCTTCAATATCGCGGCGGATAATGCGCATCAGTCTGTCATCGGCATCGGCATCCACAAAAACCTTTATGTCCATTCTTTCACGGAGCCGTGGATTGGACATAATCAGAATGCCTTCAACAATAATAACTTCACGGGGCTGAACCGGAATGGTTTCTTTCGACCGGGCACAGGTAAGGTAGCTGTAAACCGGCATGCCGATGGTTTCACCTTCCTTAAGCATATCCAAATGCTTGATAAGCAAGTTAAACTCAATGGAAGACGGGTGGTCAAAGTTAATCTTTGCCCTGTCTTCGGGACTCAGATGCCCGTTGTCCTTGTAATAGGAATCCTGCGGGAGAATAGAAACCGAGTCCTTCGGCAGTTTTTTGATGATTTGTTTTACAACGGTTGATTTTCCGCAACCGGATCCTCCGGCAATTCCTATGATCAGCATGAGCAATGATTGAACGATGAATAAACAGTTTTCACTTTAAAAAAAGGTCAGCAACCAACACAATAAAAAGGGTAATGAGGCAGGATCAGAACAAAAAAGTGAAAAATGAAAGCCGGAACTTTTCGATGTGTTCCGGCTTCAAAAGTATGAAAACTTGGTCGTAACAAAAAGTTAAGCAAGAAATCCCAACATAATACCGGCGGCAACTGCACTTCCGATAACCCCTGCAACATTGGGTCCCATGGCATGCATAAGCAAGTGGTTTGTTTTGTCGTATTCCAATCCAACAAACTGTGAAACGCGTGCACTATCGGGAACAGCCGAAACGCCTGAGTTACCGATGAGTGGATTGATTTTATTTCCTTCTTTCAAAAATATATTGAAGAATTTTACAAACAATACCCCGGCTGTGGTTGCAATTACAAAAGAAGCAGCTCCCAAAGCAAAAATCCCAACTGATTTTGCAGTAAGGAAAGTTGTAGCCTGAGTAGATGCACCAACGGTTAAACCGATCAAAATTGTAACTATATCAATCATAGGTCCTTTTGCAGTATCGGCCAGACGTTTGGTTACACCACTCTCTTTCAGCAAGTTGCCAAAGAAAAGCATTCCAAGCAATGGAAGTCCCGAGGGAACGATAAAAGTGGTGAGTAACATACCGATAATAGGGAAAAGTACTTTCTCGGTTTTTGAAACACTACGTGGTGGTTTCATGCGGATAACCCTTTCGCGGCTGCTGGTGAGTAGTCGCATAATGGGTGGTTGAATTACCGGTACCAGTGCCATGTATGAATAGGCTGAAATAGCAATAGCACCCATAAGTTCCGGGGCAAGTTTTGAGGAAAGGAAAATAGCGGTTGGGCCATCGGCACCTCCGATAATTGCAATAGCACCTGCTTCGGATGGGGAGAAGCCAAGCAACAAAGCAATGGCATAAGCACCGAAAATTCCGAATTGTGCTGCAGCACCAATCAGCATAAGCTTTGGATTGGAGATAAGCGCCGAAAAATCAGTCATTGCACCAATTCCAAGAAAAATGAGAGGAGGATAAATACCTTGAAGCACCCCGAAATACAAGTAATTCAGAACACTGCCGGTTTCATATATCCCAATCTGAAGTCCTGGCACAAAAGCAACATTCCCTATCAGAATACCAAATCCGATAGGAATCAGCAAGAGGGGTTCATACTCTTTTGCGATGGCGAGATAGATAAATAACAAGCCGATACAGATCATTATAATATGCCCTGCCGTAATGTTGGCGAAAGCCGTATAGGTGAAAAACTCATTGAGATGTTCAACTACGAAACTCAGAAAACTACCCGATTGTTCCATACATTAATCTCCTATCACAATAAGTACATCACCTTCCATAACTGAATCGCCACGGTGTACTTTCAGCGATGTAACTTTGCCTTCTTTATCGGCAGTGATATTGTTCTCCATTTTCATTGCTTCAAGGGTTATCAATTTCTGACCTACCTTAATTGCATCGCCTTCTTTTACATGAATTTCGAGTATGGTTCCAGGCAGTGGTGACTTAATACTTCCCGTACCTTTTGGTCCTGACGGACTTGAAGTTTTTGCAATGCTTGGCGCGGAATCGGTTGATGGAACGCTTACTGACCTGACCAGTTTCGGGGTTTTGCTGGTTTGCATCGCCTTATCCACTTCTACTTTAAAAGTGGTTCCGTTAACTTCTACTTCGGCCATATTGTCTTCAATACTCTGGATATCTACCTCGTAGATATTGCCGTTTATTGTGAATTTAAATTTCTTCATTCTTTTGTTGATTTAAATCATTTTTAGGACTGTTTTTATCCTGATCTTTTACTGATGGTTAACGGTGCAGGCTGCGCATTCCATAAATTTTCGAGCTCCATGGAGAATAAGTCCGTGCCACCTTTTTGATGGTAAGAACAGCTTCTTCGTGATCATGCAACTCGCTCACATAAAGGTGAAGAGCCAATGCAATTGCAGCGTTTACTTCGCCGGTGATTTCTTCATCACTGGCTTTCTGAGCTTCTGAAACCTTCTCTTTGCGTGTAAACATCTTTTTCACATCAATGCTGTAGAGCTTTTTAGTGTTTTTGAAAACGATATAAAGCAAGAGCAGGGCTAGAAATACAACCGTCATAGCAATTAGAGTCATCCCAATTCCATAAGGATCCATGGCACCAAATTTTTCACCAGCTGTTATAATAACTCCGGTGTAATTATTTGCTCCCGGTGTGGTTTTTTCCAGAAATCCCCATTCAACACCTCCATCGGTCAGGCGGCCATAAGAAACATCGGGTTTCTGCGGACCCAGCTTCAAGGCATCAATCAACGTTTTACCATTTCCTTCGTATAGTGCCAGATAATCAGTCTCCTGAAGGGTAAAATTCAAATGCTGAATTCCCCTAGTTGCAACAGCGTCTGCAAAGAATAGTATGTAATTGCGTGGAGCAATTTTTGTTAAAGGATCACCTTTGGGAATCCAGTATTTGGTTGGGTTTGCGGGATCGTTGGTAAGATACATTCCGCCAATATCCACAGTGTTATATGCTGAATTGAATATTTCAATCCATCCGTTTCGCTGTCCGTAAGAGTCAACATAATTCGAATCGTTGTAAACCAGCACCTCATTTATGCGGAGGTCGAGCGCGCTTTGTGCAGCGCTACGGCCGGCAGTCAACACCAGCGCCATCGCTATGATTGCGCCGGCTATGCTGATTGTTTTTCTTATTTCTGCCATGGTCGTAATTATAAAGGAATGTTTGAATGTTTTTTCGGAGGATTTACTTCCTTTTTGGTGGCAAGCGCCTGTAATGCTCTGATTACGCGGAAGCGGGTGTTGCGGGGCTCAATTACGTCATCAATGTAGCCGTATTTCGCTGCGTTGTAAGGATTGGCAAACTTGTCTTTGTATTCCTCTTCGCTTTTCTTTACAAACTCTTCGCGTTCGGCAGGATCAGTGATTGCGGCCAGCTTTTTACTATGCAGAACCTCAATAGCTCCTTTGGGACCCATAACTGCAATTTCAGCACCAGGCCATGCATAGTTGATGTCACCACGCAGATGTTTCGAACTCATTACACAGTAAGCTCCGCCATATGCTTTGCGCAGAACAACAGTTACTTTTGGAACAGTTGCTTCGCCATAAGCGTAAAGCAGTTTCGCGCCGTGAATGATAATTCCACCGTATTCCTGAGCAGTTCCCGGAAGGAAACCAGGTACATCAACCAGAGTCAGGATGGGAATATTGAAAGCATCACAAAATCTTACAAACCTTGCTGCTTTGCGCGAAGCATTGATATCGAGCACACCTGCCAGATAATTAGGCTGATTGGCAACAATACCTACCGACATCCCGTTAAAACGGCCGTAGCCGGTAACGATATTCGGCGCGTAATGACGCTGAATTTCAAGGAATTCGCCGCAATCTACGATCGAGTGAATTACATCCTTCACATCATAAGGTTTGTTTGGATTGTCGGGAATGATATAATTGAGCGAATCTTCCAGTCTGTCGATAGGATCAGGACATGGCGCCAATGGGGGATCTTCGAGGTTATTCTGTGGCAGATAGCTCAGCAGTTTTCTGATGATGGCGATTCCTTCTTTTTCGTCGTCGGCAACAAAATGACTGATTCCCGATTTGGATCCATGAACCATTGCACCGCCAAGTTCTTCTTCAGTCACCACTTCTCCGGTAACGGTTTTTACAACCTTGGGACCGGTCACAAACATGTTGCTGGTTCCTTTGCTCATCACAATAAAATCGGTAAGTGCAGGTGAATAAACGGCTCCTCCGGCACAAGGACCAAAAATGGCTGAAATTTGCGGGATTACGCCGGATGCCAGAATGTTGCGTTCAAAAATTTCGGCATACCCTGCAAGACTGTTAACCCCTTCCTGAATGCGGGCTCCGCCGGAATCGTTGATGCCGATTACAGGTGCGCCTACCTTCATTGCCTGATCCATTACTTTGCAGATTTTATTGGCAAAGGTTTCGGAAAGTGATCCTCCGAAAACGGTGAAATCCTGAGAGAATACATAAACTACTCTTCCGTCGATGGTGCCGTGACCGGTAACAACTCCGTCTGAGAGATATTCCTGATTTTCGATGCCGAAATTGGTGCAACGATGAGTAACAAACATGTCGAACTCTTCGAAACTGCCTTCATCCAAAAGCAATTCTATACGTTCGCGGGCGGTGAGTTTTCCTTTGGCATGCTGGGCATCGATCCTTTTCTGACCGCCACCTAACTTAGCCTGTTCTCTTTTGTCGAGAAGTTCTTTGATTTTACTTTCAAAAGCCATTTTTGGTTGGTTTTAAAATTGAACAACACATTGTCTTTGTTCGTGACAATGTGTTTGTTCGAGTGATTTTATTGAGTGTGATTATTTTTCAGGGTGAGTGCAAAACTCGGTAAGAACACCAAAAGTTGACTTTGGATGCATAAAAGCAATGTCAAGACCTTCGGCTCCACGGCGCGGTTGTTTGTCGATAAGCTGAACACCGTTGGCTGCAGCATGATCGAGCATTTCCGGCAGATTTTCAACTGCAAAGGCAATGTGGTGAATACCTTCGCCTTTTTTCTCGAGAAACTTTCCGATGGGGCCTTCAGGATCGGTTGATTCAAGCAATTCAATTTTGGTTTGCCCAACAAGGAAAAAAGCTGTTTTAACTCTCTGGTCTTTAACCTCTTCCACTGCGTAGCACTTCAGGCCAAGTACGTTTTCGTAATAAGGAATACTTTCCTCGAGACTCTTAACGGCGATGCCAATGTGTTCAATATGTGTAGGTTTCATGGGGTTTAAATTTTCGGCAAAAGTATATACTATTTGAATCATGGGAAAGGAAAATCGAGAAAATCGAAGTAAATCTGTAATTAATAATAATTCTAATTAAGGTTTTGATTTACACATACTTAAACCTACATATGAAGGCAGTTGCATGTATAAGGGAGTTTGTCACAAGATGTGCGACAAACTTCATATAATCAGATAGTTATAGGATAGTATCTATTATCAGATAGAATGGCTTATCAGCAATCAACTGAGTGCATCACAGATTTCTACTCCCGGCAAAAGATGCCATGCCTGCATACCGGTTTTTCGGGCAGCTTCCACATGCATAAGTGTATCGTCAATAAACAGGGTTTCCTCCGGAAGCAGTGATTTATCCTTCAGCACATATTCAAATATTGCGGTGTCGGGTTTCGACAATCCTATCTGATGCGAAAACCAGAGTTTTTCGAAAAGTGTGTCAAGCGAAAAGCCATAACGCTGTTGAAAATCGTGCATATAGGCTTCGTAATGAATCTGATTGGTATTCGAAAGCAAAAACAAACGGTATTTTTGGCCAAGACTCTTGAGTAACTCAATTCTTTCGGACGGGAAATCAAGCAGCAGCGCATTCCATGCGTCAATTATTTGCTGGTCAGGTATTTTACTCGTAACCGCAGCCGAAATAGCCCGGATAAACTCCTCGGAGCTTGCTTGTCCACGCTCAAACTTAACCATTAATTCAAGACTCGATCTGCCGCCAAAAAAGTCGGCTTCGTCCTTAATCCCCAGACTTTTAAAAGCACTCGCCGTAAGAGAAGGATTAATATTGAGCAGAACATTTCCAAAATCGAAGATGATGTTTTTAATGTTGCTGAGGTCGGGTTTTTGATTGATATCTTGCATATTAAGCCTTTTAAATTGCCTCAAAATTAATTGATTTCTGTCATTATTGAGTGGAATATGAACGTTGTGCAGAAATAAAATCCGGACTTTCATTAATTCTGAAAATTAATTTTATCCTGTATATTTGTTGGAAGAGATATTCAATACTTCATTTATTAATTCTGAAATAATATGAGCAAACATCTGAAAACGACCATACTCAAGGCTCTTGGCTTCATGATTGTCGTTGGCTTTATGTTCTACTTTTTATCCAATAATAACGATGGTTTTGAAAAGGATATAAAGACAATTATCATGCAGTCAGTCGGAAGTGGGGTTCTATATGGGGTCATTATTTATTTCTTTGACAGGCGAAAAGAGAAGGAGTAGGATTTGCCGTATTAGTTTGACAAAACTGAATACTGAAAACTGAATCCTTAGGTCACAATTTGTGACCTTAAAGCAATAAATCGCTTTTTGTGGCCCCTAAGAAAAAATTATCAAAATGAACGAAGAACTTAGCTTGGCGCACCAGTATGAAATAGAAAGTCGAATATTCACCATTCGCGGTATGCAGGTGATGCTGGACAGTCATTTGGCAGAAATGTACGGCATAGAAACCAAAATGCTAAACAGAGCTGTTAAACGAAATATGGTTCGATTCCCGGAATCTTTCAGGTTTCAATTAACCAATAATGAATATGAAAACCTGAAGTTCCATATCGGCATCTCAGGTGAAGATTCTTTAAGGTTCCAAAATGGCACCTTAAAAGAGGGAAGGGGAAAACATCGCAAATATTTTCCATACGTTTTTACCGAACAAGGTGTGGCTATGCTTTCGGCTGTATTGCGAAGTGAAACCGCGGTGAAAGTAAGTTTACAGGTTATTCAGGCCTTCGTTCAGATGCGCAGGTTTATTGGTGAAAATGCCGGGTTATTTCAGCGGTTGGACAGGGTAGAACGCAACCAAATAGAGTCTGATGAAAAATTTGAACGTCTATTTGATGCATTGCAAAGCAAAGATGATATACCCGCCCAAGGCATTTTCTTCGATGGGCAGGTGTTTGATGCATGGAAATTTATTTCTGACCTGGTTCGCAGCGCCAAATCCTCCCTGGTGTTAATCGACAATTATGTGGATGACTCAGTACTACAGTTGCTAACCAAGCGAAACAAAGGCGTAACAGCAACTATTTATACCCAAACCATTAAAAAGCAAATGGCCACCGATCTTGAAAAGCACAATACACAGTATGACGTAATTACTATTAAGGAATTCAAAGGAGCCCACGATCGTTTTCTGATTATTGATGGCAATGAACTATACCATATTGGGGCTTCCCTGAAAGACCTCGGCAAAAAGTGGTTTGCCTTCTCAAAGATGGATGCCCAGACACTGAATTTGTTAAAAAAAATAGACGCGATTAGATGAGTGGTTGGAAGGATGTCGTTTTAGGTGATTTGTCAAATTGTGAAACAGAACCATTTGGCTGTAAACGGAAGAAGTAACCATCATATAAAAAGGTTTCAAAGTTCTATCCTCGAAAGGCAGTAGTAGCTCCCCATAGATATTTATCGGGCACTTGTTATATGCTTATCCGTATAAAATTATGAAAATATCAGCATCTATATGCTTTTACATATAGATTGATAAAGTATCTAAAGATTTTCTTCCTTAATATACTCTTCACTCAAGCGATATTAAAATCAGCAAATGCTTCTAATGCTGCGAGTGAAGATTGCCAAAAAATTCCCGGTATGCTTGGACTTTTAAATTATTTTGTACATTTGCAATCCCTTATGAAAATAAGCTTGTAGCCAAAAAGCTACAAGGGCCTATAGCTCAGTTGGTTAGAGCACCTGACTCATAATCAGGTGGTCCCTGGTTCAAGTCCAGGTGGGCCCACCAACAAATATCAAGGGTTTCAGAACGTTTAGTTTTGGAACCCTTTTTTATTCTGTGAGATTGTTTATGCGATAATTTGGTTTGTTCTCTTTATCCACAAATAGCCCAGAACTATTTCTATCGCTCCGATTATAAAATATGCTGGCTGAAAAAAATGATACATCTGAATCGATAAAACCTGAACGGTAATCCAGATTATAAGTGAAGCACCCAGCCCGATTCCGATCCATCCTGTGAATTTCCATTTAAAAAAGGATAAAATTGCACCTGCCAGGTTGAATATGCCATTGACTGTAAAAAGGAAAAGTCCCGGAATAAAATAATCGGGAAACGGAGACCCTTCAAGAAATCCGGGATTCATTCCAAGTCCGCTGCCATCTGGTTCAACCAGCATTGAGTAACCGGCCGGAAAAGCACCGAGGGCAACAAATAATTGAATGATGCCGAGATAGATGTAAATGTGTCTTTTCATCAGTCGGTATTTTTAAAAGTAATGATTGATTTGACTTCAACATTGCCCTTAATCATAGCCCATACCGGACAAATGGATTGTTCTGACAGGGTCAAAGCTTTCTGCACATCGGCTTCGGTAACATCGTTGGAGGTGATGATGTATTCTGCCGTAATTTCTGAGAAGGAGGTCGGGTGTTCTGTTCTTCGCATTCCAATGACCTTCATGTCGAAAACCTCAATATTTTTCTGCATCCTGCGGAGAATAGTAAGAACCGACCCTGCAACGCAAGCACCGAAACTGATAAGGAAAAGTTGCAGTGGCATATAACCCATCCCATCGCCATATGGCGGAATGTAATCGGTGTCAATAGGTTCGAAATTTCCGGCCTGGCCGATGATGTGCAACTTGCTGTTTACCAGGCTGAGTGAGGCTTCTAAGGGCAATACAGCAACCGGTTGTGTTGAGTTTTTTGCTTCCATTTCTGATGTGATTATACAAAGGTAAATTTAGAATATTGTTTTTTCAAGGCCAGTGCAAATATATTTCAGGAGAAGGGCTGAGTGGAAATAAATTGGTGTGAAGCAAACATTCTTGCAGGTTGAAAGGTGATATTGAAACGGTAAACCGGAAGGTTTTAATTTCGTGGCCGCAGAAAATGATATCCCAGGTGGAATTCTAAAAATTCGGCAAGTATAAAGTTGATTGACCGGACATTTACGCCCATTGAAATATGATCTGTAAAATGGTATTTTACACCCACTCTCTGATAAAACTGCTTGTAATTTCCGTATTTTTTGTGGCGCAGGTAATTGCCAACTCCACCATGCAGTGAAAGACGGCTTATCTCAAATTCAATCTGATAAAATGCCCCGACAGTCAGATTATCCCAGCCTATTGGCCCCGGAGATCCATCTTCGCGGGCAGTCAGACTCCACCAGAAATTAAAATCAAGTGCGGGTCCCGATTTAAAAGCATTGGTATGCTGCATAAGGTAAACGGCACTCAATCCGCCCACTGCAAAGTAATTGGTGTCAAGCTCATGTTCTACCATCTGATGATCGCCATATCCGAGCATCAGGTAAAGTTCATTATTTCGGGGGAGCCTGCCGGGTTTCGGAGCATCTCTTGTGTCTGGGTTGCCCCGAAGGTGATATTTCAGCTCCACAGTGGGAGAAAGCAAATTCAGACCACGATTCGGTCGTTCGAAACCACCATTCGAAAAATGAGAAAAACTAAGGCCTGCTCCAAGATCGAAATGTTTTGATATTGGATAGAATGCGTTGAACCCGACATCAAGATGCACGGTCATTCCTCCTCCTATGGCTATGTTTTTGGGATTGTGAATTGAATCATACTTATTCCAGTTCCATGCCAAACCAAACTGAAATTCTGAATAAACTTCAAGCTTCTTCCAGCGCTTTACCGGCACACCTAAAACTCCGTAAATTGAGTTCGGGTGTCCCAACTCCTTAGTGAAAAAACTGGCTTTGTTGTATCCTATCCCATAATAGGGAATATGATACACCCGCTGCCATTCGGTGTAACCGGGATTTTGCCATAGCAGCTTAACCGAGATTGAATTATGAAATTCCAGTGGTTTACCGGAAAGGTTTTCTCCCTTCACAAACGGATTGGTAGGGAGTATTTTTCCATGGGTATAAGCCATACTGAGCGAAGGAAAATCTCTGGTTTTCGCTTTGGCAGAATCTCTTTGCGGGAAGCCGGCAGCAGGAAGAAATATCAGTAAAAATGAAATGATCAGAATCTTTGTCAGAGATTGAACCATCATTTGTCAGGTTTGGAACTTCAGTATAAATAGGTTTGGATTATTAACTTTGCAGAGGTGAAATTATTGCTTTTGCACAGAAACAAAAGTAAGCTGCATCCTTTTACAGCAAGGGGCTTGTAAGGATTTGCAAATTTAAAGTGTCCTGATCATTTCATATTGCTTCCCTTTGAGCGCTAGCCCATGTGATGCAAAAAAGGGTCCGATGGACTTGCAGTTGGTATCGGTGTTGATGGCTTTGATGTTATTGTGTTGATTGAGGGTTAACATTTCGGCGAATAAAACAGTCGCAATGCCTTTACGTCTGCATTCCGGCAGAACAGCCAGTTGCGTTATATCTCCCGAGGCAGGTTCAAAGATTCCATAACCAACAAGCATATTCCCTGAGAAAACCCCTGAAATCACAAAAGCTTCAGGACTCCGGACAATGGCTTCACAACTGTTTTGCCAGGAAGAATGAAAATCACACATGGATTCTGTGTTGTTTAATTCCGAAAGGGTTATTTTTCGAAGGTTATATCCTTCGTGCAGCGATTTTTCTTTGATGGATAGGGCAGAAGCTTCGGACACAAAATAGTTGAATTCGCGGCTGACCTCAAATTTCAGTTTCCGGTAAACCGAAATGGCTGCTTCGTTATGTTGAAGTACTTCAAGCAGATATTGCCTGATGCCGGCATCAACAAGAGAAGGAATTGAAGCTTTAAAAACTTCTGATGCCAGTCCCTGGCCGCGATATTCCTTCAGCGTTCCGGTTCCGGTGTCGTATGCCGTGAACAGGTTATTGAATGTACCAATGCCATTGCAGGTAAAACTCACAAGTTTTCCGTGGTCGAAAGCGCCAAACGACAATTCAGGGTTAAATCCCCGGCGGCGAAGCATTCTTTCATGCTCATTTTTGTCTAATGTAATTTCATAATCCCTGAATGCTTCGGAGAAAGCAGTAAAGAGATCATGGTTGTTAACCTGGGCAAGATTTCTGATTTCAATCATCTTAACAGACTATTATTCAGCATCATCATTTTTCCTGATGGCATACACCAACTCATCCAGCAACTCTCCGTTTTTTATCAGATTTTTATCGAAACGTGCTTCAAGATGGAATCCAGCTTTTTCGAGTACGCGCTGTGATGCAGGATTGTTCCCGAAAGGCCGGGCAAAAATTCTGGCAACAGGGAAAGTCTTGAAGCCATACTCAATCATTCTGCCTATGGCTTCTGTTACAATGCCTTGTCCCCAGCAGGTTTCTGAGAGCCAGTAACCCATTTCGGCATTCAGGCAATGAATATCATCTTGCGGAAACACACCAATGGCGCCAACAGCTTCCCCCTCAACAACAATTGCAAATATCTTTGCCGGGTTATGCGACATAGCAATTTCAAGAAATCTTTCTCCGTCAAGTCTATTATATGGATGCGGGAACTGGTTGGTGAGAAACCGCGCTACATTTATATTATTGGCGTGTTTCACCAGACTGTCAAGGTCTGAAGTCTGCCATTTTCTGAGCTCAAAATTCGTCATATTCATGATGTTCTGTCAATAACGAAGTTGCCGCACCTCCTGATGCATTTCAAGAATTTCCCACCTAAAAACAAGAGGTCGTCTTAAAAGTCTAATTAGGCTTCGACTCCGCTCAGCCTGACATTGTCATATTGAGCGGAGTCGAAATATGAACAATCCACAAATTGACTTTTGAGACAGCCTCTTGTTCCTGATTATTTCTTCACCATCTTCACGGTAGCAAGCACTCTGTCGCCCTGCAAAAGTTTGCACAGGTAAAGACCGGAATTCAGTTTTGAAGTGGAAATTATCTGTTTTCCGTTCATACCACCAAGTGATTGGCTCATAACTTCTTTGCCGGTAATGTCGGTAATTAACAGAAGTGCGCCGGGGGAAGTAAGCTGATATTCAAATTCAGCAACATCAATGGCTGGATTTGGCCATGGACCCTTCAACGCTGAAGCCGTAAGTGCCGGATTGTTCTCTGTGTTGGTGGTAATGTCGATCATAGTTACGGTAAGGTCGTCGAAGAAGAAACCATCGGCGGTGGTTCCGGCATCACTGCGGAGATTGAACCTGAGTTTTACCTGTTCACCAGCCCATTGAGACAGGTCAATTTCTTCGCGCACCCATGAGTTTTGAATGCCATCATAAACCGGTTGGCCGGGAGCCTGATAATTGTTGCCCGGTTTTGTGTATTTACCCGAAAGTGGCGTCCATGAAGTACCGTTGTTTGTTGAAATTCGCACCTGAACATAATCGTATCCGGCTTCAATGCGCCAGCGGGCGTAAAAGTTAAGTACTACCACCGATGCATTGGTGAGGTCGATGTTGCTGTTCAAAGTGAATGAAGTATTGGTATTGTTCGAATAATTCCCGAAAGGAGAATCAGCTATTGAATAAGGCGCAGAATATGGAAATGCATTGTAAAGGCCCCACTGTCCGGTCCATTTTTCAAGGTCAGGGAAGTCATCGGAGAAAGCAACAACCGGAACACCAAAATATCTGACAATGGTATCGCGGGTGATGTAAAGCCCGTTATCCAGCGTGAGCACATAGGTGAGTGTGTCGCCGTTTGATACTTTATCGCTCAACTCGAATGAAATAGAGTCGGTTTTCGACTGCAGCACTGCAAGGTTGCTGATCTCGAATGGTTCGCCAACTGTAAGAAACTCATCGCCAAGAGGTTCAACCGAAACGGTGTAAGTTGCCGGTGTTTGACCGAGGCGTTTCAGGTTAAATTTTATAAACGATGACTTTTCCGAAATTATCATAGGCGTAACATCAGCAACTTCTGCATAAGGTCCTGAAAATTTTGCAGCCAGCAGACTTTGCAGCATGTTTTCCTGACAAAGCGGAATAATTCTGGAAACCACAGGCCAGAAACCATCGCCCGAACTTCCGACTTCAGGAGTATATGATAAAATCTTGTTTTTTGTGGTTTGCTCACCATACATCCAGTCGTCGGAACCCCCATTGGAAGGATAAATGGTAGTGCTGCCAGGCCCGTAAGTATAACCATTGTCGGCTGTCATCCTTACCGAATACTCATGAAATACGTTATCATCAGGACAGGTTTGCGGGATATATCCCCAGGGATAAAGCAGCAAGTTGCTGTATGAGTGATAGTTTAGCGCAATTTTAAAATCATTGGTTTCACATACTTCTTTCAAAATCTGAGTTTCCTGCTCAGAGAATGCTGAAGGACCGCGATAGGTCAGGTCGCTGGGATAGGGTGAAGAACCTTCATCATCGTATCCCCAGGCAAAGCCGAAGTTGCGGTTGAGATCAACGCCATAATATCCGCTGTTGAGGCTTCTGTTTTTACGCCACATACCGCCACCATTGGGATTGGTGTTGATGTTGTATTGATAACCATCAGGATTGACTATGGGAATAATAAACATTTCGGTATTGTCAATCAACGATTTAATTTCCGGGTCGGTTTCGTAGCGTTCAAGAATGTAATACATGTAGAATAACAGGTGCTGCATTCCAATCGGTTCGCGGGCATGAATCATACCTGTGTAAAATACCTGAGGTTCTGATTCGCTTTCATATGGGTTGTCGGATATTTTTACATAATAAACAGGCCGGCCCTCATCGGTGGTCATTGTTGAAGCAGGAGCTTTCACCGTAATCAGATCGGGGTAAAGCGATGCCATATTATCCAGATGTGCATAACATTCATCTACTGTGCTGTAGCCTCCGCAGCTGCCCAGCTCAAAACCATAGGGAACCGGATAATCTGAGGGTGCCCTCATGGCCTGCTGCATGACCTCCGATAAATTATACCCTTCGTTTCTTGCAATGTAATGCGCTGTAAGATCTTCAATTTCAACAGTATATGAAAGTTCCAGATTTTGTAGTTTCCTGAAATCGCTTTCGCTGATGGCTGTGGTAAAAGTGTTGTCTTTTTTATTCAGATAGCCGGCATCAGTCGGAATTCCTGCTTTTGCCAGTGTGGCAATTGTTTCGGAGGAAACCTCAAAGATTACCTGACGGTATTTTTCGCTTTGTGCGAAGGTTAACGAGCAGACAAACAGCAGCAGTAAAAGAAAGGAAAAACGCTTCATGGTTGAGATGGGTTAGAATGGGTTTGATGTATGCAAACGTACTAAATTTATTGTTGGGGATGAATGATTTAACTGTTTTTTATCATAATACTTAAATCTGTGAGTATGTCGATGATTTATTGAAAGTCAGGGGATGACTTGATATTATCCTGTTTTTGTGAAAACAATCTGAAGTTTAACAAACAATTTATCCACTTACCTTTGCCCCTATGATTCAACAGCCGGTTTCCATTTACTTTGCCCCATTTCAGGGTATAACTACCAAGCCTTTCAGAGCGTTATATGCCAGACACTTTAAAGGGGTTGATAAACTATACACACCTTATTTCTCAAACTTCGCAGTTGGGCACACCTTGCCTCCGTTGAAACAAAAGGCATTAAAAGATCAGTTTGAAAATGGAATTGAAGTGGTGCCGCAGGTGCTGAGTAAAAGTGCCGAAGAGATTATTTCCTTCGCCCGCAATTGCGAAGAATTTGGTTTCAAAGAACTTAACCTGAATCTCGGCTGTCCCTATCCACAAGTAACCCGTAAGCTGAGAGGTGCCGGTATGTTGCCTTTCCCGGATATGGTTGATGAAATTCTTGAAAAGGTAATGAAGGAAATCAAAATCAGTTTTTCAGTAAAATGCAGACTGGGCAATCTTTCAGCGAAGGAGATGGATGCATTGATTCCGGTATTTAACCGCTATCCCATCAACGAACTCACCATTCATGCACGCATCGGCAAGCAGCTATATTCCGGCAAGCCCGATTATGATTCTTTTGCTGGCGCAGTCGCGCAATTGCAAATGCCGGTGGTTTACAATGGCGATATTTTTACCGATAGTGATTTTGAAAAGTTTAAAAGCCGTTTCCCGGAAATCAACCTGCTTATGATTGGCCGCGGAATACTATCTGATCCTTTTCTTCCTTCACGGATAAAAGGCTTTGAATTGCCATCAGATCCGGGAAAAATCATCAGTACATTTATCGATGACTTATACATGGCTTACCGGAAAGAGCGCGATGATAATCCTTCGGTGCTGAATGCCATGAAGGAATACTGGGCTTACCTGGCTGAATCGTTTGATGAGCCAACAAAAGTGTTCAAAAAAATAAAAAAAGCAAAAAACTTTGAGACTTATGATGAAGCGATTACATTGATTTTTGAGGATTGTAAATGGGTTGGGGCAGGTAAATAACAGGACTAATCTGTTTTTGCAAGTTTCATATTCCCTAAAAACACCCCCCAAACCCTGAGGGTTTCGGAGCCAAAAGTTTTGTCAACCTTTTTGGCCAGCATTTCAACTTCCATTTTTATCCGCTCCAAAACCAGAGAATCGGAAGATGAGTATGATATAACACGGGTGGAGAATGTCAGTGTTCCCTTGGATAATGATTCGCCGGAGTAACGCAAAGGTTCTCTTACAGTAATTGAATCGATCAGGATTTTTGTTGATTTGTATTCAGGCAGATTCTCATTCTTAAGCAAATCAGTCAGGGTAGGATTTACAGTCCATTTCACTCCTGGAATAAATGGGGGTATTGTAATTTCTTCAGAAGAGAACAGCTTTACAATCATATTTCCGGCCTGCTTTTTCATCGCTGAATCAATGTTCTGATCGTAATATATGCTGAGAAAATCTGCAAAATCATTTAGTTTTTGTTTGGCATTTGCTTCATAAGCACGGAGTGATTGATCTGAAAGGGTTTCACTTTCGGCCTCAGTTTTGATGAAATCCCTGGTTTTATTCAGGTTTTTTTTCTCCAATACATCATCATCCATCTGCCCGGAATCACACGATTTCGAGCATAGGAGCAGATAAACTGCAGGCGCGAGGAATATCAAAATCCATTTTCTCATTTTCCGACCTCCTTTTGTCTGAACCGAATCAGGCATATCTTGTCGTCATCGTATCTGGTATCAAATATCTCTATCGCCCTGAGTCCCGATGAGGGCAGAGAGAGTTTATCGATAAACTCCCATTTGTTGTACAATTCCACTCCCAGGGGTTCGCTGCTTTTATGCATCTGGTAAATCATTGCGCTGTCAGAAATTATCAGATTCAACTGATCCCTTCTTTTTTGCCAGTCGTCCACCCTGCTGCCCGAGAAATATTGTATCATCAGTGCATAATAATCGGGGCGCAGTTTCACTGTTTCGTTGGTATTGAATTTATTGAGTGTACGAACAATTGTATCGGTGTGATAATAGGGCGATTCCACAACAAAACGAATACCGGCCCGGCTGGTTTTCAGTGTAAAACTTCCATCTGCCTGACAGAGGTAACTAACTGGTGATTCATTGTCGCTGAGGACATTAACATTAATTACACAGTTGGTAATGGGCTCAGCGGTATCAGCATCATAAAAGCCAAAGCGGTATTCGCGCGAACTGAGAAAACGGAAAAGGATGAATAAAACCCCCAGAATTAGCAATGTTGCAGCCGGCACATAAATAAAGTAGCGGTTTGCAACCATAACTTTTCCCAGCACCTGACTTGTGGTTGAGTGTTTAAATCTGAAATCGTCCCAGTTGGCGTAACCTGCATAGCGACTCAGTAAATTCAGCATATCAATTCGGGGAAGGCTTGCTTTGTCAGTTTTAAAATGATTGTAAAACCATTTTTCACTGATGTGGGCATTCACTTTTATCAACAGTTCTTCCTGGAAATCCACGATCTCCTGACCTTTCCATTCAGCGATGGAAGGATTGATTCCCGGATAGGATTGTTGCATTTGTTCTACAATCTTTTGTTTCAGGATTTCGAATATATGTAAATCCCTTTCGTACACAAAGATGGTTATTTAGTGGGTGAAACGATGGTAAAACGCTGGTAAAGAGTTTTACAATTTGTTTACAAGCAACATTCAAAAGGAAAAGCTACGGGCATTTTAATTTTGACAATTAAAGTTACAATAAAAATCAAATCAAACCTAACGAAAATGAAAAAGTCAACGATGATTTTTTTCCTGCTCTCCTGTTTCATGGCAGCCATCGCCGGCAGTGGTGAAAAACCCGGGTATAAAAAAGATGTTATGAAGGCTTTTGAGTTAAGGATGAGCGGAAAGGTTGATGAGGCAAAAGTCCAACTGGAGCAGGTTCTTGCCAAAGACTCAACCAATGCCATGGCACATTACGAAATGGCCAGGCTGAATTTTTATCTGCTGACTGGTGGCGGCGGAACCTCTTTGAATGATGTCAATGTCCACATCAACAAAGCAGTATTCTATGAACCGGGTAATGTAATCTACGCCTATTACCATGCTATTATTGGCTTTATGAATGCTTATATGGGTATGGAAATGGGACAGGAGGACAAGTTAAAAGACAATGTAATTGAAGCTTGTAAAAGGTTTGAAAAGGTTATATCACTCAAACCTGATTATGTTGAACCCATGCTTTATCTGGTGGAAATTTATGGGCAGTTGCCTCCGGAAATGGGCGGCGATAGCCTTAAAGCGGTTTATTATGCTGATAAGCTGGTAAATGCCGATGCTTATTTTGGCGCAAGAGCCAGGTTAACTCTGTCACTTCAGGGCACTGATCAGGTTACATTCTGGGAAGATCAGATCGCATTGAACGGTCGAACCCCTGAGTTACTCAGGCAGGTTGGAATTGCCTTTCTTTTTAAGGACAATGCGGAACATGCCGAAAAGTATTTTGCAGAAGCCATGAAAGCCGATGCTTCACAAAACCTTCTGATGCTTGACCTTGGCAGATACCACGTGATGAAGGTAATGCAGAACAAGGAACTTGCCGCTACGGAATTGCCCCTTGCGAAGGAATGTTTTGAAAAATATCTGAACACCAAGCCGGAACCGATTGTGCCAATGAAGGCTTATACACTTGGGCTAATGGCCAGAACAGCCATGTTTTCGGGCAATCAGGATGAAGGAAATAAGCTGATGGAAGAAGCCAATGCCCTTGACAAGTACTTTTAAAAAGCTTCAGGTGCTCCGGGTCAATTGCTGTTTGAACCGCCGGATAAGACTTGTCATCATTATTTTTCGTTTTTCAGCCCGTTTTAGAAGTAGCTAAAAATCAGGCTCAAAGATTTTGATTTGCCTGAAAAATGTGGTACCTTTAAGGTAATATTCCTTTTTTCTGGCAGGGTTATCATCAGACGACAGAGGCAAGTGACAGTTCTTAAAAAATCGCAAACATGAAAAGGTTCATCTTAATCATCGTGTCATTGGGTTTTTTATTTGTTACGGAAGCCCAAACCTGGAAAATTCCGGTTTGCAGACAAACGGATGAGTCCAGAGTAAAAACACTGAAGTTCTCCCCCCGGACAGAGTTAACCATCAAAACCCAACTTTCCATTAGGGATTCAGTCAAAGAAAATATTACCTGGCAGGGTCTATTCCATTCAGGAAGTCAGGATTCACTGGTGATAAAGCTTGAGACTTTCAAATCCTTTAGAGAACTTCCGGGAGGAATAAGACAGACCACCACCATTCCGCCGGAAACCTACCTGAAGAAAAGTTTACCGGGCAATGGCTTGAAGCCTTTTGCGCTGGACGATATTGATTTTCTCAGCTATCAGAAAAGGTCAAAATTAATTGGCAAGGCCGATGATATTCTAGAGCCGGTAATTTTTGCTTCATTATTTGTAATTATCCTTTCCCCACTGATCAGCTATGACTTCAAAGAAGGAGAGCTCAATACAGAAAGGTACAAGAACTGGGCTCTCGGCAGCACGCTGACCATGACTTCCTGTTTTGCTGTTTTGATGGCCATAAATTTGCCAAACCTGCAGAAAAATTACCAGTTTCAGCCGGGCTGGCCCGAAAAAAATGCGAAAGTCTGGAAGTTTAAGCTATCACAACCCTCAAGATAGATTGCCCGCTGACACATTTTACTGAAAAAAATTTAAAACCAAAAGCCATGATCGAACATGTTCACACACACATTACCTCCGAATTGCAGCAGAATGCTAAGACGGATATTATTTTCATTCTGGCTTCCATAGCCCTCAATCTGATTGCTTTGGCCATCAATGCGGGTTCGGTCGAAAAGTCACGGACTGATGATACAGCACTGATTGTTATGTTCATTTTTGTTGCGTTGGTTATCATTATCAACCTGGTGGCCATTATCGGCCTTTCAAAAGGCAAGCAGACCCGCACCAAACTGCTGAACGGACTAATTCTCATGTACAAAGATCAGCAGGTCGACAAGTACTATGATGCTTCACTCATGAGCAGCTACAGCGTGAGGTATAACCTTTTTATTCTGGTGGTTGTATGCACCGGGGTTATTTCAATCATTGTTCCGTTTGTGATGAGGTAATGTTTCGGGTGTGCTTTCATGGAGTTGTTGCCCTCTGTTAAATATTCCCTAAAAAGCAAAACCAAAAAAATGAAAGCAAATATTTACCAGGGAATTTTTAAAAGACCCTTCTTTGGTTTGTTGCTTATCCTTTCGGTTCAGTTGCATGCACAGAAAAGCAGGGAAGAATCGGTTGCTTTGCCCAACGCATCTTCTTACAATGATTGGGAGCCATGCATATCACCCTTTTTTGAGCTTTTAGGCAAAGGATGGTTTTCTTTGAATGTGGATTACAGGATAAAGGAAACCTACGCCATAAGTGTTGGTGTTGCCGCAATAGAGGAGGGAATGTCCCCAAATGTCATGGGATACTATTTCGGAGGCAAAAGACACCGGCTTGAAATGGGTGGTGGCCTCAGTACAAATTTCATGGAGGGATCCATCTATAATATGTTTATTCATGGAGTAATCGGCTATCGTTATCAGAAAAAAAAAGGTCTCTTTTTCAGAACAGGATTTACTCCCATGTTTGTGATACCATCAACAGATAAAGGTAAATATGCATTGGTACCTTTGGCCGGAATAAGTCTGGGGTATAGTTTTTAGCAAAAGCAGACGAATCAACCACAAGATTCAATGAATCAGGGCTTGCAGGATCATTAAAAAAGGCGGATTCAAAGTACTGATTCCGCCTTTTGCTTAAGAAGTAAAATTTTGATAATTATTCCTACCCAATCCTCACCGAAGTCATACTAATAGACCCCATAATGGTTTTGGTATTGAAAAATGACAATTCCTCATTTTTACCCTGCAAACCAAGGGTATAGAGCAATGGCAGGTAATGTTCCGGGGTGGGGATGGATTGTTCAAATGCCCGCCCGCCTTTCTTATAATCAATCAGTGCCTGATGGTTGCCATCTGCAATCCATTCGCGCATTTTTACATCGGTTTCAAGCGCCCAGTCGAAGCCAGTATCAGGCTTCTTCCAGTCGATGGTGCGCAGGTTGTGTACCATATTTCCGCTGCCGATAATCAGTACCCCTTTGTTGCGTAAAGCAGCCAATTCTGATGCCAGTTCATAATGGTATTGAGGAGGTTTGCTGTAATCCAGGCTAAGCTGAATTACCGGAATGTCGGCATTCGGGTAAAGGTGTTTGATAACGCTCCATGCGCCATGATCTAGTCCCCAGGTTTCATCGAGTCCGACTTCCGTGGTTTTGAGCAAACGCTTTGTTTCCATTGCAAGTTCAGGGCTTCCCGGTGCCGGGTACTGAACATCGAACAAAGCCTGGGGGAAGCCACCAAAATCGTGAATAGTACGGGGTTTTTCAACGGCAGTAACAAAAGTTCCCCTTGTTTCCCAATGTGCTGAAATACAAAGTATTGCAGTCGGTGTAGGAAGGCTCTTGCCGACATGTTGCCATCCCCTCGAAAACTCATTCAGTTCAATGGCATTCATAGGGCTGCCATGCCCGAGAAACAATACCGGCATGGTTCCGGTATTTCCTGATCCGGCAAATAGTTTATGGAGTGAGTTTAGTTTCATTGCATATGCGCTGATTGGCAAGGCCATTGCCGAAACAACAAATTTTCTTCGGTTCATGCCTGAAATTATTGGGGGTTAAACTATCATCGGCACTTCCATAAGCAGAATTTCGGCATCTGCTGATCCTGACAAAATCTCAATAGAATCAGTATCCCACATTCCCAGTCCGTCGCGTTCCGCAAGCTGGGTTCCGTCAATGGTGAAATTTCCTTTCAGGATAAAGGCATACACCCCGTTCCCTTTCTTTTTCAGGGAATAGTTAACCGATTTATTTTCATCAAACTTACCCAGATGAAACCATGCATGCTGATGAATCCATACGCCTTCATCCTCTGGATCGGGCGATAAGACCTGCTGTAGTTTATTGTGGCGGTCTGCCTCCTTTAAAGTCAGCTGGTCATAACGTGGTTTAACATTCTGTGTATTGGGGAATACCCAGATTTGCAGGAATTTTACCGGCTGATCGGCGTTTTTGTTGTATTCGCTGTGCGTGATTCCGCTACCGGCGCTCATTACCTGTATATCGCCTTTACTGATAATGGCAACATTTCCCATGCTGTCTTTGTGTTCCAGTGCACCTTCAAGCGGAATAGAGATTATTTCCATATTGTCGTGTGCATGGGTACCAAACCCTTCTCCGCCTTGCACAAAATCATCGTTCAAAACCCTGAGCACACCAAACCTCATTCGATCGGGGTTATGATAATTCGCAAAACTGAAAGTGTGCCTGCTGATGAGCCAGCCATGATTGGCCAAACCCCGTGTGCCAGCTTTATGGAGCACTTTGTTATTCATGATTTCTCCTTTGTTGTTTGGTAAATGATTGAATCCGACAGGTTCAATCCGGCTGTTTTTTCCATTCTCCTGTAAAACCATTCCTCCGGAAAGTTTTGCTGTTACCAGCAATCCTGCTCCGAGGAAGGCTTTACGTAAGAATTCATGTCTGTCCATGATTTTCAGTTGAATTTATTTCACGGGATCAGGCTTGCAATACAAATTGAACTTCGGCGTTGATTTTTACTTCTTCGCCAACCAACACACCACCGGTTTCGAGGGCTGTATTCCAGTTGAGACCAAAGTCTTTGCGGTTGATTTTTCCGTTAACACTGAAACCTGCTTTACGGTTTCCCCAGGGATCGGTCATTATTCCGCCAAATTCAACGTCGAGCGACACTTTTTTTGTGATTCCTTTAATGGTGAGACCACCGGTCATAACAAAGGTATCATCGTCAACTTTTTCAACTTTATCGGAGTTGAAAGTAATTTCCGGAAATTTCTCGACATCAAAAAAATCAGCGCTTCTCAGATGTTTATCCCTATCCTCTGAACCAGTATCAACCGATTTGGGATAAAGAACAAAATTAACCAGTGCAGTCGCAAAGTTGAATTCCTGGGTTTTTGCGGAGGCTTTATACATAGTGAAAGAGCCATTTACACTTGAGATCATCAGGTGCTTTACTTTAAAAGCTACAACGGAATGGGCAGGGTCGATAACCCAGTTTTTTTGTGTTGACATAATGTTTTGGTTTTGAAGTGGATTTTTGATGATGCAAAATTACATCACAGCCCGGGGGGAGCGGTAATACTTTCAGGAAGAGGTGTGGTACAATCAGGAAACCAGTGCAAAAGATAGACTCCGGATAATTGTATTTTTAGCCACAAAGTCTCTAAGTCTCTAAGTCTCACGAAGGTTATTAAAAGAAAAAAGGGGACAAATCAGGATCAAATTTCTTTGTGCTTAATCTTTGTGCCTTCGTGGCTATTTTAAATAACTTAAACGAAGGCTCAGGAAACCAGTGCAAATGATTTTTCGCGGAATTCTGATGGCGTTACTCCGGTTTTCTTTTTAAAGACCCTTGTAAAATATGACTTTTCGTTGTAGCCGAGTTCAAACCCGATTTCTGAAACTGATTTGTCGGAACTCAGTAAAAGCCGGCGCGCTTCAATAAGTTTGCGGGTTTCTATGATTTCTGTGGCACTTTTACCAAACGCAGCCCTCGTAATCAGGCTCAGGTTGCGGGCTGACATATTTAGCTTTTCGGCATAAAAATCAGCTCCTTCCGGTCGTCTGAAATTGTCTTCAAGTATCCTGAGAAAGTTATTGAAGGTCTCCAACTTCGGGCTGACTGAAGCTTTTGTATCGAGATATTCCCGCTTACTGTCGGATTCGAGCTTTGCCAGAACTGCGCTGAGCAAGTGGCGCATAACGGTATAATCAGGATTAACTTCTGAACTTTCTTTAAGCAGAATTTCGCAAAGCGAATTAAGAGTTGTGCTGCAATAATCATTACTGAGCGGATATTGTACTTTTTCGATAAAACCCGAATAAAAGTTAAACCTGCTTTGGGGAATAAAGTCGCTTTTGTAACGGATCAGCCAGCCTTGTGTATGTTTGTCAGGTACAAATGAATGAACTTTTCCCTGGGCAACATAAACGATTACCGGTGATTCAAGTGTTTCCGATGAAAAATCGACCGAATGAACCGGATTTCCATGCGTAACAATCCACAGCTCCTCATGATCATGGCGATGAGTTTCCAAAGGATTTAATGCCAATGGCTCCAGTATTTCGCAGGTTAAAGGTGTGATGGAAATGGGGTCGGTCATTTTTTGGTTTATTTGAAAAGCCTTTACAAATGTATTGATATTACCATAAACCATTGAAAATTGAAATTGATTCACTTTGCATCCCGACAAATTATATAAATCTGGCGGGTTTAATCGACACATATAATTTGGCTAAAGAAACTGAAGTGTAAATACACTTAACAGGTCAGTATCCCGTCTGGCATAACATTAAAAAAGCCCTGCAACTAATCACAGGGCTTTTTTAATGATTTAATATTGATCAGGCTTTGGGTGCTTCATCTGCAGCATCTTCCGCTACTTCATTTACTTCATCCACAATCTCTTCTGCCTACGATTCAACTGTTTCTGCTGCATCTTCAGCAACTTCTGCGGACTGATCAGCAACATCTTCAACAGTTTCTTCTGCATTGACTGAAAGTGATTCAATGGGTTCTTCAGTTTTGTGCGTGGAGTTGCGGATTTTTTCTTCCAGTTTGTCAACTATGGCTGCTGCTTTGTCATCCAGCTTTTCCAGTACATCTTCAGTTTTGTCTTTCAGGTTTTCACCGAATTCTTTTACTTTTTCTTTAGCAGTAATAGCGGCTTCTTTTACATCTTCAACCACATCATCAAACTTGTCGTCGAGTTTATCGGCGGCTGTTTTGGTGTATTCTTTGGCTGATTCATAGGTGTCAGCAGCTTTTTCCTTTATTTCGGCCGATTTTACGGTTGCAGCTTCTTTCGAAGTACCGAACAATTTTTTTAAAGAATTGATGAATCCCATTTTGCTGTTTTTTAGTGATTTATAAACGCAAATGTAGGCCATAATTGCATCAGATCACAATTCAATGGCTAATTATTAAGACCAATCCGATTTCATTGAAAATTCATTCTATAAATTGCCTGCGGTTATCGTTTATGTATTGAAATACCTGCAGATTACACCTTGCATATTCGTCCATCTGCATTTTTATTTCAGGAAATTGCTTCGAAAAGTCCCTCATACTTTTGTTTCGGTATTTGTATAGTTTTGAACTTCCGTCAGGTTTCACTATCAGAAAGAATTCCTTACCGATTACGCCATAATTGGTGATGCTGTTGACCATAATGTATGGACGCGAGTCTTTTATAAGATCTATCCCCTGCGTGTTGTTGATCCACGGTTGATTAAGGATGCCCATAATGGTGGGATAAACATCAATCTGTCCGCCTATTCCATTAAAAATACGGCTTTCCGGAAGCAAGTCCGGCGCATAAAAAATCAAAGGCGTGTGGTGATATTCCAGCGAAATATCATAACTGAATTTCTTATGAATTCCATGATCAGCCACAAAAACAAATAATGTATTTGAAAACCATGCTTCTTTAGATGCCATTTTCATAAACTGCTGAATCGACCAGTCAGAATACTCAATGATCTGATCCTTAATGTTATCGTTTTCAGGTTTGAAGTATTCAGGAATGTAATAAGGGCCATGATTGCTCGAAGTCATAAAGCTCACCAGAAATGGCTTGCCTGATGCATGAAGTTTATTCATCACCGGAATCGAATGCCGGAACATATAGTCATCCGGCACGCCAAGTGTGGTTTTTGCTTCTTCCGATGGATAATCGTCTTCTGTAATGATCTGATCGAAATCGTTGGTGCTGAGAAACCCCTGAATATTGTCGAACTGACCATCGTGGGTGGTGATGTAAGTGGTGCTGTAACCCAGTTTCTTAAGGGTGGACGAAATTCCGTTGTATTTCAGCATACGGCTTTCGCGCATGGGTTGTTGCCTGAAAATGGCCGGGTAAGAGAACAGCGTGCTGAATACTCCGTTGTAAGTATGGATACCGGCGGTATAAATGCTGTCGAAATAATAGCTGTTCAATGCCAGACTGTCCAGAAAAGGCGTAAGGTTAAGTTTATTGCCATTCCGTTTCATCTTTGAAGCAGCCATACTTTCCATAATGACTATAACCACATTGGGCTTGTTTTCACTGATTGAATCAGGAATCACCTGCCTGTAGAGCGGATAGTACGCGTGCACGGAATCAATGCCGAGGTATTCCTGAACTTTTGATATTGCATAATTTTCATCAATCAACTCAATGACTTCGTTTCGTTGATCGAGATTCTCAAAGTAGCTCTGCAAAAATGTAAACACAGGATTCAGCCCCAACTGGTTTAGAAATGCATTGTCAGAGATGTACGCCGTGCCAACTTTAATGGGCGTTTTCAGTGCCACCCGGCCACGTATTCCCACCAGCATCAAACCCAGAAATAGTATTGAAATGGTTAGCTTAAGCCAGATGCTTCGCTGAATGACTGGCTTCTTTTCTGCATTTCTGAAAATGCGTTTCAGCAGTTTATAAAACAGAATCGTTACCAGAATAAAGGGAATGAAATAAATCCAATATCCGGGTTCTTCAAGTATCATTCTCAGGACAAAGCCCGGGCTATCAATCCATTGAAAAGCCGAAATGGTAAGTCGTGAAAAGAATTGATTGAAATATGGGATATCTGATGCGTTAATAACAAACGCCAGCGTAAAAAGAATAAAGATAATGACGAAAACCGATTGATATACAACATGATAGCGCTTGCCTGCAATATAGAAAACTGTAAGTATCAGAAAAGGCAACAACAACAAATAGCCACTTATGACCACGTCAAAGCGAATGCCCATGAAGAAAGCATTGATTATATCAGGCAGATTGGATGAAATTCCGTTAATATTCTCCAAACCTGTTAAAAAGAGGATAAGCCGGAATACAAAGAAGAACAGAATGGCAAGTGCATATATTTTGATTATAAGTGCAATGTTATCCCATCCTTTTAAAAACTTCAATTTATCCGGCAGTTTTCCTGAGTTCATTTCTGATTTTTAATGATTAATTCTGAGTTCATTGAATGCGGGGCTTATGGAATCATAATCCATTATCATGTGTTTGATTCCCATGGATTTAGCTGAAATGAAATTTGAACTGTCAATTCCATAAACGATACGTCTGCTCGCCAATCCATTTTTCCGCAACCATTCTACATGATTTTCATCAATCCGGCTAAAAAACCCTGATAAAAAATCCGGCCTGAGATTTTTCGGGATAAGCGGGTATAACCATTCCTTACCTGCATTAAAACCTTCGAGCGCTGTGATAATTTCCGGATATTTTAGTTCTATATAAAATACAAAAAGCGCATCGGCACTGGCTACGATTACCCGGTCTTCGATTTCGTAATTTCTGATGATTTCAACAATCTGATCTGCCTCCTTAAACCCGGAGAGTTTCATGTCGAAGTAAAAAATAAAATCAGCCCCGTATTGGTCAAGTGCTTTTTCCAGGGTAGGCACAAAAAAGTTGCCCGGTTTGCCATTTTGCAACAATGGGAAGTCATCAAGTGATGAGGTGGAAATTTCATTGATACTTCGTTTGCTGCCAAACATCCGCTCTGTATCTGTATCATGAAATAGAATAAAATCATCATCGGCTGATTTTCTCAGATCGAACTCCACCGCACTGAATCCCAGACGTTTTGCGTCACCAATGGATTCCAGACTATTTTCGGGAAAATTTTCAACCACACCCCTGTGCGCAAACAGCAGCGCAGAATCAGCCGGATCTGAAAACAATGATTTTATTGGCTTACTTCCAAAACCTCCGAATGAAAAGCCAAATGCCAGATAGACAACAGCCAATGCGGCTATTGTAATCATCAATGCTTTTAAGATTCTGGGAAATATTTTCGGTTTAGTCAAAATGTTTGCAGATGTGTTCCCGAAAAACGGGAAAAAGATAAGGGAAAAATGAAAAACCAATTTTTATGCTTTGCCTTGTTCTATGAGGGATTCAGCGCCCTCACCGCCATCCATGCCATCAACCCTGCTCCGGTTTCAAGGCTGGTTTCATCCACATCAAACTGGTCGGTGTGCAGGTTGTGAATAATTCCAAGGTTTTCGTTGCGTATGCCTAACCTGTAAAAGCAGGAGGGAACCTGTTGCGAAAAGTATGCGAAGTCCTCTGCTGTCATCCTCAGATCAAGATCCACCACATTATCCTCACCCACATATTCAACTGCAAACTGTCGGGCCTCTGCGGTAACCACATCGTCATTTACCAGAAATGGATAACCTTTATCAATAAAAACCTCACATTTACCGCCCATACCTTCGGCAATGGAAGTGGCCATCTGCGTTATTTTTTCATGTGCTTCAGCCCGCCATTTTTCATCGAAAGTGCGCAGTGTACCATCTAATTTTACTTCGTTGGGAATAATATTGGTGCGTCCTTCGGCGATAAAACGCCCGAAAGAAAGTACCGCGGGCAATTGAGGCGGAGCATTGCGGCTAACAATCTGCTGAAGTGCAACCAGAATATGAGCAGCTATCAGCACCGGATCAACATTCAGTTCGGGAGTTGCGCCATGTCCGCCTTTGCCTTTCACCGTAAGGTAAACTTCATCGGTCGAAGCCATATATTTTCCGGGTTTCATACCGACTTTCCCGGCTTCAAGGGTAGGCAAAACGTGTTGTCCGAACATTTTCTGAGGAGCCGGATTCTCCAGAACACCCTCTTTTATCATCATCGAAGCCCCACCTGGAAACCGTTCTTCCGATGGCTGAAAAATCAACTTTATCGTCCCTTCAAAATGATCTTTTAACTCATTCAGGATTTTGGCAGCGCCCAGCAAACTGGTCATATGCACATCGTGTCCGCAGGCATGCATTACACCCGGATTCTGTGAGCAATAATCCACCTGATTTTTCTCAACGATTGGCAACGCATCCATATCGGCACGAAGAGCAATGGTTTGTGAATCAGGATTTTTACCTTTTATCAGACCCACAATTCCGTGCACTGCAATCCCCGAGGTGAATGGGATGCCAAATTCTGTAAGCTTCGATTGAATGAAAGCTGAGGTTTCCATCTCCTGCATCGAAAGTTCGGGATTCATGTGCAGATGACGACGTATGGCAATCAGTTCAGGCTGAAGGGCTGAAGCTTTTTGTTTTATCAGATCGATTAATTTCATTCTGGTGTTTTTTACCGTGTTCTGTTGATTTACCTGATAAACGGATTGCTTATCTTTTCGTAACCTATGCTTGTTTTGGGGCCGTGTCCGGGATAGACAATGTATTCGTCGTCGAGGGTAAATAGTTTTGATTCAATGCTATCCATCAGCACATCGAAGTTGCCTGTTGGCAGATCGGTACGGCCTATACTGCCGTAAAACAGCACATCACCGGCAATCACAAATTTATCAGCGTGGCTCACCAGGCAGATGCTGCCATTTGCATGACCGGGTGTGTATCTGACTTCGAGGCTTGAATTTCCGAAAGTGATCATGTCTCCTTCTTCCACAAAAAGCTCCGGTTTCCTGATTTCATCAATGGTGATTCCAAACACTGAACCAAACTCATGAGCCGTCTCCCAGAACAACTTTCCATCTTTGTGGCCGGTTGGCTTCAGATTGTATTTTTCGCAAACAAAATGGTTGCCAAGTATATGATCAACGTGGAAATGGGTGTTGATCAACGCCACCGGATTCAGGTTGTTGCCGGTGATGTAATCTGAAAGTTTGTTTTGCTCTGAAGAACTGCTGCAGCCCGGATCAATTATTATGCAATCGCCCGTTTCATCGTGCAGCACAAAGGAGTTTACCGAAAAGGAATTGAAAACAAATATTTTAACAGTTATCATGGAGAATTAATTTAATGTGCAAAGGTAATGATTTGCTGACAGATGCCGTATTTTAACAAAACAGCCGGCAATTAACCGGCTGGATTTGTGATATTAACGAAAACGAAAATTATACTATTCGGCAATCAATTCAAATTTCGCCAATGGCGCCATGCGTGCTTTGTTAAGTTGTAGTGTAGTGCCATTAAAGCTATAATTATCAGCCATTTCAAGAATCCTGAAAAGCTCCTGTTCAATATTCATGTTTGGACATGCCATCATGGTCGATCCCATTTTTGAAAATAAAATCCGGCTTCCTTCTTTTAATTCATACGTACCGAAAAAACTGTTGCATCCGGCAAATCCATTGATACGGTTTTCTTCATTTTGAAGAATGATAAAATAATCTTTCCCATCGCTGCCTGGATTCGGAATTGCTTTGCCATTCATTTCCATCAGCCGCCATTTTTTTCCGATCAGATCTGATTGTGAGAATTGCTGACCTGTTTTTGTAAGCACATATTTATCGGCAAGTTCGCCGGTGATGATTCTTCCGTCCATGCTCAGTTGCACCAGCTTGTTTTCGCCCACAAGGTATTTTGATGGACCGTCGGTTATCCCCTGAAGCTGAATACTTGCTCCGCCTTTATCCCAGCTGAAATTGCCGGTTTCTACAAACGGGGTAATGCTTTTACCTTTATAAACCGTTGATCGGCTGTAAGTCAGGTCTTTGCTGATGGTAATTGTGGTGACAATTCCTTCACAATCGGCGCAGGGTAGAGTTCCTGTGTAAATACCCGGCCAGTCGAGAGATGTCTGACTGTTATCCCCCACAATAATGTGAGACGGCGCTACGGGTGCTGTTGATTTCTGTTGTGTTTTACAGGCAGTAAAAGCCACAGGGATCAAAAGCAAAAGAATAAATGCCAGCTTTTTCATAAGACTTGTTTTAAGATGTTTTAGAATTAAGATTTATTCAGGTTTTGTATAAGCGTTTGGTTTTCACCCTTAAACATTTGTATTGTTAAAATGTTTGGATGGAATTTTCACCAGCAATGGCCTCTCTGATACACAAACTGATCAGGGATCTCTTTGGGGATGAAATTTACAAATATTTTGGCAGGGAAAACAGAAGGTACATTGTTTTATTAATCAGGGCGATTAATCAGCAATTATATATTTTCCATCATCACAAACTCTCTGAAGTTCTCTCTCGCAATTCCCTTATTGATGGAGTTATAGCTTTCCGTAAAGGTTTTGGGGAACGAAACAGAACGGTTGGCATTCCATTTAAACTCGAAGCCAAAAACCTTTCCGTCTTTCGTTTCCACATAATCAACCTCCTGTTGTTGTTTGGTGCGCCAGAAATATTGTGAAGCAACCTGCTTCTGATAAAACAGTAGTTTTCTGCGTTCACTTATCAGAAAGTTTTCCCAGAGGGCTCCGATATCAGTTCGGTTGTTAAGCGCCTGGAACTGACCAATGACCGCATTTCGGATACCATTGTCGTAAAAGTAGATTTTTCTGTTTGTTTTTATCTCATTGCGAAGGTTGCGGCTAAAAGAAGGAAGCCGGAACAATATATGCGCTTTCTCCAGCACATCAATATACGCGCTTGTTGTTTTCGGGTCTATTCCTGTAATCTGGGCAAGCTCAGTATAGGAAACCTCGCTGCCGACCTGCCACGCAAGCGCCTGAACCAGGCGTTGTATCATCTCTGGTTTTTTGATATTTCCGTAAATCAGAATGTCTTTGTAGAGATAACTTTCGGTTAACTCCTGCAGCACTGATCTCTGGTCAGCAGGGTTCATAAGTACTTCGGGATAAAAGCCAAAAATCAATCGGTTTTCCAGGTCTTGCTCAGCTTTCAGGTATCCTGAATAATCCTGCCATTCCTGCCAGTTGATGGGCCAGAGCGAAAACGTCCACTTACGCCCTGTGAGTGGCTCCTGCGTTTGATTCATAAGTTCAAAAGAAGAAGATCCGCTGAGAATTAATTGTACTTCTTTAAAAGTATCGGTTATAAGCTTTGACGTAAGGCCGATAAACGGAATGCGCTGGGCTTCATCAATAAATACAATTCTGTGCTTTCCGATAATCTGTCGGAGCTGCTCTGTATTGGGGCGGTTAAACATACGTTCGCTCACCGGATCATCTCCGTTGATGATCAGGCATTCATCGCGGTATGATTCAAGGAGTTTCATTACCAGTGTAGTTTTGCCCGATTGCCTTGGCCCGGTAATGATAATTGCCTTTCCTGAGAAAAACTTTCCGGCTATTTGCTTTTCAATTGATCTTGAAATCATTGTTTTTGTATTGAAACCAATTGCAAATATAATACAGAATTTTCTAAAAACATAACTTTTCAGGAATCAAATCCCGTAAAGTTATAACTATACGGGAATAGAATCCTGTAAAGTCATAACTTTACGGGAATCACCACCCTAAGTTGGATAATTACTCCTTCACAATTTTTAGTACAGTTTGACCACCGTCAATGGTAACTTTAAGTACATAAATACCTTTTGACAGGTTTGCTAAATTGAGTGTTGTTCTTTTATCACAAAGGGTTTGGCCGGTTAACCTTATGCCCATTAAAGAATAAATTTCTACAAAAGCTTTACTATTAGGCTCAAGACTATTTAATTTAAGGATTACTTGATTCTTAGATGGATTAGGGTAAACAGAAGCAGTTTCAGTCTTTAAATATTCAGGTATTCCTAGACTTTTAACACAATCAGTTCCAAACTCAACAATCTGATAGCAGGTGGAAACGAATACTTCTTCTAATCCGTCGTTATTATAGTCTGATATCTCGATATTTTCATTTTTTCCCTGAACATCTCCGATTTTGGTTGTTGAAATTATATTTCCCTGAACATCTCCGAAGTGAAGAATTCCTCCTGAGGTGAAAATAATCTCAGGAGAACCACCGTCCGTTAAATCGGCTGCACTTATGGAATTTATAGCAGAAGGCATATGTATGGGAAGTAAGGTTAAATTTTGGGTTTGACCGTTAATGATAAAAATTTGACCGTCAGATGACCCCGCAATTATTTCATCAATATTTATATTATCTGTCTCAATAAAACTCAATGAACTGAAATGTCTTTCCTGGGTTTCCCAGGTTTCGAATGTGAGTCCATCAATACAAAGAATACTACCATTAAGAAAGAGAATTTCAGGATTTGAATCAGTATCAATATTTCCAATAATCAGGGTTGTAGCATCATCAACATAGGAATGAAACTCAGCAGAAGACCAAAGAATCGAATAATCAATCGAATTAATTATATGAATCTGGCTTCTTGTTGAGACAATATATTCTTCCTTCCCATCATTATCAATGTCATGTAAAGCAATCGCATAAAAGGTTTGCAGGTTATCGAACACTTGAACCGATTTCAATTCCTGAGTTACTGGATTCAGTATGGCTATTAGACCATTTGAGTTCAAACTTCCTCCGGCAAGTAATATTTCATTTTGACCATCATTGTCAACATCTGAGACCAGAAACCCATAAAGGCCAGAAAACTCCCATGTGTTCCAGACCCAGTTTAGCAAGTTTGATTCTAAATCATAAACTGATATTCTTGATTTTTTGATATCACTGGTGTAATTGGATAGAAGTATCAATTCGGCAATATTATCATTATCTAAATCACGTACTTTAACAGCCATGTATGGAACGGGATTAAAATCACTCTTCCATTCCTGGTCTAATGTGGAAATGTCATAAATAAAAAGTGAGTTATATGTAAAATAGCCACACTTGCCATTCCAAACTAGTTCCAGATTCCCATCACCGTCAGTATCGGCAACGTTTATGTCCATAGAGCCTTTTTCAGGATTATAAACACGCCACAACTCTTCACCATTCTGCATATTATAACAATAAATTCCTCCCCAGGCCCCATTACTCTGGCTTAACAAAATTTCAGCAATGCCATCATTATTAACGTCTGCCATTGTGGAAGAATAGTAATCAAACTGCTTTTCAATAGAATATTTTATCTTCTTTAAATCTGCATCATAAACCATTATATTCTCTTGCCGGTTATCATAAATAATTTCTTTTATACCATCTGAATCGACGTCAGCCAGTTCAACCATTCCGTATTTAGTCTGATAGTAAGACCAAACGATTTCAATAGAATCATTAATCAGCCGAATTACTTTCCCTGGAGCATATACCAATTCATTTGAGGGTTCCTGATCCACATTGCCACATTTCATATCTAAACACCCGAAGGGAATTCCAAGCTTGTGATCCAGATTCCCCATATTAAATAGAAAAGTACTATCGAAAGTGGAAATTATAAGTTCGGTTAAGCCATCATTATCAGCATCTGCCATTTGAAATCGAATAGGATTTCTTGAGGTTTTAAGCATTTGCTTAAGCTGCCTGGTCCTGCCATCAAACACCTGCACCATTCCGGAAGCAGTTCCAATTAATATTTCAATATAACCATCACCATCTACATCATACGCTTCAATCCCTGTGATGTTTTCTGATTCAGATGTCTCATAATACGTGCTCGTCCAGATTTGCTTATAATCATTCTCCGGTGGATTAAACTTGTATATATGCCATAGGTTTTGAGATCCTTCAAAAGTACTTCCACAGATTATTTCAGCAGTACCGTCATTATCAATATCTTTTGTAACCATTGGAAAACCAATACAATGACCCGTTGCACTGTTTATCCACTTAGCAGTACATTCATTTTGTTGGGCATTCAGGAGTTCTGAATGGAAAAGAGTTAATAATATCAATGCAATTTTTATAGAAGCAAATGAAGCCTTTATTTGCATTTCAAATGAACTAAAATTTATCATATTACATAGTATAAACACGATCAAAGGTAGAAAAAACTTCAAAGAATCGGACTATCCAGGTTTAAATATGTTCTTTTAAATTCCATAGTCTCTTTTTCAAAGGTTGTTTGCATTATTGTAATGACCCTGCTATAATAAATTGCCGTTCATGAAAATAACTTTCCGGCTATCTGATTTTCAAGTGATCTTGATTTTTTTTTGTGTTAAAATCAATTGTAAATGTTAATCCGTTCTGTTTTTCCTAGAAATATAATCCCCTCGAACCAATTCCCGTCTATATTGTTAATGCAATCGTTTGCGGAAATGGTTTATTAATCACTTTTTTCAATCCCGGGATGCTTCCTTCCATAATTCTTTAGTACCTTTCACCCGCATATATTAACATATTACAATACTTCCATGCAGGAAACCACCGTTTACAAGCCAAAAAACCACATCCGCATTGTCACTGCGGCTGCCTTATTTGATGGGCATGATGCCGCCATCAATGTGATGCGACGTATTTTACAATCCTCAGGTGCCGAAGTCATTCATCTTGGGCACGACCGCTCCGTTCAGGAGGTGGTGCAATGTGCCGTTCAGGAAGATGTGCAAGCCATTGCCATCACTTCATATCAGGGTGGGCATATGGAATATTTCAAATACATGCACGATCTTCTGAAAGAAGCCGGATGCGGACACATTAAAATATTCGGTGGCGGTGGCGGTGTAATTCTTCCCCACGAAATGGAAGAGCTTCACAGTTATGGCATTGCCCGGATCTACTCACCCGACGATGGCCGCCATATGGGACTTCAGGGGATGATCAACCATTTGCTGAAACAAGCGGATTTTACGGTAAGCAAAGCAAGTGGAATCAAGCCAGAAGACATCACTGGTGGGAATTTCCGCGCTATTGCATCGCTGATTACAGCCGCAGAAAATGAGCCCGAAAGCATAAAAGCACTGGTGAAATCATTTGGGAAGGAATGTGCTGAAAGTAAAAGTCCGGTTTTGGGCATCACCGGTACCGGGGGTGCAGGGAAATCATCGCTGATTGATGAGCTTGTGAGGCGTTTTCTGCTGACCAACCCCGATAAAAAAATGGCAATCCTCTCAGTGGATCCCACCCGTCGTAAAAGCGGAGGTGCTTTGCTAGGTGACCGAATCCGTATGAATGCCATCAATTCTGAGCGCGTTTTTATGCGCAGTATGGCAACCCGGCAAGCCAACCTTGCATTGTCGAAATACATCAGCGATGCTGTTTGTATCGTGAAAAACGCAGGCTTCGACCTGGTGATACTCGAAAGTTCAGGCATCGGACAAAGCGATACTGAAATTGTGGATTATGCCGATATTTCACTTTACGTGATGACGCCCGAATACGGCGCTGCATCACAGCTTGAGAAGATCGATATGCTTGATTTTGCCGATGTGATTGCCATTAACAAATCCGATAAACGGGGTGCTGCCGATGCTTTGCGCGATGTTAAAAAACAATATTCCCGCAACCATAAACTCTGGGATGCCGAAGCCGACGAATTGCCCGTTTTCAGCACCATGGCATCACAATTTAACGATATCGGAGTCAACAAACTCTATAATCACCTGATTAAAGTGATGGATCAGAAGTTGGGGACTGATTTTGCAGTTTACGAACTGGCGCTCGGCGAAGAGCAAACGGGCAGTCAGATTATACCACCTGCACGGGTAAGGTATCTTTCTGAAATTACCGAAACCGTTAGAAACTACAATAAATTCACCGAAAACCTGGCCGATCAGGCTGCTGAACTGCAGTCTTTACAGGATGTTGTCAGCCTTTTGGAAAAAGAGGGAAGTGCGGTTCCGGAAACAATTCAGGGGAAAATCAAAGCCCTGAAGAAATCGCTTGGCGAAGAAAATCTCAGCGCCCTTGATAACTGGGAAGAAAAAAAGAAAACCTACAGCGATCCTGAATATATCTACAATGTGCGTGGCAGGGAGTTCAGAATAGAAACCCATACTGAATCACTTTCTCATTCACGTATTCCGAAAATTTCAATGCCCCGTTACCGAAGCTGGGGCGATATTCTTAAATGGACTTTGCGCGAAAATGTACCTGGGGAGTTTCCTTACGCAGCCGGTGTTTATCCGTTTAAGCGGGAGAATGAGGACCCAACACGTATGTTTGCCGGTGAAGGCGGACCAGAGCGCACCAACAAACGGTTTCATTATGTATCGGCCGGAATGCCTGCCCGCCGGCTTTCCACCGCTTTTGATTCGGTCACACTCTATGGTGCCGATCCCGATGTGAGACCCGACATTTACGGCAAAATTGGCAATGCAGGGGTTTCTATCGCCTGCCTTGATGATGCAAAAAAACTGTATTCCGGTTTTAACCTGATTGATGCAGCCACATCGGTCAGCATGACCATCAATGGACCGGCTCCGACTCTGGTGGGATTTTTTATGAATGCCGCCATCGATCAGCAGTGTGAATTGTACATCCGCAAACACGGCCTTGAAGCCGAAACAGAAAAGAAGATTGCGAAAATTTACAAGGATCGTGGCACTGTCCGGCCTTCTTATCAGGGCAGACTTCCGGAAGGTAATGACGGACTTGGTCTGATGTTGCTTGGCATTACCGGCGATCAGGTGCTTCCGGCAGAAGTTTATCAGAAAATAAAGGCCGATACCATTTCAAAAGTAAGGGGAACCGTTCAGGCTGATATTCTGAAAGAAGATCAGGCACAGAACACCTGTATTTTCTCCACCGATTTCTCGCTGAAAGTAATGGGCGATGTGCAGCAATACTTTAACATCAACAAGATCAGGAATTTTTACTCCGTTTCCATTTCAGGATATCACATTGCCGAAGCGGGAGCCAATCCGATTTCGCAACTCGCATTTACGCTGGCCAATGGCTTCACTTACGTGGAATATTATCTTTCACGCGGGATGAAAATCGATGATTTTGCACCCAACTTCTCTTTCTTTTTCTCCAATGGAATAGATCCGGAATATGCGGTGATGGGTCGTGTTGCCCGATTGATCTGGGCCAAAGCCATGAAACTGAAATATGGTGCCAATGAGCGTTCTCAGATGCTGAAATACCACATTCAGACTTCCGGCCGCTCACTTCATGCACAGGAAATCGGTTTTAACGATATCCGGACTACCCTTCAGGCATTGTACGCGATTTATGACAATTGCAACTCTCTGCATACCAATGCCTATGACGAAGCCATCACCACCCCGACCGAAGAATCGGTGCGTCGGGCAATGGCCATTCAGTTAATCATCAACCATGAATTGGGTCTTGCCAAAAACCAGAACCCGCTTCAGGGAGCCTTTATCATTGAAGAATTGACCGATCTGGTAGAGGAAGCTGTAATGATGGAGTTCGACCGCCTGACGGAGCGCGGAGGTGTGCTGGGCGCCATGGAAACCATGTACCAGCGCAGTCGTATTCAGGAAGAATCTTTGTATTATGAAAAACTGAAGCATGATGGCAAATTGCCGATTATGGGAGTGAATACTTTCCTTTCGGCAGAGGGTTCTCCTACCGTTATTCCTTCGGAGGTAATCCGTTCCACAACGGAAGAAAAGGACTATCAGGTGCAGATGCTGGAACAATTGCATAAAACATGGCAACCAGAAGCTAAGCTTGCGCTGAAAGAACTACATCACAACGCAGCAACCAACGGCAATGTGTTTGAAGCATTGATGGAAGCCGCAAAATTTTGCTCACTCGGACAAATAACCAATGAATTGTTCAGGGTAGGAGGGCAGTATAGGAGGAATATGTGAAATGGAATTTCTAATTTCTAATTTCTAATTTCTAATTACTAACCTGCACGATTGGTCTCAACTTAACAATTTCTAATTTCTGGTCCCTGAGTTGGCTGGTGAGCTTTTCGTCGAATCATGTCGAAAGGTAATTTTCTAATTTCCATTCCTCGAAAGAAATTGGGATCGCAATCTGCAATCTGATATCCGACATCTGACCTCCGACATCTGACCTCCGATATCAACAAAAGCAACCCCAACAAAGGCCTGAAAAATTAAAAATTAAATTGAATTCCTACTCCATTTGAATTCAGTCCGATTGAAAGCGTATTTTCTGGATTGTATTTTTGTTTGATGGCATTATTATAAATTTTAACTGCCTTGTCTTTGCGTATTTCGTAGCTGATATTTGTAAATATTGCGCTAAGTATAAGAATCCCTCCGGCAACTTTGAATAACCCGATTGAAGGATCCATAATAAAGCCTCCTGCCAGTGTCGTACCTCCTGAAATCAAAAAGGTGAATGCAATACCTCTGGTATTCAGAGCGTTTTGGTAAGCCTGTGAAGCTTCGTCATTTACAAGCAACACTTCTTTCATTCTTCGGGTATTCAGGGAATTGCCATTATAAGAATACCCCGAATTTGATTTTTGGATCAGGGTAGTATCATTATCGTGTTGAGCAAGGATGTCTTGTAGCCCGATAAAAAGCATAATGATAATCAGGAAGTACTGTTTCATAAAATAGTTGATTGACTTTTGTTGAATATTAGACTATTTGTATCTGACAGTGAGTTTTAATTAGGGTTGAACTTTCTGATTGTAGCGTCAAATTTAAAAAAATATTTACTGTTATCCGGTTAAAGTATAATAAACAGGCTTTAATTCTTTAATGCCTGAATAGTTAGATGGAATATTAATTTCTAAGGCTCAATTTCTAATTTCTAAGTTCAAAAATGTCCTAACAAGTGTACTTTTAATTTCTAATTCAATGTCGTTTAGTTAAGAAAAATTGTCTTCGACTCCGCTCAGACTGACTGTCATCCTGAGCGGAGTCGAAGGACTTTTTTTAATTTTACAATTCCCAACCGGACCTTAACTAAACGACCTTAATTTCTGATTTCTAATTTCAATCTGATATCTGACCCCTGACCCCTGACCTCCGATTTCTGACCTCTGACCTCAGACTTCCGAAATCGAAAATCCGACATCCGAAATCAATCTATCTTCCCAGCAAATGAAGTTCGAGATCAGACATGATGCCATCCAGATTTTTCACCTTGGCAAGGTCGATGTTAAAAACCAGTTGAATTCCGTTAATTTTGCGAATAGCAGTCGACAACGAGCTGATCTGTTCGTTTTCAGGTAAACCGCGGATCATCAGCAGATAATCGGCCTGCTTATAAGCCGGAATCATTTTTGTAACCGGATGATTGTTCCCCAGAAAATAATAATGAACCCTGCGTTCCGGCAGTGAATAAGTATAAAAAGGATATTCCTGAAGCTGGTCATCCTTTTCTGAGAAAACGGGCAGATCGTCAAGTCTGGCAAGAGAAAGCGAGGCTTCACGGTTCAGATAATAAGCGAGCCGGTAATCCTTCATCTGACTGTTTATCCCCAGGATAAAAAGATCGGGATACGAAGATGGTTCACTGATTAGTTTTCTTTTGGCCATAAATTCGCTTTCCTGCAAATGTAATAAATATAGATGATAGTTTATTTGCGGATCAAACAGGTTTTTCAGAAAATGTGCACTACAGATATAATATTTCCTTTGGTGGCTTGTTGACTCATTCTCACTTCCAAAGTTTTTTTGAATGTGAAAATTCGTATTTTTGAATTCTGGACTAAAAAATTAAATGAATTGAAAGTAAATTAAATGAAAACGCTTGAAGAAATCCAGCAATTGTTGCGAAAACACAAGGAAAATTTGTTTTCTCGCTACCCCATCCGTTCAATGGCCATTTTTGGTTCATACGCCAGAAATGAGCAGGACGAAGGCAGCGATCTCGACATTGTGGTAGAGTTTAACGGTAATATTGGTATTCGTTTTATTGATCTGGCCTGTGAACTTGAAAAACTGATCGGGTTTAAAGTTGACCTGGTATCCCGAAATGGAATAAAGGAGAAGTATTTTCAGCGTATTAAAGAGGATTTAACTTATGTCTAAAAGAGATTTAGTCCTTTTACTTGAAGATATACTTGAGGCCGCCCAAAAGATCAAACGATATTCCAGTGGCTTAAATTATGAAGCTTTCATTGATGATGATAAGACAATGGATGCGGTTGTCAGGAATTTCGAAATTATAGGAGAAGCGGCAAAATCGATTAAGTGATGATTTTCGTATTTCGAACCCGCAAATAGCTTGGGACAGGATGCGTGGATTCAGAAACCGAATAGTTCATGATTTTTTGGTATAGACTACGAAATCGTATGGGATATCATCGAGAACGATCTTAATACACTTATTGAACAGATTGAAGGGCTTATCTCGCATTTTTGAACAGATTGAAACTGAAACAACGCGAGACTTGTGCGTTTAATGTTTCCCATTCCCGTTTATGCCAAAATGCTCAATGGCTTTCATAGCGGCGTTCTGCTCCGCACCTTTTATTGAATAATCTCTGCCGGTTCCAACAACTTCATTGCTGATCAATACATCAACAACATATTGTTTGTGATATCCGGCTCCTACTTCCTGAACAACTATAAACTCAAGGGTTCTCTTTTCTTTCTGAGCCCATTCTATGAGTTTGCTTTTAAAATTGACGTCGGTTGCAATTAATTCATTGAGGTCGAAGTTGTTCTTGATTACCCGGTTAATCAATACTTTACGGGTAAACTCAAAACCTTTGTCAAGATAAATGGCTCCGATAATCGCCTCAAAAGCATCGCCTTTGATGGATCGGTAAACATTATTTTTTTCCTGGGTATGAATAATAAGCTGATCAATACCAAGCCGGAGCGACAATTTATTTAATTGTGCGCGGCTTACGATTTTCGATCGCATTTCGGTAAGGAATCCCTCATCTTTGAAAGGAAACATCCTGAAAAGATGATCAGCCACCACAGTGCTGAGTACAGTATCGCCCAAAAACTCCAGGCGCTCATTACTTACCCTCATGCCGTTGAGCAAAACTTCAGACTGGGATTTATGGCGGAAAGCAAGCTTGTATAAAAAAATATTTTCGGGATAAAACCCGAAAATATTTTTTATGGCTTCATAAAAGTGCTTTTCGTTCGAAAGGTAAAACCTGAGAGGTCTTAATTTGAAAGAGTACACAAGTTATTCAACAAATTTCTTAAAGAGAATTGAGGCATTATGCCCTCCAAACCCAAATGTATTGCTGATTGCGGCATTGATTTCCCTTTTAACTGCTTTGTGGAAAGTGTAATTCAGGGAATTGTCAATATCCGGATCATCAGTAAAGTGGTTGATGGTAGGCGGAACAATGTTGTTTTGAACAGCCAGAATAGTAGCAATCGATTCAACGGCTCCGGCAGCGCCCAACAGGTGTCCGGTCATAGACTTGGTGCTGTTGATGTTGATGGTTGGAGCATGATCGCCAAACAGTATTGCAATGGCTTTAGTTTCAGCTATATCTCCAAGAGGTGTTGAAGTACCATGGGTATTGATGTGATCAATATCGGTAATACTTAAACCTGACTCAAGCAAGGCAGCTTTCATCGCTCTGCGGGCTCCGTCACCTTCAGGGTGCGGGCCTGTCATGTGATATGCATCAGCGGTAAGTCCGCTACCTACAATCTCACAGTAAATTTTTGCTCCGCGGGCAAGTGCATGTTCAAGTTCTTCAACCACCAAAGCACCGGCTCCTTCACCAATCACAAAACCATCACGGCCTTTATCGAAAGGACGGGAAGCAGTTTTTGGATCATCGTTTCTGGTTGATATGGCGTGCATGGCATTAAAACCACCGACTCCCGGAGGATTAACGGCTGCTTCAGAACCACCACAAATAAACATTTCAGCTTTGCCCCATTTAATGTAGCTGAATGCATCAACAATGGCATTGGCCGAAGATGCGCAGGCCGAAACCGTAGCAAAATTCGGGCCTTTGAATCCATGTTTAATGGATATGTGCCCTGCGGTGATGTCAGCAATCATTTTAGGAATAAAAAACGGGTTGAATCGGGGAGTTCCGTCGCCTCTGGCAAAATCACTCACTTCATCAAGGAAAGTAACCAACCCTCCAATACCTGAAGCCCAGATAACACCAACACGCTCGAGGTCGAGTTTTTCGGTAATTAATCCGGCATCTGCAATGGCTTCATCAGATGAAACCATTCCGTATTGGGCATAGGGATCGTACTTTCGAACCTCTTTCCTGTCGAAAAAATTCAAAGGGTCGAAGTTCTTGACTTCGCATGCAAACTGAGTTTTAAACTTTGCTGCATCGAACCGTGTGATACGGTCAGCGCCGCTTACTCCATTAACCAAACTGTTCCAATATTCAGGAACAGTATTGCCTATTGGAGTAAGCGCACCAAGTCCGGTTACTACAACTCGTCTTACCTTCATTCAGGAAATTCCTTATTTGGTGTTGTTTTCAATGTAAGCAACAGCATCGCCTACGGTACCGATTTTTTCTGCCTGATCATCTGGGATAGCAATGTTGAATTCTTTTTCGAATTCCATGATCAGTTCAACGGTATCAAGAGAATCTGCACCTAAATCGTTGGTGAAACTTGCTTCCGGAGTTACCTCGTTCTCATCAACGCCAAGCTTATCAACTATGATAGCTTTTACTTTTGTTGCAATGTCTGACATGTTTTCTCCTTTTTTGGTTTGAGGCTGCAAAGAAACAAATAATTCAAATACCAAACAAAACTTTTAAAGAAACCCCTGCAGCCATACAAATGTAATATGCTGTAAAACAAATAAATAAGTATTATTGTGCATATTCCATGCAGCAAATATCAAATGCGTAAATATTTATAAATCAGTAAGATAAGCTCATATTTAGATAGGAATTAAAATTGGCTTAAAAATTTCATCTCTGTGAGCCTGTTTCTGACTACTTGATATTATATAGGTTATGAACTTTTGTTTGGCAGGAATGCAAAATTACCTTAACTTTCACTGCTTTTTAAAATGACTGTTATTCTGATTCTCTTGTTGTGTGCGCATAGGCCACACATTTTTCTCTCTTATTGCGGTGTGTTTAAATATGTCAGATTCCAACCTTAAAATTAATTAATATGAGTGAAAATCAATCAAATATCCCGTTACCTCCTCAGAAGAAAAAGAGGAAAAGGGGATGCTGTTTCGGATGTTTTATAGTCATATTGGTAATTATTGCAGCAATTATCGGCCTGTTTGCATATTATTGGTATCAGAGTATTCCAAAAAAATCGCCGGTGGAAAAAGAGTACAATACCATTCCTGATTATTTCGAAAACTAACCAGATATGAAAAAGATATTGGTCTTATTGGTTTTGTGTGTTTGGATAATAAATGGTTTTGCACAGCAGGATTTCCGCTTGCTGGTGGAACCTGGTAAACCACAACTGGCAGGCGATGGAGATGATTTTACCACGCTAGTTATTTCTGCAAGAAACAGCGAAGGTGAGGTTATTACCTCGATGGATGGAAAGGTGAAAATAGGCGTAAGCTCCGGTTTTCCGGATGAAACCGAAGTTAATATGCAATCAGGCGTGGCGCTGGTGAAATTTACATCTCCCATGTTTGGAACTCCTGTAAAATCGTCGCAACGTATGGTTTATTTTATGTTCCGCTTTATGCAGAAGTTTATGGCTCGTGCTACTGGCTCAACTGATTATAATGCCAATCAGAAACTGGCAACCGATATTGCGCTTGAAACTTTTCGCGAAGGCCTGAATCCAATTACTCTTATTCCAAAAAAAGATGGTGATAATTTTGTGTATATCGTCTGCGAAATGAATGGGGTAAAAGGCAAAGCAAAAATTGAGATTACAAAAGCTACCGATGGGCGAAACGGAAATATTGTTCCAGGGGTTTATTATGGCAAGGATATCACCGGGCAATCAGACTGGATGCTTGACATCAGCAGAGGCGGAGAAGGTTATTTTGGCGAAGCAAATGCATCGTCGAGCGAACAGGTGGCTATTCTTTTTTCCAATGAAGATTTTGTCGAATTTAATGATGCCATGGGAAAAATGGCAGGAATGACCGGTTTTAAGAAGGCATACCTTGGACCACCTGCAAGTGAGCAGAAATACTATGAAAATTATGATATTAGTAAAAACGGGATGCCGTCAGCTTATATGCCAATGCCAAACCACGGCGTATTTGTTTACATTCCTCCGATTTTATTTGAATATGCCGGCCAACGTAAGGATAATGAAAAGGCGGCTTCAGAAACCGAAGAGATAAAAACAGAAAAGACCGGTATTGTGCTTAGTCAGAATAAGATTATTGGTGACGGTCGCAGCCGGACAAAAGCGGTATTTCACTTTGAAGATGAAAATGGCATACCCGTTGAAGGGAAAGCAGTTACATGGTTTATTCCCGATGGGTTGAAAGTAATTTCGAAGGAAACTGTTACAAATGCCCTTGGAAATGCTACTATTGTTCTTGAGGCGCCGGTAATAAAGGCTTCTGAAGAGAAGCGAGGTGAAAACACAGGCGGGTTGATAGATAATTATGACCTTTTTCTGATTAAAGCAAGCTATCCTTCTCTAAGTGAAAAAACTGAAACTACTCAGGCGTATCTGTCTGTTTATAAAACCCTTGAACAGGATTTATATATTCTTAAAGCCGGAATGGAGTTGACTCCCTATAAAGTTTTGCTGCCTCAACTCGAATATTATAATCTCGAAAGCAGCATTTATGCCCTGCTTCCCGAAAGTTATATGACAGTTCCCAACAAGAAAACTCCTGTAAACGATGCAGTGGTTTTTCTTGCCAGTCGTTTGTTTGATAAAGCTGAATTTCAAAAGGTTTATGATTTTTACTTTAAGAAAGACCGGGCGCTTTTTATGCAATTGCTCGAAAACGATAAAGGTGGATTTTCGGCCGTTACTGATGCCTCGGGAAAATACAAACTGGTTGTTAGAGATTTTGAAGGGAAAAAGCGTCTTTATTCCGGCGATTATGACCGAAAGATAATGATGGAGCCGCTTGAAGCTAAAATTGCAGACCTCACCGGTCGGCGTAAAGGTGCACTTACCGAAGTGCTTGATCTGCTTGCAGGAGGAGATCCAGCCGTTGCCGGAACACAAAATGCCGGAGATCCATCGGTGGTAACAACCATTAAAGCAATGGATTTTAAAGCAAATGTGCTGACGAAATTGCTTCAGATGGAGAATGATTTGTGCTCCGCCGGACATCAGGAAGCTTTTTATATTGAAGAAAAGTTTCACATCATCGGAATGACAATGACGAACATTAAAGGCACTTCCAGATATATGCGCGATTGTGCAAAAGTATTCGGAGCGCAGTCATATGAGGCCGTCAAATTCCTATTGTTTTATGCTGCCGAAAAATATAAGTTTAATGAAAAACTAGGCAATTGGTTTTCGAAGACAAAAGGTGGAGAGAAACTCAGTGATGCAGGACTGCAGGCTAAAGGTTATGTAGATACTTACCTTGTTGGATTGACTGAGGATAAAGGCACAAAAACAATTATGCAGCAGGCTCTGCTTTACATGGTTTCGGAAGTAAAAAAACTTCCGACAGATGAATATTATAAGCTTTTAGGTCATGCTGCCAATTATGCGCTTACTGAAAAGCAGAAACAAATGTTAGATGTGATGGTGGATGGGGTTGTTTACTATCTGCCGTTTCCCGATAAAATTGCTGATCTTCTTATCAGAGAATATTATGCCGGGCAAACCAATGAAGTTATTAAACTGCTGAATCAGGATCCCGCAAAATTGCATGCAGTTTATGATCAATTGCAGCCGGCACTGCGCGACAGGTCAACCGAAATTCGTCAGCAATATACCGATGTTGCAGCCTGGAGGTTAAATCTGGATATGTTTAAGGCTTACACCGATCTTTTTGCTGATCTGATAGTAAAAGGAGCAGTAATTATATGGGATGTCAAGACCCTTAATTTCGCGAATATCCATAAGCATATGGAATACATTGACAATACCAAAAATGCACTGAATGCCGCTTATCATGCATCAAGTCTGGCGCTTGAATTTATGAGTTACCGTAATTTGTGGGCCGAAAGTGATGCCGCACTTATTTATACCAATAAGTGTATTGAGCAGGGAACCATGAGCCCCGTAGCTGAAAACAAAAACTTTTCATTCCCGCTTTTTCCTTCGGCTATGGCTTCAGGTGTCTCCGATCTGAGTTTATTGAAAGGGGTTCCGGCTTTAACCGCAAATCAGCTTAGCCTTAAAAACGGCAGTTTGCCGGTTAATGAATTAAATCAGTTGTACAACGGGTTTCCGGAATTCAACAAATGGTTTGATCAGAACGCTGAAAAGCTTTTGTGGCTATCTGTCGATTCGCCTGAAATGGCTTCAGAACTCTTCAAAGCGCGTGATGAATATAACAATCACCTTCAGGGGCTTACCATTCTTGCCCTGGGAATTATTGAGACACCGGATGATGCTGCCTTGAAAACAAAATGGAAAACGGTTTCGGAGCAGATGGCCGGAACTACTGAATCAATCAACAAGGCCGGCAGTGCTGCTTTTGAGAAAATGAAAACCATAGAATCCGACCCACAGGTGAATATACCTGATAAATCTCCTTCATTGATTCCTGATCAGATTGAGGAAAACAAACTGATCACCTATGTACTTATTTCAGCGGGTGTTTTGGTTGTGATGGTGGTTCTGGTAATTTTGATCCGCCGAAAGCGCCGGACAAAAAGAAGTTTTCCCGAAGTTGTGACAACTCATGTGTCTCCACCGGTTTACCAAAATCCAACTGCTCCGGCTGTTTCAAATATCCCGACTCCAAAGCAACCACCCCCAATTCAGGCGTCGCCCGAGCTGAAATTCTGTCCGCAATGCGGCACTCAATTGAAGCCGGGAGCCAGGTTTTGCGGGAAATGCGGGCATCATCTGTAGAAATATGGTGTATAAAAACTTAATTTTGACAAACATCTTTAACCAAATCGTATGACAAAATTTTCCTTCAGTCTGGCAATATCTCTATTTGCAATCGTATTTTTTGCTTCGTGCAACCCAAAGCAACAGACTGAAAATACAGACAAAAATGAGTTCGACACACTATCCTTCAAACAGCAGGGTGATTCAATATCAGCCATTATGCAGCGGGTTCTGCTTTCAAATGTGATGCAGGCCACCAAAGCAGGAGGCCCTGTTTATGCTGTAGCCTTTTGCAATGAGCGAGCCATGCCTCTGACCGATTCACTGTCGCAGAAATATAATTGCCTGATTCAACGGATTTCGGATAAATACCGAAACCCTGCCAATAAACCCTCTAAAAATGAGGAAGATGTTTTAGTCAGGATGGGATCTTCAATTTCAGGGGAACCTATGCTGGTATCAGAAAATGGGAAAGTGATTTATTACAAACCCATCAGAATTGCCATGCCAGCCTGCCTTAACTGTCATGGAAATGCAGAGAAAGATATTGCCGCGAAAACTCTAGAAGTCATAATGCAGAAATACCCCAACGACTTAGCCATTGGTTATAAGGAGGGCGATTTTCGCGGTTTATGGAAAATTACTTTCCCGGAAGAATAAGGAAAGACTTTCTCAAAAGGGAATTACCTTTATTCAATAATATTTAATAATGAAACAAGTACGTTTATATAAGAAAAAGTGTCTTCGACTCCGCTCAGACTGACAGTTATCCTGAGCGGAGTCGAAGGACATTTATTCATTTTATTTTCAATTTCTAAATCTTAACTACACAACATTAAATCAGGAATTCTTAATCGCAATCACCCTGCGGTAAATAGAACCCAGATAATTCATCATGGTTACATGCCGGTTGGCAGCCGGTGCAATCAGTACTTTTCCGGTTCCGGTAAATGTATTCACGATTCCTTCGCCTGATGTCCAGGATGAGAAAAGTCCTTTCGTGGCTTTGTTAACCGTAAATTCTATGCCTGCAGTCCGGGCTACTGCGAATGAACCATCAACAACCAGACGGTCGTTTACAAGATTTATTTCTTCGAGTGGTCCGTTTGAAACGACAATCACTTTACCAGTGCCTGAAACCTGTGTCTGAAAGAATCCCTCACCTGAGAAGAACCCGCTGATGGCCTTGTTTGTCCAAAGGCCGACTTCTATGCCCATTTCGGAAGCATAGTAAGCACCTTTGTCAAGAATCCATGTTTCGTTATGGAGTTCCATTACGGTAAACTCTCCAAAGCTTGGTTCAAGATAAACAGTTCCGGTTCCTGAGATAGTCGGTTTGAAGGCTGTTTCTTTGGTAACCATCGACTTAAGCAATCCACCGGCAGAAGGCATTTTTGACTCTATCTGCAGATTGCCCTGCATATAATACATCGCGCCCGATTCGCAGCGAAACATTGCATTTTGCATCTCAACCTTAACCATTTTCAGCATTTGCTTTTCTTCAACGCTGAAATTGAGCAATGAAGGCACTGTTCTAGCCTGCGGAGGAGGTGCCTGGTAAACCGGAGGGGGAGGTGCTGCCTGAGGTTGCATGGTTTGTTGAATGGGAGGAGCAGCGCCGGCATCCTGCCTTGCACCACACTCATGACAAAAAACGGCGCCGTCTTTCAGGCGTGATCCACAATTTCCACAAAAAGCCATAACTTTTTAGTTTTGAAGTTTCAATTTTTATTCTTCAGTTTTCTTCTTTTAACTGAGCTGCAATCCTCAGGGCTTCGCTCCACTTCTGTTCAGGCACAGGTACCCTGATTTCGTAATGTTCTAATCCGGTGCGGGTAAGATAGCTCATCACCAGCCGCAACAGAGGTGGATTGCTGTTTTCGTCGGCCGAAACCTTATCAAGCGATGCGCCCAGCATATTCCAGTTGTGATAGGTTCGGCCCACCAGAACTGATGTTGCCGAAATCATGACCAATGGAGGTGCTGAACGTTTTCTTTTGTGCCGGAACCGCGAAAAAGTGAATGCCGGAATAGCTATCATAGCAATGACTCCCAGACAGATATACAGAAAAAGTATATCTTTGGAAATTATGCTGAGCAGAATCCCGACAATCAGCGAAATCACAGAAATCAGGATAAATGTCCCTTTGCTGCTTGCCTTATCCTCCTTAAAATCAATCTCAACAAACCTTTGCCATTCCTCCTGAGTAAGTTCCCATTGTGCAATGTGTTTGTCAAGCTTTATCAACCTGTTGAGTTCTATTGCCCGTTTGCGGTAAACTACAATTACCACCAATCCGCTGATGGCCAGAAATCCGCTGATAACTATAATGGCAAAACCGCCATCCATTCCTTCAATTCCAAAAATGGCAGGAACAAAACATCCCAGGATGAACAACATGGTGACGAATGTTGTAATCCTCACTACTTTCCACTGGTTATTGGCTGGTTTCTCCATGGAATGATCAATCAGCTTCGTATCCTTCAACAATAACAAAACCCTTGCGACCCGACTCAGCGTTGTATGACCATGATTTTTCATCGGAAACCACAACTTTGTAGGTTCCCGGTTCCATCCTGGCATTGGGTTCACAAATCCATTTCCCATTTACCGTTCCATCGCTGCCGTAAGCGTTTCTTGCCTGCCACGGGCCACCGGTTTCCTTCTTTTTGCCTTCCAGCATTATGGTTCCGGCAACAGCACCGTTGCCGTCGTTGTGATGAAAGGTCGTTATACGGGTGACAAAGGTTGGCTTGCTGAACTTAACCTTTTGAGCAAATACAGGTCCGCCTTTTACTTCTTTGGTGTTAAATGAACTGAAAAGCGTAACTGACGATTTTTCGGTAGTTGTGTTTTTTAAAACAACAGTTACCTGATCGTTTTTCTTTACCGGTTCTTCCGGAACTACCTGCTGTTTCTGAGGCTCTGTTGTTTTTTTAGGTGTTTTTTTCTTCGGTTGTGTTTGTTTCTTTTCGGTTTCTTTGGGCAATTCGGCTTCTACTGCAGTAACTTCTTCAGGCAGTTGTTCCTCAGACATATTGCTCTCTGGTACCTGAACCGGGGGTGTAACCTCATTTTGTGCTACTGTAGTTTCTGCAGATTCTGTTTTTTCGTTTGCGAAAAACTTATTATAGGCAAACCAGCCTCCTGCACCCAGCACGCCCAAGGCAAGCAATCCAAGAAGTACCACCAGAATCAGCTTATTGTTTTTCTTTTTCGTTGCCGGCCCTTCAGCTGCTGTGCTTGCCAATGGTGCAGGTTTCGAAATAACTTTCTCTTTTTTTGATGGCTTTTGCAAAGACGGCACCGGTGCAATAACAGGTTCAGCAATCGAGGCTTCTGTTTTTGGTTCAGGAGTTGCAACTGATGCGATTTCAGCATTCATATTGTGTCCGCAATCCTGACAAAATACATCATCAAGGCTTTGTTTTGAGCCGCAATTCGGGCAGAACTGTGTCGGAGTGCTGCTTCCGGACTGATTTATTTCCGTTTCCGGAGCTGCTTCATTCACTGGTTGCAGAACGGGAACTGGTTCAGGAATTATTTCAGGAACATTATCCGGTAAAACTTCCGCGACGGGCAAAGCAACAGGCGTTTCTGCTATGACTGCAGCCTGTTTGTCAAAGCCACATTCAGCACAAAACCTTTCTTCAATTGCCAGTGGTGTGGCGCACTTCGGACAGGTTTCTTTTGGTTGTTCAGGTTCAGATTGCGGTAAAACTTCCGCGATGGGCAAAACAACAGGCGTTTCATCTATGACTGCAGCCTGTTTATCAAAACCACATTCAGCACAAAACCTTTCTTCAATTGCCAGTGGTGTAGCGCACTTCGGACAGGTTTCTTTAGGTTGTTCAGGTTCAGATTGCGGTAAAACTTCCGCAACGGGCAAAACAACAGGCGTTTCAGCTATGACTGCAGCCTGTTTGTCAAAACCACATTCAGCACAAAACCTTTCTTCAATTGCCAGTGGTGCGGTGCACTTCGGACAGGTTTCTTTAGGTTGTTCAGGTTCAGATTGCGGTAAAACTTCCGCAACGGGCAAAACAACAGGCGTTCCAGCTATAACTGCAGCCTGTTTGTCAAAGCCACATTCAGCACAAAACCTGTCATCTGCTGCCAGTGGTGCTGTGCATTTCGGACAGGTTTCTTTTGGTTGTTCAGGTTCAGATTGCGGTAAAACTTCCGCAACGGGCAAAACAACAGGCGTTTCAGCTATGACTGCCGCCTGTTTATCAAAACCGCATTCAGCACAAAACCTGTCTTCAGCTGCCAATGGTGCCGTGCACTTCGGACAAACCGGTTCAATGTTTAAAGGTTTCACGGTTTCCCCTGACTCAGCGGGAAATCCTGAATCTTCAATTACCATCGATTGTTTATCAAAGCCACACTCCTGACAAAAGCGGGCATCAGGCTCAAAGGTGGCACCACATTGCGGACAGAATTTCATCGGACAGAGATTTTAGTTAAATAAATTTATAATCGGGAATTACATTCCTCCAAATCCAGCCATTTTAGCTCCGAAAAATAATCCAACAATTCCACCTATGATCAAAGCCATAACGAAACTGATTATTATCAGCGCAATGATGACCACCACCACATAACCAACAACTTTTTCTTTTGGAGTGTTTTTAAGTACCGGCATACCAACTGCCAGAAGGTAGATGGCATATAAGCCTATTACGAGAATAAGCATGCTGATACCAGTTCCAAAAATCAGCAAAATACCGGCAACCCACTGAGGAGTAGAAGAGTAAACGGCAAGTTGCAATGACCGCCCGAAATCCTTTTTTGAATCAAAGGAAGGGGCGAGCAGATCAATTACCCAGGCCAGCAGATATGCACCCAGCACTGCAGAGATAAGCTGTACAATCCCATATTGGATGCCGGTAGCAATGCTTCGGGAGGTATATCCCCAGAAGGTAACACCAATAACTCCGAACTTAATGAATGATGCAATCGCCGGTATAGCTGCAAGAATCAATGCATATCCAACAATCAGTTTGGTAGCGTCGGGCTTTTCAGAAGCCACCACATGCCATTCTTCCTTTGGTTTTATAAGGATATTAATTACCCGTTGAATCAGATTTGAGGTTTTTGCATTTCCATAGACCGGCTCATTGTAAGATTGCTGAGGAGGAGCCTGATACACAGGAGGAGGAGCCTGATACACAGGAGGAGGAGCCTGATACACAGGAGGAGGTGGTGGCGGTGCAACCGGTGGCTGACTTTTTGGTTGTTCAACAGTTTCTGCCTGGCTTGGCTTTCCGCATGAGGGACAGAACTTTACTCCTTCACGGAGCTCATTTCCACAACTGGTACAAAATTTCATAATATGAATTTTAATTTGGTTAAAGGTTCCGGATTTTTAATGATCAGTTGAAAAGTGAAAGCAGAAAAAATAGCGAGGAGCAGGTCAGAGAATTATTACGTTTAGCAAAAATACCCAAACATATATGGTTTGGCAATAGGCTTGCGCTATTTAAATGCATTCTAAATTGCCATCAACAAAACCAGATGTAAATATAGTATTATGCAGAGATGATGGATAATAAACGTCTAAAACACTTCGACTACGCTCAGTGTGACATTCGTGTTAGGGGAGCAATGATTCTCTTTAATGCACACGTTGACAGCTATATACGATGTCCTCCTGAGTTAAGACTCAAAAATATTTGAGCGTAATGCGGAGATGACAGGTGGAAACTGTATCAAAAACACTTCGACTCCGCTCAGTGTGACATTGGTGTTTTAACAGCGTTGTTCCACTTTAATAATTTCATTATCAATTGAATACGAAGTCATCCTGAGCGGAGTCGAAGGATCGGACGAACAATCCCCGGCTAAGCGGCATTTGCAATGCCGCTTTGAACATCATTGAATTTGTAATTCAATATATCTGCCCGACTGATTCATTCCTTAAGTCGCTTATTTGGATAATTGCAAATTATCCAGTGTTCAGAGCGGCATTGCAAATGCCGCTCAGCCGTCATTGGTCTCTCCCTTTCGGGAGTCGAAGGACAAACGATCAATCTGTCATTGGTAGCGGAGTCGAAGGATAAGACGAACAATTTGTCATCGGTATCGGAACAAAGGACAAAACGAGAGATTATCTATTCAGTAATCCCGCAATATTTACTGCCAGTCAATTTCCCCGCTTCCGTAGCAGATTTCGCTGGACTGATCGTAAATCACACCAAATTGTCCGGCAGCGACACCTGAAACCGGGACTTCTGATTCTATCACAGGTTTGCCATTCACAAACATCAGTTTACCTTTATTGAATTCGGGCGTATGCCTGATTTTAAAAGTGATATTTGCCGGTTGACCCAGATCGGCCCATGGATTTCCCGATATAAAATTGAATCCGCTCAGTTTGATGGTGTCGCGGTATTGGGTAAGCGGATCGTATCCGTTTGAAACGTAAACTATGTTTTCATCGGTATCCTTTTTCACAACAAACCATGGCCCCTGGCTCAATCCCAGACCTTTGCGCTGCCCTATGGTGTGAAACCAATATCCTTTATGGGTGCCGAGAACTTTGCCGGTTTCAAGCTCTACAATCCTGCCATCCTTTTCACCCACATAACGGCGGATAAAATCATTGTAATTTACTTTGCCCAAAAAACAAATGCCCTGACTGTCTTTGCGTCCGGCGCTGGGAAGATTCACCTGGTTTGCAATTTTTCTTACTTCCGCTTTATGCAGATTTCCAATCGGAAAATCCAGCTTTAATAGCTGATCGTAAGTAATTTGCGCCAGAAAATCAGTTTGATCCTTAAATTTATCTTTGGCGGTGGACAAATACTTAATTCCATCTTTTTCAAGGGTTGAGGCGTAGTGTCCGGTGGTAATCAGGTCGAAATCTTTTCCGTATTTTTCATTAAAACTCCCGAACTTGATCATGCGGTTGCACATTACATCGGGGTTTGGTGTGAGGCCTTTTTTTACCGAATCGATGGTATAAGCCACCACACTGTCCCAATATTCTTCCTGAAGTGTTACCACCTCCATCCGTAAACCGTATTTTTTTGCAAGCCAGGTAGTAATTTCGATGTCTTCCTCCGAAGAGCAATCCAGAAACCCCTCTTTATCCTTCATTCCTATAAGTATATAAAAGATCACAGGCTCATGCCCCTGCTCTTTCAGCAAGTGAAGCATAACGGAGCTGTCAACTCCTCCTGATACGAGTGCGGCGATGTTCATTGAAGTGATTTCGGATTTCGGATTTCGGATTGCGGATCCGATATCGGACTGCCTGAATTATTAACGTTTGCAAAATTACATTAAAATGTCTGATTTGAATAAAAAAGACACGTCAGCACTACTTGAGTAGACTAGCTGGATATTAAGTAGCATGGATTTTTTGAAATGAAAAAATCCGCTATTTATCATTTCTGTGATAACAGAAAAAACTATATTGAAAAAACGGGTATCTATAATTTCTGGTACATTACACTTTCATATGAGTAAATATGACTCAAAAACAAGGAGAATATCGGGGCATAACAAATGGATATAAATTCATACATTAGCCACGTCATTTTATATAATGGGAATGAAACAAATAAAGCTTTATTTGTGTCTGTTATTTATTTTTATCAATGTTACATTGTATTCCCAGGAATATGGCTACAAACATTACACCACTCAGGACGGGTTGGTGCAATCGCAGGTCAGATCTCTTTTTCAGGATAGTAAAGGATACATCTGGGTTGGAACCAAAGGCGGGGTAAGCCGGTTTGATGGGACTTCGTTTATGAACTTAATCCCTGCCGACGGGCTTTTCAACAGCCAGGTACTTTCTATAATTGAAGACTATAAAGGCACCATCTGGTTTTTGACAAATCATGGAATATCGGGTTATGATGGGCATGAAATCAAATCATATCCTGCTCCGGTTTCTAAGAATTCCACTTTTCTTGGATTTTATGAACAGAATCATGGTGTTTTGATTCTTATGTCGGTTAATTCTGAAAATCAGATAATCTTTCATCAATTTTCCGAAGGGAAATACACACTCCAATCTACATTATTCCCTGCAACAAATCCGGCATTTCCGGATGTGCCTTTTCATTTTGGAGTTTATGATCCGGCAACCAGAATATTCTGGCTGGCGTCAAAGCCTTACGGTCTTTTCAAAATCACGGAAAGCAAAACGGAAAAATTAAATTTTACTATTAAAGTCCTTCGTGGCCTGACTTTGGGGAAGGATCACAAATTGTACATTTTTGCCAATGATTCAGCCTTCAGAATTGAGCAGGACAGCGCACATTTTCTATTTACCGATAAGCATCTGGCCAGCGCTTTGTGGCTAAAGGATTGTGTTGCTGACAAGGATGGGAATGTATTTTTTGATGATAATTACGGTAGATTGTTGCTGTTTGACAAAAATAAAGTTACGATTGACCGCTTCAATTTTAAAGATATAAGTACCCTACTAATCGATAATGAAAATAATTTGTGGATCGGTACAGAGTTCGGTCTTTACCGGCAATTGTCGCGCTCATTCATAAATTATACCCCTGCAAACAGTGGTATCGGTGATTTAATCTGGAATATTTCTGAAGATAAGCGCAACAGGATGTGGTTTTCATCATTTATTGGAGGGTTGCAGTATCTTGAGGACGGGAATTTCATTCAGGCTCAGGGTTATCAGAAGTTAATTCAGTGGAAAGACCCGAGATTTTACATGGGTGGTATTATTGATCATGACAAGAATATTCTTTTTCCTATGAGTTTTATTGGAGGTTTAAGATTTGATGGTAGTGTATTCACGAAAATTTTCCCTGATTCAATTGATCCCGCAACATTATTTTTCTTTGAAGATCCGGTAAATTTTGATTTGTATGCAGGAACCAGCATTGGTCTCTATAGATTTTCAGCGAAACATGGATTGCAAAATCTCAATATTCAGCCAGGAAACGGAAAGAGCAGGAATGTCGTCAGTATTATTAAGGATAAGCTGAACCGTTTATGGTTTGGCGGATTCAATGGAATTACCATTCTGCAAGGGGAACAGAAAATTCATCTGCCAACAAAAGAATTGCAATTTGATAAAGGAGGTAATGCCATGCTGCCTGATACCCGGAAAAATTTATGGATTGGTAACGCGGATGGTCTTTACAATTACAATTATAAAAAATTCAGTCAGATCATTCATCCCGGTATTCATTCAATGATTTCCTCACTGGCATTAATCGGTGATTCTGCTTTGTTGATTGGCTCTGCAAGTGGTTTGGCTATCCTTGATCTGAAAGCCTATTATGATGAGGATAAAATCATATTAAAAGTCATAGACAAAATCCGAGGATTTGAAGGCATCGAAGTGGGCCAGAATGCCATTTTCCGCGATTCAAAGGGTTTGTACTGGATTGCAACTGCCGATCGTGTGGTGCAGTTTAATCCGGCATTGTACAAAAGTAATTCAACACCTCCGGCTACCTACATCAACGGTATCAGCATTCTGAACAATAAAATGGAATGGATAAAAGCGAATGATTCATTGAAAACTGGGGATAGTTACCGATTTTCCAATGACCAGAAGAATCTGCGTTTCGATTTTATCGGAATCAGCACCACCGCACCCGAAGGTGTTAGGTATAGCTACTATTTGGAAGGCTACGATAAAGGTTGGTCAGCAGAAGTTACGGAGCGATATGCTGTTTACACCAATCTTCCTCCCGGTGAATACAAATTGCTGCTCAAATCCTGCAATGCCGATGGAATCTGGACCCCGGAGCCAACTACACTGGCTTTTCGGATAGTTCCGGCTTTGTATCAGCGCATCTGGTTCTGGATTCTTTTAATTATGCTGTTATCCGGAATGCTGGTCTTTTCTGGTGTCGTTTTATCTAACCGGAGAAAGAAAGCACAGCATAAAAAACTGAATGATGAAAAACGATTGGCTCAGTTGAAATTGTTATCCTTAAAAAATCAGATAGATCCGCATTTTACTTTCAATGCGATTAACTCAATTGCATCGGCGGTATTGAAAGAAAACAAGGAGCTGGCATATAAATATTTTGTCAAGCTTTCTCGGCTAATGCGCTCGATATTAAACTCAAGTGAAAATCTTATCTGTTCGCTGAGTGAAGAACTGGAATTTGTTAAGGACTATCTTGATATCAATAAGTTCAGGTTTAAAGACAAATTTGACTATATAATTAATGTAGCACCTGAAGTGGACCTTAGCCTGCCTATTCCTAAAATGGCCATTCAGTCATTTTCCGAAAATGCCCTGAAACATGGCATACTTCATAAGGATACAGGGGGAATGCTTACCATTTCAATCTATAGTAATGCAGGAAATTTAAAACTAGTGGTTGAAGACAATGGAATAGGAAGGGAAATGGCAGGTACAATTTCAGAGACCTCTACCGGTAAAGGACTTATAATATTAAAAGGATATTTTGACTATTTCAATAAATATAACCAGCAGAAAATAAACTGGTCCATAATTGATTTGTACAATGAGCATGGAAAGGCCAGTGGCACCAGGGTTGAAGTAAATATTCCATCCGGGTTTTCATATGATGAACATGAAATAAAACACACTTATGTTAAGTAACAAAATCAGTACGATTATTATTGACGATGAAACAGATGGCAGAGATATAATGCAAACACTGCTGAAAAAAATTCCTGAAGTTCAGCTGATGGCAGTTTGCGATGGTGCGGAATCTGGCATAGTGTCGATTCTTCAGTTGAATCCTGACCTGATTTTCCTTGATATTCAAATGGCCGGGAAAAACGGCATTGAACTAGTAAAGGAATTGATGAATCTGCAGGTGTCCACGACTGTAGTATTTGTAACAGCCTATGATAAATATGCAATTCAAGCAATTAAACTGGCGGCTTTTGATTTTTTACTTAAGCCGGTTGATCCTGATGAACTGCACGCAGTTATCAGAAAATTTCAGGCAAAAAAGCTAAATAGTCTGCATGACAGCAAGTTTGATGACCTCGTAAAGCACTTAAAGCAAGAAAACAGAATCAGAGTTAATACACGCTGCGGATTTATCCTGGTTGATCCATCGGAGATTATTTATATTCAGGCTGACGGGAATTATTCGGAGATAATCCTTTCCTCTCAAAAGAAAGAAATTGTAACACAACATCTGGGCGCATTGGTTGAGATGCTTCCCGGCGGGAAATTTTTAAAGGCATCGCGATCCAGTCTGATTAACCTCGCTTACCTTCGCAAAGTTGACCGCAAGAACCGTGAATGCACGCTTGAGTGTGATGGAGAAGTATTCAAGGTGCATATTTCAAGGGATTTAATTCATAGTTTTGATCGTATTCTTAACAGCTGAACTGACCTTTTATCCCTCTATAGTTACAATTCATCCTTCTATAACAACGCTTTGAGTAATAAGTACCAAAAATCATTTTAATATACTCAAAATCATAGTTGATTCAATACTTTTATAGTGTTCTAAAGTAACTTGTTCATATTTCATTTGTAGAAAGGGCTTAATCATTGTTAACAAATGAAAAAAGACAATCTTTTCATCCTTTGCAAGTAGTTTTCAAATCTATAAAGCTTTCAATTACATTATTTCTCATTCTATTATCACAACGAACCAATATATGAATCAACATTTTAAAACATTTCTATTGCTAGTCCTTCTAATTGGAATAAGTAGTTCGGTTTATAGCCAACTCATAATAAAACCAGCACTTCCGGATACTGCCGGAACAATAGTTGGCAGCCCCCGGATATGCCCCGGGGCAAGTGGCATAGAATATATGGTTTCTCCGGTTGACAATGCTACCGGATATGTTTGGACACTTCCGGATGGCGCCACAATAACAAGTGGTGATAACACCAACACAATCGTTGTTGATTTTTCTTCGGAAATCATAACCGGTTATATTTCTGTTTATGGAACCAATGATACCGGAAGCGGAGAATCCTCGCCTTTGCTGGCCATCAACAGTTACTTACTTCCGGCGAACCTGGGAGAAGCCACAGGAACGATTCCCAACCTGCTCGACAGCCTTAAGGCCTGGTATCCTTTCAATGGCAATGCCAAAGATGAAAGTGGAAATGAAAACCACGGTGTAGAAATTTTTGGAGGTGTGAGTTTTGCGGAGGGGAAATTTGGACAGGCAGCTAAATTTGTCGGATACGACAATCCCGGACACATAAAAGTGAATAACAGTCCCAGTCTTCAATTCGCCTCTGAAGCCAGTTTCGCTGTTTGGATAAGGTTGGACGATAGCATTGGTATGGGAGTGTATGGCCAGTATTCAATGAATGGAGTTCATAGTATAATTGCAAAGGATCATGACCGTCATGGATATTTTGAAGTAATTTATTATACTCATATAAAAAAACTCCAAACATGGGCTGGTACTAATTTCAATGGATTAGTTATTGATTCCCAAAAGGACAGAGAATATACCATAGGCGAATGGATCCATATTACTTATGTTTATTCCGATTCCTCAAGTAGTGTTTATATAAACGGGTTGATTGACTCTGTATCCTCAAAAGTTGCCAATTTCAGTATATCTAATTCACATGATCTGTATTTTGGCAAATTTATCGATTACTGGTATCCGTTAAATGGCGCATTGGACGATTTAAGAATATACAACCGCGACCTTTCGGCCGAAGAAGTGGCTTGCCTTTACAATGGTGATTGCAGCACCCTGAAACTTTCTGCAAGCCTGCCGGAGAATTCGCTTTGCAAAGGGGGTAGCACTTCATTAACGTTATTCAATGCCCAGCCCGGGGTTAACTATCAACTCTTTAAGGATGCAAACCCTTATGGGAATTTCCAGACAGGAAACAGCGATACGCTCAAGTTTTATATAAACGACTTGTATGAAACCGCTTCTTTCACAGTGCTTGCCACCGATACCACCACCGGATGCTCCATCACACTTGATTCAACCTTTGTTGTTGAAGTGAAGGATGTCAGCGCCATTGCCATTGCAAATATGCACTCCGCCTATATTCCCGCCACAGTTGAGGTCAGTGCTCAGGCTGCGGGCGCATCAACCTATGAATGGTTGCTGGATGGGGTTAAATTTGCCGATACGCCTGAATCACAAATTGTTATTGATTCAACAGGAACGCATACATTGGTATTGTTGGTGAGCAGTGGCCCACCCGATTATTGCACCGATGCCGATACCTTATTCCTGACCACCACTGAGCGTACTGAAGTTATTCTTGAAATTCCCTCATCCTTTACACCCAATGCCGATGGCATAAACGATTATTTTGAATTTTTAACCGAAGGAATTGACAGTTACACCGTCTGGCTCAAAGACATCTGGGGTGTGCTGGTATATGAATATGACCAGGCAACCGGCAAATGGGACGGAATGACCCGATCGGGCAAAGAAGCCCTGGCAGGTCCCTATTACTATAATCTTTCTGCCAGAGATTATAAAGGCCAGGCGCTGGAGCGGAGCGGTGTTGTCTATCTTATCCGCGATTTGATTGAGCTTTCACCCAATCCCGCGAAGGATAAACTGGTTATTAAAATGAATGGACGCTTACCGGGTGAGCGCAGTGTACGCATTGTTTCGGCAAATGGTGCGGTGGTTGCCGATCAGATCTTACCCGGCCAGAATGAATGTCAGCTGGATATTTCGTGGCTGAAAAGCGGGTTTTATCTGCTGGTGATCAATAATGGG
>WSXX01000014.1 GCA_009773515.1 Bacteroidota bacterium
GTTTCTTGAACTATTTAGTCGAAGTTGTGCTCTCATTCTTTTTCACTTTATCTGCAAATCTATTTTAAATTTGCAAACATAGGAGTCGAAGTGTTTAAACGCTTGATTAACCGTCATCTCTGCAATATGCTCAATCAGTTTGAGGAGAGTCTAAGACAATTTATCTTAACATACAACATTCAATTATTATTTGTAAAGCACAGATTTTTCAACAATCCAACCTGCTATCTTTGCCGCAAAATTTACCCCTGACTGATTGTATTATGAAACGTTCCGATCTGATCTTTGTTTGCTGCGTAGTACTGTTCTTTCTGCCGTTTTTTGTTTTTCCTGCTGTTTATAGTGCATACACTACGTTTAACGGCGAACATGGCATGATTATGAGTTTTTTTAAGTTTGCTGTACTCGCTACATTGGGCGAAGTAATAGGCTTGCGCATTAAAACAGGAAAATATAATACTCCGGGGTTTGGAATACTTCCACGTGCAATTGTATGGGGAGTTCTCGGCTTAACCATAAAGCTGGCTTTTGTAATTTTCAGCTCAGGAACAGTTTCATTTCTTACTTATATGGGTATGGAAAATGCCGGTGAAGCAATAAAAGGCGGATTTACTGTCGACAAACTTTTTGTCGCTTTCTGCATCAGCATTTTTATGAATTCGATTTACGCACCAGTGATGATGACCCTGCACAAAATTACCGATACACATATTTTGAGCACCGGTGGTACAATAAAAGGACTCTTTACTCCTATCGATTTCAGAGGTATAATCACAAACCTGAACTGGGATGTGCAATGGAATTTTGTATTCAAAAAGACCATTCCGTTTTTCTGGTATCCCGCGCATACCATTACCTTTTTACTTCCGGAAGACTTTCAGGTGCTTTTTGCTGCTGCGCTGGGAATTGCATTGGGAACTATTCTTGCGCTGGCTTCGATGAAGAAATAATTTGAAACATGGCGAAAATAAATTATTACATACTGAAATAAATTTTTCTGTTCCTGCCTTGCTATGTTGGGGCAAATCTATAACTTGCCACCCGAATTGAAGACAAAATAATCGTTTTTGTCAATTTGATAAAAGGCTGATTATGAATTTAATAATAATTTTTTAGATTTGTCCTCTGTAATTATCAAGACCCAATTCTTTTGACAATCACCAAAATCAAAATAAACCAACCCAATTAAAATGAAAGAGCAGTTCAGGAACGACACACCTATTAATTATGAAGTTGTGTCAAGGCAAATTGATGAGATGAATCTGGCAAGTGTTGGAAAAGCCAGCATTAGAGAAATTAAAAGATTGGTAGATAATATTGAAAATGCATCCGGAGAAAAGTACATCCGCATGGAGATGGGGATTCCCGGAATGAAGCCTTCTTCAATCGGCACAGAAGCTGAAATTGAGGCGCTTCGGAATGGCGTTGCTGCAATTTATCCGGATATTGACGGCATTCCGGAATTAAAAAAGCAGATTTCCCGGTTTGTCAAGAAATTTATGGATATAGATGTGAAACCAGAAGCCTGCATTCCTACGGTTGGATCAATGCAGGGTAGTTTTGCAGCTTTTCTTACACTTTCACGCATGTATCCCGAAAAGGACACCACCTTGTTTATTGATCCGGGGTTTCCTGTTCACAAACTGCAGCACAAAGTATTGGGACAGAAGTATGAAAGCTTTGATGTTTATGCTTATCGTGGCGAAAAACTGCGCGAAAAACTAGAATCTTATTTCAAAAAAGGAAATATTCATTCTGTACTTTATTCAAATCCCAACAATCCTTCCTGGATTTGTTTCACCGATGAGGAACTTCAGATAATCGGAGAGTTGGCCAATCAATACAATGTTGTTATTTGCGAAGACCTTGCTTATTTTGGAATGGATTTCCGGAAAGATTATTCGCAGCCCGGAGTTCCACCATTTCAACCCACAGTAGCAAAATACACCGACAACTATATATTGCTGATTTCCAGCTCAAAGGCATTCAGTTATGCAGGTCAGCGTATTGGAATGATGGTGGTATCAAACAAACTTTTTATCCGCCGGGCACCCGGGTTGCCACAATACTACAATTGCGATAATTTTGGCAGAGCCATGATTTTCGGAACCGTATATGCATTGAGTTCCGGAACTGCTCATTCGGCTCAGTATGCGCTTGCAGCTATGCTAAAGGCTGCAAATGATGGCAATTTTAATTTTGTGGAAGAAGTTAAGGTTTATGGGGAAAAGGCCAAAATCATGAAAAAGCTTTTTACCGATGCCGGTTTCCATATTGTTTACGATACCGATGGAGAAGAGCCCATTGCCGATGGATTCTACTTTACAATTTCATATCCTGGTCTTTCCGGAGAAGAACTGATTGAAGAATTGATCTTCTATGGAATCAGCGCAATTTCGCTGGCTATAACCGGAAGCGACAGAACTGAAGGTTTGAGGGCTTGTGTATCATTGGTAAAACCATCTCAATTCCCTGATCTTGAATCAAGGCTGAAAAAATTCAGTCTGCATCATTCATAGTAGCACTTTTTGGATGGAAGAATCATCATATAAAGTGAAATTTGTTCATGCTGTTTAAAACCATTATAAATTGCATGTCAGTAACCAAATTGCAAACGTTTGCGGCATCCGGATTGATAAATAATGCATAATTTCGCTGCATCATTTGCATTAAAACTAAACACTTATATATCATGGCAAAAGTAAAAGGTGACATAGTGATTGACATCGAAAAATGCAAAGGCTGTGAGGTTTGCGTTCCAGCCTGCCCCAACGATGTAATTGCAATGTCGAAAAATGTAAACGGCAAAGGTTATAACTATGCCGAAACCATTAATGATGAATGCATTGGTTGTGCCAATTGTGCCATAGTTTGTCCTGACGGTGTAATAACTGTCTATAGGAAACGAATGGAGTAAGAATTTAAATTACTGAAAGTTTATGAAAGAGCTCAGATTAATGAAAGGCAATGAAGCCTTTGCCGAAGCAGCCATTCGCGCAGGTGCTGATGGATACTTTGGATACCCGATCACTCCGCAATCGGAAGTAATGGAATACCTGATGGCCGAAAAGCCTGAGGAACGTACCGGAATGATTGTACTTCAGGCCGAAAGTGAAATAGCTGCCATCAACATGGTTTATGGCGGTGCAGCTTGCGGAAAGCGCGTGCTTACTTCTTCTTCAAGCCCCGGTGTCAGTCTCAAACAAGAAGGAATTTCTTACATAGCTGGTGCTGAACTTCCGTGTGTAATTTTAAATGTTGCCCGTGGAGGTCCGGGTCTTGGTACCATCCAACCTGCTCAGTCTGACTATTTCCAGTCAACAAAAGGTGGTGGTCACGGAGATTATAAAATGCTTGTTCTTGCTCCTTCATCAGTTCAGGAAATGGCTGATTTTGCAGGACTTGGTTTCGAACTAGCCTTCAAGTACCGCAATCCGGTACTGATTCTCTCTGATGGCGCCATCGGACAAATGATGGAAAAAGTTGAGTTGGATGAACAACGTCCACGCTTCACCGATGAGGAGATAAAAAACAATACACCCTGGGCCACTACCGGAAAAACAAAGGACAGAGAGCGCAATATTATTACTTCGCTTGATCTTGACTCATACAAACAGGAACTTCATAATCTCGATCTGCAGGCAAAATACAGAGAGATGGAGAAAAACGAAACACGATATGAAGCCATCAGTTGTGATGATGCTGAATACCTGATCGTTGCCTATGGCACCAGTGCCCGTTTAAGTCAGAAAGCCGTTGATCTGTTAAGGGCAGAAGGCATTAAAGTTGGCTTATTACGCCCTATCACACTATTCCCCTTCCCTACTGCGGTTATCGCTAAGCTCGCTGATCAGGTAAAAGGCATTCTCACTGTTGAAATGAGTGCCGGACAAATGATTGAAGATGTAAGACTCGCTGTTGGTTGTAGAGTGAAAGTTGAACATTTTGGCCGCATGGGTGGAATCATTCCATCGCCGACCGAAATAGTTGATGCAATGCACAAAAAAATAATCGGAGGATAATTGAAATGGCTGAAATAACAAAAGAAGAGCTCCGCCAGCCGGAGAATCTTATATACAAAAAAACTGACTTACTCACCGATAAGCCTCTTAGCTATTGCCCTGGTTGCGGACATGGTACTGCACACCGCATTGTTATGGAAGTGCTTGACGAAATGGGCATACAGGATCAAACCATCGGAATTGCTCCGGTTGGTTGCTCGGTACTTGCTTATGAGTTTATGAACATCGACATGCAACAGGCTGCTCACGGCCGTGCGCCGGCAGTTGCTACAGCGGTTAAGAGACTGCATCCTGAAAAGTTTGTATTTACCTATCAGGGTGATGGAGATCTCGCTGCAATCGGAACAGCAGAAACCATTCATGCCTGCAACCGTGGCGAAAACATTGTGATAATCTTTATCAACAATGGTATTTACGGTATGACCGGTGGCCAGATGGCTCCTACAACACTTCCGGGAATGAAGTCTTCTACTTCACCTTACGGACGCGATGTTGCAACAATGGGTAATCCTCTGAAAATTACTGAACTGATTGCCCAGCTGCCGGGAACCATTTATGTTACCCGTCAGGCTGTTCATACTCCTGCAAATGTTCGCAAGACCAAAAAAGCAGTTCGTAAAGCTTTCGAAAATCAAAAACTTAACAAAGGACTTTCATTTGTTGAGATTGTATCCAACTGCAATTCAGGATGGAAAATGACTCCACGCCAGTCGAATGAGTGGATGGTGGAAAATATGTTCCCGTTCTATCCGCTTGGCGATATTAAGGTTAATGATTAAATGTAAATCCCGGATTCAGGTAATAATAAGTAACTTCAGGATATAAACAGAAGCAGCTTAATTCACTTAAACCCGGAGATATTACAAGATCAGAAGAGTTGAAAAACCAACCATCTGTGTTTCAAAAAATTAAAAAATTCAAGCAATGACAGAAGAAATCATCATAGCAGGGTTTGGCGGACAAGGAGTCCTTTCCATGGGTAAAATTCTGGCTTATTCCGGTGTTATGGAAAACAAGGAAGTAAGCTGGATGCCTTCATATGGTCCTGAAATGCGCGGAGGAACCGCCAATGTGATTGTGATCATCAGTGATGAACGAATCAGTTCGCCAATTGTGAACTCTTTCGATACAGCCATCATTCTTAATCAGCAGTCGATGGATAAGTTCGAAAAAACAGTAAAACCAGGCGGAATTCTGATTTACGATCCCAATGGAATTACCCGTCATCCCGGGCGAAAAGACATTAACATTTACACGATTGAAGCAGCTGATGAAGCATCTAAGGTCGGACTTTCAAAGGTGTTCAATATGGTTGTGCTTGGCGGTTATCTGAAGCTGAAACCAATTGTTCAACCTGAGTACATCCGCAAAGGCTTGGAAAAATCACTGCCCAAACGTCATCATGGCATGATTCCTGAAAACGAAAAAGCCATTGATAAAGGAAAAGAAATCATCAAGGCAGTACATTTACTGAATTAGATTTCCGGTTCACACACCAACCACCAAAAGCCTTCCTGCAGATTGTGGGGAGGTTTTTTTTGTAATCCTTTGCAATTTCATTGGAAGCCCAAAAACGTTGAATGCCCTCAAAAAATATCGTTTAACTTTGTTCCATGAATTTTGAAGGAATACGAGCACTCCTTGAGGAGAAAACAATCTTATACAATCAGCCTGATTTTATTCCAAGTGACCCGATTAGTATTCCACACCTTTTTAGCAGGCGCGAGGATATTGAAATCTCCGGTTTTCTGGTGGCCACCATCGCCTGGGGACAGCGAACAACCATTGTCAAAAACGGCTTCAGGCTGATGAATCTTATGGATAATGCACCGTATGATTTTATAATGAATGCAGGTCCGGCTGATCTGAAACGTATAGAAACTTTTGTTCATCGCACTTTTAACGGTATTGATGCTTTGTTCTTTATTGAATCGCTGAAATCAATTTATCAGAATCATGGAGGACTTGAGCAAGCATTTTCGGCAGGATTGAGGGATGGTGAAATGGATGTTTATCATTCAATCATTCATTTCAGGAAAATATTTCTTGAAACTCCTCATCTGGTTCGGTCACAGAAACATATTGCCGACCCTGCATCGGGCAGCACAGCCAAAAGAATAAATATGTATCTCCGTTGGATGATACGAAAAGACAATAATGGAGTTGATTTCGGGCTTTGGAACAGCATCTCCCCTGCCCTGCTTTGTTGCCCCCTGGATGTTCATGTTGGAAATGTTGCCCGAAAAACAGGGCTTCTTTCAAGAAAACAGAACGACTGGAAAGCAGTGGAAGAACTTACTTCAAATCTTCGCATGTTTGATAAAAATGATCCGGTGAAGTATGACTTTGCTTTGTTTGGAATGGGGGTTTTTGAGAAGATTTAAATGGGCGTGCACTTCGGGCACGCTTTAGTCACGCTTTAGTCACGGACGCGCGCCAGCAAAAGACGCGCGCCAGCAAAAGATTTTTGAGAAGATTTGAATGGGCTTGCATTTCGGGCACGCGTCAGGGGACGCGCGCCAGCATGCGCGCCAGCATGCACGCCAGCAAAACGTGCAGACATTCGGGGTTTAAAGAGCAGAGCTTGCGAACTTAAATGATTTCAGCACATTGTTTTAGGCATCCCTATCAGAACGTAACAATTATCTTTTTCTGCTTCCACCGAAAAGAGAACCAAACAATCCTCTGACCAGTGTGCGACCAAGTTCATTGCCAAGAGTTCGGGTAGCAGTTCGTCCAACCTGTTTGGTCAGCTCTGCAAAAATATCGGGATTTGCCCTTTTATTTGCTCTTTCAGCTCTTTCTTTTGCAGCTTGTGTTTTGGCGAGTGCAGCCTCCTCTTTTGCCCTTGAAAGTTTTTCTTTTGCATCTGCGGCTGCTTCATCAGCTTCTGCTTTCAGGCGGTTATTTTCATTTACCCTTTCCTGAAGAATTTCAAATGCCGATTCTCTGTCGAGCACTTTTTCATAAACTCCATAGACATCAGATTTCCGGATTATTCTTTCTCTTTCCTCACTTGTGATCGGACCAATCTGAGAAGCCGGGGGCAAAATCAGCGCGCGTTCAACCATCATTGGAATTCCTTTGGCATCCAGAAATGATACCAGAGCCTCTCCTACGCCCAACTCGGTGATTGCGGCTTCAACATTAAGCTTTGGGTTTACCCTGAAGGTTGTTGCTGCAGCCTTAACTGCCTTCTGATCGCGGGGCGTAAATGCCCGTAACGCATGTTGAACCCTATTTCCCATTTGCCCGAGAACTGAATCAGGAATATCAAGCGGATTCTGCGTAACAAAATACACGCCCACCCCTTTGGAACGGATAAGCCGCACAACCTGCTCGATTTTATCAAGCAGAATTTTAGGTGCTTCATTAAAAAGCAAATGTGCTTCGTCAAAGAAAAAAACCAGTTTGGGCTTTTCTAGATCTCCGGCTTCGGGCAGTTCTTCGAAAAGTTCAGACAGCAGCCATAAGAGGAATGTAGAATATATTCGGGGAGAATGCATCAGCTTATCGGCAGCAAGAAGATTCAATACTCCTTTTCCGTCGGAATCGGTTTGCATAAGATCATGGATATCAAAAGCAGGTTCGCCGAAAAAATGAGCCGCACCCTGTTGTTCAAGCACAAGCAAATTGCGCTGAATGGCTCCGACGCTGGCAGCAGAAATATTGCCATATGACACTGTAAAGTTATTGCGGTTGTTTCCGATGTATTCAAGAAGTGAGGTCAGGTCTTTTAGATCGAGCAATAACAAGCCTGCATCGTCGGCAATTTTAAAAGCAAGGTTAAGCACACCTTCCTGTGTATCGTTCAGGTTTAGCAATCGCGACAACAGCAGAGGTCCCATTTCGCTTATGGTGGTTCGCATGGGATGTCCCTGCTCGCCAAAAACATCCCAGAAACATACCGGAAAGCCCCTGTTCTCATATCCCTGAAGTTGAAGCTTTTCAACCCTTTCAAGTATTTTTTGTCCTGGAACTCCGGCTTTGCTGATTCCGGAAAGATCACCTTTTATATCGGTCATAAAAACCGGAACTCCCTGAAGGCTAAACGACTCAGCCAGCACCTGAAGCGTAACGGTTTTTCCTGTTCCTGTGGCACCGGTTATTAATCCATGCCTGTTGGCCATCCGTGGAGTGATGTGCAATTCAATTTCTGATTTTGCTATGAATGTCTCTGCGCCTTTGAATGCCATATCAGTTAATTTTCGTTTCAGCAAATTTATAAAATTTGATGAGTTAATTCCTATTCGATTGGCATACAAATAAACAGATTTAATAAATTTCTCTACTTTTACAGGATAATCTGAATTTATTATGGTTGACTACACTGAAAATGAAAAGCTGAAAAGGAAGATTTACACCATAATTTTTGAGGCAGATACTCCTGCCGGAAAGTTTTTCGACATCATACTCATATGGTCGATTATTTTGAGTGTTGTTTTGGTCATTGTAGAAAGTGTACATGATTATGCTACTAAATATCAGATATTTTTTACTGCCGGAGAATGGTTTCTTACTATTCTCTTTACATTGGAATATTTATTACGCATCTATGTCATCAGGAAGAAAAAAGCATATATTTTCAGCTTTTTCGGGGTTGTTGATTTGATGACTTTTCTGCCAACATATATAAGTCTTCTGGTTCCTGGGACACAATACCTTATGGTAATTCGAATTCTCAGGCTGTTAAGGGTATTCAGGATATTTAAATTGTCATTATACCTTGCTGAGGCAAATATTCTTGTCAGAGCACTCAGGGCAAGCAGCCGGAAGATTCTGGTGTTTCTTTCATCTATCGCGGTTCTGGTTGTGATTATTGGTGCAATAATGTATGTGATTGAAGGACCTGAATATGGTTTCCATGATATCCCTACCAGTATTTATTGGGCCGTAGTTACACTCACCACAGTAGGATATGGAGACATTTCACCCCAAACCGGTGTGGGCCAGTTCTTCGCGAGCCTTGTCATGGTTCTGGGATATGCCATCATTGCGGTTCCCACCGGAATAATGACAGTGGAATTATCAAAAGCTTCAAAAAGCAAAGCTAAACCTACAACTCAGGTATGTCAGGAGTGTTTGAGGGAAGGACATGACCATGATGCCAGGTATTGCAAATATTGTGGGGCTGAGATTGATCTGGAATGAGGGAAGAGGGAAAAGTGAAAAGTGAATAGTGCACTATCTTTTATGCTGCCCTTTCAGGGCGCGGTTAGGTCTTGTTGGCTAGTTTTACCCAGGGCTCTGCCCATGGTTTTGACTCAGGGCGTTGCCCGTGAGTTGATCTTATGCTGCCCTTTCAGGGCGCGGATAGGCTCCAGGGCGTTGCCCGAGAGTTGAGGTATGTTGCCACTTCGTGATGTTATCTCAGGGCGTTGCCCGTGGGTTGAGGTATGTTGCCACTTCGTGGTGTAAAGGAAAGTTAAAAGCACTGAACTCCCAGGCTGAAGGCCTGGCATATCTTAACCCAAGGCACCGCCTTGGGTTAACAGTGTAGAACGGCATCAGCGCCCTGAAAGGGCAGCATAATTCTATGTCCAAAGGTAATTCTCATCGTAATCAATATCGTATTCCTTTAAAAAACGAATATATTCCTCTTTGAATGTTTCTGTTTTGTGATGTTCCTTTTGGTTTTCAATGTAGCGCTTTACAATCTTTACTATACTTTCACTCACCGAGAAGCCTCCATAACCACCCTGCCAGACAAAAGTTTTATAATTAACTCCTTTAGTTTTAATCCAGCGGCTGCTATTTCGTTTTAACTCTTCCAAAAGGTCGGCCAGTGCTATGTTTTTTGACATGATACAAAGAATATGCACATGATCTTCAACTCCATTGATTTTTATTGGTACACAATTGTTTAATTTTAGAATTCCACCCAGATAGGCATACAATTCATTTTCGACATCAGCCTTTATCAGGTCTTGATTGTTTTTGGTATGAAAAACTATGTGGGTGTACAGTTTGGATAAGGATTGTGACATAGTACATTGTTTTTATACTGCCCTTTCAGGGCGCTGGTTTGACTTTTTCGATTATTATATACCAGGGGTGATTGCCCGGTGGTTCTTTGTATGCTGCTTTTTGTGGCTTAAGTTATAAGTGTATTTAAGTTCAAAGATAATGATCTTTTTGATTTGCGAGTTAAGTTGAAGGCTGTTGTACATATATATGCTGCTCTTTCATTGCGTTATATCAAGGTGCTGTCACTAGGTATTTATAACCTCTGATTTACAAAACCTGATATTGAAAGAACCCCAGATTCAATTAATCCCATTTCAGAAATTATTATTTTCCCCCTTCTTTTTGAAAATATAATTTTTAAAAAAATCTATCAAGCCAAAGTAGCTCAACAGGATAAGGATATGCAAATAATGATGAAAAAACAGCATTGAAACATAAACCAACAGAAGCAGTACTAAGTATATTTTTTTATCCCTGATCTGATGAAGAATTTTTGCCCAACGGCTTAAACCAGGCTCTGACCTACTCTGGTAGCAAAGGGTATGGTATGAAACATAGAAAAATACAAGAAATAAGACTATTCTGTACCAGATTGATATAACATGATCGTTATTTAATAAGGAGGCTGTAATGTTTGCCAGAATCACCGGACCCGAAATCAGCCCGGCCATTGAATGGTGAATGTCATACGCACCCTCAAAGTCGCCGATAATTACCACTTGTTCATCTTTTAAAAAGTAGTCCTCAAACAATCCCAATTGGAAATAATTAAGACCTTCAACAAGGTCTGACTGCGAATATCTGAATTCAGGAATGAAAGTATTCAGCACCCATCTGCCATTGTGTGTGTAATAATTGATAAACCCAATTTCCTTTCTTTGTATTTTACTATTCGTTATCGCCTCCCAGGCAATCAATGGTATCTGCGGCATACCATCGTAGAGGATAAGCGTATATTTAAGAAACTGTATATTCATAAATGAAGATCGGTATTGAGAAAGCCCTGTGGTCCCTTTAAAAACCGGGTTAATCAGTTCCTTCTCAATATCGTTGTAAAAACCAGGCATTACAAGTTTATTGGCATCGGACAGTTTTCTGATCTCCTCCTGCAAAAGACTGTCTGCAGCAGCATCAGCCGAAGGACTTTCGAAAAATACATCACAGATGATAAACTTTATTTTATCCTTATTCTCATTCAGTATTCTGAGTTTTTCGGCCAACACGACACGGTCGGTGATTACGCTGTTTATGGTATTGTCATTATCGAAAGGAAGTAGTTCATTGTTTCTGGATGTATTGATAAACAGCATTTTATCATCAGATTCTAAAGCTGAAGAGCTTTGCAATACATATTCTTTAAAAAATGACCGCATGTTAAAATAGTCATTCATAAATTCAAAACCGTCCATATAATTCACATGTCCAAGCCAGAGCAATGCGAGAATAATCATCCATATGGAATGCAGGGACATTAATATCGCTTTAAGCCATGTAATTCCGGGGAAAACGAAATTCAACAACGAACGGATTCTTAGAAAGAACTTCTTTAATTTTCGAGATTGCTTCGGTGTTTTCTTTGATGAGCCAGTCTTCATTGTCATGCAATTAGCGGATAAATACAAAGCCTGCCCACAAAGAGGGTTGATTGACATACCGGTTTCTCATTTCCTGTTGCGCTTGTTGAAATGCTGTTTCAGGATTTTTCACTTTCATAAGATTTTCATAAAACAATGTCATCAACTCCATGGTCTCAAAATCAGGCACTTCCCAGAGAGAAACGATGGTGCTGCTAACTCCAGCCATAAACATTGAACGTTGAAGACCAAAAACTCCTTCACTTCCTTTTATATCGCCCAGACCTGTTTCGCAGGCGGAGAGCACCATCAGGCTTGTGCCCGAAAGGTCAAGATTTGCCATTTCATAGGCGGTAAGTATTCCATCTTCTGCTCCAGCTGTCGATTCACCTTTCGCCCAGGTATTGTTTGCTCCGGCAAATAGCAAACCTGACCTCATAAGCGGATTTTCAGTGTTTGTGTATGCCTGATTGGATTGACCTGCCAGAAAATTCTTTTGTTCATTACGCTGATCAGCTGCTGGAAAACTGAATCCATGACTTGCTATATGGATAACCGAAGAAGAGTTTCCATTCATGACTTTTAAAGATTCTTCAGTCGCTTCCTGATCAATCAGCGTATTGAGCAGCATATTTTCGTCTGACATTATCCGGCTGATCTCCCGGGCTTCGGATTTGGTTCCGGGGAGGTAATCCCAGGCAGTTCCCCGGAGGTTTCTTTTTACTTCATTTTTTAAAACAGCATCTTGTTTCTCAATTGAATACGATCTGGCCAGCTTGTTCAACGTTATAGTATCTGCATTATAATCGATGCCGCCATATATTGTTCCTGAATTTCCCTGAATGGAAACATTGCCGGTCAGTAAATTCCTTGTAGATGCCAGATTGGTCAGTTTGTATTGCTGCGATAATACCTGTCTTTTATGATTTGGAATTGCAGAAAAGGAGATCCTGTTCAGCAATCCAGACGGTGAATAGAATACTGTTTCAATGCCTTCCAGATGTTTTTCGAGAGGTTTCCAGATTTCATCATATAGGCTAGAATTTTCCAAGTTATAAATCTCATCAGGATGATTCTTGAGCAATTCTTCAAGCTTATTCCCGGTTGTGAGGAATATCATTTCAGGCCAAAGAAATTCTTTTCTCAGGATCAGAGCACAATAGTAAACCGAATCTGTTTCAATACATTTATCGATGTATTTAAAGCTCAGAAACTCAATCGCGGCCTGGTCGTGAGCAAGAGCATCGCGCACTCGGGTGAAAGGAATTTCTTCATTCATCATCAAATTACTATTCAAACTCCCCTCCTTTGCCAGCAGACTGATGCGTTGTTTTATTTGTTTCTGGAGGCCTGAAAATTCCAGCTCCAGCTTTTCTGGCTCAGCTTTACGCTGATCAGCAGGTTGGGTATAGAGTTTCTCAAGCTCAGCACGGATATTCCGTTGCTGCTCTGTAAGTGCTGAAAGAATAGTATCATTTGCGCCGGAAACCGCATGCTGAAATTTCCTGGTTGAGTTCAGAAGCAGACCTTTAAGAAAAAGCTGATTGTTGTAGGTTTTACCGGCAAGTTCCGGGTTGCTGTGGCTGTTGCGCAGATAATTCGAGTTCAAATAATCAAAGAAGCGGTTGATATGGACATTAATGTATGCCTCCATTTCATTTTCAGACCAATACAGCAGATTTTGGTCAACCATTGACACAACAGCTTCATTGCTTTCGATGGCCTCAGAAACAGATTCAGCAATGCTTCCATTTCCTTCGAGATACATGCTTCGGTTTATTTTCTGTGCCAAAAAATCAGGATGCAGTTCACTCTCAAGCTCCTGGTATTTTGCAATGGCTGAAGTATTCCATTTCAGCGCTTCATTGAAATCGCATGTTTTGGAATACACCATTGAAAGGTTGCCCATAATGTTTGCTAATTCACGCCATTGGGTTAACCCTGATTTTTCAAAAATATCAATTGCCTCAAGGTATGTACTTGCCGAAGGAGAATATTCCTTCAGATACCAGTAAATTGTTGCCAGGGTACCCAATGTAGTCGCGTAATCAAGTTCTGCTATTCCTCCCCGGGGAGCTTTTTGCAATATTTGCTTATAGGTTGATTCAGCTTCTTTGTATTTCTGATGATATATTTGACTCGTTCCCTGTATCACCATGTAATCGCGCATGGCTGATTCCGGAATGTTACCCGTCATCTTTAGTATATTCATTCCTTGTTCCGCAAGATCGCGGGCCTGAACCGGATTATACATCTGCATATATATCATTCCGAGGTCTATAAGTGATAATCCAACCCGCGCATCCGTTTCTGAATATAATTCCTTTTTCAGTTGAATACATTCCAGCAGGTACTTCTCTGCCAGATCGTATTTGCCATCGTATTGATATAAATTGCTAAAACACTCAAGCTGTCCGGCATAGAATTCTTTGTCTATTTCCTTGTATTTGCTGATAAAAGGCACCATTTTGTCAGCAACATAAGCCAACATCCGGAAGTCAAGTTTTTCAAGAAAGTATTCCAATAAATTGCCGTAGATATCCAATACTGCTATATCATTCACTTGAATAGATTCCGTTTCAAATATTGACAAAAACAAGGGTATTGCTTCATCTTTGAAATCATCTTTGTACAACCTATTTGCCAGGGTAAAAACAATTTCCTGATACTCTTTGTTGGTATTCCCCAGTTTTGCTTTAATCAGCGGCAAGGATTCCATGTAAACATCCAGCGCCTCTTGCTTTCTCCCTGTATCCCAATACCCATCACCCAAATAGGCAAGTAAACCCATTCGTTCGTCCGGATTATTACTATCCAGTATTCCCAACTCCAGGTACTTTTCTATATAGTAAACTGCTTCAGCAATCTTTTCAGCTTGCAGGTAACTGGTGAGAATTGCTTTCAAAATAAGGGCATAACTTCCGGCTTGGGAAGCAGGTAGGTCTTTATATACTTCAACTGATTTTCTGTACCAGATTTCAGCATCATGTGGATTATTCCAATTCTGGTAAAGGCTGCCCAGAAAAAAATACATATACCCTGACCTTGGTACATTGCCCAATTTCTCAAGCATATGTGTGGTGGCCAGATAAAACTTTTCGGTGGTTTTAAAATCCTTATGGGTTTCGAGAAAGTAATCCCCGATTCGTTCGAGGCAAAGTGAGGATTCTATTGAAATGTCGAGACTTACTTCAAGTTCAGTGTTCAGATATGCGAGTGTCTTTTCAATCGGCCAGTCACCGTCAAAGCGGGTGGTTTTCTTTTTTTGAATCCAATAATAAAGCGGTTCGCCATTTTTAAAATACATAGCATTTTTAAGTGTACCATTTGCATCTCGATCAACATGCATTCCATCTCCGGCTGATTGGGCACGAACTGCCAGAGGCAATGATTCCATAAAAAGCGGCAGGAAAAGCAGGAGCAGATGAAATCTAATTTTCATAATTATATGAATATCAGCGTGAAAATATATACTTAATCCTTGTTTCGAGCCATTGCATTGCTTCTTCTTCATTCAACATGCCAAACTCCCTTTGAATCTGACGACTGCTAATCAAGTCGGGCATGATCATGTTAAATACCGTATTGGTATCCATTCTAATTCCATCGTGCTTAACCTGTGCATAGTACTGAATGATGTCATTCAAGAAATACAGAGAAAAAGGCTTAATGTCCGGAAGAATAGTTTTTTCCCGTGCTGATGAATCATCTATCAGGTAGAGACTTATTTTTTCGATTTCGAAAGAGTTGACCCTAACAGTTCCTTCTGGAATGTTGATGCTAAATAGTGAGTTGCTGGTTAGGAAAAGTGTATCGTTACGGCCAATTTCCTTTAGAATTTCCATTCCATTCCACTGATATCCGGCAATCAGTCTTTCATTTTGGCCAAAACTATAATCTTTAAGACCGATGCAGATCAAAGTATCTTCAGCCAAAAGGGTGAGCACCCCGTTTTCGGGTGAAAATGCCCGTTTGAATTCGAAATCACTTCTTATGAATTTAATTCCCCTGGTGGCAAGCATAAGATCTCTGCCTTGTTTATTGGTGCGGGCGGAGAGCAGTACAATTTTCCGTCGTTCAACATCGAGCAGATGCACTTCATCGGAATTGGCAGTAAAAGAGAAATACGATAATTCTTTGTTCATATTTTCCTTTATATCCATATCGTGGAGCATAATTCTATCTCCCCGCTGTAACGCCCGTTCTTTATAATTTACCTTTCCTTTAACAAGGACTACCTCATAAGGAATGCCGGCAAATCCAGCCGTTGATGTTAAAACAGAGGTATATATCAAAACAGCAAACAGAATAAAACATGTTTTCATAATGTATGTGCTTAACTATAAGCTAAGTTATGAATATTATTGTTGTTTGATGTAAATATCCTGAAATATTTTTCTATCTAAATTCCTGAAGCCAGAAAGTTGTCCAGAGGGGGACTTTTTATGCTACTCTATCAGGGCACGGATTGTTTTTTTATTTTCTATACCCAGGGCTTTTCCTATGGGTTGAGATATGCTGCCACTTTGTGGTGTTATCCCTGGGCGTTGCCCGTGGGTTGAGGTATACTGCAACTTCGTGGAGTTATCTCAGGATATTGGCCATGAGTTAATTAATGTTGGCGCAATGCTGCAACATAAAAGAAAAAAGCCCTGAAAATCAGGGCTTTACGCTTTATTTTGTGACCCCGACAGGATTCAAACCTGTAACCTTCTGATCCGTAGTCAGAAATTTATCTATTTTGTTATCAATTGATATATTACAAATGTACTGTATTACAATGATATAGCTATTGTTGTTTATAATTTATTTATAGATTTTTATCAATTTTGTTTTATAAGTTGTTTTATAAGTGTATATTTGTATATCAATTTTAAAGCAAATGGAAACAACCAGACCCACCACAGCTATTACATTGGACACATTACACCCCAAAGTAGATGGAACCCTGCCATTGAAAGTTAGGGTAATATCAAACCGTAAAGCCAGATATTATGCTGTCAGCATTGAACTGGAGGACAAAACAATTATTGACAGCCTGACAAAAGACGATTTAACCAAAGCAAAAGCCCCCAAACCGAGAGGTAAATTAAAAGAAATTGCTTTGAAGTTGGCAGCTAAGGAACAGACTGCAAATGATATATTGGCAGAAATAGAGGACAATTTCAGCTTTGAATTATTTAAGGAACGATTTACAGGTAAGAAACAAGCAGCCGACCCCGGAAACGTGTTTATGTGTTACAATGATACAATCAAAGACCTGACAGAAAATAAACAATATGGTACTGCCAGTAGTTACGATTTATCATTGAAGAGCCTGAAAGCATTCATTGAAAGTAAAACAGGCAATGAACCCAAAAAGCTATATTTCAAAGATATTACCCCTAAATGGCTGAATAATTATGAAACATTTATGACCAGTGATAAAGCCACCCTCCTACCCGATGGAAGCATAAAAGTAAAAGACGGCCTGACCCGGACAACAGTAGGTATTTATTTAAGACCTCTCAGAGCAATTTTTAACACTGCCATAGATAAAAAAGAAATTGAGGCAGCCTTATATCCGTTTAGTAGATCCGCAAAAGACAAAAGCAAATACAGGATACCAAAGGGTAAAAAGGTAAAAAAAGCACTGGCAAAAGATCAACTTAAATTATTGTTGAACGCTGAAGCTGCCACAATCGAACAAGAGAAAGCCCGGGATTTTTGGTTTTTCAGTTACACCTGCAATGGCATGAATATTAAAGATATTTGTTTGCTCAGGAATAAGGATTTAGAGCCTGACAGCTTAAGTTTTGGAAGGGCAAAGACCAGCTTAACAGACGAAAATCAAAAGCCTGTTATTGTTGTTTTAACCGATTATGCAAAAAGTATTATTGAAAAATACAGGAACCAGGATACAAGCCCGAAAGCATACCTTTTCCCGATACTCAGCCCCAAAGACAATGGACAGGAAATAAGAAGGAAAGTGCATTTATTTACCCGGTTTATAAATACACACATAAAAAAACTGGCCGTATCCGTTGGGGTAACCAGTGACATAAGCAGTTATTTTGCCCGGCATTCATTTGCTACATTGGCAATTCAGGGAGGTCAAAGCATTGAGTATGTAAGTGAAGCACTAAGCCACACTAATATAAAAACAACCCGGGATTATTTCGCTGGCTTTGCGGATCCTGCAAAAAAGAAAATACAAGAATCTTTGATGAACTTTGATAATTAAAAAAAAAATAAGTTTATGTTTTCATTTTCACTTTTTCACTAATTTCACTAATTAAAATAAAGCCCCGGAGGTTTGCAGACCATAGCCGGGGCGTAAAACTTGAAGAGATGGACAAAGATAAAGAAGTTGTTGTTAAAGTTGAAGATTACCTTCCTTTATACGGTTTATTATTAGCAGATAAATACGGAATTTCAGTTGATGGGAAAAATAATATTTCCGTTGCTGAATTGTTTCAGTATCCGGAAATTGAATTAAACAAAATACATATAGAATCACTCAATCATTTTGATCGTATGTCTTTTCAGACATTTATTAAAAACAAGAAAAATGAACAGGAAGTTTTAAAGTTTGTCCGGGAGTTATTTGATGAATTTAAAACTAACGGGGGTAATCCTTTGGAATGGATTTATTCAACCCTTTCAGATTTAGAACTCAATTCTTATAATTATCCTGCATTGCTTCGGGGCGTTATACAAACAAAGTTAATGGAGTGGGCTGATTATTACGAAAAGATCAAAGCCCCTGTTAAAAAATTACCAGCAAAAACCTTTCCTGATTACATATTGCACCCACAAAAAAAACGTATTGCAGAAGCGTTAAAAGACACATTCACAGGCGAAAAAGGCAAAACAATTAGATTAATGATTGAGGTATTAAAAAATCAGCCTCAGCCATTGATCACATACGATAACAGACAGCGCCAAAAGATATTTGATGCAATGAAATTGTTTTTCAATTGGGATATTGGCAGCAAGCAAAGTATTTTTGATTATAAACGATTCAATGATGAAACAGACTACAAAGCTATTGAAGTCAAAGTATTATATATTTTGAAAAGTATTAAGATCAATAGATAAAGACCTTTCAAAACTTGTTTATTCTTGTTAACAAGTTTAAACAACTAAATATCAATAGGTTAGCTATACTTATGCCGTATCTTTGTCCGTATGAAAACAACGGATATCGATACTTTAACTTTTGATCAGCTCCCAGCAGCTATTTCATTATTGATCCGGGAGGTTAACAGCCTTAAAATTGCTTTGCAGTTAGCACCCCCGGAACAAGCCGACCAGCTTTTAACAGTTGATCAGGCCGCTGCATTCCTTTCACTTGCTAAGCCCACTATTTATGCAATGTTAAGCCGGGGCGAACTGCCAAACCTGAAAAGGGGTAAACGTGTCTATTTTCAAAAATCCGATTTATTAAGGTACCTCAAAGAAGGTAAAAGGGGGTAACAATATGGAAATGGATATAGAAAAAACCACCCAGTACGAAATTACCCCAACTTTTGAACCCCTGCAAAGCCCTGAAACCCTTCAGGATATTAACCCCTTCAGCAAGCGGGAAAAGGAAGCCCCAGCAACCGAAAGCACAATTTTAGGGCAATTAATTGAATTGGTTCAGCCGTTGGACTTTCATTTGTTGGCATTTCCTGAATTAAGTAAATTAAGTAAAGAAGATCGGGAAAAACAGGACAAAAAAGTTAAAGAAAGGCACCTGTTAATATTGTCAGTTGAAAATATTCAGCAACTGGCAATACTTTATAATTGGGGGCTTTGTAAAAACGGGGGCTTCATATATTTATATAATGGTTGCTATTGGGTAAAGCTTGACAAAGAAACCCTTCAGAATTTTTTAGGTAAGGTTGCCGAAAAACAAGGCATACAAAAGTTTTCAGCCCGGCATTATGAATTTAGGGAAAAACTATTAAAACAATTCTTTGCAACCGGATTTTTAAAAACCCCGGATCAGCCCGAAAACAGAGTTTTAATAAACCTGATAAACGGCACCTTTGAAATTACCCCAACCGGCACCCGGTTAAGACCGTTTAATTCTGAAGATTTTCTGACTTATCAGTTACCTTTTGAGTACAACCCGATAGCCCGGGCACCAATGTTTGAAGCGTTTTTAAATAAGGTTTTGCCGGATAAAGATTTACAAAAAATACTATGTGAATTTTTGGGCTACATATTTATAAAAACCAATTTCCTGAAACTTGAAAAAGCCTTACTTCTTTACGGCACCGGGGCAAATGGAAAAAGCGTTGTTTATGACATTGTAAACGCTTTGTTAGGGGCAATGAATGTAACAAGTTATTCACTTGAAAACCTGACAGATAAGGCCGGATATTATCGGGCAATGATTGCCGGTAAATTGGTAAACTACGCTTCAGAAATAAACGGCAAACTTGAAACTTCATTCTTTAAACAACTTGCTTCAGGTGAACCGGTTGAAGCCCGTTTACCTTATATGGAGCCGTTTATTATTTACGATTACGCAAAGCTAATATTCAACCTGAACGAATTACCCCGGGAGGTTGAACACACAAACGCTTATTTCAGGCGGTTGTTAATCATTCCTTTTGAAGTTACGATTTCTGAAGCCGATCAGGATAAACAACTGGCAAAGAAAATAATTGAAACCGAACTTTCAGGGGTTTTTAATTGGGTTTTGGAAGGCCTGAAACGGTTACTTCAGAATAAGAAATTCACAGAAAGCCAAGCCACAGACAAAGCCCGGGAGGCCTATAAATTGGAAAGTGATAGCGTTGCATTATTCATAAATGAAATGTGTTACAAACCCAGTACAAAAAGACCGGTTTTGCTCAAAGAACTTTACAGGGAATACAGGGCTTATTGTTTGGAAGATGGAAACCAACCCGTAAAAAAGCAAAACTTTAAAAAGCGTTTACAGGGGCAAGGCATTGTTATTGAGATACTTAACACAGGTAATAACGTAATGATTTCAAACGATGGAACACCATTACATATTGGATAAAGGAGCAAAAAAACACATTTGCCCGGATTGCGGAAAAGGGCGGTTTGTCCGGTATATTGATACCGAAACCGGGCAATATTTGCCGGACAATTACGGGCGTTGCGACCGGGAAAGTAATTGCGGTTACCACAAGCGGCCACCACTTGAAACCCGTTGTTTCTTTGTCCCTTTCATTCAATTAATAGACTATTCAGAAAAAGCCTTTCAGGTTGTTACCGATGGGGGAACTTATTATTTACCCAAAACCCAGGTTAATGAAGTTATTGAAAATGGTTGTTACGTTACTGAATTTTATCTGAATAATAACGACAAAGCACCCGTTCACCTTTCAACTGATTACCGGTATTATTCTGAAACCGGCACCATACAAATAAAGGACACCGAACCAAAGCCCCGGCCAAAGGTTCAACCCGTTTATTTCATTCCTGAAACCATACTTAATGCAACCCTGAAAGGTTACCAAAATAATACTTTCATACAAAACCTTTTACAATGGTACCCGGCTGAAGATATTGAAAAAGTAATCAGTCTTTACAGGTTGGGAACAATTACCCGGGGTTACCGATCGGGGGCGGTTACGTTTCCATTTATTGACTTTGCCGGGTATGTTCGCACAATTCAGGCGAAGCAATTCAATGAAACAAACCATACCAAAAGCACCGATTTTATTCATTCAATTATTGAACGGCACCATAGCGAAAAGGGCGAACCGTTACCCGGTTGGCTTCAGGATTACAAACAGAATGAAAGGTTTGTTTCCTGTTTATTTGGCGAACACCTTTTAAACAGGTACCCAGTTAACCCCGTTGCATTGGTTGAAGCCCCGAAAACGGCCGTTATTGGTACCCTTTGTTATGGGTTACCCGACACCCCCGACCAGTTATTATGGTTGGCCGTTTACAATAAAAGCAGTTTAACACTTGAAAAGTGCAAAGCATTGAAAGGCCGAAAGGTTGTTTTATACCCGGATTTAAACGCTTTTAATGAATGGAGCCAAAAGGCAAAGGATATAAACGCAAAATTGCCCGGATCCCGGTTTGTTGTTTCTGATATTTTGGAACGTAACGCAAGCGAAACCGACAAAAGCAAAGGTTTGGATTTAGCTGATTACCTTATCCGATTTGATTACAAACAATTTAGGAAGGTACAAACCTATACTGAACCGGTAACACAACCACAGGCCGAAATATGGCAGATCATTGAAAGGCAATTTACAGGCCGTTTAATTCCTGATGTTTGGTTAAGCCCGGATAAAACTTCAGATGAAATTTATTATGATTTGGTTGTATTATCTGCTGATTGCCTGATTAATTACGGTTTGGATATTACCCCGGATCAGTATTACAATGCTTTGAAAAGCAGAGAATCACAGTTATTAAACAATTAAATTTTGATAAAATGCCAAAGAAAGGAACTATAAACAACCCAAACGGGAGGCCGAAAGGATCAACAAATAAAAGCACCGATGAACTTCGCACACTTTTACAAACCTTCATTGATACCAATATTGAAACAATGCAGGCTGATTATGAAGCATTGGAACCAAAAGACCGGTTAAACTTCATTGAACGTTTACTCAAACACGTTTTACCGGCACCCCTTCAGGAACTTGAAAAATTGACTGATGAATAACTGGATTTATTAATTCAAAAACTCAAAAGCCATGATAAGTAAAAAACAGAAAATTGAAACGGTAAAAAAACTTATATCCGGGGAGGTTGAACATGAACCGAAAGTTTACAGAGTAATAGAGCGAAACGGAATAAAAACCTGTTCAGATCCCGATTACCCCGACAAGATAAGGCCACAGGATATTGTATTTCATATTGAAGTAATACAGCCGAACCATGAATAAGAGAGAGAGAATCCGAATTATCCGGGACTTATCAGCCGGGAGCATGATTGAGCCGATAAAGGTTTGCTACATTGAAGCGAAAAACGGTAACGACCTGATAATAAAAGGCAATTATACACCGGATCAAATTAAGCTTATTGAATCGGGAAAGGTTAAAACAATTGAAGACTTTTCCGGAGTATCAACAGAAATGCTCAAACGTATTGAATCCGGTTTTAAGCCGAAAGTTTATTTAAAAATACTGGCAATTTTGCCGGCCTAACAATTAAAAACAATATCATGATTGAAAAGAGAACGATGAACCAGATCATTGAAGCCACAATTTTAAATGTAGCTTCAACAAAACCGAACAGAAAAGCAACTGTTCAAACGGTTTTAAACGAAATTCCAAAAATACGTTTAGGGCTAAAGCTGGAAGGTACAAACCTGATTGTTGATACCTTTTACGGTATTGAAGCCGAAACAGACTTTCAGAACAAACTTCAGGAGGTTATTAACACCCATTCCACAACACACGAAAAAGATGGAAACGGGCATAGGATCCTGATTGTTGACCTTTTGAAGCCAAGAGTTTAAGTTATTCCGGGGGTATTCCATATCTATCCCCGGCCTTTTGCCCTGAACCGGAAGTGATTTACCCGGTTCAGGTTTTTTTATGCTTAAAAAGTGAAAAAGTGAATTTTGTGAAATTGAAACAAAACCTTTCTTTTTTTATTTCCATTCAACCGGGGGAATTTACCCTGATTTTAGGGATATAAACCCCCTTTGTTTTATAAGTTGTTTTATAATAGACAAAGGGTTACAACAAAAAAACGTTGTAACCCTTTGATTATCAAGTGACCCCGACAGGATTCAAACCTGTAACCTTCTGATCCGTAGTCAGATACTCTATTCAGTTGAGCTACGGGGCCGTTATGAGGGTGCAAAGATACACAGTTTTCTCTATTTTCAAATAAATTCAGGTATTTTTGCGCAAAAATTTATTCATCATGAATAGCAACTGGTTTAACGGAATCCCTATTGCCATTACAGTTTCTGACAACGAAGGCAATATTGTTGAAATGAACGATGCTTCAGCAAAAGTGTTTGAAAAGTATGGAGGCAGGGATTTATATGGCAAGCCTTTGAACGATTGTCATAATTCCGCATCTGTCTCAATTATGTCAAGACTTCTTAACGAGGGAGTTACAAATGCATATACGATAGAGAAAAACGGCGTGAAGAAAATGATTTTTCAGAGCCCGTGGTATAAGGATGGTGTTGCTTCCGGATTGATTGAATTTTCGTTCGTGATTCCTGCTGATATGCCTCATTTCATCAGAGGCTGAGTTGTTATAATTCAGGCTTAGGCGGTTTCCGAAGCTCCTTTTTTTGAGAAATAACCTTCTTTCCGGCCAGACGTGCTTCTTTTTGCGCTCTTCCTGGTTTGCTTTTAATAATTCTGGCTTTGACTGGCTTGAGAGATTTAGCAATCAGCTCATAAAAGCGCTTCAACACATCTTCCTTATTCGTTGACTGACTTCGTGATTTCTGGGAATACATTCTTAACTTCCCTTCGCCGGATAACCTGTGCCCAAGTTTTTCAATTAAAAGTGATTTCTGCTCAGCTGTGAGTAATCTGGAATCTGGAATATTGAAATGCAACTCTACCCTGGTTTCAGTAGTATTTACATGCTGACCGCCTTTTCCGCTGCTGCGCGATGTGCCGAAAATCAGCTCTTCTTCAAGTTCCGGCAAGCCGAATAATTCACTCAGTTCAGACATAGAATAATTTTTAAACAAAGTAACGGAATTCTTTTGCTCTCTTAACAGAACAATTCAACCCGGTGAAATGATATGGATACTCCGGTATTTATAATTTTCTCCACAAAAAATGGCTCCATTACGAATAATGAAGCCAAAAGATATCTTGACTGAAATCAACAATTTTATTTTGAAGCAACCTTAATGGTGCATCCAACAGCTTTGGTGAAATCAACGGCCGGTTTATTGCCTTTAATCAATGCATTTACTGCATTTTCGAGATACTTTTCAGTAACTGCTGCTGCATCCTGATGGTTATTGTCAATGGCTCCGATGTATGCTACTTTAAGTCCATCTTTCTCTTTATTAAGGAGATAGATGTGAGGAGTACGGGTGGCACCATAAACCGGAAATACCTTCTGACCTTCATCGAAAAGATAAGGGAAAGTAAATTCCTTTTCTGCCGCACGTTTTTTCATTTCTTCAAAACTATCGGCAGGTACAAGAGCCGGGTCGTTGGGATTGATCGCAATCACCGGATAACCAAGTTCTTTGTATTTAAGGTCGATGTCAATGATACGGTCTTCATAAGCAACTGAAAAAGGACAATGGTTACAGGTGAAAATTACAATAAACCCTTTGGCATCAGGGTAATCAGCCATAGAAACATATTTATCATCTATGTTTTTCAATTTGAAATCAATGGCTTTGTCTCCAACATTATAGCCTTGTCCGAAAACGAAAGCAATAGCGAGAAAAGAGAATAAAATTGATAAGGTGGTCTTTTTCATCAGTTTAGAATGTTTTGATTAATAATTTGTTCAAGTTCGTTGTAAGTAAAGCTTTGTTCGTAAAATCCCTGAAAATTCTTATTGTAAATCACTGTAGCAGGCAGTGCACCCGACCATTTTGGATTAACTTTATCTATCCATGAATTTGCATCCGGATCGTTAAGTAAAATCACTTCTGCGGTAAGCCTGTTTTTTTCGATAAACGGGATGAGTCTGCTTTTGATCTGCTTTTCAAAATCGAGGCTGACCAGAATTACTTTAACTTTCCGGTCACTGAAGTTTTCATGAATCTGCTGGAAATACGGCATTTCTTTAATACACGGCAAACACCAGGTTGCCCAGAAATTCACGACATAGGTTGTGTCGTTTCGCTTATCAAGCAAAGGTTGCAGTTGGGTGAAATCAACTACAGCTATTTCCTGAGCAGAAATAAGGGGATTAAATAGAATGACCAGTAAAACGAGCAAAAAGAGATTTTTCATTTTTCAACTTCTGTTGAAATTAAACGAACAATATTCTCTTATGTTCAATTTATGAAAATCAGTTCTGTATATAGACAGCTTCGCCATCTATATATGTTCGCATAACTTTAGCCAAAGGAATCTCCCTTTCGGGAATAACCATAATGTCTCTGTCAAGTATTACGAAATCAGCATTTTTGCCGGGTTCGAGACTGCCACGACGGTTTTCTTCAAAGCAGGACTTTGCTGCCCATATGGTAACCGATCGGAGTGCTTCTTCGCGTGTAAGCGCATTCTCTTTCTGGAAACCTTTTGATGGATAGCCTTTGTGGTCTTTACGCGAAATTGTAGCATAGAAGGTATGAATCGGGCTGATGCCTTCTATTGGAAAATCTGTGCCATTGGGAATCCATCCGTTCTGAAGCATTAGTTTTCGATACGCATAGGCATTTTTAATCCGTTCTTTTCCTAATCTGTTCCCTGCCCAGCGCATGTCGGATGTTGCATGAGTAGCCTGGATTGATGGTACAATTTTAAACTCACCAAAAAGGTTAAAATCATCAGGATGAACAATCTGCGCGTGTTCTATCCTCCAGCGTAGATCATTGTCGGGCAACAGATAATTGCTGTAAACATTCAACACCATTCGTACCGCTGAGTCACCTATTGCGTGTGTATTTATCTGGTAACCATTGTCATAAGCTATTACGCAGTATCTTCCAAGTTCATCTGCCGACATGGTAAGAATTCCATAGTTTCCGGGTTGATCGGTGTATGGATCAAGCAGACAAGCGCCTCTGGAACCCAAAGCACCATCGGCATAAAATTTTATCGAACGGATGCTTAGTTTGGGTTTTACAACAATTCCGCTTTTTACAAAGCGATTTATATTTTCTTCTGTTGGATTCAGCATGGCGTAAATTGCCATCTTTAGTTTTGAATCATCTTGTAAATCATCAATATGATCAATTATTTCAGCATCCAAACCTGCATCTGCAACCATAGTAAGCCCGGCTTCATGACAATCATCAGCAGCTTTCAGCAATAAATCAGTCAATTGATCACCCTCAGGAGCGGGTACAAGATTTCTGAAATAATCTGCATAGGACTCCAGAAATACTCCGGTGAATTTTCCATTGTTCAAAATTGCCATTTTTGCATCAGAAATGCTATCGGGTGTGAGTCCTGAAAGAATAATCGCCGCTTCATTGACCAGTACTGCATGTCCGTCAACCCTTACAAGTACCACCGGATTTTCGGGAAACAGCTTGTTAAGTTCCTCATTATCCGGGAAAACTTTCACCGGCCATTTATTTTGATCCCAACCCCTGCCAACTATCCATAAATCAGGATAAAGGTTGTTGTGTTCCTGAATGATTTCCAGCATATTGTTATATGAAGACGCTTTTGAAAGATCAGCAAACCTCTTCATATTAGCATATCCATAAAAATGGCAATGCGCATCAATAAAACCAGGAAAAACTGCCTGTCCTTGCAAATCGATCACTGAATCGGACGAATAATTTTCCAGAATAAACTTATCGTCACCAACACCCATAATTTTCCCGTTCTGGATGGCCATAGCGGTATAAATGGTAAAACCACTGTCAGCAGTGTAGATTACAGCGTTCCTAAGGATAAGGTCGGCGGATGTACGGTCACGGTCGCAAGCTCCCAATACCATGATTGTCAGAAAGGTGAATACTAATTTCTGTAACATTTCCAATTAGCAGATTTTAAAGCAAACTTACTAAAAAATATGGCTTCCGGTTCAATCAGGAAAATTTTATCCTTAATTCCGCAAGTATGTCGATGATTCGTTGATAGTCAGGGCTTGACTTGATTTTACCTTGTTTTGCGAAACATTTGCTTTCAATAAGTAAAACCCTGACTTGCGTGATTCGTTGATAGTGAGGGCTTGACTTGATTTTACCTTGTTTTGCAAAACATTTGCTTTCAATAAGTCAAACCCTGACTTGCGTGATTCGTTGATAGTGAGGGCTTGACTTGATTTTACCTTGTTTTGCGAAACATTTGCTTTCAATAAGTAAAACCCTGACTTGCGGAATAATGCACTTCAAAATAACTAAATTGTCCCGGAATTGTTTAATTGCATAAATACTCAGGCTTATTGACTGATATTAGGAGGGTTACACCTTTTCTGCTCTTAATTTCTTTTTACACAAACAGTCAGGGAAGACCTGAAATTGTTACGGAAAGCAGGAATGTCGATAAATATGTTGAAAAAAAAACGCTCAGGTGTCTGTTTAAGTCAAAGCTTTTATAATTTTGCCGAAACAAAAAATGTGAATCATGGACAATAAGAATTTAAAGGCCCGGACAATAATAATCGCAATGGCAATAATGGCAGCTGCATTTATGCGTCTTCTGCCCCACTGGCCAAACATTACACCGGTAGCCGCCATTGCTCTTTTCGGAGGAGCTTACATCAACCGCAAAGCTTTCGCAATTTTGTTGCCAATAGCAGCCATGCTGATCAGCGACCTGGTTATCGGGTTTCATTCAACAATGATTGCCGTTTATGCAGGCATAGTTCTTACAGTTTTAATAGGATTTGCGCTCAGAAACAGAGTAAAAGCCGGAAATGTATTGTTGGCTGCTGTCAGTTCAACAGTTGTATTCTTTCTGGTAACAAATTTTGGTGCATGGGCAAGCGGAATGATGCCTTATACCAAAGATTTTTCAGGATTGATTCAGGCTTATATTGCCGGATTGCCTTTCTTTTATAACGGACTTATGGGTGATCTCTTTTACAGTGCTGTATTCTTCGGCGGGTTTTATTTCGTCAGCAGACGTTATCCGGCAGTTGTAAAAGCATAAAGAAAAATATCAAATTTTTAAGGGCCGGTTTTCCGGCCTTTTTCATTTTCAGATATCTTCATCCCGTTCAATCAGCAGAATGCTGTGCTGAGGAACTATGTAGTACTTCTCATCATTATAAGCTATTTCAATGGCTCCTTTCTGAAGGAAAATTGCCAGATCGCCTTCCTTAACCTGAAGCGGAACGTAACGCACATTTTCATTGCTTTGCCCTTTCCAGGGTTCATCTTCGTTTTCAGCAATCGGAATGGGATATCCAGGACCAGCCTTCAGAATATAGCCCGACTGAATTTCCTCTTTTTCGCTGTAACCGGGAGGAAGAAAGAGGCCGCCTTTTGTTTTCTTTGAAAGAGATAGTGGTTTGATTAAAACGCGATCACCAACTACGATCAGTTTATTGAGCTTGTCAGAGTTGATTGATTTCATTTATTCAGGTATTTTCTGTGGTTAAACTTTCGCGATAAAATAGTTTTAACATCTGCTTTCACACACATTCAGGATTAATCTATGGCAAATGCAATGATTTGCAGAAATTCCGTTTATTCTCAGTCGGATAAATTGATTATTGAGAAGTATGCAAAAGTATTGATTTTTATCGGTATTTTTGTAGGTTAATAGAGTTGCTAAATCAAAAGGTGAGGGTTCAGTTTCATCTTTAAAAATAACAGAAAAATCAATGAAAATAACCGCTTTTAAAACCGGTAAACCAAAATCGTTTAACTATCGTCCTGTCTATTACGACAAAAAAAAGGATGAAATGGAAGAGCGTTTGAAGCGTTACAAAGAGCCGAAAGAAGCAGAAGAAGACCGGCTCAGGACCCGAATAAAGGAAACATGGCGTCAGCGGGAGGTTAAAACCAAAAAGCTTTCCACCCGGACTTTTTATATTTACATTATTGCAGCGCTTGCCCTACTTTATTATATTTTCCTGCGTTAGTTGGCTTTTGTTATGTCAGATATTATACGTTTACTTCCTGATTCGGTTGCCAACCAGATTGCTGCTGGCGAGGTTATTCAAAGGCCAGCTTCAGCTGCCAAAGAAATGCTTGAAAACGCAATTGATTCAGGCGCTGATGCCATTGAGCTTATCATAAAAGATTCAGGAAAAACACTGATTCAGATCATCGACAACGGTTGCGGCATGTCCCCTACCGATGCCCGCATGAGTTTTGAGCGCCATGCCACCAGCAAGATTAAAGAAGCTGCCGATCTATTCAAAATTCACACCTTCGGATTTAGAGGCGAAGCCCTTGCTTCCATTGCTGCCATTGCGCATGTTGAGCTTAAATCGCGCAGACATGAGGATGAGCTTGGAACCCAGATACTTATTGAAGGATCTTCATTTAAAAGCCAGCAACCTTGCGCTTGTTCAGCCGGAACATCAATTTCGGTGAAAAACCTCTTTTACAACGTTCCGGCGAGGCGAAATTTCCTCAAATCAGATCAGGCAGAAATGCGCCACATTCTTGAGGAGTTTCAGCGGGTAGTGCTGGTAAATCCGCAGATTGCTTTCGGATTGACGAGCAATGGAAAAGTATTGTTCAAACTTCCGGCAGCCAACCTGAAGCAACGAATATCAAATGTATTCGGATCTAATTTCCACGAAAAACTGCTTGCTGTGAATCAGGATAGTGATGTGGTAAACATTACCGGATTTGTTGGGAAGCCTGAAAATGCAAAACGCACAAAAGGAGAACAGTATTTTTTTGCAAATCAACGATATATCAGACATCCTTACCTTAATCATGCAGTTGAAGATGCGTTTAAAGAGCTAATTCCTGAAGGGCATTTTCCAACTTATTTCCTTTATCTTCAAGTTGATCCTTCAACCATCGACATCAACATTCATCCTACAAAAACCGAAGTCAATTTTCAGGATCATCAGACCATCTATGCCATGCTTCGCTCAGCAGTAAAGCAGGCAATCGGCAGGTTCAGTTTGTCATCAACGCTTGATTTTGAGGCTGAACAAAGCTTTCAGACTTTCTTTCCGAAAGATCGTCCTGTTGTTATGCCCGGCATTCATGTAGATACTGAGTTCAACCCTTTTGCCAAAAACAAACAACCGGAATTACGTTTATCTCCCGATCTGAGAGAGGACAAAACATCAGCGAGAGGCTGGGAACAACTTTTTGAACTGCCTTCACCACAAAATCAATCCCCTGCTGAAGAAAACAAAACCCTGACCATTGGTTCTGATTTTGAACAAGAGCAAACGAGCCGCGGATTTATGCAGCTTAATGGCCGATATATTGTCAGCAGGGTTAAATCAAATCTGATGGTTGTGGATCAGCAGGCTGCCCATGAACGCGTATTGTTTGAAAAGTTTACCGAACGTGTTGAGCTTAAAAAAGCACATTCCCAGCAATTGCTGTTTCCTTTGACTGTTAATTTGTCAGCCTCTGATGCAGAGCTTGTCAGTGAACTTACCGGCGAGTTTTTTTCCATCGGTTTTCAGATTGAACATTTTGGCGGCAATTCGTTTATTATACAAGGAGTTCCGGCAGATTTGCACGCAGAAAATGTGCAAATGCTTTTTGAAAGTGTATTGGAAACTTACAAACACAATCAATTGGGCCTGAAAATTGACAAGCAACAGAATCTATTGCGCTCAATGGCGCGAAATATGGCCATTAAGCCAGGAAAATCAATGCTTCCTGAGGAGATGCAATCGCTGCTTGATGATCTGTTTTCGTGTCAGGTTCCAAACATAAGTCCATCAGGAAGAAACATCATTTTAATGATCAGTACCGATGAAATTGAAAAACGTTTCGGTCAATAAACTTTACTAAATGAGCTATCAACATTACTCCCCCAGGGGCTTCAGCGTTTTACCTCCGGTTGTCAAAAATCTTTTGATAATAAACGGCTTGTTCTTTCTTGCCCAGATGACATCTGAACAGGTCTTTAACATGGATCTTGTTGACTATCTGGGAATGCATTATTTCGGATCTTCGAAGTTTAACCCCATTCAGTTGGTAACCTACATGTTTTTGCATGGAGGTTTTACCCACATTCTATTCAACATGTTTGCCCTCTGGATGTTTGGGAATACACTTGAAAATGTATGGGGAGGCAAACGATTTCTGACCTATTACATGATTACCGGAGTTGGTGCAGCATTGGTGCATATGCTGGTTTTGTGGATCGGTATTTCAGGGATGCAATCTGACATTTCTCAGGTAATGATGTCTCCTACCCCGGAAGCATTTACTGCATTTCTCGATCAACATTTTCCGGGTTATCAGGCTCAGCTTTCCGGATTTATCAATTCCTGGTCGATGAATCCAAGCGATCCAATGGCTATTAACCAGGCATCCATTTACATGAATGATCTGGCGAATATCAAAATGGATGTCCCCACCGTTGGTGCCTCAGGGGCAGTATTTGGCATTTTGCTTGCCTTTGGTATGATGTTCCCGAATGCATTGATTTATCTGTATTTCTTTATTCCCATAAAGGCAAAATGGTTTGTAATTGCTTATGGTGCAATGGAACTATACTTTGGTTTTGCGAACAATCCGGGTGATAATGTTGCACATTTTGCTCACCTTGGCGGAATGATATTCGGATTTTTCCTTATCAGATACTGGAACCGCAAGATAAACCGTTTTAAAAACTGGGATTAACAAAAGAAAATTATGTTTCCGACACACTCTCCATTGGAACGGATCAGGATTTTTTTCAGCAGCAGGCAACCTTTACCTGTGCTGATTCTGATTAATGTTGCCATCTGGATAAGCATTCTATTGGTTAGTAATTTTGCGTTTCTTTTTTCGTCACCCGAAGCCGGAAGTGATGGGTCGTATAAAATCAATCTGTTAACACAGATTCAAGACTTTCTGGCGGTTCCTGCGAATACATCTTCATTGCTTGCAAAGCCATGGACATTAATCACCTACATGTTTTTGCATATTGATTTCTTCCACATTCTTTTCAATATGCTCTGGTTGTGGTGGTTTGGAAATATTTTTGTTCAATATCTTTCGCAGCGACAATTGCTTGGCACTTACTTTTTTGGTGGAATCGCAGGTGCTTTGCTTTATGTAGCAGCTTTTAATGCATTTCCGGTCTTTGAGATTGCGCGTGAATCGGCAATTGCTTTGGGAGCTTCAGCATCGGTGCTTGCCATTGTGGTTGCAATTTCGTTTTATGTTCCTGAATACACCATTCATATGTTGTTCTTCGGTCCTGTTAAAATAAAGTACATAGCAATTATTTCTATAGTTCTTGATGTTCTGATGCTCAGCTCTTCAAACTCCGGTGGTCATATCGCGCATCTTGGCGGCGCTTTATGGGGATTTCTATGGATCAAGATGATTCCCGGGGCTGATCCAACTAAGATATTTCAGCCATTCTTCGAATTCGGGAAACAGGGAAGTTTTAAATTCAAACGAAGAAAATTCAAGGTTTATCACAACGAGAAGCCGCTCACTGACGACGATTACAATAAAAACAAAGTTGCTAAACAAAAGAAAATGGATGCTATTCTTGATAAAATTTCAAGATCGGGATATGACAGTCTTACACGGGAAGAGAAAGAACTGCTATTTTCGACCAGTAAAAAAAAATAATCTGACATAGGAATGGCTGAGCCAAAAAAGAAGTCGGGCAGGTTTTCAGTACTTCGGTTTTTGCTGATGGTGGCAAACCTGTTTGTTATTCTTGGAGTTATAGCAGGCTTCATGGCTGCGTATATTTCGCCCGACAAAAGCTGGATATGGGCTTTCTTCGGATTGGCTTTTCCTTATCTGCTGCTCATCAACTTATTTTTTATTCCTGTCTGGCTTCTGATCAAAAAAAAATATGCATTGCTGCCGCTTATAATTATTCTGGTTTGCTGGTCGCGAATATCAGGTTACATTCAATTGGATTTTGGAAAAAAAACTCCCGCAGGTGAAACGGATATACGTGTTATGTCATACAACGTCAGGCTTTTCGATTTATATAACTGGAAAAAGGGTCAGGTCAGCGAATCAGCGGCACAAATGTTTAATCTGACAGGAGATTATAAGCCTGATCTGCTTTTTATACAAGAGTATCATGCCGGCAGAAAAGGCAAGGTAAATATTGCTGATTCTATCAAAAAATATACAAAGCTGAAATACAGTTATATTTCTCTGGTGGAAAGTAATGGTAAGACCAGACCTTACGGAATAGCAACTTTCAGCCGTTGGCCGATTGTTTCAAAAGGGATTATAAACTTCATCGGCAATCCGGCAAATGTATGCAGTTACGCTGATATAGTAAGAGATGGTGACACCATCAGAGCTTTCAACATTCATCTTGAATCTATTCAGTTCAGCAAAGAAGACTACCTGTATGTGAGCGAATTCAGGGCAAATGCCGAAGAACAGGAGTTGCTTTCAGAAGGCCTCAGAAGCATAGCCAGAAAATTGAAGCATGCATTTATCCGCCGCGCAGCTCAAGCCAGAGTCGTTGCCGAAGAGATTGAAAAATCTCCATATCCGGTAATTGTTTGCGGCGACCTCAACGACACCCCATCCTCATATACTTATTACACAATCTCCAATCAACTCAGCGATGCATTTGTTAATTCCGGAAACGGTTTGTCGCAAACTTATGCCGGTGCACTCCCATCATTCCGGATTGATTACATCATGCACGATAAGTCAAGGTTTATCGCATCTGATTATTCAAGAATCAGAAATAAACTAAGCGATCATTATCCTGTTTTTGCTACGTTGAGGCTACAGGCTGCTGAATAATTCCTTGCCTGTTTCATGTTTTCTTCCAGATAAAGTCCTGAGAACACTTTTTTAAACGAATTGATTCTTTTAGCCAAATCCGATAATGAAACCCGAACGAAAAACCATAAGATTTTTGCACGCTTCGGTTTCGCTGGTATTAATCTCAGCTTTGTTTGCCGGGCTGTTATCGCCATATATCAATCCATGGCATTTCTGGATTGCCGCATTAGCCGGACTGGCATTTCCCATAATATGGGTTCTGAATTCTGTTAATCTGGTTTTCTCCTTTTTTGCCGATAAGAGAATTTTTTATGTCACCTTGATCTACCTGATGGCAGGAACCCCGATGATGATGAGGCATTTCAGCATTTCATTGAAAATGGGATGTGATGAAGAAACAGAGCAGTTCTCAATAATGAGTTTTAATGTTGAAGGATTTAATGGAATTTCAGGCAAAGACAAGTATACAGGACAGAAAGAAATTCATTCATACATCAATGATAAAACGCCCGATATAGTCTGTCTTCAGGAATATTCAATGAAAGGTCGCAAACATGGCGCTTTTTATAAAACGTTGACTGAAAACCTTCATTTAAGCTATAAACAACTATCGGGATACAATGCTGAAGCCTTATCCACGTCAACAATTCTGGTGACGGCCTCCAGACATGAAATTCTGAATCAGGGAATAGTTTATTCTCCTGATAATGAAATCTTTGCCATTTTCAGTGATATTTTGTTGGGAAGTGATACTGTAAGGGTATTTAATGTGCATCTGCAGTCGGTAAAATTAATCAGCGAGAAGCAGATTCTGAAGCCCGAAAGAGATCAGGTGCTGAAGAAAAAATCGGCCAGAAATGTCATCAGTTCAGTAAGAAAATTAAAGATTGCTTTCAGAATCCGATCCCATCAGTCTCTGATTCTGGCGGGGTCAATAAAGGCAAGTCCATATCCGGTGATTGTTGCCGGCGATTTTAACGATACGCCTGCCTCTTTTTCATTCAGAACCATTGGCAAGTCATTGAAAGAAGCCGCCTATCTGAGAACCAATGGCTTCAGCAGGACTTATGCCGAAAGCTATTACCCGCTGAAAATTGATCATATCTTTATGGATAAGTCATTGAATATTTGTAATTTCAGAAGAGACAAAGTTGAGCTTTCTGATCATTTTCCGGTGATGGCTGGTTTTTCGCTAAAGAAGGATTAGCAATCTTCCATGTAAAAACTACCGGCTTATTGCCAAACCATTCACTTGTGGTTACCCATAAGCCTTACCTTTGCATTCAAATTATAAACCATGGATTTTAACCTCACTTCCGAATTCAGTCCCACTGGAGATCAACCTCTTGCAATTCAGCAACTTGTTGAAGGACTTAAACGTGGTGATCCATCTCAGGTATTGCTCGGCGTAACAGGCTCGGGAAAGACATTTACCATTGCCAATGTCATTGCTCAGGTGAACCGCCCTGCTTTGATTCTGAGTCATAATAAAACCCTTGCCGCCCAACTTTATGGGGAGTTCAAACAGTTTTTCCCGGATAACGCAGTTGAGTATTTTGTTTCCTACTACGATTATTATCAGCCCGAAGCGTTTCTGCCAACCACAAATACCTACATCGAAAAGGATTTATCTATCAACGATGAAATTGAAAAACTCAGGTTAAGTGCAACCTCTGCCCTGCTTTCGGGCCGCAGAGATGTAATTGTGGTTTCATCGGTTTCGTGTATTTATGGTATCGGAAATCCCGATGATTTTGCAAGCAATGTTATCCGTTTGAAAACCGGCGATAAAGTGAGCCGTAACAAGCTTTTATGGACTTTTGTTGAAGGTCTATACAGCCGTACCGAAGCTGAATTTACACGCGGAAATTTCAGGGTAAAGGGCGACACTGTCGATATTTTCCCGGCATACACCGATTATGCCATCCGCATTATGTACTGGGATGATGAAATTGAATCGATTGAATCATTTAATCCCACCGATGGCGGAGTGATCGAAAAAATGAGTCAGATAAATATTTATCCGGCGAATATTTTTGTTACTTCCAAAGAAAAAATGAAAGATGCCATTGAGCTGATTCAATCAGATATGATGAGTCAGGTGGAGTATTTCAGCCAGAATGGCAAAGGCCTGGAAGCCAAAAGGCTTGAAGACCGTGTAAGTTACGACATTGAAATGATGCGCGAACTGGGTTATTGCAGCGGAATTGAAAACTATTCGCGTTATTTTGACGGACGCGCTCAAGGCTCCCGCCCTTTCTGCCTTCTCGATTATTTTCCCGACGATTTCATTACAGTCATTGACGAAAGTCATGTAACGATATCGCAGGTGAGAGCCATGTATGGTGGTGATAAATCGCGGAAGCAGACTTTGGTTGAATATGGTTTCCGCCTGCCATCAGCCATGGACAACCGGCCGCTGAAATTTGAAGAATTTGAAGATCTTACCGGACAAACCATCTACGTAAGTGCCACCCCTGCTGATTTTGAGCTGCAGCAATCCGAAGGTGTTGTTGTGGAACAGCTGATCCGGCCAACAGGTTTGGTTGATCCACCCATCGAAATCAGGCCAAGCCTGAACCAGGTTGATGATTTGCTGGATGAAGTAGACCGCACCATAAAATCAGGCAGCCGGGTATTGGTGACTACTTTAACCAAACGCATGGCCGAGGAGCTTACCAAATACATGTCGAGGCTCGATATAAAGTGCCGGTATATTCATTCCGATGTAGAAACCATTGAACGGGTGGAGATTCTCCGCGACCTGCGTTTGGGATTGTTCGATGTGCTGGTTGGTGTAAATCTTTTGCGCGAAGGTCTTGATCTTCCTGAAGTTTCGCTGGTCGCCATTCTGGATGCCGACAAAGAAGGTTTCCTACGTTCGGAGCGTTCACTCACCCAAACGGCAGGCCGTGCAGCCCGCAACCTGAACAGTAAGGTGATTATGTATGCCGATAAAATTACCGACAGCATGCAGCGTACCATGGATGAAACAGATCGCAGACGTGAGAAACAAACGGCTTACAACCTTGAGCACAATATTACTCCTACGCAAATTGTAAAATCCATGGGTTCTATTATCGGGCAAACTGCGGTTGCGGGAGTTCAGGGCAATGGACCAAAACCATACATTGAGCAAACTGGTTTCAACCTTGCAGCTGATCCTGTAGTTAAATACATGAGCAAGGAGCAACTGGAAAAAGCCATTGTACAATCGCGCAAAGCCATGGAAAAAGCTGCCAAAGAGCTTGACTTTATGGAAGCCGCCCGCCTGAGAGACGAAATGCTGGGTTTGCAGGATCTGCTGAAAGCGGAGAAGAAATAGCTTGATTATGTCAGCAGCGGGATGTTGCCTTGCTATGGTTGACGCTTCCCCGCTGAGCGGCATTTAGCTCCGCTGAGCTCCCTTCGGTCGGTTGCAATGCCGCTCCAAACATCTGATAATTTACATTTAACAGCTGTTGGGTGCCTCAAATGGTGCAAATATATTTGAATTGCAAATTCAATGATGTTTAAAGCGGAATTACAAATTCCGCTTAGCCGGTTGACAAAAAAAGGGGATTATTCAAATAAACCAAACCAGAACTGTTTCAGGTTTTTGAAACCAGTTCAGATTTTACGCAAAAAGGTAAAAAACCAGACCCAGTAAGCCAATAATTATGGCTGACATTAATATAAGCCGTTTGCGATAGCCTTCAGCTTTGCTTTTATGAAACTGAATTTCAGACTGATAGTTTCTCAGGTTTATAATATTTCCAATGGTCTTTTTCAGGTTTTCAAAAAAGACTTCATCTTTCAGAATGTAATCAGTCGCTCCCTTTTTCAGCAGGTTAACTGCAATACTAAGTTCATCGGCTGCAGAAAGCATAATAACCGGAATTTTTCTGAAAGGATTATTTCTGATCATCGGATCCTTGAGCTTAGCCAGAATCATTTCTCCGCTCATTGCCTCAGCCACCATGCTGTTCAGGTAATAATCCAGTATAACAATTGAAGGAACAATCTCAGGGTTTACCGCTATAAAATCTATCAATTGTTCACCGGTATTGAAAACCTTAACCTCAAAACCGAGGTCTTTTTCAAGGCTTTTCTGAGCTGTAGTTGCAAAAATTGGATTGTCCTCAACCAAAAAAATAAGTTCCTTATTGTCCATTGTGATTAGTTTTTATTGTTCTCATCGAGAATATCTTCCAGAAATCTGTTTTCGGAGGTAATTTTTGAAGTTTCCTCCATTGCTTTTTTGCCCCGGGCTATTTCCATAAACCAACGCTTAATATTGATGCTTTCAGATAGCACTGCTGCCAGAATAAAGAGCATAAACACTGAGAATGAAGGGTTTGATTTACGCAGCAGAAATGCCGCTGCAATAATCAGAATGTTGGTTGTATAAAGGATAAAAACAGCTTTTTTGTGATTGGCACCGGTTTCGATAAGCAGGTGATGAACATGGGTTTTATCGGGCTTGAATGGAGATGATTTTTTGAGTATTCTTTCGGCAAAAACCCTGAGCGTATCGTAAACAGGCAACAAAAGGATTCCCACAACAACAATTGTAATTCCTGATGAATAATTCTCAAACAGGAAATTTGCCGGAACACCGGCTTTTAAAATAACAATTCCAAAAATAGCCATCAAAAAGCCAACGATCAATGAACCAGTATCGCCCATAAATATTTTAGCCGGATTGAAGTTAAATATCAGAAAACCAAACAATGCTCCTGCAAATGAAATGGCAAGAATTGCATAGATCACATTGCCCTGCATAAGCAGAATAAGGCCCATGATCATAGAATTAATAAAGGCCAGTCCGCCAGCCAGACCATCAATGCCATCAATAAGATTAAAAGCATTGGTTAATCCGGTAATCAGTAATACAGAAAAAGCATATTGTGCAATAACCGGCATTTCGTAAATGCCGAATATGCCATAAAGTGATTCAACCCTGAATCCGAAATATGAGATTATAAGTGCCACAACTATCTGAATTCCAAACTTAACCAGTGCTCTCATATCGGTGAGGTCATCAAAAATGCCTGTAACGAACAAAACCACCAAGCCGATAAACAGGACAAAATCTGACAGATTTCCCATGATCACCATCCAGAAAAGCGACAGCACAATAAAGCCGGTAAAGAAACCAATACCACCCAGTGTTGGAATGGGGACTTTGTGCATCTTGCGCTGATCGGGATTATCAACCAGCTTGTATTTTTTGCTAAGACGAATTATCTGCGGAATGCAGATAACTGTAATAATCATAGCGGAAATAAAAGATAAAACAAGATGCAAAGCCTGCGAACCTGTTAAAGAACCAAAAGATTCCATATTGATTTAGTGCTGGTGAAAACCGCTACAAAAATTTATACTGTGATGATGTGACAAAACAAAAATACTGTATTTGCCCGTTAAATTAATGTACTATTGATTAAAAAAGTAATTTATTCTTATTGCTCTGCCATTGTTTTTATTATCAATCTGATTATCATTAATATACTCGTCTGAGTAATATAGTCTCTTACTTTCCGGAAGGCAGATTCTACAGAAAGGTATTGTTCATTGGCATGTTTTTTATTCATTTATCATTGGTTTAGTGTAAGATTTTTACTGCCGGAACTGAATTGAGTTACATTTGTACAATTCTTTGATAATGTAAAACCGGAAATGATTCTGAAATACAAAACCCAGGTAACATGAAATCGGTAATAAGAATTGCTTTCTTAACTTCGTTTGATCCATTGAATAAGAAGGTAATGTCAGGTGTTTCCTATTATTTTCTCAGAATATTGAGAGAACAATTTGAAGTAGTTGATATCATTGGTCCGGCCAAAACCCGAAATTTGCTGAAAGGGAATCTGAAACGGGTTTTGCATTTTCTTTTCAGAAGAAAAAAATACAATCTCGATCACAGCTTTCTGATGTCGTTGCTGTATAAGTTTGAATTTGAGCATAAACTTAAAGGAAAACGATACGATTTTATTTTTGCACTAAGGGCTTCCACTGAGATTGCCTTAATCAACTCTAAAATTCCGGTAGTTTATTATTCTGATGCAACATTTAAGTTGTTGTACAATTATTATGACTGGTTCTCGGGGTTTATGAAATTATCAGTAGCCGAAGGAAACAAAATCGAACAGCTGGCTCTTCGTAAATCTTCGGTTTGCCTGTTTGCTTCGGAATGGGCCAGGAATTCGGCTGTTGAGCAATACGGTTGCGATCCGGAAGCAACATTTTTACTTCCCTTTCCACCCAATATTGAACGTACTCCGGAGATTGAACTTACCGACAAATCTCTGAAGTCCGGCATGTGCAATCTTTTGTTTCTGGGAGTTGAATGGGAAAGAAAAGGAGGTCAAATAGCACTTGATGCATATTATTCACTCAAGAGCCGCGGCATAAAATGCAGTTTAACCATTTGTGGTTGTATTCCCCCTGAATCATTTGAAGACGAAGGTATCAATATAATACCTTACCTGAACAAGAACCTGGAAGCTGAATACATGCAGTTTGAAAAAATGATGCTGAACAGCCACTTTCTGATATTGCCCACACGCGCAGAGTGTTACGGGATTGTTTTTGCTGAGGCAAGCTCATATGCAGTGCCTTCACTGGCAACACAAACGGGAGGAATCGGATCGGTAATCAAAGATGGAATTAATGGGTTCAGGTTACCGCTTGAGGCAATCGGAGCCGATTACGCCGATGTTATTGAAACCCATTTTTCAGACTATACAGAAAAATACCTTCCATTATCACGCAGCAGCAGAAAGTACTTTGATGAGCATATTTCGGCAGAAGCTATTGGTAAAAAAATGGTTCAGATATTAGAAAACACTTTGTCAAAAAAACAATAAGCGGTTTTCGTATTTTTGTAAGCGAAAACACCAACAATCGGGAGGAACCAAATTATTCTGGCATTCGGAAATCGTGATAAAAGGCCGAAAAAGACCGTGGCCAACAAGCAGTACTACCGCTCTCTTATTCAGGGAAGGCGGGAAGCCTGTTTGCTTGCAGATATTGACGGTGAGATATTGCTGATAAATCCGGTATTTGAAGCTTTCAGCGGTTACAATGAAGAAGAATTGGCAGAGATAAAGCTCAGCGAAATCTTCCTTTCATTAGAAGGTGTTCATAATCCCCTTTCACAGGAAAATCTCAAAGAATTACATCATACATTTTACTTTTTGCTGGTTTCCAATGCCTTGAAACAGCTTACGCTGGAACTGAAAGAGATTGAAGGGCAGAAGTATCTTGGAATTATTCATGAATCAATTGACAACCCTGTGTCATCAGGTGTGGCTGAGGTGGCAAAAGAAAGCCAGCCAATAAATGTAACTGACAACACCCCTGTAAATGCTGTATCAGTATCCAAACAAAAAGAGCCGGAGAACGACAGTAATCTTCAGCACGAAATAAGAACTATGCTTAACGGAATTCTGGGTTATAGTTCGGTATTGAAACTTGAAAATACAATTACAGCAGATAAGCGCGTTGACAGTTATATTGATGGTATAATAAGCAATGGACAAAAAATCAAGGTTCTGCTTGATGAAAATATTTCAACAGACAGCAAAAAGCAACAAACTCACCTATCGCTGGTAAGTCCGTTGCTGGTGCTCAGGAAAATAATTATCCTGCTGGGTTCATTCAGTAAGGATCAGAATGTTGAAATTGAAATTCAGGGTTCGGAAGATTCTCTGGTTATTACAGATGAAAACCGTTTGCAGAATATTTTATATTTCCTTATTCACAAAGCAATTTTATACTGCCGTAAAGAAAAAGTAAACATAACAGTCGGCAAGGACACCAATCAGCAAAAGCTGAACATTGAGATTGACAATATTGGAATTGACATTCCGAATTCTGTTATTCAGGAGATTAACCGCGAGAAAGTATTGCCGGAGTATAATGTTGATGCTCCTGCTTTCAAAAATAACCCTGAAATTGCGGAGATTCTAAGTGATATTAATCTCATAGAAGGTAAACTTGAGTTTACAACGCAGAAGCAACACGAGCAAATGGCCGCACTGGCATTACCCCTGAACAGCCAGAATACCCGCGAAGAAATTCTGAAATCAATAGAAACTGAAATTGCGGCCAAAAAAGTCCGTATATTAATTGTTGAGGATAATAAGGTCAATGCGAGAGTTTTAAGTTTATTTCTTGAAAAAATTTCAAACACTGAAATTGCCTATTCGGGAAACGAAGCTTTAAATCTTATTGAGAGCGCAAACAATGCAGGCAGTAATTATAATGTCATTTTTATGGATATCGGTCTTCCGGAACCCTGGGACGGAATAATACTTAAAAAGGAGATTGAAAACCGATGGCCCGGATACCTGATGGTTCCGTTTGTAGCACAAACAGCTTTTGCACAGGATAGCTGGACAGACAGAATACTTCAGGGTGATTTCAGAAAATGCCTGATAAAACCAATTGACAGGCTGGATGTGCTTCAAACAGTTAAAAAGCTCATTTAAAGAGACTTTTTCTTCACCATTCTATTTTAAAAAAATACACCTGTCCGGAATTATGAAAAAATAATCCTCCGGAAGTAAAGTTTTTTTATGTGTACCTATAATCAAATTACACTTAATGGCACATAATACAGGTTACTTTTACACCAATATGAAATATACATAAGAGTCTAGATATTGAGGAGCACTATGGACAAGCTGAAAATAACAAAACAAATAATGACACTTGCAAAGACATTGGTTCTGGTAAGCAACCTGTTGTTGGTATCGTGTATCCCTCAGAGTAAATTAAATTTATTACAGACTCAGGAAGTTAACGACAGTTCGTTTGTGAATGATTTCATCACTGATACTGGATTTCTTACAGAATATCTGATTCAGCCAAATGATTACTTGTATGTCAACATCAGAACAATAGAGAAGGAATTAAGCAGCTTCTTAGAGCCCGGTTCAGGCATGAACTTTATTAATTCTGAGAACCAGTCACTGCTTGGCTATAATGTAAATAATGAAGGCTATATATATTTCCCCTATTTAGGCGACATTAAACTTGGTGGTTTAACAATGATGCAGGCACACGATGCAATCAGGGAAAGTGCAACCAAAATACTTGGCGACAGGGTGAGAATAGACGTCAAACTCATCAACAATACAATCAACGTTTTGGGAGAAGTGAATAAAGAAGGGCAGTACAATATGACCAAAGGCAAAATAACAATTATTGAAGCCCTGACTATTGCCGGAGGATTAACCAATTATGCCAAGAGGCAGCAAATCAAAGTTTTCCGTAAGATTAACGGTAAAGAAATGGTTTATCTGGTGGACATTACCAGTGGTAATCTGGTTAAAAACATGTTTTACGTTTATCCCAACGACATGATATATGTAGAGGCAATGCGGGCTAAAGCTTTTGGTTTAACCCCAACTTTTTCAATAACGATGATTTCGACAATGCTGACTACTGTGGTAGCAATCATGGTTCTGTTTGGAGGAATAAACTAATTCGGGCAAAAATGGGAAAGACGGTAAATTCTGTAAAATCTGAAATTAATATTGGCAGGATTCTGAGTAAATACCTGAAGAACTGGTATTTATTCGCATTATCATTCATAATTGCTACTCTTTTTGCCTGGAACGTCAATAAATATAATGAACCGCTTTACAGTTTGAGGACAAGCATTCTTATTGAAGATAAAACCAATTCTTCCATATTAAATGAGCGGGGAGCCATTTCATCATCCCCTTTGTTTCTCAATCAAAAACTTATTGAAAATCAGATTGCTCTCTTAAAATCGCATGTTCAGATAAAAAAAATCATTGAGAAACTTGATTTTGAGGTTTCCTATTTTTCGAAGGGCAAATACATATGGAATGAGATTTACAAAGAGTCACCATTTGTAGTAAAAGTTGATACCGGGCATCGCCAGATCAGGTATAAAAAGATAAATCTGAAGTTTATTTCAGCTTCAGCTTATGAGATTTCGTCTGAAGAGATAGCTTCACTTAATAAACCAAAGACTTACAAAATCGGAGAACCTGCAATTTCTGATGAATACAGTTTTACGGTTCATCTGAGAGACCAATTGTCTGAAATCAACACCAATACCAGCTATGCTTTTCAGGTTAATGATATAAACGGACTGGTAAATCAGTACCTGAATAAAACCAATGCCTATATTGAAAGAGGCCCGTCTATTATGGTAATTACCACAACTGGTTCCAATAAGGAGAAAGAAATGGATTACCTGAATCAGCTCACAAAAGAATTTTTGTTAAGTAATCTGGATAAGAAAAACCAGATGCTTACTAATATGCTTGGGTTTATCGATATTCAATTACAAGCTTTTGGCGAAGACCTGAGCATAACCGAACAGAAACTTGAAGAATTCAGGAAAAGCAATCAGTTTATGCAACTCGACCAGAAAATCGGGGCATTGTTGAAAAATCTTGATTCTGAGTCAAAAGACAGGAAAAATTTTCTTCTGGATCTTGATTATTATAACTATCTGAGTAATTACGTCAAAGAAAGGGAAGATATTGAGGATATTGTAATGCCATCTTCAATGGGCTATAACCTGCCGCTTTTTAACGATCTGGCAGGAAGGCTGTCTTTAAAAATCCAGGAGCGGGACAAGCTTCTGTCCAATTCAACAAAAAACAATCCGTTTATTCAGATACTTGATCATGAAATCGATGTATTGAAAGAGTCATTGGTTGAGAGTATGCGCACTGTTATTGAGACAGTTGAGCAAAAAATCTCAAGTACAGAAGCCCGAATGACGGTAATGAACCAGGATTTTCTTTCTCTTCCCGGCATGGAACGCGAATATTTCTCGATTATGCGGAGATTTAAAATTATAGATAATCTTTATGATTTCTTATTAAAGCGCAAATCAGAAGTTGAGCTGCAAAGGGCTGCGAATATGCCGGATCATGAGATTATTGACATAGCCGGGGAAGCTGGGATTACAAATGTGTCAAAGAACCCCCGGACAGCTTATATGAACGCTTACATCTGGGCTATTTTGCTGCCAAGTGTATTTCTTTTTATGCTTGTTTATTTTAACAACAGGATTCTTGCAATTGAAGATATTACAAGCAACACAGATGTTTCAGTTATCGGAACAGTGGCCAGTTACCCTTCGCAGGGACATGATATTGTGCTACGATCGCCGGGTTCATATTTTACTGAATTATTCAGAATCATCAGAATAAAACTTGATCTGCTGCCTGAAAAATCCCAGCAGGTGGTGGTAATCACTTCTTCAACCCTTGAAGAAGGAAAAACATTCTTTGCTGCAAATATGGCTTCGGTATATGCGTTGACCGGAAAAAAATCTCTTTTTGTGGGTTTTGATTTCAGAAGTCCTGAAGAGCTTGAAGGCTTTGCGCTGAATACTGAAGTCGGAATTACCAATCACCTTGTCGGAGGATTTCCGCTTGATCAGGTAGTTCAGAAAACATTTACAAAGAACCTTGATATACTTTTATCGGGGCCGGTTCCTCCGAATCCGGATGAACTGATTGAATCAGATAAAACGAAAAGTATGTTTGAACAGCTTCGGAAAAACTATGATTACATTATCATAGACACCCCTCCTATCGGGCTATTCGGAGATGCATACCTGCTCAACAAATACAGCGATGCAACATTATTTTTGGTTCGAAACAATTTTACGCGAAAACGTGAATTTGTAAGTTCCATCAATGAAGCTGTAAATAACCGCTTAAAAGGCCTGTGGATAGTTTACAACGATGTCAAACTGAAAGTAAGAGACAGCGACCTGAAAGCTTACGGAGGAGTTGCACCAAAAAGATTCATCCTTTATAAAATTTACCTTAAAGCAAGGAGATTAATAATTGACTTTTTAAGAAACATCTGATCTAAAACTGGACAATATGAACAGAAAAGTTGCTTTGATTACCGGAATCACGGGGCAAGACGGTGCTTATTTATCTGAATACCTTATTAAACTAGGGTATATTGTACATGGTATCAAACGCCGGTCTTCGCTCTTTAATACAGATCGTATCGATCATTTGTATCAGGATCCTTTTGTAGATAACCAGAATTTTATTCTGCATTACGGTGATATGACTGACTCTACAAATCTGATCCGGATTGTTCAGGAAACACAGCCTGATGAAATTTATAACCTTGCTGCAATGTCGCATGTAAAGGTAAGTTTTGATACTGCAGAATACACCGCCAATGCTGACGGTATTGGAGCATTGCGATTACTGGAAGCCGTGCGCCTTTTGAATATGACCGAAAAAACCAGGATTTATCAGGCTTCAACATCTGAACTTTACGGACTGGTACAAGAAATTCCGCAAAGCGAAAAAACCCCGTTTTATCCCCGCTCACCTTATGCAATTGCAAAACTGTATGCTTACTGGATAATGATAAATTACCGTGAAGCTTATAATATGTATGCATGCAACGGCATTCTTTTTAATCATGAATCACCCATCCGCGGAGAAACTTTTGTTACGCGCAAGATTACGATGGCTGTTGCAAAAATTGCAATGGGCATGCAGGACACCCTTCATCTTGGAAACCTTTCGGCCAAACGCGACTGGGGACATGCCAAAGATTACATAAAAGCCATGCACCTGATTTTACAGCAAGAGAAGCCGGATGATTATGTAATAGCTACGGGTGTTACAACCGAAGTGCGCGATTTTGTGAGACTGGCCTTTGAGGAAGTTGGGATTACCGTTGAATTTAAAGGTGAAGGCATAAATGAAACCGGAGTTGTAGTTTCATGCTCAATGCCTGAATATCAGGTAAAACCCGGAACCGTGGTAGTTAAAATTGACGAACGTTATTTCAGACCCACCGAAGTAGAATTGCTGATTGGCGACCCAACCAAAGCAAAGCAAAAATTGGGATGGGAACCTGAGTATGATCTGAAAGGTTTGGTGAGTGATATGATGACCTCAGACATAAAACTCATGCAGAAGGACAAATATCTTAAAGATGGTGGTTACGAAACACACAGCTACTATGAATAAAAGTGAAAAAATACTGGTTGCTGGTGCTGCCGGAATGGTTGGCAGTGCTATTATACGCGCGCTGCTGGCAGAAGGCTATCAAAATATAAACGGAACCTACAGAAACCGTAAGCCTTCTGTTGGTTCTGATTTTATTGATTACATTCAGATAGATTTAATGGATCAGACTGCAGTAAAAAGCATGTATGAAACGCTGAAACCAGCTTATGTTTTTTATGCAGCGGCAAAAGTTGGAGGTATCGTGGCCAATAACACCTATCGTGCTGAATTCCTTTACGATAACCTTGTTATTCAAAACAATATTGTTCACAATGCATGGTTGAGCAAGGTAAAAAAACTCCTCTTTCTCGGAAGCTCCTGCATTTATCCGAAACACGCACCTCAGCCCATTAAAGAAGAATATTTACTTACCGGACTGCTGGAATACACCAATGAGCCTTATGCCATTGCCAAAATAGCTGGTTTGAAGCTTTGTGAAAACTACAATATACAATATGGCACCGACTTTATCGCGGCAATGCCAACCAATCTTTACGGGCCTGAGGATAATTACGATTTGCAGAACTCGCATGTTTTACCGGCTCTGATCCGCAAATTCCATGAGGCGAAAACCAGTAAAACCGAAAAAGTAGTAATTTGGGGCACAGGATCGCCTTTGCGGGAGTTTATGCATGTTGATGACCTTGCTTCGGCCTGTGTTTTTCTGATGAATAACTACAGCGGTAACAAGTTCGTCAATATTGGCTGGGGCGAAGATATCTCCATAAAAGAACTGGCTCTTCTGGTAAAAAAGATCGTTGGATTTGAGGGAGATCTTGAGTTTGACACAACAAAACCTGACGGGACACCCCGAAAGCTGCTTGATGTTTCATTTTTGCGTTCACTGGGATTTAATCCATCTATACAGCTTGAAGATGGTATTAAAAATGCCTACGGCGATTTTCTCAACAAGTATCAATAAGTCTAAAGTTCAAATAATATGCTGAATCACGGAACTTCTAACCATAACACTTCAGACGCTGACGAAGTCTGGACAATGGTTTTAAAACCCAAACGCAGTCTTTTTGAAATTAACCTCAAAGAACTGTGGCAATACCGCGATCTGATAGGTCTTTTTGTCAGAAGAGATTTTGTTTCAAAATATAAACAGACCATTCTTGGTCCCATCTGGTTTATTATTCAGCCGTTGTTGACTACCCTTATGTTTACAGTTGTTTTTGGAAACATAGCCGGAATACCAACTGACGGGATTCCTAAAATGTTGTTTTACATGGCTGGAATCGTAGGATGGAATTACTTTTCAACCTGTTTGAACGATACATCGCAAACCTTTATAAAAAATGCATCCATCTTTGGTAAAGTCTATTTTCCAAGGCTGGCAATGCCCATTTCCATTGTAATATCAAACCTGGTAAGCTTTGTGATTCAATTCCTCTTTTTGCTCGGCTTTCTTGCCTATTTTATGATTCAGGGAGCTGATGTAAATCCGGGACCTGCAGTTTTACTGATCCCTTTCCTGGTTTTAATTATCGCAGCAATGGGTCTGGGTTTTGGAATTATAATATCATCACTCACAACCAAATACCGCGATCTGGTTCATCTGGTAACATTTGGAGTTACACTCTGGATGTATGCAACACCGGTTATTTACCCCTTATCGGAAATACCCGAAAAGTATAGAATGTTTGTGCTGGCAAATCCAATGACGCCAATAATCGAAACATTTAAAACAGCTTTACTCGGAACAGGCAGCGTAAACTACATGCAACTGCTTTATTCTCTCGGCTTTACAATTGTATTGCTGTTTGCAGGTATTCTGATTTTCAATAAGGTTGAAAGAACCTTTATGGATACCGTTTAACACCAGCAGGTAATATCAAATTAAAACAAAGAACCTAAAATCCGGATCATGTCTGACGCAGTTATAAAATTTGAGAATGTTTCAAAACAATACAGGTTGGGATCTGTAGGTACTGGAACCTTAAGCCACGACCTTAACCGTTTTCTGGCTAAAATCAGAGGAAAGGAAGATCCGACTCAGAAAGTCGGAGTGGTAAATACTTTGAATTCACGTGATGGTGAATTTGTCTGGGCTCTGCAGAATATCAACTTCTCTCTCAACGATGGTGAAGTGCTTGGTGTTGTTGGGAAAAACGGAGCAGGTAAGTCAACTTTGCTGAAATTATTGTCGAAAGTAACCGCACCCACCACAGGAGAAATTAAGGTTAAAGGACGCATTGCCAGTTTGCTGGAGGTTGGAACCGGTTTTCATCCTGAACTTACCGGAAAAGAGAATATTTACCTTAACGGTGCCATTCTTGGAATGACCAAAAGGGAAATTACCTCAAAATTTGATGAAATTGTTGACTTTTCAGGTGTCAGTAAATATGTTGACACTCCGGTAAAACGATATTCTTCAGGAATGTACGTAAGACTGGCTTTCGCGGTGGCTGCTCATCTTGAGCCTGAGATTCTGATAGTTGATGAAGTGCTTGCAGTTGGTGATGCTGAATTTCAGAAAAAAGCAATCGGAAAAATGCAATCTGTTTCAAAAAGTGGCCGGACTGTGCTTTTTGTAAGCCATAATCTTACTGCTGTTGAACAACTTTGTACCAGAGGTCTTTTGCTCCAAAATGGTTTGCTTAAGATGGAAGGCCCGATAAACGACATTACAACTGCCTATAAAAAAGCATCGGTGAATGAAAATGAATTACGCCGTTCAGGTACCAGGCATGTAGAATTTCTGGACTATAAAATGGTAAACCTTGACCGTAAACAAACCGATGAAGTCTATCTGGGCGAATCGTTTGTAGTTGAAACTGTTTTCAAGGCCAAAGAAAATGTTGATTATACTGACCTCACGCTTGATATAAGAAACGATTCGAACGAATTTATCGGTCATATCACCAATTCTGATGATTTGTTTGAGGTTAAAAATATCAATAAAGGTCAGGAAGTAAAAGTCTCTGTTACTGTTAAAGATATTTCATTTGCTCCCGGAACCTACTACATTTCGCTTTGGCTGGGAAACAATTACGGCACTTATGATTATATCGAAAATTGCCTTCGTTTCAGCATTAAACAAGGCGATGCGTTTATTCAACGGCCATACCCTTTCGATAAAAGAGCAAAAACAGTTTTAAGATCTGAGTGGTTGTTTGATTAATTCTTTTGTTATGGAAAACCTGCCCCTTGTCAGCATTTTAATGCCGGTATACAATGGCCGCGAATACCTCAGGCCTGCCATTGACAGCCTGCTGGAGCAAACCTTCAGGAATTTTGAACTGATCATTGTGAACGACGGTTCAAAAGACGATTCTCAGGATATTATTGATTCTTACAATGATGCACGAATTGTCTCTCTTAAACAGGAAAATCAGGGCGTAGCGCGATCCCTGAACAATGGTTTGAAAGTCGCCAAAGGAAAATACGTGAGGCGTCATGATGCAGATGATATATCAACTCCCGATTCATTGCAGATTCAGGTTGATTTCCTTGAATCACATCCTGATTATGTTATGGTTTGCAATCAGCAGGCTTTCATGACTTCAAACGGGAAGATTGCAAAAAACCACAGGGTTCCAAGAAATAAGTTCTTCGGAGGAAAAATGTTGAAAGATCTGACTTTTGATGATTTTTCCGCTTCGGCATCCAGCCCTGTTGTGCATGGAACCGCTTGTTATCGAAAACTTGAAGTTCTGGAGGCCGGTTGCTACAGACCTGAATTTATTGTTGCAGAAGACAATGATTTGTGGCTGAGGCTTTTGGAAAAAAGCAAAATCGCAGTATTGAGCGATTGCACCTATTTCATGCGAATACATGGCGGTTCGGCAACCCATTTTCATTCTGAAAAAATTCAACATTTCCGCAATCTGCTTATCAGTTATGCAGGGCAGCGAAAAGCAACCGGTTATGATCCGATAATGCGCGGTGTGCATATTCCATATGCTCAGAAAAAATCTGATCAACCTTCATTGCCTCAGTATAAACCGGGCAAATACTACAGAGATGATTTAAGATACATCTATGGGCTTTATGCCGATGCAGGAGATTACAGCTTGTTGTGGAGCGTTTTCAGCGAAATTATTTCAGATGGCTGGAAAGATCCACGAACATATAAACTTTTGCTTTTTCCTTTAATTGGAAGCCGGTTAATTAGTGTTGGTGTGACGATTAAACAGTTTTTTCGCAGAATATCTTAAGACTCATTGGCTGTAATCATGATTATTAAACAGATGGAATGAAACTTATTTTTTTTGGAGCCGATGCTCCGTGGTCTGAGCTTGAAAAAACAGGATTTAAGCGACGCAACACCAACCTGTTAAAATCATTTGCTGATGTTCAGCTTTTTGATCAGGTAATCCTTATACATCCTTCCACGAGAATTGGAGTTGCCAAAGCTATATTTTCCAACAAATCAAAAAAATCAAAGGTTCAGGATGTGTTTGTTTCAGGAGTGTTTTACGAAAAATTAAATGGTGGTCTTTTTAACTCATTGAAACGGCTTTTCTTTAAAATACAAATTTGGGCTCAAGGCATCAGCTCTTTTAATAACGGTGCGAATATCTTATTTTGTTATTGGCCCAAAGGTTACCTGTTAAACAAAAAGGTGGCATTAAAAGGACGAATCTTTTTTGATACCGATCACAATATAATTCACGATGAAAATTTAAAAAAGGAACAATCAAGGCATCAGATCAATGTTCTGCTTGATGCCGGTAATAGATCAGAATTAATTATTTCCAGCGCCCGAAGCATGCTCAATTGGTATAAAGAAAATGGATTTTTAAATTTATACCGACTCAGAAACGGGATAGATCCTTCACGTTTTCCAGAATCAATTGTGACAAAGAAAAACCCTGCTCCCATTATCGGATACATCGGCACACTCTCAAAATGGATAGATTTTTCTGTTTACGAAGAGCTTATTCAAAGGAATCCACAATGGGATTTTCACATTTACGGATCTTCATTTAAGGATGAAAACTATAGGAATCTGGAAAAATATGTGAATGTAAGTTTTAAAGGATTTGTTGAGGCTGGAAGTGTTCCGGATGTCATTAAAAGTTTTGATGTTGCTCTGAACCTTTATAGAAATGAATCATGGTTGGATGTTGACAGCATGAAAATTTATGAATATCTGGCATCCGGAGTGCCGGTGGTATCAATGAATTATCACCCGAATCTTCAGGAAGATTTTGAGAACCTGATATTTACAGCTGATTCGGTGAATGAGATTGAGACTGTAATTCTTGAAATCTTATCGGGTAAAAAGCCCAATCCGGATGCGCGGGAATTTATCAGGGAAAATTCATGGGATAAACGGGTTGAGGAATTTTATTACACTGTTTTAAAAAGAAACTGAAATGGAAAAAGGGATTTTGGTCTCGGTAATAATTCCTGTTAAAAACGGGGCAGATACGCTGCAATCATGCCTTGATGGTATATTCAGGCAAACGCTGAAAGATCAGATGGAGGTCATAGTTATTGATTCCGGGTCAACCGACGGAACGCTTGAGTTGCTTAGAAATTACCCGGTTAAAGTCCATAATCTGCCTCCTGCTGACTTTAATCACGGTGAAACACGCAACCTGGGCGTCAGTCTGGCTTCTGGCGAATTTGTGGTTATGACCGTGCAGGATGCAACACCCGCTGCTGACAATTGGATTGAATTGATGCTCACTCATTTTGATGATCCTGAAGTTGCAGGAGTATGTGGCCAGCAGATTGTGGCTCACGACAAAGAAAAAAATCCGTTGAACTGGTTCAGGCCGGCTGGTGAAGCACAACCTTTCTCGTGGCAATTTAAAAATAAGGAAGATTTTACCCGAATGAGCGGAAAAGCCCAACACGCTTATTGCAACTGGGACGATGTAAATGCTGTTTACCGCAAATCAATCAAAGAAAAACTGCCATTCCGTAAGTTAATGTTTTCTGAAGATACACTTTGGGCTAAAGATGCACTGGAGGACGGATATAAAATCGTTTATGATTACCGGGCCCGTGTTTATCATTATCATCATCAGGATTTTAAGTTCTATTTTAAAAGAAGTTATATAATTCTGTATCAGAATTATAAGTTCTACGGATATATTAAATATCCAAAAAATCCTTTTGTATCAATCCTGAAGATGAAATACAGGTTACTGAAAATGAGCGAATTGTCGTTCAATGAGAAATTGCATTGGATCAGGTATAATTTCACCTTAATTCGTGCTGGCTGGAAAGCCGCACTGATCTTTTACTATTATAGTAAAACTCAGGGAATGCAAGGGATTGAAATGTCTCAGAAAAAATATGTTGGATTACCTCCACAGGGAATTCAGGCAAAGAAAAACTAAAAAATCAAGCTGATGAACACGAATGAAAAACCAATGGTAAGTGTTTTAATGACAACCTATAACCGGGAGAAATTCCTGGCGATTGCAGTGGATAGTGTGCTGGCTTCCACCTATGAAAATCTGGAACTCATTATCGTTGACGACCAGTCAAAAGATAAAAGTTATGAAATTGCTTTAGATTATGCTGAAAAAGACAGCAGGGTAAAAGCATTTCGTAATGAAAAAAATCTTGGTGATTATCCGAACAGGAACAAAGCAGCAAGTCATGCCTCAGGCAAATACCTTAAATATGTTGATGCCGATGACATGATTTATCCCACCGGTCTTGAAGTGATGGTTTCGGCAATGGAAAAATATCCTGAAGCAGGCTGGGGATTATCCTCACTTCCACAGGATAGCAAGCAGATGTATCCTTTCGTATTATCGGGTCGTGAAGCCTATCTGAGGCATTATTTTCAGGAAAAATTATTTCACAAAGCCCCTCTTTCGGCTATTTTCAGAAAGGAAACGTTCGATAAAGTTGGCGGATTTACCGGAAAACGATACCTGGGTGATTTTGAAATGTGGCATATTCTGGCCAATCATTTTCCTGTGGTTCTTATGCCCCAGGGAGTTGCTTGGTATCGTGTTCATGAAGATCAGGAAATGCAGAATAACCGCACAGATGCCACTATTCCTTTTAAGTACCTGAAATGCTCTGAAGAAATGATTAACCACCCTGATTGTCCGCTATCCGCTGATGAAAAGGAAAAGGCGCTGAACAAAATCAAGTGGAATCAGGCAAGGTACATTTTGGGTGTGGGAAAGAACCAATCCATCAAAACCATGAGAATGCTGCAAAAGGAATCAGAAATGGGATACATGGAAATAATAAAACGTGTCTTGAAAAAATGACTTATATAAACTCAAACAATTAAGATGTTATGAAAATCACATCTGAGAAAATAAAACACGTGCTGGGAAATCCATTGATGATTTTTATCTGGCTGATTACCAGGCTTCCCTATTTCCGTTTTATCAAGGAAACGCAAACCGCCAACGACAGAATTTCATTCAAAAGGTGGTACAAACAAAGAATACTTGGTTACAACCGAGAAGCTTATTGGCCGGTTCACTATACAAGTCGTGTTGTAGGTGCACATAATATTCTGGTGGGTATTGGTACAAATCCGGGTTTTAATCCTGGGTGTTATATTCAGGGTTCGGGAAAACTGTATTTCGGTAATTATACCACTGTTGGGCAAAATACCGGAATATTAAGCGGAGGCCATGACATTTATGATCATAGGATTCTGTTTGGAAAAGATACCCGAATTGGCAGTTATTGCTGGATTGGGATGAACTCCGTGATTCTTCCCGGTGTAACACTGGGCGATCTTACTGTAGTTGCTGCCGGCTCTGTTGTTACCAAATCGTTTCCTGATGGATATTGTATTATTGGTGGAAATCCTGCTAAAATTATCAAATCGCTGGAACCTGAAAAACTGGTTCATATCGATTATAAACACAAATACATCGGGTACATCCGTGAAGAAAAATTTGCAGAATTCCGAAGTAAAAACCTAAAAATCTAATCTCAGATAAAATGTCTGAATCTCCTACTCCCCTGGTATCTGTAATTATTCCTGCTTACAATGCGGAAAGGTTTATAGCTGAAACACTGGATTCGGTTTTAAATCAAACCTGGAAAAATATTGAGGTATTTGTGGTAGATGATGGTTCGAAAGATAAAACAGTTGAGGTTGCTAGGACCTTCGAATCCGATAAGGTAAAAGTGCTTGTTCAGAAAAATCAGGGCGCCTGTGTTGCCCGAAACAAAGGCTTAAGTTTAAGTAAAGGCAAGTACATTCAATACCTTGATGCTGATGATGTTTTGAGTTCAGATAAAATTGAAATCCAAGTCAGGATTCTTGAAAAAAACGAAGGTTACCTCAGTGTAAGTTCCTCAGTTCACTTTATGGATGGAGATGATTTCCTAACAAAAAAACCAAGAGAGGAATCCTCATGGATTCACAACACAGATGATCCTGTCGATTTTCTGGTGCGCCTTTATGGGGGCTATGGTGAGAGGTGGATGGTTTTAACCCATGCCTGGCTGACTCCAAGATCAATTTCTGACAAGATTGGTCCGTGGAACGAAAATTTATTGCTCGATCAGGATGGTGAATATTTTGCAAGGGCTGTATTGGCTTCAAAAGGCATCAGAATTTCCGGTGGAATCAGTTATTACCGTCGGTTTATTTCCGGCGGAAATATTTCATCAAAATACAATAAAAAAGAAAATCTCCAGAGTGCTTTGCTCGCGCTTGGCAACAAAACAAAATTTCTGGGAGCAAGAACTGATTCAGAAGCATATAGGCAAGCAGTGGCAACATTGTATCACGAAATTGCTGTTAATGCTTATCCAATGTTCGCCGATATTGTTGGCCTATGCGAGAAAAAAATAAAGGAATCGGGTAAAATACCTTCTACTCCGGTTATGGGCGGTAAAATTATCGAAATCACCAAAAAGTATTTTGGCTGGAAAGCAGCAAAAAAACTCCGGATGGCTTTTCACCAATTAAGCGGCAAAGGAGGAATTTGATGAATAAAAAAATCTGTATCCTCACTCAAAGTCATTTGTGCCGCAATCCCAGGGTTGTTAAAGAAGCCAATTCGCTGGTGAAAGCCGGTTATGATGTTACCATTCTTACCACATTTACTTATGCCGATCTGCTTGAAGAAGACCTCAAACTGATTGATAAACGGGTAAAGCTTAAAGGTGTTATAAATATGATTCCCGGACAGGCAAGCAAATGGTACCACCTGAAAGAACGTCTGCGCAAAAGAATTGCCGGTGAAATCATTGCCAGGTTCGGAATCGAAAATGTATATGCCCTGGGTTATGATTATGACCGGAATCTGAAAGCCGCAATAAACGAAAACGCAGATTTATATACCTGTCATCAGGAGATCAGCACAGTAATTGGCTGTAAACTAATGAAAAAGGGGCGCAAAGTTGCCTTTGATTTCGAAGACTGGTATTCACACGATTTATTGCCGGAAGCCAACAAGACCCGACCTGTAAAGCTTCTTGAAAAATATGAAAAACTGGCCTTGAACAAAGGAGCGCTTTGCTACACCACCTCTGATAGTCTGGCGCAGGCGCTTTCTGATTTTGCATCATCTCCTTTGCCAAAAGTGCTTCACAATGTTTTCCCGCTTGCCGAACGCGACCTGATGGATGGAAAACATCTCGACCGAAATGATTTATCAATGCCTTCCATGCATTGGTATTCCCAAACAATTGGCCCGGGACGCGGACTGGAATTTTTAATTGATTCGCTGAACGACGTTAAAACACCTTTACAACTCCATCTAAGGGGAAACCTATTCGGAAATTTCAAAGATCAGCTTCTCGATCGTTTTCCAACTCAATCAGGACACAAAATTTATTTTCATAAGCTTGTCCCTCACAAAGAGTTATTGTCAAGAATTGCCGAACATGATATTGGGTTAGCCACCGAGGAATACACCCCTGAAAGCCGAAATCTTACTATTACAAACAAGGTGTTGCAATACATGCTGGCGGGAATTGCTGTTTTAGCCAGCGATACCTCCGGCCAAAAAGAAGTGGCAAATGAAGCACCTGATTGTGTTTTTCTGTTCAAAAACAACGAAAAGGAAAGTCTGGTAAATGCGCTTAACGGGTTAATAACCAATAATGAACTGATCTCAGATGCCAAATTGAATGCCCTAAAAGTTTCTTCAGAGAAATTTTGTTGGGAAAAACAGGAAATTCTGCTTGAATCATGGATTCGCTCAATCATCTAAAGTAAAAATATGAAAAAAGTACTGGTTACCGGAGCATTAGGTTTCATTGGGTTTCACCTCACACAAAGGCTTATTAAGGAAGGTTATAAAGTGGTGAGTGTTGATGTTATAAACAGCTATTATGATATCAGGCTGAAATATGCAAAACTTCCGTTGCTGGGTTTTGATGAAAGCACAATATGGCCGAATGTAATGTATCAAAGCAGCCTTTATGCCGATCTGAGATTTTCAAAAACCGACATCAGCGACAGGTATTACCTGGAGAAATTAATGCAGGATGAAAAATTTGATATCGTGTGTAATCTGGCCGCTCAAGCAGGTGTTCAATACAGCATTGCAAATCCGCATACCTATATTGCTGATAACATTACTGGTTTTATCAATTTAATGGATGCTTGCAGACAAACCGGCGTCAGCCACTTTATTTATGCAAGCAGTTCAAGTGTTTACGGAGATCGTGAAGATGTTCCCTTCAGTGAAAATGACAACGTGGATAACCCGATAAGTTTGTACGCTGCCAGTAAAAAGTCGAATGAACTAATGGCGCACTCTTACAGCCATTTGTATAAGCTAAAAACCACCGGTCTACGCTTTTTTACCGTATACGGACCGTGGGGAAGACCCGATATGGCACCCTTTATCTTTGTTAAAAACATTTATGAAGGCAAAAAAATAACCGTTTTTAACAATGGCGAACTTGAACGAGACTTTACCTATGTTTCAGATATTGTTAACGGAATATTTCTTGTAATCTCAGGAAATAATAAAAATGATGTATATCAGATATACAACATTGGCAACTCCAACCCAGTGAATCTGAACGATTTTATTTCCACAATCGAAAATGCGCTGGGAATAAAAGCCCAAATCAATTATGAACCTCTCCGTAAAGGGGATGTAAAACGCACATATTCCGATATCAGTAAGCTTAGCGCTGATTATGGCTACAAACCATCGGTTAATATTGATGAAGGAATAAAAAGATTTGTTGAATGGTATCTTGCTATTCAAGTCAAATCTTCCACTATGAATCATTAAAAGCAGATGAAAAAAGTACTTATCATATCTCCGAACTTTCCTCCGGTAAACGCGGCTGATATGCACCGTGTGCGGCAGAGCATCGCGTTTTTCAGGCAAATGGGTTGGGAATCAACTGTTGTGGCAGTAGAACCTGCTTTTATTGAAATGAGTACTGATCCCATTCTGCTCGAAACACTCCCTGCCGATGCTGACATTATCAGAATACCGGCCTGGAAAGCATCATCCACACGTAAATTCGGACTTGGGAATATTGGTTACCGATCGCTCAGCGCTTATTATAAAACGGGCAGCCGGCTGTTAAAATCAGGAACCTATGATCTTGTTTATTTTTCAACCACTGCCTTTCCGGTGATGGTACTTGGTCGCATCTGGAAAAGAAAATTCAGCGTTCCCTACATCATCGATATGCAGGACCCCTGGCGCAATGACTTTTATCTGGATAAACCAAAAAGCGAACGTCCTCCAAAGTTCTGGATGGCCTACCGAATGGATAAATACATGGAAGCTTTTGCCATGAAGAAAGTTGATGGTATTATCTCTGTTTCTGAAGGTTACCCAAAAACACTAATAGAGCGTTACCAGAATATCAGGCCTGAAATGTGCAGCGTTATTCCTTTTGGCGGAGCTGGCATTGATTTCGAAATTCTCGGAAAAACCGACCTGAAGAACAATCTTTTTAATAAAGAAGATGGTAAAATTAATCTGGTTTATATCGGCCGTGGTGGTCATGATATGAATCTGGCGGTAAGCAGTATTTTTCATGCTTTAAAAAATGGCTTGAACACCCAACCCGAAGTATTTAACAGGATCAGACTTTTTTTTGTTGGAACCAGCTATGCTGCTGATGGCAAGGGAATTAAAACAATTGAACCACAGGCCGAAAAGCTTGGTGTTGGACATCTGGTTACGGAAATTACAGACCGCCTCCCCTATTTTGAAGCCATGAAAGTACTCAAGGATGCTGATTTGCTTGTAATTCCCGGCTCAACCGACACCAATTATACTGCTTCAAAACTCTATCCTTACATACTCGCGAACAAACCATTGCTCGCTGTTTTTAATGAAAACAGCAGTGTGGTTAATATCCTGAAAAAGACAAAAGCAGGCGTTTGTGTTACGTTTCATAATGATGACCTGCCCGGAGATTGCGGAGAACGGGTGTTAAAAGCTTTGAAAGATTTGCTTGAAAAGCTTCCATTTACTCCTGAAACAGACTGGACCGAATTTGAACCTTATTCAGCCAGAGAAGCTGCACGCCGTCAGGTTGAGTTTTTTAACAAAACCATTGGCGTATGAAAAAGGTGAAACTTGCTATAATTTCGTCACACCCGATACAGTATAACGCGCCAATGTTCAGGTTGCTGGCCAGTTCCGGTATTGTGGAACCAAAGGTGTTCTATACGTGGAGTCAAAGCAATCAAACACTTTTTGATAAAGATTTTGGTCGCGAAATCAAGTGGGATATCCCATTGCTTGATGGATATAACTATGAATTTATTGAGAATATTTCCCGAAATCCGGGTCCCGGTTCATTTGGGGGAATTAATTGTCCTGTTCTGATTAAAACCATCAAAAACTGGAACGCTGATGCAGTGCTCGTTTATGGCTGGAATTATAAAGCACATCTGGGAGTAATGCGTCATTTCAAGGGCCGGATTCCGGTCTATTTCAGAGGCGATTCTACCCTTCTCGACGAAACCGGAGGTGCAAAACAATGGATACGAAGATTGGTGCTCAAATGGGTTTATCATTATTGCGACGGGGCATTTTATGTGGGCAAAAACAACAAAGCATATTTTCTGAAGCATGGTTTCAGCGAAGATCAGCTGTTTTTTGCTCCTCATGCAATTGATATTGAAAGGTTTTCAGTAAATGCTGTGAACGACAGGATTGCAGCCAACCGCTGGCGCAGTGAGCTGGGGATTTCAAAAGATGATATGGTAATGTTGTTTGTCGGCAAATTTGAGCCTAAAAAGAACCCGCTTTTACTGCTCAACGCATTTAACGATCTGGCTCTGAAAAATTCTCACCTTATTTTTGTTGGCAACGGACAGCTTGAAGCAGAAATGAAAAGCCTGAGTGCCACGAACACAAATATTCATTTTCTTCCGTTTCAAAATCAAAGTTTAATGCCTGTAGTTTATCAATTGGCTGATGTTCTGGCACTTACTTCTCAAGGGCCCGGCGAAACCTGGGGACTGGTGGTTAATGAAGCCATGGCTTGCGGAAAAGCAATACTGGCAAGCAGCAAAACCGGTTGTGCAACAGATCTGGTGGCTGATAATCATAATGGTTATATTTTCGATTCGGGGAGTTACGAAAGCTGTAAAACGGCCATAAACAATATACTGGCCGACAAAGAAAAGGTAAACCGTATGGGAATGAAATCATTTGAAATGATTCAGCCCTGGTCATTCTCAGGAATTGTAGCCGGAATAGAGAATCAGATGAAGCAACTAATTCAGCAATAATGTATTGGACACAAAGAAGTCTGGCACTAATGGTTCTGGGAATTGTGATTTTCACATATTTCCAGATCTTTACCGGGCTCTACTTTGTGTCGGCCATTGGATTGGCTGTGTCAGCCGGAGTTTTTGTCAAGTTTGTGCAGGATTTGGGTAAGCGTATCGAAATCCGCGATCTAATTGCATTTCTTGCGCTGATGCAATGGATAGTTGGCCCGGTGCTCGCTTACAATGTTTTGCCTTACGACAGCCTCTATTATATGGCTGTGCCCGAAGAAGAGTACATGAATTATGTAGTTCCCGCATGTATTGCATTGCTTACAGGCATGTACTTTCCATTCACCGATGAAAGGGTAATTGATCTTGAAGACATCAACAAAATAACGATATTCCTCAACGATAAAAAATACCTGGGTTATCTGATTGCATTTATTGGCATTGCAGCAGGTTTTGCCGGAGAATATCTTCCTAAAAGTTTATCCTTTCTTTTTTTCCTTTTATCCGGACTTCAGTTTGTGGGAGTTTACCTGATATTGTTCACCGATTCAAAATTCAAATGGCCGGCATTTTTCCTGATTATGGGTATGTCAATTTCATCGTCTGTTTTAATGGGGATGTTTGGCGAACTTGTTCTCTGGATGATGTTTTCCTTGCTCATCATTTCATTGGTGCTGAAAATTCCAATGGTTGGAAAAGTTGCTTTTCTGGCATTCGGAATGATTATGATACTGGTGATTCAGTCAACAAAGCAGGAATACAGAATGGCCACCTGGTATGCTGAAAGTGAGCTTTCCAACTCACAGATTTACAAACAGGTACTCATGAGCAAACTTGAAAATCCTTCTGATCTGGTAGATGTTTCAAGTATGCAGAATATGGGTGCAAGGCTGAATCAGGGATGGATTATTGCCCGCATATTGAATCATATGCCTGATAATTATGAATTTGTAAAAGGAGAAACCATAGAAACTGCTTTGTATGCCGGACTACTTCCAAGGGTTTTGGCTCCCAAAAAAGCAGTTGCCGGCGGCAGGGCTAATTTTGAGCGCTTCACCGGAACTGAACTTCCTGAGACCACCAGCATGGATATATCGCTGGTGGGTGAAGGATACGCAAATTACGGAAAGCTGGGGGGCATTGTATTTCTGCTGTTTATTGGCTTCTTTTACAACTGGATCATAATTCAGACAATCGTAATCGCAAAGACATACCCTACAGTAATACTCTGGCTGCCGATATTGTTTTTTCAGGTTGTAAAAGCCGAAACTGATTTTGCTACAGTGTTTAATCACTTTACCAAAGCTGCAATGGTGGCATTCATGGTTTTCTGGGGTATGACCAGAGTTCTGAAAATAAAAATGTAATTCAGATTTACAGAAAATGGAAGAGAAAAAGATAAATGTGGTTTATTTCTTCAGGAAACCCTTTGCCGGGTATTTCAGCATTGAAGAGCTCTTTGGATTTATTAAATCGGCTTTGCCAGAAAGCATAGAAAGCACCAGCTATTACCTCAAAAGACACAGTAAAGGGCTAAAACAGCGCCTGCTCAGCTGTATTGAGGTAATGGACAAACAAGGCGATATCAACCACATTACCGGCGATGTGCACTTTATTTCGTTCTTCATGCGAAAAAGCAGAACTGTACTTACCATTCATGATCTGGAAGTGCTGAAACGACTTAAAGGAATACAACGATTTATTATAAAACTTTTCTGGTTTACCATTCCTGCAAAACGCGTAAAATTCATCACTGTAATCTCTGAATTTACAAAACAGGAATTGTTGAAAGTAATAAATATTGATCCTGAAAAGGTGGTGGTAATTCACAATTCAATTTCACCTGATATTAAATTCGCGCCAAAATCTTTCAATTCTGAAAAACCGAATATTCTTCATGTTGGCACTGCACACAATAAAAATCTAGAAAGACTGATTGTGGCAATTGACGGGTTGAATGTAAAACTTACTGTTCTTGGTCAGCTGAAAGACCACCATCTTGAGTTGCTGCAAAACCACGGCATTGAATACCAGAACTATTTCAGTCTGCCATACAGCCATGTTATTAAGCAATATCAGGAAGCTGATATTGTTTCTTTTGTTTCACTTTACGAAGGTTTCGGACTTCCCATTATTGAAGCAAATGCAATCGGAAGGCCGGTGATTACTTCAAACTGTACCTCAATGCCTGAAGTGTCCGGAGACGCTGCAGTTATAGTAAATCCTTATGATGTGCAGGAAATAAGAAATGCCATTGTTAAGCTCATTGAAGACGAAACACTCCGTACCCGGCTGATTGAAAACGGCAGAAAAAATACCGAAAGGTTTCAGCCGTCATTTATTGCCGGAAGATATGCCGGTTTGTATTTCAGGATGATGAATGAATAGCCTGGTTTTAAAACTAAAACAATGAAAACAATTTTATCGGTAATTGACTGGTATCTTCCGGGCTACAGGGCAGGCGGAACGCTCAAGGCCTTTGCCAATCAGGTTGCTCAGCTCGAAGGTACATTCAGGTTCAAGATCATTACCCGTGATACCGATTACTGCGAAACCATTCCGTATGACAATGTAACAAGTGATGCCTGGAATCAAATAGCTCCAAATGCTGAAGCATACTATATTTCAGCCGGTAAACTATCGGTTTCTGAAATGATAAAACTCTTTAAAAAAACCGCTTTTGATGCCGTGTATATTCACGGCATCTATTCGTTTTACTTTTCGGTGCTTCCGGTTGTGCTGGCCAAACGAAAAGGAACTCCGCGAATTGTAATCACCGCCCACGGAATGCTCGGAGAACATGCCCTGAAAGTAAAAAGTAGCAGAAAAAAAGTATTTCTTAAACTGGCAGGCCTGCTGGGACTTTACAAAGGTGTGATTTTTCATGCAGCCAATGAAGCTGAAGCCACTGATATTAAGAAATCAGTCGGAAAAAATGCCAGGGTTATGATTGCAGAAGAGTTGCCAATGAAAATTGAGCTTGAAACCTGGAGTAAAAAAAACAAGTCAGCCGGAGCGCTGAGCATTGCATCTGTAGCAAGGATTTCTCCTGAAAAAAATACACTTTTTGCCCTTGAAGTGCTCAGTCGTTGCACCACAGGCAATATAGTTTACGATATTTTCGGCCCTGTTTACGATCAGGATTACTGGAAACAGTGCCTCGCAGTTATTGAACGCATGCCGGCCGGAGTTAAGGTTACTTACAAAGGCAGTTTACCGGGTAATCTTGTGCTTGATGAACTCAGATCGTACCACCTGATGTTTATGCCTACTACCGGCGAAAATTTCGGGCATACAATCCTCGAAAGCTTTATGGCTGCCACACCGGTTTTAATCAGCGACAAAACTCCATGGCTATTGCCTGAGAAAAAGCAATCGGGATGGGCACTTCCGCTTGATGACAAAGACGAATTTGAAAACATCATCAGCAAGTTGACGCTAATGAACGGGGAGGAATACAACCATTATTCACTTGGCGCGCATAATAAAGCAGTGGAGTTTATGGCAGACCAGAGCGTATTACAGCAAAACATTAAACTGTTTGAAGATGAATAAAACAGACCTATCGGGATATACAACCGGGAGTTTTTCGACGGGAGCAGGCGTTCTTAAACGGACATTGTGGTACTATGTGAACCTCCTGTTTTTTATCAGTCCGGTTTTACCGATCAGTTCTTTAAAAGTTGCTCTGCTCCGGATTTTTGGCGCAAAAATAGGCCGCGGTGTTGTAATAAAACCGGCAGTTAACATTAAATATCCCTGGAAACTAAGCATTGGCGACTTCAGCTGGATTGGTGAAAAAGCATGGATCGACAATCTCGATCAGGTAAGTATAGGATCAAACTGCTGCATCTCACAGGGAGCTATGCTTTTATGCGGCAACCACAATTTTAAGAAAGCAGGTTTTGATCTGATTACCAAGCCCATAGTTCTCGAAGAAGGAGCATGGATCGGAGCACATAGCGTTGTTTGCCCGGGAGTAATATGCAAATCGCACAGCGTACTTGCTGTAAACTCGGTAGCTACCACTGATATGGAGCCCTATTTTATATACCAGGGAAATCCTGCTGTAAAGACAAAAGAACGCAAAATCGAATAAATCCCGCAACATGAAAATATCAGTAATAACCATTTGCTACAACAGCGCTCATTCCATTAAAACGGCCATTGATTCGGTGCTGGCTCAGACTCATCCTGATGTTGAATACATTGTGGTTGACGGGAAATCGAAAGACAATACGGTTGAGATAGTGCAATCATATGGAGGCCGGATTACAAAGTTCATCAGTGAACCTGACCGCGGTATTTATGATGCCCTGAACAAAGGAATTGGAATGGCAACCGGAGATGTAATCGGTTTTATGCATTCTGATGATTTGTTTGCTTCTGACAACACCTTGGCCAAAGTGGCTGAATTATTTCAGCGAACCGGCACTGATTCAATCTACGGCGACCTTGAATATGTTTATAAAGAAGACACCAATAAAGTGCTCAGATACTGGAAATCGGGCAACTTCAGCATAAGAAACCTCAAAATGGGCTGGATGCCCCCCCACCCTACTTTTTACGTAAAAAGAGCAGTTTACGAAAAGTACGGCACATTTAATACCACCTACAAAATTGCAGCAGACTATGACACAATGCTGAGGTTTCTAGGAAAATACAGAATATCAACCAGCTACCTACCTGAGGTAATGGTAAAAATGCGGGTTGGTGGTGCCAGCAACCGCAATCTGAAAAACATCATCAGAAAAACCAAAGAAGATCATAAGGCCATTAAAGACAATAGTTTTGGCAGTGTCTTTACACTTTTTTTCAAAAATATCAGAAAGGTAACTCAGTTTATCATCAAATAGAAAGTACATGAATCACAACGATTTTCTGATCGGGATTCCGGTTTACAATGAGGCAGCAAACCTTCCGCATTTGCTGCCCGGGCTGGAAAAATGGCGCGAAAACGTTGTATTCTATAACGATGGAAGTACTGATAATTCAGCGTTAATCATTAAAAATGAAGGATTCAGGATAAGGTCATTCACCCACAATATAGGCCTTTCCGGCTTGTTTGCCGAGATGCTGATTCAGTCAAAAAAAGAAGGAAAAAGCAGACTCATTACGTTGGATTCCGACTGTCAGCACCCGCCCGATTATATTGAACAGTTTATGGAAAAAGCCCAAAGCTGCTCACTGGTAATCGGGAGCCGGTTTTCTGACACTGCAAATGTTCCCGATACCAAAATCTCAAGCAACTTTTTTGCAGTTATGCTTACCATGTCTATTTTTGGTCTTGAACTGCCTGATGTAGCCTGTGGATTCAGAGCTTTTGATATTGAAAAACAACTGACCTTCAAATACAGAACTTCGCGGTTTGGAGTAATTTATGAACAGTTATTCTCTCAGCTAATTGCCAAAAGAGCAAAGATAGGTTTTGTGAAAATTCCTGCCATTTATCCTAAATCGGATTTCTACTTTACGCAATATGATGAATTGCTGGGATTGCTGGAGGCAGCATTATTTTTCAGCAACAGCGACCTGATAAAAAATACTTTCAAAATGGTTGTAAATAAACAGAATCTGAATCTGAATCTTTCAGGTCATCACTTCTCAGCTTTTTATTGCCACGGCTTTGGTTATCAGTTTAGTACGGTTATAGAAAAAGCTACGGGGTATTTCATGTCTTTTAAGGAAAATGATTAATGAGAGAGAATGCGAAATGTATGTATCAAATCTGATTTGAGTCTTACACGGATTTTCTTTTGTAATTTACAGACTGGAGTTATTAATAGGCTCTGTTTCAATAAAACAGCAAACATGAACAACAATGATTCATTCCATCCTTTTCCTGCATCCGGCATCAGGCACATCGGCATCATTCCTGATGGCGGTCGCAGGTGGGCGGCGGCCAATAACCGCACGCTGCTGAGTTCCTATGCCGAAACCAGTAAGAAGATGGCTGAGTTTTTAATTCTGCTTGCACATACTGGCATTACTGAAGTCAGCATTTTTCTATCAAGCAGAGAAAACTTCAGAAGACCTGAAAATGAAACTGATGCATTTAATTCAGCGGCAATGAATGCCATTCAGAATACCATTCCACAAATGGCAATGCGCCATAAAATCAAGGTTTCTGTTGCCGGAGACACCAGTCAGCTAAATGCTGGGTTTATTGAAGAAATCAATAAGCTTGAAAATAGCACCCGAAATTTTGACCTCATAAAGCTTAACCTGCTTATCTCCTACAATCCCGTTGACGAGATAAAACATGCAATAAATCAATCTGATTCAGAGAATTTTACGAAAAATCTTTGGGTTAAAACTCCTCTTGATCTTGTAATAAGGACCGGCGGAGCCAATCTGCTCAGTAATTTTCTGCCACTTCAGGCTGGTTATGCGCGATTGTATTTCAGCAATAAGCTTTTCAACGATTTTACTTTAACTGATCTGATGGAATATATTGAAGATTACACTTCTCTGACAAGAAAATATGGTAATTAATTTTTACCGCTAAAGATCAGAGCTAAAGCCTGAAACGCTCAATCAGCATAAAATTCAGCAGCTTCACATATTCCAATACCACCATTTTGGCATTATCGCGGTTTTTCCACCATTTTTCAGCATTAAAACCGGTATATCTGCTTGGAACAGAAACAATCTTAAAATCAGGGTTAGATTTACTGATGGCTTTTTCAAATATAAGCGTGGTGCGGCGTGAGTGATAACTTGAAGTAACCAGCAATACCTGCTGATAATCTGCATGTTTCGAAAGATAATCCCTGAAAGCAATTGCCTCCTCCTGCGTGCTTGCTGTTGTTTGAGGCAGTATTTCTATATCTTCGGGCTTCACACCCAATTGTATAAGCGTGCGTTGAAAAACCGATGAAGTATTCTCTAATGTAATCCCATAAGGTGATAATTGTTCAGCGCCATACTGAAACTCGTTGGCAAAAACGATTTTTGCAGCGTATCGGGCCTTGTAAAGATCAAATGCCTCTAAAGCCCTGTCGGGTACCGGCCCAAGTAAAACAAATATGAAATCTGCTTTTTCAGGATTCTGGCTTTTAACCAACCATTTACCCATTTTTCCGAAAAGAAAAAAGCCCGTGATCAGCAATGCCAAAAGCACTGCAATAGTTATAAAATGTATCAATTTAAACCTCATTTTAGTTTTACTTCTCTGAGCAAAGCTAATTAAAAAGATGCTTGAAAATATCAGGTTGAAAGATTTACGAAATCACGGTCTCAAAAAATCAACTTCTATCAGACCATACATTTGGAAATATAATCATTATTGTATCTTTGAAGGACAATAATCCATTTATATGATTAAGAATAACTCCGCAGTATATACCCGCCTGGCACTTTCGCTCAGCCAGAAAAATGATGCACATGGTATTTGCAGCAATTTTGCAGAAGTTCTTGTTAAGGAATCAGATGTGCTGTTTGCAGGAATTTATACAAAGAAGAAACTTTCTGTTAATCAGACAAACAACCATGAATTTACTTTGTTTGCAGATTATCCGCCACAAAATTATTCTGATCTGATCATAAAAACAGATCAACAAGAGTTAATGCCTGGAGGCAAGGCCTGCAGCTATAATAGTGATGCTCCTCAGATTCAAAAATTACCTGATTTCTTTCCGGATATAAAAGCTGTACACTGGTTTATTCCTGTCGGAGATGATTCATTTCTGCATGTCATTACAAAGAAGGCTGACCGAGGAATGTTCAGTTCTTCAACTCCCCTGTTTTCATCCTCTGATCTTAATCAACTTTCGCTGATTACTGAGCGACTGTCAGAGATTATAGGAACCCCGTCCGGTAAAGGAAAATCAGCCCGGAAGCCGCAAGCCGATCCTGCGCTGGATATATTTAACCGTCATGTGCAAGCAGCCGACAACAGATTTCTGAAACGAATCCTTGCCACGGTAAGCCATGAAATCAGAAATCCGTTCAACCTGATGAACGGTTATTCTAACCTGCTTTCTGAAACAAGACTGAATGATGAGCAGAAACATTACCTTAATGTGATCAAATCATCGGGAGAATCTCTGTTTGAAGTGGTATTTAAAGCGCTTCAATTTACAAATATCTACTTCAGGCAGGTAAAAATTGATCCGGTATCGTTCAGTTTCAACGAGTTATTACTTTCTCTTGAAAAAGTATATGCCCCTTTGGCTCAGGAAAAAGGCATTAAATATTCCTGTATCAGTCAACTTGAGCGATCTGACCGGTTTATTGCCGACAAAACAATGATTCATTACATTTTATCTTATCTGCTGTCAAATGCTTTAAAATTCTCAAATGCGGGCGAAATTACACTCGATATTAAAGCAATTGAGTCAACACGCTGCCATGATAAATTGCAATTCCAGATAACTGATACCGGCAAAGGATTCGATTTAAATAACTTCAAAACAATGCTGCAGTTTTTCGGTCAGGAAGACAGCAGCATAACCCGGAATTACGGAGGCCTAGGACTTGGCCTGTCTATCGCTAATTATTACACTGAACTGCTTGGTGGCACGCTCATTGCAGAAAGTAAACCCGGGTATGGAAGTACATTTACCGTAACCTTGGATCTTAACAGAGATTATCGTGAATTACCCGGACTTTTATATGATACCTTAAACATTCCACCTGAAATTACCCGAAAAATTAAGGTTCTGCTGGTTGATGATGATCCTTTTCAACAGAAGATGGGCAAAGTATATCTGAGCGACTGGAACGTTACCCTGGCCGAAAATGGTCAGCAGGCCATTGACTTTATGGAATTTCAGAAATTCGATATCGTTCTGATGGATATTCGTATGCCGGTAATGGATGGTATCACAACTACCATCATTATAAGGGAAAAATATGGCTTCGATCAGAAAATTGTCGCCTTATCGGGAGAAGCCATCAGAGAATCAATCGACGAAGCCCTCAGGGCAGGTATGGATGGATTTATTTCAAAACCATATGATAAGGATAAACTGATATTCAATATCTTATCCACGCTCGATATAGATATCAGCAAGTTAAGCAGCAGTAACCCTAACTCATCATTCGATCTCAAAGGAGTTGCAATCTGCGAGTCTGTGCTTGATCCTGTTATTCTGAATGCTGCCGGAAAAGCTTCTCTAATGCTCGCAAACAATATAACAGATGCTGAGTCGCTGCTTAAGAAACATACTTTCGATTTTGTATTATTACAGCTTAGTGAAGGGTTTTCTGACAGCATTGTCCCGGGTTCATTTGTTCGCAAGTTTCAACCGGATGCAACCATTATTGCAATGAGCGACATCAGAATTGACAAAAGTGATGAATTCAAAAAGAACTCCGGCGTTGATGGCATAATACTTCAGGAAGAACTGTTTACCGGAAGTTTCTTTCAGCAGATTAAAGAGATTGTAATGCTTAGAAAACTTTATCCCGAGAGCTTAACTGAGGCGAACGACAAAGTTTATCAACTATCCGGCATCATCAAACATATCGGCAATAATCCCGAAGCCATAAAAGAGATTGTAGAAACTTATCTTTGGTTTATGCCTGATCACATCAAACAGTTCAGACAATATTCCATTAACCATGATGCCAAACAACTTTCCAATATCGCCCATTCGGTAAAATCGATTGTAAACCAGTTTAAAATCAACTCTATACTCTCTCAGATTGAAATGCTGGAGCACAACGCCAAAAACGGGCTTGAGGAGGAAACCATCAACAGGATGATCGACGAAGTTTGCAATGCACTTGAACTTTCAATCTTACAGATGAAACTGGATTTCGGGGAGAATAAATGATCTCAAACCCGTATGCTTCTTTTTTTATTTGATAATTTGAATTTTGAGCTTGCTCCGAAAAGTCGAAAAAGAAGATTTGCGGCCAAACTTCAAAACACCGTATTGCACAACCTGAAAATACTCCATGAATGCAGAGCCCTGAAAGGGCGTAATATAATAAAACAGGGTGAAGCCCTGTTACATGAAAATACTCCATGAATGCAGAGCCCTGAAAGGGCGCAATATAATAAAACAGGGTGAAGCCCTGTTACATAAAAAGCACTCCAGAAATACAGAGCCCTGAAAGGGCGTAATATAATAAAACAGGGTGAAGCCCTGTTACATGAAAAGCACTCCAGAAATACAGAGCCCTGAAAGGGCGTAATATAATAAAACAGGGTGAAGCCCTGTTAAATCTAAATACGGGTTATTCAAGCCCTGAAAGGGCGAAATAATTTAATCCCAAACATATCTCTCATCATACATAATTCCATATTTCTCCAGAAAAGCCAGATATTCTTCTTTAAAAGTAACTTTTCGATGATGTTCGTGCTGGTTCTCAATATAAGCACTCACCACATCAATCTCAGCGGGGTTCACAGAAAAAGTCCCATATCCATCTTGCCAATAGAAGTTTTTGAGTGAAGAATCTTTGGTTTTGATCCATTTTGAAGAATGGGATTTTACCTCCTCCAGTAGTTTTGCCAATGCAATGTTTTTCGACAACATGCAGAGAATGTGCACATGGTCGGTATGTCCTCCTATTTTTATAGGCTGGCATTTAAGGTTGTTACAGATGCCTCCATGGTAACTGTAAAGTTCAGCATCTGTAGGAGGGTGGATCATGTGTGCGCGATGTTTGGTGCTGAAGGTGATGTGCACGTAATTATTAACTAAAGATTGTCCCATAACGATTTGTATTACGCCCTTTCAGGGCTTAATTAACGTTGGTTTGCTTTACGATGGGCTTCACCCATCGTTTATATATTTCGCCCTTTCAGGGCTTTGTTAGTATTTGTTTGCTGTATGATGGGCTTCACCCATCGTTAATGTATTACGGCCTTTCAGCGATGGGCTTCACTCATCGTTGATGTATTACGCCCTTTCAGGGCTTTCGTTATGACTCTTTCTTTCAGCGATGGGCTTCACCCATCGTTAATGTATTACGCCCTTTCAGAGCTTAATTAACGTTGGTTTGCTTTACGATATTTCGCCCTTTCAGGGCTTTTGTCATGACTCTTTCTTTCTGCGATGGGCTTCACCCATCGTTTATATATTTCGCCCTTTCAGGGCTTTGTTAGTATTTGTTTGCTGTATGATGGGCTTCACCAATCGTTGATGTATTACGCCCTTTCAGGGCAGTTATTATTGATTCTTAATGGTCATTTCATTAATCATTGTCATTGGTAATTTCATCCCATCAGGCATTTGAGGATTCTCTTTAATGTAAGCATCTCCTTTAATCTCTTGATTGATATTTGCTTCAATAATCCAACCTGTTGCTTTATCCACTTTAATCTCTGAACTCATTGAACCAGTCATGTCATATTTCATAGGCATTCCGTTGGATTCAATGTATGCATCTTTATCCTCTGTCTCAATGACTGAATTACCTTTAATTATAGCATAATCAGAACCCAAATCTGTAAATTCGTATTCAGTTGTCATTGAAGCTGACATTCCGGATTCTAAATTTGTTTTTATTGTCCATTTGTCTCCTATATTTACGGGATTATCAGGAAAAATCGCAGTTACCATTTCAATATTTCCCTTAAATGCCTCTGCTCCATATGCTTTAGTCATCTGTGCTTTAAGTTGTTCTAATTGATTCTCAGGGATATCCGTAAAATCTTCGAATAATGATTCAATCCGTGATTCAATATTTTTTACCTCAAGCACTTTCCCATTTTTAGCCATTTTGACATTAAATGTGTTCCCGGTCATCTTTGATAACATCGTAGAAAAAATATCTTTTTTGTCATTCTTATCAGAGCTAAATTCCATTTTTCCCTGAGGTAGCTCCATAATCATACTCAGCCTTTCATACTTTACTTCTAAATCAAAATCTGAAGGATTAACAGTAACTACCGTATATGACATTCCTCCCTTTAAGGTCATCACTATGGGCATTTTCTGACTATTAATGTCTTGAATTATAGTTGCCCTGGAATAAGTAACTTGCCGATATTCTTTACCTTTTTCCAGGTTTAAAGTCAAAGTTGTTTTTTGTGCCTGACCTGATATCAGAAGAATAGTAAACAAAACTAAAATGAAAATTTTTCTCATTATTTGTTCTTTTAAGTTTATTGTTATCTCAGTAGTTTGTTATAATTACCGTCAACTGATAAATATAGCATCTCCGCATATCAATCTGAATTATACTCCCCTGTTGAGTAATAAATCAAACCACATTGCCGCGTCAAATTTAATAAATTTTCATTTTAAAACAATTCATCATATTTTATAATTTTAAGCCCTTAGTTTGTATCTTATATCTTTTTTTAACATCTGTGACTGGTCCCGTTTTTAAAGAATGGTGGATTCCCTGACCGGAGTTACCTGAGGTATTAACAACGAAATAGAATCCTAATGATCTCATTCAGGATTGATAAAACTTTCCGAAAGAAGCAGGAAGTTCAGGTAGTAAAATTTCAGATATCGAAATGGAAACAGTGATAAAGTCCGGTTCCAACAAATGAATCCCCCAAAAATACCCGAATGCACCCTTGCCAGGCAAGGTATAAAACAGAAAGGACAGCCATGCCGTCCTTTCCGTTATAAATCACAATTGATTTCTGCTTATCTCCGCGAATCTTAACGGTCTGCATTCATCACTTTAACCCATGCCTGAACAAAGTCTCTGACAAACCGTTCACGGTTGTCGTCCTGGGCATAGAACTCAGCATATGAACGCAGTATGGAGTTAGAGCCAAACACCAGATCAACACGGGTGGCTGTCCATATTGTTTCTCCTGTTTTGCGGTCAACAACCTTATACAGGTTTTCGGAAACCGGTACCCAGTTGTATTTCATATCGGTGAGGGTAACAAAGAAATCGTTGCTCAAAACCCCTGCCCTGTTGGTAAATACGCCATGTTTTGTACCGCCATGGTTTGTATCAAGAACGCGCATTCCACCGACAAGTGCTGTCATTTCGGGGGCAGTAAGTCCCAGAAGCTGGGTTTTGTCGAGCATCAGTTCTTCAGCAGAAACTGCATAATCTTTTTTAAGCCAGTTTCTGAAACCGTCGTGAATCGGCTCCAGTACGTCAAAAGATTCAGCATCGGTCATTTCGGCAGTTGCATCTCCGCGGCCAGGGCTGAATGGTACTTTTACGTCCACACCTGCATCTCGGGCAGCTTTCTCAACTCCAGCAGTTCCTCCAAGCACAATCAGATCGGCAATGCTGACTTTTTTGCTTAATCCTGCCTGTAATTCCTGCAGTTTTGCGAGTACTTTTTTCAAACGTTCCGGCTCATTGCCTTCCCAGCCAATCTGGGGCTCGAGGCGGATGCGTGCTCCATTGGCTCCACCGCGGTAATCAGAACATCTGAAGGTTCTTGCGCTGTCCCAGGCGGTGGCAATCAGCTCTGCCTGAGAAAGACCGCTGTTCAGGAGTTTTGCTTTAAGCTCATCAATTTCAGCTTCGGTAAGCATGTAGTTCACTGCCGGAACGGGGTCCTGCCAAATCAGGTCTTCCTGAGGAACATCCGGGCCAAGATAACGGCTTCTGGAACCTAAATCGCGGTGGGTAAGTTTAAACCATGCTCTGGCAAATGTATCGCCAAAATATGCCGGGTCTTTGTAAAAACGTTCCGATATCTTACGGTATTCAGGATCCATTTTCATGGCCATATCGGCATCGGTCATAATTGGATTGCGGCGCACACCCGGTACATGGGCATCAAATGGCATGTCTTCTTCCTTAATGTTTATCGGTTCCCACTGCCATGCTCCGGCCGGACTTTTTTTCAGTTCCCAGTCGTAAGTGAGCAACAAATAGAAATAATCGTGGTTCCAACGATCGGGATGAGTTGTCCAGGCGCCTTCAAGCCCGCTGGTTACCGTGTGTTCTGCGTTTCCTTTTCCCTGAGGATTCATCCAGCCCATGCCCTGCTGCTCAACCGGAGCACCTTCAGGACTAGCGCCAAGAACAGAAGCGTCGCCGTTTCCGTGGGTTTTACCAACAGTATGTCCACCAGCGGTGAGCGCAACGGTTTCCTCGTCGTTCATTGCCATACGTTTGAAGGTCATTCTCACATCCTGAGCAGTTCTTAGTGGATCGGGTTTGCCGTCGACGCCCTCGGGGTTAACATAAATAAGTCCCATCTGCACTGCAGCCAGCGGATTTTCAAGGGTTTTACGGTCCAGATCGTCGTCGTAACGGCTTTTGGTCGGAGCAAGCCACTCTTTTTCTGCACCCCAATAAATGTCCTTTTCGGGATGCCAGATGTCTTCACGGCCACCACCAAAGCCAAAGGTTTTGAAACCCATAGATTCATAAGCCATGTTTCCGGCAAGGATAAACAAATCGGCCCATGAAAGCTTGTTTCCGTATTTTTTCTTGATTGGCCAGAGCAGTCGGCGGGCTTTGTCGAGGTTGGCATTGTCGGGCCAGCTGTTGAGCGGGGCAAAACGCTGATTTCCGGTATTGCTTCCACCGCGTCCATCGGCAATACGGTATGTTCCGGCACTGTGCCAGGCCATTCGTATCATTAGTCCGCCATAATGCCCCCAATCGGCAGGCCACCAATCCTGACTGCTTACCATTAGCTGTTTCAGGTCGTTTTTCAGGGCTTCAAAATCAAGCTTTTTAAACTCCTCACGGTAGTTGAAGCCATCATGATAAGGATTGGTTTTTGAATCGTGCTGGTGCAGAATGTCGAAATTAAGCGCATTTGGCCACCAACTCATCACTGAACTTTTGGTGTCAGTGTTTGCCCCGTGCATCACAGGGCACTTTCCTTTTGTTGAATTCTCCATTTTTGTTATTTATTGTTGATTGATATTTCTTATGTTTCTGTTTTCCTCCTGCCACAACACAGGTAAGATGGAATTTATTGCTGCGTAATATCAGCAACAAAATACAAGGGTATATTACCCGATTGTTGCTGAAAACCTTATGTAACAGCCCGTATGCCTGTTACATAACATTCATATATCTAAGCAAATATATGAAAAATATCAGGCTATCTGACATTAAATGCTGTTTAAATTCTCTTTAAACAGGTATTAAAAAATTGCCTGATTTTTTTTTCTGCATAATCGCTCACAGCGACATTTAAAACAGTTGATTTAAGCTTTTGTTGACTCAGGAATAGGCAAGATTGGATGATTTTTATTTTTGGTAAAAACATGTTTATGGAAGTGTTTGCACTTCTTATAATATTAGTTAATTGTTAGGAAAGATTGCGGAATTTCAAATTCCGCCTGACACAAATAAACAATTCAAAGAAGTACCGGGAGAAATTATATTCCGCTCAGCGGGGTCTGGCTCTCCTTCCCGATTCTCTCCATCACTTCCATCATCACATTATCCCTTCCAATATCCGCTCCGGGGCGGATCTCAACATCGGGTTTAACCCCATATCCAATATTTTCATTCTTTGAGTTTGACATCACCTGATACCAGGGAATATTGAACTGAAGCCCGGAATTGGGTAATACCAGCTTATAAACCAGCATGGCATTGGTGCCGTTTTCTGCGCCACCGGTTTCTGTTCCGTAAAATGTTGCGCCATTTTGTTTGAGCTGTGCTGAAACCAGCGCCGCTGTTGAAAAAGTTATGCCGTTGGTAATAACATTCACTTTATTTTTAAACCTGAGCGGTTTGGGCTTGTATGAAAATGTGTTTGTCCGCTTCCCTTCAACTCTATATTTTTGCGGTTTCAGACTGAATGCAAATCTGGTGAGTTTGCTGACTCTTCCAAGTGAAATATATTCATTTTTATCAGGCTTTTGTTTGGGACGCAGGAAATTAAAATCAAACTTCTCAGGGCTGAGATAGGTTAAGAATCGGTTGCCATGATGAAAATAGCCACCTCCATTGTCTCTCAGATCAATAATAAGATTCCGGCAACCTTGTTTCTCAATCTCAGAGAACACAGCTTTATAGTACTTTTTGTATTCTTTACGGTCGCTAAAACTGCTGATTTTCAGGTAGGCTATCCCGGAAACGGTATCCATGGCAAATTTGCTCCATTTATTCTCTTCAAAAATTTTGAGTTGAGCAGGCCAGTATTTGTCTGGTTCAGGTTTAAGTTTCTGGTTGCTGAGGTTTACTGCAACCTTTCTTAATTCATTGCCGGAATTTTTATACTCAACGGGAATATCATTCTGCACACCAAACATAAAAAAGTAATAAGTGCGGAATCTCCTTGTAATAATATCATCAAGGTAAGCCTGTGTAAATCCGTCCCTTTCCTGAATTTCACTCATTATGCTGAGCAAGGTATCAACCGGCATATTATTAATTGAAATCAGCTCATCATTTACAGCGATTTGCTTTTCATCTTCAGTTATATTTTTTACAAGGATTTTATCACCAGCCCTTGTGATTTCAAAAGGCAACAATACTTTTTTACCTTTCAGTGATTTATACCATTCTTCTGACGGGATGCCGTTAGAATGTCCGCATTTCAGCAGCAGATTGAGTTTGCGTGCAATCAAAAGAAACTCTCTTGATGAAAGGCTGTCGGGTAAATCAGACATCTGCTTGTTGAAGAATGACTCAAATTTTTCACGGGCAGTGTATTGAAAGGGGTTCGGATGATAATTAATTATAGTGTTGTATAGTATCCCGAAATCCTCTTTCATTTGATCTCTGTTTAATATTTCATCTGTATATTTTTCAGCTTGCTGGCTGAAAGCCGGATAAACCATCAAAACTATAAAAAGTGATGCAATAATTATTCTTGCAGTTCGCATAAAGGATTCAGGTTGGTTGAGAACTATAGGATGGTAATAAACACTGGCAACTACCCGTTAAATGCAACATTAATACCTGTTGTGAATTAACTGATTTATTTAACCAAAAAGAGTGGACATTGTTCCTGATATCTGAAAACTACGAGTGATTTATAAATTGCTCCAGATATCTCCCGGCAATCGAAATGATTATAATCCTGAAGAATTGTGGTTTTTAAGTAAAGGATTGTCATAACCCGGCTTTAAGCTTTCACCGGAACAAAGCAACAAATTTTCTACCTTCGCCAAAGCTTCAATCATTGTAACATCCTCATAGCAAAACCCTGCATATCAGTTAAATGGAAAACAAAGAAAAATTTTCGCTGAAAGATTACTTGTTTAATATCCCGAAAGTTGAAAAGATAGCCTGTGAAATTCATTCGGTGTATCCGGATTTTAACAAACAGGCGTTTATTGAGGATGTGATTTCTGAATTTCCGAAACTGGAGCTTAAAGCGCGCATTGATCATATCCGGGATATGATGTTTAAGTACTTGCCGGATGACTATGAAACTGCGCTGAAAATCTTGCTGCAATCTCTGCCTGCTGAGCTTGATCCGGAAAAAACTGACGATGATTTCGGGGATTTTATTTACGCGCCTCACCTTGAATTTGTTGCACGTTATGGCATTGAGAGAAAATATCTTGAGCTTTCGTTATCGGCCATTAAAGAGATGACCAAACGCTTTTCAGCTGAAAATGCCATCCGTTTCTTTATCAATGCCCATCCTGAAGAAACTATGGCAACATTGGAGCGTTGGAGCAATGACGACAATTACCATGTAAGAAGGCTTTGCAGCGAAGGTACGCGCCCAAAATTGCCCTGGAGCCCAAAGATCAACATCCCGGCAGAACAGGCTGTTCCTATTCTTGATAATCTATTTTACGACAAAGCGCGCTATGTTACCCGATCGGTGGCCAATCATCTGAACGATATCTCCAAAAAAGACAAAAAGCTGGTTCTTGAAATTCTAAAAAGGTGGAAAGCATCTGAAAAGCAGAATGACCGTGAGATGGATTACATCATCAATCATGCGCTGCGTACGCTGATAAAAGGAGGCGATCCCGATACCATGAAGTTTCTGGGATTAAAGGAAATGGGCTATGAATTGTCTGATTTCAGGATAGACAAAAGGGTTGAAATGAACGGCCGGCTAAACTTTTCATTTGTGTTAAAAACCGACAGTCCCGGAGAAATTATACTGGATTATGTAATCTATTTTATCAACAGAAACGGAACGGGTAAAAAGGTATTCAAGCTAAAAAGGACAATTTTGGAGAAAGATCAAACCCTGAAGATAAAAAAGGCGCATTTGCTGTTGGAAAACATGACTACCCGAAAGTTGTTCAGAGGTGTGCATCGGTTTGAGCTGCAGTTGAACGGAAAAGTGATTAAGCAGGAGGTATTTGAGTTGATTTGAGAGTGCTTTTTTACTTTCATCAACAATAGCAATAACCTTTACCTGATAATATACCCGATTTTCATATCCATATTAAACCAGGGGAAAAACCTGCTGCCGCTGTTGTATTCACTTTTGTCCTCATATTTGATCTTATCAGAAACTGCATAAATATAACCCAACCCGGCGCCTCCCATCAGTTCGAGTGTCAGCCTGCCTCTTTTATGCTGATCCCAATAAAACAAAACGCCGAAATTTCCGGTAAGCCCTGCTCTGTATCTGAAAATATTGTTTTCAAACGCTCCGGCTTCTGACGATTCAGTCTGCGTTGAACCGGTTAAAATGTTTCTGAGTTCAATACTGGTAAAAAAGCCACTTTCCGGAACTTCCTTTTTCATAAGATATTTCCTCAATTCGGTGACGAGTTTCAAACCATTTAAGTCGTTTACACCATTAGCAATGATAGAATTCCTGTTAACATAAAAGATATAACCCACTTCCTGTGAAAGACTTAACCGGGGTTTCAGCATCTTTTCAACGCCAATGCCAATTCCGGCACTTTCGGCAAATATATCACCGTTTAAATGTGAAAGAGGAAATTTAAAGGTGATTTTTCGTTGAGGGAGCGTGTCTTGCTGAGCGAAAGCATGAAGAGTGAAAATGATTAGGGGCAGAATCAATAGTTTTTTCATAATTCATCCAATTATTTAAGCTGGTTTAAACTAATCTTTTCAATCGAATCATAATATTTACTGAACAACATACAAATATCGCATTTTATTTGATTGCGATTGGTTTATTTGAGTTGGAAAATCATAGATTCACCTCTGGTTCACCTCAACCCCCGTCACAAAAGTGCGACGGAGGAAGCTGCCCTTCGGCACCTTCTCTTCAAGGAGAAGGACGCTCCGATTTTGGTTTTTAAAATTTACTGAATTTATCTTTGACTCCTTTAGCACCTCATCCGCCCTTCGGGCACCTTCTCCTGCCTTCGACGAAAAGCTCAGGCACCACAAGGAGAGGGAAGCGCTGCTTTAGGTTTTGAGCTAATTATTTACCTTATCTGAATTTTTCCTTGTCCAAAACTCTCCAAGCCAAAATCATTTCGGAAAAACATGTTTTTTCACTTTTCACTTTTCATTTTTCATTTTCCCCTTGTCTCCATTTCTCCTTGTCTCCGTGTCCCCTTGTCTTCTTCGGTCTCGACTACGCTCGACCTCCGATCCGTCCCTCGTCCCTTTTCTTATCGTATCTTTACAACCCAATTATAAAGAAATGCCGGAAGTCAAATCCTTACTCACCACCGCCATTCACGCCGCTCTTGAAGCCGGAAGTGAGATCATGAAGATATACCACAGCGATTATGAAACCCGTTTCAAGGATGATCAGAGTCCGCTTACTTCTGCCGATCTTGCTGCGCATGAAATAATTGCTGACAGTCTTAAACAAACAGGATTGCCGGTTCTTAGCGAGGAAGGTAAGCATATCCCTTACGAAACGCGGAAAAACTGGGAAATGTGGTGGCTGGTTGATCCGCTTGATGGCACCAAGGAGTTTATTAAACGCAATGGCGAATTTACCGTCAACATTGCATTGATGTCGGGAAACAGCCCTGTTGCCGGAGTTATTTACCTGCCTGTAAAATCGTTGCTGTACTTTGCTGCTCCTGAAATTGGCAGTTTCCGTCTTATGCAGGAGGGCGCCCTCCCCCACTCTGTTACCCTGGCTCAGTTAATTTCCGAATCTGAAAAACTGCCGCTCCCTGGTTCAGAGAGCGGAATTAAAATTCTTGCCAGCCGTTCTCATGGCAATGCAGAAACCGATGATTTTATTGATCAACTCAGGAAAGAGCACCCCAACCTCGACCTTCTGAATGCAGGAAGCTCTTATAAATTCTGCCTTCTGGCTGAAGGTTCAGCTACACATTATCCCCGCTTTGGCCCAACCATGGAGTGGGATATTGCGGCTGGAGTCGCCATATTGCAACATGCCGGCGGACAAATATTTACCTGGCCAGAAAGAGATACTCCGGTTTTTAACAAACCTGAATTGCTGAATCCATGGTTTGTGGCTTTGGGAAAAGGTGTTGAGATATAATTTAAAACCGAGGACAACAACTCAATCTTAAATTTTCCGTTCAACATATTGACCCAGATAAAAGAAAGCCATAATTGGCAGAAGCCTAATTTTGCTGATTAAACTATTTGGTAGTTTTTCCTTCCATTGCTGTGAAAACGCTGTCGATGGGTTCCCACAGTTCAATTTTGTTGCCTTCATTATCCATTATGTGGACGAATTTTCCATAATCATAGGTTTCAATTTCGTCAACAACAGTTACTCCGTTTTCTTTTAGAGCATTGACCAGCGCTTCTATATTCTGAACACGATAATTGATCATAAACTCCTTTTTGGAAGGGAGAAAATATTCACTGCCCTTCTGAAAAGGACTCCATTGAAGATAATTAATTTCTTCAGGCCGGTTGGCATTTCTAAATTCAAAAGTTGACCCCCATTCATTTACTTCAAGTCCCAGGTTTTTACTGTACCATTCTTTTGTTTCATTTGGGTTGTCGGAGAAAAAGAAAATTCCGCCTATTCCTGTTACTTTTGGCTGGTTGTCATTCATGGTTTGGATTTAGTTTTGATTCATTCATTATTACTTCCGATATTTTTATCCCTTTAAAGTCTAATGCAGCAGCCTTTTCAAAAGGAAGGTTTATGCCGGCTATTTTTGCAGAAATCATTCCCATGACGACATTCAAAATATTGCCACCTGCCTTTGCGTGTGCTTCCAGTTGATCACGATCAAGAACTACACCTGCTTTTGCTGACAAAATTAGTCCATTTACAATTTCAGTAACAGGAGATTTCCGAAGCCTCATGAAAAACAATTCCAATAAAGTAATCCTCACACCTGAGAGTGATGCGGCAAACCATGTGCCGACAGGAACAAAATAAAGGAAAATGAAAATTGCGATAAGGGCTAATAAACCAATAATAACCGGAGAAAAATGTTCCATTTTGATTTTGAAATTTGTGTGTGATTTATTTAAAATTTCACGGCTACCTCAAATAAAATGCAGGTAGAAGAATAATTTGTCAGTTTTATTCCAGGTCTTTCTCATAATGCATCCAGGAATATGTATCACCATCCTTAACGGTTGTCGTTACATAATACTTGTTATCAACTTTGATATAAGTGAAATATCTCTTGAAATACCAGACAAAAAATACATTTCCTAGTGTAGGATTTTCTATTTCTGTAAAATCAAGCCATATTTCACGGGGTTCTCCAACTTTAAAAGCTCTGAACTGGCCTTGATAATAACTGTTGTCTTCTAATACTCTGTTGCCGGTTGGATCTATTTTATAAATAAACTCACCACCATAAACGGCATATCCACTTGGCTGAAAAGCAGGGAATATCCAAACTGTCAAAGTATTGTCATCGTTTTGACTTATATATTGATTGAAAGTAATGTTTATCGAATCTTTAATTGCTTTTATCTGGTTGTTGGCCGTTTTTAAAGCTCTTGAATATCTGCAAAGCAAAGAAGTATCAACAGACTCGAAAATTCTTGAAACTTTATATGCAGTATCAACCAGGTAATGAAAAACCAAATCAAACTTGTTGTTGTCGTATTTTCCGTAAACGGCATGCCAGTTTTTATCATCTGTCTGAAAACAGAACCATTCCTCTCCCAGTCGATGAAGTTCTGAAGTATCCTGTATCATAACACTGTCCGATGTCCACCAGGCAATTGCATCATACATATATAGCCATTCAGCAGTCTGGGCTTTTTGATTAAAGTCTTTAATGTCAAAAGACAATACGTTGTTTTTCTGTCCGAAACTTGTCAACGACATAAGGATTAAAAATGCTGCTGCTAATCTTTGTTTATTCATCAATGAAAAGGCTTTTAAAGAATGGTTAAATTGTTTGGTAATTGAAAAAAGAAAAGACAAAGCAAATATGTCTAGAATTAACCTTCTCTTCTCCATTTTTTAGACTTTGAATTATAAATTTTTGATGTACCCAAATTAAGTCCATACCAAACTTCATACTCTGTTGAGTCTATTTTGGTATAAAATGAAAGATGCATTTGTCTATCATCTAATCCAATTTCTTTAACGTTCTCTGGGAATCTTCCTGTTTCAAGACTATATCTCTCAACTTTTTCAATTATAAGTTCAGCATGTTTTTGTCTTTCGCAGATAATATTACAACAACTTGAAATAAACAGAACAATGGTCAATATGATTGCTATTTGTCTCATGGTTCGTTATCTATGTAAATCATCTTCAATAATTGGAAAACCAATTGGAATGTAGTCAAAGTCAAAGACCAATTCATTTTGCTTTTCTATGCAGCTGTTAACTATAATAGAAACACTTTTGATCTTGTCAGAAGCAATCATTAAATAACGATTTTTGTCGGCTCTCCCTCTTTTTTCTGTAAAAACAGCAATTCCCCTATTGCTGTCAATTATATGGATTTTGAGTACTCTCTCTCTTTTATTTATACCAGACAGTTTAAACTTATATTTATTGTCACTGATTTTCTTTTGCATGATGATTTTATTGCCAACCGGACCTTCGCCAGTCCAGTCTATATAGGTTGAGTCATTAATCGAAACTTTGAAATGAAATAAGAAATCACACGGATGATAAACATAATACTCGCCTCCATATTGCTTCAATACGATCCAATTGGTAATAGGAATTATGGGAGTTCTTATGGTTAAAATGGGCTTATCTTCTTTAAGATAGTCAATTGAATACTTATAACTCGCTGAGTCATATTGATCGAAATCCCAATTGTTTATTCTATCATAGAATTTACTGTTTCTGTTGCTGTCAAAATAAATAGATTGCGAAGTACCAAGTAAACTGTCCTTTTGAATAAATACGGTATCAGAAGTTATCACTTGCCCAGAAAGAGGAAAAGTTAACCCAATTATTGTTAGTGCCAGTATGTTTCGGAGCGTCATCACCTCAATTTATATTTCAAATTCAAAACCATCATCGGAAAAATCATTCCATTTCCACAGGTTTCCATATAGCCCATTCCGGGAATGAATTTGGTGTAACCATACAAATCATGAAAGCTCTTCGAAGGCATTGAGATCTGAACACCGAAATCAGTGCTAAGCTGATCCGAAATTCTAAAATTATAACCAGCGGTACCTGTCAATCCTATGATAAATATTTGATGGTTCAGTTTTTCAACCTGACTATCGGGAATTTCAAAATCAGTATATTCAGCTTTTTCATAAATCATTGAGTTCGTTATAAGTGCCCCTATGTAGAAGTAACTCTTTTTCTCAGCTGATTTCCTGAAATTATATTTCATTCCGAGTTTTAAATATCCACCGGATTGCTTTTTCATTGAATAACCATTGTTCCCGCAATCGTAGTGAGGGGATAAAACGTTTCCAATGAAATCAAATGAATTTGCGTAATTCATGGTATAGCCCGGATTTATAATCAAGGTGTATGACGGTTTGAATGACAATTCATAAGTCATGTCGATGGTGGTGGCAGGGATTTGTAACAAATTAATCCCGATGTTGTGATTCCATTTTTCTTTCACTTGCCCGGATACATTTACACTTATCATCGCGATAATTCCGGAAAGGATAATTTTAAGACTTTGGTTCATTTTGTTTTCATTTAATCGGGATAGTTATTGATAAAGAGCGGGCTAAATCGCATAAAGTGATTTAAAAATTATTCATGAAATAAAAATTCATGATCAACATAATCGGAAGTCCGGTTATTAACAATAGTCCTGCAGGAATCCAACGAGAAGGTTCCAGCTCCTTTGAATAATCGGGTTTAAAAGCAATCACTCGTTCTCTGATGAATGTGGTCATCTCCAGTTCTTTCAGAAAATTGAAATTGAACATCTGAGAACTCATGCCTGGCATTATCAATATTTTCTTTGATTCTCCGGATTCTTTATCAAAATACTTTAATGAAATCATAACCGGATTAATCATAGCCAATTGAGATACCCATTCAATATCTTTATAATCAACGGTTTTCTGTTCACGAAACGACTTAATTACTAGATGATCTTGTTTGGCTTCAACGCTTTTCAGTCTGACCATCATGATCAACATCCAAGCCATTGCCCACACAAATAGCAAAGCAACACCACGTGACCAATCATATGAGAAGGCATCATTTGCATTCCATGAGGTGATGATTCCAATTAAAATTACTCCACCCCAGACCGGAGTAAATAGGTATTTATATACAAAGGTCATTGAAGAGCTCTTATACATATTTCATTTTTTAGGTTGATGGTTTTATTGAAGGGTACATATCTGGTTTAGGCAGTAAATGTATTAAAATTTATTTGCAGCACAACTTAATGAACCGATTAACAATGCCTGAGCGTATTTGCTGCGGCAAAGTGAAAAACGGGCATACCGTAAGCCAGCAACCTGAGTAGCCTACTGATGATTAACCTCTATTTGCCTTATTAACTGATGATCAGCTATTTTTTCCTCTTCTATCCTACTTCCCAAAGTACTTCTGAATCAATGCAATCAAGTCATTTTGACCAATAGGCTTCGCAATATAATCGTTGCATCCCGCTTCAATTGCTTTTTCCCGGTCAGTTGATTGCCCAAAAGCAGTTTGCGCGATTATGACAACATCTTTGTTAAATTCCCTGATTTTTCGGGTGACTTCATAGCCGTTCATTTCCGGCATTTGAATATCCATCAAAACCAAATCTGTATCAGGATTCTTTTTGCAAACTTCAAAGGCTTCAATGCCTGTTCTTGCTTTTAAGATTTCTTTGCCAAACATTTTCACTGAGTTGTCAAGCAAAAGTTCCGATACTTCGTCGTCTTCTGCTATCAGTATTTTCAGTTTTCTTATCTGATCGGTTTTATTTGAAGTCGTATATTGCTGAACAACAATTTCTTTCGCAGGATGAGCACTGTATGGTAAAGTGAAATAAAATGTTGAGCCACTTCCTTCCACGCTTTCCACCCAAATTTTACCGCCAAGCATTTCCACGTATGCCCTGGTAATCGATAATCCTAAACCGGCACCCTGCCGTGCCATTTTATCTGTAATATCTGCCTGAATAAAACGCTCAAATATGGCTTCCTGCCTGTCTTTTGGAATCCCTATGCCTGTGTCTTTTACATAAAATTCCAGGTAATCATCCTTCCTGAAGTAACCAAATTCAATGGAGCCCCTGTTTGTGAATTTAATGGCATTTTTAACCAGGTTGGTCAGTATAGCATAAACTTTTTCGCGGTCGGTTGTGATGGTGGCTTCCAAAGCCGGCAAAGGGGTGTTAAATTTGAGCTTCATTCCTTTGGCTTCCACCTCAGGTTTAAAAAAGGTATAGATGTATTCAATTTGTTCGTTGATATTGGATTCCTTCAAATCCAGTTTCATCAATCCGGCTTCAATTTTCGAGATGTCAACAATGTCGTTGATAATATTGAGCATTCGGGTACCACTTTTTTCGATAATCCTGATGTAATCCTGCTGCTCCTCACCGGTAAGGTCTGGTTTTTTCAGTAATTCGGCAAAACCGAGAATGCCATTCATTGGTGTGCGGATTTCATGGCTCATATTGGCCAGAAAAGCTGATTTGAGGCGGTCGGATTCTTCAGCGTGTAGTTTGGCTGTCTCAAGGTTCTCCTCTGAAATTTTCAATTCGTCAATATCGGTGCATGTGCCAAACCATTTAAGGACAGAGCCGTCTGCATCCAGCACCGGCACACCGCGAACCAGCCACCATTTGTACTCGCCATCAAAACGACGAAGGCGACATTCGAGCGAATAGGTTGCCAAATTGGTTGTTGCGTTTTGCCATGCATCCCAGGCACGCTCCTGATCATCGGGATGGAAAGGTTTGTTCCAACCGTGGCCATAACTTTCTTCAAGGCTTAGCCCTGTATAATCTACCCATTGCTGATTGAAGAAAATATTCCATCCATCAGAGCGGGTAATCCATACAATCTGTGGCATTGACTCTGCCAGTAAACGAAACTCGGATTCGCTTTTTGATAAAGCTTCTTCTGCCTGCTTGCTCTCAGTAATATCTCTAAATTCGACAGTTCTGGCACTTTTACCTTTATATGGAACATTTCTTGCCTCTATGAGCAAAGGAAACAATTCACCATTTTTGCGCATGCCAATGGCTTCATAAGGTTTTTCGTAACTTGCCAGAATGTTATTTAATACCAGATCCCTTGAATCTGGGGCTATAAGCATTAAACCGTCCATTCCAACAAGTTCATCATATGAATAGCCTGTCATTTCGGATAGTCCCAGATTACATTCTAAAATCTTTCCTTTGTCGTGGATGGCAATACCACCAAAAGAAGCATTATGCAATGCTTTAAAACGCTCTTCGCTCTCCTTTAAAGCCATTTCAACAGCATATCTCTCTGTTACATCTGAAAAAACCAAAACCACACCGCTAATTTTGCCATCTTTGTTTCTAATGGGTGCAGCACTGTCGGCAATCTGATATTCGATGCCTTCTCTGGAAATCAAAACAGTATGATTGGCAAGGCCTATTATTGCTCCGTTTTCCAGTACTTTTTTCACTGGGTTGGCTGCAGTTTGACGGGTTTCGGCATTTATGATTTTAAAAACTTCGGGTAAGGGTTTGCCCAATGCGTCTTTCAGATCCCAGCCGCACAGCTTTTCTGCTACGGGATTTATGTTTACAATCAATCCATCAATATCGGTTGAAATTACGCCATCTCCTATGGAATGGAGTGTGATGGCCAGACTTTCTTCACTTTTACGCACCGCGTCCTCTGCCAACTTTCGAGCAGTGATTTCGCGCAACACGCCATCTTCGCCAGTATACCGACCCTCACTGTCATAGTGGGCTTTGGAATTGAGCTCAAACCAATACACTACGCCGTTTTTCGCTGCAATACGAAATTTGAGTCCTTGTGTGAGTTTTCGTTGCTCCTGCTGCGCCTGTATAAAAGAATTTATAACAATTTCGTGGTCTTCAGGATGGACAAAATTCAGAAATGGTGAGCCTATGGAGTCTTGCAATGAATAACCAAATCGTTCGAGGGCTGGACTATTAATTGTTGAAATTTCTCCTGCTTTATTAAGAGAATAAATTATGTCAGGCACATTGTCTGCAAGCAATCTATAACGCTCTTCGTTTTTGCGCAGTTCCTCCTCCGCCTGCTTGCGCCCGGTAATGTCGAAGCAATGTCCGATGTATCCGAAAAATACTCCCCTACTGTTGAAATTTGGTGTACCTATGTCCAATAACCACCTGTATTCACCGCTTGAATGACGCAAGCGGTATTCCATTTCGAAAGGTTCATTTTTGTCAAATGCTGTTACATAGGTTTCAAGGCATCTGTCGAAGTCATCCGGATGAACCCCTTCAGTCCAGCCATTTCCCATTTCCTGTTGCAGGGTTCTTCCTGTGAATTTCAGCCAAGGATCGTTAAAATAATTACACAACTTATCGAGGCCTGAAGTCCAGATCAGAGCTGAGCCGGAGTTTGCCAGATTCCGGTACTGAATCTCACTTTCGCGCAATGCCGCCTCTGCCTTTTTGCGCTCTGTGATATCATTCATTACTACAAGTGTAGCAGTATCTTCATTAAAACGTATTGTTTGAGCCTGCGTTTCAACCTCCAATATACTGCCATCCAGTTTAATATATTTTTGCTCCTGAATGTTAACATACCCTTTTTCGGAAAGTAATTTTGCATTTTCAATTGCAAGCTCATGAAAATCGGGATGAATAAGTTCAAATATATGCTTACCTAAAAGTTCATTTTCAGTTTTTGCACCAAAAAGCTGAACTGCAGCCGGATTAAAATAGATTGTTTTCCAATCATGTATGATTCCCATTGCTACAGGCGAAATCGCAATTAAGTTGCGGTATTCTGCTTCGCTTTCTCTCAATGCTTTTTCAGCACGTGTTTTTTCAGTAATGTCTTGTAATATGCAGTGTGTTTGCTTAAATTCTCCGTTTGAATCATATCCTATTTTGCCGTCAAAAGCGATAAATAAAACAGAGCCATTCTTATGCACCATTTCAACTGTGCTGTGAATATGCCCCTGCGCTTTAAATACAGGAAATCGCTCACGAAACCCATCCTTAAAAGCGGGTGTAAGGAAATCGCCAAACCACTTACCAATAACTTCATCGCGTTTGTAACCCAGGGTGTCAATCCATTGTTGGTTTATCTCAATGAAGTTTCCATCAAAATCGAGGGATTGATAGCCTAAAGGAGCAGCGTTAAACAAAAGCCGGAACTGTTCAGTACTCTCCTGCATTGCCAGTAACTCCTTTATGAGTTCTTCTTTGGTTTTGTCCTGAATGTCCATAACAAAATTTATTGTTAAGATGAAAAACTATGTACCGCTGTTCGCAGACAATTCTTTAGGTATATATCCGGTATTGGATATATTTCCGGCTTTGTCTGAATTTCAAAGTAAAAAACAGATTATCGTATCAAATATAATAACTTTTCTTTGCCATGCAACATGAGGAAACTTTAATACATAGCCTTTTCAGCAGACTCTATTTTAAGTTACTGCGATCGCTTGTTGATGCTATAATTGGCAATTAAAATAAACAAAAATGAAATTATCGGCAGGGTTATCAGAGTCAATTTCAGAGTCTTCCTTTTCTTTATGATTTCATCTTTCTGTTTTATTTAAAGTTGTGCACCGAATGAGTTTCGTTACTTTCCATAACGGTAATGTCCGATTATTTTGAAACTGAATAAACAGTCCTCCATAACTTGACCTGCTCCAATGTTGTGAAAGATTAAATGTCTTTGCCCGTCGGCTGCTTTTTTCTTTGAAACGATTCCAATATGGGTTATTGCACCGCCAAGATTCCAGCATACCACATCGCCCGGAAAATAGTCATCGGGATTCTGTGATATTTGTTTTACAGTGCCATGTCTTGAAAAAAATGTCATAAGATTCGGGACTCTTCTGTGGTCTATATTTTTATCTGGTTTACTGAGTCCCCAATTTTTTGGATACTTGCTGAAATTCGCTTTCATGTCTTCATGCACTTCTTTTTGCAAGTCAATTCCGAGTTTTCTGTAGGCGCGAATGATAACATCAGTGCACACACCTTTGCCGGCAGGGATGTCGCCATTCGGGTAGCTAATCCGAAAATATGAAGGGTCATACTTAACTCTTTGCTTTGTCAGAATTACTGCAGAGTCGGCGAGCCGGTCATAAAAATTGGTTTGACCGAGCGCTGCACTTACCGTCAGTATGTAAAAAGCAATATTCAGAAGTGTTTTTCTCATCATAAAAAAGCTAACGGCCATGCAGTATTTTATGTTGCTTGTTAACGCACAAAAATTTACCGTTTTCTTTTTCGGTTTAAATGCTGAAATTAACCAATATCACTAACTGATATGCATATTTGATATTGCTATTTGTTATCCTTGAGAATTAGTCGAAGTGCGGTGTCTTTAGAAATGTAAGCCCATGCCCAATTTATAAAAATAATCAGCTTGTTTCTTACACTTAAAATAAGCATCAGGTGCAAAAACATCCATATTATCCAGGCAAAGAAACCTTTAAAACTGAAGAACGGTAAGTCAACAACTGCTTTATTTCTGCCTATGGTTGCCATGGTACCCAGATCAGTGTATTCATAGTCAACAGGCTTTTTACCTTGAATTATTTTCTTCAGATTGTGTGCTAAATTATTGGCCTGGTTAATGGCAACATTTGCCAGCTGCGGGTGTCCTTTGGGATATTTCGGCGTTTCTATCAGCGACATGTCCCCAATTACAAAAATATTTTCACTTTCAGGTATCTGGTTTATTCTGTTGACTTTGATGCGATTTCCCGAAGTAAACCAACCATCGGGCAAACCCTGAACGGTATTGGCAGTAACGCCGGCAGTCCAGATCAAGGTTTTTGCTTTAATGATATTTCCGTTATTCAATTGCAGTATCTCACCATCGTAATTTGTCACCAATGTTTCTGTTTGGATTTCTACACCCATTTTTTGCAGGTAATCATGCGAGGCAGTTTTTGCCAGGCCGCTCATGGAATTCAAGGTGTCTTTGCTGCCTTCAATCAGAATAATTTTGAGTTTCGAAAAGTCAATTCTGGGATAATCCTTGGGCAGCATATTCTTTTTAATTTCAGCAAATGCACCTGCCAATTCAACACCGGTAGGCCCTGCTCCTACTATGACCATGTTTAACAAGCTTTCTTTTTCTTGTTCATTGGCTGAGATAATATCTTCGAAAATTTGCAGAATGTGATTCCGGATTGAGATTGCTTCATACGTTGTTTTCAGCGTAAGTGCATATTCACTGATTCCTTTGTTGCCAAAGAAGTTTGTTTTGCAACCAAGGGCCAGAACAAGATAATCGTATTCAAAATCTCCGATGCTTGTGGTGATTTTGTTGTGAACAATATCCACCTGTGAAATCTCTGCAAGCCGTATCCGCACATTCTTTTTATTCCTGAAAATGTGCCGTAATGGAAATGAAATGCTGGCCGGCTCAATCTGAGAGGTTGCCACCTGATAAAACAATGGCTGAAACTGATGGTGATTTAGTTTATCGATAAGTATTACATCGAAGAGTTTTTCATCCAGTTTCTTCACAAGGTTAATACCTGCAAAACCACCACCAACAACTATTATTGTTTGTTTATTTTTCATGTTATTATTTCAGTTGTTAATGTTTCACAGGCAATTAAGGCATTTGCAGATTATTCTATCCTCTTTAAATTGCAATTATTTCCTTAATCTCAATTTATGCGGGCTTGTGCCGGGAACTCTTTCAATCAGTTTGCGGGCTTCAAGATCAAATAACAATCCCCAATGCGGAAATGTTAAAATGAGGTCGGAAATATTTGCCGGACCACTGAAAAGACTTGGTTTAGAATTACTGAATCCAGGTATTCCCGGTTATTAAGGCTTTACAACCTTTTCCCCTGCCTCTATCCTTTTTAAATGACAGAACAACAATTCTCCGGTTTTTTCATCTCTTAAGTGCATTCCGTTTCCTTCGCAATATTTATAAAAATCACAGTCGGCACATATTCCGGTTTTTGTCCAGCTTTTATCTCTGAATATCTGATATTTATTTTCCCAGATATCCTTAAAGTTATCCTGATAGATATTCCCCTGAATAAAATTCTCCCTGAGGTTAGGACATGCTGAAATTGAACCATCGGCCAATATTGACGCAATATTGATGCCCGCCCGGCAAATGAAAAAATTATCCCGGACTTCGCGTTCGTAATTTCCTAAAAACCCTTCGCAACCATAGTTTAATTTTATTTTCCCTTCCTTTCTTGTTTGGGAAATAAAATCAAATAATCTTTTAAAGCTCTCCGGTTCAAGCTGCAATTCTTTATGATTTAATGCCCTGCCAACCGGGAAAATTGTGAATATTCTCCACTCTTTAATGCCCAAGCCAATCAATAGTTCTTTGATCTGATTTAATTCGCCAAAGTTTTTCTGATTGACACAAGTAACTAAATCGTATTTTAGTTCAGGTATCGATGGCAATAAACGTATTGCATTTAAGGCAGATGAATAGCTTCTGGCAGTTCCCCGTAACCAGTTGTGGTTTGCTTCCATACCGTCAAGACTCACCGTAATTGCCCTGAGTCCGGAGTTTAATAATGCGTTTATCCTGTTTCTGGTTAAAAGCATTCCGTTGGTTACTATTCCCCAGGGGAAACCTCTTTGATACAAGCTTAAGCCAATTTGTTCCAGATCTTTTCTCAGCAGCGCTTCACCGCCTGTCAGCACGATCATGGTTTTGTTGGGATTGATAATGCCGGTTAATTCGTCAATTGCTTTTAAAAAGTCACTGGCGGGCATATCCTTCACCAACGAATCTTTTTTGCAATCACTCCCGCAGTGCAGGCAATTCAGATTGCATCGCAGAGTGCATTCCCAAAGAATATAATTCAGCTGATGAATTTTAGATTCATTGTCTTTGAACTTCTTAAAAAGCGAAAGTGCAATCTTTTTCCGTAAAGATATTTTATTGACTTTCATTTTCAGGGGTAAGCTTTACGTCAAAATCTTTGCTGGTTTCGCCGCTATACCAATCGCCGTCACCACCGGTAAATTTCGGGTTTTTAAACTCTACAATGGTATCCAGCTCTTTGTATGATCCGTTTAACTCACCATCAATGTCCTGAAACTTAATATTGTACGTCTGATCATCAGGGAAACCCCATTTATCAACAACCTGGTAGGCGCCATCAGCATCAGTATAGGAAGTGTCACCCTGAATAATTACGCTGATATTTTCTATGGGTTGATTATTCTCTATGGATTTTACGTTTCCTTTTATGATAAACTTAGCCGAAGGAGTGCCATATTCATCTTTAGAATCACATGCTGACGCAAATCCTAACACAGCCAATAAACCAGCTATCAATACATTATATGTTTTGAGAAATTTAATCCGTGCTATTTTCATATTGTTCCTCCAGGCTCTCTTGAGCCTCATTTCGACTTGCCTGAGCAAATCTGATATTACGGATCAAATGTATAAATTATTTAGTTGGCTAAGGCAATAATACCGCTGTAATTATGCATATCGGCTAAAGGTTTTTTGTCGTCAGGAGCAAGGAATTTCAAATAGGAAGTGGCAATAACTACTTGACTGATGTCTTTTATAATTTGGCTTTAAGATATTTCCATGACTAATTTTCTTCATGTCTGCAATCATCAGTTATTGTAGTCCGGAAAGTTTCATATACATAGCACCTGCTATTGACGCAGCCACCAATAATAGCCACCACACTCCCCTTTTTGTTTTACTATCAATATTTTTGCTCCTTCGAACTTCAAAAAATGAATATCCTAAAATCACAAGTAAAATACTCCCGAAAACACCAACAATTATTTTGTCTTTGGAAATGAATACAGCTGCCATTAATCCAATTATTAGAATAGAAAGTAATCCAGTATACTTTTGAAAAAGCGGTTCACTTGTCTTTGATGAAATCTGACCAATTTCAGATAATAATTTTTCTAGTTTCTCGTAGTCGTCAATCTGTGATGGAACACCTATCACATTGACATCTGAATTACCTTTAATAGTAAAGCTTCCATTTGAATTTTTAACAATTTCATTTAAGTCTGTTTTTGAGATTGTTATAGTCGGGGTATTGTGTTGTTCTCTTGTAATGCCATTAATGTCAAGCGTTAATCTATAACTGTCATAGATTTTTTTTTGATTGTTTATTGCACGATAAAGTCCAAATGCCATTGCTCCCAATATTATTGGAATTACAATTGGAAAAATATTCACATCACTTTGTTCTCCATTGGTATTAAAATGACTAATTGCAAGTCCCCCAAAGGTGGCTAAAAGCGACATAGGAATCGCTTTAATCAACAAAGCTTTTCTGATTTCTTTAAAACCGCCATTTCTGATTTTGAATTGTTCCATTGGTATTGAGTTAAAATTAATGCTAAAATCAAGAAGAGAATATTAGTTGGTCGTCGCCTGCAGTCGGCAATCTGCCATTCGTTTACTTTTTATACCGTGTAGAGATTTCGGATTTTTAACAATTTTTCCAATCATATTTCTCCGGCTATTGCAAGCCCGATAATAATTCCAAAAAATAACCCTGTCGAAATTAACGAAAGAACATTTGAAGTTATCACATCTTGCTTGTTTTCGGGTTTATAATTTGAAAACCAAAGCGTAAATGTACAAAGAAGGCTATGATGAAAATTGTTGGAAACATTTCCAGGTGCAAAAAAGTAGATTGGTGAAAAGTCTGTGCCATTTTCATTGTTATAAATCCCGCTGTTTATAAATACTCGACCAAAGAAGGAACCAAAAATGATTATTATCAGTAACCAGAAGTAATCGATGTAAAACGCTAAAAATTTCCTGTCTATCAGTACAGTTGGGACATTGTTGTTGTATTCAATCTCTTTCACTAAATAACTATCTGAGCCAAGGTGTACTTTTCTGGCTTCCTTTATTAAATTTCCATTTCTGTCGAATTTCTTCCAGGTGCCAATCTGATTATTGTTTTTGTACTCTCCTTTCCAATAGTTTCCGAGAGTGTCATTTAAAATCCAGAGACCTTGTCGTAAACAATAGTCATCGGATTGATTTATGATTTGCCCGTTTACTTTTTCAAAGGTCCGGCAAGCAGAAAGATATGAAGTATCACCGTTTCTGATTTGAATCTCTTCTTTATATGGCAATGTGTCATTACCTATAATCATAAATTTTTGTCCATTCACCAAAGTCATTAACAACAGAAGAGCCAATACCAGAAAAGTCTGTTTCATTGTTCCGTTTTTATTGACAGATTTAGTTTTCGCTTCAAATGTATTAAAAATTCATTGCCTGACATATTTAAGGAATGTCCAGCTTAAAAATTACCGCTGGCTTATATTCTGATGATTGGCGGATCTATTCGTCTTTCGTTGTAATAATTTGATTTTGTAAATTTATCAATACAATTTCTGGTCTGCAAAAAAATCTCAATGGAGGAGTTATTGTTCCAACTCCAGATGAAATATAGGATTGCATATCATCGGATTGTTTTAATCCATATCTGTATTTTTGTCCATATTCCGACGGTAACATTGGTGCCCACATTCCAAAAAATGTCATTTGTCCTCCATGTGTATGGCCTGATAATGTAAAGTCAATTAAATCTTTCTGTATAAATTCCAGATAATCAGGGTTGTGTGAAATCAGGATTGAAAAATCCGTAGTTTTTAAATCATAAATTGTGCTATCTAATTCCTGAGCATCTTCCCACAAATCACCAACGCCTCCAATTTTAATGCTATCATTGTTAATTTTAACCCAGTATGATTTATTATCACATATTTTAATCCCATTTCTTAACATCATTTGCCTGGTCAGATCCGCATCCTCCCAATGATCATGATTTCCCAAAACTGCATAAATGCCATCATTGGGCTCTAATTTCCACAATTCATTAAAAAATGGCTCTATGTACTTCGGCTCACGGTGCACATAATCACCACCCATCAGAATATAATCAGGTTTTAGATTATTGATGCGCTTTACAAGTTTTTGAACTCTTTCAATAGAAAAAAATGGTCCATGATGAATGTCTGTTATAAAAACAATCTTTTTGCCAGCAAACGATTCCGGAATATCTCTGGAGGTAAGATTGATCTTTTTGGTTTTAATCCAGCGGCTTTCAAGATGACAATAAATCAAAAATATAAACCCGGCCATTGTCAGAATATAAAATATCCTTATCAGTTTTTTCAGGTTCATAGGTTTGATTTTAATAGAGGTGCAAAGTTGAGCGCTGGCAGGCACTTAGAAAAAAAACTTTTCAAGTCAGCAGAATTTTGTAATTACTTTGTAAGATTTTTTACAATTATTGCTATGCTTGTTTTTGAGATCTTATCCAGTCTCCCCATTTTTGTCTCTACCAGGCTCTTATCAAGGGTGGCAATCTTGTGCACTCGCACAACAGAAGGTAATTTTAATCCAGCATCACTCCAATTTTCTAGATAATAATCATTCATTGTATCATAAATCTGGCTTGTAATTCTACAAACTATAATGTCACCATCATCATAATCATTGATAATTAAAGCAGGTCTCTTCTTAAAACTTATCCCATCAGTGAATGGGAATTTCAGCAATACGATATCTCCAAACGTCAATCTTTCCATGGTCAGTATGTGTCGTAAATAGAATCCGATTCTGCAAACCCTTGCAGAAAATGCGATTCAGCAGCTTTCATTATATGAGAATAATCGTTCTTTTCTGAATCATCAATTAGTACAATCACCCGGACATCTCTATCCTGAGCTGTTGCCAATTCAGATTGTAAGCGGAGCGGAATCAGTATCTGATTGTTTTTAATCTTTGATCTAAATTCAAGTGCTTTCATGTTTTTATTCTTTATTCAAAGATACAAAATTCACAGATTCTTTTTTAAACTCAATTTAAAAGTATTACAAAATCCAATTAAAGCTCCCCTAAATAGTATTGACAGATCAAGTTTACGGATCAAAAGTTTTAAGTAAATCATCAATAAATTAAATCAAATAACACCTGACAATACCTCTCTCTGCATGAAAAATGAGAGCCAACGTAACTTATTTAAGACTCATTCAAAACCTTTTTCAACCTGTTTAAATTAAACCCTTTAAGTTTTAAGGTTACCATATCTGGCCCTGAATAGTAGCGAAATAATACCTGATTTGAGTTTCGTATTTTGTCAACCACTTCATTGTTTAATTCATAACTGATTTTTGCTATTTTCATGTTATCTTCAGAATACCCGGTCACAACCGAGACTTTTGTTGAATCTGAAGTCACAACATCTTCTCTATTCTCAACAATGTTCTTTACATTTTCATATTCCAAATTTTCAAGAATCACTGGCAAAACTTCATTATCTATAATTAAAAACACCCTGTCTTCAAGTTGAAAACTCTTACTTGAAAATGTCAATACATCATAAACCTTGTATGAAATTTCATTATTTGCTTTAATCTCTTTAACTACTGATTGTTCTAACCAAAGAAGATGAGATTTTCTGGAACGGTTTGTATAAGTATAGTTCCATTTTATCCTTTTAGAAGAGTAAACGATATCCTTCTCAACTAAAATCTTACTTGTCAGATGGCAACTTTGCATGAAAAATGATAAAAATACAAGCATTAAAGTCGCCTTAATTAATTTTTTGCTGTGCAGGTTTCTCATAGTTTGATTGTATAAATACATGTTGAAGAGATTATTGATTTAACCCGCTTACTCAAAATCACTTGCCAAAAAAGTAAATAAGTACTCATCATCTTTATCAGGTTCTGAAATTACGTCGTAGTTGTTGATTATTAAAGGATTGCGGATTGAATTGTTTTCCCCCGTCCATTTTACCTTTATGTTATTATCATAAGTTAATATCAGTGAGTCGCTGTTCGTGAATGCAAAAACATCAATCTCAGCGCCAGAAAACAAATCTACCCTGCCAATCAAAGAACTTCCGGCAGTTAAATCATGTGATTTCACATTTCCATCTCTATAGTCGTCGATTTTAATGCTTTTTTGGGTGCCATTTACATATTTAAACTGAACAAAGTAAACTTTATCAACATCTTTTTTGCAGGATGTGAAAAAAGCAGAACTGATCAACCCAATAGTTAAAAGAAGCATCAAGGTTGTTTTCTGTTTCATTGTAGCAGAGGTGTTTAATTGTAGTTTCAATTGGTTTATTCAGTTTTTAAAGCATCGAATTGGATGCCCTTAATTGTGATCACTTTTAGTCAAATGGAATCCGGGCAAATTTAGAATAAAATTAACCATTCAACCTATCCATCTGACTTAATAAATTCAGGAGTCTTTGGGTTGTGAGAGACCAAATCCATTTGCTATTTCTGTTTCGATTTTCTGCATTTTGCACTATCCGAAAATTTTGTGTTTATTCATCTTCTACTTGCATCTGATCAGACTGCCTCCTATTGAATAACAATTACCATATGGCAGAGAATCGAAAAAATGATTGAGTTTTAACTCCTGACCTAATAAAGCATTTAAGTCATATAAAAATTCAGCGAACCTGGCCGCTTCTGGGATTGACCTGTATACACTTGGATCGGCATATGTCTTAAATGAGTATGAATAAACAGTAGAATTTTCAATGAAATATGAATCTATGTCTACATAAACAACACTTCCTAAACTATGGCCCCAACCCATAATTGAATCTTCGATTGGTAGTTCATGAATTTTGTATTTTAAAATCAAATCTTGTACAAGTTTTGCAGTGTCATTGTTTAAAATTTCCCTTTTCGAATAATATAACGGATCTTTAATATAGTTTAGATCGAAACTTGCAAAATATAGAACCTGCATTCCATAAAATGTGCAATCATCATCAGCCCAAATTTCAACGATCTTGTTGTAGGTAGCGATTTTTGTACGAAGCAAATTCTGGGAACTTGAAATTTCTTCAATTCCAACCCTTTTCCATTCATCTGTAATTAGATTATACCAAAAAGTTGTATCTCCCGACCAGATTTTATCTTGACCAATTGACATTAATGTTGTCAGTACCAATACTGTGCTCAGAATTGTTCTCATCTTTTGAAATACATTATAGTATTTGAAGCTATACGATTGCCGAATTATTAAAACTTCTCAATTCAGCCAAATTGATGTGCAATAAATGTACAATCTTTCTCCTTACAACCGCGCGCCCGATAGTATGTAGCCCAGATTATGGTGATTAATTTATCACATTTCAGACTTCAATTGATATTTTCACCTTTCCCCCAAACCCTTTTTCCACTATATCGAAAAGTGTGCTGAGCGTTATATTACTCCCATTATTCTCTACCCTGGAAATGTATTCTCGCTTTTTGTCAACGAGTTGCCCCAATTCTTCCTGTGTCATATTTTTGGATTCACGAACTTTCTTTAACAAAAGTCCTATTCTGAAAGATTCAGCTTCTCTTTCCAGATTATCGCGTCTTTCAGTTCCGGTTTCTCCATAAACACGGTCCTTTATTTCTGACCAGGATGATATTTCGTTATTGCCGTCTCTTGTTTTCATAATACTCCTTCATTAGTTTATTTGCTTTTCGTATTTCTTGTCCGGGTGTTTTCTGGGTCTTTTTCTGAAATCCATTTAACAGGATTACCAACTTCCCTTCGTCGAAAAAACAAAAAACACGCCAAATGTCTGACCCTAATTGAATTCTTGCTTCGTAAAGTCCGCTTGTTCCGACGATGAGTTTGAGATAGTTTGTTGGAATTCTCTCTAAAGTCTCAATTGCTTCTAAAATTTTGAAGATTTTATTCTGAACCTTTAAAGGTTGCTCCTTTAAGAAGTCTTCAAAATAGTTTTTGTATGCAATTATTTCGCGGATTTTTTCCAAAGGCCGTTCAATTGTACGCAAAGGTAACTTTAAAGTTACAATTCTCCAAATATTTTTCAATCCGGGTAGCGCAAATATTATGCACCGCAGCGTTTTGCAGATACCCGAAGGTAGCGTCTATTAGCCTTTAAAAAAACGTTTAAACATGCACAATATTAGCATGTCTCCCACTTGAATTCCCATATAGCCAGCAATGCTCGTTCAAGTTCATACAACAAATGTAATTGTTTTCAAAGATCTACCCATTCTCTTTTGCCTTCATTCCTTCATCTTTCTTTCCTTCCTTCCCCCTCATTTCGAAAGCCTCAATATTTTGAATGCTCCTTTTACAACGATAAAAAGGACAATGGCACCAATAATAAGGTCGGGATATTTTGAATTTGTCAGGTAAACCAGGATTCCGGCTGCTATTACTCCCAAATTTATTATTATGTCATTGGATGTAAAAATCATACTTGCCTGCATGTGTGCTTCTTTGCTTTTGCTCTTTTGCAGTAAATACAGACAAACTCCGTTAGCGATAAGTGCAAGTATTGAGACAATTATCATTGTTTGAAACCCCGGCATTGTTTCAATCCCGATAAATCGTCGGATTACTTCAATAAAACCGATTAATGCAAGTACCAACTGTAAATATCCCGCTGATCTGGCAATGTTCTTTTTTAGTGTAATTGTCCCGCCCACAGCGAAGAGTGCAAGACCATATACAATGCTATCTGCAAGCATATCCAGACTGTCAGCTACAAGTCCCATTGAGTTTGCAATAAAACCTGCTGTAAGTTCAAGTAAAAAAAAGAAAAAGTTGATGGCCAGAACCAGCCAAAGCAATTTTCTTTCCTGAGCAGTGTTTGCTTTTTCAACAATGTAATTTTCCGTCGATGCTGTGTCAACAAATGATGTTTCAAAGTTTAAACTGTCAAGCTGCTGAAAAATCTGCTCATAATTGTCGGTGTGATAAACGGTGAGTTTTCTGTTTGCAATATCAAAGTCCAGCGATTTGATATTTGACAAACCGGCAAGTTTCATCCGTATCATTTGCTCTTCGGATGGGCAGTCCATCTTTGAAACTTTAAACGTCGTTTTCTGCATTATCAGTTGTTTTCAGTTGTATTGAGCTGTTAAACAGACGAATGATCTGATAATTTTGTCATTTCGAACGGCTAAAATTACGAGATTCTTTGATATACCAATGTCAGATTTTTCCCCTGATTTGTCCTCTCCTGCACATGCCGGACTCAAGCCAGGAAACACCCTGACCAGGTTTCAGATTGCAGAAAGCTGACTTCTTTTGGCGAAGTTACTTTCTTATAAGTTTTTTGGTTACATAATATTTGTCATCAAAAATTATGGTGAAAAACAGGCTCTCACCAATATTCTCGCTCTTGACATTTATGCTGATTGTGTTTTCGCCTTTATTAAAGGATGTTGTATCTGACTTTATTAATAGTTGTCCCAATCCATTTGTTAAAAAATAACTTGCTTTAACTGTTTTTTCAGCATTGAATTTAACGAAAAACCCATTTTTAAAAGGATTAGGAAAAACCGATATGTTAAATGGGTTGTTTCCGTCTATTACAAACTCATTCAATGAGAGTGGGTTAAATGAAAGCCAGACCTCATAAATTGTGTTATCGGCAAACGTAAGGTTTGTTTGATTGTTGGCAAAAGGATTTAAAGCAGGGCTAAAAATTCCACCGTAAATATGCCCGATCATAAAACTGTCCTGATTTACTTCATTTAATTTGAATACCTCATTAGAGTAATGAGGCAAATTCAGATTTGGAATAAACTCTGCACTTGCTCCTTTTAATGAAGGCATTTCAACAGGCATTTGATATTCGGTAAGATTGCCATTGGCATCACGGGTCAATCGACTGATTGTGCTAACAAAAGGGACTAAATCATCCTGAATTAAATTTCCGTTCTGGTAATAATACTGACTTATTCCACCAAAGAAAATGGAATGCATATTATTGTCAGCGCTATCATATAAACAAGCCACCGGACTATGATAATTACTCAGATACTGATTAAATGATGTGTTGGGTGTGTATCCGACTTCTGTGATATCAACCGGATATAAAAAAGGTAAATCTGCATTAATCTGAAAAACACCTGACGAAATGGTAAAACCTTGCTCTCCATCAGGAAATATCTGTGGTAATAAATTATAATCTCTCCTTCTTAAATGAACAGGGTCTGTAATGGCGGTATAATCTGAAAAACTTAATTGCGCTCCCGAATTGTCAATTGAGAACTTTCTGATCTGATTGGTGTACTCCTGGGTATATGTAGGATTACCCATCGGATTGTACCTGCCGTCAAATCGATGCCCTCCAACCAGATAAAATAAGCTGTTCAGTTTTTCCAAATGTCCTCCGGTTACTGCAAATATGTCATCCTGAATTTGTTTGAAATAAGGCGTAATTGTTTGATTATTCTGAATTGCATTTATGAGTTCCGGTACATTTACGGAAGTTAAATATGGATAGGTAATATGGTCATCAGTGGTTTGTGAATACGCATATCCTCCAATAATATAAAGCGTATCCTGCTCCTGATGAAAATTCATATTGGTAGATTGCAGTTGTTCTTTAAGGTTCGCAGGCAATGCATCAACTGAGGCTGACCAGAATTGTGCGTTTGCAACATCAATTACAAAAATGTCAGTGTTATTTTGAGATACCGGAAATGAATTAAAGGGCTGACGGGCATGAAGTCCATCTTTTCTACCTCCGATGATCAGCCATTTTCCCTCATATTGAGCAAAAGCATAAGAATGTAACCCGGGAAGATCAGGCACCGATACTGGCACAAGCGAAAGTTCATAGTTAAAAGAACCCTGGCTAAAGGCTTTCAAACTTATTGTCAGAAGTATCAATAATGCTATTTTTAATGGCGTCTTTATCATTTTATGAAATTTTAAATCTCAAAAAGAGTGATTCATTCTGTGACCAACTATGCTAATATTTGCTTTGCAGACTGGTGTAAACAAAAGTACAATAATCTCACTATCCTCTCATCAGCATTAAAGTTTAATTGTGGAATGAGTGGAGCCTAGTTCTGAAAACAGCATTTCAGATACAGAAAACTGCTAAAGCATAGGGTATATTTTATTTTAGCTATTATGATGTATCTTCTAAACAAAGCAATAACTATGGCGATACAGGCCGAATGCAGCCGTGATCCTTTTATGCACTTCTTTTTTAACTAGCTTAATAATTTATTTAATCCTTCCTTTTCAAATAGTAATCTCCCGACTTTAAGATCCGACCAACCTTCTTTTAACTCAAAAGTAAATTCAGGATTGCTGTTTTTTATTTCACAATCAATGTAAAAAGTAGCTATATCCTTCTTTTTCACTTCATCAGTTTCTTTCAATTCCTGAAGGTGGGTTGAAATAAAGAACATTGAATTTTTGAATTTTGTCAGGCCTTTTATTGTCACAGCGCTGATTTCCAAAGCATCTTCATGGTTTGTTCCTCTGAATAATTCATCAAATACTGCAAAACAATATTTACCATTTGATGCTTCAGTAATTACCTTTTTCAGGTTTATGATTTCAGTCATAAAATGGCTGTAACCGCTTAAAATATCGTCATTGAGATTGATTGATATTGAAATGGTATCCGCAAAAGGTATAACTGCCTCTTTTGCAGGAACTGCCAACCCAATATTACCAAGATAAACACAAAGTCCAACAGCTTTGAGTAAGGTTGATTTTCCTGACATATTGGGCCCGGTAATTAAAATAACATTGTTAGTTGCGGAAATACAGTTTACCACAGGGTTCAGCAGCATGGGATGATAAAAGTCAGTCAGCTTAAATTCATTTTGAGAAAATGTTGGAAACTCCCACCTGTGTTTTAAAATTCCCATACTGATTGAAAGGTAAGCTTCAAACAAAAAGAAGTTCTTCCAGAATTTTTCGAATTCTCCTTTGGATATAGCTTTTGCCAGCAAATTGGATAGCTCGATGATGTGTTTTACCTTAAAGTTCTGTTCCCTGATTAATAATTCATATCCCGACAGATTCAGCCCTGAAAGAAAATCATTCAGGCTGGCAATATCTTTTTTATATCTATTGGGAAAGGCACCTGAATCTAACCGTGAGAGATAAAAAACATGTATTTTGTATAAAAACAATACTACCTGAATAAGACTGCTTGCTTTTTTGTGTCTGTTTTGTTCTGAAAATAAAAGCTGAAATTTCTGATGTCGTTTTGAATGATCATTAAAATTCTGATGCTTCAGGAATAAATGCACCTCAGCCAATTCCCGCCGGGAATAAGAATAGTTTTTAAAAACATCTTTATTGGCAATAAACTCTTTTAAAATGGATTGCCGTTCAAAAATATCTTCAACCGAATGAAGTGGTTGTTTTATAAGCTCTTGCAAAGCACTTCGTGAAAATTCATTCGGTGTGAAATCAATTAGAGGAAGCAATTCCTTTTCAATGTTTAAGTCTTGAATATTATACATTTAGATGATTTGTTAAGGTCCTAATTGTTGAATTATTCATAGATTATCCGGGCATTAAAGTGTCCCCAGTTGCTGAAAACTTCGATTGGGTCATTATATTGATTATACTTATAGCTCATGTTGATTGAAAGCTCATCAATATATAAAAACGTAGGATTATTTGAACATAACATAATCTCGGAGGGTAATATATTTAACACAAACAAGTATCCATTCTTTTTAAACAGCCTGTTAAATGGATTTTTCTTACCATCAGTTCCAAAAAATCTGATTAATCTTACTTTCATAAATTGACTATTAATCGTAGAAACTGAAGATAAATTATCTTCATTATACTTATAATTAGTATGATAAGTAAAGCTTTCCGGAATGTATCCTTCATAAGTGAATTTATCCCTCAATTTACCTTCAGAATTGTAAGAATAGATTACTGAATCAATCACATTGACCGTTCCTGCAGAAAGCCGATAGCTCTTTACTATTTTTCCATTTTCATAAACAAACTTTTCGATATATGAACTGGTGTTTCCTAACCAACCTTGAGACTCAATGAATGTACTATCAATTTGCTGTGAGTCTGGCAGGTAGTAGAATTCAGTTTTTGTCTGTCTCAAAATAAAGTTACCCCCACTTCTTTCATAAGCCATAATGGATTGAATAGTTGAATTGCTATTCAGATCAATTATCAAACTATCGGTTCCGAATGGGGCTATTGATGTACTGATTAAGGTTATTCTTTTATATTCATTTTCTAAGACTTCTTCTTTAGGTTTGCTGCAACTAAGTCCAAATAAAATGCAGAGTGTAGCGAGGGTCAATTGCTTCATTTTCATAGTTGTTGATTTTTATATGTTATAAAAAAGAATGATTTTATCGTCTAAATGCTTGCCATTTCAAAGATATCATTTCAATACCTTCAAGGGGTGGCAGGAATTCCTAAGCGCAAGTAAATATAACACTTATTCCTTTTTTCTTACTGCCGCATAATTTTTTTAATGACCACCTGATCTTTAAAAGAAATCCGCAATAAATAGAACCCACTGCCTTGCGCTTCGGGTTCCCAGATAAACTCAGTTATGCCGTTTGCTTGCCCGTTTTTGGAGGATTCCCAAAGTTTCCGGCCGGCAATATCAAAAACCTGTGCATTTACTTCACCATCAGCAAAAGGTGTAAACTGAATGTGAAGGCGGTTACTGAATGGTACAGGAAATACCGATAGCTGCTCAGGTATGCGAAGCGTTTCGTTGCTGGTAATCTGATCTGTAAATTCTACCGTGTAATATCCGGCAGGTGCTGTACGTGGCAGGGTTTCCTCCCTTCCTGAGGAATCGGCTGCAGCAAAATAATACTGAATGGTGCTTCCATCGGCCATAGCGGGCAACTGAGCATACAAGCTGTCGGGACCCGCAATGGGCTGTAGCGGCAAAATTCTCCATTGTATGTTTCCCTGCTCTCTCCAATACAGGTTCAGGCTTTCGGAAATAAGTCCGGTTTCGCTGCGATCGTCAATCTTTATAACCATATTTAACGGAAAATCCGCAGCGGCCAATCGCGGCTGTTTATGCCGCATCACCAGCATATGCGGATCAAAAATGCCCATGGTGCGGCAATGCAAAGCATCGTAATAGTACCATGAGCCGGTAAAACCAATGACTTCATATCCAGGCATCAGGTCCCTGTAAGTTTGCAGGGCTTGTTCATCCTGAGGAATACCAAACAGCGGAACCAGCACTTTTTTGTTGATAATCAGAGAATTGGTGTAAGCCGCCACTTCATCTCCGGTAGTAACCGGGCAAAAAATGCGGTAAATTTCATAAGGCCGGCCGTAGCAACTTGTCTGACTGGCCAGGAAATCAGTGAATTGGCGTACACATGCGTATTCAGGGTGGCTAACAGGCAAGTCTTTGACCAATATCCGCTCTTCATCAAGAAACTTCGCATAACAATCGATATGCTGAATGCCGTGTACTTCAGGATTTTCTGTAATGAAATATTGCTGAATCCCCAGCAATTGAGCCGATTGTGTCCTGAAACAAACCTCGTTGCAGAAAGGCGCACTTTCATCAAACATCTGTCTCGTTGAAAAAGCCCTCCCCTGTCCATCAGTCATAATGTTACCTCCGGTAAGATACGCCGGAAAACTGATCAGCGGTAAGCGAAATTCTTCAGCCAGTGCAATGTTAACGGCATCATCTTCTTCGTAACCCCTCATCTCGCGGAGCGGGGCAGAAACTGATTTTGAATTGCACCCCGGCACCCAGGGATACCCATCGAACATAGGATCGGCAATACCGGCATTTCCGTTTTCGTCGAACACATAATGTGGCCCCCAGTCGCGGGTCCAATGCGAATAAGTGTTGGCCATTATAAAACGGCAATGGTTCATATTTACACCGTAAGAAGAAAATGTGTAAGTTGCCTGCGATTGCTGGTTGGCATTTTCGACAAGTACAAAAACCGTATCGTTACGCGCCAGTTCAACCACCAGGTCCGCGGGGATGCCCAGCGGCCAGCGGATTAGTGTGCCATAAGCAGGTTCCCACTCGGCAACCATACGACGCTGCGAAAAACTTTGAAAACCGAAGAAAAGTATAAGGAATAATACTGAAAAAATTCGCATGGCGGAGATCATAGTTTAAGACGCTAAGGTTAGAATAGATTTTTTGTAACAGAGTTCATTGGGCAAATAAATGCCTTATGAATTTTTCCTGAAGCTACAGGCGATAAAATTATAAAAAAAGTGACAGATTTTACCTGTCTCTTTCAATTTAAACCAACCAACCAAAGTAATTAATTATCGTAGTTTCGTTCCATCATGAGTGTTCCGTTTTCGTCCCACTGACGCCAGATACCTGATTTTGCACCGTTGGTGTAATTCATTTCATAAAGTTTTGCTCCTGAGGAATTCCAGATGTTCCATGGGCCGTCTTTGATGTCGGATTTGTAAGAAGCTTCGGCAATTTTCACACCTTCTTCGTTCCAGGTGATCCAGAGGCCGTTCTTTTTGCCTTCGTTGTATTCGCGGTATTCTTTTTTAATACCTGAAGGATAATAATATTGAACCGATCCGTGTTCGAGTCCGTTGCTGATATTCAGTTCAACCGATACAGCACCGTTTTCGTGATGTTCGGTATGCACACCGGTATAAAGCATCCCCTTTTTGTAATAGCGTCCGTCTTTATATTCCAGATTCTGGGCAAAAGATGATACACCCAGCAGCAAAATTGTCGTAAGTAAAAGAAGTCTTTTCATTTTCAGAGATTAATTGATTGGGCATTCGCATTAAAAGTGATTAAAGATAAGCAAAACCAAAGAATAGTGCAAAATTTTATGAAGATATTCATCAGAATAATGCACAAATACATTCAGATCAGAAGAACTTATAACTTATTCTCATCTGAATGGTTCTTCCCTGATCAAGGAAAGTATAATACTGATCATCAGCTTTAAATGACTGAAAAACAGATTCTTTGGTATCCCCCAGCAGATTGTCGATTTTAATACCCACCTGAAGTTTCTTTGCTTCGCCAAAGCTTTTGTTTACATTGATATTCAAGCTGTTGAATGAAAGGGTATAAACATCGGGTCTGTCGGCAATACCTACCACTTCCAGCGTCGGGCCCTGAACATTGTAATATACGCCTGCCTCAAATCCGTTCAGAAAGCCTTTTTCGCTTCCATTGTATGAAAATCCTGCATTTACAATATAAGGTGCCTGTCCTGCCATATCTCTGTATTCCGAAACACTTTCACCGGCACGGGCATTGTCAATCCTTGACTGGTACTCTGTGGCACTGAGTTCAATGCGCGACTTTGCGAAAGTAAGGTTTGAGGTAAACACAAAATTATCCAAAGCCTTGCCCATAAATCCAAGGTTCTGCCTGATCTCCAGTTCAAGTCCGCTCACCTGCCCATCGCCCACATTACGGGGCTGAAATGCACCTTTTTGCGAAACATACTGAACGATTTCAATCGGACTGTCGAACACCTTATAAAAAGCGCTCAGCGATAATGTCTGGCCCTTTCCGTGGAACATTTCCCAACGTAAATCGGCATTCTGAATATTTGTCACACGCAGATTACCATTCCAGTATTCGATACCAGCAACATCATCGGCATCCCTGAAAAGACCACCCACAAATACCCTTCCACTGATAGGGTCGAAAATTTCGGCAAACGACATTTCCTTGAATGATGGGCGGGCAATGGTTTGAGAGTATGATGCCCTGATGTTTTGTTTTTCCGACAGGTTATAAATGATATTCACTGACGGAAAAAAGTCGAGATCATTGATTACCTCTTCATTGTCGAAATTGCTGTTTGTGGTTTGATTTTGTCCGGTGTAACGCTGTACAAAATTCTCCGCCCTCACTCCTACTATGGCTTTCAGCTTTTCAAAAGGACTGATTTCAGTAGAAAGATAGAAAGCGGTATTCTGGTTATTGGATTGGAACTTATTGAAATTGTTTGGAATAAACCTTGATTCATAGGTAGTACCCCGGCTAAGGCTGCCATCAAGCGGCCAGATATTTTCAGGGAAGAACAACTCATCCGGATTTCCTGTGAGTGGAACTCCTCTAACGTTTATGGCAAAACTTCTGATGTTGTAATCACGTTCTTTGTGCGTGTAAGCGCCACCGAATTTCACCTTGGCATCATTACCAAATAATTTGTAATCGCGGTTTACATTCAGCTGGCCCACTACATTTATTTCAGTTAGTTCGCGCCATATCCTTTCGGGAAAACCAACTTCGGTGCTGATAGAAAATGACTCACCCCGGGTTTCATAACGTGTAAAACGAATATCGGGATCCATTATCTCGGAGCGTGTGGGAGAAAGTTTCCATTCTACGCCCCACTTATTGTCTGAGAAAAAGTGTTTTCCGCTAAGCAAAATATTGGTCAAAGCCCTTTGACTGTATTCAAGGTTATGCTGAATGGCATTGAAGTTTGAACCCTGATCGGAGCCGTTATAATCGAAGATCCCTGCTTTTGACTCACCATTCTGAAGATGCAGAACATTAAGTATATATTTTGAACTTTTTGTTTTTACTGCAAAACCTGCAAGTCCACCCAGCAAAACATTGGTAGTACCATATTCACCATAGGTGTATTCTCTTCTTTCCAACTCATATACTTCAGGGTTTGCCTGCATTCCGTAATTTCCATATTCAGCATCTTTGTAATATTCCTGATTGACTTTATATGAAAGAGAAAAGTTATAACCCAGGGTAACCTTTTTTAATGGGATTTGATTTCCCAGAGCAACACCAACAGAATAATCCATAAGGCTTTGCTCGCGTTTAGCACCCAATACCGGATTAAATTTGCTCATAATTTCTTTAAATCTTATGGCTTTCTCGCCATTAGGATTGACAACAGCTTGGGAAAAAAACGGAATATTGTCAGTTGCCGGAATTGCGCGTGTTCCGTCATCGTAACCGAGAAAGTCTGTTTTACCTCCTTCATAGGAAAGGAAATCAGAATTGAAATGCATGCCGGGGTTGTAACCAAGGCTAAGCGAAATATTACCTGTTTTAAGTTCAGGAAAGTCTTTTGTTGTTATATCAATCACCCCACCTGTAAAGTCAGCAGGCAGCTCAGGGCTGAATGACTTATGAACGATGATATTGTCAATCACATTGGTTGGGAAAATATCCATCTGCAAGGTATTCCTGTCGGGATCAAGCCCGGGAATATCCACGCCGTTCAGAATGGTTTTGGTGTATCGGTCGCCCAGACCACGCACAAATACATACTTACCACCTTCCACCGAAATGCCGGGTACCCTTTTCAGGGATGAAGCTGCATCGGAGTCACCGGTTTTCCGGAAGTTGACAGCCGAAATACCATCAATCAGGTTGGCCGATTTCTGTTTCATGGTGAGCATTGCAATTTCAGAATTACGGACAGCCTCCGCTGTTATCGTAACTTCTGAGAGCTCAACCTGTGCTTCTTTAAGCTTCAGGTTGTCAAGAAGCACCACTTCTCCTGATTTCACCACCAGTTTTTCAACAATAACAGTTTCGTAAGAGATGTATGAGATTCTGAGGTTGTAAGTGCCTGCGGCGATTGATAAATTAAATTTACCATCGAAATCGGTAAGGGTTCCCGAAGTAGTTTCCATCACAAAGATGGTAACACCGGGCAGAGATTCACCTGTTTTGTTGTCGAAAACGGAACCTCTGATAAAGCCATTCTGCGCAATGAGTGCAAAATTAAAAACTAAGGCGAGCAGAGCTGTGATCAAAATCCTGACGAGCTGCATAAAACTTCCTGATTTGGTGTTTGTATTAAATATTAAACCCGTGGGCATAATGCCCACGAGTTTACAACTGATTTTAATTTTCTGATTAGAAGTTTGTCAATTCGCCTGCTGCTGAAGCCCATGACCATCCTGAAAAAGCTGATTTGTCAGCACCAACGGTATTTGCTCCGGCTGCAACTGCTGATGCATGTGCACTGCTTCCATTTTTAAATACTGAAGTCAGCTCGACTGCTTCAGGAAGAGTTACCTGAAGATTCTGGAAAACCAGATGGCCATCAGCAAAAGAGGCAAGGGTTTTATCACCTGAAAGTGAGAAGTCACCACGACCATCAGTCGCTGGATCAGGGAAACCAAAGAAGTAGATGTTTGAGAAAGTACCTCTGGCACCATCGCGGAAGTCGCCAAGTTCTGTAGCAGGATTTCCTTTGATTGATCCGTTTTTAACGGTATGGCCAGCCAGCATAGTGCCTTCAGGACCATCAATTTCCAGCGCATGATCGGTATCGTCACCTGAAATAACAATAAAGTTGTCAAGGGTACCTGACCATGATTGATCGGTATCAATAGCATCGTCACCAGCATTCCAAACAATGGCATTTTTAACGCTAACTGATCCGCCAAACCACTCAATTCCGTCGTCCTGGTTTGCTACAACCTCAACATTTTCAATAATGGTACCTGAACCAACACCACCAAGGGTAAGTCCGTTGATCTCATTTCCTTCACCGATATTGGCACCGCCGTGACGAATTGAAATGAATTTTATAACACCTGAATTGTCGTTGTTATCAGTTCCACCGTACAGACCATTCTGATCTGAAGGAGGAATTCCTTCAATCTGAATAGAAGCAGCACTTGCTGAAATCGGAGCATTTCCAAGGATAATCAAACCACCCCATAAACCGTTAAGGGTAGGATCAAGGTTTGGACTTGCAATTTCGCCTGGCATAATTTCGTCAGCTACTGATGTGAAGATAATTGGCGCTGCAGCTGTTCCTTCAGCATTAAGTTTACCACCGCGAGCAATAACGAGTGCGGTTGCATTGGCTCCGGTACCGGCTTCGCCTTTTACTACAACACCTTCTTTAATGGTAAGAGTAGCACCTGCAGTAACAGCAACTCTGTTTTTCAGTACATATACTTTACCGGTTTCCCAGGTTGTGTTCTCGGTAATGTTATTTTCTACAAAAAATACAATCTGCTCTTCCATAACGCTTATAACACCGGTTCCACTGGCAGTTTTGTTTTCGTTATCGGTAATGGTGAGTACAACTGCACCAGCACCAACCTGTGTTCCGGCTGTGTAAGTCACTACCACTGAACCTGATTTTGAACCTGCAGTTCCATTGGTTTTAACAGCTGCTGTTCCATTGGTAGCAGATACAACTGCTGATTTAAAACCAGCATCTGATGTGTAGGTAAAAGTGATATCCAGTTCAGAGCTGATTTCAGCAGTTGCCGGCTGAGGAGAAGCTACAGTTGGAGCATTGAAGGTTTCATCATCATCGTTGCAGGCAGTAAATACTGCAAGTGAAGCTAAAAGGGCAAACATTAAAATCTTTTTCATGTTTTTTTTTAAATTGGTTACAGCTGCAAAGTAACCCATAGAATTCCAAAGGGAGTTTAAGCCACTTTTAAATGAATATTAAGTTTATGTTAACAGCCCGGAAACCCATTACGGAACTTTTTATGACATTTTTAAGCCCTGAATCCCGCTGCTTGCAGACTTAGCGTAACATCTGAGTTTCAGTTATTTTTAAAAAATTAGAGAATTGCCGGCAATACTTATATCGAATGGTTTACATTATTAATACTGTAATGCTGGTTTGAATTATTTTAATTGCAGTAACATTTAATAGATTACAAATCAATGGATTCGTGCATTAAATAAAACCAAGATCGATTCTCTGCGGTTTTGTATCCCGACAGGCATCGGGATTATGAGATTATTAAACTTACACTTTCTCGTATATTTGCACCCATGAAACTACAGGACAACATCCGTATTGCCATCAACTCAACGGCATACTATATTTTATCATACCTGTTCGTTTTTATTGTGCACCAGTCAGCTACCATTCTGGCTTCGTTTTTCTTTGATTATAATATTCAGGTTGACTATTCGAAGATAATTTTTATGGTGTCGCGTTATGACTGGTATTTCGACTCCGTTAAGATCATATTCTCAGCCGGCCCTCTTGTTTGCCTGATTCTTTCCATTTTCATGATTGTAGTGGCTTACCGGTATAAAGAATTTAACGGATCACTCAAACTTTTCTTTCTCTGGGGGTTTGTGCACAGCATCAGTATTTTTCTGGGATCAGCTTATGCCGGAGCTTTGCTTGGTGAGGGATTCGGACATGTACTCATATGGATGTTTATGCCCGACACCGGAAAACTTATTATTACCTTAATCTCATTGTTTCTGCTGGCTGCTGCCGGTTTTGCTTTGACCAGAAATTTTTTGCTTTCAGGAAATATTTATTATAACCTTCTGGAAACCAAAAACCGCTTCGCCTTTGTTGTATTTCAGGTTATTCTTCCTTTCATTATAGGTTCCCTTATTATTGTAGCCATAAGGTATCCGGTCAATTTATATGAACTGCTGAGAATACTTACACCTGTTTTCATAATACTTACCGTTCTTCTGAGCAGTTTTGGCTTTTCAGTTCTCTACTTTGATGAAAACCCGCGAACCATAAAAATAAACGGCAGCCTTGTAGCTGCCGCTGTAATTATTTATGTTGTTTACAGAATTGCACTGCATTTTCCGGTCAGTATCTGAAAAATCGACCTTACCGGCTTTATTTACTTACTTCACAATCATCAGCTTTCGAGAAACCACTCCTTTTGCTGTCAAAGCCCTGACGGTATATACCCCGGATCTGAAAGGTATTCCGCTTATAATGACCTGATTTTGATTTGGTTCATCAAAATACACCTGTTTCCCAAAAAGATCAGAAAGCTCCACACTCAGAATCTTTTCCTCTGCTTCAAGTATAAAACCATGCTCGCCAGCCGGGTTAGGATACATTTTCATTTTGGGCTGAATCTCATTCAGGGCAATGCCAACACCACTGTCGCATGTAACAACAGCAGACCATCCGGCGAAATTATTTGCTTCATCCGAATGGAAAACAAAAGTAACCGCACCACCGCCAACCGAAGTCAGTAGGTCGGCTGGAACATCGTTTCCGCAGAATTTCCCAAGCAATGGATAAGTTGCATCCGGCCCGTCGTAAATAAACAATGCATCTTTTTCGCAATCATTGCTCATTTCAACATCAAATTCTGTGAAATGGATTCTGAGGACTTTGTCGGGATCAGCTCCAACAAAAGTTGTGGTAAGATTTTCATTGTCTCCGTAGTTTAATTCGGGACCGTTGCTGTCAAAGAATCTGGCGTAACAAGTTGTGGAACCTTCTCCACCTATGAAATAATCCGGGGTAACGGTGATGTAATCAGGTTCAGAAAGCAGATTTCCGCCGATTACATTCTGCACATAAAGACTTACATCCCAGGTTCCTGGTTGATTGTACTGCACAAGAGGATTGGGTAAAACTGAGCTGTTAATGCTTCCACCTTCAAAAGTCCACAATCTGCTTGATGGATTTCCACCGGAAATATCAGAAAACTGCACTTCACCGCCCACAGGAATTGTGGTGGCTGAGGCTGTAAATGCCGGAATTGCACTTCCATCCCATAGTTTCACATCGAGCCGAACCGTTGATTTATCGGTAACAACCACATTGTTAATGGTTCGTGGCAGGTAGCCATCAGCAAAAAAAGTAAGGTTGTAGGTGCCTGATTTCAGCAAGCGGTGGTAATTCCCAACGGGCAAAGAGGAAAAAACCATCGAACTGTCTTTGTCATGGTTATTGATAAATATCTGCGCATGAATGGGTTCACCGGTTATTGTATCGGAAACAATACCTCTTACACCATATTTTACCTGTTCAAGATAATTGAGCATTGAGCGGTAATTATACTCCCAGAAGTTCAGCAATTGACTGGCCGGAGGCAGTTTGGTATTTGATACCTCAAGCGTTACTTCCCTGCATTGCTGAAAGTAATTCATATAATCCTGGCGTCCGCCGGTAATTCTGTACCATGCATAACCATTGGTAATTCCGTTCTCCAGATCATCCATATATCCGGGAGGGCTGAATGCCTGAGCAGTATCAGCATATTCACGGCTCACCATAACCCACCAGTTATCGTCGGCAGCAAGTCTGCTCCAGGTATCCCATGGGTAATTTACAACTTCGATGCCGCCATGAAAATTGGCTCCCATCACAAAATCCCTGCTTTCAGCAAAATTCATAAAAGCAACAGTTTCAGGCTGCCATGCGTTCCCATCGGGATTAGGGCCATCAGCAGGATCAGGATAATTGCGGTTTAAATCTATATTGTTTGCATTGCCGCGTCGTGCACCATTAACCGAATTGTTCCCGCCATTGTAGGTTCCGTCAGGATTGGCAAGCGGATTGATCCATATATCAGTATTGTTGACCATACTGGTCACCCTCGGATCCTGATTGTAATTGGTCAGCAGATAATCTGCCAGATGCAGCAACAACACATATCCTGTTGTTTCGTCGCCATGAATGGTTGAAGTGTACAGGAATTCTGGCTCGTCTTCATCTGCATTTACATTATCAGAAATTCTCAATGCCAGCAGTTTGCGCCCGCTTGTCAATGTACCAATGGTGTGCAGCGTACATATTTCGGGGTAATCTGCTGCAAATTGTTCCATCAGATCCTCGTAAGCAGGGTAAGTAGGATAGTAATTCCAGTCGAGAACCTGCCGGGGATCAGATGTCATTTCAGCAACAATAAGGTCGCCGGGATGTGGCAATGAAATAAAGTTCAGATTTTCAGACTGGCGGAGGATTTCAAATTCCTTTTTATTGGCATATGCAAAAACAGTATCGCCGGAAATGCGGTCGATGCTGATAATTTTGGTAAGGACTCCTGCCTGTTTTGCAGCTCCGGGAAGCGCAAAGTAGATTTCACCGTCATTTCCGAAAAGTTCAGTTACAGACTGAGTGCTGATGTTTGTTTGAGCAATTGCAAAAACCGAGATTAACGAGAGAAAAAGAGTAGTAATTTTTTTCATTTTGAAATTGATAAACATGTTGCAAGGTTTATTTTCAATATTCTATGCCTTTATCCCTTAGATCAGCCATCAGCCCTGAAATGATGTTTTGAACCGATTTATTGACTTTCACAACGGGAAGGCGGAGATTATTCTGAACAATCTTCATCTGATCAAGTGCAGCCTTTATTCCGCCCGGACTTCCATCCATAAAAAGGGAATCAATCAGCGGAATAAGCAGATAGTGAAGTCTTCTGGCTTCTTCAAAATTTCCATCCATAGCTGCCTTCACCATTTTGGAGAATGCGGCAGGGTAAGCATTTGCCACAACAGAAATTACACCTTCAGCCCCTGAAGCAATCAATGGCATGGTTAAGCCATCGTCACCTGAAATTACAAGAAAGCCTTTGGGCTTGTTTCTTATTATGTCCATTATCTGGCTGAAGTTTCCGGATGCTTCCTTGATACCGATAATGTTATCAAAATCGCGGGCAAGTTCAAGGGTGGTTTCTGCAGTCATATTCACGCTGGTACGACCCGGCACATTGTAAAGAATGATCGGATACGGACTGGCACTTGAAATGTGTTTGTAATGAAGGTATAGTCCTCGCTGTGTGGGTTTATTGTAATACGGAGTAACTGAAAGGATTGCATCTATCCCGTCAAGGTCAAGCATTTGAAGATGATTAACCACTTCCTGTGTGTTATAGCCGCCAAGTCCCATAACAATGGGTACACGCCCGGCAACCTGTTCCTTTACAAACTGAACCAAGGCAATCTTTTCATCTTTCGACAGCGTTGCTGCTTCGCCGGTTGTACCAAGCACAACAAGATAATTTACCCCGTTGCCGATGGTGTGCTCAACCAGTTTTTCAAGTGATCCGAAATCAATTGTACCCTGTTTGTGAAATGGAGTGACCAATGCAACTCCTGTTCCTGTAAAATTTTTCTTCATAAGCTGGTTTTTGTAACCTGTGTAGGTGGCGAAATAAATTCAATAGTGCTTGTGTAATGCACTACTTGTTTGATCAATTCTTCCACTGTTAATGGAGTTGCAGATTCAATGAGTAAATCAAAAGGCCCTGGCACACCTGGTTTTCCCTGACCAACTTTAAAGCTTGCTTTTGAGAGTTCTACAACGAAAGCCAATGGAAAATCTTCCGGAGAACTTAAATCAATCAGAAGATCGAAAGGATAATCAATAAACTTATCTGAAAATTCTGATACAGGTCTGAGTAGTATGTCAAGATCGCTGTTCAGAATTAAATCATACGCGAGTTTGGGAGCATAATAAACAGGTGCCTTTTTGCCTTTATAATATCCGAGTACCTGAACTTTTTTCCCTTTATCCTGCAATGACTTTACAAATCGGCCCATAGCAGCATACTCTTCTTCAGTAAGCAGACTGTATACAATTCCGATATCTCCGGCTTGATCCAGATTTTTTGCCTGCCTTTGCCTTTTAAGGCGACTGCTTAGCTTACCAAGGAAATACCTTGCCAAACGAACTCTGATGGTTGTGAATATTTTCAAATCTGTTTTGTAGTTGATTGAGAATAAAAAAGGTAAGTCTGTAATGTTTGAATTAATGCGAGGCATAAAATTATAAAACTTTTCATCGCACACCCGAAGTTTTCTCAATAATTCGTTCAGCACCCGAAATTATTTCTCCAATATACATTCTGTGGTAATCCTTTTCGGGATAATGCTTTGCAACAGAGGAATCTATAAATCCACCCGGTTCAATATCCTGAAAATATAATTTCTTACAAACCAGATACAACCTTGCCTGGTTAAAGGTGAATGCGCCTTCGGGCGTTTCGAGGAGATGAAGACCGGTAGCCGCAATTTTATCGGTATCCCTGCCACTTTTCGTTCCGCAGAACTGCAGCTTTTCATGATCCTCTTCATCAAAAAAGCTACAGGTAAACAGTGAATTATCCTCAATAAACTGATATGTAAAACGCTGTGGACGAACGAAGATGAAAGCTACAGGTTTGTTCCATAGAAATCCGGTTCCTCCCCAGCTTGCTGTCATGGTATTACATTTCACAGCATTTCCTGCAGTAATTAACATCCACTCCATCCCTATTTTTTTTACCGGATCGAATTGTAAATCTTTCGGATTCAGTTTTTTGAACGCTGTCATTGATCTGATGTTTGTTTAAATTTGTATTAAATTTAACTGCCAAGATAGGAATAAAATAAAATCATCATCAAACAAATGCCTTCATTAAAAAAAACCTTATAGATTTGTCTTATGAAACTTGAAATCACCAGTCAACCCGAGCTTGATTCAATAAAAGGCTCTTCCCCTGCCCTATTGTTGTATTTTTACAACGACAGCTGTGCTCCCTGTGTTGCGCTAAGGCCAAAGATAGAATCAATGGTCATCAGTGAATTTCCGCAAATGAAACATTCTTATGTTAACTCTGCAGCATTTCCTGAGCTTTCTGCCTCCAATGGCGTATTTGCAAGTCCTACCATTGTAGTATTTTTTGATGGAAAAGAAGTCTTCAGGGTAAGCAAATATGTATCTGTTGATGAACTCGCCGGAAGAATAAGGAGGTATTATAATTTGATATTCAGTTAGTTTTGGATTTCGGAGGTCAGAGGTCGGATTTCAGATTTCTGATGTCGGATTTCGGAGGTCGGAAGTCAGAGGTCTGATGTCGGATGTTTAGGTTTAGAAATTAGAAATTAGAAATTAGAAATTCTTACTTCTCTCTCTTCTGTATGACCATATCATTATCACAATAGCAATCAAAAGCGAAGCAGCGCCAATGCTGAATGTAAAAACAAATCCGTAAAGTTCATAAAAAAGCACGCCCAGAATGGGTGCAAAAACTGCACGTGTGGCAGTTAAGAAAAGATGAACCGATTGATATTCACCGGCTTCATGTGGCTTACAGAAATATGCTGAACCTATGCTCCAAAGCAACGACATGGTGGCTGCAAAAACAGCATGAAACAGCACAAAAGGAATCATGCTGTAGAAGAGTTTGAAATTGCCTATAAAAATATGCTGAGGATAATAAAAAGTGAGAACAAGGCTTAGCAGAAAGAACATTATTGAAGCAAAAGTAACTGCTGCAAACTTTCGTGGATCAACCTTTCCCAATACTCTCCCGAAAAACGGAATCATAAAAAGCGCCAGAATATTGTATGAGTTTTTATAGGTAGCAACACTGAAATAATTAAGCCCCAGCTCTTTTTCAAAGAAAATGGTAGTAACCGTAATGGTACTCATAAATGCAAAACCATAAAACAGAAAACCCATCTCAAAATGCCTGAAAGGAGTATTTTCTTTCATAATCCGGCGCATTCCGGTAACAGATTTTTTTATTGATTGCCAGAATCCTGTGATATAATTATCCGGCACAGGTTCAACATAGTGAATCCGCGAAAGCAGCACAGTTGATGCAACTCCGGCAATGGCAACCAGCACAAATACCCAGGTGTAAGCATAATTGTCATAATCAAGTATAAATCCATAGATAAATGCAGTAATGAGCATCAATACTTTTCCCGAAACGGTCGCCAGACTGTATAACTTTCCAAAATTTTCGTGCCGGTAGTTGTTTTTCAGAAAAAGATTGATGGTTGGGAAAATGATCGGATTGCCCAGATAATAAATCAGAAAGAGTGAAAGAAAAACCAGATGATATACCGAAGTAGAACTTAATACTTCGGGTGAGCGCGGAAAAAACAGTAAAATTGCAAGCGGAGCACGGGTAAGTATTCCGGTCAGCCGGATTAATTTCTGTTTGTTTCTGACCCTTTTAAGCCATTCAGAAATTAATATCAGAAAAATAAATACAATCACCGAAAACTGAAACAGAAAACTCAGCTGATAGGATGAACCATTAAGGCTTCTGAGAAAAACAAACTCGTTCAGCGTCAATACACCAGCAACAAAATTATCAAGTACCGTATAACCAAGATGCAGCCTGAAGGTGCGTTTTTCCTCCGGCAAAAGTTGATTTATTGAAGATTTATGAAGCAGAAAATTAACAAGCGAAAACATGGCGGCAAAGGTAACTGAAAGACCCGATAATCCGTCATGAGCTAAAACGCAACAATGAACAAAGGTGCAAGGCTTTTGTTATTTGGGTTACAAAATTCCTATAGTATGAAAAACCTGATTCTGTTTCTTTCTTTTTTCCTTTTTTTATCTTCTGTCGTTGATGCTCAGAAGAATTTTCATAGTTTTAAAACACAAACCATTGATGGGAAGGATTTTGATCTGGCTTCGCTCAAGGGCAAAAAAGTACTTGTCGTCAATACCGCCTCCAAATGCGGGCTTACTCCTCAGTATAAAGAACTTGAGGCTCTGTACAAACAGTACAAAGACAAAAATTTTGTGATCATCGGATTTCCTGCAAATAACTTTTTAAGTCAGGAGCCGGGCTCTAATGAAGAAATTGCTGAATTCTGCGAATTAAACTATGGTGTTACTTTTCCGATGATGTCTAAAATTTCCGTTAAAGGCAAAGATCAGGATCCGATTTATAAATGGTTGACATCCAAAACAGAAAACGGAAAAATTGATGCCGAAGTAAGCTGGAATTTTCAAAAGTTTATGATTGATGAAAATGGTGAACTTGTTGATTATGCAAGTCCGCGCGAGAAACCGCTATCTGATAAAATAGTTAGCTGGATCGAAAATTAACCCTGAATTTCATCTCTAAAGCACAGGTCATCAGGTTTTCTGATGACTTTTTTATTTTTCTGTATTTCAATTGCGTACTTTTACTTTAAGTTAGACAACATTATGGAAACTTTCAAAGGCAGCAAAACAGAACAAAACCTTGCAAAAGCATGGTATCTTGAAACAGCAAACATCCGGCTTTATGAAATTTTTGCAAAGCAAGCCAAAAAGGATGGGTTTGAGCAGATCTCGGCAATCTTTATGGAAGTGGCTGAGCAAAAACGATCACACACCAAAACAATATACAGGTTTTTGCACGACAGCAATGTGGAAACCGTTTCCTCATTCTCGTCCAGGAAATTTGACAATACACCCAATTGCCTCCGCGATGCAGCTGAACTTGAACTGAATGAGACCAGCAAACTTTTCGAAGAATTTGAACGCATTGCATGGGAAGAAGGCTTCAAACAGATTGCCACCAAATTCAAACTTTTCAGAAGAATCAAACTATTCTATCACGAAAGGTTTGCAATACTTCTTTCAAACATAGAAGAAGGAAAAGTATTCAAACGCGACAAAAAAGTGAAATGGATTTGCAGGAAATGCGGATTGATTTATGAAAGTAACCGCGCACTTAAAAATTGCCCCGGATGTGAGCATCCGCAGGCATATTTCGAAATTCTTGCAGAGAATTATTGATGGATGCATTTCTGATAAAGTTTTGAATAGTTTATCAGGGTAAATCAAAAGATTACAGATCATAACCCTTTGTTTAAAAGCCTTCTGTCAATTTTCTATATATACAGATCATTGTTAAAAGCGAAATATACTGCAAAAAAAAAGCCTCCATCCGGAGGCTTTTACATCTAGAATTTCAGGTTACAAACCTGCTTTTAGATTGATCTTGAGAGAAATTTCATCGTTGATGAATTTATCTTTCAATTCAGCAAACAAGGTTTTAGAACCATACTGAACATTCCATTGTGTGCGATCGATAAGGAAAGCAGGTGAAGATGCAGTTACACCATCGTCAGCTATAGTAACCAATGCTGGGAAAGTAATGCTTTTGGTAACATCTTTCATGGTTAAATTACCTGTAATGTTGTGACTTGCCTGAGGATTACCTGAGACGGCTTCAACAGAAGTAATCTCAAAAATGGCTGTTGGATAAGTTTCGACTTCAAAGAAGTCAGCTGACTTCAGGTGACCAAGCAATTTGCCATTTTCTTCGGCATCAGTCAGGTCAAGAACAACTATTGAATTCATATCAATGGTGAATTTGCCACCAACAATTACACCTTCTGTCAGCATTAATTGGCCAGATGAAAGGTTAATTGTACCATTGTGCTGCCCTGTAGGTTTTGCACCTACCCATTCAACATTTGAAGCTCCGAGATCAACGTTCAGGGTTACATCACCACTTTTTACTGATACTTCCTGAGCTTCGCCAGCCTGAGTTTTATCGCCCTGAGGACCACCACATGATGCAACAATACCGGCAAGTGCGAAAAGAATGAAGAGTTTACCAACTTTTGTCATTGTTTAAAATTTTTGTTTGGAATGAATAATTTTTGAAAGATTCTTTGGGTTTGTGCAATAATAACATTATCGTTTAACATTTGTTCAAACAGATTAAACATGTGAAAGTGAATATTGCGGAAAGTCCTGTAAACTTAACGATTTAATAGATTCTTTAACATTTATTAACTGAAATCATCACAGTCAGAACGTAAATTTGCAATGAAAATAAATCCTATGTCGCTCCTTAGATCCTTAATCATCCTGATTATAATTGTAAGCTTTTCGGGCACAGTTAATTCACAAAACTACCTGATGATCAAAGGATCTGTTTTTAACCTTCGCGGAGAATCAATGGTTGGGGCACATGCCATAAACTTAACTAGAAATTATGGCACATTTACAGATTTCTCTGGGCAATTCTCACTTATACTTGCCAAAAATGATTCATTAAAAGTAAGTATGATAGGTTATAAACCTTTTATTTTTAAGATTCCCGAAAACCTTAACGCCCTCAACTACAGCCTGAACATTACGCTGCTGACTGACACGCTGATAATTTCGGGCCCGGAAATAAGACCATATCCGGCAACGTATCCTGAGTTTCGTCAGGAGTTTATCACCATGCGGACACCAGAAGAAAAAATAATCAAAGCCATGAATCTTCCAACAAAACCATTCAGAAAGAAATATGAAAATCCTGAAGGTGGTTTACTGCTTCCCGGTCCGTTCAGCCTGATTTACGACAACTTTTCGAAGGAAGCCAAACAGAAAAAGAAAATGGCAGCAATTTACAGTAAGAACAACCTCAGAAAAAAATTCCTTGAGGTTATTTTATTGGAAACATTAACCATCAGATATCAATGCGAAACTGATGAAGATATTGACGACCTTCTTCAGTTCTGTGGTATTGATCTGCAGATGCTTAGATTCTCTCCGCAATACATAATTGCAAAACGGATTGATGAATGTGGACCAGAATGGCAACGTAAGAAAAATGAAGTTTTAAAGCCTCAATAAATCAGTTGATACAGTTTAATGCATGCTTAATTAAATAGCCTGTCAAAACCTTATGGCCGGGCAAATGGTTAATAGACTTTAAATGCAAATTATTTTCTAACCAAGCAAACAATAAAAAACTTGCCAATAACAACTGACATAAATCATTTTGCCCGAATACTGCAAGAAAGGCTGACAAAAGATTTGCCTGGCTCTGATGCTCAGGATATTATGGCACCTTCAAACCGAAAAGAGCTGATTGAGTTAAGCACCGGTTCCGAAAATGCCCGCCTCAGCAGCATTCTTATAATTCTTTATCCAGATAATAATGGTGAGGTTTCAGTAATTTTTATAAAACGTGTCGAATATATAGGTGTTCACAGCGGACAGATTGCATTTCCTGGGGGAAAATTTGAATCAGAAGACAAAAGTCTGCTGCATACTGCACTGCGAGAAACCAAAGAAGAAATTGGACTTGATATCCATGAAACCAATGTGGCTGGCAAGTTGACCAATTTATATGTTCCGCCCAGCAACTACCTGATTAGTCCATATGTTGCTGTTATCGATCAAATTCCCTTACTCAGACCTGACTCATATGAAGTAGCAGAAGCTTTTTCAGCACCTTTGTCGCATTTTCTTTCATCTGAAGCAATGATTGTACGTTCGTACCGGCTGGCTTCAGGAATTGAAATTCCTGTGCCGGGCTTTACTTTTGGAAACCATTTTATCTGGGGCGCTACTGCCATGATATTCAGCGAGTTTCTTCAAGTTATCAGGGACATAAACAAAAACTGAAAACAGCAATCAGAGTGTGTGTGATTTCTTCATTATATATGTTAATTCAAGTTATTTAATACATTTTACAAATACTCCTAACATTTATAAGATGAAGTATAAGTAGTTCATAATGTTAACCATATATTATTTTTAAGCAACTTACTTGATAATTATTTGCTGATTCGTTTTTTTTCTTTATATTTGTAAATAGATTTTAACCTCACAACCGACAGAATAGCGTGCAATCTCTCAGCGTCGGTTTTTAACTTCTCATTTACTCTGATAAACATGGAATACAAGGCCTATACTGCCCGCAATTTTCGTTCAATACCTCAGATTATGGTGCTGCCCGAAGCCATAAAAAAAGAGATGGAAATTATTGCACGGGTGTTACCTTTTAAGTCAAACTCATATGTTGTTGAGAAATTGATTAATTGGGACAATTACCTTGATGACCCGATATTTAAACTGACATTTCCTGTAAGAGAAATGTTGCCAGCCAATCATTTTTCACAAATTGAAAATTCAGTAAATGCCTCAATGCCGGAAGCTGAACTTCAGCAACTTTGCAATGGCATTAAAATGGAACTAAACCCGCACCCTGCGGGCCAACTCGAAATGAACATGCCGGTATTTGATGGCAAAAAGCTTGAAGGTGTCCAGCATAAATATAAAGAAACCGTTTTATTCTTCCCATCTCAAGGACAAACCTGTCATGCTTACTGCACTTTTTGTTTTCGCTGGCCTCAGTTTTCGGGAATGGAAGGAATGAAAATTTCTGCCAGTCATTCTGATGAATTTGGAAATTATCTTAAGCAGCAGAAAGAAGTCACCAATGTTCTTTTTACAGGTGGTGATCCTTTGGTAATGAAAACAAGTGTGTTGGCAAGATACATTGAAAAGTTGCTGGAGCCCGGATTTGAGCACATACACACCATAAGAATCGGGTCAAAAGCACTCGCTTACTGGCCTTACAGATTTCTTACCGACAATGATTCAGAAGAGCTGATCAGTTTATTCAGGAAAGTTGCTTCTGCCGGTAAACAATTGACCCTTATGGCTCATTTCAATCATCCGGTTGAACTGAGTACCAAAGCCGTTAAACATGCAATACGGGTTGTAAGGGCATCTGGTGTAGAAATCCGTACACAATCTCCTATTCTTAAAAATATAAATGATTCAGCAAAGATTTGGGCCAAAATGTGGCGGACACAGGTAAGCCTTGGATGTAGCCCGTATTATATGTTTATGGCCAGAGATACCGGAGCAAAACAATACTTTGATGTTTCACTTGACAGAGCTTATGAAATTTTCAGGGAAGCTTACAGTAAAGTCAGCGGCGTTGCACGCACAGCCAGAGGCCCGGTTATGTCAGCAGCTCCGGGAAAGGTGCATATTGTAGGTGTTAGTGAAGCAGCCGGACAAAGAGTCTTTGTTCTTCAATTTATTCAGGCCCGCAAAATCGATTGGGTAAAGCGACCATTTTTCGCGAAGTATGACCCTGATGCATCCTGGCTATCTGATCTTGAACCTGCTTTTGGAGACGAAAAATTTTTCTGGCAGGATGAATTTGAGGCTATGTCACACCTCAATCTTAAAAATGCAATATTTCAGGAAGAAGAATAATTTCGGATTACTAGTGATGCGTTAACTTTTTAGAATTCTATGTAAGTCTTTGACATAGAATACAATAATGGCGTTCTTTGATTTTTTGATTTGAATTGACTAGTA
>WSXX01000035.1 GCA_009773515.1 Bacteroidota bacterium
AGAAGGCAGGCTACAGATAAATAAAGAAGAAATGCAACCGACTAACTTTGGCGAAGCTCAGAAAATTATTGTACATCGGTGCAAAGGAGAGGGAGAATGTAAAAACCTCATTTCTTCCTACCAAGATCGTAGCCTGATCTCGTCAGAAAAGAAACAGTATGAGCACCTTGGTATTTCTGACGAGACCAATTTTTAGGAAGCCTTGATTTTTGGTTACCTTTTGATCAAGCAAAAGGTAAGATAAAGCAAAGAAATGTGTCTGCTTCCTTCGGCCATTGCTTGAGTTTCAACTGTTATTTTTTTGTCACTCAGGTGCGCAAACCCGCTCAATCTCCGCCGCCAGGCGGTAGCCACTGAAACACGAAACCTAATCCGTGAAAACCTGTGCTGAGCCAGGTTGGTGAGCTTTTCGTCGAACCATGTCGAAGCATCCGTCGCATCAGTGTCACCCGTGTGCTAAAAAACCGCCCAATCTCCGCCGCCAGGCGGTAGTCAACGAAACACAATCCCTAACCGAAGCGAAGCGGAGCTCACCGAACGTAAATCCGTGATAATCCGTGTAATCCGTGGATAAGATTTTTATCGGTGGAAAATGAAACCGCCCAATCTCCGGAGCCTGTCGAAGCATCCGTCGCATCAGTGTCACCGTGTCTCGGCCTTAGACGAGACCCGTGTGCTAAAAACCGCCCAATCTCCGCCGCCAGGCGGTAGTCACAGAACCACTCACCCAATTCGCGTAATTCGCGGTTAATTTTTTGCTCCCTAAAAACGTCGTAAAAAATCCCCAACCGCTCACCTAGTAGTTGTTGGAGCTAATGTTTACATCAATAAATGACCGGGGTATCCACATATTCTTCCAGTCTTTGCAACCCTGCACCTCCGATTTGCCAAAGTCAATGTAATCAAACGAAACCTCGCGTCCCGACGGATAAAATTTAATGCGGTGCTTGATTTTGACAATACTTTTCTCAAATTCAGGATCGGGGCGTAAATTGTCGCAGTCCCAGCCTTTGCGGTAAAACCTTCCACTATAGTCCTGATCTTCAACAGGAATATTGCGCAATTCCACATCAATCCATTGCTCTCTGGTTTTATTGTTGCTACTATTGTACCAGGTAAAATGCATATGTGCCTTCAACCTGCTCAGCCGCTGTTCGCTGTATTCTCCTTCAACCCATCCATCCTGATGCCTGCCCTCGATAAGTTTTCCGGTGAAACTGCTGCCCTTTGATATCTGAAAACCAGGAAAGCTACCGCCTCTGCCTGGACTTTCAATCGCCTTAAAATCGCTTCTGCTGAATTCCTGATCATCCATATCATGGCCATTGGTATAAACCATATAGGCATGAATAATGAAGTCAAGTTTATAATTCTGTGCAACCACCGGTTCAGGTTTTGGGGGAGCTGCTTGCATCTTTTTTTGTTCGGATTTCACAAACACGCCGCCAAATTCAATCTCAGCGTGAATGTAGGCATTGTCAACCGGTGTTATTTTACCCGAGAACCTGCCATCCCGTGCATCAAACTTCCCGAGCTCATCGAGTGTTGCAGTTTTAATTACCACAGGGCCATTGTATCTGATGGCTTTGGTGTACTCCTTATCTGTTTTGTGGATGATTTCGCCGGATATACTTCCATCTTCAGATAGTGAGGTGATTTTCACATTCAGATCGGGAATGTACAATCTTATGGCATGGAGACCGGCCTCCTTTATGGCAGGAATAAGCGCGGAAGCCATAGATTTCACACATGCTTCGTCGAGATAGGGATAGGTTTTTGAGATGGCGTATTTTTTAAAAAACCAGGTGTCGGTGCAAAGCAAGACTTCCTTGTTGCCCACATTACGCCTGTAGTAGTTGTTTGAATAACTTGCTGCGCTCAGCTTCGGTGAGCTGTAAACATAATTGGGATGAGTAATGGGTTTCACCACATTGCCTTTCCAGTCGGTGCCCGAAATGGTTTCGTCGGTAAAAAAATTCTCGTTGGTAAAAACGGCAAGTTTATGTGCTACATCCTTAATGGTGGTCGATTTTTCAAGTTTCATGGCCAGGTCAGGGTCAACCTTACCGGATTGAAATTCATCAAGTGCGCCATCGTTGTTCTTCTGGAGTTCATCCATCATTTCTTCATAAGTATCTGGATTGCCGAAATACGACATCGTGCGGAAAGGGATGGAAGGATGGGCATCGTTGCGCACATGCGAAGGGCAACCATTGTCGGCAATCATATGCAGGGTTTCGCCCAACGATCGCCAGGCTTTGGCCATAAGTGCTTTACGCTTTTCGGAATCCTTTTCTTCAAGTGCACCTTTAATGAAAACCTTGCCGTTTTCCCAGGTATAATTATGTTCCAGCACACCATAAGCACCCGCCTCGCCAACCGCCCAGGAAACACCATCGGTATTGGGATTGGTAAGTATTTTCTGTATCAGGTTCAGCAGTTTACTGTTGACATCATCCGTAAGGTGTTTTTCGCCATCGGGCCGTGTGGGGTCGTAAAAATGCCGGAAGCTGGCCGGCACCTCCGGCACATCGGCTGAGTATCCCCCATGAGCAATCCAATCGAGCGGCGTTTTATCTCCAATATCTTCGGTGTAAGTAGTCTCGCCATACAACCAGTTTGCCATATCTTTGTCGATACGGTCAATTTCGGAAGGATTGAACAGGCCGGTCTTGCTGATGTAATTGCCCCGGAGTTTAACCCTGTCGAGTTTAAATTCATAAAGTTTGAATTTCTTCATCGAAAAGTTGCCTTTGTTGTTCTTTTCGAGAAAAGCCTTTACTATGAATTTGTTGATGGTGGGATGGTTTTTCTGATTGCCATAACCAACAAACAAAGCCCACAAAGCCAGCGCTGAAATTATTACAATCGGCAGGGAATATATTTTGATGTGTTTCATACGGCCTGTTTATCAGAATCTTACCAATTTCCACTGTCCGTCGTCGCTTAAAGCAAATTCGGCAGTAAATATTTTACCTGTCTCATCCGTAAACTCATACAAAGAGTAAATCGGTGTGGATATTTTCAGTTTCCTGTTGCTGAATGCTTTGGAATATTCACTCATGTAAGGCTTGATTTCTTTGAACGCTTCCTTATAGATTTCCCGGCTGGCCGGTGTAAGCATTTGTTTAAGCAAATTGGTATCGGCACGGGCGAAGGCTTCTTCCACCGATTCTGCGGCTTGCTGCGGATCGCCGGTATCTAAAGTAGTTTCAGTGATGGTCTCTTCAGTAACCGAATCATATATCGAGACAATTCCCGGGATATCGGTGCCTGTAAGTCCTTGCTCAGCCAGGTCGGAAGTATTAGGTTTATCTCCGGGTTCATCTCCTAAGAAATAAAGTACAGTTAATCCGGCTGCCACCAAAAGCATGAGAACCAGCAAAGATTTCCATATACATCCACCCTTCTTTCTTTGCTTCGCTGGAGGTAAAACATGGGGATTGGCGTAAGCAGATGGCGAAGGTGTAAGTGGCGTAACTGTTGATCTTGCAGGAGGAGCCGCGCTTAGATGGAGTGCAGATGGCTGGTTGCTGACCGGGCTTGCGATGGAAGCACCACAATGTACGCAGAACTTTTCGTTACCTGTAACCGGCTTCAGGCAAACCGGACAAGCGCCCGGATCAGGAACACCCATTTGGGCACCACATTTGTTGCAAAATTTTGCACCTGTCTTTAATTCATTGCCACAATTGCTGCAGAATGGCATATTGAAAGTATTGTTAACCTCAATTAACCTGTAAAATTACCGGCAACAATTTACGAATATTTTATTGAATCATTCATCAATAGATAAGTTAATCCTTAACAAACATTTCGTTGAGAATAAAGCTTGCCCAATCTCCGACGCCAGGCGTTAGTCACTATGCCACCCACCCAATTCGTGTAATTCGCGGTTAAATGAAACCTTCCAGGTTTTCTTTCAACCTGGAAGGTTTTCTTCTATAATGTTGAAAGGATCCGTTTCTGCAGATACTGAAAATCTGAGCTCTTCTATACGGATTGTTGCTTTAGAAACGAATAATAGAATGTTATTTCGTAAAGAATAACTCCTCTGTCTGGTTTCGGGACCGGCATTCTAAACCGAGGGCCGTTTTTCACGGACCGAGCTCCACCCGACCTATTTATTCAAATTATTGGCGGGTGAACCGAGGGCCGTTTTTCACGGACCGAGCTCTACCCGACCTATTTATTCAAATTATTGACGGGTAAAAATGGCGTTAAGAAGGCAGGCTACAGATAAATAAAGAAGAAATGCAACCGACTAACTTTGGCGAAGCACAGAAAATTATTGTACATAGGTGCTAAGGAGAGGGAGAATGTAACAACCCTGACTGCCCGTCAGGCAGGCTCTTTTCTTCCTGCCAAATCGGATAAAGATGCCTTCGCTAGTGTTAATGGAATAATTAAAAGGTAGAATAGAAAAAGTAAAAGTTGTGATATGCTTGAATGTAATAATAAAACTAGTATATTTGTCCAGTATTTTAATTAAATAACTGGACATTTTCCTAATGACAATTTTAATAGTACTGTTATGAATGTTACTGATTACATTGGCAATAAGATAGAAAGACTACCGAAAGGATATGTATTCACCTATGCCGATTTTACCACTGAGGTGAATCAAAAAGAAGCGGTAATAAAAGCGCTTAACCGGATGGCGGCATCAGGTAAAATTGCCAAATTATCCAAGGGTAAATTCTACAAACCTGAGAATACTCCTTTTGGCAATCTTCAACCCAACCAGTCACAAGTAGTAAAAGACCTGCTGGAAGAAAACGGGAAAATTACAGGCTACCTCACTGGATACAGCATCTACAACCAATTGGGTTTAACCACACAAGTAAGCAATACCATACAAATCGGTAAAAATCAGATTCGCCCCGGTTTTAAAAGAGATCGTTATACTGTTGCATTTGTTAAGCAAAAAAATACCATCACCAAAGAAAATATTCCATTGTTGCAACTGCTGGATGCTATCCGATACATCAAAAAAATACCAGATGCCAAAATAGAATCCTCTTGTAAACGCTTTTTAGCCATCATCAAAACCTTTTCCGATCAGAAAATCAATACCCTGGTTCGTTTGGCTTTAAAATATCCGCCCGCTTCAAGAGCTTTAACAGGTGCTTTGTTAGAAGCTTTGCAACAAACCAAAGCAACAGAATCACTTTTCAAATCATTGAACCCAATTACGAAGTATAAACTTGCAGGTGCATCGAAAGTACTATCCACCACCGAAAAATGGAATATTGTATGAAGTTGCATAACGACATAAAATTATATTCCGATACCTTGAGGGCAGCATCGCAGCAGCTTGATGTTAAATTGGAGTTTTTAGAGAAAGATTACTGGATAACACTGGTATTAAGTCGTTTGGCAAAAAGCAAGTATGTTGATGAAGCTGTTTTTAAAGGCGGAACATCGCTGTCCAAAGGCTACAATTTGATAGAACGATTTTCAGAAGACGTGGACATCGCAATTATAAACGACAAGGGTAAAACCGGCAATGAAATTAAAACCATCATCCGCGCAATTGAAAAGGAAATTACACCCGATTTAGCCGGGTTGCAAATGGACGGTGTTACCAGTAAAGGTTCAAGATTCAGAAAATCAGTTTTTGAATATGTGAGTATCGATAAACGTAATCAAAACAATAAATTGATTGTTGAGATAAATTCTTTTGCCAATCCTTTTCCCTTTCAGCGGCTTACCATAAAAAGCATTGTATTTGACTTCTTAATGCAAACAGGAAATGAGAATTACATTGAGAAGTATGACCTTCAATCTTTTGAGGTGAATGTGTTGGGCAAAGAGCAAACTATGCTGGAAAAAGCAGTTTCACTGATTCGGTTTTCATTCGAAGAAAATACTGTTGAAAGTATATCAAAAAAGATCCGGCATTTTTACGATTTACACTTCTTAATGAATAATCCTGAATGTGCAGAATTTGTAGCATCAGATTCATTTAAGAAACAATTTGACACTATTCTGATTCACGACAGGGAAATGTTTGAAGAACCAAGGGGCTGGCAAACCAAACAGCTTGAAGATTCTCCTTTAATCAACGATTTTTCAACTATCTGGGAACAAATAAAAGCGAAATATCAAACTGAACTATCCGCTTTTGCCTACAGAGCAATTCCTGACGAAGCAAGCGTTGCAAAAAGTTTTATCGAGCTGATAAACAGGATCAGATGACAAAACCTTAGCTTGATCTGGTCAGAAAAGAAACATTCTGAAACCACTTGATTTCTGACGAGACCAATTTTTAGTAAGCCTTGATTTTTGGTTACCTTTTGACCTGTGCTGAGCATAGTCGAAGTATCAAGAAAAAGGTAAGATAAAGAAAAGAAATGCGACTACTTTCTCCGGCCTTGGCTTGAGTTACTTAATCCCCTTTTTCTGTCACTCAGGCCGTTAGGCCTCGTATCCGCTCAACGACTGCCTAAAATTTGACCATAATGTTATTATTATTCCTGTTTTCAGATTACTCAACGATCAATCCCGGAAGTCAATTTTAGAAGGTCGTTTCTACGGATACTGAAAATCTGAGCTCTTCTTTACGGGTGTTCTTTCTCCTTTCGAATAACGCCCAATCACCGCCGCCAGGCGGTAACCACTGAAAAATTCACCTAATCCGTGGAAATCCGTGTAATCCGTGGATAGATTTTTTTATCGATCGAAAAGGAAGCTGCCCAATCACCGCCGTCAGGCGTTAGTCACTGAAACCCTAGCCGAAGCGAAGCGGAGCTCACCGAAGGTAAATCCGCGGAAATCCGTGTAATCCGTGGATAAAATATTTTTTCGGTGGAAAGAGAAGCCACCAACTCACCGCCGCCAGGCGGCTGTCACTGAAACACGAAACCAACCGAAGCGAAGCGTAGCTCAACGAAACCAAATCCGTGAAAATCCGTCACATCTGTGTCATCCGTGTGCCATAAAAGCTGCCCAACTCTCCGCTGCCAGGCGGTAGTCACCGAAACACGAAACCAACCGAAGCGAAGCTCACCGAAGGTAAATCCGCGGAAATCCGTCGTATCAGTGTAACCGTGTCTCGGCCTTAGACGAGATCCGTGTGCTAAAAAGCCGCCCAATCTCCGCCGCCAGGTGGTAGCCACCGAACCACCCACCCAATTAGCGTAATTGGCGGTATATAAATTTTTAACTCAATCGCACCTTTTCACCTCTGAAATAACTATATTTGTATAATAAATCAGGGCAACTCTGCAAAAATGCCAACCCTTGATATATTCAATGGCCCGGAGCATCCGATTATCTGACTCTGCTGCCTTATTTACTGCTGTTAAAGATTGTTCTGTTTACACAACGCCTGCCAATCAATACAGTTGAAAGATGAAAAAGACCTTTTTATTGCTTTTTACTTTGGCCGCCGGCCATTGTAATGCAGCCACCGGAGATGCCCGGGATGGTATGCTGGCAGCACTTGCTGCAATTGGATTATTATTGCTGCTGTTTGGATTGTTTTCCCTTCCCGGATTCCTCCGGAAACAGATTAAAGCTGCAAGAGAAGCCAAACTGAAACCTCATACAGACATTCCCGAAAACAAGGATTTGCTTCTTCCTGAAATCGATATCGCTGCCATATAAAAGATGGGATATCCAGCTGATGCTAAGCTAAGCGGAATTAAACTATACTTGAGTCGCTAAAATCCCTGTTCTGTCATTCAGGCCGATAGGCCTCTTCAGCACTGCCTCAATTCACCGCCGGTAGGCGGTAGTCAATGAAACACGAAACGAAATCTCTGAAAATCTGTGTAATCCGTGGATAAGATTTTTTCAGTCGGTGGAACATAAAGGGCGTTACTGATTCACCCGTCAGGGGACGCGCGGAAACAGCATTGGAACAGCAAAGGAAAAATATCGTCAAAGACAGAGACCAATGGAGCGAATGTAAAACTAATCATCCGGCCAGTTGACCGGATGATTTTTTGATTAAACAAATGGCTTTTCAGCAGATTCAAAAACACAAGGCCAACACATTACCTGTGGCTATGGTCATTTATAATCTTCACTTTAAACCAGCCCAGATTGTTGATCTCTGTATCAGTGAACAGCCTCAAATGCCCTTCACTAAGCACATAATAACGATAAACACGGTTAATGGGTGCAATTTCGCCGCTCAGCGGATCATATTTACTGCAATTGCTGCAATATCTGTAGAGGCGTTTGCCATCGCGCATGCTGATAAACTCCATAAAAGCCATGTCGAGCGTATCGCCCCTGAGATTGAGCAGTGGCATTATTTCAAACTGCCGCCCATCGATGCGATAAGCTTTAACGCTGCTGTTGGGCACTTTAACCAGCTGACCTTCAGCAGTAATGATGCGTGTGTTGGCAAATCCGGTTCGCATGCCCTGACAAAGGTAAGTTATGCCATCGGCTACTACGTAACCACCTCTGTCCGATTCAGCTTTCAGTACAAGAGGGCCAAAGATCAGTGCAATTATTATCCAGAGCGTTTTCATGACTTGTCCTTTCCTTTTCATGCTGTTTGACTTGTTTTAAAGTACATCAGGTGTTTCTTCAGATAACATCAATGCCAAAAAACGGCAATACGGTTGGTGCATTTCTTTCATCAACCTCCAGGTAAAATTCGCCATCCTTATAAACAAAATAAGCTGTCTGAAGATGAGCCTTTTTGTAGGTATTGTCCAAAAGGTCTCCGCACTCAGCGTATTCACAGTACTTGTAAAGTCTCAAACCATTGCGCGTTGTAACATATTTCATCATGGCTTTGCAGCCGGTTGGTTCGCCCTCCCTCATTAATGGAAGCCTCTCAAACAGGTTTCCTTTACAGAAATAGGCATCAACTTTGCTGTAGGGAATCTTAAGGGTATTTCCATCCTCCAGCGCAATGTTTGCACAAAACAATCCGAGGCGCACTTTTTCGCAGAAATAGGTCTTGCCTCCGGATTTTACGTAGTTCAGGGTCTCATTTCCGGCGCCGGCTTCCATCACAAAAGCGAACATAACCAGCAACAGGAGTGCAAATAATTTTTTCATGGTAAGTTCCTCCGGTTTTAAGGTGAATAATTAACATGATAAAATTACGTAACATACACTGCCACAAACAAATGTATTCGATTAACCGGTAAAAAAAACCGATGAATGACTCACCGGCTCAATGGGCTGACTCACAGAATAAAACGGCCGGTTTACCGGATGAGCTCCCGGATAAGAAAAGTTTGATTGCTTTGTAAGGCAAAAACTACGCATTGACCGGCAGAAACACCCTGAACTCACTGCCCTTGCCGGCTTCACTTTCAACCTGAATCATGCCGCCGTGCTTTTCAACCAATTCTTTGCACAGAATCAATCCAAGGCCAGTTCCGGGCTCCTGCTCTGTACCTTTGGTTTTGCTTGAAACATCAATGTTAAAGAGGTTTTTAGCCTTTTCGGCTGACATGCCGATGCCACTATCCTTCACACTCAGCTTGCAAAAACCATTCTCTCCGGAAACCGAAACATGCACCTCTCCGTTGCGGTTTGTAAACTTAATTGCATTGGTAAGCAAATTGCGGAGAATGGTTCTGATCATATTGACATCTGCCAGAACCTGGCTGCAATTGCCGTAATCTGTCGTAATTGCAATGGTTTTGCGCGATGCCTGAATCGCAATCAGGCTCAGGCTTTCTTCAACCAGCTCATGCAGGTTCAGCATTTCGGGTCTGAATACCATGGTTTCGGTTTGCGAACGCGCCCATAACAAAAGATTTTCGAGCAATTCATGGGCTTGTTGCGAAGAGGTTCTGATGTTTTCAAGATTTTTCTGCAGCTTAACCGGATCAATATTGTTCAGGGTAATAAGCAGAATATCGGTAAGTCCGGTGATGGTATTAAAAGGGTTGCGCAGATCATGGGCAATAATGGAAAAGAATCGGTCTTTGGCGGCATTCAACTCATTGAGCCTGGTATTTTTCTCCATGATTTCTGATTTCTGTAATTCTATCAGCAGCGTTCTCAGCTTTACCCTTTCTTCAAGTATCCGGCGTTGCCTTACCAGATGTCGTTCGCGAATACTGATGTACAACCAGATAAGTAAAATCAGCAGCAGAAAGTATGTTCCGTAAGCAAAAAAACTTTTCCACCATGGCGGGTGAACAATAATGTGAACGCTTACCCCGTTCTCATTCCAGAGGCCATCGTTGTTGCTGCCTCTTACCTTTAGCATATAATCGCCGGGCGGAAGGTTGGTAAATGAAACAAAATTACGCGTTCCTATATCAATCCAGTTATCGTCAATGCCCTGCAGCATATATGCATAAGCGTTTTTAGCAGGATTGGTAAACTCCATGGCTGCAAACTCAACAGTAAAATTGTTTTCGCGATGGCTGAGTTCGACCGGACCAGCTGTTTCAAGGTTAAAATATGATTTTACTCCTCCTGAGATTTTGTAAACAGAAGTTATTGCAACAACAGGTATGTGCGGATTGCTTTTCAGCGAATCGGGATAAAAAGAATTTAACCCGTTCATCCCGCCAAAAAACATCTCCCCTTCGCTGCTCCGGAATGATGCCCTGAGGTTAAATTCAGGACTCTGCAACCCATCCTCAACAGTGTAAGTATGGAACTTCCGGGCCACAGCATCAAAGCGGCACAAACCATTGCCGGTCGCAAACCAGAGGGTATGATTATTATCCTTAAGAATACTGTACACCAGATTCGCAGGAAAGCCATGTTCCCTTGAAAAATAACTGAATGAGCCTTCTTTTTTTGAATACTGGTTAACGTAAGAGTTTGTCCCGATCCATATATCGCCGTGCTCATCTTCGCAAAGGGCAGTAACAAAGTTATCAGACAAAGACCCCGGTTTGTTTTCTTCTTTCCTGAAATGAATGATATCGCCGGTTTCAGCATCTATCATATCCAGGCCATTGATGGTTCCAATCCATATGTCACCTTCGCTATCTTCGAGTACAGCATAAACCAATCCGGAACTGATCTGATGATCAGTGGCTGCACCTGCATGGAAATGTTCAATTTCAGTTCCGTTGCGCTTAAGTTTGTATATGCCGTCGTTTGTGGCTACCCAGTAATATCCGCGGCTATCCTGAATCATCATATTGATCCTGAGGCCTTTAAAATCAGGGAATTTGCTGCTTCCGGGCAAATCTGACGGACGTTTAAAGCTTCTGCGCTGTTTATTAAAAATTACCAGACCGTCACGCGTGCCCACCCATATGGTTTGGTGATTGTCTTCAAAAATGGTGTGCACAAAGTCGTTGGGGATGTGGTTCCGGCCAATGGCTGCTGCCGAATAATGCTCCACAAAACCGGTTTCGCGGTTATACAGATTAAGCCCCTGCCCCCAGTTGCCCACCCAGATGATGCCCTGATCATCCTTGAAAACAGAAGCAATCACATTCCCTGCCAGATCAACCGAATAGAGCGAACCACTATTCCGGTAAAGCCTGAAATTGCGCTTTTTAAGATCGGTTTTGTTTATGCCCGAAAGCGTACCGATCCAGAGGTTGTCAGAATTATCAATCATCAGCGAAAGATTGATGTTGTGATTCAGACCACTGCTTTCGGCACTGAACTGTTCACTTATCCACTGTTGTGCATTGTTTCGATGCATTCTGCTGAGCCCGCCACCTTCTGTTGCTACCCATAGGTTTCCCGCTTTATCACCAAGTATTGCCCTGATAAAGTTATTGCTGATTGTAACATTGCTCTTCAAATCCCTGTTGTGATGTACGATGGTTCTGCCGCTGTTTTTCAGCTCATTCAGTCCGTCAGCAGTGCCCACCCATACATCGCCTGTTTTATCCTGGTATAATGCCGTGATATAATTATCAGAGAGACCCGCAGTATTTCCGGACTGATGCATAAAAACCCTGAACACAGCTGATGCCGGGTCAAAAACAGCGAGTCCTCTGGCAGAACCCATCCATATATTCCCTTTGTCATCTTCAAGCAAGGGAATATTATTGTCCTTCACACTCCCGTCAAACTCAAGCGGGCTGATGAAATGTCGCATTTCCATGGTTGCCGGGCTGCAAACCGAAAGCACAGGAGGTGTATTGATGAGTATATCGCCGTTACGGGCACATTTAACATCATATACATAATCGGCAACATTTACAGGATATTGCGTTTGGTAATTGATCCGGATAAACCGGTTCTCCTTACGTAAATATCTGATCAATCCCCCTTTGGTACCAATCCACAGGTCAGCATTATGGTCTTCGGCAATGGCGAATATCCAGTTGTTGGCTATTGAAGTGCTGTCGCCGGGATCATAGGTAAAAACTGCAAATTCGTATCCATTGAAGCGGTTGAGCCCGTTTTGGGTCCCTATCCAGATATAGCCCCGCGAATCCTGGTACAAACAATTGACCACACTCTGCGATAGTCCGTCGCCGATAGAATAACCCAGAAAGGTATATTGCTGTGCGCTAATGTATAAACCGGAAAGAAGAAAAAGACCAGTGAAAATTGCTTTGATTTTCATACTGAAATCTGATTTTACCATTGTTGGAAGGGCTGCCGGGTGAAGATACTTCACTGACTTCAATTCATAATATGCAAGTGTACGATCACAGTTTGCTTCACTCAAAATTACAAAATCCGATGACTTATTCCTAAGAATAACAAAAATAATTTGCGTATATATTTGAGAACATTGTTGTCCGGATAAAGTTTCGAATATTATTACAAATGATTGATATTGACTCTCTTTGGCAATAGTTGTAGATCAATACCTTACTTTAAAAAATTTACTACCAAAACACGAAATCACCAAAATTCTCCAATTCAATTCATTCATTTTGTGTAATTTGGAGTTTTGGAGATTTGGTGGCAAGGAAATTTTCGATTTTCACCGGACAATAGTGATTTGAGAATGAAAGCCTCTGTTAATCAGTGTAACATATATCAGAATGACTACGGGTTATCTTTTTCCTTCGATGATATCGAAGAAATTTTTCTGATAAGTATCGCTGACTGGAATAGTCCGATCGGCTATTTTTATATGCCGCCTTTCAACAAACTCAATTTTATCGATGGCTACAAAAAAAGACTTATGCACCCTGCAAAACAGCGGTTCGGGCAAAACATCTTCAATTCCACGGGCATTCATCAGGGTCATAATGCGCCGGGTGGTGGTTACAATCCGCCAGTAATCACCCATGCCTTCAACATAAAGCACTTCAGAAGCCCGCACTTTTTCTATGCGTGTTTCCGTTTTTACGAAAAAGTAGTCCTTGGCATTTGAGTCAGCAGTACCGGCTGATTGTGGCTTTTCTGAAGGCGTAATTCCCTCTTTCAGCATACGTTCATAAACTTTGTCAACCGCTCTTAAAAACCGCTCAAATGAAATGGGTTTCAGAAGGTAATCTGCCACATCCAGATCAAATCCCTGCAAGGCATAGGCATCGTATGCCGTTGTAAGAATCACAAAGGGCCTCACTTTTAGTGCATTGAGCAATTGAATGCCGGTCAGTTCCTCCATCTGAATATCAAGCAGTAAAAGATCTACCTTGTTGTTTCGCAGATATTCAAGCGTTTCAATGGCATTGCCAAATGTATGCAGCAGGTTCAAAAACGGTATTTTTTCGCAATACTCCCTGATGATATCAAGGGCCAGGGGTTCATCGTCAATGGCTATACAGTTGATTTTCATACTTGCTTGTTTTAAAATGATGCAGACCAGTCTGCTTACTTCCATATTTCAAGGTTAACGCTGTATTGCTCTCCATCCTGAGCAATTGTAAGTTTATGCCGGCCGGGATAGGTGAGCTGAAGCCTTCGCCGGATATTGGCCAGACCGATTCCGCCAGATGATTCGTTTTCGGCAAGTTTTGTCTTTTTCAGGTAATTCACCACGCTGAATGTAATGCCTTCCTTAATGGCGGTAAGGTGGATAATAATTCCGGGCTGGTGCAATTTACTGCTGTGTTTAAACGCATTTTCAACAAATGAAATCAGCAACATCGGAGCAATCTGATGTCCATCGGGGTTTCCTTCAATCTGAAGAGAAACAAAATCAGGGTGAATGATGCGGAGTTTCTGCAGTTCGATAAAACTTTTGAGATAATCAATTTCTTTGGTGAGTGGTACTTTATCGGCTGAGGCATCAAAAAACATATACCTCATAACAGACGACAACTTCATGACCGCTTCCGGAGCTTTGTCAGATTTTTTGTAAACAAGAGAATAGATATTGTTAAGTGTATTGAACAGGAAATGGGGATTAATCTGCGACCGGAGCAGAGCCAGTTCGCTTGCCTGTCGCTGGTTTATCAGTTCGTCCTTTTGCTTCTGCGATTTAAAAGAATTAATCATAAATCTTATCAGCACTGCGTAAATCCCTGTGATGATGACCAGTCGCAGATTGTTCCATACATATACCCATCTGAAAGTCAGTCCGGCATCAATTGTATTGCCCTGAATCTTCCAGAAGAGAATTTCAAGCGAAGTTCTGAAAGCTGTCAGCAACACCAGAATAAACAGTCCGGCTATGATTGCAGATGTCTTCCGTTTAAACTTCACCAGGACAGGGAACAAAAAATAAAAGACATAAAACGACACCATATTAAGTAAGGTGTTGATAATAATATCTTTAATGTACTTATTGCTGAAAAGCCAGCTTGCTTCGTACTGGCCGGTATACAGCGGAAAAAGCGCCTGGTTAATAATGTAAAACCAGAAAAAAAAGTGAATGAGCAGGATGCCTTTCCTTTTCATTGTGATACTGTGTTACAGGCGTTGAAACCCTATCAAATATAAGCAAAATAATGAATATTAAGACCATAAATCATCATCAAATCGATGAAATGAACTGTTTAAACTGCAAAATCATTGTTTGATTCTGCAACAGGCTTAGTCAGATTTGAAATTCGTTGCCCGGGAAATTTATTTAAGTGTTCAGACCCTGATCATTCCCGTTCGGAAATTGTTTATTCCCGTTAAGAAACATCTGTTTTGATAAAGCGTGAAAATCGGGTTATTTTGCTGTAAATAACAAAAACTAAGATCATGAAAAAATTACCAGGAACAACTTTCCCCTTTATTAAGGCTTGGTTAAAGGCGCTGCTGCTTATTATGTACGCACTGGCATTTCTTCCCCCGGTTGCCATGTCGCAATGGGACACACAAAGCCCTCTGCCTGTCAATCTTCATGTAAGTGGTATTGGCGCCCCGAATGCTCAACGGGTGTTCATTACTACCGAAGATAACCCGTCGGACAACAGCGGAGCACTGTTCGAATCGAACGATGGGGGAATTACCTGGGTACAGCTTGATGTACCTTTTTCATTGTATGATCCTTTTTACGGACTTTTTTTTCTCGACAGCCAGTATGGCTGGGCATATGGCAACGACAACTACAGAACTACTGACGGAGGTACTACCTGGACTCAGCTACCATTGCTTGGCTCTACTTATTTCATGAAATTCTATACCCCTTCATTTGGTCTGGCTACCGGCAATTTTGGCGGGTATATCAGCTATAACGGGGGACTGGAATGGGTTGAATCTCCGAACGGAATCGGAGTTTTCGACTTTATCAGCGAGCTTAACGGTCTTGGGGCTTCCGGCGATGCGATCTACAAAACAACAAACGGAGGGCTTGATTTTTCGATGGTTTATGCAGGTAATGCGTCCGCGGTGGCATATCTTTCTTCTTCGCAGGCTCTAGGAATAGTGGATGGGAATTTTGTAAGATCAACCGATGGAGGAACCACCTGGACTGTTGGTTCAGACGCCGGTGGCAGGTATATGCTTTCGCCTGTTTCCGGAAATGTTGTTCTGGCCTGGGGCCGTGCCGGAGATTTTCCCGATTATGACGACCGGGTATTCCGTTCTGCAGATGGTGGATTAACCTGGAGCGATCTGGGTGAAATTATGCCGGCAGGTGTCAACGATTTCGTTGTGGTTGATCCTTCAACCATCGTTGCTTCTGATCTTGAAGGTAACATGTATCTCTCTGAAGATTCAGGGTTAAACTGGTCACAGACTTATGTTTCACCGGGTCAACAGGTGGGATTCCTGAGCAATTCAGTGCCGGTATTTGCTGACTCGCAGACCGGCTACTTTGGTTATGGCTACGGATTTATTATCAAAACCACCGATGGAGGCCAAAGTTGGAACCAGATTTCAAGTGGCAGCGGAAATTCATTGAACGATGTGGTCCGTTTTGCCAATGGAAACATGATTGCTGCAGGTGAAAACGGAACCATTCTCCACAACAATGGCAATTCAACATGGTTACTCAGCCAACAGTTAACACAATCACATCTTAAAGCAATTCAGCTCATCGATCAGAACAATCTGGTAATGGTGGCCGAAACCGGTCAGGTTTACCTGAGCAATAACAGTGGCAACACCTGGACAGCATCATCAGGTTTGCCTGCCGATCTTTCATCGGCCGAAGATGTACATTTTACCAGTTCAACCCAGGGTTGGGTTACTGGAAGCAGTTATAACGTCAGTGCCTTATACCGCACAACCGATGGAGGTAACACCTGGTTGCCCGTTCCTGAAATACTCGGTGCTTATACTGCCGTTGATGTTGTGGGCTCAAGTGTATGGGCAGCGAATGTTTCCGGGTTGTTTTACATCAGTACAGATAATGGCACCAATTGGGTTCAGGGTGAAATTCCTGGTTCACACCAGATAAGGGACATGGATTTTTACAATGAAAACACCGGATACGCAGTTGGTTTGTGGGGAGAAGCTTTTCGAAGCAGTGACGGAGGTTTGAGCTGGGAAATTTTACCAACACCAAATACACTGGATGACCTGACTGATATATTTCTTATCGGGGAAAATGAATTGTGGGTAAGCACCAACAGCAATGCTGTTTATTATACTTCCACCGGCGGGCAGAACTGGTCGGTGATGGAAGCCGGATCGGCTGGCAATGGCTATTTCAGTGCAGTGGCAGCCAGTCCTGAAGGCGATGCCTGGTTAGTAGGATATCAGGGTTATATTGAGCATTTTACCGGACCTCCTTCGCCTCCGATTAACCAACCACCGGTAGCCTCATTTAATTTTCAGGCTAACGGGTTAACAATTAATTTTACTGATATCAGTACCGATGCCGACGGAACAATTGTCAGCTGGGCCTGGGATTTTGGCGATGGTGAAGTAAGCGACCTTCAGAATCCGCAGCATACTTATCTGAACGCCAATACCTATGTTGTAACCCTTACAGTAACTGATGATGACGGCGACACCGGCAGTATTTTCAACATTATTGTTGCACAACCGGGCCCTGGCGGCACTTTTGGTATTTTTACCGAGGTAACACCACCTGATCCGCTGTTTGTAACTCCTCAGGATGAAGATTTCTGGGTAATTTCAACCGCTCCGGCTGACTACGACAGTGATGGTGATCTGGATATAGCCGTGTTGGGATATTATGTAGTTTATAATGAAAGTGTGGAGGACAGACTGGTACTGTTGAGAAATGACGGCCCCGCCGGTGAGGCAGAATGGGAGTTTTCATATCTCGAAGTTTCTCTGGGAAGTCAGACCACCGGAAGTTCAGATATGGCCTGGGCAGATGCCGACGGAGATGGCGACCTTGACCTTGTTGTCGGAACTGATGCTTCAACCGTTATTTATAAAAACGATGCCGGCATACTGGTTCAGACGGATACGGAAATTCCCGGATACTGGGAAGACAACAGTCAGGCTGAATTTGACCTTCGTTCAATTACCTGGGCAGATTATGACAATGATGGAGATCCCGATCTTCTGGTACCTTCTGCTTTCGACTTTGAAACTTTCAGCTATCAAACCAAACTGATGCGGAATGATGGGCCCGATGGCACAGGTGGCTTTGTTTTTACTGATTCAGGAGCCGATATAGCTTCAACATCACATGCGCAGAGTGCCTGGGCAGATGCCGATGGCGATCAGGATCTCGATCTTTTGCTGGTAAATGTGGCTCCCCTGACCGGTGAAAGCTTTATCCGCCATTACAGGAATGATGGCAATGGTGTATTTTTTGCCGGTAATATTCTTGGAAACATTGCACTGGAGCATGGTGAAGCCCAATGGGGCGATTACGATGGAGATGGAGATCTTGATATTCTGCTGGCTGGCGGTATCAGAGAAGAAGATGGCTCCTTCACCCATATGGCACTGCGCATTTACCGCAATGATGATGAGTCTTATTTTCCGGTTGAGGTAATTTCCGATCTTACCGCAGAAGGCTGGTTCGATCTGACCGCTGCAACCTGGGCCGACTACGATTCTGACGGAGACGTGGATATACTGGTGGCAGGAAATTACAATTCAGGATCAAATATTGAAGGACGTGCAAGAATTTATGCCAACGATGGCGGAATCTTTGCTGACTCAGGCAATGAGTTGCCGGCTCCCCGTGCCAGCGGTGACCGTGGAGGAACATTCTCATGGCTGGATATTGATGGGGATGGAGACCTGGATTACTTCATAGCAGGACAGTACTTTGTTCCGGGTGGCAACGGATTGGTTGAAGCTCAAATGCATCTCTATCGCAACGATGCACCCGGTATAAACCTGGCGCCAATGGCCCCGTCAGGTCTTGAGGCAAATCAGCAAACCAACAATACTGTGCTGTTGTCATGGTCTCCGGGCAGCGACGACCACACTCCATCAAGTGCCCTGACCTATAATCTGGAACTTTTCAGGGATAATGTTCCTGTAGCCCTTCCGGCTCGGACTCCGGAGCCCGGTAATGTAAGCTCAATTACGCAATGGTTATTATCAGACCTGCCTGACGGAAACTATAAATGGATACTTCAAACAGTTGATGCAGCGTACATTGGAGGTGCCTCCACCATGGGTGAATTTGCCGTAGGGGATGTAACCGGTGTGCAGGGTAAAAATGCGTCGGGTGACATTTTCAGCTTGAGCCAGAATTACCCGAACCCTTTCAATAATAATACCACGCTCACTTATGTGATTTCTGAGGCCGGAGATGTAACAGTTTCGTTATACAACAGCGAAGGAAAATTGCTCCAGATGCCAGTGAATGAATACAAGCAAAAAGGCTTACATGAAATTACCCTGAATCTGGCTGATTTGCCGGGCGGAGTTTACTTTTACAGGTTAATGACCGGAAGTTTTTCACAAACAAGAAGAATGATCAAAATACAAGACTGAAGGTAATAAAAAATGTCCACTCCCTGAGGTAAATCATAGGGTTCTCTTTGACATTGCAATACCATCCTGGGCTTGAAATGTTGTGTAGCTGCTTCAATAGATATTATTGCATTCATAATTGTACTGTATTACCTGAACTGAAATGTAAAGAAAATCATCACTTCTTTCCATTTCAGTTTTTTTCTGTTTAGAAAATTGGAAAATCTATACATAAGAGATAGTCTCAGGGGAACGGTATTGCATATGCCACTCAGCATCAGGCAAGGATAGTACATGTAATTCTGATGCCTGCAAGCCTACATCCCCCCGCTGAGAGGAATTTGTTATTCAATGTATTCCAACGGTTTTGTGGTTTTTCTAACTCCTTCGACCTAAGCTTGAGTCGCTTAATCCTGTTTTTCTGTCACTCAGGCCGTTAGGCCTCGTATCAGTCCCGCGACTGCCTAAAATTCGACCATAATGTAATCGTCATTCGAGATTTCCATGTCTTAAACAATCGCGTCCGGAAGTCGATTTTAGAAGGTCGCTCCCGCGGATACTGAAAATTTGTGCTCTTCTTTACTCAAGCGTAAAAACCGACACTTCTTTTCATTTCAGTTTTTCTTTGTAAGGAAAACCGGATAATTTAAACATAACCTCGTACTTCAATTAATTCAGCAACAATTATGTTTCATCGGTTGTTTAATAACATATGAACAGACACATTAATACATTTTAACCGTGAAACGAACACTGATCATTTCAACTGTCCTCTTTGCTGCAGTGTTTGCAGGAATGATGGGGCTTATGTCATTGAAAAATGAACCATCTGCCAGCAGAAGCTCCGAAGAAAATTCTGCAGCCCTCAATTACCAGACCTATTGTGCAGGATGCCACGGCGATAACCTGGAAAAGTTCACCGCTAAAAAGTGGATGGATGAACCTGACAACGCTTCGGTCATCAACAGCATAAAACTGGGAATTGAATCTGAGGGTATGCCGGCATTTCAGAACACCTTTTCAGATTCAGAACTTGAAGAACTTGCTGCCTATGTCAAAAAAGGAATTCCTGACGACAGAAGTTCACTGAAACCTGCAGTCAGATCAGGCGAGGTGACAAAATCGGAAGTGCAGGATTTTATCGTTGAAACGGTAGTTACAGGATTGGATGTTCCCTGGGGTCTTGTATTACTGCCCGATGGAGATCTGCTGATTTCGGAAAGAGCCGGAACTTTACATCGTTTTTCAAAAGGAAAACTATCGCTACCCATTCAGGGATTACCGCCAATCAAAGCAAAAGGTCAGGGCGGTTTGCTCGACTTATGCCTGCATCCCGACTACGCAGAAAATGGCTGGATTTATATCGCTTACAGTGCCCTGAATCCCGAAAAGGGAAATTCCAACAGCAATACTGCCATTATGCGGGCTAAGCTTGATGGAAATAAACTGGTGGATCAGCAGGTGATTTTCACGGGAGATCCTTTCACCGACAGATCGCATCACTACGGATGTAAACTTGCTTTTGATGATAAAGGACATCTGTTTTTCGGAATCGGCGATCGTGGTCAGCATTTCGACTTTCCGCAGAAACTCGACAATGCCAATGGAAAAATGCACCGCATCAACGATGATGGTTCAATTCCAAAGGACAATCCGTTTGTAAATACAAAAGGAGCCATTGCATCCATATACAGTTACGGACACCGGAATCCGCAAGGTACTAGCATACATCCGCAAACCGGGGAGCTTTGGGTATCCGAACATGGTCCGAAGGGTGGTGATGAATTAAATCTGGTTGTACCGGCTAAAAACTATGGCTGGCCCGTTATTTCTTACGGAATTAACTACAACGGCACCATTCTCACTGAGTTAACGGAAAAAGAAGGAATGGAGCAACCCGTGCATTACTGGACACCGTCAATTGCGCCTTGCGGAATGACTTTCCTTACCGGCGACAAATACAAAAAGTGGCAAAACAATCTTTTTATAGGTTCATTGCGGTTTGAGTATCTGGAAAGGGTGGTAATCAACGGCAACTCGGTAATGCACACCGAAAAACTGCTCGAAGGCATAGGGCGTGTAAGAAATGTGGTGGTTGGTAATGACGGGCTGATTTATGTAGCCACCGAAAATCCGGGGAAGATTGTGAGGTTGGTTCCGGTGGGAAGAGAGTGAGGCTGGAGGGCGGAGGTCAGAAGCCAGAGGTCAGAAGCCGGATGTCGGGCAGCCCCTCGTCCCTTTCTCCCGTCCCTCGTCCCTTTTCACCGTCCCTCGCCCCTTTTCACCTCCCCTTGTCTCCCCGTCTCCTGGTCTCCTTGTCCAAAAAGCGTCCCTTTCCAAAATCCGAAATCCGAAATGCCTAACCCGCTTCTATTAATCAAAATCTCAATCACTCTGGTATTCCTATCATGCCTGTTTAATACCCATGCCCAAACAGCGGATCAGCAACCGCCAGCCAATCAGAAACCTGACACCACAATTCTGCTGGGGCCGGTCACCATTGAAGGTTATCAGTTAAGCACACGATTGCAGACATTTCCGGGCAATCTTTCAGTGCTTGGCGCTGACGATCTTCAGCTTTCTGACGGCACCAATATGGCAACAACGCTCAACACCATTCCCGGCGTAAGTATGCAAAGCGGAACTTACGCCACCAACCGCATCGTCATCAGGGGAATGGGAAGTCGCACACCTTACAATACCAACCGCATCAGATCATACATTAACGATATACCAATCACAACATCCGACGGCATTTCGGCACCAGAAGAAATTGATCAGCTAAGCCTCGGTCGGATTGAAGTGCTCAGAGGCCCTTCTTCAGCTCTTTACGGTTCTGGTTTGGGAGGAAGTATCATCCTGTTCACACCTGAAAAACTGCAGAATGAAGGAGTATTCAGCCTGAATTACGGAAGTTTCAACACCCTGAGAACCAATCTCTCGGGAACAGTAAATACCAAAAATACAAGTCTATGGGGAAGTCTAAGCCATCTGCAATCGGACGGCCACCGGGCAAACAATGAATACAATAGAACCTCCTTCATTACCACGGCAAAGTGGAAACAACCAAAATGGACTCTTAATTCAACCCTTCTACTCACTACTTCGGATGGTGAAATTCCAAGTTCGCTGGGCAAAACTCAATTTGAATATGATCCGAAAGCGGCTGCAGCCAACTGGGAAGCCATAGAAGGGCACAAGAAAAACCAGAAAGCAATGGCAGGCGTCACCCTCACAAACATTCTTTCACCAAAGCTCACCAATCAGTTTACACTGCATGGGAAGTGGAGCGATAACTTTGAAAAACGCCCCTTCAACAACCTCAGCGATCAGACATTAAGTGCCGGAATACGCGGCAAGCTGAGATATTTCAGACCTTTAACAGATTGGGTGCTGGGCATCGACTGGATTGCCGAACAGTACAAATGGAAACTCGACAAGGATGATATACTTCTGAACGAAAACCGTGAAAACCGCAATCAGTTCAGCGTGTTTGCCATTTTAAATTACCGGCCAACTGCCAGACTCAGCCTTTCCGTAGCCGGAACCGTTAACCACATCAGCTACAAACTCACTGATTTATTTGCGGCCAACGGGGATCAATCTGGCACGCGGAATTTCCCGGTGATTGTATCTCCGCGATTCGGGTTGAACTATGCCGCCAGTGATCAAATCGCCTTTTATGCTTCGCTTGGTCATGGCTTTTCAATGCCTTCGCCCGAGGAAACGCTTTTACCTGCCGGAGATGTAAATCCTGACATCAAACCGGAACAAGGCATGCAATACGAAGCCGGAACGCGGCTCAATATCTTTGGAAAAGCTATGGAGGCAGAAGTTTCCGTTTATTGGATTGAACTCAACAACTTACTGGTTACCAAGCGGGTTACCGAAGATATTTTTACCGGAATGAATGCCGGCAAAACCCGCCATCAGGGACTTGAATTGTTGCTGCGCAACCGGATTCTCGATTTCAGCAGCTTCCCGGGGAAACTGAATACAACTTTCAGCTACACATTTTCACAAAACCGTTTTGTAGATTTTACCGATGATGGAAATACACACGATGGCAATGATCTGCCCGGCATCCCCGATCAATATGCACAATTGCAGCTTTCGTGGAATCCATATAAAAAGCTGGAGGTTTTCACTCACCTGCAATACACCGGCAATCAGTATTTAAACGACGCAAACTCAATAAAATATCAAGGCTATTTTCTGCTCAACTTAAAGGCCGCAAATCAATTTCAGATCAGAAAAGCAGGAATTTTTAAATTGTATGCAGGAATCAATAACCTGACCAACACACATTATGCATCCATGTTGCTTGTCAATGCCCTGGGATTTGGAAACAGTGAACCGCGTTACTATTATCCCGGATTGCCACGGCATTTTTATGCGGGTGTGGAATTCAGGTTTTGAAATACGATGACCTCTAATAATCAATGTATTGTCATATTGAGCAGAGTCGAAATATGAATAATTACATACTCGCTCACACTTTCAACCATTAATCATACATACTTTTAAAGCGGTGTCGAAATACGATTATCAGCAAAGCAGAATAGCCATTTCACATTAGGAAGACAATGTGTGAATGATGGAAACAATTCATGAAATCATATAACGATTGCATAAAGTACTATAGTCATCTTTGTAAACCGATAAAACATTAAATCTATTCTTCAAACATCCTGTTTGCGTTAGCTGAACCTTTCGGAACTTTCATAAACAGCAACAGATAAATGTGCCGGCACATATTGTGATGGCGACAGGAGATGAAATATTACCTCCCGATGTAGCCTTGTTGATGCACGAAAAATAAAACGTTTTTTGAACTTTAAAAATAAAATCCAATGGAATTACTTACAAAAGAATTAATTCAGGAGCTTCTGGCAGCAGAGCAATCGCCATGTCTTTCCCTTTTTATGCCAACCCATAAAAACCACCCGGAAAATCTTCAGGATATCATCCTTTTTAAAAATCTTGTACGGGAAATGAAAGAATCGTTGTTGCAAAAATATTCAGGCGATGAGACACAAAAACATCTTAAACCTTTCGAGTCTCTTGCTGAGGATGAAAATTTCTGGAACCATACATCTGAAGGTTTGGCTGTTTTTAGTGCAGAGGGTTTGTTTAAAGTTGTAGGTGTAAATAAATCGTTTGATGAATTGGCCATGGTTGCAGACAGTTTCCATACCAAACCGCTGCGGCAATATTTACAATCTCTTGACCATTTCCACGTTTTGGGCGTATCGCTTCACGAAGTCCGGCTTTTCGAAGGCACACGTCATTCACTTACCGAAGTTGAACTAAATGATGATACTCCAAAAACCATTACTGAAGCTCTTGGAGATGAATTGACAGAAAAGCATACAACTGTTGCCTCTTATGGTGGTTCAGCAGGAGAAAGTTCGTCCATGCATCACGGTCATGGTGGCAGAAAAGATGAAACTGAAATAGATGCTGAACGATTTTTTCGTGTCGTTGCGAATACGATTGACGAACAATATTCGAAACCTTCAGGCTGGCCACTGATTCTGGCAGCATTAGCTGAACACCACAACCTTTTTCAAAAGGTCAATAAAAATCCATTATTACTAACCAATGGAATTACAATCGACCCTTCATCAGTTTCACCGGACAAACTTGCAATTATGGCCTGGGAAATAATGGAACCTGAATATAACCTGAAACTTGACAACCTGGTTTCATGGTTTGAGCAGGCAAGGGCAAATGGCAAAGGTAGTGATGACTACAAGGAAGTTGCTGTAGCTGCAGTTGAGGGAAGGGTTGATACGCTTATTGTTGAATCTGACCGGATTATTGCCGTCAGGGTAACCAATCTGGTGACTGGAAATACACAGAATAAAGATCTGACAAATCCGAGAGTAGATGACCTGCTCGACGATCTGGGTGAATTGGTCATAAAAATGGGCGGGCAGGTGATGGTTCTTCCTCCCGATAAGATGCCTTCTGAAACAGGACTGGCAGCAATATTTCGTTACTAACTAAATTTAAAAAAAATGATAGTACAATTTAACACAGATAAAAATGTAGCCGGTAGTGAAGAACTCAAGGCTTCATCAACTTCTTTAATATCGGAAGAACTTAGCAGGTTCAGTCAGCAGATAACCAGGGTTGAAGTTCATCTCTCAGATGAAGATGGCAATAAAGACACGGGCAACGATAAGCGCTGTATGATAGAAGCACGGCTTGCAGGAATGAACCCAATCGCAGTTACCAATCAGGCAAACAACCATGAACAGGCCCTTTCCGGCGCTATTGACAAATTGAAAAGTTCTCTTGAAAAGGCAACCGGACGGCTAAAAGATTATTAATTGCAGCTGTCCGGGGGAAATTAAAATTGTGCTTGCCGCAACGTCCCGCCTGTACTGCATTGCTTTGGGCATGCCCAAAGACTCTGGTAGGTTTCAAATGAGCAAATAAAATTGGTGTTTAAAATAGTTCTGATTTTCGTCTTAATGATTGAATGCCCTGCACAGCAAGGGAAGGTTTCGGGATATTGTATGTAGCGGCCAAAGAAGCTTATCAGGAATAATCAAAAAAACATTTGCAATTACTGCTTTTTAGAGGATAATTTTTAACTTTCAGGTCAAATTCAAGACCATGGAAAAGTTAAAAATTGTAAATGGATTTTCTTTAATTATCCTTTTATCAGCTTCGCTTATTTTATTATCAGGCTGTGCCAACAACGAAGCGGTTAAAGAATGTCTCAACGGGCAGACTTACGGATTCTGGTATGGTCTGTTTCATGGAATTATTGCACCAGTTAATCTGGTGCTGATGCTCTTCAGAGATGATATCACTGTATTTGCCCCCAATAACAACGGTGTTTGGTATGCTTTCGGGTTTGTGATTGGAAGCGGTGGATGGGGATTCTTTGGTGGCCGCGGGGCATCAGGAAGATGCAAGTAAGGGCTTTTATAATCTTTAATAGAACCTTTTAAACTCTTTGGTGGTTGAATTTATCAGTCCGCCATAGGCGTCATCTGTACATGCAGAACTTAAGTTTGGACTAATAAGGTCATTAAAACAGGACAATTTGTTTTTATTGAATCCTTCCAGATGTTTCACTCATGTCCATATCATGTCCATTGGCTTAACTTGTTTTCACACCTTCTGACAGATACTTTTGCAGGTGAAAAGAAAAAACTCTTTAACCCGTAAAAAACCTGATTATGAAAGCAAAGCTTTACCTTGTTCTTATTGTGTTGATATTTTTGGCAGTCAGATTGTCTGCTCAATCGCATCATGCAGAATGGCTGGAGACCATTGAAACCAACAATCACACCAATAGTCATATCAATAATATACTACATGACGGCTCTGACCTGATCATCAACGGATATTATTTTGGAAGCGGTGATTTCCTTGGCATTGAACTTCCCTGGGCAGTTGGTGCCAATGCGGTAATTTCCAAATTCACCACCGAAGGCGAGCCCATCTGGACTACCTGCCTTACCGGTAATGATATTGATGTGTTTTATGATATGGTGATTGACAATGACAATAATATCATTCTCACCGGGTGGACATCAAGTACAGATACCATCAGATTGAACGGGGAACCCGTAATCTATAACAATGGACTATATTTAAATCATGGAATGGTGATGAAGATTTCATCCACCGATGGCAGCCTGATCTGGTTCAGGCACTTTGCAGGAGAGGAATATTACACGCTCAATTCAACCAAACTGGCTGTTGATGAAAATAATGAGATTTACGTAACTGGCTACTATCAGACTCCTTTTCAATTGGACCAGGTCAGCTTTCCATATGAAAAAATTTACGGTGACAATATTTTTATCCTGAAGCTGGATGCTGAGGGCACCGCAGTGTGGGGCCAATATCTTACAACAATCAGTGATGGAGGTTGGGCAATGATCAGATCGATAGTTTCAGGAAGTGCTGCAGTTTACTTTTCATTGGAATATTTTTCACCTTACATTGTTAATGGCGAGCCTTTGCCTTATTCAGGCGAATACTACTGGCTGGCCCTGATGAAAATGTCCAAAGAATCCGGAGAAATTACACACGTGAACGCTTTTGGAAGCGATGGCGGGCAGGTAATTCAGGACATTACAGCAGACAGCGAAGGTAATATTCTGGCGGTTGGGGTTTTTACATCTGAAACTCCGCTCACAATTGGCGATATCACCTTAGAGGGAAATGGTGGAAATGATGGATTTATTATGAAGACAGACAGCGAACTGAACAACCTCTGGGCTAAACCTATGGGTGGAGAGTACACTGACATGGCTTTTAATGTGAACACTGACGAAAATGACCGCATTTATATAGGTGGTGGTTTCGACTGTTACACAGAATTTACCTATGATGGAGAGGTTGTCTTACCTGGCCGAAATCCTAACAGTCTGAGCAGTTTTCTTGTTGTAACAGATGAAAACGGTGAATTTGAGCATTCCTTCGGAATGTATGGAGAAGGCATTGAGAGTGTGATTTCATTCGCATCTGCAGCAGTCGTAAATGCCAATAACCAGGTGAACGTTTACTGTGCCGGAAACTTTTATGACAATGTAGAATTTGTTGAAAACAATGTTGCATATGCTGATCACAATACCGGATATGTTTACAAATGGGTACTTCCTCTGGTGGTTTCGGCTGAAAATCAGGCAGCAAATGCCCAAATCAGCATTTATCCGAATCCGTTTACTGATTACCTGATGGTAAATTATCAAGGCGGACAGGCCAGAATAGACCTATATGATCAGAAAGGCAGCCTGGTTCTTTCTCAAACAATTACAGAGCAAGGGCGCTTTGCAGTTGATCATCTGAAAACCGGCACCTACCTGCTCAGATTAAGTACAGAAAAAACGGTGCAAACACTAAAGATAATTAAAAATTGAGTCTTATCTTTATCGGAAGGAACAAGGCATCCTGAGCATAGCCTGATAAGATGGGCAAGGCCTGATAAACTGGATAAATGGCAAGCAATAAACAACACTCCCCAGGCAGCAGCAGAAGATTTTATATCCTTCTGCTGTTGGCTGGTTTTTTCTTATTTGCATTCCCTCAAAACGACTCGGGCGTCAATCTGAAGAACAAAGTCGAAACCCTGCTCAATGATAATGATATTATTTCGGCCAACCGCCTGCTCAATCGCAACACTTCTCTTGATCCGGAGTATGTTATTGAAGTTCTGAACCTGAATCTTGCCAAAGCAAAATCCGAAGAAGATTCTGAAGCACTGGCATACACGTATCTTTCAATCGGAAATTTCTGGCTGATGCGCACCAATAATATCAAAGCCTATGAAAACTTTTATCAGGCAGAAAAACTAAGCCGGCAGAATCATTTCGACTGGATATTGGCCCTTGCCATGATGAACCGTTCTCACCTCGAACCTGATATAGAAAGCAGGATTAACCTGCTCAGAGAAGCCATTGAAATGTTTGGAAAACTTAACGATCCGGTTAATCTTGCAAAGGCTCACCTGAACCTCGGGCAGGTATTCAGCAACTACCTGAGGGCGGATAGCCTTAAAAAAAGCAACCGTGGGAATGATGTATCTTTAAATCCTCCTGCTTTTAATCCGTCATACCGTGATTCCGCCTTTTCTCATTACCATATTGCCGGCAGGCTTAACGACAGCATCAGCCATCCTGAGATTGAGGCATCTGTTAATGTACATTTTGCTGAATGGTATAAATTTGAGGGTGATTTTATCAAAGCACAGGAGTTTTTCGAAACGGCTTCACACTTTTTTGGACTGGCAAATCAAGCCAAAGGACAGATATATTGCCTTATCGAGATGGCAGATATAAATGTAATCAAAGGTGAATATCCGGAAGCTGCCATGAAGCTGGAAAAATGCATGGAATGGGCCGGCCGGATGGGTTTCAACGATTATCTTTCCACTGTTTACAATAAGTTTACTATTTTGTATGAGAAAACAGGACAACTGGAAAAAGCATTAAATTATCAACGGCTCTATACCCAAAGCCTGACCCAGCTTAATGAAGTAATCAGTCAGGACAGAATTCATTCCCTTAACCTTGAATATGCACTGTCCGAGCAAAACAATCTGATCAGCAGCCTGAATCATAAAAAGCAGACCAACCGCCTTTTAATGATCCTCATTTCTTCAGCTGCACTGCTTGCAATCATAACATCCTATCTGCTGGTCCAGAACAAAAGGCGAAAGTTGCAACTGATCGCTCTACAGGTTGAAGAAACCCGTCGGCTGAATGAAATGAAGCAAAATCTGATGGAAGCTGATCTGGCCCGCCAGCAGTTGGAAAAGGATTTGCTGGAAGAAAAGGTAAAGGTAAGGACAGAACGGATTATTATGATTGCAAACCAGATCAACAAACTGGATACTTTTCTGCAATCCATGAGCCATGATGTAAAATCACTGGTCAATAATCCGGAAAGCAACGAGCTGGCGAAAAAAATCAATGATCTGAAGCTTTCATTATCGCAAAGCATGTATGAACAAACGAACCTGCGTGAGCTTCAGGCACTTTCCACTGAAACCAACCAGGATTTCTTCTTTCACATCGGGCAAAAATATGAAGGAATCACCCGCGATGACATAAAACTTCTTTCATTTCTGGTGATGAATATGGCTTCAAAGGAGATTTCAGGCCATTTCAATATATCTCAGGAAAGTGTAAATAAAAAGAGGTACAGGCTGCGTCAGAAACTTGGCATTCATCAGGGAAAATCATTTGCAGAATTTTACCGAGAAACACTTGAAAAACTGCATGGATGAATTATGCAGAAGTAACTTATCAGGTTCAGAGTCCAAATCATTAACCCTGTATTTGTTACAAATGATAACGATATTTGCAGTACAAATAAAATCCGCATAAACAAAAAACCCTGATAATCAGGGTTTTTAAGTGTCAATAAGGAAAAGTAAAATTTAATATTTGTAGCCCCGACAGGAATCGAACCTGTATTTAAAGTTTAGGAAACTTCCGTTCTATCCGTTGAACTACGGAGCCAATTATTTTTTATTCATCTCTGTATTTCAAAGTTTAGGATCTCGTCACCCGTGACGAGACTATCCGTTGAACTACGGAGCCATCTTTTTATTTATTTATTCAATCTCTGTATTTCAAAGTTTAAGATCTCGTCACTGGTGACGAGACAATCCGTTGAACTACGGAGCCAATATTTAATTAATTATTCAACCTGTGTATTCAAAGTCAGGCAGACGCTGAACTGCAGATCCATTTTTCTAATGGGCTGCAAAATTAATAAATATCCTGAAGCTGTGCAAATGAGATTTTGAGCGACAATGCTTATTCACAATTTATCAAACGCACCACACCTGAAATCATTATCATCTTTCTGGTCGTGCCGGTTTATATTGCAAAGAAGATTTTCCTCCCAATCATCGGTAAAATATTTTTTACAGGTAATGCATAACCCTGGAGTTGGTATTGTTTCAATGTCAACCTTGGTTCCATCATCATTATAAAATCCATTTACTTCTACCTGGGGAGGAGCGGTTTCAGGATCAAAATCAAGAAATCTTTTCAGGGAGTTTAACAAGTGCTCATGCTTATACTTATACCATTCAATATTATAGTCTGCTTGTTCGATGTAAGACTTTAGTTTCATTATTTGCTCTTTTTCCAATAGATAATCATCCAGCCCTTCAGTCTGAAAAAGGTCAGAGATAACGTCTTTTGCAAAATCTCTAATAACATATTGATATTCAAAGTAATGTATAGGATCCAATCTAATGGATACCTTCCACTCCGACTCAATTTTATTGAACAGGCTGATATAGGGTTCAATGGTGGGTTTATATTCCTGATCCATAACCGAATATGGGATTTCTACAACTTCAAAAGTATCAGCATTAAGGTAACAGGCATTACCGGCTTCTCTGCTCCGAACAATCATATCGAGAACTTCCGGAGGATAATTTCTTTTCATAGCTGATATTTCTATGCAGGTAATGCTTGAATATATAAAGAGGTTTTGAGAACCAAAAATAATGATTTTTCATCTGGCTTTCTGTTTTTTATAATTGAATGCCATGTCTGTTTCAAAAATAAAGCCAATCAGCAGCTGTTTGAAAACACCTCTTCCCGGTAAAAGACATTAAAGTGATCCAAAGCATACCATAATAGTTCAACAATCCCTACTTTTGTAAGCTGTCAATTATATCAATGTGATCATGAAAAATTTCCTGTTACTGCTCATTTCACTTATCTCTCTAACTGCTTCGGCTCAGTTCGAGAAGTACTTCTACAACAAAACCCTGCGCATCGATTACATGCATGCCGGCACTGCCGATACTGATGTTTATGCGCTTGACGAGCTGATTGATGAGCCTTTCTGGGGTGGATCAAAAACCAATCTGATTTGCCCGTTCAATTACGGAAATTACAAATTCACGCTTACCGATGAGGCAAGCGGTGAACTGATTTATTCTAAAGGTTATTCCAGCCTGTTCGCTGAATGGCAAACCACTGCTGAAGCCCGGGAAATTACACGTTCGTATCCTGAAAATGTAGTGATGCCGTATCCTAAAAAGCCAGTGACCGTTGATTTCTACAAACGCAAACGCGATGGAGAATGGGAAAAACAGTTCACCCTGAAAGTTGATCCGAAAAGTTACTTTATTAAAAAAGAACGTCGCCACGAATTCCCTTACTTCATGGTAAATGATGCCGGCAAACCCGAAGAATGTCTTGATATTGTTTTTGTTCCGGAAGGTTACACCCTTGCAGAAATGGACAAATTTAAAGCCGACAGCAAGCGACTGGCTGAGTTCCTGCTCAACTGCAAACCCTTTGATGAGTACAAAGGCAAAATCAATATATATGGAGTTGAAGCTCCATCGGTTGAGAGTGGTGCCGATATTCCCGGCAAGGACATCTGGAAGAAAACCATCCTCAACAGCAACTTTTACACCTTTGATATTGAACGTTACCTCACCACTGCCGACATGAAAAGCGTGCGCGATGTAGCCGCCAATGTTCCCTACGATCAGATTTGTGTGATTGCAAATTCACAGATTTATGGCGGTGGCGGTATTTACAACCACTATGCACTTTTTACGAGCGACAATCCTTTTGCAAATTATGTGTTTGTGCATGAGTTCGGTCACAGTTTTGCCGGACTGGGCGATGAATATTACAATTCGGAAGTTGCCTACGAAGATTTCTACAACCTCAGCATCGAGCCCTGGGAGCCAAACATAACCACACTGGTCAACTTTGAAACCAAATGGAAAGATATGGTTCCGGAAGGAACTCCCATTCCTACTCCTGAAAAAGATAAGGAAAAGTATCCTGTTGGAGCTTATGAAGGCGGTGGATATATGACCAAAGGGATTTTCCGCCCGGCTCATGATTGTACCATGAAATCACTTTCTTACAACAATTTTTGTCCGGTTTGCCAGAAAGCCATCCGCGAAAAAATTGAATTTTATACCAAGTAATAACGAATATCTGCATACCTGAATCCCCTTAAGTTTGAAACTAAAAACCCACTTCACCGACCTTGGCCTGATTGAGTACGGAACTGCATGGAACCTTCAGGAACGCTTGTTTAACAGCATCATAGCTCAAAAAAAAGCAGGGCTTGCCGAAACTGACAACTACCTGCTTTTCTGCGAACACCCGCATGTATATACGCTGGGGAAAAGCGGATCGGAAAACAATCTGCTGCTTGATATGATTCAGCTTCAGGCAAAAGATGCAAGCTTTTTCCGCACAAACAGAGGTGGCGACATTACCTATCATGGTCCGGGACAGATTGTGGGATATCCCATACTGAACCTTGAAGCCATTGTAAAGGGAGCCCGCGAATACATTGAAAAAATGGAGGAAGCCATTATCCTCACACTGGCTCATTACGGCCTGGCATCTGAACGCCTCGACGGTGCAACCGGCGTATGGCTCGATACCGATAATCCTGAAAAAACCCGTAAGATCTGCGCCATAGGCGTGCGAACCAGTCACTGGGTAAGCATGCATGGATTTGCCTTTAATGTGAACACCAACCTTCAATACTTTAACTACATCAATCCATGTGGTTTTACTGATAAATCAGTAACTTCGCTCTCGAAAGAACTGAGCCGTGAGATAGAAACCGAAGAAGTAAAATCTGTGCTGGCCGATAAACTGGCGGATGTGTACGGACTTGATTTGCTGAATATGCCGGTTAGTGAACTGAATCAGACACAATTTTAAAAAATACGCTGTTACCCTGCAAAATCAAAGAAAGAGCTTACTGCGACTCGAGTACATTCTGCGGTCTCGGGAAAGAACCAAGACTCTATGTTTTCAATAAGTGTTCAAAATAATTTCGTGTAATTTTGTGCCTTAGTGCTTTGGTGGCAAAATTTATTAAAGTAGTATTTCAATGAAAAAAATAAATTCCATTTGCGTCTTTTGCGGATCCTCTCCCGGTGCCGATCCCGATTTTACCACTTCTGCCAGGGAGCTTGGCAAACTGATGGGCCAACAGGGAATTACTTTGGTTTATGGCGGAAGCAATATTGGTCTGATGCGAGCCATTGCTGATGCCTGCCTCGCCGAAGGTGGGCATGTGATTGGCGTTATGCCCCAGGGGTTGATTGACCGCGAAGTTGCTTACACCGATCTTAAAGAGTTTCATGTGGTGGAATCCATGAGTATCCGCAAAGAAAAAATGGCAATGCTCTCAGATGCTTTTATTGCCATGCCTGGCGGTATCGGCACACTTGATGAAATTTTTGAAGCCATGTCGTGGAATCAGCTCGAAATAATGGATAAGCCAGTTGCCTTGCTCAATACAAAAGGTTTTTACGATCAGCTTGTCGGTTTCCTGAATTACACGGTTGAACAAAAATTTGTCAGGCCCGAACACCGGAATAACCTTCTGGTTGATGAAAACCCTGAAAAACTCCTCGAAGCCATTGAAAATTATGTTTCCCTGAAAGTTGACAGTAAATGGATTGATGATTTGAAGGCGGAGACGGCTAAGCGATTTTAGGGGAGAAGGGACGAGGGACGTTTCATTTCAGGGACGAGGGACGGATTCAGGACAAGGTGACAAGGAGACTGGGAGACAAGGGGATTGAAGCGGGACAGGGTTCGGTTTTGGGGCGAGGGTCGGTTTTGGGACGAGGGACGGAACGGAAGTCGAGCGGAGTCGAGACCGAATCAGGACTGGGAGATAAGGAGACAAGGAGACAAGGAGACTTGAGGACGAGGGGTGAAGATCAAAAATTGTAAATAATTGCTTAAATGCCAAAGAAGTGCGTCCTTCTCCTCAAGGAGAAGGTGCCCGAAGGGCGGATGAGGTGCTAAAAGGACTGGGAGACAAGGAGACTGGGAGACAAGGAGACTTGAGGACTAGGGGTGAAGATCAAAAATTGTAAATAATTGCTTAAATCGCAAAGCAGTGCGTCCTTCTCCTTGAGGAGAAGGTGCCCGAAGGGCGGATGAGGTGCTAAAAGGACAAGGAGAGGTAATAGGGACGTGGGACGAAAACTAGGGACGAGGGACGAACGTAGATCGAGTCAATACCGAAGGGATCACAAACCATTCACAAAACCCGATATTCCTGCAATATCCTGTTCCATCATACACTTAAAGTGACCTTTCGGACATTTTTCAAAACCTATTTTGCTGCAAGGCCGGCATGACAATCCTTTAACTTCAGCCATCAGCTGAGGAATATCTTTCGCCAGATATGGGTACATCCCAAGCTCAGGAACTGTATTTCCCCATATTGAAACAATGGGCTTGCTGAATGCAGCCGCAATATGCATCAATCCTGTGTCGTTGGTTATAATGGCTTTTGCTTGTCTCACAATGGATGCCGATTGCATCAGATTGAATTTCCCGCAGGCATTATACGCTGTTACTCCTTCAGCCGATGAAATGGCTTCTCCCCTTTCCTTATCTTCATGACCACCGAGCAAAACCACAGGCATATCGAGCATACGGCAGATTTCTATCGCCTTTTCAACCGGAAGTATTTTGGTGTTGTGTTTGCCGCCTGTCACCAATCCGATATAACCACCTTTAAAAGGAGAAGGAAGATCTTCAACATCAAATTCCATTTCTGCCGGTATATAAAACTCCAGACCAGATCCATCATTTTTTATACCCAATTGCTCAGCTGCATGCAGGTAACGGTCAACAATATGAACATCGGGCATAACCCTGATTTTAAATCTTACCAGCAACCACTTACGCAGGTTCAGTTTATCAAACCTGCTGAACGGGCGCCTCAATGCCAGAATTACCTGCCACGATCGCAGGTTGTTGTGCAGGTCTATGATGTGATCATACTGCTGTTCGCGAAGTTCAGGCAACACTTCTGAAACACTTTTCCTGATGGATATAACCCTGTCGATACGCGGATTGGCCCTGAGAATAGGTGCAAAAGTTTCTTTGGTAAGAAAATGAATCTCTACATCATCCATTTGCTGCTTCAGACAACGCACCACCGGAGAAGTAAGCACAATGTCACCAATGGAACTGAAACGGATAATCAGGATTTTGCGGGGCATGAGAAAAAGCAGTCTTTTGGCAAAAGTAAGAAAAAGCATCAGAATACATATTAACCAATACAGGCTGACAGGCTTTTTACTATTTACTTCCATTATCTTTGCAAAATGATTTTTATCGACACGCACACACATCTTTACCTCGAAGAATTTGAGCCCGATCGCCATCAGATGGTGGAAAGAGCCATTGAAGCTGGTGTAAAATACATGATGTTGCCCAACATCGACAGCACATCGGTGCACCCGATGCTGGAACTTTGCAAGGAATTTCCCGGCAATATCATGCCAATGATAGGACTTCACCCCACTTCAGTTAAGGAAAATTATATGGACCAGCTGGCTGCTGTCGAATGCTGGCTGCTCGACCGCAAATTTTACGGCATAGGTGAGTGCGGAATGGATTTTTACTGGGATAAAACATTCATCAACGAACAGGAAATTGCTTTCCGTCATCAGATTGATCTGGCGAGGGCGTATAATCTTCCGCTGATTGTGCACATCAGGGAGTCGTTCAACGAAGTAATAAAAATTCTGAAAGATGTAAACAAGCCTGACCTTCGCGGGATATTTCATTGCTTTTCAGGAAGTGTGGAGCAAGCAAAGCAAGCCATTGATCTGGGATTCAGTCTTGGGCTGGGAGGCGTAACTACCTTCAAGAACAACAAGATGCAGGAAACCCTGAAGCATATTGATCTGAAACATCTGGTACTGGAAACTGATGCGCCGTTTCTTGCGCCCATGCCACATCGCGGCAAACGCAATGAGCCGGCATACATTCCGTTGATCGCCCAAAAGATTGCTGAAATCAAAGGCATATCCGTTGAAGAAGTTGCTCAGGCAACCACTGAAAATGCAATGAAATTGTTTCGCATTGCAAACAATGAAATAATGGAGTCTGCCTCAGGTGAACCATCTTCAGCCAAACATAATTGATTACAAACACAATATAAAATACACAATGGAATCCAACATCCTGGTCATTTACACCGGCGGCACAATAGGCATGATAAAAGATCCGGTAACCGGTGCGCTGGCTCCGTTTAATTTTGATGCACTATACAAACACATTCCTGTTTTGCAGAACTTCAATTGCAAAATAGACTCGTATTGTTTCGATCCTTTGATTGATTCCTCCAACATGAATCCTGAATTTTGGGTCAGGCTTGCAGGAGTTATTGAGGAAAACTATGAGAGTTACGACGGTTTTGTTGTACTTCACGGCACAGATACCATGGCTTATACAGCCTCAGTGCTCAGTTTTATGCTTGAAAATCTGAATAAACCAGTGGTATTTACCGGCTCTCAATTGCCAATGGGCGTTTTGCGCACCGATGGCAGGGAAAATTTTATCAATGCCATTGAGATTGCAGGTGCATATATTGACGAAACACCGGTTGTGCCGGAAGTAAGCATCTGTTTCGAAAACCGGCTGATGCGCGGAAACCGTACAAATAAGTTCAACGCAGAACACTTCAATGCTTTCCTCAGCGGAAACTATCCGTTGCTGGCCCAGGTGGGTGTACATATAAGGTATAGTCATCAGCATATTCTGAAACCTAACTTCAAAAAGCTGAAAGTGCACCGCAACCTCGACACCAATGTTGCCATACTCAAACTATTTCCAGGAATAACCGAGAATGTGGTGAAGAGTATTCTTAGTATTTCCGGATTAAAAGCCCTGATACTTGAAACCTATGGAGCAGGAAATGCGCCAACCGATAAATGGTTTGTAAATGCGCTGTCTGATGGAATTAAAAACGGGATAACCATTTTTAACGTCACCCAATGCAAGGGAGGCTCGGTAGAGATGGGAAAATATGAAACCAGTGTTCAATTGGAAAGTATTGGCGTAGTGGGTGGTTACGACATTACAACTGAGTCAGCCATTGGTAAAATTATGTATCTGCTTGGCGAAGGATATACCGGCGAAAAACTGAAACAACTATTGCAGACTCCACTCAGGGGAGAATTGACAATTGAATAGTTTTTGAGGTTTTAAAAAGTTAAAACAAAAAGTCAAAAAAATTGTTGCCGCTTCAATCCTCTGATTTTTTGGCTTTTACAAAACAAATGTGTCAGAATATGAAAAATAAAATCAGTTGAAAGCAGATTAAAAAAATTTGCATTCGCTCTTGGTTCACAATTTTTTGTATTTTAGCGCCCTGAAAAGCATGAAGAGGCGTAAGTTTGAGCCTGTTACGGAGAGATGGCCGAGTGGTCGAAGGCGCACGCCTGGAAAGTGTGTATATGCCAAAAGCGTATCATGGGTTCGAATCCCATTCTCTCAATAAACTGAAACAAAAACAAGTTCACTTAAAATCAAAAATCAATAACAATTAACTATGAAAAAATTAATTGCGTTTTTGACTGTAGCAGTAATGCTCACTATCGGGGTTACTTCCTTTGTAATGGCTCAGGACGATACCACAGCAGCTCAGGTCGAACAAACAACCGCCGCGCAGCAAGAAGCCCCTGCTGAAACTCTCGTTGAAGAGGCAGCAGCACCACAGTCGTTCCATCAGGTTCTCAAACTTAAATTTATTGAGGGTGGTGCCATCTGGATGTTTCCAATTCTTTTGGTTCTCATTCTCGGTTTAGGCCTTGTCATTGAGAGGGTTATTTATTTGAATCTCTCAACCACCAACACCCAGAAATTGCTCAACAAAGTTGAAACTGCACTTGAAATGGAAGGTGTACCAGCGGCAAAAGAAATCTGTAAAACTACCCGCGGACCGGTAGCAAGCATTTTCTTCCAGGGCCTTGATCGTCACAACGAAGGTCTTGAAATCGTTGAGAAATCAGTTGTTTCTTACGGTGGTGTTCTGATGGGTCGTCTTGAGAACAATCTCTCATGGATCGGACTCTTTATCGCTCTTGCTCCTATGCTCGGGTTCCTTGGAACAGTTGTAGGTATGGTACAGGCTTTTGACGCTATCGAAGCAGCTGGAGATATTTCACCAACCGTTGTTGCAGGAGGTATGAAAGTGGCTCTTTTAACAACCGTTTTCGGTCTTATCGTAGCTATTATTCTTCAGATTTTCTACAATTACCTCGTTGCTAAAATTGATGGAATTGTTAACTCTATGGAAGATGCAACTATCTCATTTATGGACATTCTGGTAAAATACAAAAACACTAAAAAGTAAAAACCATGCAAGAAAGTCCATTTATTAACATTGGCCTGTATCTGGCTTATGCACTCATGGCTGTAGCTGCTATTTCAGCTATTGCATTTCCGATCATTCAAACTTTCGGAGATCTCAAAAAAGCCAAAGGCGGACTACTCGGGTTTGGATTGCTGATTGTCATTTTGTTGATTGCTTTTCTTTTATCACCGACTGAAACCGGCCCATTTTATGAGAAGCACAGCATCTCACCCCAATTGTCTAAAGTGATAGCAGGTAGTCTGCTGGCAACATACCTTGTATTTGCTGGTGCGATCATCAATATCCTCTATGCCGAAGTGGCAAAGTGGTTTAAATAAAATTTGTTCCTTTAAAAATAAGGAAGCGCTATGGCAAGAAAAATTCCAGAAATTAATGCCGGTTCAATGGCTGATATTGCCTTTCTGTTGTTGATCTTCTTCCTGGTTACCACAACCATGGACGTTGACTCAGGAATCGTAAGGAGATTGCCCCCAATGCCGGAAAAAGATGCCGAAATACCTGAAGTTAAAGAGAGAAACATTTTTAATGTCCTTGTGAATAAAAATGATCGTCTTTTTATCAATAAAGGTTGGGGCGATATCCGCACCCTGCGTGCTGATACCAAAGAGTTCCTTGCAAATCCTCAAAACCGTGAAGACCTTCCTGAGAAAAAAGTGGAAACTATTCCGTTTCTCGGCGATTATCCTGTTTCAAAAGGTATAATTTCTCTGAAAAACGACCGCGGAACTTCATATGACATGTATATTCAGGTTCAAAACGAACTCACAGCTGCTGTGAACGAGTTGAGGGATGAGTTATCCAGACAGAAGTTTGGCAAACCTTTCAGTGAGCTTGAAGATCAGGATTTGGTGAATGCAATTCAGAAAGCAATTCCAATGTCAATCTCAGAAGCTGAACCGGAAGATATAGGAGGAACCAAATAATGGCAAGGTTTAAGAAAGAAAAGTCGGGCGAAGTTCCTGCGATCAGCACCTCTTCAATGCCGGATATTATTTTTATGCTCCTCTTCTTCTTTATGGTAACTACCACCATGCGTGAGGTTACCCTGAAGGTTCGTACAAGAGCCCCTGAAGCTACTGAAGTTCAGAAACTTGAGAAAAAAGCACTTGTAAGTTTCATTTATATTGGCCCTCCCCTTCAGGAAAGGCTTTATGGAACTGAATCTCGTATTCAGCTTAATGACAGTTTTCGCACTGTAGCTGATATCCCGGAATTTATTTACATGGAAAGAGAAGCAAGGGTTGAAGCCGACAGGCCATTCCTTACTACTTCACTAAAAGTGGATTTAGAAGCAAAAATGGGTATCGTAACAGATGTAAAACAAGAACTGCGTAAGGTTGGTGCTTTCAAAATCAACTACTCTACCCGTAAAAAAGTAGAAAAATCCAAAGATTGATTTTCATAGTTAATCAATTTAAAGGGCGGATCATTTAATTGACCCGCCCTTTTTGTTTGAACTAAGAGGTACGAAGTAAGAGGTAAGAGGTAGGTAAGAAAAAGTCAGAAGTCAGAGGGTAAAGGTTAGAAGTAGATAGTCAATTATTGAATCCTTGAATCTTTGAATCTTTGAATCTTTGAATCTTTGAATCTTTGAATCCTTGAATCCTTGAATCTTTGAATCTTTGAATCCTTGAATCCTTGAATCCTTGAATCCTTGAAGTAAGAAGTATGAAGTAAGAAAATTGGAAATTGGAATCCCGCCTGACCAACTAACCTGATCTGGAAATTATAAGGAATGATAGTAAGTCGGGCAAGTTGGAAATTAGAAATTAGAAATTACATTTCAAACTCCTGCCCCAGCTCCGGAACTTCAACATTTTTATACCCATCATCAAGCAAATGGCCTTTGTAAGCATTGGCCGATTCAAGATCACCATGTACCAGAAAAGTCCGCTTAATCTTATCTTTTACCTGACAGCTTAAGAAGTCAATCATTTCTTTATAATCGGCATGTCCGCTGAATGCTTCAATCCTTTCAATTTTTGCTTTTACCTCATGCAACACCCCGAATATCGAAATCTCGGAATCGCCCCTCAGAATTCTGGCTCCCAGTGTGCGTGGACCGCAATAACCAACGGCAAGAATGGTATTTCGCGGGTTGCTGATGTTGTTGGCCAGATGATGCTTTATTCTGCCGGCCTCCATCATGCCCGATGCTGAAATAATCACGCAGGGCTCTTTTAAAGTATTGAGTCTTTTGGACTCTTCAGCCGTTTTTATGTAATGAAGCGAACTGAATCCAAAAGGATCAGGATCGGTTTCCATAACTTCATGAACATCATCATTAAAGCATTCAGGATGTAACCTGAAAATATCAGTTGCATTCACTGCCAGCGGGCTGTCAACGTAGATTTTAATGCGGGGCAGCAATCCATCATTAAAGAAATTATTTAGTGTATGCACCAGCTCTTGTGTGCGTCCTATGGCAAAAGATGGAATGATCAGCTTCCCTCCTTTTTCAGCACAGGTTTCTTTTACAACCCTCAACAATTCAGCTTCAGCATCCTGACGGGCAGGGTGTAAACGATCACCATAGGTGGATTCAGTGATCAGGTAATCACATTGCGGAAAAGCATCAGGAGAGCGAAGAATCCGGTTTTCAGGTCTTCCGATATCGCCTGTATATGCCACACGTTTTACTTCCCCCTTATCCATTATCTCAAGATTCACAACACCACTTCCCAGCATATGGCCGGTGTTGGTAAATTTAACCTTGATGTTTTCATCAATTTTGAACTTTCTGTCGTAAGGCACACCAATAAACAGACCCAGACATTTACGGGCATCGTCGAGTGTGTAAATGGGTTCTACCGGTGGCAAACCCTGTCGGGCGCGCTTTTTATTGAAATAATAAGTATCATTTTCCTGGATATGACCGCTATCGGGCAACATAATTGAGCAAAGGTCGCGCGTGGCATTGGTACAAACCACTGAACCCCTGAAACCAAGGTGGTACATGTAAGGGATCAATCCGGAGTGATCGATATGGGCATGAGAAAGGATAATGTGATCAATGTCAGCAGGTTCAAAACCAAGATTGCGGTTCATGCTATCCGTTTCCAAGCCTTTGCCCTGATATATGCCACAGTCGAGAAGCAATTTCTTGCCGGCTTCGGTTGTAATTAAGTGTTTGCTGCCGGTAACTTCGCGTGCAGCGCCCATAAATTGAAGTTTCATATTTCAGGAGTTTCAGTTAAATATCAGTTATTCCGTAAAAGGAAGTCAAATGTAGCAATATTAACAGGACAATGGTGAATTCCGGATTCAAGATATGAACACTTAAAAATAGCAGGCTTTAAAGTAAAAATGTGTAATGTGGAAGGCTATTTTTATGTAAATCCAAAGTTGAACTTTGCTTTTACATACTTTTATATTATCTTTGCTACATGATAAATAGAAGTATTCAACCGTTACTGCTAAAGCTTTCAGCTACTTACCCAGTTATTACAATAACCGGACCCAGACAAGCTGGTAAAACAACTTTGGCAAAAATGGCGTTTCCTGACTATAATTACTGTAATCTGGAACATCCTGAAATACGTCTTCTGGCACAGCAAGATCCAAAAAGTTTCTTCCTGCAATATCAGGCACCAGTCATTATTGACGAAATACAACGTGTTCCTGAATTACTTTCCTACATTCAGGTAGAGGTAGATAGTAAAAAAGAAAATGGAATGTACATATTAACAGGAAGTCAGCAATTCAACCTTAATGCTTCGATTTCTCAATCTTTAGCCGGACGTACAGCATTACTCACACTTTTACCATTCTCTTTACAAGAGCTGACGCAGTATGAAAATTTAGATTTTACCCGTGAAAAAATACTATTCAATGGCTTTTTGCCAAGGGTTTACGATCAGCAGCAACAACCCCTGATGGCTTACCGTAACTATCTTCAAACCTATGTTGAACGGGACATCAGGCAACTGATAAACATTAAAGACCTGAATGTTTTTGAGACTTTTCTGAGATTGCTTGCCGGCAGAGTCGGGCAATTGGTTAATTATAACTCCCTGGCCAGCGACACAGGTGTTTCCGCTGTAACAATCTCTAATTGGTTATCAGTACTTGAGGCATCGTTCATAATTTTCAAATTAAACCCATACTATGAAAATTTAGGCAAAAGAATAATAAAGTCTCCAAAAATATTTTTTACCGAACCCGGATTAGCCTGTTATCTGTTGGGAATTGAAGAGGAATCTCAGCTATCCAGAGATCCTTTATTGGGGAATTTATTTGAAAATATGGTAGTTATGGAAGCTGTAAAAGCAAGATACAATAAAGGACTCGATGCCAATTTATACTTCTATCGGGACAGCAACCATTATGAAATCGATTTGTTGTGGAAAAAAGATGGTGATTTATTCCCGGTTGAAATAATATCGGCACTAACGTGGAATGAAAGTTTTACGAAAAACATCAATTGGTTTAAGCGAAATATTCCGGCAAGTAGCAAGGGTTGTGTTGTTTATGGGGGAGAACTTCAGTTCACTACGAAAGATGATGTTATGGTAACCGGGTTTGATCAATTCTGGAAGCTCTTGTAATAAGCCAAAAAAATATTGTCGTAACCGCACTTTATCATGAAAAATCTGGACGGCAGCAACACACCAAATTTGTTTGATTAAACAGGCATCTAAAGTTAAAGGCAGGAATTACCCTGCCTTTGATTATACATAAAAAGATCATTTATGGGTTTTAGCCCTTCAGCACACCAAGTTCTTTTCCAACTTTGGTAAAAGCTGTGATACATTTATCAAGATGTTCGCGGGTGTGGGCAGCCGAAATCTGAACCCTGATTCGGGCCTGTCCTTTCGGAACAACCGGGTAATAAAAACCAATAACGTAAATGCCTTCGCCGAGCAATTTCGCAGCCATATCCTGACTCAGTTTTGCATCATACAGCATTACGGCACAAATGGCACTACGGGTAGGTTTAATATCAAATCCGGCGTCCACCATTTTCTTTACAAAATAAGCTGTATTCTCATGAAGACGATCCTGAAGTTCATTGGTTTCTGCCATCATATCAAACATTTTGATACCTGCAGCTGCCACCACCGGAGGAATAGAATTTGAGAAAAGATAGGGGCGCGAACGTTGGCGCAACATTTCAATTATTTCCTTTTTTCCGGTTGTAAAACCACCGATAGCACCGCCAAAGGCTTTGCCTAGTGTTCCGGTGATAATTTCAATTTTACCGCGAAGGTTAAAAAGTTCAGTTACACCACGGCCAGTTTCACCAACAACACCTGCTGAGTGACACTCATCAATCATAATCATGGCATCATATTTCAGCGCCAGTTCATGAATCTTGTCCATCTGGGCAACATTACCATCCATTGAAAATACACCATCGGTAACAATCAGCCTGAATCGCTGAGCCTGAGCAAGTTTCAGTTGTTCTTCAAGATCGGCCATATCGCTGTTTGCATAACGATAACGCTGTGCCTTACAAAGTCTTACCCCATCAATGATGGAAGCGTGGTTCAGTGAATCAGAAATAATTGCATCATCTTCACCAAGCAATGGTTCAAAAACACCGCCATTGGCATCGAAACAAGCTGCATACAGAATGGTATCTTCTGTACCGAAATATTCTGCGATTTTTGCCTCCAGCGCTTTGTGCAGATCCTGCGTTCCGCAGATAAATCGAACAGACGAAAGACCATAGCCATGCGTATCAAGCGCATCTTTCGCAGCCTGAATCAACTTGGGGTTGTTCGAAAGTCCCAGATAATTGTTGGCGCAAAAATTGAGCACTTCAGCTCCGCCACTGACTTTGATTTCGGCACCCTGTGGAGTGATGATAACCCGTTCATTTTTATATAATCCTGCTTCCCTGATGTCGGAGATTTCTTTGGTAAGGAATTCCTGAAATTTGTTGTACATACTTTTATGATTAAGGTGGTTGATTTTACGGGGCAAATATAGGGGAATATCTTCAATCAATAGTTCATCAGGCTTAAGAATCAAGCAAAAACGAATTGTCGCGAAGAATTGATATTCAGTTATTTAATGTTAAAACCCATTGTTTTGTAAGGCATTGATATTCTAGCTTTTAAAAAAAGTATAAGGAAGTATTATTCAATCAGATTATGATTTATGAACTTTTAAATGTTCAAAATAATTCTGATCCAAGGTTAAAAATCCTTTTGAATGCCTGTCGGACAAGTGAGTATTTGCAATCGTTTGCAGAGATGAGAGATGCCCGCTGTATTTATTTTGTTATTTGATTAACAAAAGATCTTATAAAATTTTAAAGGCAACCTGAAAATATTACTTTTGCACCACCAAACCGGGTGGACTATATCAGGATAACTGCATACAAAACCAAAGGTTTGCACTGACTGACAATAAATAAATATCAATGAAAAATATCCTTGTAATCGGATCGTTCGGCCAGATTGGCTCTGAATTAACTCCTGCACTCAGAAAACGTTATGGCACCGCTAATGTAGTGGCTGCTGATCTCTGTCCAAAAACTGACTCTCCTCTTTCTGAAGGACCAGTGGAAAAGCTTGATATAACTGATGCTCAGGCTATTGCCGGCTTAGTTAAAAAGTACAGCATCGACACGATTGTCAATCTTGCTGCCATTTTATCGGCTGTTGGCGAAAAAAATCCCATGCTGGCCTGGAATATTGGCGTGAATGGAATGCTCAACTGTCTGGAAGTTGCCCGCGAATCGGGATGTGCTGTTTTTACGCCCAGCTCAATCGCTGCTTTTGGCCCTGATACGCCCGCCGACAACACCCCTCAGGATACCATTCAGAGGCCCTGCACCATGTACGGAGTTACCAAAGTAACCGGAGAGTTGATGAGCGATTACTATTTCAAAAAGTATGGTGTTGATACCCGTTCGGTGCGCTATCCGGGAATTATATCAAACGTTACACTGCCCGGTGGCGGTACAACCGATTACGCTGTTGAAATTTATTACGATGCTGTAAAATCTGGCCGTTATGTTTCTCCGCTGGGAGCAGGCACTTTTCTGGATATGATGTACATGCCCGACGCCATTGATGCATGTATCAACCTGATGGAAGCCGATCCTTCAAAACTCAGGCACCGCAATTCGTTCAATATTTCGGCCATGAGCATTGACCCTGAAATGATTGCAGCCGAAATCAAAAAACATCTTCCGGGTTTTGAGCTGGCTTATGACATAGAGCCCATCAAACAAGGCATTGCCAATACCTGGCCAAACAGCATGGACGATAAATGCGCCCGCGAAGAATGGGGCTGGAAACCCAACTGGAACCTGCAGACCATGACCGCAGATATGTTGAAAGTGGTTGGAGAGAAACATGCAAAGGGGTTGATATAGAATTTCCAATTTCTAATTTCTAATTTCTAATTTCCAAACAATTGCGGATTGCGGATTACCAATTTCTAATTTCTAAAGTCTAATTTCTAAAGTCTAAAGTCTGATTTTCATTTGAGGTGACCTAACAAGTTTTCTTTTTTCAACTTTTCAGGTTTTCTTTTTTCAACTTTTCAGGTTTTCTTTTATTGATTTTGGGTTTGGGAATTGCGGATGGCCAATTTCTAATTTTTAAAGTCTGATTTTCATTTGTAGTGACCTAACAAGTTTTCTTTTTCCAACTTGTGAGGTCTTCTTTTATAGACTTCGGGGTTTTGGATGCGGATTGCGCCTGCCTGATGCAGTCAGGCAAAGATTGCAGATTATAGAAACCTGAAAGTTCTATATTGTTTTCTTTTTACCCTTGTTTAGAACTTCAAAAACTGATTGCCAATCTCTTTTACAAGTGCCTGGTATTAAACCCGCTTTCGCGTTTTACTTTAGGGAAGATGGGCAGGCAATAACTAAGGTGCAACTCGGCAGAGCCTGATTTTGTTGCATCGGTTACTTTTCCGGTTGATACATCATATGACAATCCGATGGCGAAGCTGGCGATCTGCGCACCACCAAGCAGAATTACCCCATCCTGAAGGCGATAACCTGCGCCAAACCATATTTTATCATTAAGGTAACCCAGCATATCCAATTCGACCTGGGTACTGCTAAAGTTTGATTTGACCAGAAAGGATGGCGCCAGGTCAAACTTTCTGAATCGCTCATCTATAAGCCTGAATTTATACTGGCCCTGAGCCACAAAAGTCATTTGATCATTGATTTCAAGGTTTCCCAGAATAGCTTTTGAGCCAATAAGGTTCAATACCGTCACTCCCGCAAACCAGCGATCGGAAGATGCATAAAAAATGCCAAATCCGGTTTCGGGAATCATGTCTTTTTGCACCCCTGTCTTAAGCAATAGTGGATCAGTAATATCAAGCGGATTCAGTTTGTCAATATCCAGACTTAAGCGGCTCAATTGACCGTAGGCGCCAAACGAAAGTATATGATCATCTCCAATGTTGATTTTATAGGCATAATCCAGCCGAAAGTCAGTTCTTGTCTGATAACCAAGTTTCCCGCTATTAAGCTGAAATCCGATCCCGCTGTTGATTGCAAATACAGGCGCGCTTACTCCGACAAGGTAGTTGACCGGATTGATATTTACCCCTGCCTCATCCGAATATCCCATCCATTGGCTACGGCCGGCTCCGAATACACAAACAGCGTCACTATGTCCAGCGGCTGCAGGGTTATAAATAACAGGTCTTACCATGTACTGAGAAAATTGGGAAATTTGCTGCGCATGAATGGCAGAAGAAATAATCGTTAGCCCTGCTATAATTGTTAAAATTGTTTTTTTCATAGTTATTTTATAAAGTAATGCATTGACAGAACCTTTTCATTGATGACTTGTGTTGCCTTTGGCATACACAACCTATTGCCCGATTGATGCAGAAATGACCGAAAATTCCGTTCTCCGGTTCAACTGATGAACGATCTCCTGCCATTCCGTCTTTTTCAATGAAGCCACGTAGGTTTCATCCAGGATTGTCCCTTTGGGAATCAGAAAATCGTTTAACTTATAATCAGCAACTATCATTCTCGGGCTTCTTTTTCCATAACCTTTGGCCTGAAGCCTGGCTGGTTCAATGCCCTGGCTGATCAGGAAATCAACCACTGTTTGCGCCCTTTTCTGCGACAAGTCATCGTTGTACTGATCAGTGGCTCTGGTATCTGTATGCGAGCGCAGTTCTATTCTTAATTCTGGATTGTCGTTCAGAATAGTTACCAGGTTTCGCAACGAATCCTGGTATTGTGGCATCAGCGCCCATTGGTCAAGGTCATACAGGATTTGGGGCAAAACGATGGGTGATTCAGGAATCGGGACCATTTCAAAATCCAATATCCATTGCTTGTCTCCATCAATTTTTTGTGTGCTGAACATTTGTTTTTGTGCAAAATAGCCCGGATGAGCCACTACAACAGCGTATTCTCTGTTCTCGCGAATTAATGATTTGTCAAATTGATAATGACCCTGAGCGTCTGCTGTGGCTGTTATTGTATCATTTTCATCAACCAGTGAAACCGGAAAACTCCCGAGTTTCAAATGGGTAGCAGCATCCGCAATGCTTCCTGAGAGTTCGAGTTTCAGCTCAATTTTCTTGAAATAATAAAGGTCATCACCACCTTTCCCACCGGTTCTGTTTGAGGAAAAATAACCGGCTTCAACCTCCTTTTTAAAAACGATGGCAAAATCATCGCTGTTGGAATTGATGGGAGAACCCATATTTTCGGGAACCGACCAATCTCCATTGGCTTTGCGGATACTTTTAAAAATATCCAATCCGCCAAAACCTCCATGTCCTTCGGAAGCAAAGTAGAGCGTGGTGTCGTTGCGAAGCATGGGGAACACCTCATCACCCGCGGTATTGATCAGCCCACCCAGATTGACACCGGGACCAAATGGCTTATTTTTTGAGACCCTGCTAGTCATCCATAAATCCTTTTTCCCCAGGCCTTTTTCGTTGGAACCCGCAAATACCATCAGCAATTCATCCTCGGTAAGCGTGGCGTGTCCGGTATTCCCATCGGGATCGCTGTACACAACTTCCGGTTTTGTCCAGCGGCTGCCGTTTCGTTTCGATTCAATGATGTAACACCAGCTAATGCCGGATTTCTTTTCTGGTTTTTGCTCGCAACGGGTGCAGTACAAGGTCGAATAATTGCTGCTCATAAAAGGGGCCCCTTCATTGGCCACTGTATTGACCATGCCCTGATTATCAGCCAATGCCGGAGCTGAAATCTTTCCTCCGGAAGTCAGCGTTGCTTTAAACAAATCCGAAAAATAAGCAGAGGTCCACTGATCAATATCCTTTCCGGTAACTCCTTTGCGGGTGGATGTGAAAATGACCTCCTCTTCCTTACGATTTGAAAACACCAGTCCAAAATCATCTTTATTGCTGTTAAGTGCGGCAGCATTTTCTACCTTGTATTTAGGAACTTCTGGTCTCTCCCTATGCCTTTTCAGATCTTGTAACTTCCTGCTGATAACGCTGTCCCCGGGCACCAGTGCAAGATACTTTTCAAAACGGGCAGTGGCCATGCTATCCTCGCCAAGGTATTGCAGGGTGGCGGCATAGCGTTTCAGACAATCGGGGCTGCGATCGCAAAAACCGTTCTTCTCCAGCTTTTTATAGTAGGTGGAAGCCATTTTCCAATCGTTGGTTAGAAAACCGATCTCTGATAAACGAAAAGTAACTCTGTCGCGTTCATCAGGTGTTCCTTTGAAATCGCTGAGTGCTTTTTTATAATTCTCTGCTGCCGTTTGATACTGATATTGCCGATAAGCATCATCACCCGTTTTGATATACTTTTCCTGCGCCTGAGCAGGAATGGTATGGAGCAGGACTAATCCCAGGCAAAATACACCCAATAGTTTATTGATCTTCATAAGTCACTATTCTTTAATAAATTTCAGATTAAGAACATCCATTTGATTGCTGATCCGGAGCAGGTAGAGCCCGGGACTGAATCCGGAGACACCCAGTTCAAAAGTCTCTCCGCTGACAGTTGCCTCAGACAGAACCCTGCCGTGAACAGAAATTACCTGCACGATGCGCTCACCCGGTAAGCGTCCATTCATTTTTATGACCAGTTTATCCTTCGCGGGATTGGGCGAAAGCTCAATCAGATCGCGGATAAGATAGACAACACCGCTGCGTTCAAGCGCCATTTCTGTGTAGTCTCTGGCTGCAACATGATAATAATAAGGTCCGGCCGGGGCTTCTTTACCCGCTTTTGTCAACCCATCCCATTTGCCCGTCGATTTGTCGTATTCATAAACCAATACACCCCAGGAGTCTTTGAGCCAGACGGTGTAACTGTCAATTCCTTCGGTAGCGAATTCAAAATGATCGTTGATGCCATCGGCATTGGGGGTGAAGGAAGAAGGAATTTCTAGAATAACTTCAGTTCGCTCAGTGGTGGTCAGGAATAAGGTATCGGCATCGGTGCAATAATCCGGGGGACCGCTGCTCACCAACAATACCAATGTATGTGTTCCTGTTGAATCAATAACAATCTGTGATTCAGGCGTATCGGCAAATTTAACCCCATCCAGCCACCATTCATAGGTTGATGCGCCCGCAGCCTGAGCACTGACCTCAACTGTGGCGGGAATATAGGCGGAGTGCATATTTGCAATGGCAATGGCGCTGATATCGTTGACTTCAACAACAAAGGCTGAATCAAGCGTGATGGAGCACCCGGTGGTGGTATCGGTGGCAAGAATGGTAAAAGAGGTGGTTTCGGGAAGATTGGCTATTGGGAATATAAGGGTATCGCTGTTGCCAACCTGGAAGTTACCATACTCATTTCCTCCCTTTAAAAGTTGATATTTAACTCCGGGCTGGGCATTGAATAACGTTAATGAGGTGCTGCCACCTTTGCACAGCGAATTCTCCGGCAGGCTGGCAGAAAGTTTCAGACTGCTGCAATCTCCACTGTAGAGGCAGGCGACTTCTTCAGCAGAAAGTACACGGTTGTATATAAGTACATCGTCAATTTTCCCTCTATAGGGATACGTATAGTAATCAGGAACGCCTTCATAATAATGCATTCCGATTGCCATTGGGTCTGTACCAGTATAAACAAAAGTGTTTGGCGCGATTGTATCATCCACCAATTGACCATCTATATAAAAAGATGAAAAATTCCCGGATAATGTTCCGGTGACCATGTGCCATGTCCCGATTGCCGGCTCAAAAGAGTCCCCTGAAACAACATCAACCCCATAAGAAACAGTTCCACCAACCCCAGTGGTATAAAGGCCATAGTGACCACTGAAAATATCTCTGTTCTTCTGCACTATCCGCCCGTAAGCGTAGTCGGTTTCAGTAAAAATCCAGGTTGATATGGTAAAAGTATTTAGTTCCAGGTATGAACTGTGTGGCACGCTGATATAGTTAAAAGCTTCGCCCGGAAACTCATAGGCGCTGTTTGCATTGCCAAATCTGTCGGTGGTGAGTATCACATTGCCTATCACAGATCCATTGTTGCCATTACCAGTTTCATCGTTTGGATTTCCATTGAATGGATACCAGGCCACCAGGCTATCCTGCAGGGAAAGTGGCAGGCCAATGGCTTCGCCTAGATTGGCGGGGAGCGGGCCGAAGGTAACGTACATTGAATCACTTCCACTACAACCAACAGAATCAGTAACCTGACAGTGATAAATACCAGGTGAGGTCACCTCAAGTATATTGCTATTTCCTGTAACATTCCATTGATAATGAGAATATCCATCCGGTGCGAAAATAAATCCGGAAGCTGCACCACATACTGCAAGTGTATCAGGACCTAAATCTATAATCGGAAGTTGCTGAAAACTGATTTTAACAGTATCAGATAGCAGGCACGAACCTACACCTGCCTGTACCCAATATTCTCCGGGAGAGTTTACTGAGATGGTCCGGGTGGTTGCGCCCGTGCTCCACAGGTAAGGCTCCATGCCCAAACCGGCATCCAATACAGCTGTATCGCCTTCACAAACCCTTTTATCTGCGCCAAGTTCGAGAGAATTGAAATTGGAGAAGTAACCATATCCACAACCAATATCGGACCCACCGCTGATTAAACCCATATGAAACACACCGTTTCGGTTTGAAACCATACAGGTTGTGCCAACGGGAACCTGAGCAGGTGAAAGCACTACATTAGCAGCCAGCCAATAACCGTTTGTGCCTGGAACCTCCGAAAAATCACTCGCTACCACGATGGTTGAATCTCCATTAATGAGAAAACCAGTCTCATTGCCAACTTCAGTACTAAGTAGTATTCCAAACTGAAAATCATTTGATCTATAAACAGAAACAGATTCAGAACCAGTACACTGAATTTGTGGCAAAACAGCTGATCCGAGTTCGCAGCCATATCCACTGGTTTGGTAAACCAACACCGGAGAAGATGATAATAAATGGGTTGAGTTGTTTTGAATACGATGATTATAAACCTCCCCACGATTTATTATTAATGGTGTGGAACTACCATCAAAATACAAACTTGTATTGTTTGATAACCCAAGTACAAAAAGCCTGTCGCCATCATTCGTCAAGAACCCCCGAACTCCGATAAACTCATTGCCAGCCATATTAACCGGAACTACCTGATCACCAACAAGATCTCCACCACAATTTATTCCCCATAACAAATCGTCAGAAACAGTAACGGCTATGGGCTTGTCTGAAATAATCTCAGTGCCATGCAAATGAGACTCTACCGATTGGCCTGTTGCAACTCCTGACCAGGTTTGTCCCTTGTTCAATACAATTTGAAAAGCCTTCCCTTCAACATGACCTACAATTTCCTTCGCGGGAGTTATTTTAACTGTTGTTTTATTTTCAGTAGCAACGATATCAAAGGCATTGTAAGGTGTAGGTGAATACCCCGGAGCGTTGTCGAATTGGGTTTGGCCTGGGAGTAAAAACTCAGTACCCAGCGCATTGGTTCCTTTGAGTGAATACAATTCAGGATTACAATTGCAATAACTACTCACCACATCATAGTACGCTGTTATTGGTGCAGAAGCAAAGATAAGTATCCCTTTATTCAATATGGTATTGGCTGGCTTATTCTCCAACAACTCAAGCCAGGGAGAAAGATCAACTGAAACCGATGTATCTGCCACTGCCGTTATCTGCAGAGGGATAAACGAAGGTTCGCCCGGCATCGAAATGGTAATAGATGCCGGAGCATTAAACGTAGTCATTCGCAGCACGATCGGTTCATCATATCGTTGAAAATCGTTTTTAGATACCTCAGGAGCTACAAACCAGAATTCTGTATCAATCTGTCCAATCAGTGAAACCGAATAAAAAATAAACAGAAAGTTTAATAAGGCTTTTTTCATAAAACCAGAATTATGCTTATTCTTTTATAAACGAAATACTTTGACTCTCAATCCCATTATTGATCACCAGCAGATAAAACCCGCTTTTCAGCCACGAAATATCCAGCTGACATTCATTCTGGCCGGGTAAGATCTGATCG
>WSXX01000036.1 GCA_009773515.1 Bacteroidota bacterium
CGAAGTGGCTGATTGTTTTTTATTACATAGCCCCCGATTTACTCAGAAAATTCTATTAATAAGGGATTACCTTCGGTGATCCCATTGAGGGGGGGCTTAAGACTTTTAAGGCAATCAGCCTGCAGCTGATTGTTTTTTATTAAATAGCCCTGATTACTCAGAAAATTCTATCAATAAGGGATTACCTCCGGTGATCCCGGTGGGGGGAGGCTTAAGACTTTTAAGGCAATCAGCCGAAGTGGCTGATTGTTTTTTATTACATAGCCCCCGATTTACTCAGACAAGAGTCTGGTAATCGGGGGCTATGTAATAAAAAATGCCCCGCTGAGCGGGGCACCTTAAAAGTCTTGCGGAAAGAGAGGGATTCGAACCCCCGGACCCTTTCAGGTCAACGGTTTTCAAGACCGCCGCAATCGACCACTCTGCCATCTTTCCGGGGGCAAAATTACACTATTTTTCGATTCGTCAAAATATCTTTTTCAAAATCTTTTTAAGCACCCTAAATCGTCCCGAATCCTTGAAACAGATGCTACAATTCGCTATCTTTGTAAATTAATATCAAATGGGTTGTTTGCTCTGATTCATCTGACATCAAAATATTAACTTCAATACCTCTTACCGATGAAAAAAGTATTAGCTCTTCTGCTCCCTCTTATTTTTATAACTGCAGTTTCTTTTGCTTCACCGCGGAGTCTCGAAGCATTTCTGTCGCACTCCACTTTTTCGATTCCTGATCAGGGGCCCTACCTCGAGACTTACCTGCAAATACAAGGTAATTCACTGACCTATATTCAAAAGCCATCAGGAAAATTTCAGGGCAGCATTCAGGTTACAATGATAATCAGGAAAGATACAACCATTGTTGACTTCAGAAAATACGAATTGTTCAGTACCGAAATTAATGATACTACTTCGATACTTCCTGATTTTATTGATCAGCAACGATTTATTCTGCCAAATGGCAATTACTCATTAGACCTTAATATTTTGGATGTCAACAAAACTACCAAGCCTGTTATTGTGAGCATTCCTATTGAAATAGACATTCCTGAAAACTCCATTTCCATTTCCGGAATTCAAATGATAGAAACATTCAGCAAGACAACAGAGCAGAATCTGCTGAGCAAAAGCGGTTATGATCTGGTTCCTTATGTTGATAATTTCTTCCCTACCGATAAATCGAAACTTACCTTTTATGCCGAAATTTATAACCCGCTGCCTGTTTCCGGCGACCTGGATAAAGTTCTTGTTTCAGCACACATTGAATCTTTTGAGTCGAAAAAAATGCTGAATGATTATGTACGGGTAAAGCGCGAAGAATCCAGACAGGTAATTGCACTTTTCAGCGAATTTGATATAAGCAATCTTCCTTCAGGAAATTATAATCTGGTGGTGACGGTTCGCAACAAGCAGAATGAAGTTATTGCCCAGAAGGCATCATTTTTTCAGCGGCTTAACTCAAACATCAGCAATATACCTTCAGACCTTGCTGGTATTGATATTTCGAGCAGTTTCGCGCTCAGGTATTCGAATGCCGATACCTTGCGCGAAAACATAAAATCGCTCAGGCCTATTGCAACTCAAATGGAGCAGATATTTATAAACACACAGCTTATGAGCAGTGATATTCAGTCGTTGCAGCAGTTTCTTTACAACTTCTGGTTAAACCGCAATGAAGTTGACCCGGCCGGAGCCTGGGATAAATACCGGATTGAAGTAATAAAAGTAAACAACTCCTATTCAACTCAGGTAAAAAAGGGATATGATACCGACATGGGTCGTGTTTACCTGCAATACGGCCCTCCAAACACAATAACCGATGTTCCTTTTGATGCCGGCGGACTATTAAACGATCCGTCAATACCATACCAGATATGGCATTACTACACAATAAACGACAACCGGGAACGCAATAAAAAATTTGTATTTGCTGCCTCCGAACTTACGGTTAAAGATTATACACTTATTCACTCCGATGTAACCGGCGAAATTCAGAACTACAACTGGCAAAAAGAGCTGGTAAGAATGAGAGGATCTGATGATATGGATGCCGACAAATTGAAACGTGACAGAGGAAGAGCCGCAACATACTACAATAATCCATTCTGAAAAATACTTCCGGCAACTCTTTGCAATGATAAGTTACCGGAAGCGAAATTGTCTTAAGAAAAAAACCATAGCATTCGTACGCGATAAAAATCGTACGTTTGCATTGTAAAAGTGTCGCAATAAAGCATTTTCAACAGTAAACCAACCATCTGTAATTTTGGCAAAAACAGCTGTCGTCATACTCAACTGGAACGGTAAGAATTTTCTTGAAAAATTCCTGCCTTCCGTTTTAAAGCATAGCCATGGGCATGCTGAAGTCATAATTGCAGACAATGCATCTACTGATGGTTCAGTTGATTACCTTAAAAACTCATTCCCTGAAGTCAGAATTATTCAGAACCCGGTGAATGGCGGCTTTGCAAAAGGATATAACGATGCCCTTGCAGAAATAGATGCCGAATATTATGTTTTGCTAAACTCTGATATAGAAGTTACTGAAAACTGGATACAACCGGCAATTGCAATTCTGGAAAGCAATCAGGATGTTATTGCCTGCCAGCCAACCATACGTTCGTATCATCAACCGGAGAAATTTGAGTATGCAGGTGCTGCCGGAGGATTTATTGATGCTTACGGATATCCGTTCTGCCGCGGACGTATCTTTCAGAATCTCGAAGATGACCTGGGACAATACAATGACCCCGTGGAAGTATTCTGGGCAACCGGAGCATGTTTGTTTGTAAAAGCGGATAAGTTCAGAGAACTCGGAGGTTTTGATGCCGATTTCTTTGCCCATATGGAAGAAATTGACTTCTGCTGGCGGGCCCGACATGCCGGATACAAAATTATGGTTTGCCCTGATTCTAAGGTATTTCACGTGGGTGGCGGCACTTTGCCCAAACAATCTTCGTTTAAAACATACCTGAACATGCGCAACAACATTTCGATGTTGTATAAAAATCTGCCGCCTGAAAGGTTACTGCCGGTTTTATTGATTCGTCTTATACTTGACGGTGTTGCAGCATTCAAGTTTCTGGCCGATGGCGGATTTGCTGATTTCTGGGCAGTGGTTCGTGCACACATGAGCTTTTATCGCAGATTTAGCGATCACAACAGAAAGCGCAAACTTATCAGACACAAAAATGTTGCCTGCATCTATCAAAGAAATATTGTGATTGATCACTTTATTCTTGGCAAAAAGAAATTCTCTGATCTTTCTTCTCACAAATTTTCTTCCTGATGGCCTGGATATTATTGATTATCGCCGGTCTTTTTGAGACCGTGTGGGTGGTTTCGCTGAAATATTCTGAGGGTTTTACAAAACTATGGCCATCTGTCATTACAATTGTTGCAATGGCAATAAGCATATATTTACTTGCGATTTCGATGAAAAGCCTTCCCTTGGGTACAGCTTACGCTGTATGGACGTCAATCGGGGCAATCGGTGCTGTTATATTTGGTGTTGTGTTTTTTGGTGAGTCCAGAGATTTACTGAAAATCGTTTTTATTGCGATGATTATCGGTGGAATTGTCGGACTTAAAGTTATTTCGTCGAAAGAATCAAAGTCGGCTGAGACTGAGCAAAGCCAATCGGTAGGATCCAAGTCCGAAACCAGCAATAACACCAACGGCAACTCCTGAAATATAGGATTTGTGCCTGAATTCCTCCCTTGACCATATGTTGCTCATATGCACTTCAATTACCGGAGCCTTGATGGCTTTAACTGCATCACCAATTGCCACTGAAGTGTGGGTGTAAGCACCTGCATTGAGCACAATTCCATCGCTTTCAAAACCGGCTTCGTGCAGCTTGTTGATCAATTCGCCTTCAACATTACTTTGAAAGTACTCAAGTTCATGTTCAGGAAATTCAGCCTTTAACTCAGGAATAAATTTATCGAAACCGGTAGCCCCGTACAATCCGGGTTCCCTTACGCCTGTAAGGTTAAGGTTGGGTCCGTTGATGATACATATTTTCATAAACCATGGCTTTAGGCAAAGTTGATATCAGGATACTGCCTCCTATTTTCGTATGAAAACAGTGGCGGAAGCATTAGTCGTTGAAGGAAACAAGCCGGCAATGGTGAGTTCTTCCTTTTTCTGACTATAAGTTAATTTATGGGTAGATCTTGTGCCATCCGGGAAATCATCCGGAAGGAACAACAACAACTCATCCGACTTATCCAGGCGATATTTCAAAGTATCGGTTGGAATGCCTTCTGACTTTTTCAGGAATGCCCTGTTCTGGCTTCTGAACTCAATTTCAACTTTAAAATCATTGCCGGTATTTTCAATCCAGGCACCCTGAATGCTGAATTCATCGGGAAACTTATCCTTCTCACATGATGAAACGACAATAAAAGTCAGAAAAATCAGAAGCAGTCTTAGTACACTCATTTTTTAGTAATTCTTTGGTACAAAATTACCAATTATTGCGATTGGGTGATGATGTTTTAATTTGAAGATGTGTTGATTTGAAGATGTGTTGATTTGAAGATTTGAAGATGTTTTCTGATTTTTTCTTTCTGAAACCCGATATTGCATTACCTTTGCAAAGATTTCCATTTGGGGTGCCCTAAAACTACGGGCTGAGATCATACTCATAGAACCTGCTCCGGGTAATGCCGGCGAAGGGATATAGAAAAAACTTGTTTACGGAGGGTTAAAGACCCAATTCAACCTTCCAGAGTTTAATCTAAAAGAATCAAAGTAATGAAATTACGAATGTTGCCGGCACTGCTGGTACTGTTGCCATTTTTATCAATGGCTCAACTCTCAATCAAAGGACGGGTAATTGATGCCCAAACCGCGGTTCCGCTTCAGGGTGCACACCTGAATCTGAACAATCGGCTGGTAAAAACCACGACCGACGAAAAAGGAATGTTTGAAATCAACAACCTTAAACCCGGGAATCACAAACTGAAAGTCACTTACATGGGCTATCAGAACTGGGATGCAGTTTTTGAAATTACCACAAACCGCACCATGATTATTTCCATGGAGCCTGCCGCAATTCTTACCGAAGAAACCATTATCAATGCCACACGTGCCGGAGAAAAAACCCCGGTTGCATTTCAGAACCTTTCAGCAAGCGAAATATCAAAAAATAATCAGGGTCGTGATATTCCATTCCTGTTGGAACAAATGCCGGCAACCGTAGTAACTTCCGATGCCGGAACAGGGGTTGGTTACACCGGAATTCGCATCCGGGGAACCGATATGAACCGCATCAACATCACGGTAAACGGAATTCCATTGAACGATGCTGAATCGCACAGCGTTTTCTGGGTGAATATGCCTGATTTTGCATCGTCGGTTGGAAGTCTGCAGGTGCAACGTGGCGTTGGAACAAGTACCAATGGTGCATCTGCTTTCGGGGCAAGTATAAATCTGCTTACCGAAGCACCTGCCAATGAAGCATTCGGTGAAATTACAAATGCAGCCGGATCATTCAACACTTTGAGACACAGCGTACAGGCAGGCACCGGACTTATAAAAGAGAAGTGGGCGATGGATGCAAGATTGTCGAAACTGAGTTCCGATGGTTACATCGACAGGGCTTTCTCTGACCTGAAATCATTTTATGTTTCCGGTGGATATTATGGCTCAAACACCATTCTGAAGCTCAATATTTTTTCAGGAAAGGAAATTACCTATCAGGCCTGGGATGGTGTGCCATCCTACATCTTAGAAGAAAACCGCACCTACAATGGCATTGGTATGTACACCGATCATCTGGGGCAAACCAAATTCTATGAAAATGAAACCGATAATTATCAGCAGGATCATTATCAGGCAATGTTGTCGCAGCGTTTGGGCGGGAACCTTACCGGCAATTTTGCGCTGCATTATACAAAAGGATTTGGTTATTACGAACAGTTTAAAGATGACGCCGACCTTACAGAGTATCTGATTGCTCCGGTTGCCATTCCCGGAAACGATACATCTTTCATTACCGAAAGTGATCTGATCAGACGTAAATATCTTGACAATGATTTTTATGGATTTACATGGTCATTGAACTATGAAAAAGAGAAGCTGAGCCTGATCGCGGGTGGTTCAGGAAACCGCTACGAAGGGCTGCATTTTGGCGAAGTAATATGGGCTGAGTTTGCGCAGACCGCTGGATACAACCACCGCTGGTATGAAGGAACAGGTGACAAAAAGGATTTAAATGTGTTTGCCAAAGCAAGATTTCAGGCCAATAAAAAATTGAGTCTTTACGGCGATCTTCAACTCAGAGGCATTCAATATAAGCTTGACGGACGTGACGATGATCAGCGTGACATTTCCCAAAGTCATGATTTTCTGTTTTTTAATCCAAAAGCAGGAATTCATTACTCCGTTCATAAAAATGGCAGTCTCTATCTGGGCTTTGCAGTTGCCAACCGCGAACCAAACCGCGACAATTACACCGATGCTGATCCCACAAAGCCGGGTCCGGTTGCTGAAACCCTTTTCGATTATGAATTGGGTTATAACTACAGCGATGAAAGTGTGAAAGCCTCAGTCAATTTGTATTTTATGGATTACAAGGATCAACTGGTGCTGACCGGAGCCATCAATGATGTTGGCGCTGCCATAATGACCAATGTTCCTGTTTCATATCGTGCCGGAATTGAACTTAGCACCGCAGTAAAAATCACCGATAAGCTGCAGACCAGCGCAAACCTTACACTGAGCAGCAACAAAATATGGAATTTTACGGAGTACGTGGATGACTGGGATAACTGGGGATCGCAGATTGAAAATGAAATAGGCACTACAAACATCGCGTTTTCACCGGGAGCAATTGCAGGTGCAGCCGTTTCGTGGGCTTTTGCAAAAGGTTTTGATGCCACGATCAATGGAAAGTATGTTTCCAGACAATACATTGACAATACTTCTTCACCTGATCGCAGCCTCGACCCTTATTTTGTAAGCAATCTGAGGTTGAGCTGGTCGGTTGAACCCAAATTTATGCGTGGTCTGGAGGTGAGTGCAAACATCAACAACCTCTTCAACTCAGAATACGAAACCAATGCCTGGATTTACCGTTTTTACAGCGAAGGAAGCTACAATGTTTACGACGGATATTTCCCGCAGGCAGGCATAAACTACATGCTGGCATTGACAATCAGATTGTAATAAATCATAGAACTACACAAAAATAACCCCCGGTACGGCAAGCCTTATCGGGGGATATTTTTGGAAAATTTCAAAAGAGTACTATAGCATATCCTGATTAATCCCTAATTAATCACCAGCTTTTTCGTGTATATTCCATTTCCGAAAGTCCCTTTTACAAAGTAAATTCCGGCAGGGAGACCTGCAACTTCAATTTGTGTTATCCCGGCATTAACTTTCGTTCGCATCAACTCCTGCCCGCTCGTGTTGTGAATTGTAATAACACCTGTTTGTAATTGTGAAGTTTCGATAAACAGTTCATCCTTAGCCGGAACCGGAAAAATACTAAACATCTGATTCACCGCAATATCAGGAATGTTGGTGCTGATTGCCATATTCAGCTTGGTGATGTAAGGAAAATAAAACGAAGTACCGGTCCAGGAACAGGTATCAAATTGTATGGTTCCATTGCCCACACCGGTAGAGTATAAATTACCATCAAAATCAATATCAACAGCCATTGTTACATCATAACCTGAACCTCCGCCGGTTTTCGACCAGTTCGCATTGCCAACAGGTGAAATATTCAGTAAAAGTTTCTCGTAATTTACCAGCGGAACTGATGACACTACACCGTTACCCCAATCTACTGCACCTCTGGTGGTTCCGGATATTGTGATTGAATTATCGGGCATAATGCTGATTGGCTTGTTGCGTGCAAGTCGCATATCACCGATGTTGTCTTCCTGCACCTCCATTCCCCAAAGGATACTTCCATTGCTATTGAAAAGAGTCAGAAAAAAATCATAACCCCATGAAGGTCCGGCCAGGAATATTGTATCAAAGTATGCTTCGAAATTCAGATCGCCGGCCCAGACAATCCGGCCTTCACCATCAATAGCAATACGTGGATGAGTGCAGGTAATATCTTCTACATAATTGACCCAAAGCGGCTGGCCCTGAGCGTTGTATTTTGCCAGATACAGACTGTATTCAAAATCAGTTGGATATGACACACCTCCAAATTCACTCTGTGTACCGCCGCATGATCCGGTAACATAAATATTCCCTTCTGCATCAAGTGCAACGCCACTGACAATTGAAACACTTTGTTGATTTATTGTTCTGATTACAGTCCCGTTGGAATCAAATTCTGTAACACCCGATGTTATCCATTGAGAATGAGCAAGATAAACATGTCCCTGATAAACAAAAATATCTTCAGGCACTGTTTCAGGAAATAGCTCTGAAAGATTGATCACCCAGTCAATTGCACCAGTTGGTAAAACTTTAACCAGAAATCCATCAATAAATGGCCCGCTGAACTCAAGTTGTTGTCCATCCCAGAATAAAAGATCACCCAGGGTCTGTCCGGAAATGTATAGATTCCCATCTGCATCAGATGCTAAATTACGTATTGAAGCACTTCCTGTAATTTCAAAATCTTCGGTCAGGTTACCTTCGTTATCGTAACGCGCAATAAACAAGTTTCCCATAGCTTCATGGTAAAACTCAATGAAATATTTTATTCCTCCTTGCCAGATGCCTCCATCAGGAGATGTGCAAACAGTATAACTCAACATTTCCGGGCTAGAATCATAATTGATATTTCTGCCGCAAATCCATTCAAAGGACTGTGAACTGGCGTTGATTCCGGTTGTCAGCAACAATAAAATTATGGTAATCATTCGCATAGCTCAAGGTTTATGATGAAAATGGTTGATTGACGGCAAATGAATAAGCTGTTGATCGATTATTCATTATATATGTAACATTCTACATAGGTAATTGTTAGGAAACTTAACCAAAGCAGAGAAATCTGATTTCAAATAAAGCAGAGCCACTCTTTAGAACGATTATAAATTCCGGCCACCGGATTATTGAATAATGTTTATACGTACTTTTATATATCTCAACAACGAAGCATGGCCCGGTTGCTTTTCGCGATAGTTTTAGTCAGTCTGCTGATGGTTCAACCATTTATCCACACATGGATTTATGTGTCGTTTAAGCTCAATCAGGATTACATCGCGAAAACAAGCTGCATTCAGAAAGATGTTGAAATTAATAACTGTCATGGTTGCTGTCAGCTGAAGAAAGAACTGGCTGAAACCGAAGATCATGAGCAAAAAGAGATTCCTTTCAACAAAACAAAAGTAGAGCTCTCTGTTTACCCTTGCCCTGAATCTCATAAATTTAGGTTCAGTTCGCATTTATCCAATCAGGTAAATTATTCAGATCAGCATATTCAATTTTCTCCTTCCACATACCTTTCCGGAATTTTCCACCCTCCAAAAATCGGGTAATCAAGCATGAGTTGCCTGCAAAATTTATGGAAGCAACACAGTAACCCTTCACATTTTTATCCGGAATTTTAACCGGCCTTTTTCAGTGAACAAGTTTCACAGACCATATCATTATTGCAGATGATTTCTGTAAAATGATCATGCTATCTGAAAAAGTGCCTAAAATCATACTTTCACATGAAGTCCAAAATACTTATTATTTTACTGATTGCCCTGATAACCGGGCTAAACAATATTTTCGCACAAAGCATTCAACTTCTCGATTTAAACACCAGACAGCCCATTGAAGGAGCAAGCTGGCAATATGACGGAAAGTCGGGCATAACCAGCCACCGCGGCACATTCACAATTGAATACAAGGCCGATGCCACGCTCTCACTGTCACATTTAAACTACGGGTCATGGAACCTCACACCAGCTGACTTAAAAAAAGCATTGGAAATAAAGGCTATTTTCAGGGAAGAAACCAGCCACTCACTGATGCCGGTGACCATAGTTGCTTTACATACCCCGCTGAGCAGTCAGGCTACGCTTTCGCTGAACACACGTGACCGCCTGGCACATGACGGTGGCGATATTCTGAACAGTATAGAAGGTTTCAGTTCGATACGCAAAAGCGGAGCTTATGGGTTTGATCCGGTATTCAGGGGTTTTAAGTACGATCAGCTGAACATTATCATCAATGGAGCACAAACAGCAACTGCTGCCTGCCCAAATCGCATGGATCCTCCTTCGAGCCAGGTAGCTCCAAACATGATCAGTCATATTGAAGTACAAAAAGGGCCTCATTCCCTGCGCTATGGCAACTCTTTCGGGGCAACCATCAACTATATTCCGCTTGCTCCAAGGTATTCTGACAAACAGAGCCTTTACGGAAGAATAACCGGAAGTTTTGAAACAAATGGTGAGATTATCAGAAATGAAGGAGTGGTCGGCATCAGCGGAAAACGTTACGACCTGGGAATTTTCGGTTCGTTTGCCAAAGGAAGTAACTATACTGACGGCGATGGCAATTCAGTGGCAGCAAGGTTTTCAAGAGCCAGTGCAGGAGCCAGCCTTGGCATAAAAATTTCTGAAAAGCAAAACCTGAACCTATCAGCCACGAGAAATTTTGCACGCGACACCGACTTTCCTACCCTACCTATGGACCTGCGCAGCGATGACACATGGCTGCTGAATGCCAGGCACAGTTTCAATATCAACCGGGATGTATTAAAATCATGGAACACTGCAATTTATGCCTCCCTTGTTGATCATAAAATGGATAATCTGCTGAAAACCATTGATCCACGAATGATGAATGCATCTACACCCGCTAAAACAAAAGCCTATGGTGGAAGAACCGAAGGGCGTTGGTTATCGGGAAACTCAAGTGTGTTTGCTGGCGCTGATTTAAGAATAGAAAACTCATCGGGAGAAAGAAAAAGAGAGTTCATTGCAGGGCCAAATGCAGGAAAAGTATTTTATGACAATGTCTGGCAAAATGGAACCATAAGCAAAAGTGCCGTGTTTGCTGAATTTCAAAAAACACTGACAGGCCTGACACTTATATTTTCGGGACGATTGGAACTTAATCAATCGGGCATTGATGATGAGGCTGTTGAGTTCAGCAACAACTATGAAAGTACTGCCGAAACTCAGGTAAACCCTGCTGTGAGTGCTGGTGGTGTAAAAAGCCTCGGGAATAATTTTTCAGCCGGATTATGGCTTGGCAGTGCAAAACGAAGCGGGAGCATGACCGAAAGGTTTATCAACTATTTTCCTGTTGGCCAGGATGCCTATGAATTACTCGGCAACCCCAACATTAAACCGGAAACCAACAATCAGGCAGACTTCAACCTGAGTTATAAATCTGTAAAAACCATAGTATCACTCGATATCTTTGCTTCAGTAATTAACCAGTACATTTCTGCAACGATAGATACAAGTCTTACTCCCCGGTTTCCGACTAGCCCGGGTGTAAGAAGATTTGTCAACATCGACAAGGCTTTTAAAACCGGATTTGAGGTGAGCTGGAAACAAAGTCTGACCACCCAAATTCAGCAGCGACTGTCGGTTGCATACACCTATGGGCAGAATACAGTTATCGATGAACCACTTCCTGAAATTGCCCCAATGGATTTCAGGTATTCACTTTCGGGAAGTTTCTTTAAAGATAAACTGCGGCCATCAATAAACCTGAGGCATGTGCTGAGTCAGGAAAGAACTTCTGCTGAGTTTGGCGAAAAGGAAAGCCCCGCATTTACGCTGGCTGATATTACAGTTTCCTGGAAATTCAACAAAGTGCTGAGTGCAACTGCGGGTGTGCAAAATCTTTTTGATGTAGCTTATTATGAACACCTTAACCGCCCGATAAGCGGAACAACGCCCAAGCCAATTTATGCACCCGGCAGGAATTTTTCTATCGCGGTGACTGCGGATTTATTTTAGAATATTAAGCTATTGCAAAAAAAATTAAACTGTTTCAGAAGTTTTATTTCTAGAACTTCTGAAACAGCTTATTTTTCATCAGCCCTCACTTACTTTCAATAATCCGTCCTTGTTTCTGTTCTCAATCTTTCAGCGCTGCCAGCACATCGCCAAGCAATGCATTAAAATCCATATCGTTGGTCTTCTTTGGAGAATAACCCAAAACAACTACAGCCAGTTCTTCTTCGGGAAAGATAAAAATACGCTGCCCGTTGTGGCCGCGGCACATATACATTTTTTCAGATGATGAAGGTAATCCGCCATCGGCATTCAGCCAGAAAGAAGCACCATATGCACCTTTGCTGTCAGGGACAACAGTTGTGGTATAATCCACCCAACCCTCAGGGAGTATGCGTTCGCCGTTAAATACTCCATCGTTCATATAAAGCAATGCAAACCTGGCATAATCGCGGGCTGTGGCATAAATGTAGGATGATCCAACCTGATTGCCGGAAGCATCCGTTTCAAAAACCGCATCTGGCATACCAATGCGGTTGAACAGCTTCTCCGCTGCAAACCGGTAATAAGCCTCGTCATTGGCCAGCACATCACGCATCAGCGAATTGATGATGTTGGTGGTTCCGGAAGAATAGTACCACTTCTCCCCTACCGGCGTTTTCAGTACCTGCGAAGCAGCAAATGCGGCAAAGTCATGTTCGCGGTGCAGCATAAGTGTTACATCAGATCGGTTGCCATAATCTTCGTTCCATTTCAATCCGCTTTGCATGCGCAAAAGGTCGTTTATGGTGATGGTTTTCCGCTCATCGCTCTGCCATTCAGCCACTTCAGCAGGTGCAGAAATATCAAGCAAATTCCCTTTCACCATAATCCCGGCAAGGGCATTGGTAAAACTCTTGGCCATGGACCAGGAAAGTAGTCGGGTGTCTGCTGAAATTCCAGGTTTATAGCCTTCAATTACCGGAATGCCTTTGTGCATAACCAGAAATGCAAAAGCATGACCGCCATAGCTATCTTTATCGATGATGTTTGTTTTCACAATCTGCAACTTATCAGGATTTATGCCCGTTACAGAATCAGGAATTATATTTCCCAATGGCCATAAAACTGAATCCTGATGATAATCCGGTTTTGTAATTTCAGGAAAACTTTGAGAGAAAAGTGTTTCAGCATCGGTATCTCTCACCAGCGTGCAACCGAAACCTTCACGGTAAACGGCAACTGACTTCCCCCAAAGGAAGCGACTTGTAACCATTTTCTGATCATAATCCACTGTGTTGTTTGCGTACTTTATAAAGGAAAAGTTCAGATCGAGGGCTTCCACATCTTCCTGCATCCGCTCCGAAATAAAAACTGCCGATGCAAGGTTCTTTGCTGCATAACCGGTGATAATCGGCAAAAGTGAATTGATGTAAATGGCTCCACCGGTAATTGCAGCAAGCAGTAAAGCCAGCAAGGTGAAATAAATCTTACGCTTCATAAAGTTGAGGATTATGGTTCAGTTACCAACAAAGGTAAAGAGTTAAAAGGTGAAATAGAAGCTTTAATAAAAAAAAGGAACTTTTCTCCGAAGAGAAAAATTCCTTTTGCTCACCCAATCGTGAAAGATTCTTTTGCTTTTTAATCAGTGTATCCCTCTTGCCTGAAATTAATCTGCGTGTTTACATTCATCATACTTTTTCCATCCCGCGTAAACTGCACCCAACGCCAGCATAATAACCATGCTGCTACCAACAGGCGCATTTCCGCCTACCGGACCATTGCCACCATCGCTTGCATTGGATTTTCATAATTCAATTTATTATTTCACAATCATTTGATTATCAATACAAATCCTGACGAAAAAAATCAAGGCAGAATGGTGGCTGATATTGATTCTCTGGTTGCGTGATGCGAAGTGCCGGGTAAACGATCCGGGGACTTTCTATTCAGTATAAAATGGAAATCTGCTCCCTGTTTATTCCTCTTGCTTAAGGGATACCCCGATACTCAAACTGCCTTCGCTGCCCATCAAAAAAACGTTGTACTTTCCATTGTCAGCCGTAATGGAGCCTCCCTTATCACCCATTTTCATAGTAACTGTTTTAAATCCCTTTTTCTTTAAATCGGCATCGTATTTATCAATGAAATCATCCTCAACATTTTCGTAGATTACACTCCACGATTTGGCACCATCGATGATACTTGTCGTTACAGCTTTTACTTTTCCGTAGGTGAATTCGGGAACTTCGTCGGGTATTTCCCGGGGCCAGGAATTGGCTTTTCCGTCAAGCTCAACGGTATTGTCACCCGTGGTGATCACAGTTTTTTCATCGCCGAGGTCCACATCGGCTTTGCTGCCCGTTTCGTTTTCTATGGCATCTTCCAGCAACTCTTCGCTGGTTTTTTTCGATCTATCCTGACAGGACACGATAAAACTGCAGAAAACAAGGATTGCAAAAAACAATCCGGTTCTTTTGATTCTTTCTGTTGCTTTCATTACAAAAAATTTTAGTGGATAATTGGAAAATTATGTGACGAAATGAGTAAAAGTCACCAGTTAAAGATTGCGACTCCCGGCTACTCTTGCCCGGTTTTTCCTCTTCTTGTTCATGAAAGGATAGCTTCGCGACCATTCATGTCTGTTATTTGGAAGCTTTTACATGAGATTCAGGGTTGATGAGCAGGCGCACAAAGTCGATGGCAAACCCGTCGCCAATGCCTGTGGTGGTATCATCTATCAGAATTTCAACCTTGCCGTCTTTCAGTTTTTTCACTTCATCGGGCGTAAGCCGGTAGCTCACTATTTTTCCGGTCGGCCCGGTCATGTCGGTTTCATTGATGAGCCTTGAAAGCCCTTCCGACACGGCACCATCTATTTTGGCCGTAAAGCGGCTTTCCGACGAAACCGATTGGATGTCATTGACAAAAACCTGCAGGATTGCCGAACCAATGGTAATGCCATCGGGCTGAAATATAAGGGTCACCGGTTTCGGAAGGTTTTCGGGTCGTTGGGTTGATTCGGTGTAGCCGTCGATCCATACTTCGGAACCATAAATATAGGCAGAAGGCACCATGATGCGGTCGGTTCCATCGGGGTCGGTTTTGTCAACCTCCCAGGGATATTCGTTCCATTCGGTAAGTTCTCCCGAGAAAGGATTGTAACCCTGCGCGAACCCGCTGTTGATGTTATCAACATCGCCTACCCTTACCATCAGCTCAGCATCTGGGGTGTTTTTCATGACGACCCGTTTCTTCTTCCAGTTGTCAACTTTGTCGTAAACCACCTCTGGAACAGGCTTAACGGTATCCGGTTTAACCGGTACGACTACGGCCACCAGCTGAAAATTCAGCACCCCGGGTTTGCTGTCAGACACTTCAACGGTGGCTGTCGAGGAGGCATAGCCCGTTTTCGAAGCTGTTACATAATTAAACCCGCCCGGAACGCCCGATAGGGTGTAGGTTCCTTCGGCAGTCGTAATGGCTTTCACGATTCCCGATGACGACACGGTTGCGCCTTCCAGCGGTTTACCGGTGGTTTTATCGATTACTTTCCCCGTAATTCTGCGGTTCCCTGAGGCTTTGGGGTTGATCAGGATACGGGTAAAATCAATGGCAAACCCATCGCCGGCACCGGTAACGGCATCATCAATGAGAATGGAAAGCTGGCCACTTTTTACAGCCTCCAGCATTTCGGGAGGTAAGTTCACGGTAACCAGTTTGCCAACAGGCCCGGTTTGGTTAAGGGAATTGAGCATTTTCTCAAGCTCATTGAAACGGGTTCCGTTGACCGTTGCAGTAAATTTTGTATTAAACACCGGAGCCTGAAAATCATCGACAAACAGTTGCAGCGAAGCCGCGTTGACTTTGGTGCCTTCGGTCGAAAACCTGAAAACGACAGGCCTTACTGAATTCTCAGGTCGTGAAGTGCTTTGCTTATAACCATCGGTAGAGCCAGCCAGATCGTCACTGAAGCCCGATACCACCATGATGCGGTCAGTGCCATCGGGGTCATCGGGGTCTGTTTCCCAGGGGTAAGCGTGCGGATCGGTAAGTTCGCCCGAGAAGGGATTGTAAGCCTCTTCGAAACCAAAGCCGAAGTTGTCGATGTCGCCCACCCTTATCACCATTTCGGCTTCGGTTGTGTTTTTTTCAACGGAAGTTTTTAACTCCCATTTTGCCCGGTCGTTTTGTGCCTGTGATGAAAGGAGAAAGAAAAATGCAGACAAAAATGTCAGGAATTTCTTTTTGTTTTTCATAAGGTTACTGTTTTAAAAGTTACACAATCAGTTTTAAGTTATGCTATTGTTTCATTGAAGGCTGTGCCTATCCTGGGAAATCGGGATAAGTTGTGGTTAATTTTCATAATTTGACAATATTTTTCACAATCAATTGATTATCAGAAGAAACTCTGACGAAGTAGATTCCTGTGGGGATGTGGGTGATATCCATCTGAAAGCTGGTGGCACCGCGCTCAAAATTGTATTTAGCCATGATTTTACCAAAAGGATCAACGATTTCAATCTGATAATCCTGATTTTGGTTTTTGGATTTTGTGATTTGGAACTTCCCCTGGGTTGGGTTTGGCCATACCTCTATACTTCCAATCGATCCCAATTCCCCGTTCCCCGGATTTTCCACCCCCAGGCTTCCAACTGGTGTGAAATCCACCATAACCAGCCCTGTGGAATCAGACCCATCGCGAATGTCGTATAGCATTATATCATTGGGATCAGTGTGGTCCCAGACGTTGAAGCGGGCATAGAGTAGAGGATGCTGTTCACTGATGGACTCTATATACAAATCATAATTCCCGTTGCCGGTAATTACATTCAAACCCGGACAGGTATCCTGCCCGCCGCCGAGATCAATGGGCATTCTGTTCACCCGGATACCGGAACCAGCGTTGTCTTTGATAACATTATTGTGAACAGGGCCGGCCAGCCCATCCAGGATCATTCCATCACCATGACATTCTTTGATGGTATTGTTATGAACCTCTTCAGCCCCGCTTGAAAGAAATCCGGTAAAGGAACCCGTGATGGAATTGCCTGAAAAATCAACTGCTCCTGATTTGCTGTAATATCCGAGGTGTCCGCCCTGAATAGTATTACCCCTTACATAACCCCATCCTGCTTTTGTATAAACCGCACAAATTGCCTCTTCCGGATCCGTTGCCGGCTGAGTGAATTCATCAACTGTAATGGTATTGGCAATCACGTGAAACGGGCCTCCCGATTTGGAAAATAGACCTGAAACATTGCCCGAGCAGGTTATGATGTTATTTCTGATGGTGACCGATCTGGGCCTGGCAATAATTGCAGCTTTATCATCTTCATCCATAAGAATAGGGGCATTCTCGTCACAATTGACCTGGTTGTTTTCAATAAACTGATCCTCAACGCCATCCTGATTGCCACCACTCTTATCTATAATAGCTCCGTTAATTATCCTGTTATTTGATATTGTGGTGTTACACGCACCTGAAGCATCCATGATCCCGTTTTGAACATCGTTATTATCGATAAGGTAAGAGTAACCTGCACCGGATTTAATATAGATGTAGCCACAATTGTTGTTCTGTATTCTATTTTCAACATTGCCAGCGCCCTGTGCAAACTCAATGATACCATCTATTCCAAGATCATTGTTCACGATAAGAAAATTGTATATCGGGCCCGGATTTTCTCCAACAGGAAAGCCGGCTGAATGAGCGATTTTAATTACTCCTGCATGGCAGTTGCGGATCACATTTGGCATATCAAACGGTCCTTCAGATGGCCCCCGGGTAAAATGGTATTCCTGGAATGAGATTCCTTCCAGTGAGCATGGCAGGTTTCCCTGGTCCCAATCAACAATCACCCCATGAATAATGGTGTTTGTCATTCCTTCGCCGGTCAGGGTAATTCCCGGTTTAATGTAGAGTGCATTGTCGAACTCGTTCCAGGTGGAGTCGGGGTAATAGTTGCCCGCACTGATCATTAGGTTTGTCCCCGCTGTAGCTGCAGCAACGCCTTCTTTGATAGTATTGTAGGGGTGCTGCCCCGTGCCGTCCTCAGTGCCGGTGTTGTTCGAGGCATCGACGTAGATGTTCTGCTGGCATAGGGCGCAAGTCGCAAAACTCAATGCAAAGAGCAGAAGAGTAATGTATTTTTTTTCCATATTTGATACTTTTTTCACCACAACAGACAAAACAGGACACGTAGAAATCAATCTTAAAAGTTGGATTATGAATACATTGTGTTCTATTGTACCCGCATAGTTTATCATTATAGTTTTATTAACTTATTCATAAACATCGAATTAGAAAGGCAGATCCTGAAGAAATACACACCTGCCGGAAGACTACTGATATTGAGCTTCACTTCATCTCTGCTTCCTGCCACTTGTTTATGGATCAATACCTTACCCGCAGCGTTCAGAATATCCACACTAAAATCATGCATGTAAGAATTATTTGTTTTGATCCAAATACAGTCTGTAGCCGGAACGGGATAGATTTCCGGTTCGTACGGGTTGATTTCGCCAACGGATGTGGTTTCAAGTGAGGCAATGAATAAGTGATAAGAAGTGTTGTAAACATCCTGGAGGTTTTCAAAAGTGATGGTCAGGGATTTCAGCGGGATGTCGGGCATAAAACAGGCAGCCGGTGCTTCGCTGGACGACATTCCCCCAATAACCAGGTTATTGTAAACCACATAGTCAGCCGGGGTGTCAGACCCCAGCAGCGCGGCATGGGTAGCATCCCATTTCGGGGTATTAATGCCGTTTTCGCCCAGGTCAGCATCAAACAATTCCATCAGCCAGCCATCAATAACCGCTGAAGGCACCTGATTATCATTTTCATCAACCGCGGCGAAAAGGCAGTTCTCCACATCGATATCCACCACGCAAAAACCCCAGGTATCTGGTGGAGCGATCTGATCGAAGAAGAGGGTCAGTGTTGCACTGGATGTCAGGGGCTGTCCGATAGTTCCGGCGCCATTCATGGCGACCTGTATTCTCAGGTTCTGGGCATTGCCGGCTTGTCCAAAGGTGTTTTCAAAAGCGTTTCCGTCGTCGAAGACTTCATTGTCAAGGATTTCTACTTCTCCGGTCAGGGTGCCGCTGGCCGTCCAGCTAAAATCCGGCATGGCGGCATTGATAAAACTACCAGTACCCTGATGGGTGCCGGTGATTTGAAAAGTTGCGTATTCCTGCGCCAAAGAGCCTTCGAGGCAAATCAGCGCTAATCCGATGATGAAAATTGCTTTTTTCATGTTGTTGAGTTTTTTTTTACCACAATAGAAACTAAAGAACACATTTGAGGTGTATTGGAATTAAATCCCAAAAATCAGGACAACTATTGTTTTCTCTTGTGTCCTGCTGCGCCTTGACGGTTAATTTTCATAATTTCACAATCTTCTTTACAATCATTTGATTGTCAAAATATACCCGAACGAAATAGATTCCGGCCGGGAGGTGGCTTATGTCATGTTCGGAGGTTTCGGCGTTCCGGATTTCGAGGAGCTTTCCGTAAATATCAACCAGCTCTATACTTTTAAACTCAACTTTGCCTTTCCCCAATTGTATTTTAAATTGCGATGAGGTTGGGTTTGGGTAAACCTCCGCGCTACCAGGCCCTCCATACTCTTCCAGTCCGTTAATCTGTCCGTACTTCAGCAAAGTCATCTTATTGCCGCATATATACCCATTATTTGAACAGGTAAACTGCACTCCACTCAGCCACTCATTGGTCATTCCTTCTGCTTCTCTTAACCAACGCTGGCCACCGTCGATGGTGGAGAATATATCCCCTCTGGCGCCCGTGACCCATCCACGTGACAGATCGAGGAAAAAAATGCCGTACAGCGGGTGGTTGCCGATGTTGCTGAGTTGTGGCATCCAGGAAGAGTCGTTGGTAGTATGAACCACAAAGGTCGTGTCTGTTGTCGTTCCGGCCCCGGTGAGCCAATACCCGGTTCCCCAGCCGTGCAGGGAGTCTACGAAAAAGATGTTGTGCCAGAACCCGCTCGGGTAAGCATGTCCGGCTAGCCATTCCCCGTTTTTATACTCCTGTAACACGCTTTCACCACAGACCCAACCCTGGTTTGGTGAGATGAAATGGATGGCGTCCTTGTTGCTTATAGTTCCCAGGAACATTTCTTCGATGCCTTCGGGAGTGATTCTGAAAACAGCGCCGTTCTGCCCGCAGACATAACCGGTATCGCTGCCTGGAGGAAAATCCATATCGGCAAGCGACAAAGCAAATGTGGAACCATGAAATTCCCAGGTATCCCCTCCATTTGAGGTATGATAGATCATTCCCAGGTTAGCTGCAGCATAACCTTCAGTTGCCGAGAGCATTTCAATGGCAACAACCGGATATTCAACCATCTGTACCTCCCAGCTACCACCCCCATCTGTGGTGTGCAGTATTGCAGCAGAATCATACCATGGATGATAGGTTGAAATCCATCCTTCGTTGTCATTGATGAAGCACATTCCTTGAAAATTTGCAACAATGGTATCTTCACCGTTATTGATTATTGTTGTATCATAGGGGAAGTCCGGCAGGTTGGCAGAGATATTTTGCCAGCCGTATTGCTGCCCAAATGAAAAATGAAAAATTAAAAACGCAAAATGCAAAATGAGAATAAGTGTTTTCATGGCTGACATTTTTTAATGGCACGCGGATGACACGGATGCAACGGATGTTCACGGATCAGTGATCCGCGTATATCCGTCCAGATCCGTGTCATCCGTGTTCTATTATCATAACTTGACGATTTTCTTCACAATCATTTGATTTTCAAGACTCATGCAGATGAAATAGATTCCGGCGGGGAGGTGGCTGATATCCAGCTGGCAGTTGGCAGCTGGCAGTCGGCAGGGAGTTATGGCAATGACATTTCCATAAAGATCGGTTATTTTTACATTCACTGACCGCTGACCAACGACCAACGACTGAATGCCAACGACTCCCCGGGTGGGGTTCGGGAACAAAATAATTTCCGGTGTCACATGCCCTGACACGCCCGTCGTGATGTCGATCGTCACGGTCCAGTCTTTTATAACCTGGCCATTTTCAGAGGTAACAGTATAGGTGACCGGAAAGGTGAAGTTCTGCATGGTCCCTCCGGGCGGATTGATGGTGGCTGCGGCAGAGACAAAGATTTCCGGGATGATCTGTGTTAAATCTGTGCCTTCTCCGACAAATACCTGGATGGTTTGTTCAGTGCTGTTGATGATTGCCGGCTGGGTTTGCTGATCAACAACAAAATCAATAATATCTGCCCCGCCGGCGGGAAAACCTTCCAATAAACCGTAGCGGAAGAAACCGCCGTTTCCGCCAATCGCATAGGCATGACTGGCATCTGTCACCCAAATATCTGTCAGGCTTTCCCCGGCAATGTTCTCGGATGAAAAGTGAACCGTATCCGCGGAGGCATTCACGGTGGTCAGGACATCTCCACCCATCGTAACCACCCATAGCGAATCACTGTTTAAAACATATATTCCGTTAAGAGGGTCACCTTCATCCTCTTCGAACCGGTAGATATAATGTTGTGTCGCACCCATCCTGCGGACAATCCCATCTGAAAGGCAGAACCACCCGAGGTTGTTGTTCAGCCAGTGAAGGTCGTTGTATGTTGGCATGTACATAGCCCCACCGATGTAGGTCCAGGATCCGTTCTCATACCAGGCTTTTCTGCCAAATATTCCGCCCATAAATCCATAATCCAGAGATTCTGCAAATTCGATACACATCCAGTCATCCATGGATAACTGCGTGCCGTTGGTGATCCCTGACGGGTTGATCCAGGCCCATGATCCGTCTGAACCGCAACTTATACCTGAATTACTTCCCGGTGGGAACGACATATCATAAACCTTTCCCATGGTGATCCCGTGAAAAGTCCAGTTGGTTCCTCCATTGTTGGTTTTCAGGATCATGCCTGTGGAATTTCCACCTCCAATGTAACCTTCTTCAGCCGATAACATAGTGATGGCGTATGTTGGAACAAGGGAGGTCTGCACCTCCCAGGTTTCTCCTCCATTCGTAGTATGGTAAACTTCCGGGAAGTCGTTTCCGCTGGTTACCCAGCCTTCCTGCCCGATGAAAAACATATCCGAAAGGTAATTTCCGGCTGCATTTCCCACCTGAAAAAGGTTTTCGCTGATGTCGGTCCATCCGTAAGCCCGTTTGTACTGAGCCGTGAAGTCGCAGGTAACAGGATTGCCATTCAGGTTTACCTGGCAAAATTCAGGGGTAAAACGGGTATACTTATCTTCGGGGGTGATAAAATAATTTCCGTTGGGAAGATTGGTAAATTCGTATTCGCCGTTAAGGTTTGCCCGGGTATAGGCTTTTATGACTCCATTCAGGACTATTTCGGCCCGCTGGTATGGATTTCCGTCGAGCGTGATGGTGCCGGAAACGGAAGCCGTTGGTAAAGGAGAATTGTCGGTCCTGACCGGCCATACATGCCAGTCGGCCGTTTTGGCATATTGAAACGCATTTCCACCTCCCGTCATACCTTCTCTGAGTACCACGATCCATGCCTGGTCCGGTTCATCGGCCCGGGTCGTGGAGGTCCAGTAATAGTATTCAAGATTGTAGTCACTCGTATTGGTAAATGGAAATCTTTCAGGTAAAACGGGGTCTTTACGGCTGTAGTCAATCAGGCTGGTCATCTCATTGCGGTTGGGCATGCGCCAGTCGTTGTATCCAAGGTAATTCTGCGAATTCAGCAGCGCGATATAATCCAGGGCATGTTGCCAGTTCACGCATCCATCAACCCACTGGTTGGTGTCAAATTCAGGGTTCCGGGTAACCATCAGGTTGGCATCCATTGTCCACATCAGTCCGGTAAGGCGATCGGTAACGGTTTCATTGTTATTATCCACCAATCGGGGTGATGGCCATGGCTCTCCTGCTTTCAACCCGCCATCGTCGCCTGACCAAAAATTATACCGTTGGCCTGAAACCGGCAATTCAACAAGGCCGGAGTTTCCGGATGACCTGACAGGGAGCAGGTAATACTTATAATCAGCCGAAGCACGTTTGGCAAAAAACTCCGTTTCTCCGGCCACATTGATAATATTGGAGTGGAGATAAAATTCGGTCATAAAAAAACCTATTGCAGTGCTTCTGTATTTTTCCACTGTTGTGGATGTCCAATACAAAGATTTGATGTTTAAAAACGGGTGACCTAATGGAAGGACACTATCGGGCCTGCCAAGATTGGCAAAGGAGCGCATCTCCACCACGTTGGGTGCCCGCCAGTCATTGTAGCCCAGATAATTTTCGTCATTCAACAGTTGGATATAATCCATGGCGGTTTGCCAGTCGGTATCGCCATCACCGGGTATCCTATCCTGGTCGAAAGAAGGATTCCGGATGGCCATAAGGTTGCCGTCGGTGACCCACATCAGCCCTGAAAGCTGGTCGGTAGCTGTCCCGTTACCGTGGTTTATGAAACGGTTAGCAGGGATGGTTACTCCTGTATGCAAATCACCGTCGTCGCCGGGGTAATAGCTGGTGGTTTGCCCGGTGGCCGGTAGTTGGATGGTGCCCTGCTGACCTAAAGCGAAGGGCATAAAGCTCAGCGCGAAGAGCAATAAAAGGATGTCGTTTTTTTTCATATCTGAATCTTTTTTTGCACGCGAATGACCCGGATTCAGGCAGATTATCGCCGATTACAGATCTGCGTTAATCCGCGTTCTATTTTTAAAGTTTGACGATTTTCTTCACAATCATTTGATTTTCAAAAGAAACTCTGACGAAGAAAATTCCGGAAGGTAGGCTGCTTCCAGCAACTACAACCTGGTTCGGGCCGGCACTTTTGTGCCCTCTTGCAGGCACAGAAACAAGTCTTCCTGTATGGTCAAGTATTTCAATGGTTAAAAAAGTATCGGCAGGCAGTTCAAAGCCAATTGATGTGCTTTCATGAAAGGGATTTGGCAGTAAGGATACATCGATCTGATCCTGTTTGATTTTTTCGACAGAAATACCGGTGTATCCTCCGTTTGAGGTGTGAAGCAGCATACCTCCGTTACCCACCAGAAAACCGTTTTCTTCATCAAAAAAGTAAACCACATTCTGGCTCTGATGTGTGCCAAGGTATACCTGGGTCCAGGTTGTACCGCCATCGGTAGTCCGGAGCATATAGCCTTCGCTTCCGCTGATCCAGCCGGTATTTGCATCAGTGAAATGGATATGGGTGTATTCTTTGAAATATCCCACCTGAGAAACTGTCCAGCTTTCACCACCGTCGGTCATGTGCAGTATGGCCGCGTTCTGATCGCTGAAGGCATGCCAGGTGGTTACCCATCCTTCATAATCATTCATAAAACTGATATCTGAAATATGGGCGAACCCTGTATCTGCGCCGTTGTTAATAAAGACGATATCGTAAGGATAATCCGGAAGGCTCGCTGAAATGTCGGTCCATCCATATTGCTGCGCCAGTGCATAATTCAACGTGCAAAGTGCACAGAGAAGGCTTGCGGCTTGAAGCCTGAAGTTTGTGGCATATTTCGGGACACTCGGTTTCATAGCTGAAGTTTTTTCACCACCAGGACACTTAGAGCACTGAGGTTCGTTAAGATTATTTGCCCTAAACAATTTATCATGCTTTTTCTATGAGCCCAATGTGTCCTATGTGTCTATGTGGATATTCATATGCCCAGCCTGTTTTTTCCACCACCATAGCACTAAGGTGCACTAAGTTTCATACTATCAGAAGCATCCGTTTTTATTGTAAAAATCACTAATCCTTTACGCACCGTATTGAAAATCCATGCTCTTTAATGCTTCGTCCGGAGTAAACACCTGATCCATTGTCGGTCATCAGAATATAAGAAGCGCCCGTTGAATCAATCTCTGTATTGGTCCACCAGGTGCCGAAGTCTTCCAGACCATCAAAAAGTCCGTTGGCGAGGCAGCAACCGCCGGGGAGGGCAGAAAAACCGAATTCGTCCGTAATGTCGTCGTTTACAACACCCCAATGCGCTGTGCCGCTCTCTTTCAGCTTATTGCCGGCTATAATCGCCCCACCCACAAAATCAGCCAATTGCATCCACTCGGCTTCGGTTGGTAAATGCCAGCCTGCGGGACAAGCGCTTCTGGCCGCTGCCCAGTTGTACAAAGCGCCATATGTTTCGAAATAGGTTGAAGCTTCCGCTTCAGGTACGCTGTTGCCATCATAAGCCAGAACGTAAAACAGCGGAATGGTTTGTGAACCGGAGTCGGGCTCAACCACTTCAGGCAGATAACGCAGGTTTTCGACCATCCACACCTGATCGCCTATTTTCAGGGTTTTATAGGTTTCACCATCCCTTGGATCGGTATAATATTCGTAGGTTTTGTTGTTCTCACCATCTTCATCTTTAGTGCAACTACTGGTAAAAGCTAAAAAAACTACCATTATTATTGGTAAAATCATAAAGTTGAGTTTTTTCATTTTTGTAAGTTTAATTGGGTTTATTGGTTTGTTTATCTGACATTCATTGCTTTATCAATTTTTCCACCTGGACTGACTGCCCGTTACCGATGCGGAGGAAATAGATTCCGGGTGGAAGATCACCGACATTGATTTCTATCCCCTCCGGTGGAAATTCACCCCGAAATACATCCATCACCTTTTTACCACAGATATCCCATACCCTGATTTCGCACATTGCCCCATGACACCTGACCCCTGACACATTTAACCTGTCATTTGCCGGATTGGGGAACAGGCGGAATCCAGTCATTTCCGGGTTCCGGGTAGCTGTAACCACGCCAGGATCGGCATACCATAAACCGTTGGAAACAACACCAAAAACGACATGCGCACTGTTTACTCCAACCGAATTAATCAGATAGCCACCCTGAGGCATCCCGGAGGTGATCATGGTAAAACTGCTGCTGTCGGTATGCTGCACATAACCACCGGCAATGGTGGCAACGTAAAGATGGTTACCCTGGGTAACAAGATCGTTGATATACATTCCGGGAACCAGACCCGAAGATGCAGGTGACCAGTTCAGGCCATTGTCGGTGCTGTGGTACATCAGGGTACCTGAAGCCGCGAAAAGTTCATCCCCAAGTTTTGCGAGCAGATTCACTTCGTACATGCCACTTCCATAGGGCAACCAGGTAAGTCCGTTGTCGGTGGATCGATAGAGGTAGTTTCCGGTGTTTGCAAGCCCTGCAAGAATATCCGTTCCGTTCTTCAGAAAACACCTGACCGTTTGGCTTGAAGCACCCACGCTGACTGGTGACCAGCTCTGGCCGAAGTTTTCGGACCGGAAAACACCGTTGGCTGTTGATACCAGAAGGATAGTACCATCCGAAAAAAGAGCACCCGCATTGAGGCTTGTCAGTCCATTATTGGCTGCCATCCAGTTGTAGCCCAGCATGGTGGATCGGTATATGCCGTTTGCCGTAGATGCATACAATACGATGCTGGTCCCTTCGATCGAAGAAATAATCCTGCGGATATCTGTGGTGCCTATCCCAGAGGATGAAGAAGTCCAGTCGGTGAAATTCTGTGTGCTTTGGATACCGTTGTTGGAAGTTGCCACATACCATACATTGCCATAAGAGAGAATGTCGGTGATCTGATTTGTGACCGGCAGGGCAGACTGAGTCCACTGTGCATTGCAATTTCCGGCAGCAAGAAACGCAGCCAAAGTTAAAGCGAAAAGAGAACCATGCTTTTTCATCGTTGAAATATTGATTTATTATCCGATTCGATTTGCATTAAATAGTTTTAATCCTTTATACACCGCACCGAAAACCCACTGTTCTTGTCCAGCCAGAAGCTACTGAATATCAATTCAGAATTGTAGGCTAACCCTCTCGGCCAGGCATCAGTTGTACTGTTTTCTGTTGATGTCCACCAGAACCCCGATTGTCCGATGCTGTTAAATACTCCATCCAGTGATCTTCCTCCCCCGGGCAATCCTTTAAACCCAACCTCATCTGTTGCCCCGGCATTTGGACTATTCCAGTGTGTGGTGCCGGCTTCCTTTAATTTACCTCCCGATACCAGTTCTCCTCCAAGAAAGGTATTCAGGATATTCCATTCTTCCATGGATGCGATATGCCAACCTTCCGGTGCGATGTTTCTGGGGTCGTTCACCGCATACCAGTTGTATAAAGCGCCATAGGTATTGCCGTTGGCTGAATTATTATCGTAGTAACAGCATGCCCCGGTGGTCAGACCGGCCCATTGAGCGCCATCAGCAACCTGCGGAATCGGGTCGCCATTGCGGTATTGGGTAGTTTTCAGGTTTTCAACCATCCAGGTCTGGGTACCGATGGTAACCGTGTGGTAAACATTGCCGTCAATATCCTTGATAGTGCCGGGGGCCGGGTTGTTGTCATCCTTATCATCCTTTGTGCACGCTGATGCAAGAATTATTAACAGGCCAAGGATGACCGTTGAAAAGATCGGGAGACAGTTTTTTGTTTTCATAGTTCATGAATTTTTAATTTTATCATTGACATTACAGCTGATTGGTTTGGTTTTATCATGACCGATCAGCCTCATCTGACGAGATGCATTTTTATTGTTTTTGAATAGCTTCTTTCATTGTCAACAAAGTGAAAGCGGCAGAAGTAGAGTCCCTGAGGAAGATTATTGCTATTAAAAATTAGTTCATGCTTTCCAATAATCTGGCAACCATTGCTGAGTTCAGCTATTTGATTTCCAAGGCTATTGAATATCTTGCAGGATACAATACCTGCTGACTTGAGTTCGTAACAGATGGTTGAATTTTCTGAAAAAGGGTTCGGATAGTTTTGGAAAAGCACAAAATAGTCAGATGCATTTGCCGGTTTGTCATTAACAGAAGCAACACCACCGGTTGAGGTTTTCAACAGCGTGCCGTATTCCCCCATTACCCATCCCGTTTCGGTGCTGACAAAAAAGAGGGCCTTTAAATTCTGGGAGGTAGTAATGCTCAACCTTGTCCAGTACAAACCACCATCCCCTGAGTAATAGAGTGAACCAAATGAGCCGGCCATCCAGCCATTCAGTGAATCAATAAAAAATACAGAATTCAATACATTGCCGATTCCTGTAACCGGCTCTGTCCATGTCACCCCTCCATCTGCAGTTCTCAGGTATGCACCCATGTTTCCGGTAATCCAGCCGTTGTTTACATTGCAGAAGTGAACAGAATTTAACTGAGCTCCATCCGCTAGAGTTTGCTGGCTCCAGGTTGTTCCTCCGTTAAAAGTATTCAGAACGGTACCGCCACTTCCGACGGCCCATCCGTGCATGTTATCCGCAAAAAAGATGGAGAATAGTGATGTTGAAATTCCGGATGCCTGCACTGACCAGTTTGTTCCGGCATCTGAAGTGTGGATGATGGTTCCGTTTTCGCCACAAGCCCATCCATTTGTTTCATCAGCAAAATACAGATCTGTAAGATTTGAAGTAGTCCCTGAAATCTGGGGGTTCCAGATTGAACCCCCGTTATTCGTTTTCAGCATTAAACCATTGCCACCACATACCCAACCCAGGTTTGAATTTTTAAATACAACTGAATTTAATATCTGTTTGGGTCCGGAGTTGGTCTGTGTAGTTTGCTGAGTCCAGTTCAGCCCGCCATCGGTTGTGTGGAATGCAAAAATTCCTGCTACAGTCCATCCATTCATTTCATTGAGAAAGCTTGCAGCGTTGAAAGAAAAATCATTGAATGATTCCTTGAGGGAACTCCAGTGGGAGCCACCATCTGATGTGACACCAATGGCTCCGTTTATACCGGCAATCCATCCGTTCTCAGGATCAGAAAACGCTATATCATAGACCGTTTCATAGCTTTGATTGCTTTGAAGTATCCAATCGCTGCCACCGTTTGTGGTTTTATAGATGTGTCCGATCACGCCGGCAAGCCATCCGGTATTCTGATCTAAAAAAGTTATGCAATTGTATGTATCTGATGATACATTTCGGCTTTCCCATGTATTTCCACCATTTTGTGTTTGTAAAAGGCTTCCGTTGTAGCCGCATGCCCACCCATGGGTGGAACTGGTAAATGTAACATCGTTCAAAAGACTATTTACCGGACATGTCTGCTGAGCCCAGGTCAATCCGCCATCCGCTGTATGAATGATATAACCTCCGGATCCGGCAGCCCAACCCTGCTGTGCATCAATGAAACAGACAGTATATAGAGTGCTGCTGCTGCTGGTATAGACTTCCGTCCAGTTTTCACCGCCATTTGTTGTACAGAGAATCAGGCTGTTGTTTCCTTTTCCGGCAATCCATCCCTTGTTAGAATCAACAAAACAGATAGAGTTAAAAGAATTTACTGTTGTATGTAAAACCGGCAACCACGTTTCTCCCATGTCCTGGCTTTTCATAACCAGGTTATTTGACAAGATCCATAGCGTACCGGCATCCGAAAAACAAATTTCCAGCCAATTACGGGTATCGGCATCAACGGTTCTGATTTTCCAGGAATTGCCCCCATCCGTTGTTTTCATTACTGTACCGGCCTGTCCGACAGCAATTGCCGAATTTTGTCCGATGACTATAATATCATTCAGGGTATTCCCCTGGGGTAATGGATTTTGCCATTGCCAGGGATTCTGTGCTTTCAGACTAATGCTTAAGCAAACGATGGGAATGAGTGAGATGATTAATCGTTTCATAATTGCCATTTATGATTTAATTATTATCAATTGGTTGTTTATCAAACAATGCCGGGAAACAAGGTCTGGTTTAAAGCCTGACCAGTTTTCTGACAGCAATACCGTTATCAAAGGTTGCCCTTACAAAATAGATCCCTGCCGGAAGCCCGGAGGCATCGAAACTTAACTCATGTTTACCTGAATTCTGATCACAATCTACCAGGGTATTGATCTCTTTCCCTGAAAAGTCAATAATCTTGATCTCAACGTGCGATTTTGAAACCAGTTGCCAACTGAGGGTAGTTGTTTCAGAAAATGGATTCGGGTAACACTGAAGTATTAATGAATGATTCCCTTGCTTAGCAACTTCATTATCAGCTATTCCTACTGTAGAATTTTCGTCATAACCGATCAGGTAAACGATACCCAGGCTTCCGATTTCAGTGCAGCTGATATTGAGTTGAGCGTTAAAAACACCACCGACAGGAGAAAACTGCACTGAAACTTCATAGGCTTCACCGGGTGTGATGGTTTGAATTCCTCCGCCCGATAAAATGTCAAATGATGCTGCTCCCGCGCCGGTTATGGTTGATTCTTCAAACTGCCAGCCTGCAGTGCCTGTATTCATGCAACTCACCTGATGTATATCGTCATTCAGGTAAAAAAGCTGGGAATTCGTATGGTTGGTAAATCTGCCCCTGTTGATGATGTCTCCCTGTACATAGAGTGCCAATGGCTCTAGCTCAGTAGGTTCATTTCTGATCAAACCATTGTTTTCCAGATTACCATAATTGTAAAGGCTATAGATGTGATAACCTCCACCGTATATCTGTGACTGAAGCGTATCGGTAACCAGCAGATCGCCATAGAATTTATTCCCGTTATCAATCACCACCACTCCCCTGATTTCAACATTGTCGTAGGCGGTCAAATTGTGAAGGGTGGCATTTTTAATGATGGCCGACCTTACGGTTCCATTGTGGAGGTAGCCTGAAATATCAATTTCATGGTGGCCCATCTGCAGGTTTGACCGCAGAAGGTTATAATTACCGGCTATTTTAAGATTGCTGGTGGCGACGACCATACTGACCGAATCGGTATCAGAGAAATTTGTATGAAACACTTTCCCTGTCTCCTGTCGGATATTCTGAGGCTGAGTACCAGTGAATCTGGTATAACTGTTTTTCCAGGAACCCTGATTGTCAATATTTCCGGTAATGTCCAGAGAAAGTACATCTCCATCGTTTATGTTCCGGATCAGTCCGTAATTTGTAATGTCTCCCTGCACCTGAAGGGTATAGGAAGTACTTCCACCGCCATACTCAACAGATTGAAGTGTATCATTCACAAGCACACTGCCCAGGAAAATATTATTGTTCTCTATGGTAACCACCCCATTGATGGTTAAATTGCCGGCACTTGTTATGCTGCTCAGGTAGCCATTGTTCAGATTGGCATTATCAATCGTTCCATCCAGCAGCCATCCCCAAATCGTCAGTGTATTTCCTGCCATATTTAAGTTGGCTCCGTTCAGATCGAAATTATTCATTATCGTAAAGTCAGTTTGTGCAACAATTTCACTAGCCGGGTTAAGGTCATAAAAGTAAGTGTCGAAAAATCTTCCGGATTCCTGCGAAATATATTGCGTTTCGTTCCCAACCAACTTCACATACCTGCATGACCACCAGCCATTATTCGATATGTTTCCGGTAATAAGAATTTCAAGGTCATCATCATTCAGCGGTGCACGCGTATCCATATTGTCTTTCACCACGCCGTTATTTGTCAGATTTCCATTAATCAGGAGCTTGTAGATACCATATCCACCTCCGTAAACATTTGCCATCAGCGTATCGGTGACAATTATATTTCCTTCAAATTTCAGTGTATCAGCTATATCATACCCGATTGAAAATGTGCCCAGTATTTCGAAATCACCGGAGAGGGTCCCGCTGTTGATGAGGCAATTGCGCATTTCAAGGGCATGGTTGCCTAAATTGAAAGTCTGGCCGTTTAACATCAGCTGGCTCCGGTAGAAACCTCCTTCAAGGGAATAGTCACAGGTAAAAACCAGGTCGGTAACTGCGGTGATAACCGAACTGCCTGCCAGGATAATTTTGCTTCCCAGTGTTTTACCGTCGGCCAGACTCAGGTTATGATTTTCGGATACCATTAATTCTGTTTCAACAGGCCGCCAGATATTGTTATTTGTGAGGTCGCCATAAACAAAGATCTTCAGGGCATCTTCAGGGCCGTTTTCAACCAGCCCGTCATTGATCACATTGCCATGAACATAAACCGGAAAAACTCCGTAGCCACCTCCATATCCTCCATTCCGAAGTGAGCCCGACGAATTGAGCGTAAGATCTTTACAATAGACCGGAAGAATGGTATAACCGCTGGTGTATGCCTGCATAACCGGACCATTGATTATAACATCATCGCTTTCGCCTGGAACTACCAGACCGACCCAGGTGCTGGGATCGTGCCAGTAACCGCCGATTACTGTTGACTGAATCTGAGAATGTACGCTTACCGAAGCAGCACACAAAAAAATAGTGAAGAGTAACAATTTTTTCATAGCCTTGATTTTTGATTGTTTAATTAAATATATTTTGCATTTTTTACGCTTTTCTCCATTGAAGCAAATCCAACTTTAGTTACCTTTTCCTGACTTCCGAGCGTTTAAAGCCTTGTGTGGTGAGATTCACATCATTGTTTGGGTGATAATTCTGATTGTCGGTATAAATCACATCACCCTGCTCATTCATCCAGCGGTAGTTCCATTCGTTGGTGCCACGCTCAGTTTCACCGGTAAACGGGTTGTTGTAGTCTTCCTGACCGGTAAGGTTGAGGTACATGTCGTTGTTGATTTCTGAATTGGTAAGGGCGCGGTGTTCGGTTATCTCCCGGTCAATGTGCTCAATGTCATGCTGTGTCTGCAGGGCAATATTACTGTTCACCTGCTGGCTGCGGATTTCGCGGCTGATCCATTCAGGATTGAGTTTTACTGAGTGACCTATTGTGGCAAATACAGGAGCCATCTCCTCAAACAGGGGCTTTTCAGCCCGCACATACCAGGTTTCTTTGTTACTCCATAATCCTCCGCCGGCCTGCCCCCAATCTTCAATGGTACAGACCATTTTTTCGAGGTATTGAATACCGTTCTCTGTATATTCCATTGTTGCGATGGCTGTTTGGTAATCGAAATGATAACCTCCCAGCATCAGGGCCGACATTTTGCGGTATTCATCCGATAGCTTTGGGAGTTGCAGAACATTGGTTATCTGAAGATTCTGTGCATGCGGATGCGCAAAGGGTACCGCGATTTCCCTGACAAAATCGGCCGGAGGCATCATTCGCATTACCAGCATTCCATTGTAGTTGCTCCCATCGGGGAACAAGGGCCCCGCAAGGTTTTGGCCCGGGAAACGACGCATATCAAAGAAACGGGTATCGGGCAACCACCCCATTGCGGCTTTGTTATCAGGTGAAGTTAATTTCATGTAGAGTTTTGCTTCGATGGCATTGCCAGATCCGCCGGAAGTACTGGGATCAACCCTGGTAATGCCTCCGCTGATGCTCCATCCTTCGGGAAGCAGAAAAGTAAAAGCTTTCTCATTTGGTTCGCTGTTGCGATGAAATAAAACTGCTGAGCTATCATCTCCTGCAATGATATTTTTTCCTTCCCGTGAATCCGTATTGATTTCGGCATTACAGGCCAGAAGGCTAAGCAAAGACAGAAAAATTGTGGTAGTGGTCATGTAGTTCATGTTTAAGCGTTTTAAACTTACACCGGGCAAAATGCGAGTCAACACTTGCCGTGAAATCATGAACAAAAGTAAAACAGGATTTTCAATAACCTCATTAATAACACCTTACAATATCACACAGACCACCCTACAAAAACACTCAAAGCAGAGAAAGTGGCAGAAACCAACAGTACGTTGTTCTGGAAAAGCGAATAGATAAGTTGAACTCAGTGGTAGTGATGCAGTGAGTTGGCTGTGAATAGAAGTGGAAAGAAAAAAAATAAACAGATCAGATCAAAGCAATATAATTTGTAAGATTCTGTTCGTGTGGCACCCCAAGTTTTTTCCGGATGCGGGTGCGGGCTACTTCGATGCTTTTAATAGATTGGCCGGAAAGAGAAGATATTTCGCGGGTGTTCATATCGAGCCGGATAAACGAACAAAGGCGGCGTTCGGCAGGTGTGAGTTCCGGATATTTCTCAAGCAGGCGTAGCTGAAAACCGGGGTGAACTTCATTAAACTGAAGTTCAAACTCTTTCCAGGCATTGGGTGCCAGTTCCTGCTTTAGTTGTAACTGCAGGTGCTGGATTGAGTGAGCCGAAACTTCTGATTTTTTAAGCTCATCCAGCTCTTTGATCAGCTTTTCGAGCAACTGATTTTTCTGATTGATGAAAATTGTTTTTGAAGTTAGTTCACGTTCTTTGCAACTCAGATCCTCGTTGAGTTGCTCAATTTTTTGCTCACTTTGTTCTTTGATCATGCCAGCTTCTTTTCGGGCGGCTTTCCGCTGCCTGTAAATTAACCTCAGTAAAGCACCGCCGAGTAAAAGACTCACTGCCAGTAAAAGCAGTATAATATTTCGGGTACGTATAGCCTGCTTTTGCAGCATGCTGTTCTGCGTAAGTGCTTCGTTTTCTTTTTTAAGCTCACTTCGTGTAAAAGCAGCTTCCACCTCTTCGATGGTCCGGTATTTTTCAGCGGTGTAAATGCTGTCTTTCAGTGCAGTTGCACTTTTCAGATAAAAGTACGCTTTGTCATGATTTTCGGATGCGTCATAACATTGAACCAGGCAAAGACTTGCATCGAGCCTGCCTTTCAATGAGCCGGTTGATTCTGCTATCTGAAGAGCCTCACTGGCATATTTAATGGCTTCGGCTACTGAATTCTGGCTCAATAAGGTAGTTGACAACTCAACCAGTGCTTCGCTTTGCTCTTGCCTGGCACCTATTTCGGCATACAGGTTTACCGACTTCCTGAAGAATGCCGCAGCAATAATATGATCGTTTTTTAACGAATGAAGTTTGCCAAACAGCATATTGCACGATGCAAGAAATGATTTATCACCTGATTTCTCTGCCAGTTTCAGTGCATCATCCAGATACAGACCGGCATTTTCATAATCTTTAAGTTCTGTGTATGCCCCAGCCATGTTTTTATACCGAATGATAAGCCTGTATTCATCTTTTAATTGCTCTGCAAGTTTCATTGATTGACTGTAATACCTAAGTGCGCGAAATGGGTCCCCATTATCGAGATACAGGTTGCCAATATTGTTAAGGCAATCGGAAATAGCGGTTTCTTCATTCAATTTTCTGAAAACTTCCAATGCTTTCTGGTATGACTCCATGGCTTTCGCAAAATCACCGGTTTTCCGATACACATTTCCAAGGTTGTTATGGCAAATTGCTTCTTCGTAGTTCAGTCCGGCCCTTTCGGCTTTTTGAAGCGCTTTTGTGTAAAACTCAACAGCATCTTTATAATTTCCGCATTGTTTCTGTACTATTCCCATTCCCGTATAGCACCAGAACTGACTTACATTGTCGTTAATTTTTTCATACCGCGAAAGTGACAAATTGTAAAACTCCATTGCTTTAGTGAACTGGCTCTGCTCAAGGTACACTTCGGCAATATTGAAATAGCTTTCTGCCTCAAGCGATGTATCATCCAGTTCTTCGGCGCCATTCAGTGCGCTTTTATAAAATTCCATCGCTTTGGAATACTCAATCCGGTTATAGAAAACTAGCCCAAGACCAAGCCTGGCTTTAATCAGTTTTCGTTTTACGGCCTCTTTGTAGGCTTTGCTACCGCCATAACTGAGACTTTTTTCAGCTTCTTGTATGGCTATGTTGTAAAGAATTATGGCTGTATCGGCCTGAGCGGCGGCTGCTTTTTCAAGATATACTGAAATATGGGCAGTATCCGTTTGGGGTTCAGATTTTTGCGCACTGACAGAGGAAAGAGAAACCGTAACAACAAAAAGCAAAAGCCGGAGGAGTATTCTGAATTTGTTCATAAGACTATATAAATTCAGTAATAAAGGTAAGGCGTTTTTCCGAATTCCGGTTATTGATTTCCTGACTTTTCCAGACTTATTTCACATGAGCCATTTTTTGTTTCAATAATTTAATTTTTATACCTGCTGAACTTATTTTAAAGTGTTTTGTTTAACCATAAACCTTAAAACATTAAACAATGAAAAATAGCTACCTCAGATTTTTCGGATATTTCAGATCATTGGCTATTGGATTATTGCTTCTAACATTTCTTGTACCCTTAAAAGGTCAGGCACAGTCTATAACTCTGGTGTCTCCGAATGGCGGTGAAGAATGGTTCGCCGGAACCTATGAAGAGGTTAGCTGGACAGGAGATAGCTTAAACAGTAATTTACGGCTTGAATTTTCCCCTGACGGGGGAGCTAACTGGTATTACTTAGCCGATGTTCCTTCCTCGCCAAATGGCGGCATTCATCCGGTTTGGGCGCCCATTAATCTTACTTCAAACGCCCTGCTGAAAATCATCGACTTCATCAATCCCTCGGTAAACGATATCAGCGATGCCCCATTTACTATTTCTTTCCTGCCGTTTACCATCTGGGAGCCTTTTTCAGGCTCTATGGTTTTTAATAGCACACCCACTTATGTATCGTGGGCTGTTTATCAAACAGGCATTAGCTTGCTAAATGCGGAAATATCAACTGATAATGGCCTGACATATACACCATTGGCTCAAAACATCAATGCATTGACGGGATATACTTTCCTTGTTTTGAGCGAAACACCTGCCAGTGCCTGTATTCTTAAGCTTTACGATGCCGAAGATCCTTCAACTTTTGACCTGAGCGAGGTTTTTCAGATCAGACCTTTACCCGTTTTCACCATTACCTCACCTACAGAAGGGCAAATTGTAAATACCAATAGTCTTCTCACAATAAGCTGGAATGTCCAGAATCCCTATGCACAAGGCAACTATATTGAATTCTCCGATGATAATGGTGAAACCTGGGAATATATAGCCGAAGGCACCAGCCTTGGCAATTCAGGGAGTATTGAATGGTTTACATCCAATGTGAACTCCAATGAATGCCTTATCAGGATCAACGATTACTATTCACCCTCCAAAGATGTTAGTGACATTTTTACCATCATGACTTTCCCCGAAACCCCTATCTGTATGGTGACTGTGGACAGTCTTACTAATCAGAATGTTATCATCTGGGAAAAACCTTCTTCGGACCTTATTGCTGATTTTCTGATCTACAAGGAAACAGATGAATTCAATGTTTATGAGGTTATTGATACTGTAAGCTATGAGGATGTGCCTATGGTCACCGATTTTGATTCCAATCCTGCCATGAGGCCATACCGCTACAAAATCGGATTTATGGACAACGAGAACAGGGTATTTCCATCCAGCGACTTCCACCAGACGATACACCTTACCATCAATCAGGGAATAAATGGTAACTGGAACCTGATATGGACACCTTACTCAGGAATTGACTACAATTCGTACATAATAATGCGCAAATCGGGCAATGGTGACTTTGAGCAAATTGCCAGTGTTTCCGCAAGCTTTACTTCATATACCGATTTCAATGCCCCTTCAGATGAAATCGCCTATATGGTTAAAATAGTGAACCCGAATGGTTGCAACACCGGCCTTCGCAATGCTGTTTACACGGATATTTACTCAAATCAGGCATCCGTCAGTCTTGTTTCGGCAGGCAACATCAGTAAAACAAGTTTAAATGTTTATCCGGTTCCGGCCA
>WSXX01000037.1 GCA_009773515.1 Bacteroidota bacterium
TCTTCGCTTAAGAAGATTGACGCGTTGATGGACATTGTAAGCAATGCCGATCCTCTGTTTTACCAGGAGTACAAAAACCTGCGTTTGATCGATGATCTTAAGCGCAAAGCAAACGGTAATGGCAACGGCAAAACCGGCATTTCAGGCACGGTGGCTAACCTCGAAACCGGACTGAACCAGCCGGGGGTAAGGGTGAGTATTGTCGGCACCAACCAAAGTACCCTTACCGATGCCGAAGGTAATTACACATTACCCCTTTCTGAGGCCGGCAGTTATTCCATTAAGGCCGAACTGAAAGGTTATGCCGATTACGAGGAGGATGAAATTGAAGTAGAATCCGGCGTAATGGCGGATGTGGACTTTGATATGGAGCCTCTTTCCTGATTTTTTTGATGTGCCTGTATTCCTGTGGTAAGGTAAGGTTTGGATATTTAAAAAGTTGTTATATTTGGGGTGGAAATTTGATGTGTATTTTCATTAATTAAAGTTGGAATACTAGTAAAACATACGCATTATATTGCGGATATACATTAGTTGTGCCCAATTATATCAAAAACACAGCAACTTAAATGAAATCAACAAAATGGAAGAAGTTCATATAAATATATTCTTTGCTTACTCAAGAGAAGATTCTATTCTTAGAGAGCGCCTAGACAAACATTTAAGTGGACTCAAAAGGAAAAAATATATAAATACTTGGTTTGATGGGAAGATTGAACCAGGAAAAGAATGGGAAAAAGAGATTGACGCAAATCTATCTAAAGCGGATATTATCCTATTGCTAATTAGTGCGGATTTTATTGCTTCTGACTATTGCTATGATATTGAAATGAAAAAGGCAATAAGTAGACACGAGAGAGGAGATGCAGTCATTATTCCTATAATACTAAATCCTTGTGATTGGTCAGATTTACCATTCTCAAAGATTCAAGGACTACCTCAAAATGGCAAACCAATAACTTCAACTCACTGGGAGAATTCCGAAATTGCTTTTGATGAGGTTGCTAGATCAATTAAAGAAATTGTCGAAAATTTGCTCACTACAAAGAATAAGCATCTAAAAGCCATAAATGAGGTTCTTTATGAAAAAGATAATGAACTAAAAATTACACTCCTCCAGCTAGAAGACTATAGTTTTGAACAAGAACTTGTAAGAGAATCAATTCAAGACTTAAAAAGAGAAAAGAAAAATCTAGAAGAAAAAATATCAGCATTAAAGGAATCATCTGAAGATTTGGAGAAATCATTAAAACAAAATCAAATGATAATAGAAAAGATAATCTCTAAAGAACAGGTTGAAGTTAATAAACTTAGGACAGAAAAGGATAAACTGAAAATTGAAATTGAAAAGTATAAAACCGAAATTATAAAGCTAGATATTAAGAAAACAAATGTAGAAGAAGACATTAAAAGAATGAAAAATAACTGACCCTAATCGAGTAGCCCGCCCCGCCAGAAGTAAGCTACCTGATTTGGACTTTGATATGGAGCCTCTTTCTTGATTTTTCTGAGGTGCCTGTAATCTTGTAGTAAGGCTTGGATATTAAAAAATTATTATATTTGGGGTGGAAATGTGAGTTGAATTTCAGGTTCAAAAAGGTACACAAGTCATATATATACGCAGGGCTGCGTATATTCACTCGTGATGCCCAATGGTGAGAAAACGCAGCAACCTTAAACCAACTGTAAAATTGACACCTTTTTTCGGTACATTTGCAGTATGAATATAGAAGACAAAAACAAATACAAAGCGGATTTCAAAAAGGAACTTGACAAATTTTCCGATAAACTGGAAAAATTTGTTTCTACCGATAATGGCGATTGGACAGTTAAGGGTTTTATTGATGTCTACAAGAATATTTATACAATTTCCTCTGACACGAAAATTGTTTCTAAAATCCTTGAAATACATATATTTCCCCAAATCCTGCAATTCGCAGACAGTATAGGGTATAAAATCTTACTGGCCGAAAAGCAAAATTGGTATCCCGACCTGACTTTTATACACAAAGAAAATGAAGAGGTTGTGTTTGCGCTTGATATCAAGACAACTTTTCGTAGAAATCATAAAACTGCTGGTTTTACGTTAGGTAGCCACGGTGGATATTTCCGAGAGCGGGATAAGAAAAAAAACATTCAATTTCCTTATTCTCAATACTTAGGCCATTTTTGTTTAGGTGTAATTTATACAAGAATTGACTTCGTCGACGACATTGCAGAAACAGAAATATTTCATGTTAAAGAGCTACAAGAAGAATATGAAACCCCTGTCAAAAAGGTTGGAGAAAGAGATGTAACGACAGTCAAGAATTTAAAATCAATTACATCTGTAATAAAGGATTTTGATTTTTTCGCTGCGGAAAAATGGAAAATCTCAAGTGACAAGCAAGGTTCAGGAAACACCGCTAACATTGGATCAATTATAGACATAGACGATTTAAGAAACGAAAACGGCATTTTTAGTCAATTAGGAGAAGAATGGTTTGACGAATATTGGATTAACTATGGTATAGCAACAATGCTTAAAGATGGCAAACCTATAAAAATAACTAACCTAAAATCCTTCCTTGAATTCAAAGGTAGAATAGACCTTTGGGAAAAAATTGTAACCAGAACAATAAGGATCAAAGCAACTTCTCCTAAAGTAGCTAAAAAAGCATTAGCAAAGAAATCAGCAAATAAAGAAGGGAAATGAAAATATTTATTCCTCCAATAAAAAGCCAAGGAATCAAGACTAAATTAGTCCCCTGGATAATGGATCTTGCTCCTAAGACCAAAGGAAAATGGATAGAACCATTTCTTGGTACTGGAGTAGTCGCCTTTAATTCTGGTTATAAAAATGCAATTTTAAATGATACAAATCCGCATATAATTAACTTTTACAAAGGGTTACAAGAAAAAGTAATTACGGCACCTTTAATGAAACAATATCTCGAATGTGAAGGAGAACTTCTAAGCAAAGCGGACGATAACGGATATGAATATTATAAAAAAGTTCGTACACGATTTAATAATGATTTTTCTCCATATGATTTCATATTTCTTTCACGTGCTGGTTTCAATGGAATGATGAGATTTAATAAGAAAGGTCATTGGAATATTCCGTTTTGTAAAAAACCGGACCGATTTGCTCAGGCTTATATAACCAAAATCATTAATCAAGTCTCGAAAATTTCTCAAATTATTCAACCTGAACCAAACTGGACATTTTTCAATAGATCATTTGCTGACATTATTCCGCTTGCAACTGAGAATGACATCATCTATTGTGATCCACCATATTATGGACGACACGTTGATTATTTCAACGGATGGACAGAGCAAGACGAAGAATTACTATTTAATTTACTAAGCGAAACCAAAGCCAAATTCATTCTTTCAACATGGCATCACAATGACTGGAGAGAAAACGAAATGATAAATAAATTTTGGTGTAAGTTCAATATTGTAACTAAAGACCATTTCTATCACAACGGTGCAAACATTGAAAACAGACGGACGGTTGTCGAAGCTTTGGTTTGTAACTTCGATACTGAAAACTTTTCTCTTCATAATCACGATTTGACAGTTAAAAATAAAGCAGAGCAATTGCAACTACAACTTGACTGAAGAACGAAGCACTGGGCATAATAAATAGGACTCTGAGCGGTCTGCAATGCCCAGCGATTATTCCTGGTTGGTTTACCACATATATATATTAGGAGTAATTCCGCCTCCGGATTAGATGCGTTTTAAACCGGGTTTAAATGCCATTTAAACACTGATTAAATAACCCAACTTTAACAACTATCGGATTTTAGTTCATCATCTTAAGTCTTTTCTGATGATTATGATTTTAGTTAAATGGGTACATTTATGGAGCCTCTTTCCTGATTTTTTTGATGTGCCTGCTCAATGGAATCCCACTAAAGATTAAAGAATCATCACTTTTACAGGAAGAGAACATTACCAAAAAACTTTATGCCGATTACTCAAAATTCCGCGAAGCGATTTACAACAATCTTGTAAAGAATAATCCTGAAACTGATAAACTTTTACTTTTCAAGAAAACCCAGAAATTACTCGACCGTTTTCTGTTTATTCTTTTTGCTGAAGATCGTTTGCTGCTTCCTCCAAATTCAATCAGCGAAATTGTTAAACAATGGACAACGCTGAAAGAAGATCTGGACGAATATATTCCTCTGTACGACCGGTTTAAAAAGTATTTCGGGTACATGAACACCGGGTATAAAGGCAAAAAATATGATATCTACGCATACAACGGCGGCCTGTTTGCACCAGATGAAATACTTGACAATATTTCAATTGATGATGAGATAATTTATAAACACACCTTGATACTCAGTCAGTACGATTATGAAACTGATGTGGATGTAAATATTCTTGGTCATATTTTTGAACATTCGCTGGGCGAAATAGAAAACGTACAAGCCGAAATAAAGGGCGAAAAAATTGACAGCCAGAAAACGAAACGGAAAAAAGATGGCATTTTTTATACGCCAAAGTATATAACCAAATACATTGTTGAAAATACCGTTGGTAAACTTTGTTCGGAAAAGCGCGCTGAACTTGATATAATTGACGAAGAATATGTAAAAGGGCGTAAAAACCGTAAGAAGGAAATAATTTCCGCACTTGACGAAAAGTTGACCAGATACAGAGATTGGCTGTTAAATTTAACCATTCTTGATCCCGCATGTGGTTCGGGAGCATTCTTGAATCAGGCGCTGGACTACTTAATTACTGAACACCGCAAAATTGACGATTTACGCACACAACTTTTGGGTGGTGGTTTGGTTTTGTCAGACATCACCACCGACATTCTCGAAAAAAATATCTACGGGGTTGATCTGAACGAAGAGTCAGTTGAAATTGCAAAACTCTCGCTTTGGCTCAGAACTGCGCAAAAAGGACGGAAACTCAACAAGCTAAACAACAATATAAAATGCGGGAACTCACTTATTGACGATCCCGAAGTTGCTGGCGAAAAGGCATTTAATTGGTACAAAGAGTTTCCAAATATATTTCGTGAAAAGAAGAAAAAGGTATGGCATGTAACCACAGCAACGCATAATTCGCGTTATTCGCAGCGTATGTTCGATAACCATGTTGTTCGCGGTGAAGCTGAATGGTTTGATACTGAAGACGCAATAATTATAACCGAAACTGTTAAAGAAATTGCGATAAGTGATAAGCTGAATATTCTGGAATATAATATCTGCGGCGACCATATGCATATTCTGCTGGTATGCGAGGAAGAAGAACTAACGAAAATAGTAGGGAAAATAAAATCCGTAACTGCGAAGATACGAAATAGAAAACGCGGGTATACGGAAACAAGGGGGCATGCCCCCTTGTCGGATGCAGATACGTGCGATACCCCGAGAACAACAAGGGGGCATGCCCCCTTGTCCGCACGAGAGGCTCCGCTATCCGCGGGGGAGGCTCCGCTATCCGCAGAGGAGGCTCCGCTATCCGCAGGGGAGGCTCCGCTATCCGGAAATAGCACTCCGCTCTCTCTAGTCTCTCCCCGAACCGAAAAAGAAAGAGGAAATACGCAGCGGCAGGTATGGACGCAGAAATTCGGTAAAACTGAAGTAATGGATCAGGAATACCTGGCGAATGCAATAAAATATATCCGGGATAATCGCATAAAACATGAACTACCAGAGATAACTGAAATTATAAACCTTAAGAAAGAATTCCTTTGCACCCTCAATCACGCCTTCCGGCAAGAATATAAAGGTGGGTTTGATGTGGTGATTGGAAATCCGCCATATGTCAGGGCAGAATTATTGGGTTTTTGCAGAGATTATTTAGCATCTAAATATGTGGTTTTTAATCCTTCCGGCGATTTGTTCTCCTATTTTTATGAGCAATCGTTTAAACTTTTAAATGCAACAGGTTTATTTGGTTTTATATCAAATACTTTTGATAAAACAACAGCAGGTGTATCTATTAGAGAATATTTGCAACGTGAAGTCCAAATTTTGAAATACATTGATTTTACAGAAGTTCAGATATTTGAAGGAGCTACCACCTATCCGGTAATTATAATTGCCAGAAATCAAAAGCTAACCAGCCAGTCGTTTGAATATATTAAAATTCCAAAATCAAGTCAGTCTTCTGTTATTGACATTGAGTTTCATGATGTCGTACCGGTCAACCAATCTTTGATGCATAAAGAAAACTGGAGTTTTAAATCCAATAACGCTGTTGATCTGATTGAGAAACTAAAACAAAATAAAACAATCAGAGATGTTTATGGGAAATGTTACTATGGAGTAAAGACAGCTTTAAACGAAGCATTCATTATCCCGAAATCATTTGATGTTGGAGAACATGTTAAGCCAATTTATGAAGGCAAAGAACTTGAGAAATGGGTTGCTCACGAAAGTGTTCAGCAGTTGATTATTTTTGAGAGTAAATGGACTAAAAAAAACTATGGTTATGAAATTACTGAAAACGAAGCAATTGAAAAGTTGCAAAAGGAATATCCTAACCTTATAAATCAAATATTGCTATTTGAAGAACAAGCTAAAAAGAGGTATGACAAAGGGGATTTCTATTGGGAATTAAGAAATTGCGCCTATTATGATTTGTTTGAAAAACCCAAAATAGTTTTCCCTAATCTTCAGAACTCAAACAAATTTGCATATGATGAATCCGGGGCTTACATTAATGCACCCGCTGTAATACTGCCAACAAACGACAGATTTTTAACTGCAGTACTAAATTCAAAACTGGTTTGGTATTTTCTAACCAATCTCTGTGTAGTCAGAAACGGCGGTTACATTGAGGTAAAACCGCAATATTTTGAGCAAATCCCAGTTCCTGACCTTTCAGAAGAATTTAAGAGGAAATTATCTATCCTCACAAATGATATAATTTCAAAAACAACTGAAAAACAAAAGGTTCAGATTAAATTCAACAAACTTCTGTCCAGTAAATATCCTGCACTAAAGGAAACTAAAAAATTGGAAAACTGGTATAGATTGGGTTTCATAGAGTTTAAAAAGGAGCTATCCAAGCAAAAAGTTGCATTTTCATTATCAGATGAATCGGAATGGATAGCGTATTTCGAGGAACAAACCAGAAGCTACAAATTCATAATCTCCTCTATTGCAAATTTAGAAAGAGAGATTGACCACCTTGTTTACGAAATGTATGGTTTGACTGATGACGAAATAAAAATTGTGGAGGGATCGGTCTGAGAGTTCAATATCCCGGCCTCACACATGTCACATCTTCTCCATATACCAATTTAGGGTTTTTTCAATTTTACGGGTGTACAAAGCCCTTTCAATTGCTTTTTGCATCCTTAAGAAAGCCGTTTCACTTTTAACTATATAATCGAAGGCCTGGTGGTGCATACAATCAACGGCCACTTCAATTTTATCCTGAGCGGATAATATTATTACCGGAATATCAGGATTGTAAGCCCTGATTTCGTCAAGTGTGTCAATTCCGTTCTTTGCATCTTTATCTACGCCGTCGAGCAAATAATCCAGTATAATAAGATCAGGAGCTTTGTGAAGACTTTCAATGCAAAGTTCGCCGCTTATAAATGTCTCAATCTCAAAATCGGCCATTTGCATGAATTCTATTTCGATTGATTTAAGATAAACGACATCGTCATCAACCAGAAACAGTTTGATTTTATTTCCGTTAGTCATGATTTTGTTTTTTAATAGTATTAAAATCTTCTTTTAATTCTTCACACGCCTGAAAACAGACATTTTCAAGCTGATGAATCATTTCGGGCATTTCATCTGTTTCCCTGTTGGCACTGGCATAATCCTGAACTTTTCTGGCCATTTGCTCAAAAGCCGGATTTATTCCCATGATTGAGAATGAAGGGATCATTTTATGAACCGTTGCATACAAGGTATCCCAATCTTTTTCGCGCATGCTTTTTTTCATCGCCATAATCAATGGTGGAGTTTGCTCAAGGTAAAGTGAGATCATATCCATCATCAGTTGCGGGTTTGATTTTGTACGGCGGTTCAGGTTATTCAGATCGGTGCATTTTAAGCGTTTTGAATTGTTGTTCTGACTTTTTTGGTGAGTTTGCCCTTTTGATTTTTTCAGATGCTTCAGCATTTTTGCATACAATACCCTTTCATCTACAGGCTTTGAAACATAATCGTTTATGCCCACCGCTTTGCATTTGTCAAGATCCATAGTGGTAACATCAGCCGTAAGTGCAATGATCGGTATCTTTGATTTCATTTTTTTTCTGATATAATCTGTTGCTTCAAAGCCATTCATAACAGGCATTTGTAAGTCCATAAGTATTATATCGTAGGCTCCGGCCTCAAGCTTTTCAATGGCTATTTTACCATTGGCGGCTATGTCGCATTCAAATTCAAATTCATCGAGTAAGGTTTTCATCAGCAGCTGATTCAGGGGAATATCTTCAACCACCAGAACCTTTATATTTTTAATATCTTCTTTTAATTCCGGATCAAATAATTCTGTTTCTGCTCCGGCTTGCGCATCTGTTTTTAAGAAATCAAGTGCAAAACTGAAAGTTGAGCCTTCGCCAATTTTGCTTTCGACCGAAATTTCCCCATTCTGTGCTTCAACCAGATGCTTTACAATGGCAAGGCCAAGTCCGGTTCCCCCGAATAACCTTGATGTGCCGCTGGTGGCCTGCTGAAAATTCTCGAATATCTTTTTGAGTTTACTTTTTTCGATACCAATTCCGGTGTCAGAAATTGAAAATTCAATATTTACTTTTTTGTCATCCTGGCTTAATAACCTGACGCTTACTGATATTGTTCCTTTTGAAGTGAACTTTACCGCATTGCTTACCAGGTTTAATATTATCTGGTGTAAGCGAACCGGATCACCTACCAGAACATCTGGTATTTCAGGATCATATTCTTTGATCAGTTCAAGATTTTTTTCTCTGATTTTGGCCTCAAACAAATGAAGCATTGCTGAGATGGATAAAGACAGCCGAAAGGGTGTTTGCTCAAATATCATTTTGCCGCTATCTACTTTGGCCAGATCAAGAATATCATTTATCAGCACAATCAAAGCATCTCCGCTCAACTTAATGGCAGAAAGGTATTCTTTTTGTCTGACTGACATATCCGTTTTCAGCAGCACCTTTGTAAATCCAATGATGGCATTCATTGGCGTGCGGATTTCGTGGCTCATATTCGAAAGGAATTGCTGTTTTGCCCTAACAGCACTTTCGGCGATTTTAGTTGCCTTTTCAGCTTTTGTTTTTGCTTCTTCAGCAATGGAAGTAGCCATTTCGGCAAACACCATTGCTTCTGTCAAAGCTGTTGAAACAATCTTTTGTTCGGTAATATCTCTGGCAACCACTACCACTCCAAGCACATTGCCTTCGTTGTCCTTGTATACAGATCCGTTGAAGAGAACATCCGTTAGCTTACCCCCTTTATGCCGGAGTGTGAGGGGTGAATCAGCTACAAACCCCTTTGCAAATACTTCTTTATAAACTTTGCGGGCTTTGCGGGGCTCGGTAAAGTATTCAAAGAAGTCGGTGCCGGTAAGATGTTCGCGATTTATTCCTGTTATATTGATGGTGGCCTGATTCATATCGGTAATCTTGCCTTCGGTACTTATAGTTACCAAAGGATCAAGGCTTGCCTCAATAAGACTTCTGGCGTAATTGGATTCCTGTTTCATTGTTTGAATTAAATCTGGTCAGTGTACTTTGTAGTAATGTGGCAGTTGAAGGATAGGTGCAGATTGCTTAATCTCCTATATCTTCGACTGGTATGCGTCTTGCTCCTTTCAATTTCTTGAAATGAGAAGGCGAAAGTCCGGTAATTTTTTTGAATTGATTTGACAAGTGTGCAACACTGCTGTAATTCAACTTCCAGGCAATCTCAGAAATGGTGAGTTCATTGTAGATTATCAGCTCTTTCACCCGTTCAATTTTGTGTGAAATGCTGAATTTTTCAATGGTAATTCCCTGAACTTCAGAAAAAAGATTAGACAAATAGGTATAATCATAGTTTAGTTTCTCGCTCAGATAATCAGAGAAATTAACTTTTGGCAATTCCTCGGAATAATGAACCATATCTATGATTACATTCTTGATTTTTTCAACAAGCACAGCTTTTTTGTCATCCATCAGTTCAAGCCCTGATTTCAGCAATGCCACCCGGAATTGTTCGCGTTGGTCGGCTGTTAAAGTCTCCATTATATCTACTACACCCAAATCAATCATTATGTAATGGACATGAAGTTTCTTTAGCTCCGCTTTAACCAGCATCTTGCACCGGTTGCTTACCATGTACTTTATGTAGAGTATCAATGTTTATTGCTTTTTTGTGGATTGCCAGAGAATTAAGCCTCCAATGCCCATAACTCCTATACCGATTAACGGAGACCAATTAAGGCTATGTTTCTTTTTTGCATTGATTTCAATTTCCCCCAAATCAACTACTTTCTCTTTGGTGAAGAAGGTGAAGGCGGTAAAAATAGTGAGGATGAGACCAATTGCAATTGTGATGATGCCAGCTGTTTTCATTGTTTTAGTTCGGTTGAAGTTTGACAATAGTACGACAAAATATTTGTTAATCAACAAGTTAAAAAGTATTCCGGCTAATCCGGGCAGAGTTTAACCCATATTAATGAGGAAGAAGCCAGCCTGGTGGAGATTTTACCCCGCACAGACTGACCCTTACCTCAGATCCCGTAGATTTTCCTCCCACGGTATTATTTTCAGTGTCAGAATTTATTATTGTTCCAGAATCCTGAAGAGTTCTTTCAGATCGGGAGTTAAAATAATTTCTGTACGTCGGTTTACAGCCCGGCCCGCATCGGTAGTATTGGGTTGAACCGGATGAAATTCACTTCTGCCTGAAGCGGTTATGCGTCTGGCATCAAAGGCATAGTCAAGGGTTAATATTCTTACAATCGATGCAGCTCTGGCAGTACTCAGGCTCCAGTTATCAGGAAATACCTTTGTTTTTATGGGAACATTGTCGGTATGTCCTTCAATCATTACTGATATATCTTTGGTATTGTTGATTACTTCTGCAAGTGATTTAAGGGCTTCTTTCCCTTTGGGATTCACAACATCGCTGCCCGACTTAAACAAAAGTTTTTCGGCAAGCGACACGTAAACATTTCCGTCTTTGATATATACCGAAAGCTCATCAGCTGCATAGTTGACCAATGCTTCCGAAATTGTATTCTTAAGCCCGGTCATCACATCTTTTTGTGATTGGATTACATCCTGAAGTGATTTTAAACGAACGGCTTGTTCGGCAATGGTCATTTTTGACTCAGAAGAAAGCAAATTCAGGTCTTTTTCGATCAATGCTTTTTCTTCGTTAAGCCTGAGTACATCAGCCTGACACATTTTCAGGTTATTATTTACACTGATGCTGTCTTTTTGAAGTTGGTTAACCCTTGCCTCTGATACCAGTAATTTCTTGCCGGTTCCGCACGACGATAACAGCAGGCCGAAAGCCAGTGCTGATAACGCAAAGAGGTTAAATGTTGTTTTCATAAATGAATGATTTTTACAGGTTCTGTTTATGTTGCAAAGGTGTACACTCTGCGTATTAATTTTGTTACACAACTATTTATTAAAGTTGTATAATTCACACTTTTATCTGGTCTGTAAGACCGTAAACTATTCTGTAATGATAGCCGTAAATGGAGTATTCGAGGGCATCAGCAAGCGATGTTGGCTGAAATACAAGTGTCCAGATCATAAATTTCCAGAAATCACTTTTGCCTTTGCTTCGGATTCCAATAATATAAATTGATTTGGCCAGTGCTTTAAGTATCGGAATATTGATTTTTTGCTGCTTAGGTTTTTTTCTTTTGTAATTGACGAATAGCTTGCGAACTCTGGAGTAGTAAGGTTTGGTTGCGTAAATGTCATTTATAATTTTTTTATAACCGGCAATCAATTCCGATTGGTTCATCCGTGGAATAAAATTCATTGAATAGTCCGTGTTATTTCCTGAGGAGGAATTGATCAGCCTTTTCTCATCAACAAGCCGGTTATAAAGTTTTGTATTTTTTGGGGCATTAAGCAATCCCACCATAGCCGAAACAATGCCACTTTGCTGTATAAAATCAATCTGTTGCTGAAATACTGAAGGAGAATCACTGTCAAAACCCACAATAAAACCGCCGGATACCAGCATCCCGGCCCGTTGTATTTTCATGACACTGTGTAGCATGTTCCGGTTTTTATTCTGAACCTTGTTGCACTCCTGCAGCGAAGCTGTTGAAGGTGTTTCGATGCCAATAAATGCAGAACCAAAGCCTGCTTCTGACATTAAAGAAAGTAACCGGCTATCATCAGCCAGATTAATAGATGCCTGTGAACTAAATGCAAAAGGGTGTTTATGAGACTTCTGCCATGAGATCATAGCGGGGAGTAATTCATTTTTAACCTGTTTTGTGTTTCCGATAAAATTGTCATCCACAACCGATATCGACCCCCGCCAGTTGAGTTTATAAAGCGTATCAAGCTCTTTAATTACCTGAGCTGTACTTTTCATCCTTACTTTGCGCCCCAGCAGTGTTGTAATTTCGCAAAAGTCGCAGGCATACGGACAGCCTCTGGAAACCTGAAGGCTCATAAATGCATAATCTTTCATGCTCAGCAAATGAAAATCAGGGACAGGGCTTTGTGATAAATCAGCAAATCCGTCTGTTATATAAAGTTTACCAGGCGTTCTGCCAGACTCCAGATCATTTAAAAATAAAGGCAATGTAATTTCGGCTTCATTCAGAATGAAATGAGAAACTTCAGGATAATTCTGGTATTCCTGAGTAAACAATGGGCCACCGGCAACAATTTTCACTTCTTGTTTCACACATTCACGAATCACATAATCAACTGAGTCCTTTTGAATATTCATGGCGCTTATAAATACCATATCTGCCCACTGTATGTCAGTGGTTTTTAGTTTGGTAACATTCATATCTACCAGTTTTTTCTCCCAGGAGGAGGGAAGCATGGCCGATACAGTTATCAACCCAAGCGGAGGAACTGCTGCTTTTTTTGAAATAAAACTTAATGCATGCCTGAAACTCCAGAATGAATCCGGGGAATAAGGATAAACCAACAGAATTTTCATTGTTCAGGTGTTTAGATATTGATTTTGAATTTCATCCCCGGAGATATTAAGGAAGATCAGCAACAGTGAATTGTTGTTGAGAAGTGAGCATTGTTGGGGTTGATTAATAAACTATAAAATTATACTGACTGTCAGTTGTTTGTATTATACTATTATTAAATAAATTTATATAATTCACATTTTTGTGGAAGAGCAATATCAATATAGACTTCAGTGAATAATGTACTGAAGTTTAAAGAGCAACAAGGGGTGGGGGTTGCAAAAAAATCAAGGGGATTTTATCCCCTTGATAAATTAAAACATAACGAAGAGAGAGCCACACACACCAATCATTGTTATGCAATAGCAGACAATTGGAAGCATTCAAAATAGAGTAAAGGAAGCACTCAGTCTGGTTCATTTTGTGCGCTAACTGACATCCTGTTCAAGTTCTTCATTTCGCATTTTGCGACGTCTGAAAATATTGATAATGCCGGATCCGATTGCTCTCAGGGTTTCTGGATTCTTTGAAACAAGAGTTTGCAGCCCAAACATAACAGCAGTGCCAATCATCCTGCTTAGTGGCTTTCTTAAAGTAGCCTGAATCAAAACTTTTGAGAGATAACCGGCTCCAAAGCCCAGTGAATTGGTGAGCAGATTGCCGGAATCATCATCTGATCCGGTAGCCTGATTGATAACGCTTTTGATCAGGTTGATGGGTTTAAGGCTTTCATAAGCCAGGTTGAACGTATCATGTAATTCAACGCCCAGTTGCTCCTGTTCAAATTCAAGTTCATAAATGGCTGCTTTGAGTTCGGCGGATGTAGTTATTTTTTTCATGATATATCTGATTGAAGGACTTCTGAAATAATTGAATCGCTCAATGGCTTACGAATCCACTTGTGAAGATAAAAATGCAAAACAATGCCCACGACCAGATCAAACAATGCAACTGCGAAAAACCCAAAATAAATTTTACCGAGAATTTCGCCCAAATAAAGCGACATCCCGATATTTAAAATAAGAACAAACATGGAAAAGACCAGAATAACAATCAGCCGTGATACCAATGATGACATTACAACAGTAAATGTATCAAGTGCTCTAAGCTTTGAAAGTTCATAAGTGGTTAGGCCCAACGCTTTAATTTTCTCAAAAAGTGATTCGAATAACTCTGACCGGGTTTCCATGTTTTATTTTTTACAATATTTACCTGTAACCGGAAAAAGCAATATCCATCAGACAATTGCCTACTGGATATTGGGCTTTCTCAGATTTCTGAATTTTTTATTTGGCAATTACAACTTCTTCTCATTCGGGAATTTGCTGGTTGCTTCATCAGCTTTTGTTTTAATTTCATCAGCCAGGTCGTTGGCTTCATCATGAAGTTTGTCAAATTTCCGTGAAAAGGTGTCAACAAATTTGTTGAATTTCCTCTCCAGATCATCTGTCAGATCATGACCCTTTTTCGAAATTTTCTTTCTTGTGGCTGTACCTTTATCAGGTGCAAACAAGACTCCGAGTGCAGCACCAACGGCAACGCCTGCTACAACTCCAATAATTAATTTACCTGCATTCATGGTTTTTTGTATTTAAAGGTTAATAAAATAATTTGATGGTACAAAGATCGGATAGCCCGATGCCTGATGCGTTACATAATTATGAATCAGTATTACATGATTCCCACATTGAGAAAAAAAAGGCCGCCCGTTTGCCCGGACAGCCTTTGATTTTCTTGTTTTGGGATTAAACCTTCAGGCTATCTTCCAGGAAGAATATCGATGATAACAGTACGGTTGTAGAAACGTTCTTCAGGAAATTTATTTGCAAAAGGAGTTGACTTTTCGCCTTCACCATAAACTTCAAATTTAACATCGCTTCTGCCTGCTTTTGCAAGGCTTTTTTCAATAATACCCTTTACATCGTTGGCTCTGGCCAATGACAGCGTCTGGTTGTAGGTTTCATCACCGATAACATCGGTATGACCGTGAATAATCACTTTGCCATTCACAGGAATTTTAGGAGTTACGATTTCAGTAAGGTACTTTTCGTATATCTTAATGGCATTCGATTCATTGAATTCATAAATAACACTGAATCTCATTGCCTCTTCGGTTTTGGCAGGTTCCCACAAAACAACATGTGTTGTTGCTTCTTTTTTGTAAACTTTGCCATCTTCCGTTGTGCCGGTCATGGTAACTTTATAGTCGCCTTCAGGATTTGCACCTAAGATGGTTTTTGTAGGGATACTGACTTTTTCCTCAGTGTATGGTCCGAAATTCTGAATAACACCATTGTCATCCTTAAGTTCCAAAGTCCATGATTTATAAGCTTCTGCACCACCTTCGGCTTCAAAAGCAACATAGCTGTCAACAGGAGCTTCAGGTACCACAATGAGTTCTACCGGTTTAAGCGGTGCATCAGGGCCACTGTGGAATTCCATAAGCAGGGCTGGTGAATTGCTTTCGATAGTAACCCTGCGATCTCCTTCGCGAAGCATTACAAGCTCGAGTGTACCACCGGGCTGTTCTGATGGAATCACTGGTTTATTGCGGCCTGAGGTCGTTATCCTCGAACTGGAAATTCCAAATACATCCACCAGGTAAGTTTTGATTGATTCTGCCATAATGCGACCATCAGCAGGACCTTTTTCCGATGAACCAACAAGGGTAACATTGGCATTTGGGTTCTTAACCATGCGATCTCCCAGTATGTTAAGGATGTTGTAATAAACATTCATCTGGCGTTTTGAACGACCAGAAGCATTCCCTGAAGCGTAAGAATCAAGGTTGTCTTCTCTGAAATCTGCTACCTGACCTTTGTTGAGTATAACGTAACGTTCAGGTATTTCGGTTGAATTAAGATCGAAAAATACATAGTTACGAATAGGGAAAGCTTCCTTCACCTTGAGCTCAGATGGATTATTTGCAGGGGAGTTAACTGTAAACTTAACTTCAGGTTCCTTAACTATAACAACTACTGGAAGTAAATCTTCCTTTTTTGTAGTCACAATTTCCCGGCCTCTTCCCAATTTCAGAGCAGCACCTGCTCTGATGGTGGTTATGTTCCAGGTTTCAATTGAACGCGGGCTTTGACCAAAGTAAGGCTGAAAAGAAACAAAGGGCGAAATCACAAACTGTGTTTGATTGCTTTGTGAAGAAAGCGGGATATCCACTCCTGCACCGATCTGACCTGATATCTGCAATTCATTCATTTCACTGAAATCACCGGTTACATCGGGAATAAGTTCCTGCTCGGGATATGCAGGATTTATGCCTTGCTGGTATGTAAAGGATTTACTTATATTATATGCGAAGCGTGGGCCTGCATACAAGTAAAAACTTGATTTGAACGGCGCAAAACGCAGGCTTGGCTCAAAAGAGATATAGCTCAGATCTGTCGATAAATCTGCCGGACAGTTACAAGGCGTATTTATTTGTGCGAACTTGCCTTTGCGGCTGTCATATCCTGCCTGCAGCATCAGTCCAAGTCTTGTATCGGGTTTGTAATATTCAATAAGTGGAGCAACATAAAGTCCGATTCCGGTCCCATCATGAAAAGTAACAGGCGATCTGAAATCTGCATTCAGTTGTTCGGTTGAGCCTTCAAAGAAATTGAAATTTGCACCGACTGCTGCACCAAACCACCATGAGGGTGTGGTATATTGAACTTCCTGCGCTTGTAAGGAAGAATGAATTCCTGCTAGCAAAAAAGCACTGATTAAGAGGCTTTTAATGGTCAGGTTATAAGGCATACACATTTTGAGTGTTCCCTTTTCGATAATGGTTTTTAATTTCATTTTTTTCTGATTTAATATTTTTTTTACTTCAGTTTTTAAAATCCCGCCCTGAGGCGGGATTTTACAGCTGTTTTGTATTTGTTAATGGACTTTAATTATTCAGCAGGTACATTTACGGTTGTGTTAACCATTGTAACTGAAGCGACCAGTGAAATTGCCCTTCCGTTCAGTACGGTTTGAACTGCATTTCCCGGCGTTGAAAAAGTAACGCCTGCCATTGAAATAATGGTTCCGGCCATGATACCGCCTCCGGCTGCATTAATCGTAGCTGCGCTGCCAACATACCAGAATACATTTGCTGCTGAAGCTCCGTTGATGAGGTTAATACTGCGGGCACCTGTAGGGCCGGCAATACCAACTGTAAGGCCGGCTGCTGTCTGGAATACAAATATTGCATTTGGATCACCCTGAGCATCTAAGGTCAGAGGCCCGTTTGAAATATTGAAAGTTCCGCTTGCTGACATATAAACACCCGGAGCCAGCGTTAAATTGCCAAGCTCACCAGCACCCGGATCAATACCACCTGGCATCGAAGCCGGTGAAATACTGTTGTAGGCATCTGTAGCATCTAATAAACCCTGAATAGCAATTGCCTCGGTTGTGGCAGTTCCTGGGAAAGGAGGGGCAGTGTAAATCCCATCGGTTACCAGACCAACGTTAAGTGGGGTCTCGGTATAAACATCACCCGTAAGTCCATCATGGAATCCGGTAACCAGTGTTGAAGCTGCTGTTGTACCAATAGCTCCGTTGATTACTGTATTTATACCCTGATTGGTTATCCCGGCATTACCTCCGAAAGCGCCGAACATGGCAGCAGATCCAAGATCAACTGTGATGATAATTACTTCTGATTCAGTAGTAAAACTCCAGTCATAATCATTTTCCAACGGAGTTCCGCTTGTGTTCATTGCTCCGGTTGTAATTGTTGCTGTGTAGGTCAGTCCGGCAAGCAAATCTCCTGTAGGATTAAAGGATGCAGTTGTTCCTGAATATGTGACTATTCCGTCAACCATATTGGTTCCCTGATATAGAGTAAAGGTTGATGTATTGATTGTCAGCGGATCCATGTCCATATTAAAGGTTGCAGCAACAGTTTTATTCAATGCTACATCGATTGCATTATTCTGAGGATCGGTTGAAATTACCAATGGAGCCATTGGGGTTTCTGTGGTAAATGTCCAGATATAGTCAGCAACAAGTGATACCCCGGCTGCATTTGTAACTTCTGTAGTTAGCGTGGCAGTATAAAGTGTGCCTGGCAAAAGATCATCAGAAGGAGTAAAAGATGCCATTGTGCCTGCATAAGAAACCATTCCTGAGACTGAGTTTGCGCCGTCCCTGAGGGTAAAAGTACCCGAGTTCAAGGTTAAAGGATTCATAACCTCGCTGAATGTTGCTGTAATAATTTTGTTCAGAACCACACCAACTGCATTATTTGTCGGATCGGTAAAAATTACTGTTGGAGCTGAAGTCGAAGAAGTAGTAAAGGTCCAGACATAATTATTTGCCATTGGAACGCCGGCAACATTCATTGCTGCGTTTGTAATAGTAGCTGTATAAACTGTTCCTGGCAATAAATTACCTGTGGGATTAAATGAAATTGTAGAACCACCATAAGTAACCACTCCTGCAACAGGCACTAATCCATTTCTTACAATATAGGTTGACGAATTCATTGTCAAAGGATCCATGGGAGTGCTGAAAGTAGCGGTAATTGTTTTATCAAGTAAAACACCTGTGGCGCCATCTGCCGGATCAGTCGAAATTACTGAAGGAGCAGTTATTACTCCTGTAGTGAAAGTCCACACATAATTTTCTGTAAGAGCAATACCTGCTTCACTTTCAGCGCCGGTGGTAATAGTTCCTGTATATACGGTGTTTGACAACAAAAGTCCGCTTGGTTTAAATGTTGCAGTTGTTCCGTTATATGAAACCGACCCGTCTATAATCGTATTACCTTGTTTAAGGGTGAAGGTAGAAGTAGTTATGGTCCAGGGGTTCATTGGAACACTAAATGTTGCAGTTACTGTTTTGTTAAGGACTACCTGTGTTGCTCCGTTTGCCGGATCAGTAGAAATTACAGTTGGCGCTGTAGCTAATGTGGTAAATCTCCAGACATATTTATTGGCTACAGGAATTCCTGCAACATTTTTTGCGCCGGATGTAATAGTTCCGGTATATATGGTGTTGGGCAATAGCGGAATGAGGGGCGTAAAGCTTGCTGTTGTGCCTGAATAAGATACAGTTCCAGCCACCTGACTAACTCCATTATATATAGTAAAGGTTGACGCGTTAATGGTTGATGGATCCATCTGCATGCTAAAAGCAGCAGTTACGATCTTATTCAGGATTACACCTGTTTCAAGGTTTGCCGGGTCGGTAGATATTACTTTCGGGGCTATTGTTGATCCTGTTGTGAACGTCCAGATATAGTTGTTCTGCAAAGTAACACCTTCTGTATTTTTAATGCCGCTGGTTAATGTAGCAGTATATAATGTGTTGGCAGATAGCACATTGGAAGGAATGAAAAATGCAGTGCCTTCATCATATGAAATAGCTCCCGGAACTGTAGTTTCGCCATTTTTAACAATAAATGTTGAAGCAGTAAAAGTCAATGGATCCATTGCCATGTTAAAGGTGGCTTCAATTGTTTTATTCAGCACAACTCCAGTTGCATTATTTGCAGGATCGGTTGAGGTTACCTGAGGATTCAGAATAGCACTGGTGCTGAATGACCATACGTAATCAGTTTGCAAAGCATTGCCCCTTAAATCTTTTACATTGGTTTTTACTGTACCTGTATAGGTAGTATTGCTGGCAAGGGGGGTTGTCGGGTTAAACCTAAGGGTGGTGTCAGATTCATTATATGACAACGTACCCGCTACAGTTGACTTTGTTGTCCCCAGCATTGTTGATAATTCAAAGGAGGATTGGGTGATGGTGGCCGGATTCATCCTTTCGTTGAAAGTAGCGGTTATAATCTGATCCAATGGAACATTGGTAGCACCATTAGCTGGATTTGTTGATTCAACCTGAGGACATAATCCAGGGATTTCATCAAAGTCATCTTTTTTGCAACCTCCTATAAAGATTGTAATGAGTAATGATGTCAGAACTGCAGACATCCAGAATCGTTTAACTTTGGTTTTCATTTTGCGAGTTTAGTAGAGTGTGAATATTTTAAGGTACAAAGAACTATTTAAATTTCAGTAGAAGACTTATACAATTAGTCAAATTACTTGCATCATTCACACATCAGACATTTGCAGGGAAATGGTATAATAAATTACAGGAATCATAATTAAAGTATTGTAAATCAATACACAAAATTAAATCACTCAATAAGTGAAGGAATTTGTCAAACATAACACAACAATAAGAATTGTAAAAAAATATTTTATTGTTGTAAGTATAATTTACAGTAACACTTCTATGCATCATGAAGATTATATAATAAAGTTCATATGCCCGTTTTATCTGATGCCAGCAGAGATTTGCCGCACAAATAATGATTTTCTTAATTTTTAAGCATTGCTGGTTTTAGCACGCCGATGTGTGAATCATGTAATTTATACCTATAGTTATGTAACGCTTCAACAGTTGGTGCATAGTAATTTTGCTTCCTGAAATTGCCCATTCCAAAAGCATGGTTTTCAGATCAATTCTTCAGTGACCAACTCTTGCGGAATGGCTGGTCATAACTGAGCATGTTTATTCATCAACGGGAATGTAACTTCTGCAACTGACATTTTATGAAGTACTAATTCCCATCACAAAATTGAGTCACCTTTAATAATAAGCGCACGGGCATGATTAAAATCAAGAAATATATTCCTTCTGTTAAGGTTATCCCGAAAATTCGCGATGCAACCGTGCATTCAATGAGCAAACTCAGCGATAACACAATTGCAAGAACCACTGCAGCCAGCAACTTTCTGACCACAGTTGCTGATGTTTTTTTGTTTATTGCACATGTAACCAGAGAAACCTTCTCTCGCGATTTTGAGTTCAAAGAATTTCTACGCCAGTGTTTTCAGATTGGCAATAAAACTTTACCACTTATTACTGTTACCGGGGCCATAATGGGTCTGGTACTTACCATACAATCGCGTCCTGTGCTTGTGGATTTTGGTGCAGTTTCAATGCTTCCGGGCATGGTTGCAGTATCACTTATCAGAGAAATGGGGCCTGTAATTACAGCCCTTATCTGCGCCGGAAAAATAGGATCGGGTATGGGTGCTGAACTGGGATCGATGAAAGTAACCGAACAGATTGAAGCCATGGAAGTGTCTTCAACAAATCCCATAAGATTTCTGGTAGTTACCAGGGTATTGGCTGCAACCATTATGATTCCACTTCTGGTTTTGTATGCCGATGCTTTTGGTATTCTGGCCAGTTGGGCCGGTGCAAATATCAAAGGAGATGTTACCCTTTCGCTCTTTTTTGCCCAGGCTTTTAAGGTGGTTGGTTTTATAGATTTATTTCCGGCAATCATTAAAACGTTTTTCTTTGGCGCTGTCATCGGATTTGTTGGATGTTATAAAGGATACCATGCCGGACGTGGTACCGAAAGTGTTGGTGTGGCTGCAAATTCTGCTGTAGTTCTGGCATCACTGCTGGTGCTAGTTGTAGATATGATTGCAGTACAAATTACTGATATGCTGGTATTATGAACACTGACGAAACTATTGCTACCAAGACAGACCAATCAGTCAATAAAGAGGCTGAGCTGGTCATCTCAATAAATAATCTGCAAAAATCTTTCGGGAAATTGCAGGTATTAACTGATGCATCTTTAAATCTTTATAAAGGTGAGAACCTTGTTGTGCTTGGGAAATCAGGAACCGGGAAATCAGTTCTTATTAAGTGTATTGTTGGCTTATTGAATTACGATGGCGGAAGTATCGATGTATTCGGTAAAGACGTGAAAACCCTTAACAGAATAGAGCTTGGCGAATTAAGACAAAAAGTTGGTTTTCTTTTTCAGAGTGGTGCGCTGTATGATTCTATGACGGTAAAACAGAATCTTGAGTTTCCGCTGGTCAGGTTGAAAAAAGACCTCTCGGCAAAAGAAAGGGAAGACAAGATAAATGAGGTGCTGGAAAATGTAGGACTACCAGATGTGAAGGATAAAATGCCTTCGGAACTGTCAGGTGGTATGCGTAAACGCATAAGTCTGGCCCGAACCATAGTTGTAGATCCTATGATTATGCTGTACGACGAACCTACAACAGGGCTCGACCCGGTAACTTCTGACGAAATCAGCTCACTCATCAACGAAGTGCAGGAGAAATACAAAACTTCTTCCATCATCATTACACACGATATTAAATGCGCGTTGAAAACCGCAAACCGCATCATTATGCTTGACGCCGGATCAGTTTACAAAGAAGGAACTGTAAAAGATTTTGAAAATTCTGACGATCCTGTAATTCAGGCTTTTTTTCTCTGAGTTTTGAATTTACATTGATGGGTTTGACATGAAACTTTCAAGTACGAATGACTACAAAAAATTAACAAAATGGATACACACTCACAAAAATTCAAAGTCCGCCTTGGCTTGTTTGTCATTGGAGGACTTGCACTTTTCACCCTTGCCATCTTTATTATCGGGAAACAGAAAAATCTTTTTAACCCGGTATTCAAACTTACCACAACTTTCTACAATGTAAGTGGATTGCAGGTAGGTAATAATGTAAGATTCTCGGGAATAAGTGTGGGCACAGTAGATCGGATTTCTATCATCAACGATTCAACAGTTAAAGTTGAAATGCTGGTCAGAAAAGAGGTTCAGCAATTTATTAAAGCCGACTGCGGAGTTGCAATTGGTTCGGAAGGGCTGATCGGCGACCGCCTGTTGATAATTACCCAGGGTACTACCGATGCTCCTCTGGCAAAAGATGGACAACATCTTGAATCAACCGAACCAGTTGAAACGGATGCCATTATCGCCAGTCTGCAGGTAACTTCGGCCAGTGTTGAAGTAATAACCAAACAACTGGAAGAGGTGATGACAAATGTAAACTCCGGGAAGGGAACACTTGGAAGGTTGATTCAGGATTCAACCATTGCCGAAGATATTAACCAGACCATCCTTAACTTTAAAGAAAGCTCTACCCGATTAAATGAAACCATGGAGACTTCGCGGCAAAATATAACTGATATTATGACCAGCTTAAGGATAACAACTGACAATACCGCAGGAATTACAAAACAACTGGAGCAAAGTATGATCGAAATCAATGAGGGAAATGGCACCCTTGGAAGATTAATTTATGACACCATAATAGCCGGTAACATAAACAGCACCATCTATAATCTCAACAAAACCAGCGAAGGGTTAAATTCAACAATTGATGCTTTCCAGCACAGTTTATTGCTGAAGGGAATGTTCAGAAAAAAAGCTGAAGCCGATGAATTGAAAAGAATAGAGGAGGCAAAGCAACTGGAAAAAGAAGAAAAAGCAGTAGAAGAAAAAAATGAAGTTGAGTAGTAATTGTCGCCACAAGTGAAATGCGGATCAGATCGCTTAAAATGGGAAGCAAATGCAGAGCAAAACTGTTTTTATAATCTTGTTGGTCTCAGTTTATGCAGGTGATTTTGCATTGGCACAGCAGCCGGATGTAAAAAAAGACACAACCCTCAAATATGAAAACGTTGAAGGCTATAAAGATCAGAGCAGATTTACACGGTTTGTGTATCGTTTGTTTTTTAAGCCGGTAGGGGTAAATCCTGTTAAAAAAGGAACAAAAAGAAAAATTGCGAAAAGGCCATTACAGAAACCTTACAGTTCGTTCGAAGGGAAAACCATCAGGCAAATTCATATTGAAACACTTGATCCTTTTGGAAACTCTATTGCTGATACCATAAAGTCTTACCCGAATTTTATTTCCAGAGCCGGCAACCGGATTCATATTCAATCCCGCACTGCCACTATCCGTAATCTTCTGCTGATACAACAAAATCAGATTTTTGATTCATTGCTTGTAAAAGAATCTGAGCGGCTGATTCGAAAAAGAAACTATGTTACAGATGTTTCATTTTTTGTTAGGGATGTTCCCGGAAATTCCGACTCTGTTGATATTTTTGTGCGAGAGCTTGACAAATGGAGCATCCTTCCCAATGTCGCAGTTACTGATGCGCGAATCACCTTTAAACTGACTGAACAGAACTTTTTGGGCATGGGTCATGAAATCCGGGATGGAATTACATGGCGACAGAATTCCGGGAACTTTTCTAATACTGCCGGTTACTTTATCCCAAATATCTCTAATACTTATATAAATTCAACTTTTCAGCTGGGCACCGATGAATACCGGAATTTTGTCAGCAGAGTTGCTTTTGAACGGCCGTTTTATTCTACCCTCACAGCGTGGGCTGGTGGTATCGGTTTCACGCATCTGTCGCGGCAGGTATATGCCTACACTGGCGATACAATTCCTGCACTTCAAACCATCAGGTTCAATTCACAGGATTACTGGGCCGGATATTCCGCGCAACTTGTAAAAGGACGTTCTGAAGATGCCCGCACCACACGTCTGATTTCAACTTTCAGGTATTATAAAATCAGGTACATCGAAAGACCTGATAGGATAAATGATGTTCAATCGCCTTATTTCAATGAAGATTTTTTTCTGGCAAATGTGAGCATATCCAGGCGGAAGTACATTCAGGATAAGTATGTTTTTAAATTCGGATTAACCGAAGACGTGCCTGTTGGCAAGGTTTACAGCCTTACCGGAGGATTCGGAAAAAGAGATAACTCAGCGGCTACATATCTGGGTGTTCGTTTCTCTTCGGGAAATTACCATCAATGGGGTTACTTTGGTTCTAACTTCGAATTTGGCACCTTTATCAATAAATCGCAACTCAGCCAGGGTGCTCTAACAGTCGGGGCAATTTACTTTTCAGAATTGAAGGAAATTGGAAAATGGAAATTCAGGCAGTTTGTAAAACCTCAGCTTATGATTGGCATAAACCGATTCTCAACCGATAGTCTTACAATCAACGATGGTTATGGAATCGATGGATTTAACAGTCCCTCTCTTTCAGGCACCAGCCGTATGCTTTTTACCCTGCAAACGCAGGCTTATAGTCCCTGGGATTTTATTGGTTTCCGTTTCGGGCCTTATCTGATCTGCTCTTTTGGAATGCTGGGTGATCAGGCCACCGGATTCCGAAACAGCAAATTGTATTCTCAATTCGGCCTGGGAGTTTTAATCAAAAATGAAAAACTTGTAATGAATACGTTTCAGCTTTCCATCGCTTTTTACCCTTCAATTCCTGGCAAAGGGCAGGGTATTTTTAAACTGAATCCTTTTGAAACTGCTGATTTTGGTTTCAGCGATTTTGAAACGGGGAAACCTTCAACAATTTTATTTCAATAAACACAATCAGATGGAGACATCAAAAGCATCAGTCAGAGGTTTCAGAAGTTCAACCAGCAAAGTATGGTATCTTCTTAAAGAAACTTTCAGCGAATTCATCAACGACAACGGGATGAAACTGGGCGCTGCACTTTCATATTACACCATATTTTCGCTGCCTCCGCTGCTCATAATTATCATAAGTCTGAGTGGTTTCTTTTTTGGTGCTGAAGCAGTACGTGGTGAAATTTTCGGCCAGATAAACGGGCTGGTTGGCACCGATGCCGCACTTCAGATACAGGAGATTATAAAAAATGTAAAACTATCGCACAGCAGTAAATTCGCTACAGCTATGGGTGTGGGTTTTCTTCTTGTTGGCGCATCGGGAGTGTTTGCTGAAATTCAGGACTCTATCAACTACATATGGGGTCTCAAGGCAAAGCCAAAGCGCGGAATTGTCAAGTTTTTGGTTAACCGGCTGATGTCGTTCTCAATGATTGGCTCCGTTGGCTTTTTGCTCCTGGTAGGTTTAATTGTTAACTCACTGATGGATGTGTTAAGCAAACAACTGGCGGAATATTTTCCGAAAGACACGGTTTATTTGTTTTATTTCCTTAATATTTTGATTGTATTCTTTATCATTACGCTACTTTTTACTGTAATTTTCAAAACCCTGCCCGATGGTAAAGTTGTGCTCCGCGACTGTGTGATTGGTGCATCTTTTACAACATTTCTTTTTATGATTGGCAAGTTTGGCATTGGTGCCTACCTCAGCCGTTCGGTTATTGCTTCCTGGTATGGCGCCACTGGTTCAGTAATCCTCATTCTGGTGTGGGTTTATTATTCAGCCATCATCCTTTACATCGGAGCCGAATTTACCAAGGTTTATGCCATTACGCACGGAAAGAAAATTGTACCCAACGCTTATGCGGTTCAGATCGTAAAAGAAAAAATAGAAATTGAACCGCCCGGGAACAGGAAAAAGCCAAAACGGATATAGAATTGACTCATTTTAAAATGCTGACATTGCTAAATCTGCAACACACCTGCGAGGCTTCAGCAAACCTTCAGCCGTAGTCTCATAAAAATTAAAAAGTTGCATCTGATCGGTTTATTCGGTCAGATGCAACTTTTTATCAGGCTGTAGCAGGTGGTTTTTTATGATTCATCCTTGGTTGTACGAACCAGACTGATGCCTGAAATAAAAAATACCAGCCCCAGAATTCCGTAAATTATCAGAGGTCTGAGTCCTGATGTTCCCGCTGAATTGCCGGCGAATAAAACTGCTGCGTATATCATGCCGATAATCCCAAGGATGGTAAGTAAGGCACCAAAGATTCGTTTAAGATTCATGTTTGATTTTTTAGGAGTTGAATAAACTGAAAACTACTCAGTAGCAAGTTAACTGCTTTCCGATGTTAATCATAAGATTATAGGCAGGTTTAACTTTTTACACCTGAAGCGCTAAATGGTTATGTTCGACAATGAATCCAAAAGCCCGAATGCCTTTAAGAGCCATATAATGACCAGCACAACCACCAGAATATTGAGTATCGATTTGATCTTTCTGTCCATAGGGATGAAAGAATTTATAAGCCAGAGCAATACTCCGACTACAATAAGAACTACCAGAACTGTTATTAGTGACATAATCTTGGGTTTTTAGGTTAAGTCAAAGGTATGCAGCTGTTTGCCTTTTTCTGTTATATAAATAATCAGATATGTTATATAATTCACACATGCCTTTTAACATAATTAAACACTTCTGTTTTCAAAAACTTTGTAGTGTCATATTGAAAAAAGAAACAATTCAAATCAGCACTTAACCAGCCGGAGTTTTCTTAAGCTCTTCAGGCAGATCAGATCAGTTGATATTTTTGGTTGAACTACCAATACCTGCTTATGAAGATATTTTTACTGAACCTTATATTATTTCTCCTGTTTATATTAAGGAAGTCAACTTATTGATCATATTTTGCCATGAAATTATACATAAAATATGACTTTAATGCAGCCTGCAAAAAAATCCTGGAGGAACAACTGGATAAGACTGGTGTGTCATACACCTTGCTGGGCTCGCGCGAAGTTGAAATCAGGCAAAACATCCCAACTGCTAAGATGAACCAATTAATTGCCGGACTTGGCAATTATGGAATTGAGATCATCGAATCTCAAAAGAGTATTCTTGTTCAGAAGATCAAAGATACCATCATCGAAATGGTTCATCTGGATGAAGCACAAGCAACCTTAAAAGCCTCTGATTATCTTTCTGAAAAACTTGAATACAGCTATGGATACCTGTCCAACCTGTTTTCAGAGCTTACTTTTACTTCAATTGAAAATTTTATTATTCTGCAAAAAACCGAAAGAGCCAAGCACCTCATAACCACCACCGGGTTAAGCGTAAGTGAAATTGCCTGGGAGCTTAATTACAGCAGTGTTGCGCATTTCTGCACTCAGTTTAAGGGAGTTACAGGACTAACGCCCACGGCATTTCAACGCATCATAAAAAAACGGCGGAAATTGTTGAACGGAGAATCTGATATCGATCTGATTTCCGGTATCTCAACTGAAAACAACATTAATAAAAATCAATAATGGAAAACGGACCCATCTACGTATTGCTTGCCGATGATGATGAGGATGACCGTCTCTTTTTCAAGGATGTGTTTGACGAATTAAAAATCAATACCATTGTCAGCACTGTAAATGACGGAGAGGAATTGATGAAATATCTTTCCCGCAATGACCATGTTCTGCCTCACATTCTTTTTCTTGATCTGAATATGCCATTTAAAACCGGATTGGAATGCCTGACAGAAATCAAGAAAATGGATCATCTGAAAGAAATGGCAATAGCCATTTATTCAACTTCAGCTTCTGAAAAGGAGATAGAAGAAACCTTTGTAAATGGGGCCAATATCTACATAAAAAAACCAAGTGATTTTGGCACTCTTAAAAAGGTGCTTTCAGATGTGATATCCATTAACTGGCAATATCAGACTTCAGGTTTAAACCGTGACAACTTTTTGCTGAGTTTATGATCTCTAAACTAAACAGAATGAGGCTTATGGCAATTACTGCCAATCACATCTTTGTAAGAAGTATTTTTGCTGCGTCCTTATTTATCCTCATTTTTATTTCAGGAATTACCTATAAAAATACGGTTTCACTAACCGAATCTATGGAGTGGGTAGTTGAATCTTATAAATTCCAAACAGAGGTAGAACAATTATTTTCCCTGCTGAAAGATGCCGAAATTGCCCAAAGGGGTTTTTTAATTTCTGCTGACAGTTCCTTTCTTGAAAAGTATTTCATGTCACGTGAGCGTGTCGTTTTATCATTTTCAAGAATAGACTCATTGTTGACGGGAAACACCCAACAGCAGCAGAATCTGAAATTCCTGAATCAGTTGATTGATCTGAGACTTCAACAATATGATCTTTCCATGAAATACAGTTCTGATCTTTTTCTGAATCATGAACAACTGATTGCAGGTATGAAGAAGGGGAATGAAACAACAGACCTGATTGATAATCAGATTGATAAAATCGTAGATCTCGAAAATAGTAATCTGAAAGAGCGCAAAGAAAAATATGAGTTCAAATCATTTTTTGTGCCCTGGTTTACGCTCCTGATTATGCTTTTTTCATTGTTTGTTTTTGTTCTGGCCTATGTTAAAATCAACAGCGACCTTGAAGAACAAAAACGATCGAACAAAAAACTGCTGATCTCAACAGAATCAATGAAACATGCAGAAGCCATCGGTGAATTTTTTATTTCGCAGTGGGATTTAAAAACCAACCGGTTTATTTTTTCTGATAATTTATACCGGCTTCTGGGCTGCGAACCACAATCTTTTGAAGCAAATGCTGAAAATTTTTTGAAATTCGTTCATCCTGACGACAGGCACATTGTATCCAATGGTTCGGAAAGTACCAGGCTATCAGGAACGGTTTTCCCCCGCACCTACAGAATTATCCGTAAAGATGGTGAATTGCGCTACCTGAAATCGATGGGAAAAATTATTGCCGATAAAAAAGGAAACCTTACGCATGTTAGTGTAGCCAAAGATATTACCCAGTTTCAGCTTAGTAATCTGGCTCTTGAAAAAAGAAACCAGGAACTCGAGCAAAGTATTGCCGAATTAGAGTCGTTTAATCATGTTGCCAGTCACGATCTGCAGGAACCTTTGCGCAAAATCCAGACTTTTATTTCGCGCATTTCAGAAAAGGATCAACTGCATATGGATGAAAACAGCAAAGAATACTTTGCCCGGATTCAAGCTTCGGTAAGTCGAATGCGCACACTTATCGATGATTTGCTGTTGTATTCACGCACGACCAAAACGGATAAGAACTTTGAAAAAAGTGATCTGAACCTTTTACTTGAAAATACGCTTCAGGAATTATCACAGCAAATTGAAGAAAAAAATGCTGTAATCAATTCAAGTAAACTGCCTGCTTTAAGAGTGATTCCATTTCAGATACAGCAACTTTTTTATAATCTCATCAGCAATTCATTAAAATACAGTAAGTCAGGGATTACTCCGATAATCAATATTGATTGCCGGAAAACAGATACTCATGAAAACCCTGAATTATTCTCTGATGCAGGCAAAAAGTATTATAAAATCTCCGTTTCTGATAATGGAATGGGGTTTGAACAAGACTATGCCACTAAAGTATTTGAGCTGTTCAGCCGTCTGCACATAAATGATGATTTTCCCGGAACAGGCATCGGTCTTTCTATTTGTAAAAAAATAGCCGATAATCATTCAGGAGTTATCATTGCAGAAAGCAAACCCAACGAAGGAGCCACATTCTCAGTTTTTCTTCCTTATTGAAATAAGGCATCTCTTGTTTTTTATAGTGCTTGCTTTATATGGGAATCATGTAATCATTTGCAAAAATCATGTTGCACTTTTAAATTTAAAGCAGTGCATATTTGTGCCGGTAAGTATATGCTATGGTTTTTGCTCCTTTAATGCAGGCAATTGCAATAAATGCACAGTACTTGCCATGTAAACTCCGCTTTTTTGTAATCAAAAAAACAAATGGGAAATATTCTTTATAACCTCGCTGTTGTTCTGATTATACTCTGGGCTATTGGATTTTTGATCTTTAGTTTTAGTGCAATCATTCATTTATTGCTGCTGGTCGCTTTTATTCTGGTATTATTTAAGTTGCTTCAGGATATTAAAGAGAATTAGTTTAACGGATATCAATCTGCGTCATTAAAGCCTATCTCTGCCAATCCCCATTTTCTTTGGTTTTTAGTGAAATATTGCAACAAAAAAAAGTCCCTGCCAGCAAGCAGAGACTCTATTTCACTAAGGCTCAAAGTCATATTTAGGGGAAAATATAAAAGTCATTCCATTAAAAACATCCAATCAAACATAGGGGATACAAGATTTGCTGGTTATTCTCGCCTTAGAATATTTTAATAAACCTGAAGAACAAAAAAATCAGCGGTTAAACTTTCTTCCCTTGAATCAGCCTTAGAATTATTGCAACAATGGCAATAACAAGAAGTATGTGAATTAATCCACCGGCGTGAAACCCTGCCCATCCTATCAACCATGCTATGATTAATATGACGGCGATGATATAAAGTAAATTTCCCATTTTGGTTAATTTTTTTTTGGTTAATAAATTGATTGATTTACCTGAACACTTAAAGCAGAAGGATCAAAAGCAGGACAATTAAAATTGCAGCTCCAACTGAAATATACAATCCTCCGCTGCTGTTCAGATTCTCAGCTTTGAGGTCGCTCTTTATCATTTTGACTTCAGCGCGTAATTCTTTTTTCTCCGATTTGGTCTTTTCGGTAAGATCCATGGCTTTGATTTCTTCCAATCGTAATATCATCGCCTGAGCTTCGGCCGATATTTCGATCTTTTCTTTCTTGGCAAATGGATTTACTTTCGAATTATCTGCTGAATGCGCGGGGATGAATAGCAACATGAGCGCTGCAGTCATCAAACCCATTGTGATTTTTTTCATTTTAGTCCTTCTTTTAATTTGTGAAATTAATAAAGCAAAGGTCGGCATCATACACCCATTTACAGTTATACAATTGTCTGTAAAAATTGTATCATTCACACATTATTCTATTTGTTTTTACCTTTTGCCCCGCCATTGTTATGAGCGTTTCCGTGGCCCCTTGAAGGGTTCTTCGGTTGAGACTTTTTAACAACTCTTTTATTCTGATGTTTTACAGCAGAATTATGGTTTCCTGGCTTTGGACCTATACTGTTTTGATGCGGTCCTTTATACCCTTTTTTATATTTCACCTTATACTCTTTATGATGAGCGTAAGGAGCATTCCCGCGGTAATCTGTCATCACTACTTTATAGCCACTGTAGAGATCATACTTCCTGTATCGATATGGCAAATTAGCACGCCTTACCCAGGCTCCTCCTTCATAATAGATGAACCTTGAATTCTGAACATCATAATATGATTCCACATCAGGAAGGTAGTAATATTGCACATTACTGTACCCGGCAGGGCCCCATGCCGGAGGAGTTCCCAATACTATGGTAACCTGCGAAAACAAAGATGCTGTAATGAAAATCAGCATGCCGGCAATTAATAATTTAATTGATTTCATTTGAGTAAGATTTAAAGAAAGGGAAAACAACTTTCAAAAATTATATTTCAATCACAGTTGACTTTATATTTTAATGCCTGACCAGCTTATTCTGTTTGATTTTCAAACATTATTGGCTACTCAGGCATTAAACTTCTTAAAAACAAAAGAGATGTGATCTTATCTCTAATGAATTGCAAGTCCGATTGTTGAAACTCCTGTTGAAAGATCGAGGAATAATCCGACTCTATTACTCAGGTGATATTCAGCGCCAATATGCAGATCAAGAAAAAGTGGGCGCGGACGATTGTAATAATTCCTGTCGCCATTATAGTCGTTATCCCATCTTGAATTAACCAGCGCAAATCCCAGCGAACCGGCAAGATAAAAATCCCATGCCGAATTAGCATTCAAAATATCATCAAAATAAAGTGATCCTTTTACTCCGATTGGAATAACTGATTCGCGGTAATGATCACCTCTGTAAGAATAGAAATTCGCAAAAGGTGCAAGTGTAAAGTTTCTGGCAACGTCAAATTCATAATCCAGATGGAATACTGTAATTGACCGGTTTGTATAGCCATAGTAACCTGAGTATCCGCCAACACCTAATCCCAGGTTCAGCGTGTTTCCATATCTTCCAGCCGAAGTGCTACTTTGGGCAAATGAATTATATCCGACTATTGAAAGGCAGAAAAGCGAAATAATAATGAATTTTTTCATCTTGTGTAGTGTTTTAATGCGGTACAAAGGTGATGGCTTCTGGTGCATAAAGCATTACACAATTAAGTATAAGAGTTGTATCTTTCACATATTCAATGACGGTAAAAGTTTTATTTAGCGCAAATTTTTATAAAAGGTTGGAGTTAGCCCGGTAATTCTTTTAAACTGGGCCGACAAATGAGCAATACTGCAATAATTTAGCTTATATGATATTTCTGTTAGTGTAAGATCCGTTTTAAGAAGAAGCTCTTTTACACGTTCAATTTTCAGTTTTATGTAATAGTTCTCAATGGTTGTTTCATTTAATTCTGAGAACACCCCCGCCAGAAAGTTGTAGTCAGTTTGTAGCTTTTCGCTGATAGCTTCAGAAAAATTTATTTTCGACAGCTCTTCATTTCTATAAACATGCTCAAATACCGCAATCTTAATCCTTTCATTTAATATTGCTTTTTTGTCATCCATAAGTTCAAGACCCGATTCAGAAAGAGCAGCCTTCAATTGCTCCAGTTGCTTGTTGTTCAGCTCTTCGCTGATGACAACTTCGCCCAGTTGAACCCTTGTATAGTGAAGACCGAGATTTTCCAGCTCTTTCTTGACCACCATTTTACAACGGGTGCAAATCATATTTTTGATGAATAATTTCATCAGTTGGGTTGAATTATGTTTAAGGGTTATACAAATATAAGAAATATTTACAAGAGTCAGGCAGCCAATTATTGAAACAATCTTACAGACTTAAATTTACAGGAATCAGGCTCTGATGCGAACTCGTTTGATTTTTATTCTGCAGATGCAATTATTCTGAAATAAAGCAAGCCTTAAGCTTTATTCAGATTTATATTGAGAATGTTTGAAATCTTCAGCCTCAACCTGCTTTCATCATCTTTCATTTATTCTCTATCTTTGTGCCATGGAAAGTACAAGACAACAAAAGATTTCGCGATTGCTTCAGAAAGACCTTGGGGAAATCTTCCAGCTTATGGCCCGCGACCATTTGCAAGGTTTTTTAATCACAGTTACCAAGGTTTATATCTCTCCCGATCTTTCAATTGCCAAAGTTTATCTGAGTCTTTTTGGTGCAGGTGACCGCGAAGAAATTTTCAAGCGCATCAACAAAACCAAGAAAGAAATAAGGCATCAGCTTGCTTTGAGGGTCGGAAAACAAATGAGGATAATTCCTGAATTGGCTTTCTTTATCGACGATTCGCTCGATTATATTGAAAATATTGACAACCTTCTTAAAGCCTGACCATTACAATTAACCAATACTCCGAATATTGAAACTGCCGCTTTTTATAGCCTGGAGATACCTGAAATCGAAAAAATCACACAATGTGATCAATATCATTTCAGGTGTTTCGGTTGCCGGGGTAACCATAGGAACCATGGCACTGATTGTTGTGCTGTCGGTTTTCAATGGGTTCGAAAGTCTGGTTATTTCCCTTTTCAATACTTTTGACCCCCACATTAAAGTATATCCGGCAGCAGGTAAAACTTTTGCCGACAGCACCTATCCCTGGCAAAAAGTAGCCGCTGTAGAAGGAATTTCAGCTCAAACTGCCATTATTGAGGAAAAAGTTCTGCTTCGCTACGGAACCAACCAATATCTGGCCACTTTAAAAGGAGTTGATAAAAACTACGAAACCTGGATCGGACTGAACAACATGATGTCGGAAGGCAGTCTCATGCTGGAGTTCAAAGGCCGTCCGCTTGCCATTCCAGGTCAGGGCGTAGCTTATTACCTCGGGCTGAATCTCGATGACTTTGAGCAGGAAATTGAGGTGTATGCGCCCCGCCGAACCGGAAATATCGGAATGAACCCCGAACAGGCTTTCAATCGTATGGATATCAGGCCGGTGGGCATTTTCTCAGTGCAGCAGGATTTCGACTCAAAGTATATGATTGTCCCGCTCTCCTTCGCACGCGATGCCCTTGAGTATCCCAATGAACTCTCAGCTGTGGAGATTGCAATTGACAATGAAAAAAATCTGACAGAAATACAGCATAAAATTCAGGCCATACTGGGCAGCGCTTTTGAAGTAAAGAACCGCTTTGAACAGCAGGAAATGCTTTATAAAATTATGAGGTCTGAAAAATGGGCAATTTTCATGATTCTGGGGTTTATCCTTTTTATTGCAACTTTTAATGTGATTGGCTCACTTTCAATGCTCATTCTCGAAAAGAAAAAAGACATTGCCATTTTACAGAGTATGGGAGGCGATGAACTGCTGATCCGACGGATTTTTCTTGTGCAGGGAATGATGGTCTCTTTTGGAGGTGCTTTTGCCGGAATGTTGCTCGGAGCAGCAATCTGTTTCTTGCAGCAGCAATTCGGTCTGGTCAGGATTAATACCGAAGGAGGATCGTTTCTGATTGATTCTTATCCTGTGCTTATGCAATGGAAAGATTTTATTTATGTTTTTGTAGTTGTCTCTGTCATTGGTTTTGTTGCAGCCTGGTTCCCTGTGAGAAACATTGGCAAAATCGGATCAGTAATTGCTGCGCTTCACAGCAGATAACCTGTTGTAAGTATCCTGATCATCCGCAGGTGATAATTATATCTCCTGCAATTCCTCCCAAAGCCAAATGTCGTTTGTTAAACTGATTTTAAATCGCTGAGGATTGAATGACTCTTTTATGCGGATCTGAAAAAAACGAAAAAAACATGAGAAATGCATGTTACATTCGGGCAACTTTTCGGATTAATAGGTGTCTTGATTAATAAAATATTTTGATAAGTCAGGTCGGATTATGAATAATCCGGACTATAGTATGCCACCGTTCCGGAGCAAAGTAGGCCACCCATTCCGGACTAAAGTAGGCCACCCATTCCGGAGCAAAGTAGGCCAC
>WSXX01000015.1 GCA_009773515.1 Bacteroidota bacterium
TGTGCCTGGAGTAAGTCCTGAAAGGGCAATTGAAAGTGCCGGACTGTTCACTATGCCTGCACTTACCGAGTCAACAAATACTTCATAAGAGGAAACTCCAATATTATCGGTTGAAGCATCCCACGAAAGTGTAAGGGATGTTTGTGTGATTTCGGTTGCAATCAGATTTTCAGGAACCGAAGGAGGTGTGGCATCAGCCAGTGTTGTAATCAGAACAGTATTACTCTGATTAGAAGTGTTGCCAGCTCCATCCCTTGCTCTGATAAAAAAATCGTAGGAAGTTGCCGGAATCAGATTGCTGACAAGAAAAGTAGTGGATGTTGATGGTAATGTGGCGAGTAGAGAATTGTTTGAGTATATGTCATAGGCTGTTACACCGTTATTGTCGGTTGACGCATTCCATGATAAAAATACCGATGTAGCGGTGGTGTCTGAAGCAGTTAGATTACCTGGTGCTGAGGGAGCCTCAGTATCAGAAGCAGCAAAAATCGAGACCCTGTCAATAAAAATAGTACTTCCCTGAATAAGGCCTGAGGAAGGGCTGGTATATACTCTGATAATTGGAGTGGCAGAAGTTGCTACTAAGGTAAAAGTATATTCTGTCCATATTGCACTATTGATTAACCGGGTGGCAAATCCGGCGAATCCAGTCCAGTTGGCAAATGCAGGTTGGAGACTATAATCGCCCCGTCTGGCCCAGATCGAAATATTATAGGTTTCACCGATCACTGCCGGAAAGGTGTATCGGATTTCCCGTCCATTGGAGAGCGAGGTTACGCCGCGAATTGAATAGAGGCCATCGTAAGGGTTTTGAGTGTCTGAAGTGAATATGGCAGTTCCTGTCCAGCCGGTGGTTGTATTTGATTCATTTTCAATGGATACTGCATTGGATGAATTGTGCAAATTCTGCCCATTAGCCTGATGTAACATTACGAATAGAATCAAAGGCAATATGGCAAAAAATCGTGAGAAGGTAGTTGTTTTCATTTTGTTGGGATTGATGTGAATATGCATTGGAATAAAAACTTGAGAAATTACCATGATATAGTCGTAAAAATGGGTTGATCCTGACAGCAATTTTAAAAAACAAATTTCTGGTTTAATAAGTTCTTAGTCAGCGTGTTAAAACTTTGTTAATGTCAATTGAACTGATTTGTTGTATGTATGATGTATTACTTCCCGTTAAGGAGTGCTCAATGTTGCTCCGGCTTCATGCATTTTGTATTGTTTCTTTAAATGAAGATTTAATACGATATGTCGTTCACATTTGAATTGATATATTTTTAGATGCCCACCACATCACATGGTATTTTGATAAACAAATTGAAATATTCTAAGCTGGAAATGGCTTGTTTTGGTTTTATTTATTGCATTAAATATTCATATTTCAACCACACTGAACTTATTATGCATGGCTTTGTTATTCAGCAAAACAGAAAATATTTTTTTTCGGACTTTCAAAAACAATATAATTCTCACTCGCATGGCGAAGAATAAAACAACTGAAACCTCTGTAAGCGTGACTGACTTTATCAATAGTTTTGCCGACACAGAGCAGAAGCGCAAAGACAGTTTCGAATTACTTAGATTGATGCAGGAATGGACGGGTTTTGAACCTAAAATGTGGGGACCATCCATGATCGGGTTTGGCAGCTATCATTACAAATCTGAGCGAAGCCGTCAGGAAGGTGATTGGCCAATGGTGGGATTTTCGCCCCGTAAAGCTGCAATTTCACTTTATGTGTTTTCCGGCAAACCGGAGCATGAACACCTGCTTGAAGATCTTGGTAAGTTTAAAACAGGCAAAGCCTGCATTTATGTGAAAAAGCTTTCTGACATCAATCAGGATGCGCTCAAAGCATTAATCAGCGAAACCATTAACTTTCTGCAATCACGGTATGGGAAATAAAATACCGGCTATAATTTTTTCATTTTAGTGACTTCTGAATTAATTTGATCTGTAACTCTAAAATAAAAAACACCCGCAAATCATTTCAGATTTACAGGTGTATGTATTGATTGTTTGTCTCCCCGATAGGATTCGAACCTATGGCCCAATGATTAAGAGTCATTTGCTCTACCAGCTGAGCTACGGAGAGATTCTTTGTTAAGGGCTGCAAATTTACAATGTTTTTCTATAGATGGCTCATTTCAGTATGCTTTTTATTTTTCAGAGTCGTTAACATTGAAAAAACAGCAGTAACGGCGGCAGGTTTCTGAAATGATTACCTTTGCAAAAAGCTCAGCATTTCCGATGGAAGACAACGAAAACATTGAATTTGAAAATTTTAACTCTGCGTTAAGGGTTCAGCAGGGGGTTGAGCAACCTTCCTCGCTGAATGAACATGCAGCAGAGAATTTCAGAAAAAGCAGAAAGCGCTTGCTTACTGCTGCTGAGTATCTGGATGGCATTCGTAACTTTAACCGAAGTATCTTCAGTCAGGCCATTACACTGGTTGAGAGTTCATTGCCTGAACATCAGGAAATTGCACAAGAGCTGATTGCCCTTTGTCTGCCTTTTGCAGGAAATTCGATACGGCTTGGAATTACCGGTGTGCCGGGAGCAGGGAAAAGTACTTTTATTGAATCTTTGGGAATTCATCTTACTTCGATGGGGCATCGACTTGCAGTGCTGGCCATTGACCCGAGCAGTTCGCGCACAAAGGGAAGCATACTCGGTGATAAAACCCGTATGGAAGAATTATCAGTTCATCCGAATGCATTTATCAGGCCTTCACCTTCGGCTGGCTCGCTGGGTGGCGTTGCCCGAAAAACCCGCGAAATCATTATACTTTGTGAAGCCGCAGGTTTTGATACTATTTTTGTTGAAACTGTTGGTGTGGGACAATCTGAAATTGCTGTTCATTCAATGGTTGATTTCTTTTTGCTGCTGATGATTTCAGGGGCTGGTGATGAACTTCAGGGCATAAAACGTGGCATTATGGAAATGGCTGATGCTATTGCCATTAACAAAGCTGATGGTGATAATAAACCGAAGGCGCAGATAGCCTGCATGCAGGTGAAAAATGCGCTGCACCTGTTTCCATTGCCGGAATCGGCATGGTCGCCGCCGGCGCTTACCTGCTCCTCACTGAGTGGAGAAGGTGTGCCTGAAATATGGGACATGGTGGGTGATTATGTGCTCTTTACAAAGAAGAATGGTTATTTCGAGAAGAAGAGGCTGCAGCAGAATCGCCAGATTATGCTCGACAGTATAGACGCCCACCTGCACGATTTGTTTTACCGCCATCCCGAAATCAAGCCCTTGCTTCTTAATTCTGAAGCACAAATAAGAAGCGGACAGCTTACCCCTTATCAGGCTGCAGGTAAGTTGATTGAGCATTATCTGAATGTCATCAGAAAAATGCAAAATGATGGTAAGTAATATCCTGAAAAAGTCCGGAATTCCTTTTTTATAATTCTTTAACCCTTTTTGCCAGCAAGAAATATATGAGCTTGAACTAAATTTTTATATTTGCTTCTGCTAAGCCACATTCTTTCCTCCAACCTCTTTTAACTTTTCCCGGGATTATGAAAAACACCCTGAAACTCTTTTTACTACTGTTTTTTATTTCTGCTTCAGCATACGCTCAGAAAAGCATCCGCGACTCAAGCATTGTTGCAAACCTTATTTATGGTACTTACTCATTTCAGATTCCCGGGGGCGATATGGCTGAGCGTTTTGGCTCATTTTCGCAGGTGGGACCCGGTTACATGTTTAAAACCCGTTCAAACTGGATTTTCGGAGTAGAAAGTAATTTCGGATTTGGAAGAAACATCAGAAATGAAGAAGAGATACTCAAAGGAGCAACAACTTCTGATGGGAATATAATTGATATGAGCGGAATTTATGCCGACTTCAATTTTAATCTGAGGAGTTTTTCAGCAATGGGAAGGTTTGGAAAAGTTATTCCGGCTTTCGGGCCAAATAAAAATTCAGGTATACTGTTAACTGCCGGTTTTGGCTACCTTCAGCATAAAGTATATATTGAACACAAAGACAAAACGGCTCCTCAGATAACAGGTGATTACCTGAAAGGATACGACGAACTTAAGCGGGGATTTGCAACCAATGTTTTTCTTGGTTACCTTTACCTCGGAAATACGAATAAAGTCAATTTTTTTGCAGGATTAGATTTTACATTTGGCTCAACTCAGCATGCAAGGCCTTATAGTTTTGCTCAAATGAAATTTAACTCAGGATCTTTTTCTGACATGTACGGAGGTGTAAAGGTAGGTTGGATTATACCGGTTTACAAAAGGGCGCCGAGCGATTTTTATTATTATTAATGCAGGCTTATTTTTAAACAAGGTTCTCAATCCATTGATATCATGAGGTTTCTCTACAACACCGGGGTGGTTTTCTATTATTTGTTTCTCAGGATTGCGGCTGTATTCAGCAACAAAGCCAAAGCCTGGCACTATGGTCGTAAAGAGCTGTTTGATAAGCTTGAGGAGGTTTTCGGAGCTCATTATTCAGCTAAGCATCCCGCTGAAGTGGCATGGTTTCATTGTGCTTCACTCGGAGAATTCGAGCAGGGAAAACCAGTAATTGAAGCCTACCGGCAGGAATTTCCAAATCATCTTATTCTGCTTACCTTTTTTTCGCCTTCCGGATATAACCACCGGAGTCAATACGATTTTGTTGATCATGTTTTTTACCTTCCGATAGATACATCGAAAAATGCGAAAAGGTTTGTGGAAATAATCCGGCCTTCTGTTGCAGTTTTTGTAAAATATGAATTCTGGTTCAATTATCTGAATCAATTGTTCCGCCATAATGTTCCTGTTTATACAGTTTCTGCGATTTTCAGGCCTGATCAGCATTTTTTCAAATGGTATGGAGGATGGTTCAGAACACATTTGCGAAAGATTCAAATGATTTTTGTGCAGGATGAAGAGTCGGAAGAATTACTCAAAATGGTTGATGTGAGCAATATCATCATCAGCGGTGATACCCGGTTTGACAGAGTTGCTCTGGTGAAGGAATTTCAGCAACCTTTTCCATTGATTGATAAGTTTGTTGAGGGCCGGCATGTGATTGTTGCCGGCAGCACCTGGCCGGCAGATGAAGAGTTGATTCTTGCACTTTACCATAAAACGGCCGGCAAAGTCAAATTTATTATTGCTCCTCATGAAACCACAGAGTCGCGCATAAATGATCTTCTCGAAAAAACCGGTGAAAACGGAGTGCTTTACAGCCAAGCTCCGGGCACAAATCTTGCCAATAAGCACATTTTGATTATTGACTCAATCGGAATGTTGTCACAGTTGTACCGGTTTGCCAGCATTGCGTATATTGGAGGAGGATTTGGCGTTGGAATTCACAATACCCTTGAGGCAGCAGCTTACGGAATGCCTGTATTTTTTGGCCCGAATTACCAGCGCTTCCGTGAAGCCCGCGAAATGGTTGCTGCTGAAGTTGCGTTCAGTATCGAAAATGCAGATGAATTGACTGAAAAAATCAGCAGTTTGCTGATGGATATCAGCCGGCTTGAAGATATATCAGCCAAAGCAGGAAAATATGTGAAGGAAAGAACCGGCGCTACCCGCAGAATTATGGAGGTGCTGAAGCACGATCTGAAAGGTTAAATCAATCGTTTAAACACTTCGACTCCTCAGTGTGACATTCTTGTTAGGTCAGCAATGATTCTCTTTATTACACACGTTATCAGGCCTATACGATGTCCTCCTGAGCGGAGTCGAAGGATAAAACGAACAATCGATCATTGGTAGTCCGCCAGCTGAAATCCTGTGATTAAGATACAATCCGGAAATTTCTATTTATGAAATACCTGACCTGTCACCTGACTATTTCATCACTCATTCAGATAGTATCCATCCCGCGGCAACAGATGATCGAGGTTGGCAACTCCATAAACTACCACTGCAGTAATTATTGCGGCATGTTCCTGATATTCGGCAATACTTTTGTCGTAAGTGTCTCTTTCGGTGTGCCAGATTTCCATATAGCTGAAATTTAACCCTTTTACATCTTCAAGTCCAAAACTTAAAGTTGGAACTCCTTCCACAGCAAATGGCCCGCTGTCAGTTCCCCATGGTTTTAACGGCCTGGCTCTTGCTTCACGCTTTTTCAGGTTAAACGGATAATCAGGATTTATAGAAGCAAGCGGTTCGCAAATGGCTTCCATATCTTTCCACATGGCTTCGGAAACGCTGATGCTTGTTGGTGCCAGCGGACCTGAATCGCGGTTGAACATATTCGAAATCCGGGGGAGTTTTTCCCTGTTTCGGTCAACCCAGCTTTGCGATCCTAAAAGCCCGAACTCTTCGGCAGCCCAAAGGCAAACGAGTATGGAACGTCTGGGTTTACCACCGGATTGCATTATCAGCCGGGCAGCTTCCATTGATGGGCTGGCTCCGGAGCCATTGTCAACGCCTCCGGTTGCCACATCGAAAGCGTCAAGGTGACCGCCCATAATCACATATTCGTCCGGAAACTCAGAACCGCGGATAATCCCGATGACGTTGTGGTATTTTACCGGACCGGGTTTGAAGTGGTTGCGGATATCAAACTCAAGAATCACCTGTCTGCGTTCCTTTACCATCTGATGGATAATGTCATACTGATGCTCATCCAGTTTTATATCCGGGGTAGAAGGCAGATTTTCAAAAGTCATATTTCCGATATTTTTGCGGTCGTAGAGTGCAACCAGAGGCACCGGAGCAGACTGAATAATTCCAAGAATTCCGGCTTCTTTCATTTCGCGGTAAAAAAGTGCAGGTTCATCTCCTGGCTTGTATTCCGGCTGACTTGTTTTATCGCTGTTTGCCGGTAATTTTTTGCCTGCTGCTGCTTCATTCGCACTTATGATGCTATCACGTTTGAGGTCAGCCTTTTCAGAGAAATCTACCGGAAATCCGTTGCTCTTGCCGGTAATCAGCACCCAGGCTCCTTTCAGAGAACCTTTCATACGTTCAAATTCAGCACGGGTTTTTGGCTCAGCAAGCACATGGCCGCGTTGAACACCTTTTGTTCCCGAAGTGTATGATGGTGTGACAAAATGCAGGTGCATGGATTCTTCTCCCATCATCCGGCCAAACCACGGACCACGGTTGAATCCTACAGGAACGCTGCCGGCTTCGTCCATTTCAACTTCCATACCCCATTCCCTGAACTTCGTTGCAGCCCATTCCGCAGCATTTTCGTAAGCATCAGAACCAACCAGCCTTCCTCCGAAGCGATTGCTCAGAATATCAAGATGCTGCATCGCCTGATTATCGGTTTTGCCGGTTTCAATGATACGTTCAATTGCCGGATCGGTCTGCGCATTCAGCAACTGAGAAAAAGATATCAGGCAGGTAAATGTCAGCAGAAAATTTCGGATTGTTTTCATGGAGAGATTGGTAGTTAAAGTGAGTTTTTTGGTTTAATCTGGTTTGGGATTTATTCAGCAATGATCATTCGCCCGCAATCGCCGGGATTGTCTATCTGGAATTTAACAATGGCAAGCTCAGGACCATCATGTGCAGCGGAAAATGAATGTGTTCTCCCGGTCAATTGTTTCCAATCGCCTGTAAGCCTTGCCGATTCATGTATATGACCATGCATGGTGATCCATGGCTGTTTTTCTTCAATAAAACGCTGCACTGCAATGCTTCCAACATGTACATCAAGAGGAACATAATCTACCATTTTTCCGTCGAGTGCAGCTCTGTCGAGCAGCGATTGATAGGGTGGTGTGTGAAACAGGAATATCGCTTTCGACATATCCTCATTTTCTGTCAGCGCACTCAGGTCTTTCTGAATGGTTGCATGTTGCGGATCGTAATTGGGTTCAACAGTCCGGAACCCCTCTGTCGGATCGGTGCATCCGGGATCAACATATCGCGAAACATCAAACTTCTCCCAGTCTTTGAGCATAAAAGGCGTTGGCGGAACATACGGATAACCATATATCTTATAAGGCCCGAATTTGAATTTGCTCATATTCAGGTATTTCCACAATTCAATTTTATCACCTTCAATAAATGCCGGTTCTTCGATGCGGTGGTCGTCGTTACCCAATATAACAAACACTTCCGGGTAGTTGCATCCCAGTTGCCGCCGCACATTTTTGAAGCCGGGAATAAGGTAATCGTTTATAAAGTCCGGTATTTCTTTATTTCCAAATCTTACCGAGCGGTGAATATGGGGCAAGAGATCTCCTCCCAGAAAAACAAACGAAGGTTTATTGCGGATAATCTCTCTGAAAAGAATTTCATAACGGGTGATGCTTCCGTGAAGATCTGAAACAAAATAGCAGGTAGTCATGCTTTATGGATAGGAATGTGAAGTTCAGGATTCAGCTTTTCTCAACAATCGGGCAGGATCGGTTACTGCACCGATCATCACAGCAAAACTGCCTGCTTCCTTAATGTCCTTGTCGGTAATCAGATGTAAATCAATCAGGCCATCGGTCTGATAACCTGTCCTCTGAAAGTTTTCTTCAGCCAGACAAAGGCTCCATCCGTTTATCCATGCACTCAGGCATTTTAATTGCTGAGGGTCGCACTGATGGTGAATCAGAAGGTCGATGTCACTCGCCGGGCCAGCTGTAGCATTTTTAGTGCTTCCGATCAGATAAATGGCTTTTACGCCCAGTTTATTGCAATCCATCAGTTCGCTGATGCGCTCGGCCATGCGGGTGCGCCATTTCCAGTGTTGATCTGAATCGGGTTTAAGCACATTCCCTTCTATACCATTCTTGCTTTCTTTGCCTGTCTGCAGCATAAACAATGTATTTTTCAGACGCTGCTGAAAGTAGTAGTTCCCGATTCTGGCGGATATGGTATTGAGTAGTTTCTTTTCTTCAGGGAAAAACTGACTGCCAGAGGAATCATCGATCAGCTGGGTGTAAGCAACCTTAATTTCTCCACAGATATTATTATCCACTTCAATATCTGATTTCAGCATCCAGGGTGTTTCTCTGAAATCATCACTTTGCCATGATTCTCCCTCAAAAGTTATTTTTACTTCACAAATTGTTGTGAATTGATAACCCATCGGGAGAAACCGGATCAACTCAGGAAACAGTTCAGCCGGTTTGAGCTTGTCGTTCGACAATAAACTGTTGAGCTGATAGAGGGTGTTTAGCTCCTTTTCGCGCTCCTTTAGCCTTTGAAGTACTATTTTGTTTATCATTTTCTGATTTCAAGGCAGGTGTAAATAAATAAAAGTGACTTATTCAACTGCTAAAATAGCAAAATCTTATCTTTGCGCTAAATTAATGATAAACAAATCTTAAAATGTCGGAAATTGACAATAAGCCGGTAATAGGAATTACCCATGGCGATATCAATAGCATCAGTTACGAAATAATAATCAAGGCGCTTTCTGATAGCAGGATTTTTGAGCTGTTGACCCCGGTGGTCTATGGTTCTTCAAAGGTAGCATCATACCACAGAAAGATGCTGAACGTGAGCGATTTTGCTTTTAATCTGATTAAAAAAGCTGATCTGGCTAACCCCAAACGCGCAAACATTATAAATATCAACGATCAGGAAGTTAAAATCGAATTGGGCAAATCAACCGCAATTGCTGGTGAACTTGCGCTGCTTTCGCTTGAAACTGCAACTGAAGACCTGAAAAAAGGATTGATAGATGTGCTGGTTACAGCGCCCATCAATAAGCAGAATATTCAGTCGAAGGAGTTTCATTTTCCGGGGCACACCGAATATCTGGCCAATAAGTTTGGCGCTGAGGATTACCTTATGCTGATGGTCAGCAACAGCATAAGGATTGGTGTGGTTACCGGACATATTCCATTGCGCGAAGTGTTTAATCAGTTGACTGAAGAGCTTTTGCTTCACAAAATAAATATTTTACACCAATCGCTTATTCAGGATTTTGGAATCAGAAAACCTCGGATTGCGCTGCTTGGTGTAAATCCTCATGCCAGCGACAACGGTTTGCTGGGTGAGGAAGAGGCAAGCATTATCAAGCCTGCCATCGACAAAGCATTTAATTCAGGAATGATGGTTTTCGGGCCTTATCCTGCAGATGGATTTTTCGGATCTTCAGATTTTAAAAAATTCGACGGCATCCTTGCCATGTATCATGATCAGGGAATGCTTCCGTTTAAAACACTGGCTTTCGATTCAGGCGTGAACTATACTGCAGGTTTGCCCATTGTACGCACATCGCCGGCACATGGCACAGCTTATGATATTGCCGGAAAAGATGAAGCTTCTGCCGAATCGTTCAGAGCTGCACTGTATCTGGCAACAGATATTTTCTACAACAGGCGTCAGTATGCCGAAATGACCGCCAATCCACTGGAAATGAGCAAGCAGGAAACCGAGCGCTAAACTTCAGGGAATGTCAGATAAAGCTTATCTCTTCAGCGAAATTGCTGCATTTACAGGCGGAAGCTTGTCAGGCAGCTTTGCCGATGACCGCATTGAAGAGATATTGACTGACAGCCGTAAACTTTCAACGCCTCAGCATACTTTATTTTTTGCTTTGGTCAGCCGTAGAAATGACGGGCATCAGTTTATTGCCGATCTGTATAAGCGAGGAGTAAGATATTTCCTGGTTTCTTCGCTGCCTGCGCAAATATTTGAGGGTGCGGGTTTTATTCTTGTTGATGATACCCTGAAAGCACTTCAGGATATTGCCGCATACCACCGCTCGGCATTTGATTTGCCGGTAATCGGAATTACCGGCAGCAATGGCAAAACGATTGTCAAGGAATGGCTTTGGCAGTTGCTTTCACCTGAGAAAACCATTGTCAGAAGTCCCCGAAGTTATAACTCGCAGATCGGTGTTCCGCTTTCGGTATGGCAGATCAGAAGCATTCACAACCTTGCAATATTCGAAGCAGGTATTTCACAGCCAGATGAAATGGGGAGCCTTGCCCGTATCATTAAACCAGATATTGGCATATTGACCAATATAGGCCATGCCCACGATCAGTTTTTTGCTTCGCATCAGCAGAAGCTGGAAGAAAAGTTATTGTTGTTTCAGGAAGCTGAAACCCTGATTTATTGCAGCGATGATCAGATGGTTGACTCAATGATTTCCGGTATCGGAAACCGGGAAACCAAACTATTTGATTGGGGCTACCGCGAAGGAAATAAACTGCAGATAACCGAAGTAAAAACATTCACCGGTAGAACATTGATTACAGCCATTTATGAAGGCCGTAACACCGCGATTGAGATTCCGTTTACCGATGCAGCATCAGTTGAAAATTCCATTCATTGCTGGTGTGTAATGTTGTTTCTGGGTTATGGTCCGGCTGTTACACACGAGCGAATGCAGCAACTTCACTCTGTAGAAATGCGTTTACAGATGAATGCCGGAATAAACGGCTGTTCTGTAATTAATGATGCTTATAGTTTTGACCCTGACTCCTTGCAGATTGCGCTTGATTTTATGATGCAGCAGAATCAGCACGATGCAAAATGTTTAATCCTCAGCGATATGCGCCAGGGTGAATTAAACGAGCAGCTGCTTTACCGAAAAATTGCCGGCATGGTGAATGCTAAAAACATCGGCCGTATGGTAGGCATCGGAGAAACGATTTCAAAGTATAACGATCTGTTTCATGCAAAAGCTGTCTTTTACAAGGATACGGATAGTTTTCTGCGTCAGTTTAAAAGTGCTGATTTCAGCAACGAAAGCATTTTAATAAAAGGAGCCCGCGATTTTGGTTTTGAAAGAATTACCAATCTGCTGATGCAGAAATCGCATGAAACCATTCTGGAAGTGAATCTGGATGCATTGGTGCACAATCTGAACTATTATCGTTCCAGGCTTCAGCCCGGCACCCGCTTAATGGCGATGGTTAAGGCTTTTTCATACGGAAGCGGAAGTTATGAAATTGCCAATACCCTGCAGTTTCATCGCGCAGATTACCTTGCAGTGGCTTATGCCGATGAAGGCGTGGAGTTGCGTAAAGCAGGAATCAGTCTGCCAATTATGGTAATGAACCCTGAAGAAAGTGGAATGGGAGCCTTTCTTACACATGCTTTGGAGCCGGAAATCTACAATTTCAGAACTCTAAAGATGTTGATTTCGGCAATCAAAAGATTTAAAGTAAGTGCTGAGTCTGTTAAAATCCACCTGAAGTTCGATACCGGAATGCACAGGCTCGGTTTTGCTGCTGATAAACTTTCTGAACTAATAGCAACCCTGCAAAGTCATCCTGAAATAAAAGTTGAATCAGCATTTTCTCATCTGGTTGGCAGCGATAACAAAAATTTTGACGATTATACGCAACAACAGATTTCTGAATTTGTCAGGATTACCCAAAAACTCAGAGAAGCGTTGGGCTATAATTTTATGAGGCATATCCTCAACTCAGCAGGAATTCTGAGGTTTCCTGAGGCGCAATTTGAGATGGTAAGGCTGGGAATCTCTCTTTATGGAATTTCTTCTGATGAAAAAGAGCAATCCCAACTTGAAACAGTTACCAGTCTGAAAACAAGTATTTCGCAGATAACTCATGTCAGCAAAAACGAATCGGTGGGCTACAACCGTTCATGGACAGCACAACGCGATAGTGTAATTGCCACCATCCCTATTGGCTATGCCGATGGACTCAACCGGCGACTGGGCAACGGAACCGGGCATTTTCTGGTAAACGGAAATCTTGTTCCCGTTGCTGGTAATGTTTGTATGGATATGACGATGCTCGATATCACCGGAATTGAAGCAAAAGAAGGCGATGACGTGCTGGTGTTTGGCCGCGAACTGCCAATCAGCCGACTGGCTGACGAAATGGGAACCATTCCTTATGAAATACTTACCGGTATTTCGTCAAGGGTAAAAAGAGCATATTTTAAAGAGTAACTAACCAAAGAATTAATCAAACAAAAAACAGAATGCCAAAATTATCTGTCATTATTCCGGCCTACAACGAAGCCCCGACCATTCACCTTATCCTGAATAAGGTGATAGCTACTGAATTACTTTTCGGCATCGAAAAGGAAATTATTGTAGTAAATGATTGCTCAACCGATGCAACAGCTGAGGTGATGCAACATTTTGCTGATGAAAATCCGGGTGTGAAAATTATGACTTTCAATCAGCCTGTTAATCAGGGAAAAGGTGCTGCCATTCACAAGGGAATTGAGCTTGCGACAGGCGATTATGTAATTATTCAGGATGCTGATCTTGAATATGACCCCATCGATTACAATCTGCTGCTCAAGCCCATGTTTGACGGGGTTGCTGATGTGGTTTACGGCTCACGGTTTATGGGCATGGGTCCGCACCGCATACTGTTTTTCTGGCATTCTATTGGTAATCAGTTCCTTACATTTCTGTCCAATATGTTCACCAACCTGAACCTTACCGACATGGAAACCTGTTATAAGATGTTCAGGGCTGACATCATTAAAAAGATTGTACTTACTGAGAAACGCTTCGGTTTTGAGCCGGAAGTTACCTCAAGAATTTCACGCATCAAAGCCATCAGAATTTATGAAGTAGGAATTTCATACTATGGCCGCACCTATGATGAAGGAAAAAAAATCGGCGCTAAAGACGGCTTCCGGGCGATATATTGTATTTTGAAGTTTGGCATTTTCGATCGCAGGGTATATAAGAAAAACTGATTTTTAAATTGAATATGTTTCAGAAGAGACGTTTATCGGTTTATGTGGTTTTATTGCTGGCGGTTTCGCTGGTGGTTTTTCGCAGTATCTCACTTCCAACACGTGCATTGAGCTGGGATGTATTCGGGTATTATTTATACCTGCCTGCAACTTTTATTTATGACGATCCCGGTCTTGAAAACCCGGAGTGGGTGGATGAAGTGATGGAAAAATACCAGCCTTCTGCTACGCTATATCAGTTGGTTAATGGCACCGATGGCAAAAAGGTTATCAAATACACCTCAGGTCTGGCGCTGCTATATTCGCCGTTTTTCCTGATTGCTCATTGGATTGCGCCTGCTCTGGGTTACCCTGCTGATGGATTTTCGTTGCCCTATCAGTTGATTCTCAGTCTTGGCGGGATACTGTGGGCAATTTTCGGACTCATAATCCTTAGGAAACTTCTCTTACGGCTTTTCGATGATCGCACTACTGCTGTAACCATACTGCTAATCGGTTTTGGAACCAATTATTTCCAGCTAACTGCTTTTGATGGTACGCTGTTGTCCCAAAATTTCCTTTTTTCGCTTTACGCCTTTTTGCTATACACTACCATCCGCTGGTACGAAAGACCATCGCTTAAACGGGCTTTTCAGATGGGACTTACCTGCGGACTTATTACCCTGATAAGGCCTTCTGAGATTGTTTGTCTGCTGATTCCGCTGTTCTGGAATGCAGGCTCTTGGCGGCAGTTTATTTTCAGGTTTAAAGTGATGAAAACCAATATTAATCATGTGCTTTCATTTCTTGTGCCTGCCATTATCGTTGGATCAATTCAATTTATTTATTGGAAAACCACCACCGGAAACTGGATTTTTTATTCTTATGACAACCCGGGAGAAGGGTTCAGGTTTTTCCCTCCATATATTTTTGAATTTCTTTTCAGTTACCGCAAAGGCTGGTTTGTTTACACTCCTGTAATGTTGTTTGCACTTGCAGGTTTTTATCATCTTTACAAAAGAAGCAAAGCCTGGAATTTTGCGATACTTGCCTATGTGCTGCTCGATTTGTGGATTGTTTCCTCATGGAGTTGCTGGTGGTACGCCGGCGGAAGCTTCAGCGCCAGAGCCATGCTGCCAACTTATGTTCTACTGGCACTTCCGCTTGCCAGTCTGGTGGAAGTAGTGTTTTTGCACCGTCTCCGTTGGCTCGCAGCTTTTTTCGGGTTGGCTCTGATTGTATTAAATCTTTTTCAGACCTGGCAGTTTGAAACCGGCATCATTGATAAAGAGCGGATGACAAAAGATTACTATTGGGCTGTTTTCGGGAAAACAAACATTGATAAAGATAAGCTGGATGAGTTGCTTCTTGTCGAAAGGAGCACAGAAAGTCGGGATACCTTTAAACATAAGGATCGATATGAAAAACGCTCATTATTCGGACCGTCCCCGGTTTCGTCCGACACAACAGGAGCTTTAAAACTGAATGGGCTGAATCCATATGCCCCGGGGCCAGAAATTGCATACAGCGATCTTACCTCTTTTGATCATGCCTGGATTTATGCTTCAGTTGAAGTGTTTATACCCGAGTCTTATCAAGGTCAATTACCACGACTTGTAGCTGCTTTTCATCACAAGGGCGAGGCTTATAAGTACCGGTCTGAGACCATTTCGCCCGACAGCCTGAAACCCGGAGACTGGAATACAATCAGTTTTTATTACCTAACCCCAGAAGTAAGAACGCCACATGACAATCTGAAGGTTTATGTGTGGCAGCGGGAGCCTTCAACAATTTATATCCGCAATTTCAACGTAGAGGTTTGGGAGACTAAAAAGTAGCACTATGCCTTTTTTACATCGCATCAGGAACAGGTTTTCGTTTACTGCCCTTGTATTTCTGGTCGCAGGCATTATTCTGTTGCGGATTATCAATTTTTTAGATTTCAAAAGTGAATAATCCTGCCGGAATGAGTGCTCAAAAATCCCGTAATGAATTTCTTCTGTTCAATGTTATATTCCCGCTTCTTCTGACTGTGGCTGGTTTTGTGTGGAAATTTTTTTATATAACCTATCGCGAAATTAGTCTGGATGAGCCATTTACCATTTTTCATGCACAGCAGAGTATATGGCATATTTTGTCAATGCCTGCTCAGGGGGAACCGAATCCGCCGTTGTTTATGCTTTTGCTGCACTTTTGGATTCAATTGACAGGAACCGGGCCAGTCGCGGTAAGGCTTTTGCCTTTGCTATTCAACAGTCTCACTGTGTTATTTATCTATTTCTCCGGAAAACGATTTTTTGGTTTTTGGCCAGGTCTTCTTGCTTCCGGCATGTTTTTACTCTCAAATTTTCACTTTTTTCATGGACTTGAAGCCCGGACATATTCCTTATTGTCTCTGGCTACTGCTTCGTCTTTGTATTTTCTTTTGCAGCTGGTAAAAGAGCAAGGAAGTAAAAAGCATACAATACCACTACTGATTATCTCGAATATAGCCATGGTATATTCTCATTATTTCGGTTGGTTTGTCGTGTTTATGCAATTGGCTTGCGGGCTATTTTACTTCAGAGAAAAGAAAGTTTTTAAAAACATCTTGATTTCTTTCGGAGTAACTGTGGTGGCTTACCTGCCATTCTTTTTTATTCTTTTCAGGCAATTTCTGAAGTCAAGCCAGGGCACATGGGTTGAACCGCCCAAATCAGGGGCAGAATATCTATACCAGCTTGGCCATTTTTTAAATCACCCCGAGGTTTTCAGGGCTGTATTATGGATACTGGCTGCCGGCCTGGTTTTTATGGTGTATAAAAAGACGTGGAAATCAATAGATAAAGAACTTTTTATTTTATTTATCTGGTGGTTTGTACCTTTTACCTTAATGTTTCTCATTTCGTTTGAGATGCCGGTTTTTATTACCCGTTATCTGCTTTTTAATTCTGTTGGGCTATATCTCTTTGTAGCTGTTGCTGTTTCGCAGCTTTTTAACCGCAATAAATATCTGATACCTGCTGCTGCAATTATTCTGCTTGCCATGATGGCGAACAGGATGAAAATCCTGCCCGATGAGTTTTCCTACCGCGAAGTCACCAAAGCGACCTCTTTTGTCGGAAATCATAAGCAGGTAAATGATGTTCTAATCATTCATCCTTACTGGGCAGATATGGAATTTGCCTATTATTATGACCGCTCCATTTTTACCGATGCTGAAAATTTTTATGAACGGTTGTCGCAACAAAATATTTACCCCGTGTGGGGACTTGAACATGCAAAATCAGTTACAGGCAAAAACTCATCAGGCCGCATTATTTACTATCTGAATGGACCAAAGCTTGATGAGGATGACGGAATTTATAAGTATCTGAAAGAAAATTACACAATGATCGACAGCACTGGCTTTCCTCAAACCTATACCATCACAACCTTTGAAAGATAAATACCTGAGTTTATTCCTTGAAATTAATTTCAGGATTAGGTGTATTCCGGACAAATTAAAAACTCTAAATGCAATTTGTCCAAAAATCCTTACATAAGTGGTGATTCTTATCAGTGAATAAACTTAATTTTATTCATGGCATACACCACCATTTTCAGCAGCAGCCAACCATGCCTGAACCTTGAAATATTGGTTTCTCCATATTTTCGTGCCCGGTATCTGATAGGAACTTCAATCAGTTTCAGGTTTAATTTTGAAGAACCGAAGATCAGATCAAAATCGCCAAACGGGTCAAAATTGCCGAAATAGGCTCTGTTGGCAGCAAGTTTCCGGTAATTTTCAGCTGAAAGTACTTTTGTTCCGCAAAGGGTATCCTTCAATCGCTGACCAAGAAGCCACGAAAACATTACCGAAAAGAACTTATTGCCCATCATATTCAGAGTTCGCATGGCCTCGTCTTCCATGGGGTAAACCAGGCGCGTTCCATTAATGTATTCACCTTTCCCGGTTGCAATGGCATCGTAAAACTTGGGCAAATCTTCGGGTGGAACAGTCAGGTCGGCATCCAGTATCATCAGTATATCGCCAGATGCATGATCATAACCTTTTCTCACGGCATCACCTTTGCCTTTTCCTTCCTGAACCATCCATTTTACATCGCGCTTATCTTTGTACGCTTCGCAAACACGTTTTATTTCATCCAGGGTATCATCGGTTGAATTGCCTTCTACAAAAATAATTTCGGTATGGCTTCCCATTTTAGGAACGCGCAATACAGCATCTTCAATGTTGCCTTTTTCGTTCCTTGCCGGGATGATTACACTTACGCTGAAATCCCTGTTTTTTTCAGGTCGGTTTTCCGGAAGCCTGGCAATTGTATATCCGGTAAGGCACAAGCTGTTAAAAAGAGGAAGATTTGCAATATATTTATTTGTAAACCAAGATATTAGTGGGATGTAAACCGGAAGCAGGAAACGCCGCCCCCATTTGATCACATCGTATCCTTCCAGCTCCAGCAGATTTATCACGTCACCGCGGCTCAGCCAGTTGAGCCTGGGGTGAGGCATTTTTAGTCCTGATTTCTGAGATAACCACAATAGCGGTTCCCATAAAAAGTTTTGGTACGAAAGTAAAATACGCGTTCCGGGATGTACAATTTTCTTCAATTCAGCAAAAGCCTTCTGAATATCTTCGAGGTAACCCAGCGTGTCAGAAATTATGATGTAGTCAAACTTTTCATTTAATGTTATTTGTTCGGCATCCATCACCTCAAAATGGAGTTTTGGATATTTCTGTCGGGCAATTTCAATCATTGCAGCAGAGAAGTCAATGCCTAAACCATATGAAGGGTTCAATGAATTGAGCAGATAACCAGTTCCGCAACCGATTTCGGCAACTCTGGCGCCCTCAGGAATGTTAAACCTGAAAAAATTACGAAGGTTTTTGTAATAATACCAATTGCGCCGTATGTATTTATCGCGCCGGGGAGCGAGCGTTTCCATTGCCTCCCAGACTTTTGTCTTGTTTTGTGATAGTTTCCCCATTATCTGTGGTTAAGGTCGGATGGAATTGGTGGTTTCCAATGAAAAATCATCAAACCAACCCAGTGAGCTGCCATGATTCAGGCAATAAACAAATACGTTCATTGTCGAATCTGCAGCATTGACAAAGGTAAGGTTATGTTTAGACCATTTATCTGAATCGGCAGGTGATAAAGATTGGTGCAATACTTTCCTGGTGTCACTTTCTGAAACGATAATTTTTAGTGTTGATTGTGTTCCATAGGCATAAACATTTACTTCAATTTTATCGCCGGATTGCAACATTATATTTTTGGTTGTAAAAGCGTATGGATTTTCATTGTCGGTGATCAGGCTGCTGTATCCATTCCGCGATCTTGAAAAATCAATGTTACCCATTGTGGTGAATCCATTGACAGAGAACTGTAGCTGCTTTTCAAGTCCTCTTTCTTTTTCGGATGAACTAAAAATCAGAGATTGTTTAATGTGTTGATATTCATCTTTTTCCGGATAGGCAATCAGGATAATCTGTTTTTCATCTTCATAAAAAGACTTTTCCTGCAAGTGAATTCCGGTACCGGATACTGAACCTTGCAAAGCTTGTGTTATTTCGACCGGCCCTTGTATCAATATTCTTCCGGCATTGCTCAATGCCGCAGGTTCAACGGGTGAATTATCCCAGTCAACGATCTTATTTTCGGCGATGTTGAAGATGTAAGTATCCGGATACAAGTTTTTTAATAATCCCGTGTATCTCCAATGGCTGTAAGCATTCCCAAAAAAGAGCGCAGCCTCTGGAGATGAAGCAGGGTGTGCAAAAATTTGTATGCTGTTTTGCGAAGCTGATTCAGCAGCAAGCCTTGAAGTTTCCCACAAATGGTTTTTATCGGGCGAATAAATTTTCTTTTTTGCAGCTAGACCCGAAGGTATAACAAAACCTGCGAAGGCCAACGTTAGCAGGGCAGGAATCCATGCACGCACTCTTTGCAGAAACCTGAAGTTACCGACCTGATAAATCACTAAAATTATCAGAACCGAAGCAATCATTTCGTACGGCAGCAGGTAGGATTCTTTGGGTTGTTTGGCAACAATAAGGTACCCAAATGCCAGAGCAGCAACTGTTGCAGCCAGCAATCTGAATGTTTTGTTCTGCACCAGAGTTTTGCCTGACTTCATGATGATGATCAGCATTGTTATCCATAGCAAGCCTCCTCCGAAGAGCATAGCCAGCTTTGGGTTCACCATAAGTGTCCACCATAGGTTTTGCGGGTAGGAGAGGGTGTCCACCAGTCCAACAGGACCTGAACCATACTGCCCCGTAAAAATAAACAGTTTAATCACCCACCATGCCATGTTTGGATATAAGGTTATAACGGGCAAAGTGAAAATCACAAATGAAGCTGCTGTATATAGAAGGTATTTTTTCCGGCGTTTGAAGTTGCTCAGGATAAAGAAAGGAATAATTAAAAGTGGGGCAAAAAGTATTTTTGATGCCATCCCGAACCCGGCTATTATTCCGAATGCCTGGGCGTATCTGTTTTCCTTTTCCGGTGTTGAATTTATCAGCCAATCCACCAATGCAGTTGCCAATGCCAGTGAGGAAATCATTAGCATGGCTTCCTGTGTAATCCGGGCAAAAGCATTGTACAGAATAAACCCGGAAATAAAAGGGATCAACTGCAAAATGATTGCGTACCATAGGTTTCCTGTTCGGAATAAGATAAAGATTCCGGCAATAAAAACCGCTATGGCTGCCAAAAGTGCGGTTGATGCATTGAGCAGGCGAAGGTATTCTTCGGGGTTTGAAAGTACATCCTGTGTAAGGCTGTCTCCGTCGGGATTAATTAACCAGGAGCCCTGCAACACCAGTGCACCAAAAACCTGCATGGGTGTGCCGGGATGATCAAAATGCCCCACCAACCTGAATGTTGCGACATTGAGTGAATTGAAAAGATATGCGTATTCGGGGTCGTAACCAGCACCATACCATACTTTTTCGCGTTCTTTGATGGTATCGAGCGAGGAGAGAAATAAAATAACCGGAATCGATATAAGCAGCAGAGTCTGGAAAGCCCTGTGAACTTTAATTGATTTTAAGGTAGTGTATGTCATGAATGGGTCGGAAATCTTTGACAAAGATAAGAAATCCGCCTGTTTCTGTGTAAACGAGCTTATCATCTTCCCAAACACATTGTAAGTGCTATTCCTCCCTGCCAAAAAAGATTTATTTGTCTTTTCTGCCGGAAGTTGAATAGGCAGATGTATTCAGTAAAGTTGTTAATTTTTTCAGCACTTGGCTTTTTTTCAGGAAATTATCTCTTCAATAAGCCGATATTCTTCATCCGAAAAATGGAGGTTATTCAATGTCGCAAGATTTTCATCCAATTGCTCTATACTACTTGCACCCAAAAGTACCGAAGTAATTCTGCTGTCGCGCATAATCCACGCCAGAGCCATCTGAGATAATTTCTGCCCGCGGTTTGCAGCAATTTCATTCAGTTTGCGGGCTTTTTCTACCAACTCGGTGGTAACCTGGCTTTGTTGCAGAAATCCATGCTCTTTGGCTGCCCTGGAGCCTGGAGGAATTCCTTCAAGATATTTATCCGTAAGCATTCCCTGAGCCAGCGGCGAATAGGCAATACATCCCATTCCTTCTTCTTCCAGCACATTGAGCAACCCGCCTTCAATCCAGCGATCAAACATCGAATACCGGGGCTGATGAATAAGGCAACGGATGCCCATGCTTTTGAGTATTTCCACTGCTTCACGGGTTTGTGTGGCAGAGTAGTTCGACAGACCTACATAAAGTGCTTTGCCTTGTCGTACAATCTGCTCCAGTGCACCCATTGTTTCCTCCAGGGGTGTGTCATTATCAGGTCGATGTGAGTAGAAAATATCCACATAGTCAAGCCCCATTCGTTTAAGGCTTTGATCCAGGCTTGAAATCAGGTATTTTTTTGATCCGAATTCACCATAGGGTCCCGGCCACATATAATATCCCGCTTTGGTTGAAATGACCAGTTCATCGCGGTAGCGGCCAAGATCGGTGCGCATTACCTGTCCAAAGGTTTCTTCGGCTGATCCCGGAGGTGGGCCGTAATTGTTGGCCAGGTCAAAATGTGTTATTCCCCGGTCGAATGCTTCCAGCAGAATGCTTCGGCTAATTTGCATAATATCTACACCGCCAAAGTTGTGCCACAGACCCAATGAAAAAGCAGGTAGTTTTAATCCGCTTTTGCCGCAGCGATTGTAGGGCATCCCATCGTAACGCGCTGAATTTGCTGTATATGAAATCATAATTGAGAAGTTTTATCAGGTGAAAATCAGGGAGATACAAATAATTCTTCTGGGTGAAAAGGTAAGTCTAAAGATACAAATAATTCTCAAGTGAGAATATGCTGCGCAGCATTCAAATGTCAGACTTCTCTGCTGATCGCTTCTTTCTGAGCATTTCTATGAAAGTGCGATAATCTTTTTTGATCAGAGAAATACTTACAGGTTTCAGCATCCAGCATATCAGCCCGGCAATTCCTCCCCAGAGAAAGAAAGCTGTAAACTGAAGCAATGAGAAAACAATCGCAACTTCAGGGTTTATCCCATAAAATGCCAGCAAAAAAACCAGACTGGCCTCACGGGTGCCAAAACCAGCAATTGATATCGGAATCAGCGTTGCAAGACTCATAAGACTGAGAATAAAACCGATATCTGTTACATTCAGTTCAATACCGATAGACCTGAAAATCCACTGGTTGGCGATATAGAAGAGGTAGTAAGCGGCAAGTGTCAGAACCCAGGGAAGAATCATGGCTTTACTGAAAAGTTCTCCCCATGTATCCCTGGCAAGACTATGTAGTGAAAGTGGTTTTGGATTTCTGATAAATTTTTGCAGAATCAGGTTGCCAATATACCAGCCTAGAAACATGATTATTCCGGTTGCAATCAGGTACAACACACCGTGATATTCTCCGGCTACTTTATAAAAGTATAACATACCGGTTGCTCCGAACCAGAATAGAATAGCAAAATCAAAAATCCGGTCAGCAACTATGGTTTTGAATGATGTGTAAAAATTTACACCGGTATCTTCTCTTACATAATAAAGGCGGGCGATTTCACCCAGTCGTCCTGGTGTAATCAGTCCGATGGTAAAAGAGGCAAGGTACGCATGAAAACTTTTCAGAAAAGGGTAGGAGCAGCCCTCCTTTTTTAGCAACAGATTCCAACGGATGCTTTTAACGCCAAGTACAAGAATTACTCCGGTAAGTGAAAGTGCAAACCATCCGGGTTTCAGACCTGCCAGAACTTCACGAAAAGTATCAATGTCCCAGTCTATGCGGCTGATCAGCAGCCACAAAATCAGGACTGAACCCATTATTTTCAGAAGATTACTGGCTAATCCCTTTTTCATTGACTTAGGTTTTCGCGCTTGATGGAAAAGGTTGCCTTTTTCCAGATATTTCTTGTTTTCTCGAATACCCTGCCGATGGTTGATGGAGGAATCTGTTCAACGGTCCATTGAGCAATGCGGGTTCCAAGAACCACGAATAATGCATTAATGACAAACTCCATAAGATACCGGCTGATGGGGAATCCGCTGACTTCATAACCATAATCGGGATTGCTTTTTCCCATCCATTTGCGAAATTTCATCCGGATGAATGTCCCCCTTTTTTTCAGATCATAACCATGTGAATGCATGGTTATGGCTTCGTCGGCTGAAATGGGGGAGAGGCTGATCAATCCCTCTGATTCCATCTCGTTCAGTATTCTGGCTCCTTCCGGGGTGCGGCTGAGCACCATCGAAAAACCTTTTCCCCGTTCTTCATATACGGGCGCCCATGCATCGCCACCTGAAATATCGGTAAATTCATTGCTCAGGTCGGTGCAAAGAAGGCTGTTTTTAAGAATGTGAAACGGAATCAGGTAGTTGGCGTGAAACTTCGGAAGCTCAACACTTCTGCCATCAGTCATTTCAATGCGCATATTTCCAGGCCATTCACCATATCGGAACCACAGTTTGCTGATGTTCTGATAGTCCCTGATTTTATAAGATCTCAGAAAACTTCTGACCGACGAAAACTGCAGTGTATTCCCGTAAAACGGGCCAAAAATGTATTTGATGTTTTCAACAGTTTTGTCGCCGGTTTTCTGAAGTTTTCGGATGCTCTGCACCTGTCCGGGCAATCCCACATAAGCCAAACGACCTTTGAATGCGGAAATTTCCGGAAGTATTTCATTTACTGATGTAATGATGTATTTGCTCTGCGCTGCTTCAATAATTTCTTCTTCAGATGTTGCGATATATGATTCGGCAAGCCATGGTTTTTTGTGCGACATTCCTGTAACAACAGCACCTTCTATCTGCTTGCTTCTCAAAAGATAAATCAGAATAGCTGAAATCATTCCTCCGCTGGCACCGGCTCTTCTTATTTTTTCATCGGTGGAATGTGCTATAAAAATCCCGTGAAAGGGACCGGTATAAGTGTGAAATCCAGGAGCAGCCGGATAAAAATGTTCCCGGTAATCCGGAAAACTGAAATTCTTTCCTGCGCATGCATTCAATAGTCTGGCTGATTCATTTTCGTCGGGTTCTTGAATTACCACCGGACGGAATTTTCCTTCGCGATCGGTAAAAACAATTTTCCCGTCAGATAAACCCACGCAACTGCCACAGCGGTTGCATAGATCAGACCGCATGATGTTTTTCAGTTCATCAATACTTTTCACAGACATAAAACTGGCGTATTCCAAGTTCGGCAATAAATGTATTCTGCATATTTTCAATGAATCGTTCAGCAGCAAGTTTTAACCCTCGGGGTCCAACAGGCAGAAGCACTGTTCCTTTGTGAAGCAGCAGTTTCCATCCGGTGTATTCAAACATGGCCTTCACTTCACGTGAATGCAAAAATCGGTGCGGACCTTCTCCATGTCCGCCAAAAATAGCTGTATAAATCTGGTAAGCCAATTCGCTGGTAGCCGGCGGGCAACTCAGCACCATTCTTGCCTCAGGGGTAGAAACCCGGTGCAATTCTCTTAGAAACTGAATGGGTTCTGAAACATGTTCCAGGGTTTCGAGGCAGATGATGCGATTAAACTCACAATCATAAAAAGGCAGAACGCTGTAACTGGCAAGTTTTACCTGCTGAATTTGTGGTCTGAGTGTTGAAGCTACCTGCATCAGCCCTGCTGAAATTTCAGCATTCACAACAACTGCTTTGGGGTTTGCAAGCTTAACATAATCATCTGCTTCGGCATCGCGCGAAGTGATATTCAGCACTCTTGCATTGTCGGGCAATTGCAGATGTTGAATGGTTTCTCTGAAACGCTGATCATGAGTTTCTTTTACTTTGTTGTTTTCCTGCACATAGATGTGAGCGACCCTATCCCAGTGGGCTTCTACTTCTTTATCGCTCCACGAATTGCTGAAATTTTTATTGTTATTCATTATTTTTTCCGGTTGAGAAGCGAAATCTGATCAGCCAGCAAGCCAAAGAAAAACATAAACATGCCCAGTGTGATCAGAATTATTCCGGAATTTGGAAATCTTCCGAAGAACAAATAGCCGTTTATTCCCCAAATAGCACCTGCAGCTGTAAAAAGCAGACTGGCCGGAAAAAATACCTTCAACGGATTAAAAAGCATGATGATGCGGAACAACAACAAAAAGGTTTTGGAACCGTCGCGCACAAACTGCACGCTGCTGGCCCGTCCAACTCTTTCCACTACTTCAATGGGGAAAGTGCCGATATTATAGCCTTCTTTGAGATAAGCTAAAGTAGAGGTAGTGGAAAATGAAAAACCATTGGGCATGAGGTGCAGAATGTTGTATATCTGCTCTCTGTGAAATCCGCGTAAGCCTGAGTTATAATCGGGTAATTTTTGTCCAACAAGCATTTCTCCGGTTTTGCGGATCAACCATTTGCCGCTTTTGCGGCTCTTTACCTGAAAAGAAGTTGCTGAGCGCTCGCCGATTACCATATCATATTCGCCAAGCATTTCTACGATGGTGTCGATATAGGCGGGATCGTGCTGACCGTCGGAATCCATTGTAATTACAAGGGGTGTGGTTGCTCGGCGCACTCCGGTTTTCAGGGATGCACCATAACCTTTGTTTACAGAATGCCTGATAACTTTAACCGGGTAACGTTTTGCCACAGCTGCTGTCTGATCGGAGGAGCCATCATCAACTATTATAAATTCGTATTTTTCGAAGAGGTCAAGTGCTTTTACAGCTTCGAGAAGCCCGGAAATTCCTTCTTCTTCATTGTATGCTGGTACAACAATGGAAGCCAGTTTTTTTGTATTTTCCATTAATATTCTGTTATTCAATGTAATAAATACGAAGATACGCCCGTATTAGCCGCAAAGTTAAAAAAATATTCCGGATAGGGTGGGCATGCTTTTCAGACAATACAAAAGCCGGGAACTGGCTGTGATACCTGCTCCCGGCTATGGTTGTTAATCTTTTGGATTAAATATCTGATTTACTGCTGATGGCAGATACAATCGCTTCAAATTCCTCAGGTGTAAATTTCATTTTCGGCCTGCTGAAATCCATATCATAAATTGAGTTAATTGGAATCAGGTGGATGTGAGCATGAGGCACTTCAAGCCCGATTACCGTTACTCCGATTTTGGTGCAGGGAACCACTGCCTTGATGCCTCTGGCAACTTTTCGGGCAAACACAAAAAGTTCAGCATAAAGCGGATCTTCAATATCAAAAATGTAATCTACTTCTTTTTTGGGGATTACCAGCGTATGGCCTTTGGCAAGGGGATTTATGTCGAGAAAGGCCAGGAAATTTTCGTCCTCAGCTACTTTGTAGGCGGGGATTTCTCCGTTTATGATTTTTGAAAAAATGCTTGCCATAATCTTTGGTTTTTTATCGTGAAATATCAATAATTTCAAAATTCATTTTGCCTGCCGGAACCTGTATTTCTACATTGTCGCCTATCACCTTACCCAGAAGTCCTTTGGCAATCGGTGAGTTTACCGAAATCTTTCCTGTTTTCAGGTCGGCTTCATTCTCAGGAACAAGCGTGTACGACATGGTAGCGTTATTCTTCGTATTTTTTATCTTAACTGTAGTAAGAATAAGCACTTTGGTATTATCGAGTTTGGTTTCATCGATAATTTTTGCGTTTCGGATAATTTCCTGAAGTTTGGAAATCTTGAGTTCAAGCATGCCTTGTGCATTTTTGGCTGCATCGTACTCGGCATTTTCCGAAAGGTCGCCTTTATCGCGCGCCTCAGCTATTTGCTGGGAAATTGATGGTCTTTCTACGTTGATAAGCTGATCCAGTTCGGACTTCAGTTTGTTTAATCCTTCCAGGGTGTAATACATAATTGTAAAAAATCTGAGTTTACTCAAAAGGGATAATAAGAAGAAAAGACCCTTATAAAAAGGGTCCTTTCAGATTGATTAAGCCGGGTTGGTTTTTTTAACCTTCAGACCCTGGCTTTAGAGATTAATTCGGGCTCCGATACTATGTGTGCCACTGAACGGGTCAGTAGCCCTGTATGAGTAGTCGATTGCGATGGATGATCCTTTTTCTTTATCAAGCGGCACAGCTACAGTAAAACCTGCACTTGGACCGGTAAAAGCGGTTGTGCGTTCAGCTTTTTTGGTAATTCCATCTTCATAGGCATACCCTGCACGAAGCATGAGGTAGGATTTTAATTCATACTCAATACCGCCTATAAACTGGTCCTGATTAAATGAGTTGGAAATAAAGTTTCCGGCAAGGGTAAGCCTGTGCATTTCAGCGATGTAGAAATCATAGGAAGCTCCCAAAGCGAGTTGTGTAGGAAGTTCAAAATCAGCTGAGCGTTGCTCTACTGTAAATGAACTTTCCTGACCTGGCAAAAGGGTGCGGATAGAAAGACCATCGCCGCTGAATTTCATGGTAGGCCCAACATTGCGGAGTGTTATACCGAAACGGACATTCTCGCGGGGACCGGTTAGGTATTGAATACCTGCATCGATTGCGATACCTTGAGCACTTACGTCAGAAATAACCTCTGAAACTACTTTGATGTTAATACCTCCGTATATGCTGCTTGAAAAAGCTTTGGCATAAGAGAGATTAATGTTCATATAGCTTGGATTGAAATTTCCGATTCCGCCTTCAGGCAAATCCTCGGTGGTGATGGGGATATCGCCGAAATTCATCGACATAATACCCAGCCCGATTACTCCTGATTCACCCATTTTCTGGGTAAGTCCAAATGTGTTGATGCTGATTTCGCTGCCCTGAAGCCACTGAGTGTTCGAAAAGATCAACTCTGTGCCTTTGGTATGTGCTGTTCCGGCAACATTGCCAAAGAGTCCTTCCAAACCCTTTACATGTGCTACATTGGCACCACCCCATCCTGAACTTCTGGCCCAGGGGTTGATAAGCAGTTCAGATGCACCCGCCTGTCCCGACCTGTCTTTGTTGCCTGCAAAACCCTGAGCAAATGGCATTAACAATGCCCCTGTCAGCAAAATGGCAGCGAAGTATTTAGAGATCTTGTTCATAAGCAATATTTTGTATGTTTTAATTATTCAGGTTCTTACTTGCTCTTATTTTAGAAAGCGTTAAGGTCAACAGGACGTAATGATCCAAACCATTTAACAACCTTCTCTCCAATTCCTTCTGCTTTCACGTGTACAAGATACACCCCTCCGGCAATCGGAATTCCGGCATAATTCTTCAGATCCCAATCGATTGAAGTACCGCTTTCGTCTTTGGTAAACTGCCTGATAAGAGTACCATTTGTTGTGTAAATGGTAACAGTACACTGACGTGGCAGGTTAACAATCTTAACGCGGTTGTCAAGCTGATTGGTTTCGTAACTTGAATATGCGTAATAAGGATTTGGAACTACAGAAATCAGATCGAGCTCAGTTTGTGCCTTTGCTATGTTATCATAGGTTGTGGCAATGCTCTCGGTGCTGAACTTGTATTTCGGGAAGTTACGGTTGTCGGTATGATCTACCAGATAAGTGCTGTCAATATCATTGGTACTGTAATACTGACGGTAAGGTTTGGCAATGCGGATTCTAACGGTAGCATCATTCGAAAGCCAGTTTTCTTCCTGGCCCGGAACAGCAATAGGAATGGTTGCCCACATGGCACTTGAATATACCTGTGCCCTGAATATTCCTCCACCCTGAGTTGTAGGAATGCTTTCACGTAATTTTTTACCTGCATCATACGCGGGTACATTGGCAACTGCTATAGCTTTACCTGCTGTATGACTGAATACATACAGGTAATGCATTCCTCCCAGAACAACGTCACCACCTGAGGTTATAAGATTGCTGGTCGGGTTGAATTTCATATCACGTCCGTTTTCACCAACGAGCCATGAATTTTCCCCATAAACCATGTTGAGTCTTTCACCTGTTTCAATATTGATGGCATAACCAGGGAACCAACCCATTCCGGTTTCAGCAATATAGTTTGCATCTTCAGGGTTGGTACTTGGTCCGCTTCCAACCGGAGCAGGGTTGCCATCTTTATCGATCGACTGACCTGCCCTGATGTTAAAACGCTCTACATTTCCTTCAGCAAGTAAAGGATCAGAACTCATTTCAATTACCGGACAGCGGGTCCACTTGCTTTTGTCTGATGTATAAACCACATCTACACTGGCAAGGTCGGAGAAGTTATTACCAACTTTTGATATATTACGGAATGCCGCACCATACTGCTCATCCTGCTCGGTTGAGGCTGTCATCATATATGGAGCCCAGGAGCCATTTACCACTTTCTCGTAGTTAGAATTCGGGTCGAATGGTTTTGATGGCATATTCCAGTCATTGTTGGAAGTGTTGGCCGCATCATTAACCACACCGGAGCGAATCCAGTTCAATGAAGGGAATCCATCAATATCCGGAACTGAAGCTACCCATACTTTGGAACTGTCAGCAAATGTGAAAGTCGATTCTATAAGTCCGTTGTTTTCTGAAATTATACCCCAGATCGCATCATTATCGGCATTGGTGCCAATCCTGTAAGGACCGGGATCAAGAATCTGACCAATGGTAACAGAGAGCCCCAACTCAGGGAACAATTTCTCGCTCTTAAACGAAATCAGTGTATCAGACCTGTAGGTAATGTTGGTATTTACATCGGTCAGTGTCCATGATGCTCTCAGGCTGAGTGCACTATCAGCACCAGTTGTGATGTAATAGGGAGCCAATGAATCAAAGGCCAGAATGTATTCTGTATTTTTTACATTCAATGGATCGATTACTTTAATATCAATCGGGCCACGGCCGGTTTTGTATGTTGCCTCGTAAGCTATAGGATAATCAGGGCTGCCGTAAGTGTTGAGTGAATCAACCGGCTTTTTCGACATAATCTCTGCAATGGTAGCATCTGACAGGTCGATTGCGTTGCCGCCGTTACCCTGTCCCTGTAACCTTGTAATTTCTACACCACTGCCATAATCAGCATTTTGTTGAACCGGGCCAACAGGGATATGAGGAATACCAGTATAAACCCTGATGTTTTTGCGACCTGCCAGATAAGTTCTTTTCTGACCTGTAAGACCCGCAATTCCTTCTTCCTGAGCTGCCGGATCAGCAGTATAACGGAAATACTCATTGTGTCCGTATGCAAGGGCAAGATAATAGTATTGTTTATGGTTAACCAGTCTTTGGCCGGAGAATGCGTCATCAGTAAGTTTGAAAGTATGGGTGATACCAAGATCAGCACCATTCACTTCCTCAACCGGGACATTGGCATTTAATGACTGATCAAAGTTGTGGTTGACCAATTGTGTAATTCCATTTTTGATGTCGCTCTGATAAACAAGCCTTGCCAGTTTCTGGTCGCGGATATCTGCTACCGAAACATTTGCATCCTTAAGCTGGAATACCTGATAACCCTCGAAACGATAATAAGGATCAAGATCATATCCCAGACTGTTTGAAATGGCTTGAATAGAAGGATCAAGTTCTCTGTATGCTTCGTTGAAGTTGTTTCCGGCATCATTGGTTTTGCGGTTGGAGATGTAGAAAATAAATTCTTTATCAAGCTCGCGGATGGTAAGGTCAGGCGCATTTGGTCCGCTTACAACTGCAAAGCAATTGTCGAACAGCAACTGACATTTATCATCAACCACCTGAAGCAGTTTAACAGAAGCCCACGGGCCACCTGATGCTGCACGTGCCCAGGGAATACCAACGGTAATATAGTTAACTGCACCTGGTTCCAGAATAAACGGGCCTGCTGATTGCATGAAACGACGGTCAGCGGGAGGATTCTGGGCAACTTCCTCTGTCCAGAATTTTGGTCCGGCAGGAGGTAATCCACCTGTACCCCAATCGCAGATATCGGTATCTCCGGGGAACATAAAGTCGCAGGCAGGTCCATAACCACCGGCTGAAGCGTGGGCATTACCTCCATAAATCATCTTGGTGTTGTCTTTCCAGATACCACGAAGAAGTTTATAATAATCGGGAGCAAATCTCGGATCATCCTGATAATCAGGACCTCCATTGGTGTGATAAACAAAACGGCGCATGCCAAAACGTTCATCATCAACAATTCCGTTTCCAAAATTTACTCCGTTGATTGCTTCAGCGCGAACAAGGAAATTTCCGGATTGTGGATTTGTTTCATCGCCGTACTCCATGCTCAGGTATGAACCACTCAGTCCAACCAGGCTGCAATCGCCATTAAATGATGGACCAAGTTTGCCATCACCAAGAAACGATGGATTGTCAGATCCGTCAGGATCCATATAAGGTCCCTGGAAAAAGTCAACTCCGATTGCAGGGGGCTGATCGCCGTATGCCCAGAATTGTCCGTCACCATCTTTGGGCTTTCCATTGTATGAATAACCAAGTCCGCGACCTACATCGCAACCTACATAATCATCACCTGCGTATCCCAGGTCAGTATCAACCCATTGACTGAAATAGGTGTCTCTTAAACGGAAAGTTGAACGGTTTATGATTTCATAACTGTAAAAAGTCATGTTGTTGATTTCGTCGTTGGTTGAAAATCCAAATGCCTGAGCACGGATTTCAAGTCCGATCGGAGTACCCTGTGTTTCGGTGTGGATGTTGCCTTTATCGTTAAATACCCACCATAAGGTAGCATCACCTTTTATTACCTGATCTGCCAGAAGTCCACCTTTTACAATGCCTTCTTCACCCTCTTTGGTCTGGGTTGTTGAGTGGCAGAGTTCATTTGAAATATCATAGTATGGATAATCTCCATCTTCGGGATCGTAGTTGCCATCACCGCTTCTGTCGAAGAAAGGAGCAAGGTAATAACTCTGTTTTTTGGAGATATCACCATGAGCAGGCCAATCCAGAATTGATTTCGGAATCTGGTAGCCGGGATTTGAAGCCCTGTCATCCCACCATGCAAGATATTCATCAATCTCTGCACGGGTGATTGGGAATAATTCATCATATTCCGAGCAGGTTTCTTCGGCAATAGCTGCAGTTCCATCAATGGTAAGGGGGCCTGGCCAGAAATCATTTCCTGAACCGGGAGATCCACTGGTTGGACTTTGACGGAAACGTAAAGCAGCAAGTTTCAACTGGTCATTTACGTCGATACCACCAATCCACAAAGCTGCGGCAAACATTGAGGTTTTTTTCGATCCTTTCGGGATTTCATATTGAGCTACTTCAAAGTCCCACCACATATCACCACCGGTGTTGATACGGACGCGTACATTGTTAATTTCAAGGTATTTAAAACCGGCACCTGGCAAACAACCGGCAGCAGCAGCTTTAAGGTTGGTGCCGCCTGATTTGGTTGCGCCCTTCACATAATCTGCATAGCTCGGAAGTGCCAGGGCAAGGCAGATTAACATGGCTAAAGTAACACGGGCAATATTTTTCATGTCTGATAATTTTTGTATGTGGAGTTTCTTGTTGTTTTCGTTCAATTTCAGGTATCAGAGATTAAAAGTTGAAAATGATACCAAAACGGATCTGACGTGGTGAACTATAATTGAACGGGCTGTTTATCAGGATGCTGTACAGATCACGGAAAGACTCAGGATTCAATTGTGTGTTGATTTCATTCTGAAACTCAGCAGCTGCAAGATATCCGTCGTCATCAGGGTTTCCTGTTGCACCATATACTCCCATGATATTCTGAGAATCAAGGATGTTGAGCACCTGGAAATATACGTTCAGATATGACTGACGTTTGTCTTCACCCCAACTCAGGTTGATATCCTTGTCAACGCGTCCGTCAATCCTGAATTGCCATGGTAGTCGTGAACCATTGACCGAACCCTTGATAACACCGTTTTTGGGTTTTGTGGATTTGGTGTAAGGAGTACCTGAACCACCGAAGATGGTAAAGTTAACACCTGTATTTTTCAGCAATTGAGTTGTTTTTATTACCTCAGCACCAGCTGCATCAGTTTTTGTGCGTCTGATAACCGGTCCGGTGTATTCTTTTCCTTCAGCAAAACGATAATCAAGCATAAGGTTGAGTGCATGGCGACGGTCGAAACTCAATGGGAACAAAGTACGCAGGTTGGGCTGACCTGTTTGGATCAGACCTTTTGCAAACTCAGGATCAGATCCTGTTCCATTGGCAAACTGAAGTGTGTAGCTGGCTCTTACCCTTGCATTTGATGTGCGGCGAAGATCGTAAGTTACGGTTACACCTTTTACGGTAGAGAAGTCAATGTTGTTGTAGGAATAATATGTCTTGGGATAAGCTGCTGTGTAACGATAAGCCTGAATCTGATCCCTTATCTCGCGGTAGTAAGCCGATAAAGTAAGTGACGAACTGTTGGTCAATCTCTGCTGGAAGCCAAGCTCATAGTCAATGGTTTTCTCAGGTCTCAGGTTTGGATTGTTAATGGTAGGGCTTCCAAGTGTTGGCAGGAAGAAGTAATCAAGAGGATTCATACGAAGCGCATAGGTTGGGCGCTGTGTAAGTACGTCATAATGTGCAAAGAAAAGAGCTTCATCAGAGATAGGGAATGAGAACGAAATACGTGGCATAACCGAAATCTGCGGATCATAATCGCTGAAAGCCTCAGAAGTTACAGAGATGTTGTTGCGGTCCTTTAAATAAGGTGTAACTCCGTTTCCTGCATCAAGAACAATTGAAGGATCAGTAACTACAAGACCTTCGGCGTTGTACCAGGTATCGTTGTTGCGGTATCCCATAATGGCGGTAGGCTGACGAACATTGTCAACATACACAACATAGTCGCTGCCCATATTCTGGGGGTGTGAACCAAGGTCGTTTACTTCAGAAACTGAAAGCGCGGGATACAGGGTATAAGGATCAGTGAGCACCATCTGGTTGGCATCAAAACGGTCAACCCTGACACCAATATTGAAAATAAGATCATCAAAGGCGAATTTGTCCTGAATAAATCCTGCGATATATACCGGTGCAAATGGAGCAATTTCGCGGGTGTAATTACCGTTTTCGTCACGTTTGTTGAAGAAATCATCGAGACTTGCGCTGTTGGCTGACTTGGTTCTTTCACCAGTGTAGGTATAACCACTATAGCTGGCCAGATTTTCACCATTGTTGAACAACTCATCTGCTGAGAACATGTCAATTGAAAGTGCTTCGCTCAGAGAAGCTTGTTTAAGATTGCCATTGGCATCATAATAATTCAGGGTTAGTGTATTGATGTCGTATGAGTCAATGTCAATCCAGTCAGTTCCATCCATAGGCAGGCCCAGCTTTGAACGCAGATTCTTGTCGAAAACCCGCTGCGAAAGGGCGTCATACTTGCGATCGTAATAGATGGTATCCATAAATACGCCATCAAGATAGACAAGGTTTGGATTTATTACATCCAACTGCTCAATATGTGAGTTGGTCAAACCACGCATCAAACTCCACAGTGCGGTGGGTGCGTAGGAATAGAACCTGTCAGTACGCTGTTCATAAATGGCACCAAACTGCAATGCATGGTTTCCGATATCAGCTGAAGCGCTGAAATTAAAAGCATATTGCTCAGTGTCGGTTCTTGAGAAACCAGCCTGGTTAGCACCTGGACTTCCCCATAAGCCGTAAACAGAAGGAGCATTCATGCCATTAAGCAATCCTCCGCCTGAAATGATATTGTCCTGATTGGCATGAAAAAAGGCTTCAGGATATAATTCATAGTACTGTCTGGTGTAGTTGGCAGTAATCGGGTTTACAGTGCCCGGGGTGAAAAGAACTTCGGTATCTCTGAATCCGTTGTGTATAAATGCTGCTTTCTGGGAAATGGTATCAAATCCGAATTCGTAGGATCTTTCTTTCTGGGTTTCATATCTTCCCAGATAGCCATAGTTGAAAAGGTTGTCTTTGTGGGTCGGATCCTGAACTGTCTGATCAAACTTTGAAAAGTCGGCCTGCAAGGTGTAGAAAATATTCTTTATCAGTGATTTGCTTTCTGTGTCAGCAGGGAAACGCTGAGTAAAGCGGGCAAAAACCCTCCAGGTGTTGCTGATTACCTGTGCATTTTTGTCGTAATTGAACATTGACTGGGCAAAGTTAAAGTTTCGTCCATCGCTGTAGTTTACACTTCCGCCGAGAGAAAGATTGATGTTTGGCCCGGTTTTAATGTCAAATTTTCCGGAAAGGTTTACATCATAACCAGCTGTATTAAGTGTTGATTTTGAATATTCAAGATCATCTTTCCTGATAAAATTGGTATTGTAATAGGTTCCAAATCCTGTTCCTGAAAGACGGACCGGGTTGAGTTCAAGCTCCCGCAACACATCGTCCTTAACTTTGTAAACACCGGTTGCAGTCGGGCGACTGTCCTGATTGTAAACAACTTCACCAGCTATAAAATAGCCAAGCAATGAACTGGTCTTATCTTTGTTCCAGAGCAGCGGGCCCTGCATATTGAGTCCCAAACGGTTGTAACCGTAAGCATCCAGAAACTGAGAAGTCTGTAGCTCAAGACCAGCACCAAATTCACGGCTGGGGCCTTTGGTAGTTACATTGATAATACCTCCGGTAGCATCTCCGTATTGGGCAGGAACTCCCGAAAGGATAACGGAAACCTGCTCAATGGCTGATTCGGGAAGTGATGATGATCCGCGAACCCTGATACCGTCAATATACATAACGGTACCCTCAGAACGCTGTCCGCGAACACTGCCACGCTCACCATCCGACGAAAATACACCTCCGACTGTGGTGGCAATTGCATTGGCTGAACGGTTAGGCATCTTGGCAATTTCTTCTGATGTAACGGTGGCACCCATCGAAGTTTTATCCTTGTCAATAAGGGGAACCTTATAGTCAACAACTTCAAATACTTCAATATCTATCATGGTAGATTCCATGATAATATTCTCAAAAGTAATCTGATCGGATTTGATAATAACACCCCTGACCATTACAGGTTTGTAGCCAACAAAAGTGGCTTTAATGTCATATTTTCCAGGGGAAATTGGCTTGATAGTGTACTTTCCGTCAAAGTCCGAAGTTGTGCCGCCAGCCTGTGTTCCTCCGAGTTCTACGATAATGTTTACAAAAGGAATGGGTTCCTTTGTGGTTTTATCGATCACTTTTCCTGAGAGAGAGCCCGACTGAGAAAATACCAACAGGTTCGCTGTCAGCACTAACCCAATAGTTAGCAGTAGATTTCTGATCATACCATTGAAATTTTATGTTAGATGTTCTTTGTGTGTTGCATGTGCCGTTAAAAGCGGGTAAAGGTAATAATAAATTGAAATACGCTCCAAAAATTTTAGAAACGATTGAACAATTTTCTAAAACGCTTAAATGTAGCGGGGATTGAGTATTTCAGAGTAAATAACTGCCTTTCTGAGGTCAAATTCTTCAATCAATTCTTCGGCAAGGGGAATTTCGTTGTGAGTGGATTTCGACATGACTCTGTTGTCGTAATAATTGGTATCTCCCCTTGATGCGTATTGGCTATCAAAATAAGATCCGGAAACCTCATTTGTGATTGTTTCAAGCGACTCAATTACAGGCTTAAATTGCACAGGTTGCTGAGTTTCATAGGAGTATTCTTCCTGATGTTCTTTATATTCCTCATAAGGTTGAGGGGCTGTCTCAGGTATTTCCGGCTCAGGATCGAGAATCTGTTCCAGAATTGAGCGTGGCCGTGCAGGAGCCGGTGGTGCATCAGGATCAATCCGTCTTTGTTCTTCAAGCATACGCTTTTTTTGCTGCTTCTGCTTGTTGCTGTAAAGCGAATAAACTACCCAGATTATACCTATTATTATATATAGAAAATCGTCCATTGTTTTGGTCTTTGGTTTATCATCGGTAAAAATATAAAAGATTCTGTTCGCATGCTAAAAAAACTGAAATTCGGCAAAAAGAACTTTGGTAGTATAAGAAATTACTGACAGTGTCATTCAGAGTTTGCACTCAAAAAATTTTGAGCATAATGCTAAGATGACAGTTAAATCAAGCGTTTAAACACTTCGACCGCTCAGTGTGACATTGGTTTAGAGATTACACTGATTCATTTTAATGCACTAATTATCAACTCTATACGATGTCCTCCTAAGCGTCGAAGGACTAAAAAATCAATTTTCAATCCAAGTGCTGTTATTCTGCCCGCATTAACAAGCCGGGGCTTTATCTTTTGTTGCGCTTATTGTTTCTTTCTGTGTACTTCTTACTTTTTTTCATCATCTTTTTTGTGTTTTTGGGCTGCATTTTCTGATGCGCTTTTTCCCTGTTTCTAAGCTCAGAAGCGGCCTGATTGTTTATTCTCTCCTGATCTTTTAATGCTCTGTCGCGTGTGCTTCTGCCCGGAAACACAGCACAGCTCATCAGAAAAACAATCATGAGGGTACTTAGTGTAAAAGCGATGCGGTTGAAATTCAGTTTCTTGTTCATTTTCAGGAAAAATTATCTGTTTGCGCCAAAAATATTACTTTTACTGCTGCGTTAATAAATGTCAGTAATTGATTTGTGATGAAAAATGTTTTCAAAAGTACTTTAAAAGGAATTCTTTTTGGTTTAATTCTGCTGCTTGTTTCATGTGGTGATGAAACTGACCGGACTGAGATACCTTATATATATGTCAACTTTGTGATTTACCCCAATACCCTTCATTTTATCCCCGAAGGTGGTTATGTTTATTCCAGCGGAGGCTATAAAGGCTTAATCATTTACCGGCCATTGAGCGATCAGTTTATGGTTTATGAACGCACCTGTCCTTACGATCCTCTTGAAGATGATGCCCGCGTGGTGGTTGAGGATAATGGAATTATTGCCGTTGATTCACTTTGCGGATCAAGATTTATTCTCACCGATGGCTCTCCGATAGAAGGTCCGGCAACTATCGGCCTGAAACAATATCGCACCAGATATGATGGGTATTCGCTTACGGTGACTAATTAGATTTCGGAAGTCGGATTTCGGATGTCAGAGGTCGGATGTCAGAAGTCGGATTTAGGAAGTCAGAGGTCGGATGTCAGAAGTCGGATGTTAACCCTCAGCCTCAACCCTCCATTCCTTCGGTCTCGACTCCGCTCGACCTCCGCTCAGCCTTAACCTCAACCTCAACCTCAACCTTAACCTCAACCTTAACCTCAACCTTAACCTCAACCTTAACCTTAACCTCAACCTCAGCCTCAACCTCAATCCTTGCCTGAGTTAAATAAGAGATCCGCTTTAAGATCCGAAAGTAAAAAAGAAGACCTGACAAGTTGAAAAAAGAAAACTTGTCAGGTCAATCCATTACCCAATGCCAGACATTAGACATTAGACATTAGAAATTAGAACTTTCCTAATACCGATAATGCTCCGGCTTAAAAGGTCCTTCCACAGGCACTCCGATATAAGCAGATTGTTCAGGAGTAAGTTTGGTGAGTTTAACGCCCAATTGCTCGAGATGTAATCTTGCAACTTCTTCATCCAGTTTCTTGGATAAACGGTAAACGCCGACTTCGTAGTTGTTTTTCCACAAATCGAGTTGAGCCAGGGTTTGGTTTGAGAATGAGTTGCTCATCACAAATGAGGGATGACCGGTTGCACAACCCAGATTTACAAGCCGTCCTTCGGCAAGAAGGAAAATTGCTTTTCCGCCTGGAAATACATATTTATCAACCTGAGGTTTAATGTTGACTCTTTCAATGTCGCTGGCTTCATTCAGCGGATCTACCTGAATTTCGTTGTCGAAGTGTCCGATGTTGCAAACGATACTCTGGTCTTTCATCTTGCGCAGGTGCTCAAGGGTGATCACGTCGCGGTTTCCGGTTGCGGTGATGTAAATATTACCTTCTTTTACAGCTTCTTCAATGGTTGAAACTTCAAATCCTTCCATTGCAGCCTGAAGCGCACAGATCGGGTCGATTTCAGTAACAATTACCCTTGCGCCGTATGAACGCATTGATCGGGCACAGCCTTTTCCAACATCGCCAAATCCGAGAACCACGGCTACTTTTCCGGCAATCATTACATCGGTTGCGCGTTTTATTCCATCAGCAAGTGATTCGTGGCATCCGTAAAGGTTGTCGAATTTCGATTTGGTTACAGAGTCATTCACATTTATCGCAGGAATCAGCAATTCGCCGGCTTCCATCATCTGGTAAAGCCTGTGAACGCCGGTGGTTGTTTCTTCAGAAACACCTTTAAGCTCTGCAACGGTATTGTGCCAGCGGGTTTTGTCTTCTACAAAAGCTTCCCTCAGGGTTTTCAGAATGGCAGCTTCTTCAGCATTCGAAGTTGCGGCTTCCAGCAACGATGGATTTTTTTCGGCAGCAAAGCCTTTGTGAACCATCATGGTGGCATCACCGCCGTCATCAACAATCAGGTTCGGACCTTTTCCACCCGGAAAACACAACGCCTGCAGTGTACACCACCAGTATTCTTCAAGGGTTTCACCTTTCCAGGCAAAAACCGGAACGCCGGTAGCGGCAATGGCTGCAGCCGCATGATCCTGAGTTGAGAAAATGTTGCAGCTGGCCCAACGCACATCTGCGCCAAGCTCACTCAGGGTTTCAATAAGAACCGCGGTTTGGATGGTCATGTGCAATGAACCGGTAATGCGAACGTTCTGCAATGGTTTTTCAGCAGAAAATTTCCTGCGGATGGCCATCAGACCGGGCATTTCCATTTCGGCAATTTCAATTTCCCTGCGACCAAAATCAGCAAGGCTTATATCTTTAACTTTGTAAGGCAATACTTCGGCAATGGTTTCTTTCATGGTGAAGAGTGGTTATTTTTGATACAAAATAGTGCTGCAAAGTTAAGTATAGTTTTGAAACAAGTTACAGATTGAAGGAAGATACTGAATAGTTGAATGCGGCCGGACTAAGATTGTATGGAGAAATCTGTTGTTATTGATAACCAGCATCATAAGCACTTCGACTCCGCTCAGTGTGACATTCGTGTTTGGTCAGCATTGATTCTCTTTAATAAACACGTTATCAGTCCTATACGATGTCCTCCTGAACGGAGTCGAAGGACAAAACGATCAATCATCATTATTGATCCCAAAAATTTTAACATAATTCAGAGTTAACAGAGATAAATTGTCAATGTCATCCTTTACGTAGAAACACCTCAAACACCTAATAACCCCGATTCCCATATCTCACAATTGAATATTTCTTCTTGGGTACTTCACAGGAATTGCTTATCATTGCAGCTTTAAAGCACGATCTCTATATGCTTGTTTATGAAAATATTACCAATAAGATGCTGGCCGGAAGAAAGCAGCTCGCCATTCTTATTGATCCCGACAAAACAGAGGATAAAGCGCTTGATTCCATAGTTCAGCAATCTGTTGATGCCGATGTGGATTATTTTTTTGTGGGCGGCAGTCTGCTTATCAACAACCACATGGATGCTGTTATTGCAATTCTGAAACAGGCCAAAGATATTCCTGTGGTGCTTTTTCCGGGCAATACCTTGCAAATGAGCTGGAAAGCCGATGCCATTCTTTTTCTTTCGCTGATTTCCGGCAGAAATGCAGAAATGCTGATCGGCCGGCATGTAATTTCAGCTCCGTACCTGAAACTTAGTCCTTTGCAGGTGATTCCAACCGGATATATGCTGATAGAAAGCGGCAGACCCACTGCGGTTTCGTATATGAGCAATTCCGATCCCATTCCGGCCGATAAAGACGATATTGCCATGTGCACCGCAATGGCCGGTGAAATGCTCGGGCTTAAACTTATTTTTATGGATGCCGGCAGTGGCGCAATTAACCCGGTGTCGAATACCATGATCAGTCATGTGAAACAAAGCATTGGTGTTCCCCTGATTGTTGGCGGAGGAATCAGAAGCCCTGAGCAGGCAAGAGAAACCTCAACTTCCGGTGCAGATGTGCTGGTGATCGGAAATGCCGTTGAGAAAAATCCTTCACTGATCGGTGAAATTTCTCAGGCCATAAGACCTTAACGTTACTTCCTTTTGTCAAAAGTTAAGAATCACGCAAAGAGGCAAAGGCGCAAAGATTTTTGGGATTGGTTAATGCTTTTGAGTTTTATTCCAAATTGCATTAAAAATTAACAAGCATTATTTAATTAGATTTTTTTATGAATAAAATGTTTTCACTCGTTGCTGTCTTTCTGATGGCACTGCAATGCGCTTTCGCACAGGATAAAACCCTGGTTCCTGAAGAAATTATGACCAACCGGAAACTCTATCCGACCGGTCTGGCAAATCTTCAGTGGAGAGCTTCTACCGATAATTATACCTGGCAGGATGCCGGTGTTTTACTTCAGGGAAACCTGAAATCGGAGACAACAGATACATTGCTGATCCTGTCCGTATTTAACGAAGCAATTACCGCAAGCGGATTTGCTGAATTTAAACGTATGCCGGCAATCAACTGGAAGAGCTCCGGTTCCTTTAGCTTTGTCAAGGATGAGCATTGGCTGGAGTATGACCTTGTAAATAAGTCTATTAAAAAAATAAACTCATCCGATAGCCTTGCTGAAAATGCTGAAATGGCTCCCGAAACAAATTACATCGCCTATACCATCAAGAACAATCTTTATGTTTCTACACCTTCCGGAAAAACTGCAGTTACTGCCGATGAAAATCCAGGAATTGTAAACGGGCAGACGGTTCATCGTAATGAATTCGGAATTAATAAAGGTACTTTCTGGTCGCCGAAAGGCAATTTGCTGGCATTTTATCGCATGGATGAAAGCATGGTGACTGAATATCCGCTGGTTGACGCTACCACCCGCGTTGCAGAGGCCAATAATATAAGGTATCCGATGGCCGGCATGAAAAGCCATGAGGTTACGGTTGGCATTTATAATCCGGTGAGCAATAAAACGGTTTTTATGAAAACTGGCTTGCCCGCTGAACAATACCTGACCAACATCGCCTGGAGCCCCGATGAAAAATCGCTGTACATTGCTGTACTTAACCGCGATCAGAACCATCTGAAAATGAATTGTTACGATGCCGGAACCGGTGATTTTGTAGCAACGCTGTTTGAGGAAAAGAACGAACGTTATGTGGAGCCTCTGAATGCGATGGTTTTCCTTCCGGGAAGTGCCGATAAATTTATCTGGCAGAGTCAGCGCGATGGTTACAATCACTTGTATTTATATGGTACCGATGGTAAATTGATCCGGCAACTGACTTCAGGGCCATGGATTGTAAACGAAATGATTGGTTTTGATGCAGATGGCAAAGGTTTGTTCTACACTTCAACCGAAGTCAGTCCGCTAGAAAATCACCTTTATTATCTTGATCTGAAATCTGGAAAAACAACCCGTTTGACTTCTGAAAAAGGGGTTCATAACACAATCGTTCGTGAAGACGGCAAATTTTTTATAAGCCGATACAGCAATCGCGAAGTTCCGGCCGAAATTGTTATTGCAGATAAAAAGGGCAGGAAAGTGAAATCCATTCATACTTCGCCAAATCCTCTTGCCGAATACAAATTGGGCGAAACCAGCATTTTTACCCTGAAAGCTGAAGATGGTACTGATCTGTATTGCCGTATGATCAAACCTGCTGATTTTGATGCTGAAAAGAAATATCCGGTTTTTATTTACGTTTACGGCGGACCCCATGCTCAGTTGGTCACCGAAAACTGGCTGGGTGGCGCCAATTTGTTTCTCAACTATATGGCGCAGCAGGGATTTGTGGTTTTTACCATGGACAACCGTGGCTCGGCAAACCGTGGCTTTGCGTTTGAGAGTGTGATTCACCGTAACCTGGGTGTTGCCGAAATGGCTGATCAGATGAAAGGTGTCGAATACCTGAAATCTCTGCCCTGGGTTGATCAGAACAGGATCGGCGTTGACGGATGGAGCTATGGCGGTTTTATGGCCATTTTGCTCAAGCTGAAACATCCGGGAGTATTTAAGGTTGCTTCTGCCGGAGGGCCGGTCATCGACTGGAAATACTACGAAGTTATGTACGGCGAACGCTATATGGACACCCCGGAGCAAAATCCGGAAGGTTATAAAGAAGCAGCGCTGATAAATTATGTGGATAGCCTTGAAGGAAAGTTGCTCGTAATTCACGGGGCACTAGACAATACCGTGGTGTGGCAGCATAGCCTGGAGTTTCTCAGGGCCTGCATCAGCAAACAAAAGCAGCTTGACTATTTTGTTTATCCCACCCACGAACACAATGTAATGGGTGCTGACCGCGCACATCTTTTCAGAAAAATTTCGGAGTATTATCTTCAGAACCTTTGAGAGGGGGATTGTATACATCTTCGACATTGTCTCCATATTCGGTTTCTAAACGAAAAGATTGTCTCCACACTGTAGAGAGAATTGAATTGATTTGATCTCAAATTCGCCCTATAATCTCCCTTTCCGGAAATTCCTGTACATTTGCATCGGTTTTTAAAGCCTGAATAATTAAGTCAACAACTACAAAATCACTTGCAGATGAAAAAGATTGCAATGGTTGACCTGAAAAGTCAATATGAAAAAATTAAGCCTGAGATTGATCAGGCCATTCAGGATGTGGTAAATTCTACCGCTTTTATCAATGGCCCTGCGGTTAAGGGATTTCAGGAAGACCTGGAAAAATACCTGGGGGTAAAACATGTTATTCCCTGTGCAAACGGAACTGACGCGCTTCAGGTGGCCATGATGGCGCTTGGAATTAAACCAGGCGATGAAGTAATTACCACCAATTTTACTTTTATTGCTACAGCCGAAGTTATTGCATTGCTTGGCTTTACTCCTGTGGTTGTGGATGTTGATCCGCATACTTTTAACATCGATCCGGAATCTGTACGCAAAGCGCTTACACCCAGAACCCGCGCAATTGTTCCGGTTCACCTTTTCGGACAATGTGCCGATATGGATGCCATGATGCAGATTGCTGAGGAGTTTAATCTTTTTATCATCGAAGACGCATGTCAGGCCATTGGTGCTGATTATTTATTTGCTGACGGAAGCCGCAAAAAAGCAGGAACCATAGGTCATGTAGGATGCACATCATTTTTCCCCAGTAAAAACCTTGGTTGTTACGGAGATGGCGGTGCCATTTTTACCAACAACGATGAACTTGCCAACCAGATGCGGGTTGTGGTAAACCACGGAATGACAGTGCGTTATTATCACGATTTTATTGGTGTAAACAGCAGGTTAGACAGCATTCAGGCTGCAGTTCTCCGCGTTAAGCTTGCCCGCCTCGATGCATATGCAGAGGCCCGCAACCACGCTGCTGATTTTTATGACAATGCTTTTAAAAACCATCCGAAACTTAAAACTCCTGCCCGGTTCGAAAAATCGACCCATGTTTTTCATCAATACACCCTGGTAACCGAAGGCGTTGACCGCAATGCCATGCAGGAGTTTCTGATGAAAAAAGATGTTCCGGCCATGATTTATTACCCCGTTCCGCTGCATATGCAAAAGGCATATCTCGATCCCCGTTACAAAGAGGGCGACTTTCCGGTGACCGAACACTTGTGTAAAACAGTGATTTCGTTGCCCATGCACACCGAACTTGATGAAGACCAATTACAGTTCATTACTTCATCGGTGCTCGAATTTGTGAACAGATAAGTTAAGAAGCGTTAAACTTCAAAAGCCGGATAATCTTCCGGCTTTTTTTATGTTTATCTGAGTACATTGTATTACATTTGAACATAAATATGATGAAACAGTAATCAACCTTTGAACCGTCTTCATCACTTTCAAAAGCGATATTATGGAGAAAAACTTTTATGCACACGAAACATCAGTAATCGACGATGGATGTGTAATCGGCAACGGTTGCCGCATCTGGCATTTTACTCACCTGATGACCGGCTGCGAACTTGGTGAAAACTGCAACCTGGGTCAAAACGTTGTTGTGTCGCCCGGAGTTAAGCTAGGCAGAAATGTCAAAGTGCAGAACAATGTTTCCATCTACACCGGTGTAATCTGCGAAGATGATGTTTTTCTTGGTCCATCGATGGTATTTACCAATGTGGTTAACCCCAGAAGTGCGGTTATCCGCAGAGGAGAATATTCGGCCACAATCGTAAAACGGGGCGCTTCAATCGGAGCCAATGCAACCATAGTTTGCGGACATAACATCGGGGAGTTTTCCTTTATCGGCGCCGGTGCTGTTGTAACGCGTGCGGTTCCTGCATACGCGCTGGTGGTTGGGAATCCGGCCCGTCAGATCGGTTGGATGAGTGAGTTCGGGCATCGTCTGAACTTTGATCAGGCTGGGTTTGCGATCTGCCCCGAAAGCAATGAAAAGTATCAGCTGAAGGAAGGAATGGTGAAAAAGATTGTCTGATATTAACATAAATTCGGCAATGTTAAGAACCACGCAATGACGCAAAGGCGCAAAGGGGTGATTTTTAGCTGTCTTTTTGTGCTGAATTTTCATTTTGTAATGTGCAGAAATTCAGGTCTGTAAAAAGTCTAACGTATTATTAAGATTAAATTTTATCCATGAAAATACTTGTTACCGGCGGAACCGGTTATATTGGCTCACACACAGCTGTTGAGCTGCTGAAAAAAGGTTATGATGTGGTGATCATCGATAATCTGTCGAATTCTCATGCCGGCGTAATTGACCGCATCGAAGAAATTACCGGAAAAAAACCTGAGTTTCATCAGTTCGATCTGATTGACAGGGAAAAAACCGCCGCGTTTTTTGCAGATCACAAATCGCTCGACGGCATCATTCATTTTGCTGCTTTTAAGGCAGTTGGTGAGTCAATGACTGAACCCTTGATGTATTACCGCAATAACCTCGATTCGCTCATCAATATCCTTCAGGGGATGAAGGACAACGGGATAAAAAATATTGTGTTCTCCTCATCATGCACGGTTTATGGCCAGCCAGATGAACTTCCTGTAAAAGAGACTTCGCCGATAAAAGATGCCTGGTCTCCTTACGGGAATACAAAACAGATGGCGGAGCAGATACTTCGGTTTGCCGTGGAAGCTCACGGGCTGAAAACCATTGGATTGCGGTATTTTAATCCAATCGGTGCACACGATTCGGCATTGATTGGTGAATTGCCGCTCGGCGTTCCGAACAATCTGGTTCCTTTTATAACGCAAACAGCCATCGGACTGCGAAAATCGCTGAATGTTTTCGGCTCTGATTACAATACCCCCGATGGAACGGCCATTCGCGATTACATTCACGTGGTTGATCTGGCAAAAGCGCATGTTATCGCGGTTGACAGAATGATTGCCGGAAAAGGGAAATCGGATATGGAAATATTTAACCTGGGCACAGGAAATGGTTTCAGTGTGCTCGAAGTAATTCAATCTTTTGAAAGGGTGAGCGGACAAAAACTCAACTATCAGATTGTTGACCGACGCCCCGGAGATATTGAAAAAGTATGGGCAGACACCTCCTTTGCCAACGATGAGCTGGGATGGAAAGCCGAAATGTCGCTGGATGAAATGATGGCCTCCGCCTGGAAATGGGAAAAAGCCCTCGCAGAAAAATAACGTATCACTTAAATCAATCAGGAAATGAAAACCATTCTTATCACCGGAGGTGCCGGGTTTATCGGTTCGCATGTAGTCAGGCTTTTTGTAAATAAATATCCTCAATACAGGATCGTTAACCTTGATAAACTGACCTATGCCGGTAACCTTACCAATTTGACCGATATAGAGAATAAACCGAATTATGTTTTTGAGCGTGGCGATATCACTGACGGTGATCAGATGCAGCAGTTGTTTGATAAATATCAGTTTGACGGAGTCGTTCATCTGGCTGCCGAATCGCATGTTGATCGGTCCATTGCCAATCCAATGGAATTTATCATGACCAATATAGTGGGCACTGTGAATCTGCTGAATGCAGCAAGAGCCATCTGGAAAGATGGATTTGAGGGCAAACGTTTTTATCATATTTCCACCGATGAGGTTTATGGTTCGCTGGGCGACGAAGGTAAATTTCTTGAAACAACTCCTTACGATCCGCGCAGTCCCTATTCAGCCAGTAAAGCCAGCAGCGACCATCTGGTAAGGGCATATTTTCATACATTTCATATGCCGGTAGTACTTTCGAATTGTTCAAACAATTACGGACCTTATCAGTTTCCTGAAAAGCTGGTGCCGCTGTTTATTCACAACATCCGCAACAACAAACCTTTGCCAGTTTACGGAAAAGGTGAGAATGTGCGCGATTGGCTGTATGTTGAAGATCATGCCATTGCCATTGACCTGATTTTTCACAAAGGCCGCGAAGGAGAAACTTACAATATTGGCGGCAACAACGAATGGCAGAACATTAAGTTAATCCAGAAGCTTATAGAAATTGTGGACCTCAAACTTGGCCGTTCTGCAGGTGAATCGCTTAAGCTGATTACTTACGTGAAAGACCGCGCCGGTCACGATCTGCGGTATGCTATTGATGCCACAAAAATAAAGGAAGAGCTGGGATGGGAGCCAACCGTGAAATTTACCGAAGGGTTTGAGTCAACCGTTGACTGGTATCTTACCAACGAAGAATGGCTGAACAATGTAACTTCAGGTGATTATCAGAAATACTATGAACAACAGTATGTGAAGCGATAATTTTATTTCTGGCAAGATACCTTTGCCTGATCACCGTAATAACCGGGAAAGCACTCAGACGTCAGTATTCTGCTGTTGTCTGAGTGTTTTGTTTGTTTTACTTCTTTAAATCTTACATTGTCAGTTATGAAAATTGAAGATGAATTTACTATTGTAGAAGTAACTGCCGAAAATGTTTCGGAAGTTGGAATTTGTTGCAGCAAGGATAAAAAGTCGCCGGGTTTTATTGCTAAAGCGGAGTGGTTCAAATCTTCCCTTAATGAAGGTTTGCGAATGAAAATTGCCCTCGACAACAAAGGGCGGCAGATCGCTTTTGTGGAATATCTGCCTTCGGAGCTTGCATGGCGACCGGTTAAAGCAGACAATTACCTTTTTATTCATTGCATTACAGTTTATTCAAAAGACTCCCGCGAAAAAGGTTTGGGAAGCAAACTTTTGCAGATGGTTGAAGATGAGGCTTTAGCTCAGGGGAAATCAGGGATTTGTGCCATGAGTTCTAACGGTTCATGGATGGCTGATAAAAAGCTGTTTCAGAAAAATAACTTCACCACAACATCTGAAATGGGGCGCTTTGAGCTGATGGTGAAGAAACTTGATCCATTGGCGCCTCTTCCGGTTTTTATTGACTGGGCAAAAAAAATGCCGGAATACAAAGGCTGGCATCTGATCTATGCAGATCAATGTCCCTGGCATCTTAAATCTGTAACCGATCTGCAGCAGGCAGCAATTGATAACGGAATTATCCTGACCATCACTAAGCTAACCACTCCCGCAGAAGCACAGCAGGCGCCATCCGGTTTCGGAACTTTCAGCCTGATAAAAGACGGAAAACTACTTGCCGATCACTACATCAGCCGCACAAGGTTTGAAAATATTCTGCGGCAGGAATTAAAACAGAAATAAGTTTCAGAGGGGAAACATCTTTTAAGCCACCAAAGCACAAATGCACAAAAATTCACCAACATTATTAATTGATTTTTTATAAGTATTGATGTTTTGGAGTCCCGATAGCTATCAGGATGGTGGCAGAAATATTTTCTTTATTATCAGAAATTTGTGACAGATTATATGAACCCAGTGAATTTCCATCTTTCGTCTGAATCGTTTATCAGGTTCTTCGACAAGCCCGGCAATGTTGTTTTGCTTGAGGGCAAAAGAAAGGTGCTTGCGGAAGATGAGGAATTGCTTTTTTCCATAGGACGCCGGCTTGCGTTGGAAAGCAGACACATGCGTTTCAGAAGCGGCAATGCCCCGGGTTCGGATTTTCTCTTTTCGAAAGGTGTGGCGTCGGTGGATGCATCGCGGCTTGAGGTGATTATTCCCTATCCCGGGCACAGAAAGGGAGATAACCTTACCAGCCAGAGTTACGCGCTTGATGCGATCAGCCTTGCCGAAGAGCCCGAAGTGCTTTATCATTCAAAACAGAAAAAAGGGATGTCGGGACTTGTGGATGCTTACCTTGCCGATGGAAAAAACAGCGTAACTGTCAAAGCAGCTTACATCATCCGCGATACCATAAAAGTAACCGGAACCCGATCGGGAATATTGCCGGCTACGGTTGCTCTTTTTTATGATGATCTGCTGAATCCCATGCAGGGAGGTACTGGCCATACCATGCGTGTGTGCAGGGATTTGAATATTCCTTTCCTGAATCAAAGTGTATGGATGAGCTGGCTTAAACAATAAACTGAACTTTATTTCCGAGCAGCGGTTTAATTGGTTTATCAAAACCAACAGTCATGAAAATAAGTGCACGAAACCAGTTTAAAGGAACCATTATTGAGTTGAAACCAGGAGTGGTCACCGCCAAAGTCATTATTGATATTGGCGGAGGAAATATAATAAGTTCAGTTATTACAATGGATAGTGTTGATGACCTTAAACTGAAGCCGGGTGATAACGTAACGGCTTTTATTAAATCAACGGAAGTGATGATCGGGAAAGAATAATAATGAAATTTTCTTAAAAGCCTTTTTGGCTTCGATTCCGCTTGCCTGAATGCGAGGCAGGCAGGCTCAGCCTGACATTGGTTATGGAGGTGAGGTTTGTCCTATTATTAAAGTTTGGTAAAGAATAAAAAAAAGCCGGGAAACCGGCTTTTTCTTTGCAAAAAATCATTCAATTATGCACTTGCAGTTTCTGCTTCAGGGGCAATTTTCTTCACAAGACCCTGCAATACAGTTCCAGGCCCTACTTCGGTAAAATGAGTGCCACCATCGGCTACCATATTCTGCACAATCTGTGTCCAGCGTACCGGTGCGGTTAGCTGAGCAATCAGGTTTTCGCGGATCTGAGCAGGTTCGGTATATGGCTTGCCTGTTACATTCTGATAAACAGGGCAAACCGGTGTATTAAAATGAGTTGCATTGATGGCTGCTGCCAACTCTACGCGGGCAGGCTCCATCAATGGAGAGTGAAATGCGCCGCCAACTTTCAGTGGCAAAGCACGTTTGGCTCCGGCAGCTTTAAGTTGTTCACAGGCAATTTCAATTCCTTTCACCGAGCCGCTGATAACCAGTTGTCCGGGACTGTTATAATTGGCAGGCACCACCACTTCGTCAATTCCTGCAAGAACCTCTTCTACCTTTGCATCGTCGAGGCCAAGAATAGCAGCCATGGTTGATGGCTCGGCTTCACAGGCTTTCTGCATTGCCATAGCACGGGCATAAACCAGTTTTAATCCGTCTTCGAAGGAAAGTGCGCCGGCAGCAACCAATGCAGAGAATTCCCCAAGTGAATGACCAGCAGTCATTTCGGGGGTAAAACTTTCACCGAGGGTTTTGGCAAGAATAACTGAATGCAGAAAAATAGCAGGCTGTGTTACTCTTGTCTGGCGAAGGTCTTCATCGGTGCCGGCAAACATAAGATCGGTAATTCTGAAGCCAAGAATTTCATTGGCTTTTTCAAACATTTCTTTTGCCAGGGCATTTCCATCATAAAGATCTTTGCCCATGCCCACAAACTGGGCTCCCTGTCCGGGAAATACATATGCTTTCATGCGTTAGATTTTTCGTTTATAAAGCGGTGCAAAAGTACGAAATGCATCTTAATTCACGCTAACCCCTGACAGGGTTTTGCTTCCTATCAAGAGGTTCGCGCGCAACTGTCTGCCTGCCCAATTAGAAAGTGCTCGTAACCCTGTCAGGGGTCGCCTGCTACAGTTTACAAATCATTGATAATCGTCAGGTTGTTGGGCTTATCAGAAAGAGTTACTTTCACATTATCGGTAATAAAGAAATGGTGAAGCAATTGCGTTGAGATAATTCCGGCAAGTGCCATGTTCTCGATTTCAGTAACCTGTGTGCCTTGTGTGATTCTTGAAGTGAGCTTTGTTACCTTTTCAGGATCAAAATATCCGTAAGTCCGAAGTGCGTTTTCGCTCAGCAATTCAGTAACATATTCCGGTGAGTTTTCACCAAGAAAGCTCTGGTAAACCGGCGCGCGGTAAGCCTGCTTATGCCGTTTCAGAATGGACTCCGGAATTTTACCATTCATCATTTTTTTGAGGATGTGTTTTTCGTTGAGAATCCTCAGCTTATAACTTTCGGGAAGGCTGGCAGCAAATTGCATTACGCGCTGATCCAGAAACGGGTATCGCCCTTCCACCGAATTTGCCATGGCCATGCGGTCGCCTTGCGATGAAAGCAGATAGCCCGACATAAAGATGTTTGACTCAAGATCCTGTGCCTTGGCCAGATCACCGTAATCAGAAAAACCTTCAGCCAGATTTTTGCTGATTTCATCAATGGGCTCATAGCCGTTAAGACCTGAAAGTACAGAATCAGTGAAATAGTTCTGGATTCTGGAAGTGTTGTGCCAGCGTAGCAGATGTGAATAATAAGGATTGTCTGTTTCGCCAAGTTTATACCCGAAGAACATTTTCAAAACCGTGGTTTTGGCCTCCTTCATCATCGGCAGATAGGGGTAGAGCTTTTTGAGCAAAAGCGGACGAATGTCGGATTGCGGGTTTCGTGCCCAGAACCTTCTGATTTTGTTCTCTTTGAAAATGTTGTAACCGGCCAGCATTTCGTCGGCACCTTCACCGGTAATTACGACCTTTATATTATGCTCTCTGACTTTTTTCGAAAGCATATACATAGGGGTTGGCGCGGTGCGGAGTATCGGGAATTCGGTGTGCCGGATGGTGTCGTAGAAGTACTTCCCGATGTCTTCTGAGGTGCATGAAAATGCCGTGTGATTGGTGTTGAAGTATTTTGAAGCTTCAAGCTGAAACGCAGTTTCGTCAAATGCTTTTTCCCTGAATCCTATCGAAAAGGTATTCAGCACACCTGGCTCCAGATCATGAATAAAAGAAGTGGTAACGCTTGAATCGATGCCACCGCTGAGATAGGCTGCCACTTCTACATCGGCGCGCAACCTCATTTTAACCGATTCCCTGAAAAGCCCGCGAAGTTCTTCTGATGCTTCATTGAGACTGAGTTTTGAATAATCATTTTCGCGGGGATAATTCAACGACCAGTACTTTTCGGATGTTGTTCCTTTTTCGTTGATCAGCATGTAATGCCCGGGTGATACTTCATATACATCTTCGAAAGGAGTATCGGGGGTAATGGTTGTCCAGAAGGTAAAAATCTGCGAAAGCGCTTTGTGGTTTATTGCTCTTTTTACTCCGGAAACCTGAAATAAACCTTTGATTTCGGAGCAGAAAATAAACCTTCCGTCTGAGCGGGTAAAAAATATCGGACGTATTCCCATTCGGTCACGGGCAAGAAACATTTCCTGCTTTTGTTTGTCCCATATGGCAATAGCGAATTGCCCGGTGAATTTATTCAGGCACTGAGGGCCCCATTTTGCGTAAGCATACAAAACAACTTCAGTGTCGGTATTTGTGGAAAACTGAACTCCGAGCGCTTCCAGTTCGCGGCGGATCTCGATATAATTAAAAACTTCGCCATTGTAAACAATCCAGTAACGGCCATCGCTGGTTGGAATAGGCTGTAATCCGGCTGATAAATCAATAATACTTAGCCGTACATTTCCTATTCCTACACCTTTTCCAATGTAAATGCCGCTTTCGTCGGGGCCGCGATACTTGATTGATGCGAGCATGGAAGTCAACTCCTCCTCCGAGGGCTGATTGTCATGCCTGAAGTTCAGAATTCCTGCAATACCACACATGGGCGACGGGATTAGTTTAGTTTGCTGCTTATAAAACGGACAATTGCATTTACCGATTCAAAATTGCCTTCAAGCAGTTCAGAATCCTGCGCCTTGATTTTGAAATTGTCTTCAATAAAATTGATCAAGGATAAAAAACCCATTGAATCGAATATCCCTTCCACAAAGATAAGGGTGTCGTCCTGAACCTTTTCGGCAGGAACAAAAGCCGTATCAACAATAAATTTTTTCAGTTGATCCTTGATTTCAGATGCTTCAGTCATAAGTAAGATTATTGGTTTGTTAAGTTGATAAACCGGGCCGGTTTATTTTTGTTCGCCTTTTAAATTCGTGGTTTTTCCATTGTTTTCAATCACATCAACAATTCTTGCAGCAAAAAGAGGAGCAACCCTTTCGCCAAATTTGGCAGATGGATGTGAATCACCTTTTTTCGCGGAATATTCCTCTTTCAGGTATAGCTCACCTTCAGTTTCCAGACTGTAAAAGTCCCAAAGATAAATATTATCGTCGGGTGTATCCCACTCTGTAATTACCCAGTTCACAAATTCTTTGGTACGCTTTGCTTCCTCTTCCGTAACATTTGATTTTACATGAGCCGCAGCAGTCCAGAGAATGAATTTTGTTTCAGGAAACTCATTCAGTTTTTTCTTGATTTCAGCGTACTGAGCTTTGTAATTTTCTTTTCTTTTATCGGAGCTCAGTGTGTCAGGGTTCCCTGTGTCTTCAAGTATATTGCTTACCGGGAAACAATGTTTGAAAATGACAACATCGTAATCTTTTGTCAGAATTTCGAGTGTAGGCTCATCTTTATAAGGCTCACTTCCGGCATTCTCAACCCAAATGTTGTAATAATCATAAGGGTAGTTGTTCCATCCGTATGGATCCGCTTTCGGAAAGTTCTGTTCCGATATACGGTAATTGGTGTTGTTGGCTTTATTATATTCGTCAAACCAACCGGGAATTGCTTCCTTTTTGCCCAGCATTCCCCTTAAACCACCACTTTGCCCTTTCCATATAACATGGCCGGTGCTGTGGTGCAGGAAGATAATATTTACTGGTTCAGCATCTGATTGATGCTCTGTGGTGTTTTTGCAACCCGAAAAAATAATTACTGATAGAAAGGTTGAAAAAACAAATAAAAATCCTAAATTTGTTTTGAACATAGTTTTTGGTTTTATAGTTTATAATTCGTGCAATATTAACGTAATATCAATCAGGTGCAGTTCAATTCGTTTCACTTTTTTATTTTCCTGCTGATTACCTTCCTGTTGTATTACGGGGTTAATCAAAAATTCAGGCAATCGGTGCTTCTGCTCGCGAGTTTCTTTTTTATTGCTGCGTTGAGCATCAAGTTACTTTTATTTACCATTGCCTTTGTTGTTATAAACTATTTTTTGGGCATTTGGTTGCAAAAAAAAGTAGAAACAAGGTGGAGAATTAAAGTTTTTTGGGTAACAATTTTCGCCAATGTCGGAATTCTGTCTTTTTTTAAGTACATAAATTTCTTTTTTGAGAACATAAATTACCTTACCGGTTTCATTTCGACATCGTTAGCCCTTCCATACCTCGATCTGATTATACCTGTTGGAATATCATATTATACCTTTCAGGCGTTGGGCTACCTGATCCGGATAAACAGAAGGGCTGAAAAAGCAGAATACAACTTTGTTTATTTTGCCAATTACATGATATTTTTTCCGAAGTTTCTGGCAGGTCCGGTTGAAAGGTCAAACCTGTTTTTGCCGCAGGCAAGGGCTGGTGTGGTTTTTAATGCCGATCAGGTTTCTGACGGCCTCCGGCTTTTCTTGTGGGGAATGTTCAAGAAAGTTGTAATTGGTGACAATCTCGGGGCTCCGGTAAATCTGCTTTACAATAACATCGAGAACTATTCAGGAGTAATGCTTATGCTTGTCTTTGTGCTGCAGGCTTTGCATCTTTATGCTGATTTTTCGGGATATACCGATATGGCGCTGGGAATTGCCAAAACCTTCGGGCTTAAGCTTACACCAAACTTCAACCGGCCGTTTTTTGCCCGTAATGTCGGTGAATTCTGGCGTCGATGGCACATCTCGCTTTCATCGTGGTGCAACGATTTTATTTTTTCGCCTTTTATAGTCAAATACCGCAAAGCCGGCAACCGTGCAGCCATAGCAGGAATTTTTATCTCATTTTTTGTAATCGGAATCTGGCATGGAGCCAACTGGACCTTTGTGGTTGTGGGTTTATTGCAGGGAGTGGCCATCAGTTATGAGTTTATAACCAAGCGAAAACGTTTGGAAATTGCTTCTAAAATGAATCCGTTACTGGTGCTTTATGGCAGCCGATTGATTACTTTTCTGTTTTTCTGCCTTACCCTGGTATTTTTCAATGCGCACCACATCAGCGATTCCTGGTATTTTCTGACTCATATGTTTCAGGATGTGCAATTTCAGCTGAGGGGAAACAGATTAATTTTTGATTCATCCGGCTTTTTAATTGCAATGTTTGCTTTCTTAATTGTTATTGTTACTGAAGCCATGCAGGAAAATGGTGTTGATGTGGCTGGCAAATTTCTCCGGAAACCGCGGATTATCAGATGGTCAGGTTATTACATTATGATTGCATCTATTTACTATTTCAGTGGCATTGGCGATACCTTTGTTTATCTTCAGTTTTGAAAAGCTTGACTATGACAACAAAAACCCTGTCAAAATATTTCTTTAAGGCGCTGCTTTTTGCGCTGCCCGTTTTAATCTATGTTGTTTTTATAATTGTAGTCGATCCATACAATTTTATTGGTCTCTTTAAGGTTATTGACGATAAAGACAAGTTTCGTGTGGTTCAACGAACCGATGAAAGCAGCCCCCGCGGAAATATTTTATGGAAAACCGTTGCATTCAAGAAAAATCCTACGCCCAATATTATAATCGGCGATTCACAGGGAAAGGATATTGATGTAAGTATCATCAAGAAAAACACCGGAGAGGATTATTTTAACTTCTGTGCTCCCGGTGCCAGTTTTACAACCATTTTTAAAACATTCTGGTTTGCTGCTGAACAAACCCGCCTTGAAAAAGTCTGTTTTCAGCTGGCATTTATGAATTATAATTTGGAAAGAGAATATGATTTGTGGCACTTTGCCGGCAATTATTTTAAAAGGCCATATGAGTATTTTACCACCAAAGAGATATTTTTCGATGCAGTTGCTAATGTTGCCTGGGCTGTTACCCGCGATAAACGGATAGTTTCACGTTCATATGAATTTCTGCCTCCCGGCGAAATGGAGGAACTTGCCCAATTCCGGCTCGATCTCTTTTTTAGCAAATATTCTTATCCTGAACCCTATAAAGATGAGCTTCGCAAAATTGTGAAATATTGCGATGAAAATAATATTGAATACAGTTTCCTGATATTGCCGGTTTACAAAGGGGTGGATGAACATCTGGCAAAAAATAATCTGTTCGATGATAAGCTGAAGTTTAAAGAAGACATTTATTCTATGGGCTATACCTATGATCTCGATAAACTTTCAGGACTTAAAAAAGACCGCTTTAATTTTATTGATTATTTTCACCCTACTCAAAAGGTGATGGACTCACTCACAGGCATTGTCTGGGCGGCAGATACTACGAAATTACAGGCAATAAACTGACTTGGCTGAGTTTAATACTTTGATTTTTTTCCGGCCGAATTAAAGGTGAGATTTGTATCGAAAATTACCTTTTGAGGTATTTTATAGGATGCCAGATTTTGTGCACAAAACTCACGGATCAGCTCTTCTGAAAATTGCGGCAGATCCGATTCATTCACAAAAACAGTTGCTTTTATTGATTCCCCGGTTATTTCATCGTGTTCCGACGAGATTGTACAATCAATTACCCCCGGATAGGTTACTATAATGGCTTCAATTTCTTTGGGACTGATTCTTATTCCTCTTACCTTGATGATTTCTTTTGCCCGCGATTGCATAAAGATATAACCCTCCTCATCAACTGTGGCCATGTCGCCGGTGTATAGCCAGCCGTTTCTGATGGTTGCAGCGGTTGTTTCAGGATCCTTAAAATAGCCTGCCATTACATTGTCGCCCTGCGCAATTATTTCACCGACTTGTCCGGGCTGTACATTTTCGCCATTTTCGTCAACTACCCTGAGTTTAACATCCGGAATTCCCCTTCCCAGAGAGCCGAGCTTGCGGGGCAAATCTTCGGGTGGCAGAAATGACAGTCGGGCTGTGGCTTCTGTTTGTCCGTACATCACGTAAAACTTTATGTCGGGGAAAGCTTCGGTAAATTCCGTAATAAATGCATTATGTAATTTTCCGCCTGCCTGCGTAACATAGCGCAAGGTGTGAAACTTTGTGGTTTTGAAGTCGCGGGTTTTACGGAGAAGAATCTGGAAATGACTTGGAACTCCTGCAAATCCTGTGCAATTGTATTTGTTGAGATCGTTGATGACACTACCGATAAAAATGAATGAATTATTCATGTGAACCGCACCTCCAACCCGAAGGTGTGTGTGCAGCAACGACAGCCCGTAACAGTAATAAAACGGCATCACCACCTGAATAATATCGGAAGGAGTCAGTTTCAGATACTGGATGATTGAGCTGGTATTTGCAATGATATTCCGGTGGGTTATCATTGCACCTTTTTGCTCGCCGGTTGAACCGGAAGTAAAGATAATTTCAGCCAGGCGGTGCCTGTCAAATTGCTGATCAGGAATTGCAAATTCTTCCGTTTCCGGGGATTCGCACCAGCTTTTTACACTTTCATCATCAAAAACCTTGAAGCCATAAGACGCAAACCTTGCCTGGTAACGTTTGCTGACGAATGCCAGCGTGGAACCTGTTTTTTCGAGCACTTTATCCAGATTCTCCAGCTCAATGGCCGGATTTAGCGGAACACAAACATTGCCCGACTTCAGAAGCGCCAGATAAGCCGTGATCAGAAAAACGGAATTTTCGCTGAGAATCAGTACGTAATTATTTTCGCCGTAAGCTTTACGGAATTGATCTGCTACTTTGACTGCTCTGCTGAATAGTTCAGGAAACCTGATGCTGTCATTCCCAACAACGGCTTCTTTGTCCATGAAGCGGGAATGTTCAAAGAAATAGTCAAAGACGTTCATAAAACGATGATTAGATCAATGGGAAATAATATGGATTGGCCCGAAGATAATCTGTTGTTTTTTTCTTTCTGGCAAAATTTTCAAAGATCATCTGAACTTCTTCAGCCGACATTCCCATTACTTCTCCTACTTCAGTGGTTGAATAACCGTTTTCGAAGCCATACCACATCGGGTCCATAATTTCGAAGGGAAGCTGATAGAAAAATTCTTCCTGGGTTTGCTCGGCGCTGTAAGTGTCGGTGGTTGGAGTGCGTTCAATAATTTCGCGGGTAACGCCCAAAAAATCAGCCAATTGATAAACCTGAGTTTTGTAAAGGTTTGCCTGCGGGTAAAAATCAGCACCACCATCTCCGAACTTTACAAAAAATCCCTGGTCTATTTCATGTTTGTTGGCTGTACCGATGACCATGTAATGCATCATTTCAGCATAATAATAAACCATCGACATGCGGCAGCGCTGCTTGAAGTTTGAAGCAGCCACGATTTGCAGATATTCTTTCACCGGAATGATTTTGCTCTGCGAATTTCCGTCTTTGTCAATTACGGTAAGGTAAAACAGCGGAGGAAGCTTTTGGTCAAGTCCTGTTTTATTGATGCCGATTTTAGATTTATCGGTTACCGGATTAAAATCGGGGAACACCCTTTTGATGGCTTCATCGCGGCGTTCATAACATTTGAATCCTTCCAGCGCCGGACGGATGTTTTCAACAATATGTGGTACGCCGAACTTTTTTGCCAGGCGTTCTGCCAAACTCTCACTGTCGGGGCTTGAATCTTTTTCGGGCATCATCACCCCAAAAACCCTTTCGGGGCCGATATATTTTGCAGCCAGAGCCATGGAAACCGAAGAGTCAATGCCTCCGCTTATTCCAACAACGGCACCCCGGCGTTTGTATTTTACAAATATTTCTTCTTTCAGCAAATTGCCCAAATGATCGGCCAGTGCCTCAATGTCTCTGATTTTAAGGATGTCTTTGGAAAAGGGAGGTTTGGTCATAGGTTGAAAATTTATAATTATCGGGGTTATTTTACAAATATAAACACTTTGAAAGATAAAATGCTTTTGGTGTTAATACTTTTTTTTTTGTGAACTTTACTAGTCAGCCGCTGCATTGCTGTTTGTTCAATAACAGATATCAGAGAGCATTGTTTGGTATTTTGCAAAATGTGAACTGCTTTGCCCTGATTTTATTGTTCTTCCCATTCGCGGTAAAACTCTTCCAGATAAGTCAGCATAAACTCATGTCTTCTTTCTGCCATCTGCCTTGCAGTTTTGGTATTCATAAGGTCTTTTAATAAAAGCAGTTTTTCGTAAAAATGATTCAGGGTAGGAGCGGAACTGTTTTTATAGGTTTCCTTGTCCATATTCAGGTTGGGCGCAATTTCGGGGTTGTAGATTTCGCGGTTTTTGTGACCTCCATAATTAAAAGTGCGTGCGATTCCAATGGCTCCCAGCGCATCCAGGCGGTCAGCATCCTGAATAACATCCAGTTCAGGTGATTTAAACTTCTGTGATTCATTTCCGCCTTTAAATGAAATATTCTCAATGATCAGAATCACATGCCGGATAATTTCATCAGGAACATTCATTGATTTCAGAAAATCTCCGGCAATCTTTGGTCCCAGCGATTCATTTCCACCATGAAATTTTGAGTCTGCAATGTCGTGCAATAAAGCACCCAGTTCAACCACAAGTATATCCACAGGTTCAGTAGCGGCAATTCTACGGGCAGTCTTCCATACCCTGTAGATATGCCACCAGTCGTGTCCGCCTTCAGCACCGGCAAGGGTAGTTCGCACAAATTCAATTGTTTTGCTGATCAGGCTTTCGTGGTCATCCATTTTAATCATTGTCTGAGTGTTTTCGGAAAGCTAAAGTAAGAAAAATTGTTTCTTTAAGATTTACGAGCAAGCTGAAACAAAAACAGCCCGCCATTAACGGCAGGCTGCAGATGATATTTTTCTGCGAACCATCAGTTTCCGTGCAACCTTGAACCTATAAGGTGAATAAATTCTGCCCGGGTTTTATCCACCAGAAAAGCTCCTGTAAAATCAGAAGTTGTGGTTACCGAGTTTTGTTTTTGAATTCCCCTCATGCTCATGCACATATGCTGGGCTTCAATTACCACAGCCACGCCAAGTGGTTTCAGTGTATTGTTGATGGCATCTTTTATCTGGGTAGTGAGTCGTTCCTGAACCTGAAGACGGCGTGCAAAAGCATCAACAACCCGCGGAATTTTGCTTAATCCAACAATATGTCCGTTTGGGATATAGGCAACATGTGCCCTGCCAAAGAAAGGAATCATATGGTGTTCGCACATCGAGTAAACTTCAATGTCTTTCACCAGCACCATTTGCCTGTAATCTTCTTTAAACATAGCCGATCTTAGAATATCTTCAGGCACAAGATCGTAGCCGTGTGTGAGAAACTGCATGGCTTTCGCTACACGCTCAGGTGTTTTTTCCAAACCTTCCCTTTCAGGATCTTCACCAATAAGTTTCAATATTTCGCGGTAGTGCGTTGCCAGTTTCTTTATGGTTTTCTGATTGTAGAGATCGCGTTTTTCGTAACCATCTCTTATCTGGTAATCATCCATCATGTTTTCGATGATCATATCTTTTACAATTTCACTGCTCATGGCTTAGTTTTTTTGAGATCCGTAATATTCAACGAAGTTTCTTTCAGTTTCAAAAAGTTTAACACAATGCAGCTGAGCGCCGGCTTTAAGAATGGGTGCTTCAAGCTGTTCCCATATCGCAATGGCTAAATTTTCTGATGAAGCAAGTTTTTCGGCCATAAAATCAACTTCCAGATTTACATTTTTATGGTCCAGTTTATCAACTACAAAAAGGTTGATGATTCTGCTCAGTTCTTTGAGGTTAATCAGAAATCCTGTTTCCGGATTTACCGGACCTTTCACAGTAACAAACAACTCATAATTATGCCCGTGCCAGTTAGGGTTTGAGCACTTGCCAAATACTTCCAGGTTTTTTGCATCATCATAATCAGACCTGAAAAGCCTGTGTGCGGCATTAAAATGTTCTTTGCGGGTGATGTAAATCATTTCATTGAGTTTATATTCCAAAAGTAAGAAATTACCTGTTCCTCTGAAATAAAAAAGTGTTTAATTTATTTTCAATAATATTAAACAGAATATACCGGGTAATGTTTCACCCGGAGGGGTTTATTTTCGGGATATATTGATTTCAATAAGGCCGGTTCTGCCTACCACACTATATCTTTTTAACGGGAAATCTGATTGTTTCTGGTAAGTCTGATAAACTGCATGACTTCGAAAAAAGTAAAAATTGTGTAAAGTACAAAGAACCCAAGGATGAAATTTACTGCATCGCTGCGGTAGCTTAAGCCATATACAAGGATGATAATCAGGTAAACAAACATTCTGATAACCGTGTGGGCCAGAAATCCTGTAACAAATCTTTTGGGTTCGTTTATCGCTTTTTTTTGAAGTATGCTGAACGAAAGTATAGAACTGCCGAGGAAAAATGCCAGCACAAACGGCATAACAGGGCTAAACCATTCAGGCACAAATTGCCATGCAATTGCCATAAGGGCTGCAGCTGCAAAGGTAAGAATCAGTATTTTTTTTAGATAGTTGCGGAGTTCAGGGTTCATTTATTTTTGTCTTTTTTTATAACCTCCCTTACCAGAAGCCAAATGGCTGCAAAAACCGAAAGAAGGGATAAGGTGATTGTAAAAACAGGGAATTTTATGTTGAGAAATGAATCGAGTTTGAAACCGCCCAGGGTTCCGGCAAAGATTATAATGCCTGCCTGAATTGCCAGCGCAGAGTATTTTGCATAGGAAGCAAAACCTTCAGGTTTATTGGTCTGCTGTGATTTTGTCATCAAACAGGGGTTGATCCGGTCTTCTGCTGTCCATCTGACAAGTGCCTGTAAATCTGGCGCCGGGCTCAATGGCGAGTTTGTCGGTGTATATTTCGCCGGTAACCAGTGCTGTTGCCTTAAACGAAAGGAGCTCCTTAACCCTGATCGTTCCGTTTACTTTTCCTTCAATATCCGCATTTATGCAGATAATTTCACCTTCAACTGTGCCTGTGGAGCCGAGTATAACCTTTCCGCCGGCATTGATTGTGCCTTTCAGGTTTCCGTCAATGCGGATATTTCCGTTTGATTCAATATCGCCGGTAATAGATGTTCCAGCCTGAATGAGGTTGGCCGATTGAGGAGGTTCAGGAATGGTAATTTTTGCCATAATTATTGGTTTTGGACAATCTTATTTACTCGGATAATTTTTGTCGAAGAACAACTTGTAAGCTGCTGAATTTTTCTCCTTGAAGAATACCGGATAGTTTTCGGCAGATATAAGGAATTGCTCAAATGTTCCTTCACGAATACCTGAAAAAACGTATTCATCATTCTTTATGCCTTCAAAAAATCTCAAGGCTTTGTCCAGCTCATTAAAACTGCTCACTGTAATCAGTTGGCGGTTATTGTCGAGCAATACACTGTTTACCTGAAGATTTTCAATGTTGTAGTTTTTGGTGTTGAAGTCGGTAATTCTGACTTTGGCGCCATATACATTTACTGCAGTTCCATCCACGATCAGTGCATAAAAATGGGTGGCTGCCGGATTGAATTTATACATTGAGAAATCCGTGAGATTTGCTGAAGTTGCTTCAACTTTGGCAGCATCTCCGCCTGATGCGGTTGCTGATGCTGATTCGCCGAGTATCCTTCTGGCAAAATCAAGCATATCGCTGTCAGGATAATCTTCGATGAGCTTGTTGAGCTCAACTTTCATGGTGTCCTGATTTTCGGTTTTGCCAAGTGAAACTGCCCGCAGAAATGCAAAACGTGGAAGAAAATACACATCGGTGTAACTCGCCAGTGCTTCATTGCTGTAAATGATGGCTGTTCGGTATTGCCCCCTGTTGAAGGCAAGATAAGTTTCTTCGTAAAGCGATTTTACTCTGTTTTGTAAGGCTTCAAGTTCGCGCTTATAATCAGGATCGGCTAGGATTTTGGCATAATCGCTTTCAGGCCATGTATTTATAATGTAGTCTTTGTGACGATTCATTCCGGCTTCATCGCCCAGATCGCGGTAAATGCGATAAAGATGATAGTTAGCCTGAATCGCATTTTCATTATCAGGAAAGCGGTTGATCAGACTGGTAAACATCTCGGCCGCTTTTGGTTTTTCAAGCAATTCCTCAAGATAAATAATTCCGGAGTTGAACATGGCCTGACTGATCATTCCATTGCTGCGGTCGATACTTTCGGGCGTAAATGGGAGATTTTTCAGATAGGTTTCTTTATTGCGCATTTCAGATGCACCTTTGCCAGCTTCTTTCCCGCCCATAGCGGTGTCTGCCGTCATTGTCATATCGTCGGCAAACTGTTCAAAGTTAACTTCGCGTTTATTGCTCAGCCTCCAGTTGTCTTCAAGTTTCCGGCGACCCCATTTCCGGGTAAATTCACTGAATCCCATGCTGATTGCACTGGGATTGTAGAAATACCAGCCGCCGCCACCCAATGCCGAAGTTCCTTTTGTAGGATCAACAATCTGATTTGCATTTAAACCGGGCTGAACCATTTCAGCCAGTCGCAACGCTTCTTCTCTTTGTTTGGCTTCTTCCTCTTTTTTGATAAAGTCAGCAATGGCTTTTTCAATTATTGCATTTCTCTGAGCCTCCGGCATGGCTGCCAGATTCTGAAGACTGTCCTGAACATAAATCAGTTGCAGGTTTTCGACCAACCGACTCAATGTTTCTGTTTTCTCTTCAATTTTTTCCACATTCGGAAAATCTTTCGGAAGCGACATCAGCGTGGTGTCGTAATATACCTGTGCGTTGCGGTAATCTTTACGTGCAAAATAAAGATCAGCCAGCCTGAGGGCTGCAGTTGAACGCTGATAATCGTTTGAAAGACTGGTTGCTACAGATTTGCGAAGATGGCTGATGCCAAGTGTGTCGTTTTTATCTTTCAGTGCAATATCTGCAAGTGCAAAATAGATCTGATCCTGAAAGTCATTATTTTTCATATCCTTGAGCATCTTCTCCAGCTCCTTGATAATCATTTTTTTGTCGCTGCCGATATTATAAACCCTTGCCAGATTGATGCGTGCATTAAAAGCCATTTCGAACGAAGCCGGGCTTTTCAGCACTTTTGTAAAGTATTCGCCTGACTGACTGTCTTTTCCTTCCAGCTGATAAATCTGGGCAAGAATGTAATTGAGTCGTGTTTTTAGTTTGGCATTTCTGTTCAGCGGCATGCCTTTTTCAATCTGTTCGCGGGCAAGGCCGTATTTCTCCTGCGCCAGAAACATATTGGCCTGTGCAAGAGGGAGTTCTTTTCTTACTTTCCAGGGAAGCAGGGTTGTTTTTGACTCTTCGTTTATCAGTTCGAACTGATTGATGGCCTTGTCGTATTGTTTTTGCTGTGTGTAGGTTTTGGCAAGCCAGAGCTGTGCTTCAAATCTTATCGGATCCTCAGGATACTGCCGGTTTACATATTCAAAAGCACGACGTGCTGCGTTGTAATCCTGTTTGTAGAAATTGGCTTTCCCAATCATCAGGTAACTCTCAATCACCCATTTGACATGCTCTTTTTTGTCGAAATACATAGAGTGCTTCTGAATAACTTTCGAAGCTTTTTCAATGGCCCTGTCCATGTTGGGATTGATGGTCTGAGAATTGGTGGATGTTCCGTAGTTATAAATCAGCAGAACTGAGTTGTAATTGTCCTTCACATTTTTGCGCAGCTCCCCAACTCCCTCTTTCAGGCTTTCATTGCCATTCCAGTAAGGATTGTAGTGTGCAGTAAGATTGTGATATGCCCTTCGGGTAAAGGTGTTCTTTTTTGTGGAACAGGCAGATACAATCAGAGCCAGGAATAAGCCCCATATGATGAATTTACGGAAATGCAGTGTATTTGCAGTCAAGGATATGCCGGTTTGCAGTTTTACTAATAACTGATAAAATGCAAAATTATTTTATTTTTTTGAAATCACCCCTTCCATTTTACAAATAATGCAAATGAAAGCAATAATAAGTTGTTTTAATTTTCACCGGAAGCAGAATATGTGCTCCCAAATTCAGATTTATTCCTGTTTGCCCGTGGTTTGCAGTCATTTGCCAATAAACGTTAATAAAAGGTTTTAAGGCCTGATTAAAAGGCATTTTTTCCGATATTTGCACCCTGTGTAAAATTGATTTTGTATTTCAATGTTATTTTCGAAACGGACTCCCGAAGCAGGAAATGAAGCCAACATCCGCTGGTATCACAAGCTTAGGGCGAAATACCGCTTAATTATTCTGAATGAGGACTCTTTCGAAGAAAAGGTGTCGTTCAGGTTGTCGCGTCTGAATGTTTTTATTGTTACCGGTGCTCTGGCTATTATCCTTATTTTCCTGACCATCTACCTTATTGCCTTTACTCCATTGCGCGAATATATTCCCGGATACAGCGATACGGGCATTCAACGCGATTTGTATGAACTTCAGCTGCGCGCCGATTCCATTGAAACTGCACTGATGCAGAAAGATTTGTTTATTGTCAATATGCGTAAACTCATCAGCGGTGAAGCCGTGGATTCCGTTTATAATCCGCTTCCTGCATCCGATTCAGCCACACGAGCCAACTATGCCAGAATCAGTCTTTCAAAATCAAAAGAAGATTCGATATTAAGGGCCGATTATGAGAGAGAAAATCTTTATAATATTCGCACAAACGACAACAGCAAAGACAGCCGCAAAGCCTCTCTCAGCACAATCAGTTTTTTTACGCCGGTAAAAGGTGTGATTACCAGCCGTTTTGATGCATCGAAAAATCATTATGGAATTGATATCGTTTCAGGCCAGAATGAAGCGGTAAAAGCGGCTTTCGACGGGGTTGTGTTTTTTTCGGAATGGACTTCTGAAACAGGTAATGTTATTGCAGTTCAACATCCCGGAAACATTGTTACTGTTTACAAACACTGCGCTGTTTTGCTTCGCAAACAGGGCGCTTTTGTAAGGGCCGGCGAAAGTATTGCAATTGTCGGAGATTCTGGTTCGTTAACCACCGGGCCGCACCTGCACTTTGAACTCTGGATCAACAGCGCCCCGGTTGACCCCGAACTTTACATGACTTTCTGACCTCAAATGGATAAAAATATTCCCAAGCGCATTGCTGTTCTCGGTTCAACGGGTTCCATAGGAACTCAGGCGCTTGACGTAATCAGGCAACACAGCGACTCATTTACAGTTGAGGTGCTTTCGGCTTTCAATAATTCCACTTTGCTGATTGAACAGGCAATTGAATTTAATCCCAATGTTGTTGTTATTGGTTCTTCGGCTTTGCACGATAAAGTCGCTTCTGCACTTGAGCCTTACAATATCAAAGTTTATTCGGGCGAAGAATCCCTGCTTCAGGTTATTGAAATGGAAACCATTGATATGGTTCTTGTTGCCCTGGTTGGATTTGCCGGACTGAAACCTACACTTAAAGCAATTGAATCAGGAAAACCCATTGCAATTGCCAATAAAGAAACTTTTGTGGTGGCCGGCGAACTCGTTACCCGTCTTGCGCGGGAAAGGGCTGTTAACCTTTATCCGGTTGACTCCGAGCATTCGGCCATCTTTCAATGCCTGGCCGGTGAATTTCACAACCCCGTCGAAAAAATTTACCTCACTGCTTCCGGTGGACCTTTCAGAGGCAAAAACAAGGATTTTCTGAGCCACGTTACCAAAGAGGAAGCGCTGAAACATCCCAACTGGAGCATGGGTTGCAAAGTCAGCATCGACTCTGCAACGCTTATGAATAAAGGTCTTGAGGTGATTGAAGCCAAATGGCTTTTTGGATTAAAGCCTCAGCAGATTGATGTTGTGGTTCATCCGCAGTCAATCATTCATAGCCTGGTGCAGTTCGAAGATGGTTCAATCAAAGCACAACTCGGGCTGCCCGATATGCGCCTGCCCATTCAATATGCTTTGTCATACCCCAATCGCCTGAAATCATCTATGCCTCGTTTTGATTTCGTAAATTATCCTGAATTTACTTTTGAAAAACCCGACAGAGAAACCTTCAAATGTCTTGACCTTGCTTATGCAGCGCTCGAAAAAGGAGGTAATATGCCTTGCATCATCAATGCTGCCAACGAAGTTGCGGTTGGCGCATTTCTTAAAGATAAAATAAGGTTTACAGCCATTGCCGATGTAATTGAATCGTGTATGGCCAAAGCTTCATTTATTCAGAATCCAGGTCTGGAAGATTACATAAGTTCAGACCTTCAGGTTCGTGAAATTGCCGGAAGTTTTATCAGGTAGCGTTTTTTGCCTGAAAACCAAATCGGAAAAGTATTGTTATTAATCACTTGTTAAACGTGTAATTGTAAATGGAAATTCTGGTTAAAGTAGCTCAACTACTGCTTAGTCTGTCAATTCTTGTTATTTTTCATGAATTCGGACATTATATCACTGCAAAGATTTTTAAGACACGGGTCGAGAAATTCTACCTCTTCTTCAATCCATGGTTTTCGATTTTTAAGTTTAAAAAAGGTGAAACCGAATACGGTATGGGTTGGCTTCCACTGGGTGGATATGTCAAGATTTCGGGTATGATTGATGAATCAATGGATAAGGAGGCTATGCAATTGCCGCCACAACCCCACGAATTCAGAAGCAAACCTTCATGGCAACGACTCATCATCATGCTTGGCGGAGTCACGGTAAATATTCTGCTGGCTTTTGCCATTTATATTGGTATGATGTGGATTTGGGGAGAGCAATATCTGCCTACCTCTCAAGTAAAATACGGAATAGTTGCCGACTCAGTTGCTCAGGAAATGGGCTTGCAGACCGGTGACAAAATTCTAACCGTGGACAATGAAGTTGTTGAAGATTTCTTCAAAATTCCCGGCCGTATCATTCTTGATAATGCGCAATCAGTGCAGGTTGAGCGTGATGGAGCTGTGGTTGATGTCAAGATTCCCGAAGGTTTTGTGGGCCGCTTACTCAAACATCAGAGCCCTGACTTCATCAATGCTCGTATGCCTTTCGTGGTTGCGAAATTCACCCCTGAGTCTGCCGCTGAAAAAGGTGGTGTAAAAGAAGGCGATAAGATTATTGGAATCAATGATTCGATAGTTGAGTATTTCGACCAGTTCAGGGCACTAATCCCATCATATAAAAATGAGGATGTTAAACTAAGTGTGGTAAGAGGTTCAGATACCTTGTCGTTTGCGCTTCATATCCCTGAAGCCGGCGTTATCGGAGCTTTTCCTGCAAACCAGTTTGACTTTAAAGTTAAAGAATATTCATTTTTCTCAGCCATTCCTGCCGGTGCAAAACGCACTGTAAAAGGAGTTTCAGATTATCTGAAGCAGTTGAGGCTGATATTTTCTCCCGATGTTAAGGCATATGAGTCAGTGGGTGGTTTTATAACCATTGGAAACATTTTTCCCGGCACCTGGGACTGGACAGCCTTTTGGGGATTGACAGCCTTCCTTTCCATTATGCTTGCCATACTCAATGTATTGCCCATTCCGGCGCTTGATGGCGGACATGTAATGTTTCTTATGTATGAAATCATAACCGGTCGCAAACCATCAGATAAATTCATGGAATATGCCCAGATAGTTGGTATGGTGCTTCTGTTTTCTCTGCTTATTTTTGCCAATGGCAACGATATTGTGAAGTTGTTCAGGTAGATTTCCTTCTTTTTTTTACCACATAGGCACATAGGGCACATAGGCATTAATACTTGGTGTTCTATGTTTCTATGTGGTGAATCTTTTTTCACTGGATAAACTTTTCATTCTTCACTTTTCACTCTTCATTTTCCATTCTTCACTCTTCATTTTTCATTCTTCACTATAGATTTCCTACCTTTGCATAACGAAATCAAGAGAACCTAACAATAAGTCAAAATTCATTGAATATGAAAAAACTTGTATTGCTTCGTCACGGCGAAAGTGACTGGAACAAAGAAAACAGATTTACCGGATGGACCGATGTTGACTTGTCGGATCGTGGTGTTAAAGAAGCCCGTGAAGCCGGAAAAGTGCTGAAAGAAAACGGATTTTTCTTTGACCTTGCCTATACTTCTTTCCTGAAAAGGGCCATAAAAACCCTTAATATCGCACTGGAAGAAATGGATCAGCTGTGGATTCCTGTTGAGAAAAGCTGGCGTTTGAACGAAAAACATTACGGCAACCTTCAGGGCCTGAATAAAGCTGAAACTGCTGAGCGTTACGGCGATGAGCAGGTTCAGATTTGGAGACGCAGCTATGATGTTCCACCCGCCCCGGTTGAAGCCAACGATGAGCGCAACCCCCGTCTTGACCCACGTTACAAAAACGAAAATCCGGAACTTATTCCGCTTACCGAATCACTCAAGCAAACCGTTGAACGGATGGTTCCTTACTGGGAAGGCGAAATCAGAGAATCGCTGAAAGCCAAAAATCAGATTCTGGTGGCAGCTCATGGCAATAGCCTGCGTGCGGTTATCAAATATCTCAAAAACATCAGCGATGCGGATATCGTGAGCCTGAATCTGCCAACCGGTATTCCTTACGTTTTTGAATTTGATGATGAACTCAATCTTCAGAAAGACTATTTCCTTGGCGATGAAGAAACCATCAAAAAACTGATGGAAGAAGTTGCCAATCAGGGTAAATCCAAAAAATAAACAATGCCGAAACAATGGGTTATCCCGGATATTCATGGCTGTTTCCACAGTCTGAAAGCTTTGATCGAAACTCAGATCATTCCTTCTGTTGACGATCAGTTGCTGTTTCTGGGCGATTTTGTTGACCGCGGGCCTCATTCAAAAGAGGTGCTCGACTATGTGATGGGTCTTGAAAATCTGGGATACAATATTGTGGCATTGAAAGGCAATCACGAGGATTTTTTTGTAAAATCGTGGGACGAAGAACGCAACCTCAAGAGCTTTCTTTTTATCAAAGAAACCAATCAGTCTAAAAGCCAATGGCTGAAACACGGCGGAAAGGAAGCGCTTGAAAGTTTCGGAACCGATAATCTTGCAGCCATTCCTGAGCATTATATTGAATGGATGCGTAAACTGCCGTTATATCACGAAACCGGCAATTATATACTTGTCCATGCCGGTTTGAACTTCAATCATGATGATCCATTCCGTGATGAATGGGCAATGTTGTGGGTGAAGGATTATAAAATAGTGCCATCAAAAATCGGAAACCGCCGGCTTATTCATGGTCATGTGCCTGTAAATCTTGAGTTTATTGATATTTCAATCAACAACCCCCGTTATCCTTTTATCGATCTTGATAATGGCTGTTATATGGCCAACCGCCCGGGTTATGGCAACCTTGTTGCACTTGAACTCGGCTCAATGGAGCTGAAAGTGCAACCCAATCTGGATATGGATTAGGTGAGTAAATTTCTTTGGCGCTTCTCACCGTAATTCCCTTTGGGGCTGCAGTTACTTCTATCCTTCTTTACCGTGGGTTCCGCGAAGAGCTCCACCCACGGTTATTGATATTGAGCACCTTCGGCGCTCTGCACTGGTGATTCCCTTTAGGGCTGCAGTTACTTTGTTGCCTCCTGACCATGGGTTCCGCGAAGAGCTTCACCCACGGTTATTGATATTGAGCACCTTCGGCGCTCTGCACTGGTAATTCCCTTTGGGGCTGCAGTTACTTTGTTGCCTCCTGACCATGGGTTCCGCAAAGTGCTTCACCCACAGTTATTGATATTGAGCACCTTCGGCGCTCTGACACGCGTCCCCGAAGGGGGCAAAATAACCGTGGGTGAAACGTAGCGGAACCCACGGATAGCGGATGTATAGACGAAACAGCGTCCCCGAAGGGGGCGAATAAATATCCTTCCTGATCGTAGATTCTCTCAAAGTGCTCCACCCACGGTTATTGTTATTGAGCACCTTCGGCGCTCTTACACGTGTCCCCGAAGGGGGCGAATTTCAAATAACCGTGGGTGAAATGCAATGGAACCCACGGATAGCGTGCGTAAAGACGAAACGGCGTCCCCGAAGGGGGCGAATAAATATCCTTCCTGATCGTAGATTCTCTCAAAGTGCTTCTCTCACAGTTATTGATATTGAGCACCTTCGGCGCTCTGACACGCGTCCCCGAAGGGGGCAAAATAACCGTGGGTGAAACTCAGCGGAACCCATGGATAGCGGATGTATAGACGAAACAGCGTCCCCGAAGGGGGCGAATAAATATCCTTCCTGATCGTAGATTCTCTCAAAGTGCTCCTCTCACAGTTATTGATATTGAGCACCTTCAGCGCTCTGACATGCGTCCCCGAAGGGGGCGAATTTCAAATAACCGTGGGTGAAATGCAATGGAACCCATGGATAGCGTGCGTAAAGACGAAATGGCGTCCCCGAAGGGGGCGAATAAAACTTACTTTTTTTTTGCTGACACATCAAAATATGCTTCTGCTAAAATTATCCTGACGCATCCCAGTCAATTTCCCTTCGCACAACTCAACTATTTCTTGCTGAACCCAATCGGTTTGCCTGACCCTGCTGAGTTTACCCCCATACCCATAATGCTGTTCATCAGTTCAATTGCCTGCTCCGCATCTTCAAAGGTAAACATTGTCAGTTCCTCACGGCTCAGGTTTTCAAGCTGTGCAATGCGATTGCTGTGGGTTTTGATGATCTTTTCATAAAAATTTCTCACCATTCTTCCATTGCCGAAGCTTTCAGTTTTTTCATGATGGATTCTGGTAAAAAACATGTTTATCAGGTTCAGTGCATCTGGCGAAATGCGAAACCGGCGCTGTTCCACCCTGCGTTTGAAAATTTCAAGCAGCTCCGCAGGATCGTAATCGCTGAAGTAAAAGTAATTGTTGAACCTGGATTCAAGACCTGCATTGGAGCCAATCAGTCTTTGCATCTCGCCCGTATATCCGGCAACAATCACCGCTAATTTATCCCGGTCATCGTCCATTCTTTTGAGCAGCGTATCAACAGCTTCTTTGCCAAAATCGTTTCCTCCCTTTTCGGAAGTCAGCGAATAAGCCTCATCAATAAACAATATCCCGTAAAGGGCTGAATCGATAACCGCATCGGTTTTCGGGGCAGTCTGACCAACATACTCGCCAACAAGCTGCGCTCTGGCAACTTCAACCACATGGCCTTTTGGCAAAAGACCCAGAGATTTATAAATGCGCCCCATCAATCGGGCAACGGTGGTTTTTCCGGTTCCCGGAGGGCCGAAAAACACACTGTGAAGCGAAACTTCATCGGTTTCAAATCCCTTGGCTTTTAACCTTTGCTGGGTTTTGATAAAGTTGACAAGTGTGCTGACATTTTGTTTGATTTCTTCAAGTCCGACCATGTTTTGCAATTCACCCATGATATCTTCAAGGGTTTCCTCTTTTTTGTCCTCGTACTCATCTTTTACCGAGGCCGTAATGTCGTCGAGGGTAAGGGTCTGCATTTCGGCATCCGAAAGTTTATCAATATCCGACATCGCCAGTCTTGCCGATTGCAGATGAACAGCTTCCTCAAACAGATTTCTTGCTGTTCGCGCATTGCCGAAGTTTTTGTTTTTTGAATTGTAAAGAAACTCAAAATAACGGGTCACCTTTTCAGCGGCTTCTCTGGTAATTGTGAAATTCTTTTCCTTGCAAATCGATTTGAATATGGTGGTCAGTTGCACAGGATTGTAATCGTTGAAATAGAAATACCTTGTAAATCTGTGCTGAAGCCCGGGATTTGAAGCAATAAACCGCTTCATTTCATCGGAGTAACCGGCAACAATTACAATAAGATCGTGTTTGTGATCTTCCATCTGTTTTACCAGAGTATTGATGGCTTCTATACCGAAATCATTGCCTGCGCCTTCCGGAGACAAGGAGTAGGCTTCGTCAATAAACAATATTCCGCCTAGCGCAGAATTAATGACTTTGCTGGTTTTTATGGCTGTTGAACCTATAAATTCACCAACAAGATCAGCGCGGTCAACTTCAACAACATGACCTTTGCTAAGCAGACCCATGGCTTTGAAAAGTCGCCCCATTAAACGGGCAACGGTAGTTTTTCCGGTTCCCGGAGGGCCGAGAAATACTGTGTGCAGCGTGGTTTTGCCAACTGCATAACCCCGTTCCTGTCTTTTCTTTTCAATCATGATGAACTTCATCAGCGAGTCAACATCAGTTTTAATGTTGTCGAGTCCGGTCATGCGGTTCAGCTCATCGAGCACATCTGCAATTTTCTCGGTGCTGGCAGGCGAATCAGCGTGTGAGGTGTTTTTTGGCTCAGGAGAGAGGCTTTCTGCTTCTTCAAGATATTGTTTCGCGAGATTATCATCCGGGTCGTTTTTTACAGCCTTTTTCAGGTAGGTGATGGCTGCTTCTTTATTGCCGGCATCTTTGTACGCCAGGCCAATGTTCCGCAGCGCCATGGAAGTTGAAATACCTTTAACCACACTTTTCTTTGCTTTCTCAATCAGTGTGATGATCTCACTGAGCGGCTCTTCGTTGTCAACAATCTGACTCACCAGATTGCCAAGTATGGTTGAGTTTTCAGGACTAAGCTTATATGCTTTTCTGAAACACTCCAGCGCTTCGTCTGTTTCACCCGTTTCGTCAAGGGCAACACCAAGCGAATTGAACGCAGAGTAAAAGTTAGGCTCAAGTTTAATTGCTTTTCTGAAACAAGCTATGGCTTTATCGTTCTGACCCTTTTCAGTAAACCGTTTTCCCGATTCAAATTGTGACATGGCTTCAGCACTGAATTCCTCATTGCTGACAGGTTCGTCCGTGGTTCCTGAAGAGTCTGTTTCATCGGAACCAGATTCGGTTTCCTGATCACCGAAAGTGGTAAATACTATGGCCCATAATTCATTGGCAAAAAACAGACTGCTGATGTCGTTGCCTGCTGCTGCTTTTTCTTTAAAAAGCGAAGATTCAAGGTTGTTGCGGGTAGCCCAGCTTTGTGTCTGGTAACCGGTATTTGCCGACATCACCAGCACCCAGTAGCCGTCGCCGTAAGCAAGCGATGTTATGTCTTTGCCTTCATTCCAACCATCGTTGATGGCTGAGGTAGGAAAATCCGTAGAGATGTTTACTGTCTGATTTGTCGTTTTTGGTCCTTTCGACATAACCACAGCCCAGCGGTCGACTCCATAGGCAACCGAAGTAATTTTATATCCATCGTCAAGGCCTTTTTGAACTTCTTTATCGGGAAATTTACTGCTGGTGCGCCATATTTGATCGGTGTAACCGGTGTTCTGTGCCTGAAATACAACCCAGCGATCGTTAACATACGAGAGAAAAATAACATCGAAAAGGTTGTCCCAGCCATCCTTAATTTCCTCGGCAGGGAAATTGCCATTGGTTGCCCAGCGTTGCAGCCCGTAACCGGTTTTGGTAGAAGTAAGCAGTACCCATTTTCCTTGTCCGAAAGCCATTCCTTGTATTTGCTGTTCTTTTTCCCATGCTGCGGCTATTTCCTTTTCAGGGAAAGCATTGGTGAGTAAATATTTGTCGGATTGCATAATGTTATTTTTTTGAAGTTCAGGAAATAGAAATAAATGGTTTTTTAATAATCATATCTTCGACGGCTGCCTCCGCTGAACAGCATTGCCAGGGCAAAAATCAGGAGTATAATTCCCAAAATAATCATGATTATTCCTGCCAGAAGGTAAAGAAAAACCATAATTGCCATCACATTCAGCACTGCCAGCATAGCGAACCTGAGCAATCCGGCCATCGGACCTGCAATGCTCAGGCTCTCAAGCGCCAGGGCAATAATCAGCATAATTATTACGAGACTGACTGCCCATAAAACCCAGTGTATCGGCAGGGTAAAATCTTGCGGTATTATTTTTGCGCCTTCACTGAAATACCATTCCAATTCAGAACTATCCCAGAATGATCCACCGATTATCATCAGGCCGAACAACAAACCAGGCGCTATCATCCACCATTTGGGATATTGTACCGGAAAGTATTTCTGGAATATGGGCGGTCGTTTTATGCCTGATCTTTTTTGTGCCTTTGATGCAAATGCTTCGGTTTCTGACTGATTTCCAATCCTTGCAAACCAGTTGTTTAGCTTTTCGCGGTATTTAACAGCAAAATATAATATTGCCAGAAATATTGCAGCCACTATCCAGTTGGCAAATCGGTTCATCATAAATATCTGGGAGAGCCAGTTCAGTAATCTGAACAGAGGTTTAAAATCGCCTGTCCGGTATGCATTCGTTTTTAATGTTTTTCCTGAAATATAGCCCTGCTCACCTTTTGGATTTGTTACCAGAAACCAGTCTTTTCCCATTTCTGAAACCACCGAAATGGTATCGCCTTCACTAAAAATATACAGGGTATTCAAACTCCGTATGCTGTCGCGAATTATCAGTTCTTTGTAGCCAACAATAAACTGATCGCCCTCCTTAATGCCTGATAATTTGCGGGTTTCGAGTTTCTTTCGGTAGCTGCTTCTGTCTTTTATGGCGAAATCTTCTCTGTTTTTATCTATCTGACTACCATAGATGGTTTCTATTTCTTCAATCGAAAGTGCTCTGCCGAAAATCATCAGTTCGTCCATTGCGCCTTTGAATGAGCCGGCCAAAATTCCTGGATTGCTGTTTCCCATTCGTGCCCTTCCGGCAAATATTTCATTGTTGACAATCAGCCTGGCCTGCTCGTTGGGCGAGTCATAAACCACCGCTATAAATGTCCATTGATCCTTTAAAACGGCAGTACCATAAATGTTGCCGTCCTTGCCAGCCGAAGCACACCAGCGTTGAGCACCATCGCGGGTTCGCGTAATTATGCGCCGGCTTTCATCATTGCCACTTTGCAGCGGAGCAAGGCTTTTGAATGTTTCCTCAGCTTTTATCCAGAAGGTGATGGTAATTTCGGGGTATTTTTTTGGTGAAATATCAAGCGGAAATTCAATCATACTGAATTCCATGCCCGGCCCCGGATTGAACAGACTGGCTGATTTGGGCGATCCGTGACGGTCAGTTGTGGCTTTTACGCGGGTTGATTTTCCGCTGACTCCGCTTGTGACTGAATTTTTTGCATTTCCGTTAAGTGGGAAATGAGCAATTAGTGATGTGTCTACCGATGAGGTTGCCGCTGAAGAAATAAATATTAAAAACACCTGCCAGACACTTATAATAGCCAGGCGCATCAATGTTTTGCGGAGTATGGAGAAGGGGTTTCTCATAATCGCATTTTTAAAAGGGAGTAAACGATCTTGTTGCAGATGCCCGGTGATCTGAGGGTCGCTCCGGTTATCATAGCAAATATATGAAATTGAAATGCCTGTATTGTCATTTCTGCTATTTATAAAACTTCTAAATAGGGCTTATTATCATCATAGATTTGAATTTTGGCTAACCGTAATCCGTGGACAAGAAAAAACTTCCGTTAGAGCCGGGGAAGCATGAAAAATCAATCCGAGTGCAAAAAAGCCTTGTTTTGTAGACGACTTCACCGGAAGAAATGTTTTCACTTAAAATCAATAGTGAAAAATTTTAAAAAGTATTCCATTTTTTCTCATCTTTGGCTCAGAAATTCTGCTGCCATGAAAAATACTCTGCTTTTATTCTTTGGTTTGATTTATATGATGCTCCCCGCTCAGGAAATCAATCACCGCATTGCTTCTGAAGGTAAATCGCTTTACACCATTGTTGTTGATAAGGATGCTGATTCCTCAACCTTTTTTGCCGCAAATGAGTTGCAGGATTATTTGTACAAAATTACTGGCGCAGCCGTAAAAATTACCAACAAACCAGAAAAACGCTTCAAGTCAATTTTCGTTGGCAGTGAATGGTTTACATTAAAACCACAGTTCGGCAGACTGAAAACGCTCAGCAGCGATGGCTTCTGCATTTTTAGCGAAAGCGGCAATTTTTATTTTGCAGGCAACAATTCAACCGGAAATATTTATGCGGTGTATGCCATGCTTCAGGATTATGCCGGATGTTTCTGGTTTGGCAATAGCGAACAATATATTCCGGTTAACGCCGCTTTTTCACTGCCCGAAATCAGCCATTTTACGCAGCCAGATTTCGCATTCCGCCATCCTCACTTTCCTGATAAAGAAAATCCGGATTTCTACCTGCCCGCCCGCACCCAGCTTATGGACGATTGGGGCATGTTTGTGCATACCTTTCACAAGCTGATGCCTCCTGATATTTATTTTGATAAAAATCCTGAGTATTATTCGCTGGTTAACGGGAAACGCATCCGCGATGGTCAATTGTGCCTGAGCAATCCATCGGTTATTGATCTGCTTTCAGAAAACCTGCGCAAGGAAATGGCTGCAAAGCCGGAATGCAGGTATTGGTCGGTTTCGCAAAACGATTGCATCAATTACTGCGAATGTGAGCATTGTCAGGCACTTTACGAAAAATATGGCAGCATTTCAGGAGCTTATGTATCAATGGCCAACCAGATTGCCAGTCAGTTCCCTGACAAACACATTTCTACACTTGCATACCAGTTTACCCGCTCAGCACCCACGGCCATTGTGCCCGACAGCAATGTAAACATCATGTTCTGTTCCATTGAGTGCAACCGGAGTCAGCCTTTGGAGACCGATTTGCGCAGCCGCGATTTTGTGAAGGATATGAAGGATTGGGCCGCGCTAACCCGAAATATTTTTATGTGGGATTATGTGGTGCAGTTCAAAACCTATACCTGCCCTTTCCCGAACTTTGATGTGCTTCAGAAAAACATTCAGTTTTTCCACAAGCAGGACGTCCCCATGATGTTTCAGCAGGGCAGCGGCAGTTCGTGGTCAGACTTCAGCGAATATAAGCAGTCACTCATCTCCCATTTGTTGTGGGATGTGAATTTGGATGAGCCAGCTTACAGGCATAAGTTTTTCAATGCATTTTATGGCGAAGCAGCACCTTCTATGCTTGAATATTTCAGCAGAATTCAACATGAGATGAATCTGCTGTCGCATGAGCGGGGACTTGATATTTATGGCTATCCAATCATGTATTCTGGTTGGTATTTGAAACCTGATCTGCTTCGCCAATACAAAGTCCTGCTGGATAAAGCTGAAGCGCAGGTTGCCGGCGATACTGCACGTCTTACCCGGGTTTTGCGCCAGCGTTGCAGTTTCGATTTTGCTTACCTCGATATTGCGCTGAACCTCAACCATGCTGAATTATCGTTTTATCGCACCACCAACGGAGTTAAGGAGATAAATCCTGAGATGGCGGTTCTGCTTGATCGATTTGTTGAAAACTGCAGCAAAACCGGAATTATTACCATTGATGAAAATGGGTACAGTCCTGCTCAATACCGTGCTCAGGCCTTGAATATTGCTGCAATGGCCGTCAAGCCAAACAAAGCAGCCGGCAAAACCATTACTTCGATTACCCCATTTAGTCCGCTTTACAATGTGGGTGGTGAAAAAGCACTCACCGATGGTCTTTTTGGCGGACAGCATTTCAGGCTGAACTGGCTGGGTTATCAGGGAAACGATATGGAACTGCTGATTGATTTCGGAAGCATGGAGAAGTTCAGCAAAGTGGAGGCAAATTTCTTCCTCGATCTGGTGAGCTGGATATTTCTCCCTCTGGAAATTATTATTGAAGTTTCCGATGACGGGCAGGCCTTTACACAGGTTTACCGTGAGAAAATCCCCGAACCTGTGCGAAATTTCGGACAAAAGCCAGTGCATTTCAGCTTTGATTTTCAGGAAACCAATGCCCGCTACCTTAAGCTAACCGCCATCAGCCACAAAACCTGTCCCGACTGGCACCGCGGAGCCAATCAGCCTGCCTGGATTTTTATTGATGAGTTGGTGGTGGAGTGAGGGGGATAATCGACCGTTTTACCTAAATTTAAATCACACTTATGAAACTCAATTGGAAAGATCGGCTTAAAGATGAAAGCAATCATAGATTATTTGAATTGTTTTCTGAGAAAAAGAGAATTAACATTGACCCTCAGATTTTTGCCGGAAATCTTCTTTTTGAAAGAAAATATGATCTTGAGTTACTTAAAAACACCAAAAAAGAATTAATTGAATCAATCAATGATGCATTTAAACGAAAATATAATACAGAACCTCAAAAGATAAAAAAGGAAAACATTATCAAAGAGCTGGTTATGAGGACTATCTTCGCTTTAGCTGTTTTTGGAATTATCATCAATTCAAACGAAATAAAGTTTGAATTTGAATCATTAATTATTGACAATAAGATAATTGCCATTATCATGGGGGCACTTAGTTTTATTCCACTGATATGGTTAAAGAAGAGCAATGAAAATACAATTAAGAAAGTTGAAAGAGAAAGCCTGAAGAAAAATAATATGATTAATAAGATAAATAGTGAATTGAGGTTTTAAAAGGGGTTTAGTTAGCCCCCGCTGAGCGGAATTTGCCTTTCAGCTTTAGCAATAATTCACGTTTTTTTGTCACTCAGTTCGTTAATAATTCGTTAATTCTCCCTCTCCCTGTTTTTGCAATCTGGTTAATTGCTATTTTTGTGCTTCAAACAAAAACCACCATGAATTCAGCCGTTGCTGTTTTTACTTCCTCCTTTTTCACATCATGGTCATGGTGGTGGCCAAACCAGGCCTCCTAACTTTATCTCAACCCCCGTGGGAGTGTTATGCTCCTTTTCGATTTCGGAATTTTGATTTCGGATTTCGGAATGCTTGCCTGTCGGCTATTTACTTATGCGAAGTCTTTACTTCTCATTGTTCATAATCATTCTGGCAATTCCAATCATTTCACTTTTTATTTCTTCTAAAAACTCATAAAAATGCAACGTAAAATCAACCTGACTGAACAGGAAATCCCCCGTTTTTATTACAACATTGTGGCTGATATGCCCAACAAACCTTTGCCTCCTTTACATCCGGGCACGCGGCAACCCATTACACCTGATATGCTGGAGCCCCTTTTTGCCAAAGAATTAATAAGGCAGGAAGTGTCCACTGAACGTTACATTGAAATTCCTGAAGAAGTCAGGAAGATTTATGCGCAATGGAGGCCAACCCCGCTTTTCAGGGCTATAAATCTTGAGAAAGCGCTGAATACACCGGCCCGTATTTATTACAAATATGAAGGTGTAAGCCCAGCCGGTTCGCACAAACCCAATACAGCAGTGGCACAGGCTTTTTACAATAAAATGGAAGGCATTAAAAAGATTACCACCGAAACCGGCGCCGGGCAATGGGGAACTGCACTTGCGTATGCCTGCCAGATGTTCGATATGGAATGTGAAGTTTTTATGGTCAAAGTGAGTTACGACCAAAAGCCTTACCGCAGAATTATGATGAATACCTTTGGAGGTAAAGTTCATGCTTCGCCTTCAATGCTCACCGCCGCCGGACGCAGTATTCTTGAAGCCGATCCGCTTTCGTCAGGCAGCCTTGGCATTGCCATTTCCGAGGCCATGGAGCGGGCAGCTTCAGATCCGACAACGCATTATGCACTCGGATCTGTGTTGAATCATGTGCTGCTTCACCAGACAATAATCGGACAGGAAGCCATGGTACAAATGGAAAAAGCCGGGCAAATGCCTGATATTGTTGTTGCGCCTTTTGGCGGAGGAAGCAATTTTGCCGGTATTGCATTTCCTTTTCTCAAGCTAAATCTTACTGAAAATCAAAATATCCTCTGTATTGCAGTGGAGCCTGATTCATGTCCGAAACTTACCCGTGGTGAGTTTAAGTACGATTTCGGCGATACCATTGGTCTTACACCTTTATTGCCAATGTACACGCTGGGTCACGATTTTATGCCATCTCCAATTCACGCGGGAGGTTTGCGTTATCATGGAGCGGGTGTAATTGTAAGTCAGTTGCTGAAGGATGGATTGATTGAAGCTGTTTCGCAAAATCAGCAGCGATGCTTCGAAGCCGGCATGCAGTTTATTAAAACTGAAGGCATTATTCCTGCACCTGAAGCCACCCATGCCATTGCTACTGTTATCGACGAAGCAAACCGCTGCCGCGAAGAGGGAGTAACCAAAAACATACTCTTTAATCTTTGCGGACATGGCTACTTCGATATGGCAGCCTACGAAATGTTTATGTCGGGCAAGCTGAATGGCGAAAAACTTGTGAGTGATGAAAGCATCAGGCAATCGATCAAAGCGATTGAGATGTTACAGCCCTGAAGTTCTGACTCAGGCTTCCCTTGCTTTGTTAAAGTCAGGGAAGCCGGGGTTTGATTATTCAGCCATCAGTATTTTTTTTGCCTCTTCAAGCATTGCTTTTTCGCTTTCGGGAAGAACAGGATAGTCAACCTTGAGTTCCAGTAAACGATTGATAATGATGTTGCTTACCGCATACCTCATAAACCATTTGCGGTCGGCCGGAATTACATACCAGGGCGCATGTTCGGTAGATGTGGCAGTCAGCATATCGCCATAAGCCTTCATGTAATCGTCCCAGTATTTTCGCTCTTTTACATCATTTGATGAGAATTTCCAGTTTTTGGCAGGATCATCAATGCGTTCAATAAAGCGCTTTTTCTGCTCATCTTTCGATACATTCAAAAAGAATTTGAGAATTATGGTTCCGTTTTCGGTCAGGTGTTTCTCTATGTCATTAATCTGACGGTAGCGTTTTGCCCAGAAATCGTCACTGATATCTTCAGTGGAAGCGATTCCCGGTAAATTCTGGCTGAGGATATACCCGGGATGCACCTTTACCACCAGCACTTCTTCATAATACGATCGGTTGAAAATTCCGAAATTTCCCCGTTCCGGCAGGCTTTTATAGGTGCGCCAGATATAATCATGATCAAGCTCATTCACCGATGGAGCTTTGAAGCTGTATACCTGGCAGCCTTGCGGATTAAGTCCCGACATTACATGTTTTATGGTGCCATCTTTGCCGGCAGCGTCCATTGCCTGAAAAATCAATAAAAATGAATGCCGGTTGTGTGCATAAAACTTGCTTTGCAGCTCGCGCATATGTAATGTGTTTTCTTCGAGCAGCCTTACACCATCTTCTTTTCCTTCGATTTCACCTTTATAGGAGGGGTCGAAATCACTGACTTTTATTTTTTTTCCGGGCTTAGCCAAAATGGCGGAGTCGTGAAGGAGGTTTTTCTTTTTCATCTGAATGAGGTTTTGTGAATTGGATGATACAACCAGTTTGACCTGCTTTACTATGTATGTAAAGGTAACGGAAATTTTTGTTTCACGGATATAAGTAAATTGATGCGGTTCGGTAATTGTGTATTTCCTCTGAATGATAATTTGTGAATAATTGTTTTGTGAAACTAATATTACTTGATCAGGTATTTTAATGCGCATATAATCAGTGTTATAGATATACATTTATATTGAAACAATGAATAGTATATTATATTAAAAATCATTTATATTAAATATATATTTGGCAGCAACGCCAAAAATGCGTATCTTGCGAACCGAACTAATATAAATACTATGAAGTATCAGACACAAATCTTTAATGCAGTACAAAAACCTGACATTAATGAGAAGAACGAAATTGTAGATTTTCTTTTTAATCACCTCGATCAGTTTGGCGACAAAAAAGAAGATATTATGAAGGCGATAGATTTTTCTGTAAAGGATAGCGCGTCTTTTGGTGGTTTTACCCTTATGGCCAGAGACGGTGATAATGTGGTGGGAGCTGTAGTTGTAAATCAAACCGGAATGCAGGGATATATCCCTGAAAATATTCTGGTTTACATTGCTGTGCATCGCGAATTGAGAGGTCAGGGAATCGGTAAAATCCTGATGACAGAAGCCATAAATCTGGCCAAAGGAGATATTGCACTTCATGTAGAGCCCGATAATCCTGCAAGGCATCTTTACCAGAAACTTGGGTTCGACAACAAGTATCTTGAAATGAGGTTAAAAAAATCAGAAGCCTGATGGCATTCGTAACACTTGATTCGGCAAAGCTGAAAGAAAATTTCACTTTCCTGGATAATATGTTCAAAAGTGAAGGCATTCAATGGGCGGTTGTTTCTAAATTGCTCTGTGGAAATGTTTTATTCCTGCAGGAACTCATAAATCTGGGTGTTGAGCAATTGTGCGATTCGCGGGTGTCAAATCTGCGTGCCATCAAAAAACTGGCGCCAGCGGTTGAAACAATTTATATAAAACCGCCACCGGTAAGGTCCATTCCCGATGTTGTAAAATATGCCGATGTAAGTTTTAATACCGAATTTAAAACCCTGAAGCTGATTTCAGATGAAGCCGGTAAGCAGCAAAAAATTCATAAAGTCATCATTATGATTGAAATGGGTGAATTGCGCGAAGGTGTGATGCGCGATGATTTCATCGATTTTTATGAGAATGTTTTTATGCTGCCCAATATTAGTGTTGTTGGCATAGGAACCAATCTTAACTGCTTGTATGGCGTTTTGCCAAATCACGATAAACTTATTCAGCTCAGTCTTTATGAGCAGCTTGTCGAAGCCAGATTTAACCGGCAGATTCCTTATGTGTCCGGTGGCTCATCGGTTTCCATTCCGTTGATTTACAAGAAACTTCTTCCGAAAGGAATAAATCATTTCAGGGTTGGTGAAACCTTGTTTCTTGGAACTGATGTTTATCACGATTCGGTGATGCCGGGAATGCACAACGATATTTTCAAACTTTATACCGAAATTATCGAACTCATTGAAAAGCCAACCCAACCCATGGGTGAAATGGGTACCAATGTTGAAGGCCATTCGTTTGAGTTCAATAGTGACGATCATGGCAAAACAGCCTTCAGGGCAATTCTCGACCTTGGGTTGCTTGATGTTGAAAGTGAACACCTTAAGCCTGTTGATCCGGACATTTCATTTGCAGGATCAAGTTCTGATATGATTGTAATGGATCTTGGGAAAAATGAACGGAAATACAAAACCGGTGATCTTATCGAATTCAGAATGGACTACATGGGAATTCTCCGAATAATGAACTCGAGATATATCGGCAAACATGTAAGGTGAAATTACCGCAAAATGATGATCTTTGCGAAGGCAATGCAGAAAACCTGCAGCCTCATCTCTGCAAAACCTGAACATCATAACTTATGCCTTACCTTGTAGTTGACCTCGAAATGAGTGGCCCGGAACCTGGCTACCACGAAATTATTCAGATTGGCGCTGTTTTACTCAATGACAATTGGGTAGAGCTCGGTACTTTTCTTACCAATGTTTATCCCGAAAACGAAGAAGCTTTTACTGCATCTGCCGAAAAGGTGCATGGTCTTTCGTGGGATGAACTTCAGGAAGCTCCAATGATTTATGATGTGCTTGAAGATTTCGAAAAATGGATCAGGAAAATGCTGAAGCGGCAGAGTGGCGATCTTCGCGATCTGGTTATTTGTGGCCAGAGTGTGATCTTTGATGTAAACTTCCTCAAGTTTGCATACACCGGAGAAAACCTCGACTGGCCATTCAGTAACAAACTGATCGATCTGCATACCATTGCATTTTATACTTTTAAAATTATGGAAGCCAATGGCAAATCAGTGCCCCGCTCGCTTAGCCTGAAATCAATTTCGGCGTGGTTTGGTTTTGAACGCGAAGGAACCACTCATAATGCGCTCGAAGATTCGCAACTGACCATGCATTGCCTTCAGAAGTTCTTTCAGATGGCGGCAAAATTTAAAATTCAGGAATAATTCTTTTGTCTTCATTGTGTGAATTCCTGTCAGAGTTAATCACTTTTCTGAGTTGTGAAAAAATGTTAAAAAATTTCGGTGAGCTGCTGATATAGTTGCTAACTTTACAGGTCGAAACCCGGGGTTGATTTTATGATGATGAATGATGACGAATTAAACAAAGTTGCAGCTCTGATACTCCTGGAAAATAAGCACCTTTTCCCCTGTTCGTATCCTGATATTCCGCTTAATCTTTCTATGATTAAAGATGCACTCAGGGTTACTGGCTTCAAGGTTGACGAAAATGACATGAACGATTTTATGGCTGCAGCAGAATTAAAGCTTGCGGCAATGGCTCCTCTCAACTGGAACAATTACGGCACAATCGCCATTTTGCTCAATCAGAATTATCCTGATGAAGATCTTTTAGCTATTAGCCCGCTCCGGATTGTTGAATTGGTAAAAGCTTTTCCCAATTTTTCAGATATGTCAGAGCCGGATGCAGATACAACAGATTCAATTATTTATACCTGGATCAGTCTGGCCGATGAATTTGAAACATTTTCAGATGATGAAGCCTGGGTTTAGTGCACTTTCCCTGAATATTTCCGGCTTGCTTTAGAAACAATTATTCCTGTTTTATGAAAAGAGTTCTCGTTTCAATCATAATTTTGCTGAGCATAACCGGCGTTAATGCGCAGAAAAACAGTTTCTCGGCGCCCGATTATAAAAAGATTGGCAAGGCCATCGCCAAACAAAAAAGTTCCGCATACTATCCCGTGTTAATGGAACGCCTAAATGCGAATGACACAACACTTACTCCGCGTGAATATCACCTGCTTTATTATGGCTATGCACTTCAGCCTGGTTATAGGTTCGATATGGTGAAACCTTTTCAGGATAGTCTTTTGGCAGTGATGAACCGTGAAGTGCTCGACAAGAGCGATTACAAACACATAATTGATATGGCTTCATCCGTTTTGAAAGAATACCCTTTCGAAATCGGTATTCTTGATCCTTTGATTTACGCTTTGCGGATGGAAGGTAAAAATGATCTTGCGGCAAAACTTGAATTCAGATTTGGTCGTATTGTTGAAACCATTTTTAATTCAGGCGATGGACTCACAAAAGAAACAGCTTTTCATGTTGTTTCAGTGGCCCATCAGAAAGACATGCTTCGCGCTTTGGGCTTTGGTTTCGGAGGGCAGCAGATGATGGCCGGATCAAAGATCAGTTATCTTAAAGTTGCAAAAAATGACTTTGGAATTGATGGAATGTATTTTAATGTCTCTGCCATAAATAGTACGCCTGCGAATCATTGAGAATTAAGGGTTCCATTTCTTTCGCTATCTGATACTTTTCTTTTTTTTCTGTTTAAGGGTTCTTCAGGTTTTTCTAACCCGGAACAGCGGGCTCTTTTTTATAGCTTTATACAGTTCTGCATTTTTCCGATCATATAATCCAAAAAAAAACAGATGCATTCTCCCCGTAATGGAATGCATCTGTAAAAAGAGGAAAAGCTAAAATCAATTGTATGCAAACGTAATATTATAGTTGCCGCAATATTGATCACCTTTTGGCAGATTATCAGCTTTCACTGACATTGCAAGTTCGCGTTTTCCTTGCTCATTGGTTGTCAGTAACCCCTGAGCATTGTCTGAAATGGTATGCAAAGTAAATTCTTCTCCGTTGTGATTTCTGACTACACCATTATTGATGGTAAAGCTGCATAATGATTGTGGCTTGCCAGAGATACTTATGTTTCCAACACTTAGATTGTTATTGCTTTCGGTTTCGCTGAGTAAGAATGAAGTTTCGCCATTAAAACTAGCATCAGCGGATTCAACCACTTCAGCAAAAACATGCCCCGTAACCCGCACCTGTCCCCATGCTCCGGCAACTGAAATGCCCAGAAGGAGAATCAAGATGGTTATTGTGCGGGAACTCATGGTTTGTTTTTTTTGTTTCGTAAATGTACGACAACCAAATATGCTTTGTCAAGTAAAAAGTGAAAATAATTTACCTTAAGTTGAAAATTTATTTTGTAAAATTGTTAAGTAATTGAAAAAGAGACAATAAGGAATATTTGAATTATTGTATATGTAAATAAAATATACATATTATGTTGCCGGACTGGTAAAATATTTGTAAATAAAATTTACATTTCTGTGAAAATCCATCAATAATCAGATGGTACTCCCTGGTAGTTTTTACAAAAAACGCCAATAAATGATCATTTCTGACAGTTTTATCATAAAAAGAGGTTTACACAAAATTCTGAATTACTGCAGTTCAGTCATCTGGTTTTCTCTCTGAAATACGATCATCTCATTTCATTTAAGTGGAGTCTGATTTCGATCTTTGGCCTCAGATTTAAACTCCATTTAGTCTGGTTTGGTATAAAAAACTTTCAGCAATTTATGATTGACAAACCTGGATTTCCGGTTGCTGTTTAACTGTATTTTTGCTGCTTTGGTTGTAAATCAAATTGTTATAACAACTTATTATCTCAAAAATGAACCATAATTTGATTTTTGCGTTTTTTATGTTATATTTGTATTGTTAATCTCTAATTCCCGTTGATTATGCCTACCGGAAAAGTTAAGTTTTTTAATGAACGTAAGGGCTTTGGTTTTATCGTTGACGACGAAACCCAGCATGATGTTTTTGTTCATGCCACCGGCCTTTCAGAGAAAGTAAATGAGAATGATCTTGTAACTTTCGAAATTGCCGAAGACAAAAGAGGAAAGAAAGCTGTAGATGTAAAAAAAGTATAGTCTTTTTTTCGGAATGCCGGAAAGCCTCGCCTGAGGCTTTTTTTCTCAATCACAATTGCATTATCCTGCCATTTGGCTTCAGGTTATGGTTTATCTTTGTTGCCCACAAAACACCTGGCCTTGAATTATCTTCTCATTGAACAACTAAGCAAATCATACGGAGAGAAAGAACTCTTCAGCGACATTACATTCGGTATAGACCAAGGGAGTAAGGTTGCTCTTATTGCCCGCAACGGTGCCGGGAAGAGCAGTCTGCTCAACATTATTGCTGGGCTTGACCTCCCCGATAGTGGTTCCATTACTTTTCGCAGAGACATCAGATGGGGATACTTGTCGCAAAACCCTGAAATGCAGGACGATCAAACCGTGTTTGATATTCTTTTTAATGCCGAAAACGAATTTATGCGGGCCATCCGCGATTACGAGTTCAGCATTAACCGCCTGAAGAGCGACGATTCGCCCGAAGCCCACAAAATGCTGGAAATTGCCACCAATGCAATGGAACGCGTTAATGGCTGGGATTACGATGTAAGAATCAAAGAAATACTCAGCCGTTTTAAAATTACCGATCTCGATCAAAAAGCCGGAGAGTTATCCGGAGGTCAGCGCAAAAAAGTGTCACTGGCAAAAGCATTACTTGAAGAAACGGATCTGCTCATCCTCGATGAACCTACCAACCACCTGGATATTGAAATGATAGAATGGCTTGAAGATTTTCTTTCACGCCAAAACCTTAGCCTGCTGGTTGTTACCCACGACAGGTACTTTCTGGATAATGTCTGCAACGAAATTCTTGAGCTCGACAATAACAAAATATACCGCTACAAAGGAAATTATTCTTATTTCCTTGAAAAAAAAGCTGAACGCGAAGTTATTGAGCAGACAGAAACTGAAAAAGCAAAAGGGCAGTTCAGGAAAGAGCTTGAATGGATGCGTCGCATGCCCAAAGCGCGCACCACAAAATCAAAAGCCAGAATTGATACCTTTTATGAAATTCAGGAAAAAGCCGGCAAGCGTGTAGAAAAAGATACCGGACCGCTTGAAGTAAAGATGACCCGTATTGGTGGCAAAATACTGGAAATGAATAATATTCATAAATCATTCGGCGATAACCGGCTGATTGACAATTTCTCTTACACTTTCAAAAAAGGTGATAAGGTTGGGGTAGTTGGAAAAAATGGCTCCGGAAAAACAACCTTGCTGAATATGATTACGGGTTCGCTGCATCCTGATATGGGAAAAATTACAACGGGCCAAACCATCGTTTACGGATATTATTCACAGGAAGGGTTTCAGACTCAGGAAGACAGACGTGTGATTGACATTGCCCGCGATATTGCTGAGGAAATGCCGATGGGAAAGGGGAGAATATCAGCTTCTGCTTTTCTCACCCACTTTAACTTTCCAAGCGTTCTGCAGTATAATTACTTCTCAAGCCTGAGCGGAGGTGAAAAACGGCGATTGTTTCTATTGATGCAGTTGCTTAAAAATCCGAATTTCCTTATTCTTGATGAGCCAACCAACGATCTTGACATTCATACACTAAACCTGCTCGAAGATTTTCTTATGAATTTTGAGGGATGTTTACTTGTGGTATCTCACGACAGGTTTTTTATGGACAAAATTGTGGACCATGTTTTTGTGTTTGAAGGCAATGGGAAAGTAAAAGATTATTATGGCAATTATTCTGATTTTTACAGATTAAAGATGGCTGAGGAAGCATTGGCAGCAAAGCAGAAACTTCAGGCAATTGCCAGGCAGGTAAAAGAAACTGACACATCAGCGAAGTCCAAAAAGCCATCCTACAAAGAGAAAACTGAATTTGAGGCACTTGACCGCGAAATTCAGCTGCTTGAAACTATGAAGCACGAAGTGCTCGATAAAATGAACAGCGGCAATTGCAGCCCTGAAGAACTTGAGAATCTGAGTCGTAATTATCAGGAAACTGAAAATATCCTCGAAGAAAAAACCAACCGCTGGCTTGAGCTGAGCGAATTGTTTGAATAATCAGCCGAAATCTTATAATTGCAATGTCGCCCGAAAAATCAAATAAATTCGGGTAAGGTTGTTTTACATGACTGGCACTCTTTCGCGTGAATGCAGATGACTGCGCCGCACACTTTGCACCGGCATCTGACCTTTTCCCTTTCCATGTAGAGATCCTCTCCTATTACTTTAAGGTCTTTAAGGTTCTGAATCAGGCTGCTGTGATATTTGCTGCGGTAACGTTTGTCAAGTTGTTTCAGTCGTTTACAGGGAAAGATTTCACATTCATAGCAATGGTTTGAACCGGTTTGAGGATGGTGTCCGCAATTTTTTATGCTGCATAAGTTGCAGTGTTTAGGTTTGTTTCCTTCCGGTGTCAGACAGCCAACACATCTGTTCTTTGTTCGCTGAAAAGCATAGCATGTGCCACAGTTGATGCCACAAGGAGCGATCATTGAAATATCAAAAAATGTTTCCATTACATCACTAGGCATTACAAATGGTTGGTGATTTTGTAAGCGCCGGTAATCACGTTGGCATTAATACAAGCGGGCATCATCTCCAGAAAAATGATGCCCGCTTGTAATCAAGGAGGTTATTTTATGAATTCAGCATCACCGGCATTACCAGCATGAGGATGTCTTCAGCAGGATTTTCACCTTCAACCGGGCGAAGTATGCCTGCACGGTTGGGCGCTGACATTTCGAGGCGGATGTTTTCGGTGTTCAGATTGGTGAGCATTTCAACAAGAAAACGGCTGTTAAATCCAATTTCCATGTCTTCTCCGTTAAAATTGCAGCTAAGCCTCTGCCTCGACTCATGCGCAAAATCAACATCTTCAGCATCAATGTAAAGTTCCTGCCCTGAAATGGTAAGTCTGATCTGATTGGTTGATTTATTGGCAAAAAATGAAGCCCGGCGTAAGGTAGTGATCAGTGAAAGACGATCAACAATTAAAGTATTAGGATTATCAGTAGGAATAACCGCTTCGTAGTTAGGGTATCTTCCTTCGATCAAGCGGCAGACAAGTTCTGTATTTTTAAAAGAAAATCTTGCATTGGTGCCATTGTACTCCACATTAACTTCTGAGTTATCAGCTGAAAGAATATTCTTAAGCTGGTTCAGCGGTTTTTTAGGCATAATGAAAGTTGTACTTTCAGTTGCGCTGAAATCGGAGCGTTTGTAACGTACGAGTTTGTGTGCGTCGGTAGCTACAAAAATCACAGAATCGGGCGAAAGGTCACAATATACGCCTGACATGGCTGGGCGGAGGTCATCGCTGCCAGTCGCAAAAATGGTTTTGTTGATGGCAGTAAGAAGCAATTCAGCGGGAAGGACAATGGTAGCAACTTCATCCATCTGAGGTGCCTTCGGAAACTCATCGGCATTGTGACCGGCAATTTTAAACTTTGCTTCATCGGCAGCAATTTCAATGCCCAGATTCTTATCAATGGTAAAAGTAAGCGGTGTGTCGCCGTAAGTTTTTAATAGTTCCAGCAGAATTTTAGCAGGTATTGCAATCGAACCGCTTTCTTCGGCCATATTGGTTTCAATAGTTACCCGCATTGTGGTTTCCAGATCGGAAGCCGTAATCTGAAGCGTATTGTCATTTAATTCAAATAAAAAATCGTCAAGAATTGGCAGTGTGTTGCTCGAATTTAATACACCACTGATCGACTGGAGGCTTCTGAGAAGACTTTGGCTTGAAACTATAAATCTCATAATTAAGTGATTTTCTTTGTTGTAGTAAAAGTTGAACTTTCCGGTAAAATTATAAAATTAATTGACAATGCACTAATTATCCAACAGGGCATTAAAGAAAATTATCAACACTTTATTAACTCAGTTTATTTTGTGATCTTGTTCCTGCCGAAATCAAACTTTTTTTCTGTGCCTTTGAGCAGTCTTTTAATGTTTTCGCGGTGGGTATATGGTACAAAAACGGCAACTGCAATGGCCAGAATTATCAGAGGGACACGGGTTTCGGCAAATACAAAGATTACCACAACCGGAAACACAATTGAGCTAATAATTGATGCCAATGATACGGTTCGGGTAAACACCATCACGGCAATAAAACATCCGAGTATAATCAGAAAGACCGCCGGATAGAGTGCAATTACCACGCCTACAAGACTTGCTACGCCTTTTCCACCCCTGAAGCCTGCAAAGACGGGATATACATGTCCGATAACGGCTGATGCGCCCAGTAAAATGCGGTAGATGACTTCCTGATTCTGACTGAAACCATCGTAAGTAAACCAGTTTGCCAGGCTTACAGCAAGCCATGCTTTAAAGACATCAAACAGCAAAACAGGGATTCCGGCCTTAAGCCCAAGCACCCTGATGGTGTTTGTTGCCCCTGCATTCCCGCTGCCTTCGTTGCGGACATCAAGCCCGTAAAACCATTTTCCTACCCAAACTGATGAAGGGATTGATCCAAGCAGATAAGCCAGTAAAAATGCCAATGCGATGTAGAAATATGCCATATCCTGTTTTTTGAAGTCGGTTTAATTATCGTTTCTGATTGAACCGTTTGATGTCAGTTCATTCCTTTTCAGCCACCCCTCGATTGCATTTTTCGCATAAATGCTATTCGGCGCTCAGGGGTTGAAATGATAAACTGATAGCCTTCTTCCGAGTTAGGTGTTTTAAGTGATCGTTTGTCTTCTTTAAGCCCGGCAATAATATTGTTGAAATCATTGTTCGAAGAAATCGCCTGCATTATTCCGCTTCCGTATGTAAAGAAATACCATTCGGTACTGCTGATTTCGATGTAAAGATTCAGGATGTCGCCTGTACGCCGTTTGCCGATTTCCAGATAACCGTTCACTTTTCGGTTAACCGGATCGCGAAGGATTCCGGCAATTCCCAGCTGACCTTCGCTCACAAAACTTTTCAGGTTTCCGTCCCATACCATATCAACATCGGTAAGGGTGATGCTGCGGATCAGTTCTGCAGGCGGTCTTCTCAGCTGACCGGAGGTGTTGAGCTCGTTAAGCACTTCTCCCGCCTGTTTTGCGCCAAGCAAGCCTGTAAGCAAGGTGCGATAGGTTTCTGAATTTACATCAGTTCCCTGAAGTTCTGCTTTTTGAAGGCCTTCGCGAAGTTTACCCAGCGCAAGATCAGAAAAGAAAAAGTCAAGCGCTATTGCCAGATTAAATCTTGTAGAATCGGCGATTGTGTAATGGGTTACTTTTCCGTAACTATCCTGTCTGACCTGACCGAGACCGGCTCCGGTTTCTATTTTGCCGACTGAAGTAATGATACATTGTTTGGTGTCAATGGTCATCAGATTTCCTTCGGTGGTGCTGTTATTCAGTCTGTTTTCAGTACCCATCAGGAATGACTCTGACTTACGGTCGAAGGTTATAAACCCGCTTGCGGATGCCACCAAAGTGTCGCCCCAGGCTTTGGGTTTGCGGAACATGGCAGGATAAACGCTGCTGAAAAAGTCAGAGTAAACAATTGCTGCAAGCACCGGATCGCCCAGGTAGTCGCGCATGACAGGAGCAACAGGCAACTTGATGTTAGCCGGATCTACAAGTGAACTGAACGAAACCCAAGGCCCGTTTTCCTCAAAGCAATCGCTGCGGGGCCGGTATCCCCCTGTAAATGTAAGAAGTGGTTGTGAGGCATTCAACTTGATTTCGCCCGTGAAATCAAAGTGGGTGCTCAATGCAAATGTTTTGCCTGATTCAATGGTAGCAAGACCTGAAGTGTTGCCACCATCATCAATTGTAAGGGCTTCAAAATATAGGGGCTGTACAGTGCCCAGGTCGTCGGTATAATCGTAATATCCCGAAGCGAAATAATCTTTTCTTGACTTAACATTCACAGCCGCATTGTAAATCCGGAAGGCTTTGTTTTTTCTGCTGGCTATAATGTTGGCATTTTCAAGTGGTTTCATCACACCATCAGAAAGTATGGTAACCTCGCCGTTTCCGGGAAATACTGCCGCATCGCCCACCCTTATCATCTTTACTTCTTTGGCATTGATGATGTTTTCTTTCATGCTATAAGTGGCTTCCATGGCAAAAAACTGCAGGGAATCCATCTCAGGGTTTGTTGAAATAAACTCCGATCCGGAAAAATCAAAGTCAACAAGATCGGTCAGGCTAACGGTGTCGGCAAGTGCAGCCCGTTGTGCAAGGGAGTTGGTGAGGTAAAGCTCCTCATTTTTCATCCTCCACTCAATTTTATCCATAAAACTGATATATCGGCTCTGAGGCAAATCAATTTTAACACTTTTCCCCGGAGTTCCGAAAGTAGCCAGACTGTTTCTGAAATCGACCCTGCCGGGGTGAATGCGCACTGAAAGAGAAAGGTTTGGCCGCTCAGGATAATAAAGCTGGAAGTTGGTGGTGTCGGTATTGAATGATTGATTGCTGAAAACAAAGGTGCCTGATTCAATATCCGCATTATCGAGTCTGCTTTTGCCTCTTCCCAGCAAGCCCGCTGAAGTAAGCGATAATGCACCTGAGTGATACGATTTTTTGTTGTACATTTCAAATTCTTCACCGGGCATAGTGTTTAATCGCATCACATCAAGAAACGGTAACCAGAACTGTGTAATTCCCTCACCTTCAACCTGAGGGAAAGCCGGAAACTGCTCCTGCTCTGCTATTGTAAAGCGATTCAGGTTTGCACTAAGTGAATCAGGAGTAAAGAGAAAATGTTCAGATTCCGAATGTGATGTCATGAATTTCAGGCTTCCTGAACCTTCAAGTCCCTCATTGCTGAGTGATATTTCTGAGAAAAAGGTTCCTTTTCCATCATAAACGGGAAGCCCTTCCGGCGCGAGTGTCTGCGTAAATCCGAGTGAATAATCTTTCATTACCCTCAGCGGTTCTTTTATATCGGGCATGATATTTCCCGAATAAAGATGCCCGTCGAATTTCAGTCCATCGGTAGTGAATTTGTTCAGGCTGTCGAGGGTAAAGGGATAGACCACATAGTAAAAATTGTCGCGTTTATAGGTGCCTTTTTCAATGTGATAGTAATCAAAAAAGACGGATGCATCATTCTTGCTGATAAATATCGGATACTGAGGCAATAATTTAATGCCGGATTTGTTGTCGGGTGCATCAATCAGCAGATCGCCGCTGAGATTTGCCAGTACATTTTTTACAATAACCTGTTGCGTTGCTTTTTTGTCTTTCTGAGGAACATCCACTTTGAAAGAGATGGAGTCAATCTGAGGCATACTCAGCTGGAATTTGCCGTATTCAAACGAACTTTCGTTCGCAAAGAAATCAAAATATCCGGCTTTAACCATACCTGTAAATACAAAATCAAGATTTTTCTGAACAAGAATTTCCTTATTTCGCGGATAGATGTAAACTGCCTGCGAATCGCTGATTGAAACTTCAGGCACTCCCCTGATGAGCAGGTCGAAAGTGTTGAGGTTTAAAGTAGCATTGCTGGTGCCCGTTACCGAGGAGTTGATCTGAATTACATCGTAATCCTTTTTCTTGCTGCGGGCCATCAGGTAGTCAAAAAGCCGGTCAGTAACTTCAATTCTTTCGTTGTCAATATTATAGATGATATATCCTCTGTTTGAGAGGTTAATGGCCATGACTTTTACCTGTGCCACAGGTTTTTTCATAAATTCTATCAGTTCACTCAGGTGGAAATTCCGGCGATTGTTGTTTTTTTCAACAAAATTGTAAATAACATTAATGGGATTGACTTCATCAATTCCCTGAAGCTGTGCATATCTGGCTTCAGAATAGAAGTTTGAAGATTCGAACAATGCATCTCCCTGTTGCCTGATACCCTTCTGCATTTCAAAGTTCATGCTGTCGCTATCGAGGGTATAGGAAAGGGATTCAAAATACATATCGAGTTTATGATACGAATTAAAGTACGGGCTTGATGATGCTCCCCCATTTGAACGGTTAAGCATAATCTGGCGATTTTCGTGATTGTATCTGAGCAGAACTCCCGGATGAAAAATGGAATCTCCTTCATGATACCATGTAACAGCCGCACGCTGAGACGATAGCTGTTCAGGCCTGATCACAAAATCACGCGATGTCAGTTTCATCGCCGGTTGTCCTTTGCGTGAAATCCAAAGGGTGGCATCCTGATCACCATAGCCAGAACCAATTATTCTCGAGCCTTCAAGCGTAAATCCACCCCGATAGTCTATTCCTTTAAATACCTGTTTAATTTCAAGGTCGGTCTGATAGGAGACGAATTTTGGTGAAGTTGCTCTTTCAATCGAAACTCCTGTGGTTACCCTATCTTCAAGCCGGCCTGTTAGCGGGAAATTAAAAAAATCTTTATGATAAAAGTTTGCGGTATCAGCCGACCATGCAGTTTGTTTCAGATTAATCTGATAATTACCTGGTGTGGCATATATTTTCTGCGGATCAAAATTGAAATCTTCCCAGATAACTTTTCCTCCATTGCCGGCAAACTTATCCTGAAGAGGAAAGTGCACACCCGAGGTTTCAAAAATCCGGATACTATCACGGCCGGAGATGCAAACCAGATCAACTTTTTCAAGCCGCACAATTAAAGTGGTGTCAAAATCATAAGTGAAATTTCCATTTCTGAATTGCCATGAGTTAGCATAGGACCGGAAGAGAACTTTATTCTGGTTCAGATCAACTGTATTTCCGAGAAAAGTACTTAGCATTCTCAGGCTTTTTCCGTCAAGAAAAGGTTCCAGCCCTTTATGCCATGCAAGTACAGCTTTTGTGCCTGTGTTTGGTCGAAATGAGTTCATGGCAATAAGGTAATCTCTGAATGCCGGTGTTGGACGCATACGCTGCGTCATCATGGTGTTAAATGTGGATATGATTTTACTCTGTAAAGCAGGCTCATATTCGCCTGAGTTCCAACGGGCAGAGAATTGCTGCATGGCTTGCCGCGATTCTTTGTCGCTTGCCTGTTTCATAAACTCGCCCAGTTCAACCAGAAATGCTGTTGGTTCTTCCGACAGCAGTTTCACCCCTTGCGAAAACACGGAGTTGCTGAGCAAAAGAAATATTGTGGCAGTTAAGGCTGAAATGTATCTGAGTTTTTGAAGCATAAGCAGTTAAGTTTTCAGGTTTTCCTTAATCCGGTTTTAGGATTAAAGTACAAACGAGGCAGTTGCCCAATTGTTTTGTTCGGTTTGTCCGGTAAACCGGAGACCAAGCTCATTGGCGCAGGCAGTAATGGCTTCAACATCCTGGGTATAAAAACCGCTCATCATCAGAATACTGCCGGGTGTCATACATTTTCGGTAATGATGCATGTCGTTGAGCAATATGTTTCTGTTGATGTTGGTGATGAGGATGTCGAAATGTTTGCCATGAAGCAAAGCCGCATCACCCTGATAAACGTTGATATGGGGTAAATTATTTTTCTCCGTGTTTTCAACTGAATTCCGGTATGCCCATTCGTCGTTGTCGATGGCGGTAATCTCACTTGCACCTTTCATAGCAGCAAGAATAGCCAACACGCCGGTTCCGCAACCCATGTCGAGCACAGTTTTGCTTTTTACATCGGTGTTGAGCAAAAGGCTGATGATCTGTGCTGTGGTCTCGTGATGGGCAGTTCCAAACGACATTTTGGGTTCTATCTCAATATCGAATTCGATGTCGTTGTTTTTGGGGTGAAAAGGAGCCCTTACCATACAGCGACCGTCGATAATCACAGGCTCAAAGTTTGATTCCCAAACGGCATTCCAGTTCTGATCTTCAATAATCTGCCAGGTGTAGTAAGGGGAGGAGCCTTCGGGCCACAACTCCTGATTGTTCAGTATTGACACATCAAAATCGGGTGCAGGAATATATGCCAGTAATCCATTTTCGTTTTCAACAAAACTTTCAAAACCCAGCTCACCAAGGGCTGCCATTATCAGATCAGCAAAGTCTGCCTCACCTTCCGGAAGGCTGCAATTAAGTTCTACATAATTCATGGAGGAAGAATTTAAATATAAACCTGCCGGTTTTTTTTAAGCCGGCAGGTTCAATTTGTTTATTTCGATCAATTAGAAGCTGTTGATAATTTTAGCAAAATCGGCAGCTTTAAGCGATGCACCACCGATCAGTCCGCCATCCACATCGGGATTGGCAAACAGTTCGCGGGCATTTGCAGCATTGCAGCTTCCACCGTAAAGAATTGAGGTTTCTGAAGCTGCGTCTTCACCAAATTTACCAGCAAGTACTTTGCGGATAAAGGCATGCATTTCCTGCGCCTGTTCAGGTGAAGCTGTACGGCCGGTTCCTATAGCCCACACAGGCTCGTAAGCAACAACAACCTCGCTGAAATCGGTTTCGCTGAGGTTAAACAGTGCTTCGGTAAGTTGTTTTTCAACCACTTCAAAATGCTTTTCCGATTCGCGTTCTGCAAGTACTTCGCCGCAGCAATAAACAGGAATGAGCCCGTTTTTAAGCGCCTGCGTAATTTTTTTTGCGATTATTAAATCTGTTTCACCATAATAAGTGCGGCGTTCAGAATGGCCGAGAATTACGTGTGATGCTCCGGCTGAGCTTACCATAGCTGCTGATATTTCACCGGTATAAGCGCCTGATTCATGTTCACTAATGTTCTGAACTCCGCAAAAAAAGTCGTTTTCTGTTCCTACATCATTGGCGAGCTCAAGAAAGAGCGCCGGAGGAAAAACAACAACATCCACATCCTCAGGACGGGCTTTATTCAGTTCTTCGGCTATACCAAAAAGCAATTCCTCGGCTTCTTCAAAGGTTTTATTCATTTTCCAGTTTCCTGCAACAATTTTTCTTCTCATTTTAAAAGTTTTACAGTGTTGTTTTTGAATCAGGCCAGTCGGATTCGCGGATCGAGCAGGCCGTAAATAATATCTACAAAAATATTAATAATCACCAACAAAACGGCGATAAAAAGTACACTACCCATCACAACCGGGAAGTCATATTTCTCCAGGCCATCCACAATCACTACGCCAATGCCTTTCCAGTCGAAAACATATTCTACAAAAACAGCACCTGCCATCAGCGATGCAAACCATCCTGAAACAGCGGTTACTACCGGGTTAAGTGCGTTGCGCAATGCATGGCGGAAAATGATGCGTTTAAATCCGAGTCCTTTTGCTTTGGCGGTGCGGATATAGTCTTGCGAAAGCACTTCGAGCATTGAACTTCTCGTGAGCTCAATAATTATGGCAAGTGGTCTGATGCCCAACGTTAAAGCCGGAAGTATCAGATTTTTCAGGTCGGGATATTCGCCCCTCCCGAAATCATCCACCGAATAGAGTGAGCCAAACATGCTGAGTCCGGTGTAATCGGCCAGCACAAAAGCAAACAGCCAGGCTATGACGATTGCCGCAAAAAATGAGGGCAACGACATGCCCAGCACCGAAATGAACATAATCAGCTGATCAAGCCAGCTTCCTTTTCGCACAGCAGTTACAACGCCCAGAAATATCCCGACGACGGCTGCAAAACCCATGGCAACGGTAGCCAGCAACATGGTGTTGGGGAATGACTGAGCCAGAATTTCCGAAACTTTGCGTTTGCTTTGATAGGAGCGGCGCAGGTATGGTTTTTTAAGTAAAACCCTCGTTTCACCGGATGAAACCAAAGTAACAAATGGAGCGTACCTTGCACTGTCAGGATAAAACAATGAGCCGGGTGAAGACATGCTGTGCCACGAAAGCGGTGAAAGATCGTTTAAAAATGCAAAATACTGAACCATCAGAGGTTTGTCGCGTCCAAGCTCCCGGTTGATGGCTTCTACCGATGAAATATCGGCGCGCTGCCCCAGCATCATTCGTGCCGGATCGCCCGGAAGTATTGTGAAAAGCATAAAAACCAGGGTTACCACACCGAGCAGTACGAAAAATCCGTAGTAGAGCCGTTTCAGGATAAATCCGGTCATTGTCTGCTATTCGGTGGGTTTGGTGATGAATTTGCTTTTAAAAGCTGCGTATTCAGGGAAATCATTATAATGCCACTTCTCAATAACCACACCTTCATGCAGCAACAAAAGTCCGGGGTTGGCCCTGACCATTGTTTTCAGTGTAATATCATCGGCCTGATAAAACTCGTAAGTCAGGCCAAGTGATTGTTTCACACTGTCGATTTCTTCTGTCAGTGAACTGCTCAACGCAATAAAGCCATGTCCGTCAGCCTCAGCAGCCAATGCAAATTTCTCAATTGCTGCAAGGGCTTCATGGTTTGCTTTTTCAACGCTCCACACCGTCAGCAGAAACTGATAGCCTGGGTTCTGAATAAAGTGATCGGTGTAATCGTTGCCCTCCATGTCGAGTATCTGCAGGTCATGACCAAGGAAGATGTTAGGATCTTCGGTGCGCTGACTCACAAATTCCCATTGCGACATCCATACAGAATCGTTAAAAGGATAGTTGGGAGAAAGGTATTCCTGCGTTTCTCCTGTGGCAGTATTTTTATAGGTAAGGTAATATTTTACAGGTTCAGGGTTTTCAACATACATCTTATTTCCTATTTTCCAGTCCATAAAATCAATGATGGGCAGGTGGCGGTAACAATAGAGACTGAGTGCAAAAAACATCGCCGCAAAAATGCCGGCAGTCCCATATGCCTTAAGATTGTTGTACTGATCTTTTGTTTTTTTGCGCCATGCAAATAGCAAAAGAGTTGGAACCATCATCACCACATTTTTATAAAATGTCTGCCAGTTGGTAAGGGTAATGGCATCGCCGAAGCAGCCGCAATCGGGCACCGGATTGTAAAGTGCATCGTAAAAAGTGAGTCCGGTAAAAAATGTCATGATGCCAAGAAGCAGCCATGCGTTTACTTTTGGTTTCAGATTAAAAAGTACAACCACTCCCATTACAAACTCCATAATGCTGAGCAGTATGGAAAGTGAAAGTGCTGCGGGCAACATCCAGTCAGTTCCCCAGGCGTAGAAATAATCTTCGAGACGGTAAGCCATGCCAAGCGGATCAATGCCTTTAACAAAGCCTGAGAAAATGAAAACAACTCCTACAAAAATTCTTGAGATAAAATGAACGATGCGCATGGTAAAAAAAATTAGAAAAAATCAGGTTTCAGCTTTTCGGTTCTTTTAATTCTGTGAGTTTGATGAGGGCAAAAAGTGCGTAGTTGATCATGTCGTAATAGTTGGCATCAACACCTTCCGAGATAAAAGTCTGACCTTTATTATCCTCTATCTGCTTAACCCTGAGCAATTTCATGAGAATTATGTCGGTAAGCGAACTCACCCGCATATTGCGCCAGGCTTCGTCGTAATCATGGTTTTTGTCCATCATCAGGCTGCGTGCACCGTTGATGTATTTGTCGTAAAGTCTCTCCACTTCGGTGTGATCCATATTCAGGTCATCGCTGTTACCGAGTTCAAGCTGAATCAGTGCAATTACAGAGTAATTTACAATTCCGATAAATTCAGGCCGTTCGTTTTCAACAACTTTATGTGAACCTTTCCCCTGAATGCTGCGGATTCGGTTTGCCTTGATGTAAATCTGATCGGTAAGCGATTCGGGACGAAGCACCCGCCAGGCTGTTCCGTAATCCTTCATCTTGGTTAAAAATATATCTTTGCAGGCGCGAATGGTTGCGTCGAACTGCGAAGCGGTATCATTTGTCATAAAATGCTGAAAATTAAATAACTGACTGTTTTAATGCAATGACGGCAACACGCGCCGCTTGGGCGGATAAAGGTACATATTTTTCGCAAACCCGTTCAATCAGGTGCGGGAGTTTGGTGCTCGATCTTTCAAAGCCTGTAGTGATGGGCATTTTGAATGTAACTGCCGATTCGTTTTACGATGGCGGGCAATATTTAACTCCTTCACAGATAACCGACAGGGCAGGGGAGATGCTGCAGGCCGGAGCTGCAATTCTTGATATCGGAGCGCTCTCAACCCGGCCGGGAACGCACGGTGGGTTAGCCGAAGAGGAAGCAGAAAAGCTGATTCCAGCCATTGAACTGGTTCGCCGGCATTTTCCAGAAGCAATGATTTCTGCAGATACTTATCGCTCTTCGGTTGCTAAGCTGGCAGTTGATGCAGGTGCAGTTATTGTCAATGATATTTCGGGTGGCACCATGGATGAAAATATGCTCGGTTTTATGCTTGCCTCCGAAGCGGCGTATGTATTGATGCACATTCAGGGGACACCTGCAACCATGCAGCAAAAGCCGGTTTATGCTAATGTGGTTGCAGAAGTTAAAGCATTCTTCGAAAAGCAGCTTCAACCCTTCGTTGATGCCGGAAAACAGAATATTATTCTTGATCCCGGATTTGGTTTTGGCAAGGATGTGCATCATAATTACCAGTTACTTGCAGGCTTTGCTGATTTTGCAGAGTCTGGATTTCCGCTGCTGGCCGGTGTTTCTCGAAAATCGATGATTAATAAAGTGTTGCAGATCAAACCTTCGCAGGCATTGAACGGAACCACCGTTCTCAATACCATTGCGTTAATGAATGGTGCAAATATTTTGAGGGTGCATGATGTAAAAGAGGCAGTAGAGGCGGTGAAGCTTTTTGATGCCTTGCAGGAATATGCGCCTAACCCCTGACAGGGTTTGTTGTTCCGCCAAAGGTGGCACCACTTTAGGTACAGGCTAATCCTTTGATAGGGCGGTAAACCCTGTCAGCGGTGGCGCTGCCCGCAACAAATCGCCTAAACCCCTGACAGGGTTTGTTGTACCGCCAAAGGTGGCAGCATGGCAGACGCAGGCTAAAACTTTGATAGAGCGGTAAACCCTGTCAGGGGTGGTACTGCAAATTTTACACACTTTGCAGAATATCCCACACAAAAGCCCTTATTCCTACTTCCGGATTGATCTGATCGATTTTTCTGACTCTTTCGAGCAAAGGTTCGAGCATATCTTCCTGAATCATGGTCATCATGGCTGAGTTCATTTCGGGCCAGGTATGCGTGCCCATGCGGGGTTCACCGGTTTCGGAGCCCCGCCCTTTTACTTCGTTCCACCAGGTGAAGCCTTTTATGCCCAGCTGGTCAACAATGTATTCCACACGCTCTGTGTGTGCCTGATTAAATACAATAAATACTGCTTTCATATCTTAGGTTTTAATCCAGGGTCTGGAATTTCTTTCTGATTTTTTTTACTTTATCACGTTCACCACTTCGGGCAAGTACACCGTACATGACCGGAACAATCACCAACGTAACCAGGGTTGAAAATATAAGTCCGCCGATTACTGTTATTCCCATCGGGCGCCATATTTCAGATCCTTCACCGGTACTTAATGCCAGTGGAAGCATTCCAAGTATGGTGGTGAGTGCAGTCATCAATACCGGACGAATCCTCGATTTGCCCGAAACCACGATGGCTTCGTAAAGCTGTAATCCGCGGTCGCGCATCAGATTGGTGAAATCGACCAGCACAATTCCGTTCTTTACCACAATACCTATAAGCAGCACAGCTCCCAATGCAGCCACAACACTCAGGGTGGTTCCTGTGATCAGCAGTGCCAGAATTACTCCGGTAAATGCAAACGGGATTGAGAACATGATGATAAATGGCATGGTAAACGACTCAAACTGCGATGCCATTACAATAAATACCAGCACCAGACTAAGCACCATCAGCAAGCCAAGGTCCATGAATGATTCCTGTTGATCTTCGTAAGCACCGCCCACCTGGATCAGCACTTCCTGAGGTACGCTCACTTCTTTTACAATTTTGTTGATTTCTGAAGCAAGCTCGCCCAGCGAAACATTGTTTGGCTTGGCCGCCACGGTAACAATACGCTCTTTGCGTTTGTGCTGAATGGCTGGTGGCCCCCAGTATTCTTCTATGCGACCGATCTCTTTCAGCTTTATTTTCTTACCCAAAGGGCTGACAATGGTAATTTCTTCAAGGTCGGTGATGGAGCTGCGATACTGCTCTGAAAGCCTTACCCTGATTTCAAATTCATCACCTTCTTCTTTGTATTGTGAAGCTGTCATACCATTGATACGGTTACGAATCATGGCTGAAACCGTGGCACTGTTCATCCCATGTAAGGCCATTTTCTCCTTGTCTAGGATAACCTGAAGCTCAGGTTTGTCGTTCTTCCGGCTAACGGTTACATCAGTAGCATGGGGCATTGCACCTATTTTTTTCTTTATTTCATCGGCAATGGCGTTGGTTGTGTTGAAGTCATATCCATAAATTTCAACATCCACCGTGTTGGAGCCGCCCATGCCCATACCGCCGCCGGTTGTGGCAACACTAGCGGTTATTATTTCGGGGAAAAGGGCAATTTGCGGACGCATATCATCGGCAATCTGCCAAACGGTTCTTTCGCGGTCATCCACATCTTTCAACCGCATCATAATGTTTATGATGTTTGATCCGGTAGTGCTGAAAAGTGAGAACATGCTTCCTTCATCGTCTGATCCTGAGGATGAAGCCATAATGATTACTTCCGGGTAACGCTCCGTAATCATTTGTTCAAGCTTACGGGTGGTTTTTATGGTTTCCTCAACACGGGTTCCGGTTTGCAGTTCAACGGCGAGGGTTATCCTCGATTCATCAGTTTCGGGCATAAAGTCAGTGCCGACAAAACGTATCAGAAACATTGACAAAACAAAGATTCCCATCGCCGAAGCCATAATGGCTGTTTTGTGATGCAATGCCCATTTCAGGGTTTTGCCGTACCCATTCTCCATGGCTACAAGCAAAGGCTCAATGGTTGCCTGATATCCGAATCGGCGGGGTTTTTCTTTCTTTTCGCGAAGAACCAACATTCTGGATGCCATCATTGGAGTAATGGTGATTGCTGCCAGAGTTGATGTTACTACGGTTATGGTTACAATCCAGCCCAGCTGATTGAACATAACGCCGGTTATGCCGCCCACCATAGTAAGTGGGAAAAATACGGCCACTACCACGAGTGTGGTAATAATTACCGACAGCCATACTTCGTTGGTTGCGTATATGGCGGCTTCACGCGGACTGCTGCCTCGTTCGATGTGTTTGGTGATGTTTTCCAGCACCACAATGGCATCGTCAACCACCATACCAATGGCAATGGAAAGTGAAGTGAGTGAAATTACGTTAATTGAATTTCCCGTAAGGAAAAGATAGATAAACGAAACAATCAGCGATATGGGAATGGTGAGCACAATGATGAAAGTAGCCCGCCATCTGCCAAGGAAGAACAGAATCACCAGCACCACAAAGAAGAACGCCCACATCAGTGTTTGCGAAAGGTTGTTGATGGAGCCTTTGATAAAGGTTGATGTGTCGATAATGAGGTCAATCTTTACATCAGGAGGCAGGGTTTTTTTCAGGATTTCGAGGTTTTCGTTGATTTCGCGCGCCACTTTAACTGTGTTGGCGCCAGACTGCTTCATTACAAACATTCTGAGTCCGGTTCTGCTGTTGATTTTTTCCTCCAGCGAAAGATCTTTCAGTGAGTCGCGGACAGTTGCAACATCACGCAGGTAAATGGGCACACCATTAAAATTGCCTACCACCAGATTGGTGAGTTGCCGGCTTTCGGTAAACTCGCCCTGTATCCTGAGCTGGTAATCCATTTCGCCCATTTTGATGTTGCCCGAAGGCATGTTCATGTTTTCGGCAGCGATGGTGTTGCCGATCTGTTCAATGGTGAGGTTGTAGGCATCCAGTCTTTTGGGATCGGCATCCACATAAACAATACGTTTCGGAGCACCAATCATTGAAACCGATCCGACGCCTTCAACACGATTGAGGGGATTGATGATTTTTTCTTCAAGCAGTTTATCGAGACCCGGGTAGCTTTCGTCGGCGGTAACCGCATAAAAAACGATGGGCATCATGTTGGTGTTGAACTTGAAGATGGATGGCCGGTCAGCACCATCGGGCATATAGTCGTAAATGCGGTCAATAACATCTCGCACCTCGTTGGTGGCTTCATCAAGGTTGGCGCCCCAACTGAATTCGAGGGTGATAACTGAAATGTTGTCGCTGGAAACTGAGGTTACCTGCTTTACTTTGTCAACTGTATTCAGCGCATCTTCGAGGCGCTTGGTGATGTTGGTTTCAATATCGGCGGCATTGGCACCGGAGTATGTTGTCATCACCGAAAGAAAGGGCGGATCAATCTCAGGGTAGAGGTCGATAGGTATCCTCGACAAGGAGTATAATCCCATCACAATTACAGCGGTAAAAACCATAAAAGTGGAAATGGGCTTATTTACAGCGGTTTTATATATGCTCATTTTGTTTCGTCTTTAAAAAATTGTTGACTCAGGTGCACTATTCGCCTTCCACTTTTACTTTCATGCCATCGAGCAAACGAGCCTGCCCGCTCACAATTATTCTATCGCCTTTTTTAAGCTGATCAGAGTTGGCTTCCACCAGATCGTTGTAGCGTTTTCCGATGGTGACCGGTATTCGTTTCGCTATGCCGTTTTCCTCAACAAAAAGAAAACGATCGTTTGATCCCTGCATTTTCAGCACTGAAATAGATGGAAGGAGTATGGCTTCAACATGCTCAAGCTCCAGGGTTACACGGCTGAACATTCCCGGGCGCAGCAGGCCTTCTCGGTTTTCGACCTGCAGCTCAATATTGAAAGTCCGGCTGCCGGCATCCATGGTGGGATAGATGTTTGAGATGCGTCCTTTGAAAGTCTTTTCAGGATAAATGTCGCTGACAATACTTGCTTCCATCCCGTTTTTTATCAAAGGAAAATATTTCTCAGAAACCGGCATAATGGCTTTCAGGTGGTCAATCTGCACCAGCGAAACAATTGCAGCTTTGCCAATGGGTGCAACAGGAGCACCCGAGTACATTTCGCCGGCTTCGAAGTATTTGCCAGAGATTACGCCACTGAATGGTGCCCTCAGCTTTGTGTTTTCCTGAAGAAAAGCTACATTGCTGCGGGTGATTTCGAGCTGCGATTTCATCTGATCGTACTGTTGCTGAGGCACACTTCCAACTTTTTGCAGGGTGTCGAAGCGTTTGAAGTCCACTTCAAGTGTCCGGAGCTGAATTTCAGCCTGATGCAACTGGGTTCTGTCCATTTGCACAATAAGATCGCCTTTGTTTACGCGCTTTCCGACTTCAACATAAATGGCTTCAATTCGCCCGGGAGATGCCGGAGCCATGTGCAGTTCTTCAAATGCCTGCAGACTGGCAGAATACTCAACGGTACGTGCAACCTGTTGTATACTGAGTTCAGCAACTTTTACCATTTCAACTTTGTCGCTGCTTGCTGTTGTTTCGTTGTTTTTCTTTTCTGAAGTGCAGGAAAATGCGGTTACAGCCATTGCCAGCACGATGTATTTAAATGTTCTTTTCATTGTAACAGATGTATTTTTTAGTTCAGTTGTCCGTAAAGTTTTTGCAGTTGCACCCTTGCCTGCAATAACTGCATAATTGCAGTGATGTAGTCGGTTTCTGAGCGCAGGTAGTTATTATCGGCGTTGATCAGATCGAGTCCTGAAATCAATCCTTGCTCATATTTAAGTTTCAGACTAGAATAGACCCGTCGCGAAACTTCAACATTGGTTTTCTGGTTGATATAGGTTTCCAGATTGCTGTTGTAATTGTACAACAGTTGTTTTTCCTGTATCCTGAGCTGATCGCTGAGCAGGCTTTTGTTGTTTTGGGTGGTTTCCAGATCTATGCGCGATTGTTTTACCTGTGCATTGCGTACGCCACTTGAAAACAAAGGGATGTTCATCTGCAAGCCCACCATATTGGCCGGGGTCATGTCAAAGTCAGGTTTCAGAAGCTTATAGGTGTACCGGTAGTATCCCGAAAGGGTAGGCAATGCGTTGGCCCTTTGCATGTCGATCATTTTCCGGCTGACTATTTCCTGCTGATTCATCAGCCTGAAGTCTATGTGGTCTTCAATCCTGAAGCTGCTGCCCATGGATGAAGCGGCCAGTGCATTGTCGAGCATCTGACTGATTGGACTGATTAGTTCTAATTCCGTTTCGGCCGAAACCCCCAATTGAAGCCGGAGCAGATTGGTTGCCATTTCCATTTGGCGTTCTGATGATTTTACTGCATTCTGCATGGTGTTAACCTGCACAAACAACTGGTCGAGGTCATTCTTTTCGATGATGCCGACACTTTCCAGGGCTGCTGTTTTGGTGTAAAGATCCTGCAGATTAATGAGGTTCTGACGCAGCAGTTTAAGTAGTTCGTCAGAGAGCAACACCAACTGATAACTTTCGGTAACCTGAGCCAATACTTCCATTTCAGTTTTTTCGATACTCATGTTGGCCATGTCTCTGTAAAGCCTTGCAGTTTGTATGCCTACAATATAATTTCCGCTGAATATCAATTGTGTGGCACTCAGATTAAAATTACTCTGGGGTTTGATTTCAATTTCGGAAGCCGGCATATTTTCGGCAAACCTGATTGACATTTTTGCGCCCAGTGCGTTTGAGTAATCCACGGCTGCATTCAACTGCGGCAATCCGTTGGCAATGGTTTCTCTGAGTGCAAGTTCTGCTTTATCGCGCGCCAGGTTTGAATTAAGAATGGTTTTGTTGTATTCCATTGCCTGTTTCCTGGCACCGTCGAGGTCGAGGGTGAGTGTTTGCTGCGCCTGAATCATGCCGGCAGAGCAGAGCAGAATTAGTAATGTTAATAGCTTGGTTCTCATTGGTTTGTTTGTGTAAATTCGTTGTTGCTAAAGTATTTATCCATAAGGTCAACTCCTTTTCTGGTGCAGATTCCCCTGAAGTAAGGAAGAAAAATACAGTTCAGGGCATCGGGTTCAGTCGGCTCCAATGCCTTGAGCCTTTCGCTGCTGTGCATCAAACCGATAAGCTCATGCAGAAAAGTATCGACAAGGTCAATCCTTATGTCTTTACGGAAGATACTTTCTCTTATGCCTTTCTCAAGCAGTGTGTATGAAGCTGAAAATTCTTTCAGGTTCTTTTCGTCGGCATACATGGTTGCGTTTATCAGCGGGAAGTACTTTTTGACATCTTCTGTAAAGACATGCGCGAAGCCTTTGCGCCTTTCAGTTTCCATTTTCAGGATAAGGAATATGGCTTCTATCACATGCTCGGTTTTTGAGATAATGCCGATCATTTCTTCATTGTTCCTCACAATCATTTCGCGAAGCACCTGAATTACCAGATCGTCTTTGTCTTTGAAGAGTTCGTAAATTGTCCGTTTCGATATTCCTAACTCGCTGGCTATAAAATCCATGGTAACATTACGTATACCCATGCTCAGAAACAGGGCTGAGGCTTTTTCTATAATCCTTTCTCGTGTGTCCATAATGAGGTACTGTTTTGGAGGTGCAAAACTATAAAACTTTTTCGGTTTAAAAGTTTTCTTAACATAATTTATGTTTATCGCCTAGACCCCTGACAGGGTTCTACTTCCAATTAATTAAGGGGTTCACCAGTAACTAAGGGGCAGACAATCTTTGCAGAGCGTGTAAACCTGTCAGAGGTGGACAATTTGCCTGTCGGAAGTTTTCATCAACTGTCTTTTCTTTATTTCTCCCGCATTTGTGTAATTTTGCAAAAAGCCAGAAATTATGACTGCTATGCTGATCCCTCTTTTTTTGCAAATCCGCCTTCTTGATATTGTTGACATTGTATTGGTTGCGATAATGATTTATGCCATTTACAATTTGGTTAAGGGAACCGCTGCCATCAATATTCTGCTGGGAATTATTGCTGTTTTTCTGGTTTGGCGACTGGTTCGTATTCTCGAAATGGATTTGCTTGCCGAAATTCTGGGAGCTTTTATCAGTGTTGGGTTTATTGCGTTGATTATCGTATTTCAGCCTGAAATAAGAAAGTTTCTGTTGTTGTTGGGAACTTCCGCGTTTAACCGGAAAAAAGGAAACCGTTTTTTTTTCTGGAAAATCAAGGATGGCAATAAGAACCTTACGGATATAGATCCCATTGTGCAGGCATGTTTTCACATGGCAAATGCCCGCACCGGAGCCCTTATTGTTATGGGTCGCGTCAATGAACTTGAGGATTATGTCACTTCTGGCGAACTGCTTAATGCCCGTATTTCAGATCAATTGCTTGAAAACATTTTTTTTAAAAATTCACCTCTTCATGATGGGGCAGTCATTATCAGGAACAACACAATTATAGCCGCAAGTTGTATTCTTCCGGTTTCAAACAACGATAGTTTACCAGGTCATGTTGGATTGCGTCACCGTGCAGCGGTGGGCATTACCGAGAAATCTGATGCAGTTGCTATTGTAGTTTCAGAGCAAACCGGAAAGATTTCGTGGTGTGAAGCAGGGGAGTTGCAATTAAATATTCCTCCGTCGAAACTGAAGGTAATGCTTGAGGAGGTGTTTGGGTAGTTATTTGCATGCAACAATACCCCTGACAGGGTTTGGGGTTCCGCTATAGTCAGCAACCCGGCAGAAGTATGCGAACCTATTAATAGAGCAGGAAACCCTGTCAGGGGTGGCGATACAGGCGACAATACCCCTGGGTAGCGATGAAAGGCCTGCATTTGGATTATGGATACTGGAAATAATATGATAATTTATGCAGAAGATTGAATCTCTTACTGAAGGTCGATTGTACCATATTTACAACCGTGGTATTAATAGCTGTAACCTTTTTAAAGGAAGCGACAATTATAATTATTTTCTAAAGCTTTACGCGAAATATATTGATCCTGTCGCTGAAACCTATGTATGGGTTTTGATGCCAAACCATTTTCATTTTTTGGTTTGGTTGAAGGATGGTAATCCGGCAGATGCTGGCGGCATCAATACCCCTGACAGGGTTAGGTGTTCTGCCATTGTTAACAACCAGGCAGATGCTGGCGAACCTATTGATAGAGCGGGAAACCCTGTCAGGGGTGGCGATGGAAATACTGCTGGGAGTGCCAACCTTTTAGCTGATGGCGATGAAAATTCCAGCATGTCCTTCAACGTGTCGAAGCAATTATCAAATCTTTTCAACGCATATGCCCAGGCTTTTAATAAACGAAACGCCCGACATGGTGCACTTTTCGAAAGGCCATTCAAACGTAAACTGATCGACGAGGAATTATACCTTATAAACCTGATTCAGTATATACATAATAATCCTGTTCATCATGGATTTTGCGAGCAGGCTGTGGATTATCCCTGGTCTTCATATCGCTCATGTATTTCAGAAAAGCCAACTAAAATTCAAAGGGAAAAGGTAATTACTTTGTTTGATGATGTCCCCAATTTCATTTTTTGTCATAACCGTAAATTGAAAATGGAAGAAATTGACAGATGGTTGTTAGCCCCTTGATGGGGGTAGCAAACCTGCAGCTGCTCGCGGCAACAATACCCCTGACAGGGTTTGGGGTTCCGCTATAGGTAGCAACCTGGCAGAAGTATGCGAACCCCTTGATGGGGCGAGAAACCCTGTCAGGGGTGGCGAAGGAAATCCCGCCTGAGGAGGATTTCTAATTTCGTAATTTCCGGCAATCTCATTACTTTTGAGGTCTTCTGGTATTTTTGATTTATGCTTTTATGGAAGTGTTTTTTTTGAGTATTCTAATCGGTTTAATTAACTTCAGACGGATGAGCTGTATATTATCTGGCAAATGTTCAGTTTTTTCAGGATTGAAGATTTTAGTTGTATCGGCTGTACTCATTTTTTTATATACAGGTTGCAGTAATCGCAAAGCAACCCCCGACCATAGCCGGAAAATACTCAAAGCATTTGATTCTGAGTTAATGCAGATTGCCAGAAGATTCGGCAATACACAATCTTTTGAGGCAATAATGATTGCACGTAAACTGCCTGGTATTCAGCTGCCTTTTCTTTCGGTTAATGATACCTTTGAAGGAACTGAGCTCGAAACTTTTAATCTGCAGCGCGCTAAAGGTGTTTTTTATTATTATTCTGTGGATAGCCTTCCTGAAAAGATTGCGCAATCTGATTCTCTTATTCTTATTTTTCCTGCAGGGAATGAAAAGAAGACTGAGGAATTCAGAATCGTGGTAAGTTCATTCAACGAAATTCTTACTGATCTGGGTATGTTGTTTCCTGAAACTTTTGATGCGGAAATATATAAAGGAGGTCGCCAGGTTGGAAACCTGAGTTATTCAGCAACCTTCAAACACGGAATGCCGGCCAGTGTTTTATTTAATTTGAAAGCGGGCGGTTTTGATATTGAAACGAAATTGGAAACCACTTTCCGTAAAAAGAAGTCGTCGGTTGAAGCTCAGTTTACCCTTCATGAATCTGGTAATCAGCGGATAAAAGTTAATATAGATTCAGAGGTGATACAAACTGCATCAGGTGCCATGGCTTACGATGGCAAACACATCGAAATTGAGATATTCCCCTTGAAGGCAGAGATAAAGTCAGACTATTTATTTTCGCAGGCAGATGCGGCTGATTTTTTCGGCGAATTTAATAAAAGGTCCGCCATCAAATTGACTGACAGTGAAGGCCTCATTCTGGGAACTATAAAACTGGAGCAGACTGAAGGGAAAAGCCGTATAAACCTGATGATGTACTACAATGATGGGAGTTCTGAAAACCTCGAAGATTTTTTGCTGACCATCAATAAAATTTTGAATATGAAAACCACCATGCCCCGATGATGCTGGTAAAGCTCAAATGCTCTTATATTATGCCGGCCATGTTGGATAGTGTTGGGAAATCGGCCGGATTAAAACCTCAACCGCCCTTCGCCGTCAGGCAAACTGTCGAAATGCCTGCTGTTTATCAGATCGTTAGGGTAGGCCATATAGCCGCCGCTGTGGTCGATGTCCAGTCCCGTTACATTAAAAACCGATTGCCACACCAGCAATGAGCAATACCAGGTTTCATTTTTAAGGAGTGCGGAAGTTGCATTTTTATTTTCAGCTTTGGCAGGAAAATACTTAGAAGCATTCCATGATGAAAGTTTACCTTTCTGACTTCGCGCAAAGGCAATAATACTGTCTGTTTCCTCATCGCTTAGCGGAAGTCTGAGCCGGTAGCGGTGACCCTGATAACGGTTGCCGAAGTTGTGATTGTCGAATGATTCCATTCGGCTGGAAACAAGTGCTTTAATTTCACGCACCTGAAATTCAGCAGGAACATCTTTGGCAATAGATTCGATGATGATGGTTCCGGCGAGCAAACTGTCGGGATGCCAATGTTTATATCCTTTGACTACAATTGCAGCATGTCCATAGTTTTTTCCGCCGTTAACAGGCGAAGTTCCGGGCAGAATATTCAGATTTGGCCTTACCAGAATGTCTCCTTTCTTCAGTTCAAGGGTATCTCCGGGTTCAAAAATAAGTGTAGATAAAAGGTTTGTTTTCCCTCCTTCAGGAATCGGAGCTTCACTACATCCAAAAATATAAGAGGACAAAACAAACAATATGAGCATTTTATGCTTGCCGTGAACTAATGATTTAATTGGTTTATTCATAAACCTGACTTTACTAAGCTGCAAAGGTCGTTACAAATAAATAAAAACGTGAGAATAATTTGACTTTTCCTATTATGGACGTATATTTGTTATTGATTTCACAATATCAAATTAAAACCAACCAACAATGAAAACAAGACATTTAGCAGGGATTCTGCTCGTGGCTACCCTGTTCTTTAGCCCTGGATGCGACAAAGAAAAAGACGACAAGCCCAAAGAAATTTCTGCCACAGAGGCAAAAACGGAGTTAAGAAACGCCAGTCAGTCAATTAATACCGACATGGCAGAGATGATGGAAACACCAGCAATGGTATCACTCGATTTTCTGGCCACCCTTATGGATGAAGGCGATTGGAAATCAAACCTGAAAAACCTGGCCTTCAATTCAGGTAAGCTGCACCTTTCAAAGGTTAAATCTGCTTTCCGCAAAAATGCGAATGAAAGAGGTGTAAATGAAGTTGGCGATTATGGAGTTTATCGCTTCAATTTTGTGATTGACGATTTCGAATTGGTTCAGAGCAGCACCACAAAACTTGAAATTCTATTTCCTGCAAGTGAAGCTGCATACTACTCACAGCAAAACAATGCTGAGCTTCTGGTTGATAACCTTTCCTATAAAACCATAACCTATTCCGAGACCTATTGGGATGATTGGAGTCAGACTTGGGTTACTGAGGAATATGAGGAGGTAATTCCGTTGAGCGCAAATGTGAGGCTGAAAATTGATGGCAGCAGTCTGTTGACCATGACTTATGCTGCAACCTACGACAATAATGGATTCCCAACCTCCATGACCTCAAGTATGACCATGGCTCCTTATGAATTTACCACCAGCTTCTCAGGAAGCGGTACAAATTTCAACACAATACTCTCCTTTAAGATGAGTGGTAATGTGCTGATGGCCTATGATGCAGCGGTGGTTTATACTTCCGATATGGAAGGTGTAGAGAAATTCAGCGGCAGTTATACTGTTTCACCACTGAAAGTTCAGGGATGGATAAATGTTGCTGTAATTGAAAATCATATGGAATCTGTTGAAGATAACGGAGGTTCATATGACCTGAATTTCCTCAATAGCCAGCTCGATATGGAACTGATTCATGTGGCGCTGAATGCAAAAATCGGCGATATCGAGTTCCGGATGTTTACAGATCCTGAATATAACGAAACTTATCCTGTTCTGGCTGTAATATACTCCGACGGAACTTACGAATGGATGGATACCATTGTTGATGACGGATCACTCAAATTTCGTAAAGTGAAATAATCTGCAGTTATTCTATATTACAAAAAAGCCGGTTTTTAACCGGCTTTTTTTATGTCATTACGTTATTACTACTGAAATTCCTTGTCTGTACATTTTTCTAATTGTTCTCTGAGGCGGCTTGCTGCGCGGCCCGGGCTTCAAACTCACGAACCATTTCTTCAGGTGATTTTCCAAGGTTCAGCAGTGCCGCTTCAGCATCGTCAGAGAGTTCGTGATCAGGATAAACTGAGAGAAAGTCACGATAAGTTTTCTGCGCCATACCAAGGTTGCTGAGCAGATTTTCGTAAATATAAGCCTTCAGAAAAATTGTTTCTGCCAGTCTTTCACTTTTAGGATATTCGTTTAATGTGCGATCAACAAGTTCCATGGCTTTTGGGCCGTTGTTCATGCCCATTGCCAGATTTACAGCCTTGTAAAGATATTGCGGTGCAGTTGAATCTGTTGGATGATTGGTGATGAAATTCAGGTATAAATCCATCAGCTCATTCAGTTTTTCGGGTTCAGGGCGGGCAGCCTGAGCGGTGAGTTCCTCTTCGAGTTTACTTATGCCTTTAGCTTCACGGTCGCGCTGCGAAGTGCACGAAAAAATAATTGCAGAGCCAAAAATTGTAATAAAAGCCAGAATGAGCTGTTTTTTCATGTTTTGCTGATTAGTATGTTATTAGAAAACTTTCTTTTTAATCATCGGAAAAATCATACGGTAGTTGGTTTTTATAAGGCCTTTTGCAATGTCGCCAAGTCTGCGTTTGAGAATGATTTTACGAAGCGGATTTATATGGTCAACAAACAAAACTCCTTCCAGGTGGTCATACTCATGTTGTATAACGCGCGCCAGAACGCCTGTGATCACCTCTTTTTTAAACTCAAAATTCTCATCGTAATACTCTATTGTAATATCGGGCTTACGCAATACATCTTCTCTGATTTCAGGAATGCTCAGACAACCTTCGTTAAAAGCCCACTCTACGCCGCTTTCTTCAGTAATTTTCGGGTTGATGAAAACCCTTTTCAGGTTGTCTTCTCCCGGAAAATCATCAGCAAAAGGGGTAGCATCAATTACAAACAGGCGGATGTTCCGGTTTACCTGAGGTGCTGCCAGACCTACGCCATTGGATTCGTACATTGTTTCAAACATATCCGAAATAAATTGCTCAAGAGCTGGATAGTCCTTGTCAATTTCCTCTGCATGTTTCCTCAGACTGGGATGACCATATGCAACAATGGGTAATATCATTTCAATTTGCTTTTTGTCGTTGTTCAATAATGCGTTTTCAAAAGTTTCCAAAGGATCTGCTTTCAAGATAAGATTGCAGTATGATAACCGCGCTTACCATGTCGATCAGCTCTTTGTTCTGTCGTTCCTTCTTTTTGGTGCCGGCATCCAGAATTGCTTTTTGCGCCATTTTGGAAGTAAACCTTTCGTCTATCCGGGCAATTTTCACATCCGGGAAAGTTTTAGCCAGCAACCTTACGAATGGTTCGATGAATTTAACCGACTCCGATGCCTGATTGTTCATTTGCCGGGGTTCTCCAACCACGAAGAGTTCAACCTTTTCACGGTTCAGATAGTCCTTCAGATAGGTGATAATATCTTTTGAATGAACAGTTGTAAGGGGAGTGGCAATAATCTGTCCCTCGTCGGTGACAGCGAGGCCTACCCGTTTTTGTCCGTAATCAATTGCAAGAATTCTGGCCAAAGTTTATAGATGAGTTGAATTGCACGTTTCAGGTTGCAAAATTAGTAATAAAATAAGAGTGAAAGCCTGAAAAGTTAGACACGATTTCATTGAGCCAGCCTGACCTATAGATTCTGATTTGAAAAGAACTGGTAAAAAAACAGCAGGATGCACCCCCTCCCTGTTTCTTAGGGAGGGATGGGGAGGGTAAAAGAAATGTCCTGAGGATTTTGTGTCTTTGAGTCTTTTTACCAAAAAGCACTAACTTTGACGCTCAATAACAGATTAATCATACAGCAGATGCAGGAATATATTGAAAGAGCATGGAACGACCGTTCACTTTTAAGTCAGAAAGCTTATCAGGATGCCGTAAATGAGGTCGTTTCTTTGTTGGATCAGGGTAAACTAAGGGTTGCAGAACCTGTTGGCAATGAATGGAAAGTGAATGAATGGGTCAAAAAAGCTGTTATTCTTTATTTTCCGCTCAGGCAGATGGAAGTGAGTGAGGCCGGTCCATTGGAGTTCCACGATAAGATACCTTTAAAACGAAATTACAAACAATTGGGCGTAAGGGTCGTGCCTCATGCAATTGCCCGCTATGGATCATTTCTTGCCCCGGGGGTTATTCTGATGCCTTCTTACGTAAATATTGGTGCTTATGTTGATGCCAACACCATGGTTGATACCTGGGCTACGGTAGGTTCCTGCGCGCAGATAGGTAAAAATGTTCACCTTTCGGGAGGGGTTGGCATTGGTGGCGTACTGGAACCTGTTCAGGCAGCGCCGGTTATTATTGAGGATGGTTGCTTTATCGGTTCACGCTGTATTGTTGTGGAAGGCGCTCATATTGGTGCTGAAGCAGTTCTTGGCGCAAATGTTGTGATTACCAACAGCACCCGTATTATTGATGTTTCAGGAAGTGAACCGGTTGAATACAAAGGATTTGTGCCTCCGCGCTCAGTTGTGATACCTGGGACTTATCCCAAAAAATTCCCCGCAGGAGAGTTTCAGGTCTCCTGTGCATTGATTATCGGGCAACGAAAACCATCCACCGATCTCAAAACTTCGCTTAATGATGCCTTACGCGAATACGGTCTTCAGGTATGATTAATCAGGCCTGAGTTGAAATGAATTAAAACAGTTAGAAACGTTCTATTGAAAAAGCGCATCCTTATAATTCAAACAGCATCACTCGGAGATGTTATACTTTCAACCGCCCTGGCCGAAACCCTCAACGCCCGGCTGGCAGGCGCTGAGATACATTATCTGGTTAAGAAAGGGTATGAGTCGCTTTTCAATGGACATGCATTTATACATAAAGTCCTGATCTGGGACAAGTCAAAAAACAAGTATTCAGGCCTTTTCAGGCTGATTCGTGAAGTGAGGCGAAATCGTTACGATGCAGTGATCAATGTGCAGCGGTTTGCTTCCTCCGGATTGATTGCTGCTCTGTCGGGAGCCGGGATGCGCTCAGGATTTGAGAAAAATCCGCTTTCCATGTTTTTTACACATAAATATAAGCATGAGATTGGTTCAGTCCTTCCTCAGCCGCATGAAATTGACAGAAACCATGCACTTATATCAACGATTGTTTCCGGAAAAGCTTTGCGACCTGCCTTATATCCTTCACCCGAAGATTTAAATATTGCAGCAAAATATAATGTTGGTCCTTATATTACCATATCACCCGCCTCACTTTGGTTTACCAAACAATTTCCTGAGGAAAAATGGATTGACTTTTTAAACAACATTTCACCAGACTTTTCTGTTATATTACTGGGGTCAGGTGCTGACAAATCCATGTGCGAAAGAATAGCTGGAATGGCCGGGCGCAAGGTTGTGAATCTTGCAGGTGAATTGAGTTTTCTTCAATCAGCAGCCCTGATGAAAGGCGCTATAATGAATTATGTGAATGATTCTGCGCCCCAGCATCTGGCATCAGCAGTAAATGCGCCTGTGGCTGCGATATTTTGTTCAACGGTTCCTGCCTTTGGGTTTGGCCCGTTATCGGAAATATCACACATGATTGAAACACAGGAAGCTTTGAATTGCCGGCCCTGTGGATTACATGGATATCAAAAATGTCCCGAAGGTCATTTTAAATGCGCACTCAACATCACTACAAAACAACTCACAGATTTAATACCCTGATGGACGAAGAAATTGAAAACGAAATTCAGAAAGCCCTGAAGATATTGAAAAGTGGCGGCGTAATTCTGTATCCAACCGATACCGTTTGGGGTTTGGGTTGTGATGCCCTGAATGTGCGTGCCATAAACAAAGTCTATCGCATAAAGCAGCGGCCGGTGAGTAAAAGCCTGATTGTGTTGCTCGATAGTTTTGAAAATCTTGAAAAATATGTTGCCCAGGTGCCTGATATTGTTGAGGATCTGATAGGAAATATTGAAAAACCGGTTACCATTATATATGATCACGCGCGTAACCTTCCGAAAAACCTGATATCATCCACAGGCACTGTTGCCATCAGGGTTGTTAAAAATGAATTCTGCCGCCAATTGATTAAAGAGCTCGGGCGTCCATTAATATCTTCATCGGCAAATATTTCAGGAGAAACTACTCCGCTGGTATTTAGCCAGATTTCGAAAAGAATTATTGACCAGGTAGATTATGTAGTTGAGCTCTCACACGATCAGTTTAATCAGGCGAAAGCTTCTACCATTATCCGTATTTATGCCAGCGGTGCTTATGAGATAATTAGAGATTGAGAAAAATTTGACACCTATAGTAATAGCAGCATAATTATAGAAGTACATCTGAGCTTTTTGCCACTAAGACTCAAAGTCACAAAGTTGCACGAATTTTATTTGTATTCAGTGAATCCCCCACGGCAGTCAAGGTTGCACAATTTTAATTATTCACTTATTGATCCCGATAGCTATCGGGATAGTGTCTTCCTGCCTTAGTGGCAAGCTTGTACTGTCCCGAATTGGGAATATTATGTCCATAAGGGAAACGATTGATGCACAATGGAACGGGAATGGCTTAGAGTGGTTAGAATAAAACAAAAAATATTTATATTTTTAAATAACAGTAAATCAATAATATAGAATAATTATTTAGCTCTAATAAAAAGTTTGGCACGGCATAAAACGGTTTCATGGCACGTTTTCTGACTATTATCTATCCGGAAACAAACCGGATAATACCGGAACCAAAAAGGGAAAACAAACAACAAAACAATAACAATCTAAAACAAACAAAACAATGAAAAAGGTAACAATCATTCTTACGGGGGTAATTCTGATGGCCATTGGAACACTTAATGTTAACGCTCAGGCAACTTCAGCAACAGACGACGCAACAGCGACAGCAAGAATCATCACTCCAATCACATTGACAAATACTCAAGGTTTAGCTTTTGGAAACATAGCATCCAGCAGCACAATCGGAACAGTAACAATTAGCCCTGCAGGAGCAAGATCTCATTCAGGTGGTGTAACACCTTCAGTAATTGGTACTTTCAATAATGCCATTTATAATGCAACCGGAGAAGCCAATGCAACATACACTATATCGCTTCCTGCATCAGTTAACATTACTTCAGGGTCAAACAGTATGGTTGTAAATGGATTTACTTCCGATCCAGCCGCAACAGGTTTATTTAGTGGTGCAGGCACTCAGACCATTAATGTTGGTGCAACTGTAAATGTTGGAGCAAGTCAGGTAACTGGCAACTATTCCGGAACATACGATGTAACAATTGCTTACAACTAAAAAATA
>WSXX01000038.1 GCA_009773515.1 Bacteroidota bacterium
CTTCGCACTCCCCACCGTCTTATCTTTATAAACCAACCTCAACAGATACATTCCCGGAACCCACCGTTCTGCATCGAACTGCACCACCATTTGCCCTTGCGTAAGTTTTTGTTCAGTAACAAACCGGCCACTCAGATCAAAAACCTGCAACACACTCTGCTGCTGATAGTTACTTTGATAAAGGGCTGTATTTAAGCCTTTGTTGTTGTTGCGAATGGCAATAAATTCGGGCAACCGCACCTGAAACACATCGCTTACCGGGTTGGGATAAACCTCCATAACCGCTATATCGGGCAGGGTAGCAAGGTGTTCTGCACTTACCACAATATCGCACTCTTCCATGCCAATGGTATCGTGGAGGGCCACACCGCCCGGGCAAGCGTAATCATATACACGTGGGGTAGGGTCGAATATATCATCCTCAAGGGTGGAGGTGAGTTTGAAGAGCATTGTGTTTAGCATAGGGCCATAAGGGTTATGTTCGGCACTGCCTGTCGCAAGAATTTTATTGTCTCGTGTGGTTGAAACAAAATAGTAAGGCCCCGTATAATCATCCAACAGCCGCCGGCTATGAAGAATAGTACCCATGGTATCAACGATCTGAACTTCAACCCTATGCTCAAACCAAAAATCAGGATTTTCCATTGTACCAGCTATTACAATGGTGCTATCCTGCATCCAACTCAAAGAGTATGCGTAGCTTAAAGAATCACTTAGAGGGAAAAATTGAGGGTTTGCCTCGTAAAGAGATTGTTTTCTCAGGGTTTTATGTAATGGTTCAGTAACGCCGGCTGAATACAAATGTCCATTTTTTGACTCAATTGTAAAGAAATCCTGGGCGCCATCTATAGAATCTATACTTTTATAAAGAATTGAATAGTCAAGAATATTACCTTCCATATCAATGTTGATTTTCAGGGGTTTTTCAAACCATCGAAGTAAAGTTGTATCGTAATATTCACCAAAGCCCGTGATAAGAAATGTACTGTCTCTCAAAAGGAGTATATCCCACCAGTTTTCATTTCTCAGCAACGGGTCGTCATAATTCAACTTCCATAGAATCTGACCGTTCTTGTCAAACTTAACCAGGGTGTTCGGGTTATCGGTGCTGAAGGGTGGGCCCCCACCCGGATGATAATTGTTGTACATGCCCACATACCCGTCATTGGTTTCAACCACATCGGCCCCGAAGTTATCAATTCCGGGTTCGTTCAGGATCTTGCACCAGTCCAATTCCCCGCAAGGGTTTAGTTTCATAAATGCAGCATCCGCATATATGCCAAAAGGGTATAAGTCCGCATAACGTGTAGATAAGGCTACTATAAGCCCGGAATCCCGGGTAACCTGCATCATATTGAACCAGGAATAATAATCAGTTCTGCTTCCTAATGATCGTTCCCAAAGAATTTCGCCATTTATGTCCGTTTTGATAACCCAGCCAGCTGTTAATGCAGATTCACCAAAATGGCATGAAAGAATCACAATTCCATCATCATAGGTTTCATAAGCACAAAATGGTATAGTATTGTCAGATTGGTTAATGTAAACCCGGGGCCAAACTTGTGCTGAAATATCTGGCATACTGTTAATTAGTAGCAGTACAAAGAGAAATATTATTTTCATTTGAATGAAATTTATAGAAATAATCCCACAGGCAAATTAAACCTGTGGAATTATTTCATTGGTTAAAAGCTATTTAACTGTAAACTTAGTACTGTGGACTTTCTTTCCTTCAACCATTCTTGCAACATAAATGCCTGAAGTTAAATAATTAACACGAACAACCACCTGGTTTTGTCCCGGGTTAATGATTTGAGTGTGCACAATACGCCCATCCTGAGAAACGATGCTTAATTCACCTTCCTTATCCAATTTATATGCGTTAACAACATACTGGTTGGCCGGATTTGGAAATACATGAAGCATTGATTGTGAAGATTTTCCTTTAGTTTTGGGCTTGTTTACAACAAGAGAGGACTTTAAACTGGTATCAGGCAAAGTAACGGAAGGCTTAGCCTCTCTCTCTCTCTCTCTCTCTTTACGTAAATGCGTGTTTCCGTAACCATAATCTATTATTTTGGTATAATTTTATTGTATCAACAGGATAAGCGGCATTTGATTTTGCTAAATAAGCAATTTATTTTGTATTGTACGTTAAATTGTGAATTATTTTGTGAATTTAGAATTGATATAAATAAGGTGCTTGCTGGATTACTTATGCTGTTAATAAAATAAGATGCCGGGCGAAGTATTGGCTGCGCCCGGCTCTAATATAAAATCTGAAAGCTTTACTTAATTCTCAAACACCAACTTATCACCCACTGCATCCAGCTTAATTGAGGCATCTCTGTTTATTTCGCCACTCAATATCTTTTTCGAAAGTTCATTCAGCACCATTCTTTGTATCACCCTTTTTACCGGTCGGGCGCCATATTGCGGGTCGAAGCCACGTATCGCTATGAATTTTATTGCCTTGTTGGTAAATGTGAGGTTGATGTCACTTTTTTGGAGCATTTTCACCAGATCATTAAGTTGCAACCTGACAACATCTGAAATCTCATCTTCCGACAAAGGTCTAAACATGATCAGTTCATCAATTCGGTTAAGGAACTCAGGACGAATTGTCTTGCGCAAAAGGTTCATGACTTCGGTTCTTGTTTGTTCAAAAACTTCTTCGCGGTTCTGATTATGGTCGCTCTCCATTCTTTCGCTGATAATCTGCGAGCCCAGATTGGAGGTCATAATGATAATGGTATTCCTGAAATCGGCAGTACGGCCTTTGTTGTCGGTTAATCGGCCATCGTCGAGCACCTGAAGAAGAATATTGAATACATCGGGATGGGCTTTCTCAATTTCGTCGAGCAGCACCACCGAATAAGGTTTACGCCTTATTTTTTCAGTGAGTTGACCGCCTTCATCGTAGCCGACGTATCCCGGAGGGGCACCGATCAATCGCGAAACGGTGTGACGTTCCTGGTATTCCGACATATCAATCCGCACCATTGCATTTTCATCATTGAAGAGCAGTTCGGCCAGCGCTTTGGCAAGTTCAGTTTTGCCAACGCCGGTAGTTCCCAAAAAGATAAACGATCCGATGGGTCTGCGTGTATCCTGCAATCCGGCCCTGCTGCGGCGGATGGCATCCGAAATTGCTTCAATGGCTTCGTTCTGACCCACAACACGTTTATGCAACTCATCTTCAAGATGCAGCATTTTTTCTCTTTCGCTTTGTAACATCCGGCTGACCGGAATTCCTGTCCAGCGGGAAACAATTTCTGCAATTTCTTCTGAACCAACTTCTTCCTTGATCAGGGCTGATCCGGTTTGCATCTCCGAAAGCTTAAGTTTCAGTGATTCAAGATTTTGTTCCGAAGTTTTAATCAGACCGTATCTGATTTCTGCAACCCGGCCATAATTGCCGTCGCGTTCAGCTTTTTCCGCTTCAAAGCGATATTGTTCAATTTCTTTTTTGCTTTTCTGAATGCCGTCCACCACTTCTTTTTCAGCTTTCCAGCGTGCAGCAATGGTGTTGCGTTCTTCGGTGAGGTTAGCCAGTTCAGCACTTATGGATTTCAGGCGTTGATTGTCGCCTTCCCGTTTAATGGCTTCTCTTTCGATTTCTAACTGTTTGATACGTCGCTCCACTTCGTCGAGTTCTTCAGGAATCGAATTGATCTGTAATCTCAGGCGGGCTGCTGCTTCATCAATCAGGTCAATGGCCTTGTCGGGAAGAAAACGGTCACTGATGTAACGCTGCGAAAGTTCTACAGCACTGATGATGGCTTCATCCTTGATCCGCACCTGATGATGGGTTTCGTACCTTTCCTTCAGTCCGCGAAGAATAGAAATGGCGCTCATTGTATCGGGTTCGTCAATCGTAACTATCTGAAATCTACGCTCCAGTGCTTTGTCTTTTTCGAAGTATTTCTGGTATTCTTTCAGGGTGGTTGCACCAATGGCTCGAAGCTCTCCACGGGCAAGTGCCGGTTTCAGAATATTGGCAGCATCCATAGCACCTTCGCCACCACCAGCCCCGACAAGTGTGTGAATTTCATCTATAAAAAGCACCACTTCTCCGTCGGATTCAATGACTTCGCGAACTACACTTTTTAAGCGTTCTTCAAATTCACCTTTGTATTTTGCTCCCGCGATAAGCGAACCCATATCGAGAGAGAAAATCTGTTTTGATTTCAGGTTTTCCGGAACATCGCCGTTGATGATACGATGAGCAAGCCCTTCGGCAATTGCAGTTTTTCCAACTCCGGGTTCACCGATAAGAATGGGATTGTTTTTGGTTCTGCGTGTAAGAATCTGAAGAACCCGCCTGATTTCTTCGTCGCGGCCAATCACCGGATCAAGTTTTCCACTTCGGGCCAGGTCATTCAGATTGCGCGCGTATCGGTTGAGTGCATTAAAAGAGTCTTCAGCTGAGGCTGAATTTACTTTTGAACCTTTGCGAAGGTCAAGAATTGCTGCCTTCAGGTCTTTTTGATTGAGTCCCGCATGTTTCAGCATATCCGACACCTGATCCCCTGCTGAAAGCAAGCCCAGCAAAAGATGCTCCACAGATACATATTCATCGCCCATTTCCCGGGCAAAATCCGAAGCTTTCTGCAAGACTTTACCGGCATTATTGCTAAAATATTGTTCGCCGCCACTGACTTTGGGGAAGCTTTTTAGGATTGCATCCAGGGTTTTTGAGATTGCCGGAATATTAATTCCCGACTTACCCATCAGGAAAGGTAAAACATGATCATCGGAAAGGATTAGCCCTTTCAAAAGGTGAGCCGGTTCCACTGATTGATGACCAAGTTCGGTTGCAAGTTCTTGAGCAGACTGCACTGCTTGTTGCGATTTTATGGTGAAGTTGCTTAAATTCATGATTTTGAGTTTTTTGCAGATTATTATTTCATGTCGATAAGTCAAGATTTTAGGAAATAAATTGAATGATTAAACTTAAACGCCTCTTCTGATGACTGTCAGTCTGAGCGGAGTCGAAGACATTTCTTCTTAACTGTTTGACATTTGATTTTTGATCAAAAGACCTGCCAATCGCTGGAATGTTACAAAATATGTCAAAAAGGCAGATATATTTATTTTGTAGCGACAAAATGACTTTATACTTTTTGTCTCATTAATAAACAAATAACCACAAAGCCTGTTACCTTTGTACTTTCCGAAAAGTCAAACAGTAAACACTATAAATTATGGCAAACAGATTAATGGATCCCATCGGAAGGTTGATGGGATTGAGGTATAAATCGCATCCATGGCATGGTGTGGATATAGGAATTGACGCACCTGATGTTCTCACCTGTTTTGTGGAGATGGTAACAACCGATACCGTTAAGTATGAGGTTGATAAAGTTTCAGGTTATCTGAAAATAGATCGCCCTCAGAAGTACTCAAATGTTTTGCCGGCCTTGTATGGGTTTATTCCCCAGACCTTGTGTTCAAAGAAAATCGGAGAGTTTGCTTCCAAAAAAACCGGTCGCGAAGACATTGTTGGTGATGGCGATCCATTGGATATCTGCATACTGGCCGAAAAGAGCATCACACATGGCGACATTCTGGTTAAGGCGATTCCCATAGGTGGATTCAGGATGCTGGATGGCAATCAGGCTGATGATAAAATCATTGCTGTTTTGAAAAATGATGCTGTATATGGTGAATATACCGACATTGAGCAATTGCCAAAATTGATTGTAAACAGATTAAAGCACTATTTCTTAACATACAAAGATCTGCCTGGCGAACCCCGCGATTGCGAGATCACGCACTCATACGATGCCAAAGAAGCGCGCGAAATTATCGAAGCCGCCATTGAAGATTACCGTCAGAAGTTTGAAAATCTGGACACCATGCTTTCGGAGGTCTGATCAGCATTAATTCCGGTTGAATCTTTATTGATAATATTTTCACAAAATTTAGCCCGGTTGTTGCCGGGCTTTTTACCTTTGCAGCACAAAACTGAATTCATGACACCCAAAAGCCAGAAGCACACCCTTGTGCTGGGCGCAAGCCTCAACCCATCGCGTTTTTCGAATATCTGCATCCATGACCTTGTTGATAATGATTTTCCGGTTACAGCGGTTGGACTGCGCGAAGGAGAGGTAGCTGGTGTTCAGATTCTGAAAGGAATGCCTCAGATTGAAGGAATTCACACCGTTACCCTTTATCTGGGACCACAAAATCAGCCTCAGTTTTATGAATATATTCTCAGCCTAAAACCTGTAAGGTTGATTTTTAATCCCGGTACAGGAAATGAAGAATTGGCTTCTCTGGCTGAGAAACAAGGAATTAAGGTTGAAAATAAGTGTACGCTTCTGATGATTTCCGGTGGTTATTATTGATGAATGATTTTATTCTTTTCTTCACACCAAAACACGGTTTTTTGCGTTATCAGGCTGGCGAAATGATTATTTAAGTAATTTAGCCCTTTATTTTGAGGTAATCACCACAATGGCTGATCTGCGGACACTAAATATTATGATGAAACAAAATTCTCCATCCTGCATTAAAGTCCTGATTCTGTTTTCTTTGCTGTTTGCATTTACCCTCCCGGGCTATGCTCAGGATAATGAAACCCGCGTTGATGGTGCTACCCTGTGCCCTGGCTCTCAGTTTATTGTGCCTGTTCTGGTGAGTGATCTGCAAAATATAGATTCTCTGTCGCTTACTTTAAAAGTGCCACAGCAAACCTTGACCTATCTGAGTTTTCGACAGGTAAATCCTGCTTTCGCAGACAATTCATTTGTGGTAACCAATGCAGGCAATCAGGTCAGGTTATCCTGGAAATCAACTGAACCCGTTACCATTTTCGAAGATAAACTTCTTGATCTGGTTTTCAGAGTAAACGATTCTCCTTTACCGGGAATCCTTGAATGGGATGAAACAGTAAGTCATTATCTTTCAGGTGGAATTGAGGTTCCTTCAACTTATGTGAATGCGCAGATAAATTTATTTCCCACCTTATTTGTTGAAATTGAAGAAATTGATGCCACCTGTCCGGGAGAATGTAATGCCAATATTGCCGCATTTGTTACCGGAGGAGCAAAACCATATCAGTATTTATGGAATGCTGAACAAAGCCCCTTCGACAGCATAATGACCGGAGCTTGCGGTGTAATAAACAATCTTTTGATTACCGATGCAAATGGTTGTCAGCTGGATACCAATTTTCAGGTTTCTGTGCTTCAATCAGCAAAAGTGGAACTTGAATTTGAACCTGACACAGTTTATATACAAAATCCTGTAGTTAGATTTTCGTTTACTGAAGATCAGAATGTTGTAGAATGGCTATGGGATTTTGGCGATGGAACCGCTAAATCGATTGAACGGAATCCAATTCATGTTTACTCAACGGCAGCAACCCCTGATCTGGAATCGTACGAGATAAAACTAACCGTAAGAAGTTTCGAGGGTTGTGATACTACCATTATTTATTCTTTACCCATTAGCGAAGCTAAGTTGTTTATTCCCAATGTATTTACGCCTAACGGAGATAATGTAAACGATGTTTTTGTTATCGCAAAGCAAAACGATGGAGGCAGCAGCGGAAGCAATTATATTCCCATTAATTTTGAATACATCCGACTTGAATTGATCGTCCTTGATCGTTGGGGTCGAAAGGTTTATGATAATGACAAGTATAAAAATGACTGGGATGGTGGAAACCTTCCTGATGGAACCTATTATTACCGCCTGAATACTTTTGGATACTTCAAGGATGAAAGCTACAAAGGGGCTGTGACCATATTAAGGGGCAACAGAAATTAGCAATTCAGTCCATCTTCAAATCTTCAAATTGATTCATCTTCAATTTGTCAGATATTTCTTTCAAAATCCATATACTTCACTTGTATATCAGCAATTTCAGAAAGGTATTTCATCATCATTTCCCATTCTTTTTCATCGCCGGTAAGTTCAAGGATGATAAGTCCACCCGAGCCATAATGAATTTCATCAGCTTCATTTAAGCCTAGTCTTGTGCGGATTGAACATCCATAATTGGTCAGCACTTTCTGTACTTTTTCGGCAACTTCGCTTCTGTTGCTGACATTAATTCCGATTATTCTTACGTTGCTCATGGCTTTGATTTAATAGGTAAACGACATGTGCTGAATTTCTACTCCGCCGATTTGCGAAATTTCTTCTTCCAGAGCTGCCCACTCCAGAGGATTACCCGTAAGATGCAAAATCACCACTCCGGCGCGGCTGCATGTATTCTGATTGAGCTCATGAAAACCCAGTCTGGTTTTTATAAGATGGGAATTGCGGGTAAGCAGCAATTGTAATTTTCCTGCTTCCTTGATCCGATCTCTGATCAGCAGGCCAATAATTCTTGTTTCTTTCATGATGCTTATTTAATGAAAGTTATGTTTTTAGAAATAAAGGTCTCTTTCGCCGGATTGCACCCTCAGCAAACGTATCCTCAACTCATTCATATTTTTTGGTTCCACGTTTTTTTCGAGGTCTTCAAGATTTTTTTCAATGACTTCCCATCCACGTTTTTTGGTTTCGGCCGGCGCGTAATCTTCAAGATATTCGGCTAGAGTTAGCATGGCATTAGGTGAGCAAAAACGTTTGATAAATCCGGGAACTGAGAACTCCATAAAATGTTCGCCGGTTCTTCCTCTTCGGTAACATGCTGTGCAGAAAGAGGGAAGGTAGTCGTTTTCGAAAAGCTCCTCAATTATTTCATTCAGCGAACGGTTGTCGTTAATCTGAAACTGCTCTTTGTTAAGATCCTGTTCTTCATTTACCGAACCAGAGTAGGAGCCGAGCTCAAGTTTGGTTCCGCCATCGATCTGCGAAACACCGAATTGTATCACTTCATGCCTGAGCGCAGGATTTTCGCGGGCAGTGAGTATCATTCCGGTGTAGGGAACTGCAAGTCTGAGGATTGCCACCAATCTTGCAAATTCCTGATCAGAAACTGTATAATCTTCACCAAGATCGAGTTTTGAAGCATTCTGAATGCGGGGGAATGAAATGGTGTGCGGCCCTACGTGGTAGCAAGCTTCCAGATGATTGGTATGTCTGACAAGGCCAAGCACTTCATATCTCCAGTCGTAAAGACCAAACAAAGCACCAATGCCCACATCATCAATACCGGCTTCCTGGGCACGGTCGAGTGAGGTCAGGCGATATTCAAAATTGCGTTTCTGTCCGCCAAGATGATAGTTTTTATAAGCTTCCGGATGGTAAGTTTCCTGAAAAACCTGGTAAGTTCCGATGCCGGATTCTTTAACAATGCGAAACCCTTCAATTTCCAGGGGAGCAGCATTAATATTTACGCGTCTTATTTCTCCGGGACCTTTTTTTACTCCATAAACGGTTTTTACCGTGTGTGCAATAAATTCGGCAGAATATTCAGGGTGCTCTCCGTAAACCAGGATCAGCCTTTTTTGCCCGTTATCTTCAAGTGCTTCAACTTCATGAATCAGTTCGGTATCAGTAAGGGTTTTGCGGATGGCTTCCTTGTTTGATGACCTGAATCCACAGTATTTGCAGTTATTTGTACATTTATTGCCAACATAAAGCGGCGCAAAAAGTACAATCCGGTTTCCGTAAACACGCTTCTTTAATTCTCTGGCACCTTCTTTAATCTCTTCAATTAATTCAGGATCAGTGGCATTGATCAGAATTGCTGTTTCGCGAAGTGTGAGTCTCTGCTTTTCGAGCGATTTTGCAATTACTGCTCTTACCGATTCTTTGTCGGATTTGGTTTCATTGATGATTTCCCATAATTCATCCGGATCAATAAACGGTTTCATTCGTTGGTCAGGAATCCGGCATTTTTCAGGTGTAAAAATCATTATATATTGAAATTCAGGTTATTGAATAAGTGAGTAATCAAAAACAAAGGTACTCAATCTGAGCGAAAAAGTCATTAATTCTGTCAGGTATTTCAGGTATCAATTACCTTCTATACCTCAATAATCAGGTTGTCGTGCGCCAACCTTACATGATCGGGGAGCTTTTTTTCAACCTCTTCATGCAAGCCCAGGAAATGGCTTATGTGGGTAAGATATGCCCGTTCGGGTTTTAGCTCTTCAATCAGCAACAATGCTTCGGCCAACGAAAAATGAGAAATGTGTTTTGAATTTCTTAATGCATTTAAAACAAGAACCTTAGATCCGAATATTTTGTGTTTTTCCTCTTCAGGAATAAAACTTGCATCGGTAATATAAGTAAGATCTCTGAACCGATAACCAAAAACAGGAAGCTTATTGTGCATAACTGTGATAGGCAGAATTTCGGTTTCCCCGATTTTAAACTTCACGTTTTCAATTTCATGAATGGTCACCTGAGGCGCACCGAAGAAACGGGTTTCTGTAAATATATACGGAAACTCAGTTTTTATGGCTTCCATTACATTTTGTGTTCCGTAAATCGGGATGTTTTTATTCAGAATGTAATTAAATGCCCGCACATCGTCAAGACCTGCAATATGATCGCGGTGTTCGTGAGTAAAAATCACTGCATCTATATCTTCAACCTGCTGTTTAAGCATCTGAAATCTGAAATCAGGGCCGCAGTCTATTACAATATTCTGATTGTCAATGTTTACCATTGCTGATGTCCGGAATCTTTTGTCGCGGGCATCGGGCGATTTGCAAACCGGGCAATTGCAGGCAATTACCGGAACACCTATTGAAGTGCCGGTTCCAAGAAATGTAAGTTTTATTTTGCCTGTTTTGTCCATTTTCCAAAAACTAATAAATCAGTTCATTCACTTCGGCCAGGTCAGATTTAAGTTGTTTTTCCATTTCTTCAGGATTGACAAAATCAAGCTCATCTCTGATTCTTTTCGCGAAAAAGACTGTGGCAGATTGCCCGATAAGTCTGTCTTCAAAATCAAAAAGATGAATGTCGATGAGAATATCTTCTATCTTCCTGATTTCCAAAGGAAGCGAGTTTTTTATATTTAAAATACCTTTATAATACTCTCCATCAATTAACACATTCACAGCATACACTCCATCGCAGGGCACAAGTTTGTTCTCTTCATCAATTTTTACCCTCAGCGTTGAGAAATTTATTTTCCGGCAGGTTTCGCTTCCATGAAAAAGTTCGCTGATAATAATGTAATGATGATCAAGATATGCATTTGCCCTTTGAATCTTGCCTTCAAGCAATGCTTTGCGGATAAGTGTGGAACTTACGGTTTCATTATGAATATCCTGTTCCGGAATTTCTTCAACTCCAAAATTGTAAAATTGACCCAGTTCGTAGAGGTATTCAAAATTGCCTTCGCGGTTATGCCCGAAATGGTGATTGAACCCGATTACCACCTTTTTTGCTTTGAGTTTTGCTACCAGAATATTGCGGATGAAGTCAATAGACGATATTTCGGAGAATTCTCTGGTAAAGTTTAAAATGATCAGGTTGTCGATTCCTGTTTTCCTGAGCAGTTCAATTTTTTCCTTCTGAGAATTGATGAGCAGAAGTGTTTTGCCGGCAGAATCGGGGAAAAGTACTTTTCGAGGATGTGGGTGAAAGGTGATGAGCACCGATTCGCCATTGATGTTTGATGCAATTTCGTTTAACCGGTTTAAAATGGTTTTATGACCGATATGCACGCCATCGAATGATCCGGTGGTTACTACCGGATTTTTTATGCTGCTCAGATTATCGAGATCGTAAAAGATTTTCATGCCTGGAATTTCAAATCACTACAGATCAGGATTTTTTGACGAAATATGCTACTTTCTCAAGCATGGTAAGCATGTCAAATTCCTGAAGATAAACATGAGCGGGCATATTTAAGGGTTTTGGTGAAAAGTTCAGTATTCCCTTGATTCCTGCCATGGTAAGATCTTCTGCAACTTTTTCGGCAAACTCACCGGGAACAGAGATTACCGCGATTGAAATGCTTTCATTTTTAATGATTTCCATCATTTTATCGGAGTGGTAACAGGGCACGCCGGCATATATTTTGTCAGTTTTATCAGGGTTTGAATCAAAGGCAGCCACGATATTCAATCGGGTGCGTTTCCCGCTGAAATAGCCCATAATTGCGCGTCCCAGGTTTCCGATTCCAATAACCGCTACCTTTTGACCTTCGCGGGTGTCGATGATTTTTCCGATAATGTCGATGAGTTCATTGACATCGTAACCCTGTCTAAGGGTTCCAGTGTATCCGATCAGCATGATATCACGTCGCACCTGCACAGCTGTAATGTGCAGCAGGTTGGCGATTTCATGCGAAAAAATATGATGCTTTCCTCCTGAAAGCGTATTGAGCAAAGCGCGTCTGTATTGACTCAGTCTTTCAACAGTTTTGTCCGGTAGTTTTCTTGTCATTTGAAATTTGAGATTTATTGTTTGTCCTGAGGGAGCGTAATGGTGAAAGTTGTTCCCTGATCGGGGACACTTTGTACTTCAATTTCTCCATGATACATTTCTACTATTTTCTTGAGAATTGACAGTCCAAGTCCTGATCCAGTGATGTTTTTGGTCTTTTGGTTTTTTATCCTAACAAAGTCCTGGAATAAGCGGCTTTTTTCTTCATCGGACATGCCAATTCCCGAATCAATTACTATAATTTTTATTTGACCCTTATCCTGCTTGATAAAAATATCAACCCTTCCACCTTGTTTGTTGTATTTCACAGCATTGGAAATCAGGTTGTTGAGAATTATCTCAATTTCTTTGGAATCGGCTTCCATAATCACTGACTCCTTGGTATTCAGATAGATATCAACATCTTTCTGAATGGCATACGGGCGCATGGTATCGAGCGAAAGCCTTGCAATTGCAGTAATATCGGTGGGCTGGAAATTCTGAACGGGGCTTCCGGACTCTATTTTTGTGAGGTCAAGTAAATCCATTATCAGGCTGCGCATTCCGGTTATACGGTCGAGTGATCTGTTTATCATTTCCTGATATGCATGTATGTTATCACCAAACTGCCGTTCGTCCATTATTTTTAAATAGCCTTCAATTGCATTCAGAGGAGCTTTTAACTCATGCGAGAGCACCGAAAGAAACTGAAAACGAATCTGTTTTCCTTCTTTGTTCATTTTTTGAGTCATCCTCTTGAGAAACAGCTGCTTGGTTATGTTCTCAAGAGAACCCCTGAGTTCCTGAGGTGTAAATGGTTTTGGGATAAAATCGTAGGCACCGTCACGTGTTGCCTTTACAGCAAGTTCGAGCGATGCGTAGGACGTAATCATCACAACAACAATGTCGTAAAGCTTCTTTTTAACATATTCAAGCACTTCAATTCCCTGTATTCCAGGTAATTTATTGTCTAATAGGATGATATCGGGCATGTCGCGGTCGATGATTTCAATGGCATCTTCGCCGGTTCCGGCTTCAAGTACCACAAACTCAATGTGCTCATCCATAAATGGATAGTCAACTTTGAAATTTTGCAAAATCCTTCGGGTACCCATTCTGATACCCACTTCATCATCCACGACAAGTACTTTATATTCAGCCATTTCTTAGATCTTCAGAAGTTTATTTATTTCTCTCTGCAATTGATCGGCTCTGATTCCTTTATCAAGGAACAGATCAGCTTTGATCCATTGCTGACTTTCATCGGAAGTGGTGTCGAACGACATTCCTGTTTCGGCAGTTACAGCAGTGGCAATAATGATGGGAACGTCAGGATATTTCCGTTTAATCCGGTATGCAAGTATAAATCCGCTGTCATCGCTTTCCATCATAAGATCAAGAATTGCCAGATCGGGTTTTACACTCTCAATAATCATTTCAGCTTCTTTTTGTCCATCGGCTGTGATGGTGTCGAATCCGAATTGTTCTACTTTCAGTTTCATCTGAAACAGATAATCCATGTCATCGTCAACAATCAGAATGGTCTTTTTCATTTTTATAATTTCATTAAGTTCTTGATGCAGTTGATTTTAAGTCATTGCTTTTCGGGGCAATGTTATTGAGAAAGTTGTGCCTGTTGATCCTTTTTTGGGATCTGCATTTGATTTTACAGCGATATTGCCTTTATGCATTTTCACGATTCCGTAAATAATAGGAAGTCCCAGCCCCGTTCCCTTTCCAATGGGTTTGGTTGTAAAGAATGGTGTGAAAAGCTTGCCCATGTTTTCGGTTTCAATACCGGTTCCTGAATCAGTGATGTGCACAGTTACATCATCGTGGGCTTCAGTAAGCAATACACGGATCAGTCCTCCCTGCTCAGGCATGGCTTCTACGGCATTTTTCAACAGGTTGGTAAAAACCTGCGTCATCTGGTCAAAGTCAAGTTTTACAATGGGGTCGATTATTCTGGATTCAAGTGAAATTTTTACTTCAGGTGGTGAAATTACCGTACTGATGGAGTGTTCCAGCAGATTGTTGATGTTGGTATCCGTAAAGTTAACCTGATTTTTTCTGGCAAAATTCAATAAACCACCAACAATTTTTTTGCAGCGCTCCGCTTGTTCTGCGATAAGTTCGAGATCATTTTTGATGGGATCGTCCGGGTTGGCTTCGTCTTTCAGAATGTTGCTGTACATGGTGATGATGCCCAATGGGTTGTTCAGCTCATGCGCAATCCCGGCCGAAAGCTGACCCATACCCGCCAGTTTTTCGGAGTGCCTGAGGGCTTCCTGGGTATTGGCAAGTTTCTCATTCGAAACATTAAGCTCTCTGATGTAGTTGTGAAGCTTTTCGATGGTAAATGGCAGGCACATTTCATGCTCAGCCAATCCTCTGATAATCGCAATGGCGTGGTCTTCGCAGGAGTCATATCCACAGGCGCCACAGTCAAGAAAATCCTGAGGACCTGATTTGCCCATTTTTACCAGAATCTTGTCAATCTCTTCTCTTTCAGGCTTTTCGTAACGTATATCGCGGTTGGTAAACTCACGGAACATATCAATTGAAGTAAACTCTTCTATGTCTTTTTCCCATTGGCCGGTATCCATGGTTTCCAGTTTGTGAAGCACGTAATCGCTCACACTGGCGCGTTTACGGTATCGGCGGCTTTGCGATGAGAAAAAAGGATAAGGTGACATACCAGGTCCCATAATACAGCCATCACAGCAAAGAAGTTCCAGATGTTCCTGAGCAATCTGCCCGCTTTCAAATTCTTTAATCGCTTCCTGGAATGCACTTCTGCCTTCCGCAACGATTACATTTCTTTCAAAAATATCTTCTTTAATGCCAACAGTATTCAGTAATCCACGGCTAACCGGAAAAATACCGCCTTTGCCGCCAAGCGGAGGATCAAATTCGGTTGGCGTTACATCAGCAGGTTTGAGACCGCGGTGGGCAATCATTTCGCGTAACTCTCTGAATGTAATTGCTGCATCTATTTCTTCAGACTCATCCTTTTTTGCAATGCATGGCCCGATAAAGACTATTTTCAGATCTTTACCATAGCGTTTTCTCATCACCCTGCTCATGGCAACCATTGGAGAAACAATATGTGCCAGTGAGCCGATAAGATCGGGATGGTAGTGTTCAATATAACTTACAATTGCCGGGCAATCTGACGAAATCACCGGCGGGTAGGTCTGTGCTATAAGTATCTTTTTATATTCGCCGGCCACCAGATCGGCTCCGAACGACACTTCACCAACATATTTAAAACCCTGAGCCCTTATCAGCGAGACCAGCAATCTGTGATTTCTGATTTCAGAAAATTCAGCCGGAAAGCTAGGAGCAACAATGGCTGCAACAGGATCTCCTGATTTTATCAGTTGATTTACCATGGCTGTTTCATTCCTGAAAACTTTGGCATTCTGGCTGCACACTTTAATACAATTTCCGCAACCAATGCATCGTTCAGGCATAACTTCGGCCTGACCATTTATAATTCGGATGGCTTTTGCAGGACATTCGCGAACACAGGTATAACAAACCCTGCAACGCTCCTTGATGGTGGTTACCAGATCTTTTCTCTTTGGGTTTTCGTCCTGCTCTGCCATAGTTATGCTACTTTACAAAGGAACATCTCTTTTTTTGTAGGATGTATGTAATAATTTTGTGGACATTTCGCCATTCGGCTCTCCCAGGAAGTCCCGGTACAACTCAACGATAGCCGGGTTTTTATAAGAAACCTTAATCGGATCTTTGTCGTCAATATCATAAATGGCTTTGGTTCTTGCTTTTATAGCTCCGGCGTCCTTCACAATTGGTTGTCCTCCTCCGCCAACACAACCTCCGGGGCAAGCCATCACTTCAATAAAGTGAATGTCATTTCGCCCGGCTTTGATCTCTTCAATCAACTGATTGGCGTGTTTTACCGATGACACAGCTGCAAAACCGAGCTTATAATCGCCGATCTTTATTTTAACTTCTTTATAATCTTTGCTGATACGTAATTCATTGATTTTAAAGTTGCTGATGTCTTTCCCGGTTAATCTGAAATGTAAGGTGCGGATCAGAGATTCGGTAAGTCCGCCGGGTACTGCCATCAGTTTGCCGGCTGAACTTCGGATATGAAACGGGAAGTCAGCATGCTCAGTTTCGTTTTGCTGAAGGTCAATTCCATTCAGTCTGATGAATTGAGCAAGTTCGCGGGTAGTAAGTACAGCATCCACATCGCTGATTCCTTTGTGAGTCATTTGTTCGCGCTGAGCTTCAAACTTTTTGGCCGTGCATGGCATGGCACTCACGGTGTAAAGATGGTCAGGGTTGATGTGATATGTTTTTGTGTAATGGTTGGTTATTACGGCCCCCAACATTTGCTGCGGCGATTTGCACACTGAAACATAAGGGATTATTTCAGGATGCCATTGCTCCATATATTTTATCCATGCAGGGCAATCGCTGCTGAACATTGGCAATACTCCATTGTTTTTTAATCGGGATTCCATCTCTGCAGCCAGCTCCATAATATATAGATCTGCACTGAACGAAGTGTCGAATACTTTGTCAAAGCCCGTTTTCCGCAACGCAGCGTTTATCAGTCCACTGAAGTCTTTACCTGCTTTGATTCCAAATTCTTCGGCAAGGCTTACTCCAACAGAGGGAGAGAGTTGGATTACTACATGAGTTTCTTTATGATGCAGTGCGTTTTGCAGATCAGTGGAGTGCCTTTTTTCGTGCAAAGCTCCGGTGGGGCATGCCATGATGCATTGTCCACAGGTGATGCAGCTTGAAAGGTTTAGTTGTTTGTTAAATGATGGACCGATAATTGTTTTGTTGCCTCTGCCAATAAATCCGAGGGTGCTTGCCCCGATAATTTCATCGCAGGTTCTTACACATCTGCCGCATAAAATACATTTGGCCGGGTCGCGTATAATGCTTGATCCCGATGGATCTGATTTGTATTTGTTTTTTTTGCCTGTAAACCTTCGTTCTCTGATGTTTAGTTGTTCTGCAAAGCTCTGAAGCTCGCAGTTCCCGTTGCGTTCACAATAAAGGCAATCGTCAGGATGATTGCTAAGCAGCAATTCAACATTGGTTTTTCGTGCATTTACTACCCTTGGTGAGTGGGTTTTTATTTTCATCCATTCTTCAACAGGGTAGGAGCAGGACGTAATCAGATTGGGTTTGCCTTCAACTTCAACCACACACATTCTGCATGAACCTGTAGGGTAAAGGTCAGGCATATGACATAAAGTAGGAACATTTATCCCGTTTCTGTCAAGAGCTTCAAGTATAGTTTCACCCTTTCGGGCGATTATTGTTTTGTTGTTTACCTCTATCGGGAAGTTCATAAGGCTAAAAAGTTAAGGCCAATGAATCATTTTACAAAAACAGCTACGAACTTGCAAACATCAAAGCATATTCCGCAACCGATACATTTATCTTCGATAATAAAATGCGGGGTACGCGGAGAACCGATGATTGCATTTGTAGGGCATTTCTTGGCACAGGCAGTACAACCTGTACATTTTTCAACGTCGATGTAATAGACTTTCAGGTCTTTACATACTCCGGCCCGGCATTTTCTGTCAAAAATATGTTCTTCAAACTCCTCTCTGAAATGTTTGAGTGCGCTTAGCAATGGATTAGGGGCCGTTTGTCCCAATCCGCAAAGCGAAGTATCTTTGATTACATCTGCAAGGTTTTCAAGCTGCATCACACCTTTGAACCTCTCCAGGGTTTCGTAACCACTTTCATTGACAGGTCTTCGGGTGATATTTTCGAGTATCTCATGCATTCTGCGCGATCCTTCGCGGCATGGAATACATTTTCCGCAACTTTCTCTTTGTAAAAAATCGGTAAAGAATTTTGCAATATCCACCATGCAGGTGTCTTCATCCATTACAACCAGCCCACCTGATCCCATTATGGTTCCGGCTTCGAGCAATGCTTCATAATCTATCAGTACATCAAGGCTTTTTTCGGGCAGGCAACTTCCTGAAGGGCCTCCCAGTTGAATGGCTTTAAGTCGTTTTCCGTTTTTTACACCTCCGCAAACATAATAAACAAGATCTTTTAATGAGGTGCCCATGCTGACTTCAGCAAGCCCTGTTATTGATATTTTTCCAGCTAAAGCGAAAACTTTGGTGCCTTTACTTTTCTCGGTTCCAATGGATGCAAACCAGGCAGGACCATTCTCGATAATAGCCGGAATATTGGCCAGTGTTTCTACGTTATTTACAACAGTGGGTTTGCCAAAAAGTCCTTTAATTGCGGGAAACGGAGGTTTTGGTCGTGGTGTTCCCCTTTTGCCTTCAATACTCGAAATAAGGGCGGTTTCCTCTCCGCAAACAAAAGCACCGGCGCCTTCACGAACCTGAATTGTCAGACTAAAGCCACTTCCAAGTATGTTGTGACCTAAAAGCCCGGCTTCAGTAGCCTGATCAATAGCGCGGCGCAGACGATCAAGCGCAAGTGCATATTCTGCTCTTACATAAATATATGCTTTGCCGGCATTAATTGCATAGGCAGAAATAGCTACACCCTCAATAAGTTTATGCGGGTCACCTTCAAAAATTGCCCTGTCCATAAATGCACCGGGATCACTTTCATCGCCGTTGCAAATCAAAAAACGTTGCTCATCCTGAGCGTTTAAAGCTGTTTTCCACTTTCTGCCTGTCGGAAAACCTCCGCCTCCTCGACCCCTCAGACCTGAATCTTCAACGATTTCGCAAACTTTGTCGGGTGAGTAGTTTCGTAAAGCTCTGGTAAGCGATTTGTATCCTCCGCGGGCAATATATTCTTCAATGGAGAAGGGATTTATAATGCCGCAGTTTTTCAGAACAATCCGGTTTTGCATTCTGAAATATGCCATTTCGCTGAGCAACTTAACACCTTCCCATTGTTCATGGTTGTTGTGCGAGTATTGTCCGATAACCGGGCTATCAGGCAGCGAATTGTTAAGAATTTCATCGAGCAACGACTCAACTTTATCTTCCGTAACTCTTGAAAATGAAATACGTCGTTTGCCTGGCATTTGAATATCGACCATTGGTTCATGAATGCATAATCCTATGCATCCCACTTCAACCACTTCGGCATCGATTTCTTTTTCCTTTAAATAATTCAGCGTTGCCTGCATGGTTCTGCCGGCTCCGGCAATGTATCCACAAGTGCCTGTTCCGATGTAAATTACTGGTTTGTCAACCCTGTCTCGCCTGAGTTTACTGATCAGGTCTTCCATTATGGATGTTTCTTCCTGATTTTTGCCCGTGAGACAATAAGCGGCAAGCCGTGGCAGATCTATACTTTTCGTGCTATTCATACGGATGAAGTATTGTCTTTACACTTTTCAAAGATTTCCTTTAAATCTCCGGGTTCAATGCCATGATAGTATTTGTCATTTATGGCAATAACAGGTGATAGTCCGCAGGCTCCCATGCAATTGACAATCTCAATACTGAACATTCCATCACGGGTGGTTTGACCTTCTTTGATTTTCAGCAATCTTTCAGCTTCCTGAATTATGCGGCCTCCATTATTAATATGACAGGCTGTGCCATGGCAAATCTGAATGTGGAATCGACCCTGTGGCTCAAACCGGAACTGATCGTAAAAGGTAGCAACACCATAAATTTTACTGGTAGGAAGGTTGAGCGAAACAGAAATTCTGTTGATGGCCTCCTCTGAGAGATAACCCAGTTCATTCTGAATGTCCTGTAATAAAGGAAGCAGTGTGTCGCGTTGGACATTCAGGTGCTTTTTAATTATTGTTTCAATCCTATCAGCCATATATCGGTTTGATTTACAGTTTATTGCATTTGATGTGCCATTGTTTTTGGCCGTAAATCGAGGAATAAATTCCTTGTTTTCTGCTGATAAAATTACTGTTATTTTAATAACAATGTTAATTTTTTAACAGATATTTTTAAAAATGAGTTATTTTTGTTCTTTCTGGATAAAATTAGCATCAGAATTGTATTTTTGTAAAGGTTCTGAAAATCAAAAAAACTGAAGTTATTCAATTGAGAAACAACTTTAATTCAGTTTATGCTGATTTTGTGATGGTTGCGATTAAATTGAAACATCACAACAGTATTTCGGAATTTTTTACTGGCAAAGTTTGGCGTTTGAATTTGTAATAAACCGATGGAAAAAGATAACAGAATTGATATTCAGATTTGTCTCGGGAGTTCCTGCTTTTCGCGAGGTAACAAACATCTCGTAAAAGTTGTTGAGAAATACCTGAATGAGAACAGCCTCAGGCACCTTGTGTATTTTCACGGAGCCCATTGTTTCAGCAGTTGCGACCGTGGGCCTCTGATTCATATTGATGGCAAAGAATATACCGGGCTTAATGAAGACAAAGTACTTGCAGTTCTGGATGGAATTTTTGGCAAAAGCACCAGTAATGTTTGATACTATAGCTATCGGGATTACCATTTAAACTTTTCACTTTTCACTTTTCACTTTTCACTTAAACCATGACCACCCCCCTGATAACCATAGATGCTGATAAATGCAAGATTTGCTACGCCTGTGTAAGGTCATGCCCTGTTAATGCCATTCAGGTGAAGGGCAATCAGGAGGTTCCGGTTGTGATCGATGACCGGTGCATTGGTTGCGGGAGCTGCCTTCAGGTATGTGCCCCTCTTGCAATTGCATATCGTGACTCACGTGAAACGGTAAAGCATTTGATTGCATCCGGAGAGAAAGTGGTTGCTATTGTTGCGCCAAGTATTTCGGGCGAGTTCGATGACATAACCGACTACCGCAAATTCGTGAGGATGATTCGTGAGCTCGGATTTGCTTACGTAAATGAGGTTTCCTTTGGTGTAGATCTCGTGGCGGTAGAATATCGTGAGTTGTTTACAAATTTTCTGGGAAGGTATTACATCACATCCAATTGCCCGCCAATTGTAGCTTTGGTTGAAAAATTCCGACCCGGACTTATCGGCAATCTGGCACCAATAGTTTCTCCAATGATTGCCTCTGCTCAATTGGTAAGGCAATTGTATGGCGATCAGGTGAAGGTAGTTTACATCGGACCATGTATCGGAGCTAAAAATGAAGCACTCCGCTTTGAAGGAAACGCAAAGGTGGATGCTGTGCTTACTTTTGTTGAACTCAGGTTATTGTTTGAAGAACATAATATCAAAGAAAGTACTGTTGAATATTCTGATTTTGATCCACCGCTGGGCTATAAAGGTTCGCTGTATGCCGTTAGCAACGGGATACTTCAGGCTGCAGGATTAAGTGAAGATCTGATGGAAGGCAGTATCATAACTTCTGAAGGCAAAGAAAACATCATGGAAGCCATCCGTGAGTTTGAATCGTCGGTTGATTTTGTCAGAAAACATTTTAATATGTTTTACTGCGAAGGTTGCCTGATGGGACCTGGTACATCGAAAGGCGGGAAAAAATATCTCCGTAAAACGCTGGTAACCGATTATGCCAATAAAAAACTAAAAGATTTTGATGTAAAGAAATGGGGAGTTGACTGTAAAAAGCATTCATCATCTATCGACTTTAAAGCTGTGTTTATCAATGATGATCAGCGTCTGCCATCGCCCCCCGAAGAAAAAGTACAGGAAATTCTGAAAGTAATCGGTAAACTTGAAAATGAAGATAAACTGGGTTGCGGTGCATGTGGATTTGAATCGTGCCATGAATTTGCTGTTGCTGTTGCAAAAGGACTTACCAAAACAGATATGTGTATCTCCTATTCACTGAAAAGCAAGCACGATTTCATTAAAACATTGAAGCTGACCAACGAAAAGCTGGCCAAAACCAAAGAAGCTTTGGTAGAATCGGAACGCAAAGCAAGACAAGAACAACAGATGGCGCAGGAAGCATTGGAGCGCACCTCCTCAATGCTTCAAAAACTTCCCAGTTCAATCATTATTGTTGATGAAAACCTGAAGGTAATCGAATCGAATCAAAGTTTTGTAAATTCACTGGGTGAAGATGCTGCAGAAATTGATCAGATTATTCCCGGATTGGTTGGTGCTGACCTTAAAACCTTGTTGCCTTTTCAGGTTTATAAATTATTTACAGCCGTATTAACCAGCAACGAAACAGTAGTTAACCGCGATGTTCATATTGGCGATAAACTGCTGAATATTTCAGTTTTCCCCATAAAGAAAGGGAAAATTGCCGGCGCTGTGCTGCGCGATATGTATCTTCCCGAAGTTAGGAAAGAAGAAGTTATCAGCAGAGTAACCGAAGTAATTGATGAAAACCTTGATCTTGTTCAGAAAATTGCATTTTTGCTTGGCGAGGGAGCTGCAAAAACCGAAAAAATGCTCAACTCTATTATAGAATCTCATAAAGCCTCTAAAAAATAACTGATGGACAACAGATTTTATATTGAGGTGAATGCAGAATTAAAAAATCACCATGAATCCAGGATTTGTGGTGATGTTTTTCTTTCCAGGCGAATGGTGGAAGAAAACCGTATAGTGGTGGTGCTTTCAGACGGAATGGGACATGGCGTAAAGGCAAATATGCTGGCAACACTTACCTCAACAATGGCACTCAATTTTACTGCTGAGCACAAAGAAGTCCACCGGATTGCTGAAATAATCATGAACACGCTTCCTGAATGCAGCGAACGCAAAATGAGTTACTCCACTTTTACCATTCTCGATATTGAATACGATGGAAAAGTAAGCATATTGGAATACGACAATCCGCAGTCAATCATTATGCGGGGTACAAAAATATTTGAACCGGAATGGACTTGCGTGATGCTGAGTGGAGGCAAAAGCGCAGGAAAGGAATTGAAAAGTTGTGAGTTTATTCCTGAAAAAGAGGACAGAATTATCTTTTTCAGTGATGGAGTTGCACAATCAGGGCTTGGCTCAGGGAAATTTTTATTTGGGTGGGGGCGTGATAGTGTTCAACAATATATTTTGGAACTGGTAAGCCATGAACCCGATATTTCAGCTTTGCAACTTGCCCATAAAGTTGTAAATATGGCCCATGTAAACGATGGCTACCAAAGCAAGGACGATACCAGTTGCGGAGTTGTATATTTTCGGGAACCCCGTAAAATGATGGTTTGTACCGGTCCTCCTTTTGAAGACCATAAAGATGCTGAACTTGCGAAAATGGTTGATGTTTTCAGTGGAAAGAAAATATTATGTGGTGCTACAACGGCAGATATAATCGCTCGTGAACTAAACCGAACCATCGAAGACAGTTTCGACTTTGATGATCCGGATCTTCCGCCGATATCGATGATGGAGGGTGTAGATCTGATTACTGAAGGAATTCTTACACTAGGAAAAGTAACAGAAATGCTGAAAAATTACAGCAACAGTACCCGTTTGGGAAAGGGACCTGCCGATCGCATCGTTAAAATGCTGATTGAGAGCGACGAAATCCATTTTGTAATTGGAACCCGCATAAATATTGCACATCAGGACCCTAGTCTTCCGGTGGAACTGGAAATCAGGCGCACGGTTGTGAAACGGATAGCCAGATTGCTCGAAGATAAGTTTTTGAAAGAAGTTTCCCTCACTTTTATATAATCATCACCTTTTTAAATTGCTGTTATGAAAATCACTTTTGAAGGAAAAAAGAAAATCATCGCCGATTTTAACGGTCATCGCATAGTAACAGATCAGCCTGTCAGGGCTGGGGGTGATGGATCAGCTCCGGCACCTTTTGATCTTTTTCTTGCGTCTATCGGAACCTGTGCCGGCATTTATGTAAAATCATTCTGCGATCAGCGCGGTATTTCAACCGAAGGAATCAGCCTGGAGCAGGAAATGAAGTTCAATTCAGAAACTCACCTGATATCTGAACTCGAAATCAGAATTATTCTGCCTGAGTCATTTCCAGATAAATATAAGGACGCCGTAGTTAATTCAGCCAATCTTTGTGCTGTAAAAAGGCACCTTCATAATCCACCGGCAATGAGTGTTGTGACTGTTACAAGATAGACGTGTTCTATGGTATCTAAAGAAAATGCCGGTCTTTAAACCGGCATTTTCTTTAATCAGATCAGAATATAGCATTACAAGCGCTCATCAACTATTGATTTATCAAGTAAACCCTTTATATCGTAAATTACCGGGTCACTGTTGCCGAGGCTGCGGATATCAAGTTCTTTAAACTCATTGTGGGCAACGGCCAGTACAATGGCATCATAATCATTTCCGGGTTTATCAACCAGATCAATCCCGTACTCATGTTTAACCTCTGCATGATCAGCCCAGGGATCGTAAACGTCAACTTTGCATGCATATTCGTTGAACTCTGTTACTACATCAATGGCGCGTGAGTTACGGATGTCGGGGCAGTTTTCTTTAAAAGTAATTCCTAACATTAACACACGGCTTCCTGCAACGGTTTGTCCTTTTCTTATCATGTGTTTTATAACACGATTGGCTACATAAAAGCCCATATTGTCATTCAAGCGGCGACCAGCAAGAATTATTTCGGGGTTATAACCCAACTCCTGTGCTTTGTGCGTAAGATAATAAGGGTCAACGCCGATGCAATGTCCGCCTACGAGACCGGGCGTAAACTTCAGGAAGTTCCATTTGGTTCCTGCTGCAGCTAGTACTTCGTGGGTGTCAATTCCTATCTTGTTGAAAATCAGTGCAAGTTCATTGACAAAAGCGATGTTTATATCGCGCTGTGAGTTTTCAATAACTTTTGCTGCTTCTGCAACTTTTATACTTGAAGCCAGATATGTGCCGGCAACAATGATGCTTTTATAAAGATCGTCAACTTTTTTAGCAATCTCCGGTGTTGATCCTGAAGTAACTTTAAGAATCTTAGTGACTGTATGAACCTTATCGCCCGGGTTTATACGTTCAGGGGAGTAACCACAAAAGAAGTCAGTATTGTATTTCAGTCCGCTGAATTTTTCAAGAATAGGTACACACTCTTCTTCAGTAGCTCCCGGATATACAGTTGATTCGTAAATAACTATATCACCTTTTTTAAGCACTTTCCCAACCGATTCCGAAGCTTTGATCAGGGGAGTAAGGTCAGGACGTTTGTGTGCATCAATAGGAGTGGGTACAGTAACTATAAAATAGTTGCATGACCCGATGTCATTTAATTGGGTTGTATATCTGAGGTTGGTGGCTTCGGCAAGTTCTTCATCAGAAGTTTCGAGTGTCCGGTCGTGGCCGGCAATCAGTTCGTCTATTCTTTGCTGGTGAATATCGAATCCTGTAACCGGATATTTCTTACCAAACTCAACCGCCAGCGGCAGACCTACATAACCGAGTCCGATTACGCCAATGTGAATTGATTCGCTCATAAAGTTCAGAATTTCAAATTATTGTTAAAATTATAGAATATTTTTAAGGTAAGGGTGATAATCACCTTTTAGTCCTGCAGGCACCTGATTTCTGATGTTGAAAACAGTGTCGATGCTCTGTCTGGCATCCTGTAATCCAAATCCATTGCCCGAAAGAATGTGTTCGTATGAACGGGTGTGCAGGTCGGTAAAACCTTCACTGAACTCAAATTCATCGCCTTCGATGGTTAGCGAACGATAAGTTCTTTTGCCCGATTCGTGCACTTTGGCAGGAATATTTTGCTCATTGATACTGAGAAACCATCTCACCCGGGCATTCTTTAACTGCAAAAATCCAGCAGCCATATCATGTGTAAGCACATTGACAGTATTTGAATCTACATCACCAAAAATCCAGGAAAGCATATCAAAAAAGTGAACACCAATATTGGTTGCAATTCCACCTGATTTAGCCAGATCACCTTTCCATGAGATAAAATACCACTTTCCCCGGCTTGTGATGTAGGTGAGATCGATGTCGTAAACCTTATCGGCCGGACCACTTTCAATACGTTTTTTTAACTCGATAATTGCCGGATGTAGCCTCAGCTGCAGAATGGTAAAGATTCTTTTGCCGGATTCTTTTTCAATCTCCTGAAGTGCATCAACATTCCAAGGGTTAAGAACGAGTGGCTTCTCGCAAATGGCATCAGCCTGATTACGTAAAGCCAACCGGATATGCGCATCGTGCAGATAATTCGGCGAGCAAATACTTACAAAATCAATCTTATTTTCGATGCCTCTTCTGAGTTTATCCAAATGACGGTCAAAGCGCTCTGGTTCGGTAAAAAAATCAGCATCCGGAAAGTAACTGTCAATTATTCCTACTCCATCGTATTTGTCCAGGGCTGTTACCAGGCGGTTGCCCGTTTCTTTTATTGCTTTCATGTGCCGGGGGGCAATGTATCCGGCAGCTCCGATCAAAGCAAACTTAGTAGCTGTTGTATTTTGAAATTCAGGCATTTAACTTATATAACAGATTCAACTTTGTGCACCGGTGCAGAATTTCATAATTCAACCGTATGCTGTTTAATCCAACAAAGGTAGTAAACATTGATCAGGCATTAATGTTGGAGATTGAGTAAAATATGATTTATTTACAGGAGTGTTTTATCCCATGTTTCATTACTTATTCATAATTACCTAAAAAACAGGAGTTGTGAGCATTCTTTTTTCTATATAACATGTTTTAATGTTGTAAAAATAAAGTTGAAAATTAATTCATGTGCTTGTTCGTCAAGACTTAAGGGATCTATAGCCAGTAGCATTCTGTTAAATTTTTAAAATTCAGCTTATCATATGCTTAGTCTTCTTATTTTTGCTCACAGACAGAACGACTTTAGTGTAAATGCTAAGATCAATGAGGGTACGTATTAAAATCAGTCATTTATGTTAACCTCAACATTATTCGGTTATTTCTTAATTCCCCTTATCATTGCATTGTTTCTGGCCATTACCATGGGAGGTAGTGGAACCGGTCCCTCATTTTCAGCTGCTTACGGGGCGAATGTAGTTCGCAAAAGTGTAATACCCGGACTTTTTGGTATTATGGTTTTTCTGGGAGCTCTTGTTGCCGGAAAGGAAACGGCCATAACTGTTGGTAAAGGTTTATTGAATCCGGATATGATGACTCTTACGTTGGTCTCAATCATTCTGTTTTCTGTCTCCATATCGCTGCTGATTGCCAATGTTTCCGGTATTCCGCAATCAACCAGTCAGTCAACAGTGCTGGCAGTAATGGCAGCAGTTACCTACTTCGGACAGGGAAACCCTCAGAAACTTTTTACCGAAATTATTCCGGCATGGTTTATCCTGCCGGTGCTTTCTTATTTCATCAGTTATCTGATGGGAAAATATATTTACCGCCCAATGCGACGACGTGGTTTGACTATTTCAAGATCAAGCAATGTTAATAGTAAACCGGTTCTTAATGCAGTCATTCTTTTTATGTCGCTTTATGTGGCTTTCTCAATAGGTGCAAACAACGTTGCCAACGCAGCAGGACCGATAGCCACAATGACGGCCAATGAGTTAGGGGTGCATGATGAAAAAGGATTTAAGATACTGCTTCTTGTTTCTGTATTTATGATGGCCCCGGCTTTTGGGATTGGCAGCTCACTTTTCGGTAATAAAATCCTGAAGAATACCGGAAAAGAGATTGTGCTTTTCGGAAAATTTGAAGCCATAATAATTGCTTTTGTTTCAGCCAGCCTTCTGCTTACGGCATCATTGGTAAAAGGAATCCCATCATCGCTTGTTCAGTTGAATGTGGCGGCTATTTTAGGCATAGGAGTGGCAAAGCTTGGCCCCAGGAATATTTTCCTAAAAACCGAAGTCAGGAAATTCTTCCTGATGTGGCTTGTTGCTCCGATAATCTCTTATTTATTGTGTCTTGCACTGATTGCTATTGCTGACTATTATAATTTTTTCTGAAGTTCATTAAAAGCATTCGATTAAAAAGTCAGTCATAACAAAAAGGCCTTCTGCTTAAATTCTGCAGAAGGCCTTTTTCAGGTTACGAAGTCTGATTTTTCTGATCAGGTTAATTTAGAAAGGACCTCTTTAATTCTTCTTGCTGACTCTATCAGATCTTTTTCGGAAGTGGCATATGAAAGTCTGATACAGTTATCGCTTCCGAAAGCTTCGCCCGAAACCAAAGCAACATGTGCATTGTCGAGTATGTAATTACAGAGATCAGTGCCATTTTTTATGACGGTTTCGCCGTTTTTCTTACCGAAATAATAACTTACTTCAGGAAAGAAATAGAAAGCACCATCGGGCAGATTGGTTTTAAATCCCGGGATATCATTGATGAGGTTAAAAAATAATTCGCGCCTTGTTTTAAAGATTTCAACCATGTGTTTTAGCTCCTCTGAGCTGGAAGGATCAGTTAATATGGCAGCAATTGCCGCTCTTTGAGAGATACTGCTGGCGCCGCTGGTTACCTGCCCCTGAATTTTATCGCAGGCTTTGGCAATTTCGATGTGCGAAACGCTGTATCCCAACCTCCAGCCTGTCATTGCAAATCCTTTTGAAACACCATTGATAATGATGACCCTGTCTTTGATTTCTGAAAATTGAGCAATAGATTCATGACTTCCCTTGAAATTGATGAGTTCATAAATTTCATCAGAAATAATAAAAATCTGAGGATGCCTTTCAAAAACTGAGGCAAGAGCGGCCAATTCCTCTTTCGAATAAACCGAACCGGTAGGATTGCATGGACTGCTGAATATAAAAACCTTGGTTTTGGGTGTTATGGCTTTTTCGAGTTGATCAGGTGTAATTTTGAAATCATTTTCAACGCCAGCCTGAATAACAACTGATGTTCCTTCAGCCATTTTTACAATTTCGCGGTACGAAACCCAATAAGGTGCCGGAACAATCACTTCATCTCCCGGATTCACCAGACTGAGCATGGTATTGGCAAGGGCTTGTTTGGCGCCGGTTGAAACAACAACCTGCTCAGGTGAGTAGTCGAGGTTATTATCGCGCTTAAGTTTCAGGCAAATTGCTTTTCTTAGTTCAGGGTAGCCGTTTACAGGTGGATAGAATGTGAAATTCTGATCCAAAGCCTCTTTCGCGGCATCTTTGATATGTTCAGGTGTGAAAAAATCAGGCTGTCCGATGCTGAGATTGATTACATCAAAGCCTTGTTCTTTCAGTTCACGGCTCCTTCTGGTCATAGCCAGTGTCTCCGATTCGGAAAGTCTGTTGATTCTGTCTGAAAGTATGTACATATGAATAAGTATGAGTGTCAGTTTGGTTGTGGGAAAGGTCACAAATTTAAAGAAATTAAAATTCAGGAAACAAGCATTTTGCAGAAGAAAGGAGTGAATTTTTACGACCTTTGCAGGATAACTGATTTAAATATGCTGATTATGGAAGTTTTGCGTGATTTGATTCTGATACTTGTCCCGTCGTTGTTGGTCGGGACGGTGGTTTATCTGCTTTTGAAAGATTTCAGAAAAACCGAACTGGAGCGCATAAGTCATTCAAATGATCTTGAAAAATTCAGATTGGTGGCTCCGCTCAGGTTGCAGGCTTATGAACGAATGATTCTTTTGTTGGAAAGAATTGCCCCATCGCAGCTTATTATGCGAAATATTCAGCCTGAACAAAGTGCAGCCAGCCTGCAAAATGTGCTTATAAGTAATATCCGTCAGGAGTTTGAGCACAATCTTTCGCAGCAGGTTTATATTTCATCCAATGCCTGGGAACTTATAAAAAATGCCCGCGAAGCTGTGGTTTCCGATATTAATTCAGCAGCAGAAAAGCTCAATTCAACCGCAACTGCTACCGATCTGGCACAACTCATCTTTGAAGATGATATTTCGGGTGATGCTTCTACCTTGTACAAAGCACTTGAATTTCTGAAGCAGGAAGTAAGGGCTAACTATTTTTAAGAATAAGTTTGTCTTTGCTCAAAAGCAAACCTTTTCCGGAATCACTTTCCGATTAACTTTTAGATTTTACTGAATTTTTTGACGACACTACCCTTTGCGGTTTTAATATGCATCAGGTAGAATCCACTGCTCAAATGATTCGTGGTTACAATAATATCAGTGCTTTCAGGGCGGTATTCGTTCAACAGTATGCCTGATAGTGTTGTAATTTGAATTTGTAAGATTCTTTCAGTGGAAACTACTTTAAGTTCATTGGTGGCTGGCAATGGATAAATTTTGATTGGATTTGTGATTTCTTTTAAATCAATGGATTGTGTTCCAACCAGTATATATGCAGGTTTTACTTCTGTATGCTGCGCTGTTCCATTATTTACAGTAAGACTTATGGTGTAATTTCCTGCTTCAGTGAAAGTATGAAGCGGGTTTTGTGCAGTTGATGTGTTGCCATCCCCGAAATCCCAGAACCAGGAGTTTATGTATCTGTTTAAATTTGAAGGTTTTGTTATGTTTTTTATTGAAGTATTTTTTAGGTTTGGTACCGGAGGTGTAGCCATTATCAGATTTTTTATAATCAGTTCGCCATTTAATCCATTAATATCGCAAACATGCCAGTAATTTCCTGAGCCAAAACCCGGTATCTGAACTGTTTGAATCAATCCACTGCTATCATAAATCTGAACAACTGCGCGGGATGTTGTGATTGCGGGGCTTTCAGAATAGTTGTGAACATAGTATTGGTAAATGCCTGGCCTTCTCTGATAAATGGTCATGGTTTCAGGTCCATAACCAGTGGTAATATCATAATCAAGTAATGCATATGGCGCTGCGGTTGCATTGCCATCTGCTTCATAATAAACATGGTAAGAATTTCCATCAATCTCTGGTGTTAACAGATGCGAGTCAAGATCAAGAGGAACGGAGCCCCAATTAAGGACAAACCTGAGGTTTCCGGCCTCAAGTTCAGGAGACAATGAAATATTGAGGTTTAGTGATCCTCCCTGAGGAATTTCTACCTGGTTGTTGGAGTAAGTGAGATATCCCGATTTTGAGCAGGTCACGGTATGCGTATTTTCAATGGATTGGTCATTAAACTGAACTGAAAGAGGCAGGTTACCATAAGTTGGATTTGCCGTGAAATTTGCAGCCAGGTTACCTGCAGGGATATTGGTAATTGAATAATTTCCTTGCTCATCTGTTGTGGTGCTTATGCCTGCAATATTTATCTGGGCACCTGAAATAGGCTGTCCGTTGGTGGCATCGGTAACCAATCCTGTTATTGAAGATGTTTCAGGAAGTGAAGTTGCAAACCGAAAATCATCCACCATAAAAATAAATGCATCGTTTGATACGCATTGAATTGCGAGATAAATGGTCTGTCCATTATATTCATTCAGGTCAAAGGTTTTTTGTTCCCAGGCTCCGGCCGGAGCTGTCAGGTAGTTATGCCCTGTAAGAATAGTAAAGCTCTCAGGTTGGTTATCGGTTGAAGATACACCAAATCGGTACCGTTCCAGACCATATTGTGCCGTGTATGATTTTACGAAGAAAGAAACCGAAGTATTTGTTCCGGCCACTAAAGCTGGAGATATCAGCCAGTCGTTATTTACAGCTCCGTTGGCCGAAAAACATGCGGCAAATTTAAAACCCTGGTTTGGAGTTATTGCTGAATTAGTCAGTGGGGGAGTAGTTGCCGAAGGATTAAACACCATAAAGGCCATTGGCGCAAACTGATTGGGAAAAGTCACATTGTCAATTCCCCAGGTAGGCTTGCCATCAAGATCAAGTGTGGTCCATGGTGGAAGGCTGATGGAAAAGTCATCGTAAGCCTCAAAGCCTTCGTCGAATATGGCTGATAGTTTCTGCAGAGATTCTTTGGATGAGTTTAGCTCTTTAATTACTGAAGGCGCTGCATCTCCTGCTTTTCGTGAAAATGTCTGGGCGCTGGATTTTATTCCGGCTAAAAGCACACATAACAGCAAAATCATGAAGCATCTCATATTGCAAGGCTTGAATATTCAAATTTATGAAATAAAATTGATCGCTGCGCATGAAAAGAAAAAAGGGCTGCCTTTACAAGCAGCCCCGTGGACAAGTTGGCCAATCTTAACTAAACCATTAATTGACAACCTGTATTTTGGAAGTAACAACAGAATTACCAGCAATAAGCTTTACAAGGTAGAATCCGGAAGTCAGATTTGAAACATCAAGGGTTTCTTTGTATGAACCAGATGAGAGAGTGCCTAAAGCGGTTTCCATTACCATGCGGCCGGTAGTATTGTATATGCTATAACTCACCGGGCTGTTTTTGCTTAGGTTAAAGGAAATACTCATGATTCCGTTTGAAGGATTAGGATAGGTTGCAAATCCAGAGGCTACTTCATTTTCATCAAGTCCTGTAGTATTGCCAAGAGGAATAAAGCTACCACCTGAAGGAAGAACTGCAAATAATCCAAAATCAGCGCCATTGCTGTTGTCTCCCGGTGAAAGGAAGCCAGAGGCAACTACTGAAAGTGCCTGGCCCTGAAGACCGAGATCAGCAAGTGGTGCATTAAATGTTGCAACTGTTGCATCACCTGCTTCATTGCGGATATCAATCTGATAGTTTGATGTAGGAAGTTCGAGATAACCAGCAAAGTTTCCATAGGCAAGGTTGTCAACGATGGTGCCGGCTCCAGCAAAAACTTCAACTATATCAACAACCGGAGCATCGGTAGAACCGTGAAACACAAGCACATCAGTATTTGCAGAAGCTGTTGCTTCTTCTCTTGCCATATCATAAACATAGATGTCGAATGGCTGAACAGGGGAATAACCCGAAGAGCTTACAATTCCATTGGCTATAAGGATGTACTTTTTATCTGTTTCCAGATTATACGTAAAACGTGCCAATGCATTGGTTGTGTCGGTTGAGTTTGCAGGTTGAATAACCACATCAAAATCTACACCGGCAGGAGCATCAATAAAAGGAGATGCTGTGCGGAAAGCAAAGTTGTTGATTAGCAGGGCATTGTTCAGCCATACATCAACTTCGGCTGCAGCAGCATCGGCAGCATTGTGCATTACCTGCACGCGGGCAGTTGGAGCTATATAAACTGGCAGAGGAATGAGTGCGCCACCTGAAGGCAATGCAACAAATAATCCGAAAGAAGCTCCATTATTGTTATTGGCAGGATTCAGGAACCCGCTGGCAACAACTGCCAGCGCTTGACCGTTCAGTCCAAGTGTTGCAAGAGGCGCACTGTAAGAAGCTACGGTTACGGTTCCGGTTTCATCGCGAACCTCAAGCACATAGTCGGCTGTGGGCAATTCCAAATACCCTGCATAATTACCATATGACAGATTGTCAATGATTGTTCCTGCACCAACACCGATTTCAACAACATCAACTGTGGGAGCATCGGTTGAACCGTGGAATGCAACAATGTCCGTATTGGAAGAGTTTGAAGCAATTTCTCTTGCTCCGCCAAGCGGATAGAGATCAAATGGAGTTGCAGGATTGTATCCGGTAGGAACAACTATGCCATTGGCAATCAACATGTACTTTTCGCCACCGGCAAGATTGTAAGTGAAACGGGCCAAAGCATTGGTTGTGTCGGTTGAGTTTGCAGGTTGAATAACCACATCAAAATCAACACCAGCAGGAGCATCAATAAAAGGAGTTGCAGTGCGGAAAGCAAAGTTGTCGATCAAAAGTGCATCGTTAAGCCATACATCAACTTCGGCTGCAGCAGCATCGGCAGAATTGTGAATTACCTGTAAACGTGCAGTGGAAATTTCAACAGCAGGAAGGGCAACAAGTGGTCCACCTGAAGGAAGTGCTACAAATATTCCGAAAGCTTCGCCGTTGTTGTTCGATGAAGGGTCCAGGAATCCTGATGCCACTGCAACTGCAGCTGCACCATTTAATCCCAGAGTAGCAAGTGGAGCGAGGTATTCAGCCACAACATTTGCACCGCTTGCGTCGCGAACCTGTATTCTGTAGTCCGCTGCAGGAAGTTCAAGATATCCGGCAAATTCACCATATGAAATATTATCAACTATGGTTCCTGCGCCTACACCAACCTCAACTATGTCAACAGTCGGGGCATCGGTTGAACCATGGAATACAAGTACATCAGAGTTGTCAGGTGAATTGGCTGCTTCCTGTCCCATTCCATAAACATAAATATCGAATGGTGTTGCAGGATTGTAACCGGTAGGAACAACTATTCCGTTTGCAACAAGTACATAGGTTTCGCCATCCATCAGGTTGTAAGTAAAACGGGCCAGAGCATTTGTAGTGTCGGTCGAATTTGCTGGCTGAATGACCACATCAAAATCAACACCTGCAGGAGCGTCAATAAAAGGAGAAGCTGTGCGGAAAGCGAAGTTGTCGATCAATAGAGCGTCGTTCAACCAAACATCAACTTCAGCGGCAGCCGCATCGGCAGAATTGTGGATTACCTGTAAACGTGCGGAAGGAGTATAAACCGGGAGTTCAACCAGCGCACCACCAGAAGGAAGAGCAACAAATAATCCGAAAGCTGCGCCATCATTATTTACCGCCGGATTCAGGAAGCCAGAAGCAACCACAGTCATTGCTGCGCCTTGCAGTCCAAGAGTAGCAAGTGGTGCCTGATACATGGCTACGGT
>WSXX01000039.1 GCA_009773515.1 Bacteroidota bacterium
TCGATTTTGAAGCATTCCAGAGACAATCGGAGAATTAGTCGCAGACTTAAAAAGCATAAAAACATTTCAGCTCCCCTTCCAATGGATGGGGAGTTTTTTTTTGTTTGAAAATTCTGATTACAGAGATTGTAAACCTCTGGTGGCTTTGAAGGGTCAGATCAATTTTTTTAGCTTCTTTTTGAGGCCCGGCAAAAGATTAACCGGCCAGGGAAGTCGATTGATCATCACCGAAGGGTAAGTGATTACTGTAGCGCCAAAACCTCGATAAAATCTTGCCAGATTCTTGTCATTCGACCCCTCAAAGTCAAGGGTAATGTGATTGCCTGATGAATCCTGAATAAATCTGTCTATCAGAAAGGACATTGCCCCATTGCCTCTGGCTTCGTCATTGGTAGCTGAGAATAGAAAAATTGCTTTACGATGACTGAAAAGCAATATTGCACCGGCGCACAAAGAGTTGCCCGAAGAGTATGCCCCGTAACAAATGGCCTTGCTCTGACTTATACATTGATAGATAAGACGTTGCAGCCTTCGATAATCAAATTCATTTAGGTGGTTAAAATCCTTGCCGCGGTTGTCCCTGAAGAGTGAAATGATATCTTCTGGTTTTACATTGGTACTCACGCTGATCCCTTTTTTGCCGGCTTTGCTGATGTTGCGTTTAATGTTTTCTTTATACTTGTTTTTAATTTCCAGATAAGGCTCAATCAGGTCTAGTTCATGATTTAGGTTCAAACTGACTTTGAATTTTAAGGGGTCAGGTTTGTTGAAAGCGTTTAGGTTGATTTCAGCAAAGTTGAATTTACGAGGGATGGCATCCAGAAAAATGCCTATAATTTCAGGGGTTAGCGGATTTACAGAGAAGATTCCCAGTTGTTGGGAGAAAAAAGGTTGATAAAGGTAATGAATCCCAGCTTTTACACGAAAAGTTAATGGAAATACAGTTTCATAATCCCCGCCTACCAATGCATCCCAGTCAGAACTCATCATATCCAGATACCATGACCAGGCATAAACATTTCCGTTAACTGCCTTGCTAATGCAGTTATCCCATGCCGCCATGTCAATTCTGTGATGTTCAATATGCCTGATATTCATTGGCTCTGGTTTGTATATTCTTTTAAAAATTTCTGACAAAGGAAACAGTTTTACCCATTCGGGGTATTTCGATAAATTAGAGCAACCGCCCACGCAGCCACACCCTCACCACGTCCGGTAAAGCCGAGACCTTCGGTTGTGGTGGCTTTTACTGAAATACTGCCTTCTCCGGAAAGGGTAATTTTTTCAATTACAGATTGCATATCTGAAATATGTGCTGCAATTTTTGGCTTTTCAAGCGCGATAGTACAATCAATATTTCCGACTTCCCATCCATTTGCTTTTAGTATTTCAACAGTTCTTTTCAGCAAAATCCGGCTGTCAATGCCTTTAAGGGCAGGGTCGTTATCAGGAAAATGAAATCCAATATCGCGCAAAGCAGCCGCGCCAAGCAAGGCATCGCAGATTGCATGTAATAAAACATCAGCATCAGAGTGCCCGACAGCACCTGAGTGGTGATGTAAAGTTACCCCGCCAAGCACAAATGGCAGGCCGGTTTCAAGCTGATGAACATCATACCCCATGCCTATCCGGTAAGGAAACATAAAGCTAAAATTTAAGTGAAACCTGTTTTAGGAATTCAGTCTGTAAAGCTACTAAAAAGCAGGGGAGTGGTGATAATTAGAATAAAATATGTTTACAGGTATCACATTTTTTTAGCATTCACCAGATTTGTAATTGATGATTAACTCCGCATGTGAACGCTAATATGCTGAAATACAGATATATATTATAACTTCAAGCCAAAAGGGTTTAATTAGCATACCAATAATCTGTTGATCAGGTTGATTTAAAGATCAACACTAATGAATTGAATATTAAACTATTGCAATTTGAACCAATAATTATATCAATATTTTTTTTATTAGCTCTTGCATGAATCAAAATTGTGTGTAAATTTGCAACCTCATTCGGGTTTAGAATTATAACGAATGACTATTGAAATAATTGGGAGCATAGCTCAGCTGGTTCAGAGCACCTGCCTTACAAGCAGGGGGTCACAGGTTCGAACCCTGTTGCTCCCACAGATTAAAGCCACCAATGGTGGCTTTTTTTATTTTACCCGGTCTCCATTCATTACTCCATTAGTCAAAGGCTTTAGTATTTCATTGTTTCTTTTTTAATATGAACTGTTTTGCATTAAATTTGCATACTTTTCATCTCATGAGAAATTATTCCCTATTGTCATTGGTGCGTTTTATTATTCCGGTTTTGCTGGTTTCGGTATTCGTTTCTTGCAGTCCGGCAAAGCGCGTACAAAAGCGGGGAGGTTATCTTCATGTTTCCAATTCAATAAAAACTGACCGCCCGGGAATTAACAGCGACGATCTCCTGAACTTCGCACAGCCAAAACCTAACAAAAAGATTTTAGGCTTGTTCAGATCTGGAGTCTGGATAAATGATCTGTTTTCTGGTAGGCGTGATACCAGAATTAATCGCTGGCTGAGCACAAAAGTTGGAAAGGAGCCGGTACTTCTCGATTCTGCATATGTTGACAACTCCCTGATTCCAATGAAAATATACCTTTCCAACAAAGGGTATTTTGGAGCAGATGTTAGCCGCACAATTTCGCTTAAACGCGGAAAATCCAGAGTCAGATACTACACGCACACCAACGAGCCATTCCGATTCGGAGCGGTAAATTATATAATTGCCGGCGATAGTCTTAAGTTCTTTATGCAAGGGATTCAAAAATCATCACTTCTCAAAACCGGGAAGCAGTATGATGCATATCTGATCAGGGATGAAAGAGAAAGAATTACGCGCGAACTAAGGGATATTGGATATTATGCTTTTTCAAGGGAATATATATTTTTTGAGGTTGATACATCTGAGTTGCAAAGAACGGCCGATCTGACTGTACGTATCGAAAATATCCGGCTCCGCTCCGGAATTAAAGAAGATTCTGTAAGGCAGATGGAGCACCAGCGCTATTTTATTGACAATATTTACATCAATTCAAATTTTGCTGATGTAGCCGGAACAGATGTCAACCAAACAGATACACTTGCATTTCGTGCTAAAAGTGATACCTTGTTAAGAAAATCACCCGATTTCTATCAGATATACCGTTCCGAGCTTCGGTTGAGACCCATTGTTTTGTCAAGGTCATTGTTCATCTTCCCCGGACAACCGTATAGTCAGAATTATATAAATCTCACCTATAACCGCCTGCAGAATCTGGGATTAAGCAGAATAGTTTCAGTTAATGTCAATCCGGTAGACATACAGAATGATTCCTTGCAGGGTTACAGATTATTGGATTGTGATATCCGCATGGTGAGGGCTCCGGTAAATATGTTTACAGTTGACGCCGAAGGAACTGCTGCAGGTGGATATTTTGGTGTCGGCAGCAGCCTTGGATACAGAAACCGGAATATTTTCAGAGGCGCTGAAACACTCAGATTCAAAGTTAAAGGTGCTTTTGAACTTGAGCCTGACCTGGGTATCGAAGGAATAGATAAATCAACAATTTTTAACTCTTTGGAAGCGGGTTTCGAAACGGGGATTGATTTTCCTACATTGCTTACACCATTTCATTTTAAAAGACTCGGGTTGAACTCAAAAGCCACAACTACAATAGGCATGGGTTTCAACTACCAGCAAAGAACACTTTATACAAGGTATGTTAGCTATCTATCCTATGGATATGAATGGAATGCATCTCAGGTCACACGACATTTATTTACTCCGGTCGAGCTTAGTTCTGTAAGTATAGTCCGCGATAGTATTTTTACCGTAATCCTGAATGAACTCGCAGATCCCCGTTTCCTTAGCCAATATACAGATCATCTTGTATTGGCGATGAAGTACTCCTTTGTTTTTAATAATCAGGTTTTTAATTCAGGTAAGAACTATTGGTTTCTCCGTGGAAATATAGAATCGGCAGGCAATGTTTTAAGTTTGTACAGCAACATTATGGATGCCAATAAGGATGATAATGGAAATTACACCTTGTTTGGTATCAGGTATGCACAGTATCTGCGAACCGATATTGACATCAGATTTTACCAGCCACTCGGGCGCGATCAGAATCTGGTATATCGTACAGCTTTTGGTATTGGTGTTCCTTACGGGAATTCGTTTGCCTTGCCATTCGAAAAAGGATTTTTTGCTGGCGGTGCAAACGGACTCAGGGGTTGGCCAATCCGCTCAGTAGGACCCGGTGAGTATTATTCAACTGTAAAGTCAGGGTTTGAAAGAGTTGGAGATATGTGGCTGGAAGCCAATGTTGAGTACCGTTTTCCAATGTATAGTTTTTTAAATGGCGGTCTTTTTGTGGATGCAGGAAATATCTGGTTGATCAATGAAAATGAGGATTTTCCGCAAGGTCATTTTCAGACTTCCCGGTTTTTTAAATCTCTGGCTGCAGATGCCGGCTTAGGTTTCAGGTTTGATTTTAGTTTCTTTATTTTCAGGGTCGATGGAGGAATTCCGGTTTATGATCCCGGAAAATTGTCTGGTTCAAGGTGGTTCAGACCGCTGAAATTTCAAATGCGAGATATCAACTGGAATTTTGGCATTGGTTACCCGTTCTAATCTTTTGTTTTTTTATGCTTGAAATGGATGCCCGCCTTGTTGCCGGGAAAATAATAAGCGAATTGGGTCATGAGCCTACCGGTGGTCAGATTGAAGCCATTGATCTCATTTCTTCATTTATTGCTCGCGCCGATCAGCCAAAACACCTGCATGCATTTATGCTAAAAGGTTATGCAGGAACCGGAAAAACTACTTTGGTAAGTGCTCTTGTAAGGGTGCTTCCTCTTGCCGGAATGCAATCTGTACTTTTGGCTCCAACCGGAAGAGCGGCAAAAGTATTGGGAGGCTATTCCAGGAAACAGGCATTTACCATACATCGCAAAATTTACCGTGCTTCACAAAACAGCGATGGTAAACTACAGATGACCCTTGCAGCTAACCCTCATAAATTTACCCTTTTTATTGTTGATGAAGCTTCTATGATTCCTGGTCCGACAGCTTCAGCCGATCAGGGTATCTATTCACACCGTGATATTCTCGAAGACCTGATAACTTATATTTATAAGTCAGAAGGGTGCAGACTTTTGCTAATTGGTGATGGCGCGCAGTTGCCTCCGGTTGGTGACGAACTGAGCCCAGCTTTGAATGCAGAGTATCTGCGTAATCTTTATCACCTGGATATTGATTCTTATGAGCTTAGCGAAGTCGTAAGACAATCGCTTGATAGCGGTGTGCTGGCAAACGCAACCATGCTCAGGCAATTCGCCAATGTTGAAAAGCCAACTCCTCCCTTTTTTAATCTGAACGGTTTTGCTGACATTAAAAAGATTGATGGTGCAGAATTTGAAGATTCACTGAATTCATGTTACTCTCGATTTGGAGTTGAAAACACAGCCATTATAACCCGGTCAAATAAACGCGCCAATCTTTTTAATAATGAAGTCAGGGCACGGATGCTTTTCCGTGAAACCGAACTCTCCGCAGGTGATATAATAATGATCACCAAAAACAATTATTTCTGGCTACCAAAAGGTTCAAAAGCTGGTTTTATTGCCAATGGTGATATGGCAGAGGTAAGAAGAATCAGAAATATCAGCGAAATGTATGGTTTCCGATTTGCTGAAATTACCATTCAGTTACTAGATTATCCCGATGAAGGTGTAATAGAAATAAAATTGCTTCTTGACTCAATGAATGCCGTATCGGCTTCTATGCCTCAGGAAGAAATCAAAAAACTTTACGACGAGATACTTCTTGACTATACCGAAATTTCACCAGCTTCGGCTAGGGTTGAGAAAGTTAAAACCAGCCCCTTTTATAATGCCGTTCAAGCCAAGTTTGCATACTCGCTAACCTGTCATAAAACACAGGGCGGGCAATGGGATGCTGTATTTATCGATCATGGATATCTTACCGATGAAATGATAGATAGTTCGTTCATGAAGTGGCTTTATACTGCAGTCACCCGCACGGCAAAGGAGTTGTATCTGGTAAATTTTAAGGAAAGTTTCTTTGAGGAAACGCAATCAAAGTGATTTTTTAACCATCATTCAGGAATGTTTATCTTTGCACCGCTTTACAAATCATATACAGAACCAATTCATCAATGAAAACCAGCCCTGAAAAGATCAAAGAGGCATTTGCAGGATTCGAAGGCAAGCATGTACTGATTCTCGGAGATGTTATGATTGATTCTTATCTGAGAGGTAAGGTAGATCGTATTTCACCCGAAGCACCGGTACCGGTTGTGCTGCTCAGTAAACGTGAAAATATGCTTGGCGGTGCAGCCAATGTGGCCCTCAACGTAAGATCGCTGGGCGCTGTTCCATTGCTTTGTTCTGTAATCGGCCAGGATCATAGAGCACAGGATTTTATTGATCTGCTTCAACATGACGGAATTTCTGATGTTGGTATTATCAGAAGTACTGATAGAATTACGACCATTAAGTTCAGAATTATCGGCAACAATTATCAGATGCTCAGGGTAGATGAGGAAATTGACACCGACCTTGCGCACAGCGACGAAATTCTGCTGATACAGAAGGCAAAAGAACAATTGGAAAGTCATAACATCAGCGTTATTATTTTTCAGGATTACAACAAAGGAGTACTTACACCTTTTGTGATTGACAGCATTCTTGCTCTTGCTGCTACCCGGGGTATTCCGGTGGTGGTTGATCCGAAGAAAAAAAATTTTAATGCATACAAAGGCGTTGAATTGTTTAAGCCAAATCTGAAAGAGTTGCGCGAAGGCCTGAAAACGGATGTTGACGCATCTGATATTGAGAGCCTCAGAAAAGCTTCAGCTATGCTCAGGCAGCAGCAATCTGTGCGGTCAATTATGGTAACACTTTCCGAAAAAGGGGTGTATTTAAACAGGGAAGTTGATGGAAAACCTGTTGAAGTGCTTATTCCTGCGCATTTTCGGAATATTTCTGATGTTTCCGGAGCCGGCGATACTGTAATCAGCATTGCATCACTTTGTCTGGCAGCAAATCTGTCGCCCGAACTTACAGTTGCACTCTCAAATCTTGCCGGTGGGTTAGTTTGTGAACATGTTGGTGTTGTGCCAATTGACAAAAACCGCTTATTCAGTGAGGCAATGTTAATGCTTACAAATATTGATCATGCAGGGCAGCCATGATTAACAATTCAAAATAAAAAGGCAATCTTGTCGTTACATTAGAAAAATAAAATCCGTGCACAGGTTTTCACTTCAAATAGTTTTAATTGTTTTGCTTCTCGGAGCATTTTCTTCTGATGCTTTTTCTCAGCGAATTAAAGTCCGCAATCTGCCCGCATACGATCTTGCACCCTATCATTTCGGGTTTATACTGGGCATGAATGAGATGCTGTTTACCATAAATACCAAGCCTGGTTTTCAGGATGTTACCTACAATTCGCTCCAAACACCTGATCTTTATTCAGATTCAGCAAGATTACTTGGCATTGAGCAAAAACCTGCGCTGGGTTTTACCATTGGCATTGTATCCAATCTGAGGATTAATGACTTTGCTGATCTTAGGTTTGTGCCTTCGCTTTCTTTTGGTGAAAGGGATATTCTCTATTCAATCCGTACCAATTTTGGTGGCGAAGAAAGCAATATACTTGTTAATAAAAAGCTGCAGTCAACTTTTGTAGAGTTTCCCCTTCATCTGAAATATAAGGGAAGCCGGCTTAACAACATACGGCCTTACTGGCTGATCGGGGCCAAATATACCCTCGACCTTGCCAGTGATTCGAAGAAAAAACGGGAAGATAACAACAGCATATATGTAGCCATTAACCGTAACGATATTTATGGCGAACTTGGTGCTGGTCTTGACTTCTATACTACCTTCTTTAAATTTGGCATTGAATTGAAAATGTCATACGGAACAAGAGATATTCTGAAACGCGAAGGCAATATATACACCGATGCGGTGGATAAAATGAGTTCAAAGCTCTTTTTGCTTTCATTCACTTTTGAATAACATTTCCTCCTGACTATTGTTAAAGTTTAGTTTTTCAATCTAATCCTGATTGAGTTAATTAATTTTTGTCTGCTGATGAGGAAAATCCTTGAAATGAAATTGAATCCACCCGATGCTGCAGATCCTGCAAGATGGAAACATGTGGCAGCTTCTCTTCTGGGTGTTCCACAAGGAAGAATTTACCATATCAAACCTCTGAAACGATCGATTGATGCCCGCAACAAAGTAGTTTTCAGGTTAAAGGCCGAAATATTTATAGGAGAGCACATCTCTTTTGACGAAAAAATTTCCAAAACTTCTTATCCTGATGTTTCGCGCAGGCCCCAGGTTATTATTATCGGAGCTGGACCGGCCGGACTTTTTGCTGCACTTACCCTCATCGAAAACGGATTACGTCCTGTTATAATTGAGCGGGGTAAGGATGTTAAAGCCCGGAAATATGATATCTCTTTGCTGAACCGTGGCGAAAAACTGAATCCCGATTCCAATTATTGTTTTGGAGAGGGTGGAGCAGGTACCTATTCCGATGGAAAACTATATACCCGGTCGAGCAAGCGCGGAGATGTTTCAAGTGTTCTCCGGACATTTGTTGAACATGGAGCAACTGAGGATATCCTGATTGATGCCCATCCGCACATAGGCACCGATAGACTTCCGGGAATTATTGCATCCATGCGCAGATCCATCACCGAAGCTGGTGGCGATTTCTTTTTTAACCGAAGAGTTACTTCTCTCAAAATTTCAAAAGGAAAAATTAAAGGGGTAACAGACCATCTTGGCAATGAGTATCCGGCTGATTCTGTAATTCTGGCAACAGGGCATTCAGCAAGAGATGTTTATGAAATGTTGCTGGGTTACAACCTGACACTTGAGGCTAAGCCGTTTGCCCTGGGAATAAGGGTAGAGCATCCGCAGCAATTGATCGATAAGATTCAATACCGTATGGATGACCGCGGTGAGCATATTCCGGCAGCAACTTACAGTCTGGTAACTCAGGCTGAAGGACGGGGGGTTTTTTCATTTTGCATGTGCCCCGGAGGTATTATTGTTCCTGCTGCAACTTCAGTGGGTGAAACCGTTGTCAACGGAATGTCAAATTCCAGAAGAAACTCTCCGTTTGCAAATTCAGGAATTGCTGTGTCAATCGAAGCGAGCGACTGGCAACAATACAACTCTGCCGGCGCATTTGCCGGACTTGAGCTGCAAAAAGAACTTGAAGCAAAGGCATGGGAAGCATCAGGCAGAAGTTTTAAAGCACCGGCACAGCGAATGACAGATTTTTTAAAGAACAAAGTATCATCATCGCTTCCCGAATGCTCATATAATCCGGGGCTTTTGAGTCAGCCACTGCATGAATTAATGCCGGCTTTTGTTACTGACCGGCTTAAGATTGCTTTTCGCGATTTTGACCAGAAAATGAAAGGATTTCTCACCGAAGAAGCCGTATTAACAGGCTTTGAATCACGGACATCATCACCGGTTCGGATTCCCAGAGACGAAAATACATTGTGCCATCCTCAGCTCGATGGTTTGTTTCCTTGCGGAGAAGGGGCCGGCTATGCAGGAGGAATTGTTTCTTCGGCAATGGATGGACAAAGGTGTGCTCAGGCGGTTGCCGGCAGGTATAGAAGCAAACCGACTCAAAAATAACCATGCCAGAAGTTTCTTTATCATTGTTGTCCGGGAAAAGTTTCAAATAATATTCCAAATAACTGATATTGTTGCTCTTTGGCAAAAGTTGCAGAACAGGACCTTACGTTATTAAATATGCCACCAATGCACTAAATCACCAAAAATCACCAATTTAATTAATTCATTTTGTGTATTTTGGAGTCTTGGAGATTTGGTGGCAAGAATCTTTTCAATTTTCACCGGACAATAGTGTTTCTTTATTTTAACAGTGACATTATTTTTTGCTGCAAATTTTTAAAACTCATTTCTTGTAAGTAAGCAATAAATATTATAGGTTTGCCCTTTATATTTAATGCCAACTCATATCAGCCGGTCTTATGGAAGATAACACGCCAAATTCAGAATTATTTGAGGTTTTAAGGAAAAAAGCCATTCTCAAGCAAGAGGTATATCAGAATACACTTGCCACATTCAAACTCCTGAAAAGTGTGGTAATGGATATGGTTGCTGCTTACCACCAAAAATATAATGGCAATGAACCGGTTATTCCATTTGAGTTTTACGACAAAAGTGAGTTTGAGCTCGAACTCAAATTTGGTGGGGATGTGCTGATTTTTATGATGCATACGAATATCTTTGAGTTTTCAAGGATGCATGAAGTAATGAAGACACAGTACATCAATGATGATAAATCCCGGTCATACAGTGGAGTAATCAATGTCTATAACTTTCTGGCCGATTCTTTTAAGTACAACAGAATGAATGATGTAGGGTATATGATCGGAAGAATATTCATTAACCGGGATAAACATTATTTTATTGAAGGAAAAAGAGAGTTGGGAATGCTCTACAACAATTTTGCAACTTCAGTTATTTCGCAGGAAACGGTTACGCAACTTGTAGAATCTGCAATTTTGTACACCATCAACTTTGATTTGCTCACCCCTCCATATGATGCAGTAAAGCTTGTAACGGTATCAGAAATTCAGGCATCTCTTGAAAATATGGTACTAAAAACCGGGAAAAGACTTGGATTTCGCTTCCAGGCTGATACAAATGGGATAAAACCCGTTGATTGAACCAAATCTAATGAGATGTTAACTCGATGAAAATCAATAGTTAACGATCAATCAGATAGCAATGTCTAAAAAAAGTGCAAAAAAAATAAATTGAAATTTGGAGGTATAAAAAATAGTTGTACATTTGCAGTCCCAAAACAACAAAACCCTAACGGTCCGTTCGTCTAACGGTTAGGACGCCAGGTTTTCATCCTGGTAATAGGGGTTCGATTCCCCTACGGACTACAAAAAAGATTAAACAAAATGGCAAATCATAAATCATCAATCAAGAGAATCAAAACCAGCGAAACCCGTCGTCTTCGCAACAGATATTATGGCAAAACCATGCGTAATGCTGTTCGCAAATTCAGAGCTCTGGAAGATAAAGCAGAAGCAACAGAAAAGCTTCCAAAGATTTGTTCATTGATTGATAAGCTTGCCCAAAAGACCATTATTCACAAGAATAAAGCTGGTAACCTTAAATCTAAGCTCACCCGCTTCGTTAACAAAATGGCATAATCAAACAGATAATATTTGTGACCCCCGTGCTTCTGTACGGGGGTTTTTTATGTGTATTTTAGCCAATCGAAAATTATAGAAATTATGGATGATACTTCTGCAAGAATCCCTATACATCAGTGGGCTCAAGATGACCAGCCCCGCGAAAAGTTAATGAATAAAGGTAAAGAGGCGCTCAGCGATGCTGAACTTATTGCTATTCTGTTAAGGTCCGGATCAATTTCTCAGTCAGCAGTTGAACTTGGACGAAGCCTTTTGCAAAAAGTTGACCATAATCTTATAGCGCTTTCAAAGTTATCAATTGATGATCTGATGCGACACAAAGGCATAGGGGAAGCCAAAGCTTTGAGTATTATTGCTGCACTTGAACTGGGAATGCGAAGGCGCCTTGCTGAAGTTCCGGTACGTAAAACCGTATCATCAAGCCGCGATGCATTTGATTTGCTTTACACAAGTGTGGCCGACTGCCTGTATGAGGAATTCTGGGTGCTTTTGTTAAATCATGCGAACCGCAGAATATCAGTTGAGCAAATCAGTGAAGGTGGGCAGGCCGGCACAGTGGTTGATCCTAAAAAGATATTTAAAATGGCGCTGGAGCAAAATGCTGCCGGTATTATCCTTTGTCACAATCATCCATCAGGAAACCTTAACCCAAGTACTGCTGACCGAAACCTGACCGATAAGATAAAGAATGCAGGTAATTTTCTTGATATCAAGGTGCTTGATCATCTGATAATCGCAGATGAAAGCTATTACAGCTTTGCTGACAATGGATTGATGTAATTTATTAATTGTGGGATTTATGATTAAAATTGTAACAGTCATAGGGGCACGACCTCAGATAATTAAAGCTGCAGCGCTGAGCAGAGCCATCGCAAAGGAATATTCCGGCAGGATAACTGAAGTGATTGTACATACCGGACAGCATTACGATGCCAATATGTCACAGATTTTCTTCGAAGAGCTGGGTATTCCGGCCCCCGATTATAATCTCGGCGTTGGAAGTGGGCAGCATGGCCGTCAGACAGCCCGCATGATTGAAGGTCTTGAGAATATTCTGCTCGAAGAAAAACCCGATTTTCTGGTTTTGTATGGCGATACCAATTCGACCCTGGCCGGAGCAATTTCAGCATCCAAACTTCACATCCCCATCGCACATATTGAAGCAGGCCTCAGGTCATTCAATAAAACAATGCCCGAAGAGATCAACCGCATTATGTGCGATCATGCGTCAGCTTTGCTTTTCAGTCCTACAATTACCGGATACAATAACCTGATTCGTGAAGGATTTAAAACCGGAAACTCTGGCCCGTTCACATCCGACAATCCTGCTATTTACCATTGCGGAGATGTGATGTATGACAATACCCTGCATTTTTCAGGTCTGGCTCAAAAACCTGCCGATGTTCTGATAACCGGTGAGAAGTATATTCTTGCCACCATTCACCGCGACAACAATACCGACAATCCCGTGAGGCTTTCTGCCATCTTCAGCGCATTACATCATTTCAGTCTGAAGCATAAGCAGCAGGTAATAATTCCGCTTCATCCAAGAACTTCAGGGCTGCTGCAAAAGAACCTGACAGGTAATTTATTTGCTGATGTGTCAGATAATCAGTTCATCGGTATAATTCCTCCTGTTTCATTTCTGGAAATGACCTGGCTTGAAAAGAATGCATCTCAGATTCTTACCGATTCAGGTGGTGTGCAGAAAGAAGCATACTTTTTCAGGAAGCCGTGTGTGATTGCTCGCCCTGAAACAGAGTGGGTCGAAATTGTATATACTGGCGCCGGAATTATAGCTGATGCGGATGAGACAAGAATTACACAAGCACTAGAATTTTTCGAAAACAATCCTGTTATTGATTTTCCAGCGGTTTTTGGCGATGGAAAAGCAGCTGAATTTATATGTGGTGAAATCCTTAAAGCATTAGTAAGATAAAGGTTTTTGCAACAATTGAAAAATCATTAAAGATTAGGTTTTTTAAATAGAAATTTTTGTACTTTTGCAGTCCGTTTAAAAAACCGATTAATTAAAAATTAAACCAAACGCAGATGTTGAAAAACTATGAAACCGTTTTCATTATGACTCCCGTTTTGTCTGATGAACAGATGAAGGAAGCGGTCGCGAAATTTCAGAAATTGCTGAAAGACAAGGGGGCTGAGATAGTCCATGAAGATCACTGGGGCTTACGTAAGCTTGCTTATGCCATCCAGAAAAAAACTTCAGGATTCTACCATTTAATTGAGTTCAAAGCTGAAGGTCCATTGATTAATGACCTGGAGATTGCATTCAAGCGTGATGAGCGTATTCTTCGCTTTCTCACCGTTGCTCTCGACAAGCATGCAGTTGCTTATAACGAAAAGAAACGTGTTAACAAAGCCGCCGCAGCTGCTGAAGCAAAAGCTGAAGCATAAGGTTAAATTTTTAAATCATTGAAAAATGGCAAATCAAGCAAACAACGAAATAAAATATCTTACCCCGATTGCGGTAGATGTTAAGAAGAAAAAATACTGCCGGTTCAAAAAGAGCGGTATTAAATATATTGATTACAAAGACGCAGACTTTTTGATGAAATTCGTGAATGAGCAGGGTAAGATTCTTCCCCGCCGTATCACCGGAACTTCAACCAAGTATCAGCGTAAAGTTGCTCAGGCAGTTAAAAGGGCCCGTCATATTGCCCTGATGCCTTACGTAGCCGATTTGTTAAAATAAGGAGGAAAGAACGATGGATGTAATTCTAAAAAAAGATATCCCCAACCTGGGTTATGCAACTGAAATTGTTAAGGTTCGCGATGGTTACGGCAGAAATTATCTGATTCCTCAGGGTTTTGCAATTCTGGCCACCGAGGCAAACAAGAAAATGAATGCTGAAACGCTGAAACAAAAAGCGTTTAAAGAAGACAAAGTTCGCAACGAAGCCGAAGCGCTTGCTAAGTTACTTGAATCAGTTACCGTTAAAATCGGTGCTAAAGTAGCTTCAACCGGTAAAATTTTCGGTTCAGTAAATTCACTTCAGATTGCTGAAGCGCTCAAGGAACAGTTTAATTACGATGTAGATCGTAAAAAAATCCACCTTGATGGTGATTCAATCAAAGAAGTTGGTGAATACAAAGCAAAAGTTATGCTTCACAAAGGTGTCAGCATAATGATTAACTTCGAAGTATTCGCTGAATAGTATCTTGAAAAATCTTTGTATTTTTAATCCCGGTCAACAGCCGGGATTTTTTCTACATCTATGCTTAGCAGAAACCAGTCAAAACTAATTACTTCCCTCCGTTTGAGTAAATTCAGGCAGGAGGAAGGTTTGTTTGTGGTTGAGGGAGTTAAAATGGTAAATGAACTCCTGGCAAGCGATTTCGCGATTAAGACGATTTATGCCACCCATGAATGGATTTCGGGTGGTCATCTTCCCCCACACAGGTATCTTGTCGAAATTGTTGAGATAAACGATGCTGAGCTCGAAAAAGTGAGCAACCTTACTACGCCAAATCAGGTATTGGCGGTTGCTTTTATCAAACAGAGCAAAGCATTTAAGTGTAGCGATAATGAATGGATTCTGGCGCTTGATCAGATTCGTGACCCTGGAAATATGGGGACCATTATCCGCACAGCCGATTGGTTTGGTATTCAGCGAATTGTGGCTTCAACAGGCACAGTTGATATATGGAATCCTAAGGTTGTTCAGGCAAGTATGGGTTCTGTTTTCAGGATTCCTGTTTATTACACCGATCTGGATTTGTTTTTGCAGGAGGCTGTAAAACATTTGCCGGTTTATGGAGCTTTGCTGGATGGGGAACCTTTATCTTCCGCTGATCTTGGTAAACATGGTATTCTTGTGATAGGCAATGAATCACATGGTATTTCCAAGCAGATCCAGTCACTGGTTTCGCATCGCATTACCATCCCATCGGCAATACCCGGTGAGCAGGGGAGGGCTGAATCACTGAATGCCTCTTTGGCTACGGGCATATTTTGCTACGAAATCAGCAGGCAAAGACAGCAAAATAAATAGAAATTGTAACTTTTATGCTGTGGTGATGTTAATTGATTAAAGCAGCTCTTTTTTTAAGTGTACACCAAAACCTAATATTAATTTCTCATGATACTCAAAGTTGTTTTACTTGCAGTAATTATCATCGGCCTCTCCATTGCAGGGATTGCTATAAAAATGTTCCTGAAAAAGGGTGGTGAATTTAAGAAATCGTGCAGCAGTGTTGATCCTGCAACCGGCGAACGTTATGGTTGCTCCTGCGGAAAAGCAGAGGGAACAACCTGCGAAAACGATTAATTCTGCTTTACCTGAGCCCTATTTCTTTTGAATTAGTTTTTTCAGGCCCGGACTTGTCCAGGTTTCATATTGTCCATCTGCATTTGTGTAGATAAAATGGGCTTCCAACTCAGTGTTGCTTTCCAGAAATTCCTTTGCTTTTTCTACTCCCATTACCATAAAAGCTGTTGCATAGGCATCGGCAGTCATACAATCATTGGCCATTACGGATGTGCTCAGCAAGGCATGGGTTACAGGGAATCCGGTTTTTGGATCGATGGTATGAGAATACCTTTTCCCGTCTTTTACGAAGAATCTGCGATAGTTGCCTGATGAGGCCAGTGCTTTGTCTTCAAGCTCCACAATTGCATCAAGAGCTCTTTCGTCATCAGCTTCTTTTGATGGTTTCTCAATCCCGACTTTCCAAAGTGTTCCGTCTGGTTTCTTACCTTTGGCCAGTACTTCACCTCCTACATCTACCAAAAAAATATTAATTCCTCTGTCCATCAGCATTTTACCTATCAAGTCGGCTGAATAACCTTGTGCGATGGCATTGTAATCAATCTTTATTTCAGGCATTTCTTTGATCAATTTACCATCAACCAGCGATATTTTCCTGTAATCAACATACTGCAGCAGGCTATCTACCTGAGCACTGTCGAGTTTCATTGGGTCAGTAAATCCAAAACCCCAGGCATTGGTCAGCGGCATAGTTGTTATATCGAATGCTCCTTTTGTTGCTTCTGAAACTTCGATGGATTTTTTGAATATTGTTGTAAAGTCATCGTCGGCAATTGTGCCGGGGTCATTATTATTGAAACGTGAAATAATAGATTCAGGTAAATAGACTGAGGCGGATCTGTCAAATGCTCTGAAGAAACTGTCAATTTCAGGCTGCAGATTGCGGTTTTCTGCATCAAAATAAGTAATGGCATAATAGGTTCCCTGTGCCATTCCATTCAACTTTACTTCATTTTCTGTGGTTAATCTTCCGCAGAATGTAAAATTTGCTGCGATAGCCAGACTTAGTGAAAACAGGATTAACTTATTTTTCATTTCAAATTGTATTTTGGATATGCGAAAGTACTGATAATTCCTGCACACAAAAAAAAAGCACCGTAATTAACGGTGCTTTAAGCAGAAACTTATCAAATAGAGTTTATCCTCCAAAGTCGTCAAATGCGATGTTTTCTTTTGGAACTCCCAGATTGTCTAGCATTTTAAAAACAGCCGAGTTCATCATCGGAGGACCGCAAAGGTAGAATTCGATTTCTTCCGGCTCAGGGTGCTTACTGAGGTAGTTATCCAGCACAACCTGATGAATAAATCCGGTGTATCCTGTCCAGTTGTCTTCAGGAAGTGGTTCCGACAATGCGATATTGAATTTGAAATTCGGGAAATCTTTTTCGATGGCTGAAAATTCATCATCATAGAAAACTTCACGCATTGATCTGGCGCCATACCAATAGGTTACTTTCCGGTTGGTTTTTTCAGTGTGAAACATATGAAAAATCTGCGACCTGAGAGGAGCCATACCTGCACCACCTCCGATATAGAGCATTTCTTTGCCGGTATCCTTGATATGAAATTCTCCGTAAGGTCCTGAAACCATTACTTTATCGCCGGGTTTGCGCGAGAAGATGTAAGAAGAACAAATTCCCGGATTCACGTTCATAAACTGATTTTTTGCTCTGTCCCATGGTGGGGTAGCAATACGGATATTCAGCATAACAATATTTCCTTCAGCAGGATGATTGGCCATTGAATACGCCCTGAAAATGGGTTCCGGATTTTTCATTTTCAGATCCCATATTTTTAGTTTATCCCAGTCTTCGCGGAATTTGTCTTCAACTATAATGTCTTTGAAATCAACATCAACTTTGGGAACATCAATCTGAATGTATCCACCGGATTGAAAATCAAGGGTTTCACCTTCAGGCAACTTTACAACAAATTCTTTGATAAAGGTTGCAACATTCCGGTTGCTAACCACTTCGCATTCCCATTTTTTGATACCGAATATTTCTTTGGGAATTCCGATTTTCAGGTCGCCTCTAACCTTAACCTGACAACCAAGGCGCCAGTTGTTCTGTTGTTCCTTGCGTGTAAAATATCCCTTTTCGGTTGGCAGAATATCGCCGGCACCTTCAAATACCTGGCATTTGCACATGGCGCAGGTACCGCCTCCGCCACAAGCGGAAGGGAGAAATATTTTTTCTACGGCAAGTGTACTAAGCAGTGTTGAACCAGGGTCGGCTTCAAGCACAGTATCTTCATTAATTGTAATTTTGACTTTACCTGGAGGGGTAAGCTTTGCCCTGACGTAAAGCAAGAGTCCAACCAGCATGAGTATTATGGTAAGAAATACCACAATACTGATCAATATAATTGTTCCGGTTCCCATATCTGTGTTTTTCAGTTGTAGTTGTTGGTTTCCTAAGAAGTTCAGAGTTTAATACCCATAAAGCTCATGAATGCAATACCCATAAGCCCGGTTATAATAAATGTAATTCCCAGTCCTCTGAGTGGTTTGGGTACATTTGAATACTTGATTTTTTCCCTGATGGCAGCAATGGCAACAATAGCCAGAAACCAGCCCAGTCCACTGCCTAATCCGAACGAAGTTGCTTCGGCAACAGATGCATAATCGCGTTCCTGCATAAAGAGCGACCCACCAAGGATAGCGCAGTTTACAGCAATAAGTGGAAGGAAAATTCCAAGCGATGCATAAAGGGTTGGAGAAAACTTTTCAATAACCATTTCTACAAGCTGCACCATAGAAGCAATAACTGCAATGAACATGATAAAACTCAGGAAACTGAGGTCTAAAGTTGCAAAGTCAGCTCCGAGCCATGATAATGCGCCTTTTCGAAGAAGATAGTTGTTAATCAGATAGTCAACAGGAACGGTAATCCCTAAAACGAAGACTACAGCAATACCGAGACCCACTGAAGTTTTTACTGTTTTTGATACTGCCAGATAGGAACACATTCCCAGGAAGTAAGCAAAAATCATGTTGTCAATAAAGATTGACTTTACAAATATATTTAAAAGATTTTCCATAATCAGTCTGTGTATTGGGTGATTGACTAGTTTTCTTCCTGTAAATCAGGATTTTTTGAGCGTTGCACCCAAATAATAATACCGACAACAATCAGAGCCATCGGAGGCAGAATCATTAGCCCGTTGTTCACATAGCCCAATTCATAGAAAGCTTTTGGCATAACATGAAAACCCCATATAGTGCCAGATCCAAGCAATTCGCGGAAAAATGCAACTACAATCAGTATAATGCCATATCCAAGTCCATTACCTATACCATCAACAAATGAGGGCCAGGGTTTATTTGCCATAGCAAAAGCTTCTAGGCGACCCATGATGATGCAGTTTGTGATTATAAGTCCCACAAAAACACTAAGTTGTTTACTTACGTCGTAAACATAGGCTTTAAGTATCTGATCAACAAGAATTACAAGTGCAGCAATAACAACAAGTTGTACAATGATTCTTATTCGTGGAGGGATAGTATTCCTCAGGAGTGAAATGAGCAGGTTTGAAATAGCTGTAACGGCAATAACCGAAATCGACATTACAAATGCCGGTTCAAGTTTGACAGTTACGGCCAGTGCTGAACAAATTCCCAATACCTGAACTGTAATCGGATTGTCCTTACTCAGCGGCCCTATAAGCAATTTTTTGGTTTTCGCAGAGAACATTGGTTCTCTTTCAGTTTTTACGGTACTCATATGGCTTTTTGATTTTTGATATACGTTACGTAATTCTCCAGACAATCATTTATCATTGCAGAAACACCATTGCTGGTTATTGTTCCACCTGATATTCCGTCCACGCCATGAGCAGGATCAATATTGGAGTTTGCTACACCACCTTTTACTACTTTAATAGATGTGAAATTTCCTTCTTCATCAAAGATTTTTTTGGAAGGGAATTGATTAGTAAACACTTCAAGTGATATTTCTGCTCCAAGCCCTGGTGTTTCTCCTTTGTGCCCAAAAGTTACCCCTACCACGGTATTCAGATCACCTTTCAGCGCAATGTTTCCCCAAACAGGTCCCCAAAGGCCCATTCCATAAAGAGGGATAATGAAGATGTCCTCATTGTCAATATGGCATACAAAAATTGGGAAAACAGGCTCCTGTGCCGGCTTCCCTAATTTGATTTGCTGCTTGGCTTTGAGTTCAGTTTTAAGATCGATTAGAAAAGCCCTGCGGTCACCTTTTTCAAAAGCTCCGTTTGTGTATACACCTATCTCCTCGCCTGCGCTGTTGATGACAATTTCCTTTACGATATATTTTTCGTAAAGTTCTTCGGCATTGGAAGTGGTTGATTCAATGTTGGCCGACCTGAGAATGTCCTGAATCTTTTCGATTTTGACATTTCGTTCCTGTGCAGGTTGCAGCAGGATGGCAGCGGCTGAAAGTATTGCTGCTACCAGGATGACCATGATAGAAGCGTATCTGAAAATATAGCCGTTACTGTACATAAATTCTTTGTTTTTTGAATTGCATTAATTGCGGTTGTTCATTTATCAGGCTTTAACTGCTTTCAGCCGTTTGAGTCTGCGTTTGATGTTTGCTTCAACCACATAGTGGTCGATAAGCGGAGCAAATACATTCATCAGAAGGATGGCAAGCATCATACCTTCGGGATATGCCGGATTTAGCACCCTGATAAGCACTGCCATCAACCCGATAAAGAAACCATAAATAAGTTTTCCTGTGTTGGTTTGTGATGCAGTCACCGGGTCGGTAGCCATATATACTGCTCCAAATGCAAATCCACCCATTACCAGATGATAATAGAAGGGCACATCCATATAAGCGTTTGAACCGGCAATATTGAGCAAGCCGCCCATAAATATGCCTCCAATGACAACTGAAAGCATTATTCTGAGGCTTCCTACTCCTGTAAAGACAAGAATTGCAGCTCCGATCAGAATGGCCAGCGTGGAGGTTTCACCTATTGAACCCGGAATTACTCCAAGGAACATATCCATAAATGAATGAGTGAAATTTACAACGCCGGAATCAATTCCAGCTGCAGCTTCGGCAAGTGGAGTAGCGCCGGAGTATGCGTCGGCTTTTTCGGCAATCCATACCTTATCTCCTGAAAGTTGAGCTGGATAAGCGAAAAACAGGAAAGCACGTGCGGTAAGGGCTGGATTCAGAATATTCATTCCGGTTCCGCCAAACACTTCTTTGCCAATTACCACTGCAAAAGCTGTGGCTACTGCTACCATCCATAACGGGATATCCGGTGGAACTACCAATGGGATCAGCATTCCGGAAACCAGAAAGCCTTCATTTACTTCATGGCCCCTGAATTGAGCAAAAGCAAATTCTATTCCAAGTCCTGTTACATATGAAACAACTATGATTGGAAGTGCTTTGCCTAATCCAAACAAGAACTTTTCGAGTAAAGCAGCTGTTTCTCCAATCGATAGAAAATGTTGATGACCAATGTTCCACATTCCGAAAAGCAAAGCCGGTATCATGGCAATAACAACTATGCTCATGGTGCGTTTCATATCTATGCTGTCGCGGATATGACTTCCATGGGCAGTAGTTTTGTCGGGGACAAAAAGGAAAGTTTCAAAGGCATCAAATGAGGAGTGCAGCTTCTCGAACTTTCCGCCCTTTTGAAACTGGGGCTTTATTTTGTCCAGTTGTTTTCTAAGCGCTTTCATTCAGTATTGTGTTTATTTTTAATTTTTTGAATACTTTTAACATTGACAGGTTTCGAAAAACAGTCATGTTTTAACTCATTTCTTTTCGCATTACCTCCAGTCCCTTGCGCACAATGGTCTGAATTTCGGTTTTTGATGTATCAATAAATTCACACAGTGCAAGGTCTTCCGGCTCAACTTCGTAAATGCCAAGATTCTCCATAAGATCAATATCATCAGTCATGATGGCTTTAACCAATTGCATGGGGTAGATGTCCATTGGGAGCACTTTTTCATATTGACCGGTCATTACAAAAGCACGTTCACCTCCATGCAGATTGGTGTCGAGTGTATATTCCTTATTTGGTGTGAGCCAGGAGAAGAATGTTCTTGAAAAGCTGTATTTCCCGATTCCAGGCAATGCCCATCCCAGAAATTCATGATAGTCTCCTTCAGGAATAACGCTCAACATGGTATCGTAGAAACTGATATAACTATCATGGCGTATTCTGGTTCCGGTCAATACATTGCCGGAAATATACCTTGGATTGCCTTCTTTGATGTTGCCTTTAATAATCGGGGCGATTTCGGCACACCTTAAAGTTTTGAAATACTGTGGTTTAATAACTTCAGAGCCGGCAAGAGCAACAGTAATTGAGGCATCGTAAACCCCTTTCAGGAAAAGATTTCCGATTGCAACAACATCCTGAACTCCTGCAAACCAAACTACATCTCCTTTATTTATTGGGTCAATGTGATGAATCTGTATGCCAACATTTCCAACAGGGTGGGGGCCTTTAAAAGTGGTAATTTCAGTATTGGTGCTGTTGAGAAATTCCGGGGCAGTTGTATTTTCGCCAATGTTCAGGTGAATCTTACCCTCGGTGAGTTTCGAAAGCGCGTTTAAACCTGCCTGAAAAGCTTCGCCTTGTCCTTTTACAATAAAATCCAGATCAGGGGCAAGTGGTGAAGTATCAAAAGCTGAAACATAAATTGCTTTGGGTGTTTGCAAAGGATTGGCAATCACCGCATAGGGCCTCTGGCGAATCATGGTCCATAATCCGCTGCTCAGTAATTTTTCAATAATTAATTCTTTGGAGAGCGATTTTGGCTCAGCCGTACCAAATTCAACATATGAAATGTTTTCATCGGCCTCAATCCTTATCTCAAGCAAAAGGCGTTTATCGCCCCGCTTGATTTCAGCAATCGTACCGCTTACCGGAGAGGTAAAGGTGATGTTATCGCGGTATTTGTCAATGAAAACCGGAGAGCCTGCCTTAACTAAGTCTCCTTCTTTGACCAGCAAACGGGGAAACACTCCGATGAAGTCTGTAGGTTTTATTGCAAACATGCGCGGCGATAATACCTTTAGGTTCTTTTCAGCAGCGCCTTTTAACCTGATGTTCAGACCTTTGGTTAATTTAATGGTTTTCGGCATAGTAGTTGATGTTTCAAACAGTCGCATTTTTTAAAGCGGCAAAGATATTGATAAACTCAAATATTTAGTTTTGTGCATGAAAAATAATCGCACATTCTTTCATTTTTCGCTAACAAAGCTACTGAAATTATCTTTCTTTGCAATATTGATGCAGTAATTCTGTTACTTTTAAAATTAAAAACCGATCAGATTACAGTTTTTATTGTTAATTAATTAACAATCAACCGTACAAACATGAAGATATCAGGCATTGTTCAAACTCAGGTCCGAATTATTTTGGCTTTGTTGCTATTTCTTTCATTTTTTAGCATTCAAGCGCAGGAGTCTGGTTCGAAACAGAAAAAGCGTGGAGCAGGAAGTGACGCTTCCGTGAAAGAAAAGCCACAAGCCGATGATTATTTTAAGGATGATTTTCTTCGTTACGAAGATTTTGTTTATCGCGAATCTATACGTACAGTGCTTATGCATAGAGAAGGTTGGGAACTGACACCTCCCATTATTCTATATAATTCTGATGAGCGGCTTTTTCTATCATTCGATGATCTGGATGGAGATTACAAAGTGTGGCAATATACTGTTGTGCATTGCGATGCAGCCTGGAATCCTACTGATTTGTGGCAGAACGAATATATTGAAGGTTTTACCGATGATTATATCAGGGATTACCGTTTTTCATTCAATACCATACAGCCTTTCACACATTACCGGGTAACCATTCCAAATGAGTCACTTAAATTTACTTTACCTGGAAATTATCTGTTGAAAATATATCCCGAAGGCGAGCCTGATAAACCTGCAATAACCCGCCGGTTTATGGTGGTTGATCCTAAAGTTACCGTTAAAGCAAGGGTAAAACGCGCAGGAAATCCTGAAGATTATTTTTCGCATCATGAAATTCCGTTTTCAATTTTTAATCCTGCCTATCAGATTTCTGAGCCTTACCGCGACCTGAAAGTAGTGATCATGCAAAATACACGCTGGGATAATGCCATATGGGGTCTCAAACCCTTTATGCTTCGCAACGAGGAACTTGATTATCAATATTCCGATGGGTCAAACACATTTGAGGCGGGTAATGAATTCCGGTATTTCGACATCAAAAGCCTGAGGTACAATTCTGAGCGCGTCAGGTTTATTGAGAATCGTAACGATGGTTACCACGTGGGATTATTGCCCGATGGTATTCGTGCATCCAAAGTATATGTTACATACTCCGACCTCAATGGACAAATGTTTATAAAAACAGAAGATGCCAGAGATTCATCCACCGAAGCAGAATACGTATGGGTTGATTTTTTTGTACCGCTCGAAACTCCGTTTACCGATGGTTCAGTGCATATTATGGGGGCGCTCACCGGCTGGCAGTTCAGAGCGTCGGGCGGAAATAAAGGTGAAGAACCCCTGGGAAGAATGAAGTACAATTTTGCAAGGCAGGGTTATGAAGCTCGGCTTTACCTGAAACAAGGTTATTATAACTATCTGTATGCTTTTCTGCCGAATGGCGAAACCAAAGCAGAACTGAAACGTTTGGAAGGCAGTTTACATGAAGCCAGAAACAGCTACACCATTTTGGTTTACTATCGGGAGCCGGGCACACGCTTCGACAAACTGATAGCAGCTGAGGTAGTTGAGAATTAAACACCGTATTCTCAGCAGAATGTAAAAGATCAGAGTGTTATTGTCATTATTTATAAGTTGAAAAATTCAGGCCAAGACCTGATTACATTGTTTTTTCCCGTAAGTTTGACCTTCCAAAACTCAATACCCATTTACTGATGGAGAATTTTATTGTATCGGCCCGAAAGTACCGCCCGGCTTCATTTGCAACGGTAGTGGGACAATCGTCTATAACCAATACCCTTAAAAATGCAATCCGCAATCAGCAGATAGCACAGGCTTTTTTGTTTACCGGACCACGTGGCGTTGGTAAGACTACCTGTGCCAGAATTATGGCCAAAACCATCAATTGCCAGAATCTGAGTGCTGATGGAGAGGCTTGTAATATTTGCGAATCATGTATTTCGTTTGGTCATTCTTCATCTTTTAACATTTATGAGCTTGATGCAGCCTCAAACAATTCGGTAGATGATATCCGCAATCTTGTTGATCAGGTGCGTATTCCGCCTCAAACCGGTAAATACAAGGTCTATATCATCGATGAGGTGCACATGCTTTCACAGGCAGCTTTTAATGCATTTCTTAAAACACTTGAGGAGCCACCACCTTACGCCAAGTTCATACTTGCAACCACCGAAAAGCATAAGATTCTTCCGACCATTCTGTCTCGTTGCCAGATTTTTGATTTCCGTCGCATAAGCGTTGAAGATATCGCTCACCACCTTGCCTACGTTGCTGAAAGTGAGCATGTAGAAGCTGAAATGGATGCCCTGCATGTTATTGCACAAAAAGCCGATGGTGGCTTGCGCGATGCCCTTTCAATGTTTGACCAGCTGGTGAGTTATGCCGGCAATAAACTTACTTACAAGCAGGTAATTGAAAACCTGAATGTTCTTGACCACGATTATTATTTCAGAATTACCGATTTTATTCTTCAGGGAAATATAAGCCAGACGCTGCTTACCGTGAATGAAATAATTGAAAATGGTTTTGATGGCCAGCATTTTATTACCGGTTTGGGCCAGCATTTCAGGAGTCTGCTTGTTAGCCAGGATAAGGAAACCATACAGCTTATGGAGACCAGTGCCAATATCCGGAACCTTTATCTCAGGCAATCATCGGCCTGCAATGGTGCATTTTTGCTAAAAGCACTCGAAATCAGCAATCAATGTGATCTGAATTATAAAATAAGCAACAACAAACGGCTTCATGTTGAAATTGCCCTGATGCAATTGTGCCGTCTGGCCAATCCCGATGGACCTCAGCCAATGGTAATCGCTCCAAGACCAATTGCGCAGCAACCACCTGTAAAACCCATTTCTCCTTCGCCGGTAACACCAGCGCCGGAACCAGCCACAGAAACCACAACGAAGCCTGCTCAGCCAACAGCTGGTATAGCAGCAGAACCGGTTTCAAATTATGCGGATGCTCAACAGCCTGCTCCTTCGATAATACCGCCTCAGGCAATTATTCCGGAAGATTCGCAAAAATCAGCTCCTCAGCCGACTTCTTCTGTTGAGATGGATAAGCCTCAGTCTGCTAATCCCGCGCCAACTCAGTCTGCAAGACCATCTTATTCAGGCATTAACATCGGTGGTCTGATGAAGCCCGGCAGTGTTGCTGAACCAAATCCCGGGAATGCAGACACATCTGATGAGGAAGAAGTTTTGCCATCAGATCGTGAGATATTTACCCAGGCTGATCTGGAAAGGATATGGGAGCCAATGGCTTCAAGTGTCTCAAAAGATCTGGCCAATCTCTATCATTCGCTTATCTGCCGCACGCCGGTTCTTGCCGATGATTTTAAAATAGTGGTGACCGTTGATAACAAAATTCAGGATGCAGATATTTTTACCAAAAGGCCGGAAATACTTGGTTATCTGCGAAAAGAACTTAAAAACTGGGGAATAACGCTTGAAACAGTTATCTCGGATCGTCCGGTTGAATCGCGCAAGCCCTACACCGATCAGGATAAATTTGATGTGATGGCAGCGCAGAATCCGGCGGTTAAGACTTTGAAGAACCAGTTGAATCTGGATATTGAGATGTAGATATTCAGAAGTTCAACTGAGCGGTTTCTATTGCAGTTTTATGGTTTTAAATATTCCGGAAAGCTTCTTAATTATGATCTATTCAATTTTTTATAGTAAACCTTTTTTTATATTTTTGTTGTTTAAGTCAGCTTTAGGACTTCAGAATCAGCACCAACAAACAATATATGAAAATAATTATCAGTGGTTATTTCGATGCCGGCTACTCCATAGGCATTGATGATTACCCTTTTGAAAAGGAGGGCGCACTTACTTCCCTTAATTCGGAAAATGATTTTCTTGCTTCCTTTAACAAGCCTGAAGAAATGTTTGCTTTTGCCAATGAAGTTCCATGTGGTGCATTTCACGTTGATGATGCAGAAGGACACATTGGGTTGAGTGTGCCGGTCGGGACCGGGCTGAAAATTGATTTATCGGGAAGCAGCATGCTGAAACACCTTCATGCCGAAGCGCTTGAAGCAGCTTCCGACAAGCGTTTCATGGGATCATATTATGCCGATCCTCCGGAAAATATCGTTGGTATTATCACAGGTTTTCAGCAAAGGATAGGTTTCTCCAAAACTTCAGTCAATTTATATGGACTGGGAATTGGTTATATTTTCATTGAATCCGCTGAACTTGATGAAGAACTTGCACCTTACGCTTTGTGGATTTACCGTTGTTATGAATATGCAACCTATGGAGCATACAGCAGCGGAAAATTCAGAGATGCCTTCAGAAAAATGGTTTCTGACACTTACACCATTTTCAGCAATAAAGATGGTTATGAAACACTTACCCGCCGTAAGATTCCCTGTGATTTTTTTCCGGGCTACCAGTTGATATTGATGTGTAACAATCAGCACGATGCCTCACTTGCTTCGCGGATATTAGAAAATTATGATGAATTGACTCCCTTGCAGATGGACGATGGAAAAATCAGTCTGGGCTGGGCAGCAGCAATAGTAGAGCCTTCGAATGTTGATTATGTTTCCAGGATTCTCTTTTTATTGAAGATGGCTCAGGTTTATTACGGAATCTGCGATGGGTTTGAGCGGTTATTTTCACATCATATCTCAAGCTCGGTCAGAGAGAATCTATCCGGAGAAAAATCAGTTTATGATGCTGTTTCGCTTAACCGGCTTCGCACGATTGCGCATACTGTGGCTGAGTTTACACGCTTCAGTGCGCTTACTCAGAATATTTCAGATCAGAAATTATTGAACGCTTTTGATCAGATGGGCGGACTTTCTCAGAAAATAGAGCACATGGCCTCCGCCTGCGAAATTTTTACCAACATTCAGAATGAAGTGCTTGAACAAAAACAAGCCCGACGCGACAAGCGGCTGAATGTTTACGCCATGGCGCTCACTGCGCTGACCATAGTAAGTGTGCTTGCCGATATGCTGAGCATAAACGCAGCGCTTGAAATGAGTGGCTGGATCATGCTTCTGAAGCTGGGTGCAATACTCGGACTTCTTATTCTGGTGATTTATCTGACTTTTGAAGGCCGCTTCCTGCGATGGAAAAAGAAAAGAAACTGAAGTGAGAATTTCTGTTCTTCAGTCAAATTTACTGGGTTCCGAAAATCAGATTTATCCGGGATTTCAGAAAACCGGCAATTTAAATAAGATATTCGAAAAAATTATCATCAGTACCAGTGCCAACGGATAGACTGCTGCATAGGAAACCTGTGCAATTCCACTATCTGATTGTGTGTTTATAGCTGCCAGTCCAGGCGTGCTTGTCATTCCGCCTGTCATCACGCCCATTAGCGTAAGGAAGTTCATTTTGAGGAAGACCCGGCCAACGATCAGGGCAATTATAAGCGGGATAATGGTGATGGCTGCTCCGGCGGCAATAAGTCCGGCACCGTAGTTAATGAATGTTTCTTCGATGTGTCCGCCAGCCTCACAACCAACAGTTGCCAGAAACATCAGCAGTCCAAGCTCCCTGAAAAGCTGGTTGGCATTGCTCGACATTGACCAGATGATGGGACCTGTTTTGCCGATACCGCTGAGCACAAGCGCTGCTGCCAGAACTCCGCCGGTTATGCCCAGGCTGAAATCGAATAAGCCAAAGACCGGAATTTTTACCATCCCGACAAGTATTCCTATCACAATACCAAGGGTGATGGGCAGGAAATCAGTTTCTGATAGTCGTTTGTCATCGTTTCCTAAAAGTCTAACCACCTGTTTCATACTTTCGCGACTGGTTGCCACCATAAGCCGGTCGCCAAATCGCAGCATGGTGTAATGCATTGGCCTGATTTCTATGCCGCTGCGGCGGATTCGTACCACAGTTGCATCATAATTGGCGCCAAGGTTAAGTTTTTGCAGGGGCTTATTTATGACCTGTTTGCTGGTAACAAGCACCCACTGAACATCATGTCCTTTGTCCAGTTGAAGTTCTTCTTCGGTTTGGGGGCCGACAAACAATTTCACATTCTCCAGATCTTCGGCAGTGCCCAAAGCCCTGATTACATCGCCGTAATGCAGCACAGTATCACGGCCAGGGGTAATGGTAACGCCATCATGCTTGACCCTGGAAATAACACAATTGGTGGCAGTTCTGAATTTCAGGTCAACCAAGGATTTGCCGTCGATATTCGGATTTTCGACCCTGAAATTGCCCGGGATAAATTCGGGATAACTCTGTTTTACACTCAGGTTAAATTCTTCTTCACTCTTTTTGAAGTTAATCCGCAAAATTTTCGGAATCAAGCTGACAAAAAGCACTACACCAATCACTCCGAAAGGGTAGGCGATTCCATAACCGATGGAGGCCATTGGCGAATTACTGACTTCTACCGCCGCAGCAAGACCGGGTGTGCTGGTCATTGCGCCATTGAAGAGACCCACTGCGAGGGCTTTGTCAATATTCATTAAACTGCTGAGCAGCCACGTAATCAGCGCGCCACTGGCAATAATGATGCTGGCGATAATAAAAAGTTGCTTCCCGTATTGCCTGAAACTTCTGAAGAATCCAGGACCCGACTGAATGCCAATTGTAAAGATGAAAAGCAGCAGTCCGATGTGTTGATATTCCGATGGCAGCCTGAATCCGAAATGCCCCAGCAGCATGGCAATAAAAATTACCGCCGATATATCAAGCGAAAAGCCTCTGATTTTAGCTTTTCCAACAACAAGACCAAGACTGATAATTAGAAATAATGCCAGATAACTGACCGAGATAATGCTGTCCATTTGGGAGGGAATTGAACGGCAAAGGTAGGTAAGTTAGGGCAGTTTGTCTGTTTTGTTTATTAAAAAGACAAGGAAACGGTTTTAAGACAAGGTGACACGGAGAGATGGGGACAAGGGGAAGAATCTACGACAAGGTTTTTTTAAGACAAGGTGACAAGGAGAAATGGGGACAAGGGGAAGTTTTCTACGACAAGGTTTTTTTACGACAAGGTGACATGGAGAGATGGGGACAAGGGGAAGTATCTACGCCAAGGTGATTCGGGGAATTTCTCCTTATCAATATTGCAACCTCCGATTCTAACTACCGACCTCTGACCTCTGATCTCTGCCCTCTGACCTCCGGCTTCCAACCTACTTCACCACCTTCGCGCTCCCAACCGTCTTATCTTTATACACCAACCTCAACAGATACATCCCCGGCACCCACCGTTCTGCATCGAACTGCACCACCATTTGCCCTTGCGTAAGTTTTTGCTCGGTTATAAACCTTCCACTTAAATCAAAAACCTGCAAAACGCTTTGCTGCTGGTAGTTGCTTTGGTAAAGAGCGGTATTTAATCCGTGGTTGTTGTTGCGGATGGCAATAAACTCGGGCAGGCGCACCTGAAATACATCGCTTACCGGGTTGGGGTAAACCTCCATTACCGCCACATTGGGCAGGGTAGCCAGTTGTTCAACACTTACCACAATATCGCAATCTTCCATACCGATTGTATCGTGGAGGGCCACACCGCCTGGGCAGGCATAGTCATACACCCGTGGGGTGGGGTCATAAATATCATCTTCGAGGTTGGAGTTGAGTTTGAAAAGAAAGGTATTTCCTGGAGGTCCATAAGGGTTTGCTGCATCGGCGCTGCCGATTGCAAGTATTTTATTGTCGTGAGTCGTAGATACCCTGTAAGCAGCTCCCCAATAGTCATCAAGAAATCTGCGTCGGTGAAGAACATTTCCAAGTGTATCTATAAGTAATACATCAGAACGCACCTGAAACCAGTTGTTTTCCTGGCCTTCAGTTGTGCCAGTAATAACAATACTACTGTCAGTTGTCCAGTCTAAAAATCCATTTGAACTTACTGTATCATTTAGAATAAAGTATTCCACTTGAGTTCCATCAACCTTCTGTCTTCTAAGCGATTTTTTACTATAATTATATGGGTATGTCTGCGTGGTAACAGTGTACCCGGCTGAAAACAGATTTCCCCTATTGTCCATAATTGTCTCATAATCCACACCTCTTATTGAATCATTGTCATAATGCACAGCCTGCCAGCTTATCACTTCTCCGTCAGAGTCAATATGCAATTTAACAGGCTTTAAACTTACATAAGCTGATTGGCCATCATCATAATAACCGTAGCCGGTTACAATGGTTGAACCATCATCCAGCCCAAGAATATCAAAAGGATTATTATCAACAATTGTATCACAGTCATAAGTAAAAAGCCATTGTATCTGCCCATTAAAATCCATTTTTACCACACCGATTGCGTGGGTGGGGACATTCCAGTTTGAATATAGCCCAATAAATCCATCATTGGTCTGAACAATATCAGTCCCGGAATTACTTGTACCCTGAATGCTAATAAGGGTACACCAGTCTAACTGGCCGCAGGAATTCACTTTAATAAACGCCGGATCACCCAGGATGTCATTTGGATTAGGCTCAAGATACTTTGTTCCCATAGCAAGTATTACACCTGAGTCACTAGTAATGGACATATTGTCAACCAATGAAATGTACTGTTCATGCTTGCCAATTATCCTGTCCCAAAGTAGATTGCCATTGTTATCATTCTTAATCAACCAACCTGAGGTTCTCAAGCCATATTGACCAATATTTTGTGACAGAAGAATAATCCCATTATCGTACGTCTCAAAAGCTGCTTTGCCTGATGAATTTGCCACAGGATTGATATAAATTTTAGGCCATGTTTGTGAAACGGCTAAGAAAGCGAATGCGAAATTTAATACAATAAATAGAAATGAAGTTTTCATGAACCTGAATTTTAAATTGTTAATTCTGCGATTGTGTACCGGTATTCCGGCTTCATTGTTTTTATTTGGAATTAAAAACCAGCCATAAATAGTGCTTTTGTTTGTCATCATTACTGGTTGCAGATTTACCTTTGGTGAGCTCCGCTTCGCTTCGGTTCGGATTTCTGACATCTGACGTCCGACTTCTCTCGTTATCTCTTCGAGCTCCCGAGACAAGCGACCTCTCTCGTTATCTCTCCGGGCATGTAAGACTATTCCAGATAATCAGGCTCAACGATGCTATTCCTTGAATCTTTGAATCTTTGTCCCGAAACTTCGGGATTGAATCATTGAATCCTTGAATCCTTGAATCATTGAATCATTGAATCTTTGAATCCTTGAACCGACCAACGGGAGCTCAGCGAAGCTAATCATTGAATCATTGAATCCTTGAATCCTTGAATCTTTGAATCCTTGAACCGACCAACGGGAGCTCAGCGAAGCTAATCCTTGAATCTTTGAATCCTTGAATCCTTGAATCTTTGAATCTTTAATCACTTCACCACCTTCGCACTCCCCACCGTCTTATCTTTATAAACCAACCTCAACAGATACATTCCCGGAACCCACCGTTCTGCATCGAACTGCACCACCATTTGCCCTTG
>WSXX01000001.1 GCA_009773515.1 Bacteroidota bacterium
AAAAAAGAGTGCAACTAGAATTAGCTGACACTCTTTAGAAACTAGCACAAGGCCGTTTTGAAGTACAAAGGTAAAAAAAATATCAGATTTTGATTGGATCTTAACACAGAATCTCCGCTCAGTGTGACATTCGTGTTTGGTTAGCGATATTTCTTTTTATTACACTCACAATCAATTAATTACAATGTCATCCTGAGCGGAGTCGAAGGACTCAACGATTACTAAAGTACATTAAATCACTAATGTAAAATCTTATAAATAAGCTCTTTGGTCAATTCACCGCCGTCAGCCGAACCTGAATCTACCCCTTTGGCCTTAAGATCATACTCCCTCAACAGACCAATAACCATGGCAAGTTTATCAGTATGATAATTCCGGGCTGCGGTTTTGTAATCACCAATAAAATATGGCGTAAAACCTGCCGCGGACGCAATTTCATTATCAGGCCTGCCCGACATGGCTTGCACCACAAGAACTTTAGAAAAAAAAGCAAATAAAAGCACAACTACTTTAGTCAGGGGATTCTCTTTCAGATTCGAGGCAAAATGAGCTACAATTCTGTTCGACTTCAGTATATCGCGCTTTGCCAGTGCAACCTGAAGTTCAAAAATGTTGAAATCTTTGCTAATCCCGATGTTTGTTTCAATCAGCTTCTCGGTGATCTGGCTTCCTTTTGGCAGACTGATGTATAATTTGCCTAACTCATTGGCTATTTTGCTAAGGTCGTTTCCTAAAAATTCGGAAATCATTAAACATGCTTTCTGAGAAATCACATAACCAGATGCTTCAACCTGAGCATTGATCCATGCAGGAATCTTATCCTCATAAAGTTTTGCAGAGTCAAAATAAATACCATTCTTGTCAACTATTTTGGCAAGCGACTTTCTTTTATCGTATTTCTTGTATTTATAACAAAGCACAAGAATCGTTGATCCAAGCGGCTTTTCTGCATAAGCTGATATATCATCAAGAGATTTAACCTCCTGAGCTTCTTTTACAATCACCACCTGATGACTGGCCATCATGGGGTAGCGCTTGGCAGTGTCAACAATGGTGCGGGCGTCAACATCGCGCCCATACAAAACGGACAGATTAAATTCCTTTCCCGATTCATCAAGCACTTCGTTTTCAATAACATCGCTTATCAAATCGATATAATAAGGCTCCTCTCCGCTTAACAGGTAAACCGGATGATATATCCGTTTGCGTATATCCGAAATAATCTGTTTGTAATCTTTTGCCATTCCAAATTGCTGTTAAAAACGCAGATGTTTTACGGTAAGTCCTTTATTTATCAGCTGTTTCAGCGATTGAATTCCAATTTTCAGATGAGAATACACGTATTCCTGAGTAACAAATTTATCGCTCTCCTCCGTTTTTACGCCTGAAGAAATAATCGGATGATCAGAAACCAGTAAAAGTGCACCAGTTGGAATTTCATTATGAAAACCTACGCTGAATATTGTTGCAGTTTCCATATCAATAGCCATAGCTCTGATCTGCCTCAGGTAATCTTTAAATTCATCATCGTGCTCCCAAACCCTTCGGTTGGTGGTATAAACGGTTCCTGTCCAATAATCAAGGCCTTCGTCACGTATGGATGTTGAGATTGCTTTCTGAAGGTTAAAAGCTGGCAATGCAGGAACTTCGGAAGGAAAATAATCGTCAGATGTTCCCTCTCCGCGTATTGCAGCAATGGGCAAAATGAGATCGCCTACAAGTGCCCTCTTTTTCAAACCTCCGCATTTGCCAAGAAATAATACAGCCTGAGGTTTAATACATCCGAGCAAATCCATTATTGTTGCTGCATTTGCACTGCCCATGCCAAAATTTATCATGGTGATATCTCCCGCAGTCGCACTTGGCATTGCCCGGTCTCTGCCTTTGATTTCAACTTTGTTCCATTCGGCAAAGAGTTCAAGATAATGATTGAAGTTCGTCAATAAAATATATCCTCCGAACTCATTAAGCGATGTACCTGTATATCTGGGCAGCCAGTTCTCAGTAATTTCCTGTTTTGTTTTCATAAAAAAACTTTTGCTTTAATTGATAAAAGCGTCTTTTACCAATGCAAATGTAGGCTTTTTGACAAAATGTTGTAGTTTTATCCGCCAAAGCAGCTTTCAAATGCAGCAACTTAATTTTCCGCAGTATTCTTTCAGGATCGGACAGCAGTCAGGTCATGCCACAATTTTTGATCCCCAAAGGAAACGTTTTGTTGCGCTTACCCCTGAAGAATGGGTGCGTCAGCATTTGATAAGGTACCTCATCGATGAAAAAAATGTTCCCCCTACCCTGCTGGCATCTGAACGAGGTCTGAAAATTAACGGAATGCACAAAAGGTTTGATTTGCTGGCATTTTCAACTGACGGCAAACCCTTGCTTATTGTGGAATGTAAATCTCCGGATGTAACGCTCAGCGAAGAAACCTTCCATCAGGCGGTTAGATATAATCTGGCGTTGAAAGCTCATTATCTGCTTATTTCCAACGGATTAGATCATCATATAGCAAGGGTTGATTACCTGACATCACAACTACAGTTTTTGCAAACCATACCTGATTTCAGGGAAATGAACCTTAATGCAATTTCAAAGTAGCTACTTAGCCAGCAGCAATCTGTTGAATTCCTGAATTTCTGTAAACTTCTGCCACAACATTGAAATAGCTTACTAATTTTGTAAAAAAAAACCATATGTCTTGTCTGCGTGTAATTCTGGCCATCGTTTTTCCACCGCTTGCAGTAATTGACCAGGGCTGCGGCTCGGTACTGATCGTTTTCTTACTCACCCTGGCCGGATGGATTCCCGGCGTAATCGCTGCGCTGATTATTCTAAACAAGAGGTACTAATTTCATTCCTGACCCTCAAAAAAAAAGGCCACCTTACGGTAGCCCTGAATTCAAAAGATTTTATTTCTGTAACTTATCAGCTACACTTCAAAACAGTTTTTATCTGATAATTTGCTGATTCAGCCAGCGGGCCAACTGCAGCTTTTTTAAATGAAGCACAGGCATCACCAGTTGATCCTTTACCAGCATGAGCTGTTCCTATTTCAAAATGGAAACGTGCTTGTTTGGCAGGTGTATCACCATCAAGTTCCATACCTTTCTGTGCGTTTTCAATGGCTTCATCCCATTTCGAAAGTTTATTATTTGCCAGAGCATATAAATAATAGGCTTCTGCATTTTTGTCGCTGTACTTTATTGATTCATCAAGAAAGGCAACTGCTCCGTTAAAATCGTTCTTTTTGAATGCTCCGTTGGCGCTGTTAATAAGGTTATCGCTCATAAACTTGCTTGCCTGCTCAACCGTTTTTTCGTCATTGGTTTTTGTGCCGGTTTCAATGGCTTTATCCATGGCAATGCGAAGATCATCAGTTTTATTCTGCTTGTTGTAAACCAGACCTTTGCTGAGCCATGCGCCGGCAAAATCAGGATCAAATTCCAGCGCTTTATCAAATGATGCCAAAGCTTCGGCATATTTATCAGCTCTGTAATCAGTGTTGCCTTTCACCCTGTAAAGTTTTGGCAATAAATCATCGGCTTTTGCTTTAATTCCATCATCACCGAATTGCTCGGCATAATCATGTGCAAGTTCAAAATTGGTAATGGCTTCATCAACCTTTTTTTCTTTATATAAAGCGGTTGCATGATTGTATTGCAAAAGCGGAATTTGCTGCTTTGTCAGATTAACTATATCTGCTCCTTCTGCTCCAACTTTTTCAGCAATGCCTGCTGCTTCTTTCAGTGCTTCAATGGCTTTGGGAATATCTGTTGCAGCCAGTTCTACGCCCCTGTTGTAAGCATTTGTAGCATCCTCAAGTGACTGAGAATAAGCTGATTTAACCCCAAATAAAGTTGCAATCAGGATTACTCCTGTAAGGAATTTCTTTGTGTTTTTCATTTTTAATAGTTTTATTAGAAATATTGAACGATCGCAAAAATAAACAATTAGGACAATCAATTCGGTTAAAAAATCATAAAAAAATGAAACACCCCATCCTTTTGAATTGATTATCTGAAACTTACATAGATAATAATTTCACTATATGTATATCAATACTCCGCAACCAACATCAGATTATTGCGATGAAAAGGAGCATTTGATGAATTGATAAAAATATTTTCAGCTCAGATAACTGTTTAAATACAATGTATTTTTCTATATCAGGATCGGAAATATGGAGATATAACAATCCTTAGTTCCCGACAAATAACTTACTCCCAATAAATATATACAGATTGGGGGCTTAGAATTAATTTTTATTATACATTTGCAATGCTAAAAAAAAACATTTTCCCATATGAAAAGCTCAATCCTCAAGGTCGTTCTGGCGATAGTGGTGATCGTATTAGGCTATCTTCTTTACGCCTCTATCATGAAACCTATCCGTTTTCAGGAAGAACTGACAACAAGAAATTCACAGATTTCAAGCAAACTGAAGGATATCAGGTCTGCACAGACCTTTTACAAGCAGTTTAACAACGCCTACACATCAAGTTTTGATACGCTGTTTGCTTTTCTGGAGACCGGGCAGATTCCAGTTGTAAAAATGATTCCAGATCCGACAGATACAACATTTACACGTTCAATCAGTGATACCATTGGTTTTATCGGCATTGCTGATTCATTGTTTTCGAAACGTACAAATTTTGTAATGAGAGATCTTGAGGTGATTCCTTTCTCAGATGGACGTAAATTTGAAATGAAAACTGCCAAAATAGATAAAGGTGGGGTAATGGTTCCTGTACTTGAGATTCTTGTACCTTATGAATATTATCTGTCTGACCTTTCGCAACAGGATGTAATTAACCTCAAAGCGACTCAGGAAACCATGAACCGATATGCAGGGTTAAGATTGGGATCATTGACTGAAGCCACTACCGACGGTAACTGGGAGTAAATTAAAAATAACACATGGCGGTTGATCACATAAAAAAGGTATCTTCTTACGACCGTTTGTTTGATCAGGCCCAAACCCATCAATATAATCTGTCCATCCGGTTAAATCCGGATGGACTTTCTTTTGCGGTTTATTCCAATCCGCAAAAGCGGTATATTGCCATTGAATCAGTATCCTTTCCCGAAAAATTTGCTTCTTCGGCTGGTGCTCTCGCCACAACCATTTATCTCGATCACATTGCCAAAACAATCGATGAAAAATCATGGTTGATTTCTGAATTCAAAAACAGGGTAATCATTTACAACACCAAGGTTTATACGCTGGTTCCAGAGCCTCTGTTTAACCCGGAAGGGAAAGATTCTTACCTCAGTTTTGTTCATAAAACAGGACCCGATGAGGTGATCCTCGACTCAAAACTGGAAGCGATTGATAGCCGGATAATTTTCGGAATTAACAAAAACATATTTGCCGAACTTAACGCCTGGTTCAGCAATGCCAGACTGATGCACCATGCCGGTGCTATGCTCGAATCGGTGGTTCCGGTTTTTAAACATGCCGAACCGGAAAATCCTGTATTTATTAACATCAATAAAAAACATATGGATATTATTGCCCTGCGCGATAACACCCTGAGTTTTGTAAACACTTTTGAATGGCGTACCGGCACCGACATTGTATATTATACACTGTTTGTGCTTGATCAATTATCGCTGAACCCCGGGAAAACTCATGTTTTTCTGTGTGGTGACATTGACGAAGGCGACGAAAACCATCAGCTCATAACGCGGTACATCAGAAATACAGATTTTTTATCGCGCAACGAATCTTACACCAAAGGCTATGCGCTTGAACTGATTTCAACACACAAATATTTTGACCTTTTAAACCCGGCTTTATGCGAATAATCAGTGGAACACACAAAAGCAGGATAATTCATGCTCCGAAGAACCTTCCGGTAAGGCCTACCACTGATATAGCCAAAGAAGCTATTTTCAATGTACTGGTCAATAACTTTGATTTACAGGATGTTAAAGTTCTTGATTTGTTTTCAGGAACAGGAAATATTGCCTATGAGTTTGCCAGCCGCGGTGCAATTGGCGTTACCAGCATTGATACAGAGCTCAGATGTGTGAATTTTATCAGGAAAACGGCATCAGAAATGGGTTTCGAAGCAATTCTCTCCTTCAGGTCAGATGCATTCCGTTTTCTGAAAAACTGCGAACATACCTACGATATTATTTTTTGTGACCCGCCTTACGAACTGGAAGGAATTGAACGCATTCCAACCACAGTTTATGAACGAAAACTGCTGAAAGAAGATGGATGGCTTATTCTGGAACATTCCAGAGATTACGATTTCAGCAAATACCCGGGCTTTTTGCAACAAAGAAAATACGGTAAAGTTAATTTCAGCATTTTTGCTTCGCCACTCACTACTGAATAATGATTTGCCTTATAATTCTTTCCGGATCAGAAAACTGATCTGTCAGAATTAATAACCCGCTACCTACAACTTAGGTAAATCAACGGCATCGGGAATAAACAAGCTGACATCACCCCCATTTTTATAAATATCTCTCACGATTGAAGAATTTATCGAAGTAAACTCAGGGGTTGTAAGAAGGAATAGGGTTTCAACATCAGGATTCAGTTTTTTATTAACCTGCCCGACCGTACGTTCAAACTCAAAATCGGCTGATGTCCGCAATCCGCGCAATAAATATGAAGCGGAAACTTCGCGGCAATAATCAACGGTCAGTCCTGAATAACTGCGCACCTTAATTTTACCCTCACCGGCAAAAACCTGTTCAATCCACCTCACCCTGTCCTCAACCCTGAAATAGCCCTTCTTTTCGATGTTCAGACCAACGGCAACAATAATTTCATCAAACAATGGAAGAGCCCTCAAAATGATGTTTTCGTGGCCACGGGTTATAGGATCGAACGACCCCGGAAATACTGCTCGCTTTGTCATAAACAGATAATTTAAGCAAAAATAGAAAATTCCTTAATAAATTCACCCCCTTTGGCTGATATCAGCTTTTAAAAGGTCGTGCAGAGAAGCATAAGTGCTGTTAAAAATCCGGGTATAACGCTCAGGATTTATCCATTCAGCATTCGTTATTTCTTCTTCAATCTGGGGGGCAAGTATTTCATTGCCTTCATATTGCATAGCATACCAATATGTCCTTTTCAGCACTTTTTTGCCTTTGTGTTCATAAATGTGAAAAGTTGACGGCAATTCTGAAATCAATCTGTGCCCCGAAATTCCTGTTTCTTCCTCAACTTCCCTCAACGCAGCTTCTGCCGGAGTTTCACCCTTTTCAAGCTTACCTTTGGGCAAATCCCACCTTCCAAATCGAAAAATAAACAAACGATTTCCTTCCTGATTTTTTACCACTCCTCCGGCTGCCTCAAGGTACCAGAACAAAGAAATAAAATCGTCTAACAATTTTTTGACATCTCTGTTGTTATATATCAGAAATTGTTCCTGACCCGATTCATTTTCTGTGAAAAGTTTCAGGGCAGCTTTAATCGATTTGCGTCCATTTACCTCAATTTTTGCACCCTGAAATCCATCTGAAAAACCGTCATCCGGCTTTCCACATAAAAACACAGGTTTATCATTTATAAAAACTTTGTACATTTGCAGCATGAATAAGAATGAGTCAACAGCACAGGACACAGCGGAGTTTCTTTTGCAAATTAAAGCAATTAAACTGGACGCCAACAACCCGTTTACATGGAGTTCGGGCATAAAATCTCCAATTTATTGCGATAACCGCAAAATTTTATCTTACCCAAAGATACGCACTTTTGTAAGGCAGGAATTCGTTAAATTGATTAACGAAGAATTCGGCGATATCGATCTGATTGCCGGAGTTGCTACAGGAGCTATTGCTCATGGTGTTTTGGTTGCACAGGATCTGGGTGTTCCGTTTGTGTATGTCCGCTCATCAAAAAAAGAGCATGGCATGACTAACCTTATTGAAGGGGTTGCAGAATCAGGGCAATCAGTTGTTGTGGTTGAAGATCTGGTTTCTACCGGAAACAGCAGTCTGAGTGCAGTTACTGCCCTTAGAGAAGCAGGCTGTAATGTAAAAGGTATGGTTGCCATTTTTACTTACGGACTTCAGTCGGCTAACGACAATTTCAAAAAAGAAAACTGTGCACTTTTTACGCTTACCAGTTACGATCAGCTGATTAAACATGCCCTTGACAAAAGTTATATCAAGGATTCTGATCTTCAGTCGCTTATTAAATGGCGCGAAAACCCCGAAGCCTGGGGTAAATAACAATACATATGGCATCTTTTAAAAGCAATGAAGTTTCTATTGCAAAAAGCAATGGATTTATCTATAATTTTCTGTCTGATTTCCGGAATTTTGAAAAACTCATGCCGGAACAGGTTACCAATTGGACATCTGATGGTGAGAAATGCTCCTTCACCATTCAGAATATGGCTACCCTGGGAATGAAATTCAGATCGAAAACCCCGTCTCAGCTCATTGACATCGAATCTGATGGAAATTCTCCGTTTCCGTTTACTCTGCAATGCAATATTCATGAATCTGACGAAAATTCATGCAGGGTAATGCTTCAACTCAATGCGGAACTTAGCCCTATGATGATGATGATGGCTTCAAGACCTCTGGGAAATTTTGTAAATATACTTGCTGAAAAGCTCAAAGAAGTAAGCGAGAAAGCTTAATTCAATTATTCATGAGTATCCCTGAGCAGGATGAAATTTGATCATGAATACTTCGTTCCGATAGCTATCGGAACCGATCAGTGTGACATTCGTTTAGAGTGGGCTTTATTTCATCTTAATACACTAATTATCAATTCTATACGATGTCATCCTGAGCGGAGTCGAAAGATCGGACGAACAATCTGTCATTGGTAGTCACAGAATAAATTATCATTATTAAATTCAAATCTGCGAATCAGGAATAAACTCCACCTCTTTCAATCCACAGGTAAATTCCCGGCCATCGGCTGAAATAAGTTTCAGTTGACCATAATCACCTATACCTGTAATGGTCGCAATCATTTTTTCGCCATTGATGACAAATCCTGCTGCCTTTCCTTTAAGATAAAATTTATCCATATAAGCCTCATATATATCCCCTGAATTACCATTTTTTAAATCCAGATAAACCTTTCCCAGAAATACATGCCACTTTGTCAGCAAATCGGGGATGTCATATTCATAGCCCGTAATCTGCGCCAAAGATATTGCCAGCGGTGCCTCCAGGCCAAATACCTTTTGATTAACATTAATCCCCACCCCTGCAATTGTGTGAGAAATACTGTTTGCAGAAATACTGTTTTTTATCAGCATTCCAGCCAGTTTCCTGCCATTCAGGTAAATATCGTTCGGCCATTTTATTTCAGGTTTCAAAGACATATCAAGGCTTTCCACCAGCAGGCACACCGAAAGAGAGACCGCCATTGTAAGACTGAACTGCTCTTCAGGAGGCAAAAAATCAGGATATAGCACCACTGTTGCTGTAATGTTCTTTCCGGGCTCGCTGAACCATTTGTTTGTTCCCAGTCCAACTCCAAAGGTCTGCTCATTGGCATAAATAACTGAACCTTCGGGCAAACTCCCTGAAAGCAAAAGACTTTCGGTGTGAAGGTTGGTAGAGTTCACCTTTTCCAGAAAAATAAAATTGCGCCGGAATGTCATATTTAATAAAGATTATGAATACAAAAGTGCTTAACCAAACCCCCGGTATAATTGTTGATTGATGAATTCTCCTCAATTTAAGGCTCAACAGCAGGCTCACCCCCCGCTTTCTGCTGACTTTGAAAAGGATAATTGATTAACTTTGCAAAAATATAATAAAATTAAGCCTATGGCTGTCAAAAAAGTCAAATCTGCATCAGAAATGCTCGCTGGAATCATTGTAGAAGGAATTCTGGAGAAAAAAGGAGAATCAGCAGTAAAAATAGACCTCAGAACCATGAAAAATGCAGTTGCAGATTTCTTTATAGTCTGTCACGGTAATTCAAGGGCCCAGGTTGAAGCCATTTCCGATTCAGTTCAGCTGGAGGTAAAAAAAGCCATCGGCCAGAACGTGTGGAAAAAAGAAGGATTTGAAAATGCAGAATGGGTTTTGCTTGATTATGTTGATGTAGTTGTGCATATATTTCAGGAAGAAGCACGCAGGTTTTACCGGCTGGAAGACTTGTGGGCGGATGCTGAAATAACTGAATGTAAAGCTGCTCCACCGGTTAAAAAAAGAACTAAAAAAACTACAGAGGGGGATACTGAATAACGCGATGAACGAACCTAAAGAAAATAAATCAGAAAATAATGGTTTCAAGCCCAAGCCGGGGAAACCTAAATTCAGCTTTTACTGGATTTACGCGATTCTGGCCCTGCTGATTGTGGGGCTGCAATTTATGAACTGGAGCACACCCCCTAAAAATATCGGAGAAGGTGAACTCAAAGAAATGTTGCTGAATCAGGATATTGAAAAGTTGTTACTTGTAAACAAAGAAATTGCCGAGATCTATATCAAGAAAGACAAACTTAAGAATGAAGAATACAAGGGTCTTCCATCCAATGATAATTTTGGAGGTCCAAAACCTCATTTTGTTTATAACATCGGGTCGGTTGAAAAATTCGAGGATGATGTAAATTCAGTGCAAGCTGAATTTGAAAAAGAAGAAAGGGTATATATCACTCATACTACCAGACGCAATGTCTGGGGCGATGCCCTTTCCTGGATTTTCCCCATCCTGCTGCTTGTTGGTGCATGGTTTTTTATCATGCGTATGATGAGTCGTGGCTCAGGTGGCGGAGGTCAGATTTTCAATATCGGTAAATCCAGGGCTCAGCTTTTTGATAAAGACACCCATGTAAATGTTAACTTTTCGGATGTTGCCGGGCTTGAAGAAGCCAAGGTGGAAATCATGGAAATTGTTGACTTCCTGAAAAATCCAAAAAAATATACCACACTTGGCGGTAAAATTCCAAAAGGTGCACTTTTGGTAGGCCCTCCTGGAACAGGTAAAACCCTTCTTGCAAAAGCCGTTGCCGGCGAAGCTAAAGTTCCGTTTTTCTCATTATCAGGTTCTGATTTTGTTGAAATGTTTGTCGGAGTCGGTGCTTCACGTGTTCGCGACCTTTTTAAGCAAGCCAAAGAAAAAGCGCCTTGTATCATATTTATTGATGAAATAGATGCAATTGGCCGTGCCAGAGGTAAAAATCAGGTAACCGGCGCCAATGATGAACGCGAAAATACTTTGAATCAATTACTTACTGAAATGGATGGCTTCGGCACCAATGCAGGAGTAATTATACTCGCTGCCACCAACCGCGCCGACATCCTCGACAGAGCGCTGCTCAGAGCTGGGCGGTTCGACAGGCAGATTCATGTTGAACTCCCCGATCTTGAAGAACGTAAAGCCATTTTCAGCGTTCACATGAAACCATTGAAGTTTGACGACTCAATTAATGTTGATTTCCTGTCAAAACAAACTCCCGGATTCTCAGGTGCTGATATTGCTAATGTTTGTAATGAAGCCGCTCTTATTGCTGCACGCCGCGACAAAACCGAAATCAGCAAACAGGATTTTATTGATGCTATCGACAGAATTGTTGGCGGACTCGAAAAACGGAACAAAATCATATCACCTCAGGAGAAAAAAGTAATCGCGTTTCACGAAGCTGGTCATGCTGCCGTAAGCTGGTTGTTGCGTTACGCACATCCGCTTGTAAAAGTTACCATTGTTCCTCGCGGTAAAGCACTTGGTGCAGCATGGTATCTTCCCGAAGAAAGGCAGATAACCACAACCGAACAAATGCTCGACGAACTTACTGCCACCCTTGGAGGCCGGGCATCAGAAGAGGTTATCTTCGGCAAAATATCCACCGGAGCACTTAACGATCTTGAAAAAGTAACCAAACAAGCCTATTCAATGGTGGTCTATTTCGGCCTGAACAAAGAAATAGGGAATGTAAGTTATTATGATTCTACCGGTCAGCAGGAATATTCTTTCAGCAAACCTTACAGCGAATCAACTGCTCAACTGATTGATATTGAAATTAAAAAAATAGTAGAACAGGCATATCAGCGCGCCAAAGATATACTCACCGAAAACCGGGGGAAACTTGAAGAACTTGCAAATATCCTTCTAAAAAAAGAAGTCATATTCAGGGAAGATCTTGAAGCAATTTTTGGAATCAGGCAATTTGATGAACCAGTGGAATTCAACGGGCAGAATGATAAACCCGAAAAAGTTGATGCCGCTGCGCTGGTTGCTGATACAGATAAAATTCCTGAAATCGAAAAACCTGTTGAAGGTTCAGTGGTAACAGAAACAAATGAAGAAAAGCCGGAATAGATTCAACACCCGCCCTGAACATATCAGGGAAAGTACAACCCGGGAGAAAGTGCTCAAAAATGTAAGACATGCATTGATTGAGCCTGCTGAAAATCCTTTCTCCCGAGGGGATAAGAATATTCCGGTTTACAAGCCAATGCCAGAAGATGCTGACATTACCTTTGCCAACGAGTTTACAAAAACAGGCGGAAAGTTTATCTTTTGCGAATCGCCTGAAGATATGACTCAAAAAGTAATATCACTCTTCGACAGTAAACTTTGGGAACAGGCATGGGCGAATGACAGCGCATTGATTGGTCTGCTAAACCATGCAGGCATCAAGGTTAACAAACCCGGCTCAGATAACCGCGATATGAAAGTTGCAGTTACTACCTGCGAATTTTTAATTGCCCGTTTGGGAAGTGTGATGGTTTCAAGTGGTCAGGTATCAGGGCGAAAGATGAATATTTATCCTGAAATTCATGTTATTATCGCATTTACCTCACAGATTGTAAACGACCTTCAGGATGCATTGAGTAAAATAAAAAACAAATACAACGGAAAAATCCCTTCACTGGTTTCGGTAATCACAGGTCCAAGCAGAACTGCAGATATTGAAAAAACACTGGTAATGGGAGCTCATGGACCAAAAGAACTATATGTTTTTATGGCTGACGACCTCAAAACTTAAGCATTATGGAAGGCTGGACCTGTGTATATACCACATCTGTTTTACATGATGCCGAAATGATCAGGGGCATGCTTGAAGAAAATGAGATAACTGCTTTTCTCATTAATAAACAGGATTCAGTTTATCTGTTTGGTGATATTGAGGTTCACGTGCATACAACCAATGCTTTTGCTGCGGTTCAATTAATAAATAACAGAGACAGTGAATAGTTTTGTAAAACGAACCATTACAGGGGTAATTTTCGTCATCTTAATAATTGGCTCTGTAATTCTGAGTCATTGGGCTTTCGCCACGTTGTTTCTCATTGTTTCGCTTGGCGGACTTTTTGAATTCTTCAAAATATCGAAAGCTTTGGGGGCCAACCTCAATAAAAGTCTTTTGCTTCTGATGGCTACACTTTTGTATGCATTGATTTCTCTGACTGCTTTCGGATTTTTTGAGCCTACAGTCTTAATATACGGTCTGCTTGTATTTCCGGTAATTATGGCGACTGAGCTTTTCAGAAAAACCAGCACTCCGCTTGCAAATGTAGCTTACAGCATTGCAGGTATTCTCTGGATTGTTGTGCCACTGGCATTGCTAAATGGCTTTTTCAACCTGAGTGAAGGTCCGGCATGGCATCACAGCGGTGCGCTTCTGGGATTTTTTCTGATTCTGTGGATTTATGATTCCGGGGCTTATATTTTCGGCTCCCTCTTCGGAAAAAGAAGAATGCTTGAAAGAATAAGCCCGAAAAAATCCTGGGAAGGATTTGCCGGCGGGGTTTTATTGGGAATTTTAACCGCTTTTCTGATTTCTGCATCTTTTATTGAATTTTCTTTATCCAGATGGATGATTATTGCCCTGATGATTATTATATTTGGCACCTTGGGAGATTTAACAGAATCCATGCTTAAAAGAAGCGCGGGAATTAAGGATTCTGGAAGCATTTTGCCTGGACATGGAGGCATTCTGGATAGATTTGATGCGGTTTTTATTGCTGCACCGGTTGTATTTATTCTGATTTTTCTGTTTCGGGGAGCATAAAGAGTTTTGTTGAGTCTTTTCCGTTTTCAGTTAAAAAAAAACGACAATATGGGAATTCACAAAGAAGGATACATTATAATACTTCTGTCATTTATTGGCCTGGGTATAATTTCTCCACTTTCAGGTATGTTGCCTTTGCCCTCATGGCTGCATTATGCAATATGGATCGGACTTCTGCTTTTATTCTTCTGGATTGTCAGGTTTTTCAGATCACCAAAACGGACTTTGTTTATTGATGAGTCTAAAATAATGTGCCCGGCCGACGGAAAAGTTGTGGCTATTGAAGAAGTATTTGAAAGCGAGTATTTTAATGACAGGAGAATACAAGTATCTGTTTTTATGTCGCCAAATAATGTGCATATCAACTGGGCGCCGATTTCAGGGAAAATCAGCTATATGAAGTATCATCCCGGAAAATATCTCGTTGCCTGGCATCCCAAGTCTTCAACTGAAAATGAAAGAACCACAGTTGTTCTGGACAATGAACATGGCCAAAAGATACTCCTCCGACAAATTGCCGGTGCTATGGCCCGAAGAATTGTCTGTTATGCAAAAGAGGGCAATGATATCAGGCAGGGAGATGAAGTCGGATTTATAAAATTTGGCTCACGCGTTGACCTGTACCTTCCACTTGGCTCTGATATTAATGTTCAGCTTAACCAAAAAGTTAAGGGAAAGAAAACCATAATTGCTTCAATTTGATTTCAAACAACCTTTTTTTGAAAATATTGTCAAGTGTTAAGGTGACTTTAACATATCATTAACATTAATACATATTGACACCTGAATATTAGGTTCTATCTTTGTCGCAAATTAAATACTAAACCACATGAAAAAAATTGCTATCGCCATTTCAGCTCTCGCTTTTGTTTTTGCAGTTTCTACAACTGTAGTTGCTCAGAATGCCCCTACAACACAGAAAACAGAAAAGTGTGCAACTGAGAAAAAAGACGCAAAATGTGCAACCAGCGAAAAATCTGCTGATGCCAAGAAATCCTGCGCTACTCCTTGCTCAACTGAAAAAGCCAAAACATGCTGCAGCAGTGACAAAGCCAAAGCTGCAAAACCAGTTCCTGCTCCTGAAAGCAAGTAACATTTGCACAAAAAAAGACTTAAGCCTCCTTCCGGGAGGCTTTTTTTTTGTCGATACCTGAATTTTTAAAGAATATCGTACAATTCCTGCAACGAGGTGATCAGGTGTGTTGCCTTACTATTATTAAGTTTACCGGAATAATCAACCAAAATAGAATCCATTCCCACATTTATGGCTCCCAGTATATCAATATCTTCATCATCCCCAATCATTAAACTTTCGGGCACAGTTGCATTGCAGAATGCAAGCGCATAGTCAAAAATCCGGGTATCAGGTTTCTTTGCGCCTGCTTCTTCCGAGGTTATAATTCCCGAAAAATACTTTCTGAGACCTGAATATGATAATTTCCTGAACTGCACTTCCTCAAAGCCATTGGTTATAATGTGCAGACTGTATTTGCTGCTTAAATAATCGAGTATAGCAAAAGCATCAGGAAATAACTGAGTTTTGGTGGGACTCTGTTCAACATAATCGCCAGCCATGTTGCTGCTAAGCAAATGATCTTCAATTCCAAATTCATCAAGTGCCATTGAAAAGCGCCTTATATTCAACACTTCTTTTACAATCTTTCCCTGTCGGTAGAATTCCCATAGCAATGAATTATGCTTATGGTAAACCTGCATAAACTTGTCGAATGAATCAATCCCTCTGTTCTCAAGATCGTATTTGATAAACAGATCCCTGAAAGTTTCAATGGAATTTGCTTCAAAATCCCACAATGTATTATCAAGATCAAAGAAAATGTGTGCGTACTTTTTGTTTGCCACGATATAACCCGTATTAATTGCCAAAATTAACTTTTGTGTTGATTCTAAAAAAATATCTTTCAAAAAACTTGACAAAGGTAGATTTATTATAGTATATTTGCAATATCAAACTGATATCATTATGAGCACAACTAAAAATGAAAAATTCACCCGCCCTATGTCGGGTTATGCAATGCTGGTAGTTGTACTGGCTTTGATTGCATTCTTTGTTTACAGTGTTGTAAACTACAATCACATTGTATGGCTGATGATTGTATCATCAACTGCACTTGCTGCCTCTTTTGTTCTTATGCCGGGTTTTCTGGTAATTAACCCCAACGAATCGAGCGTGTTGGTTTTGTTTGGCGACTACACCGGAACGGTGATGCAAAACGGTTTCTTTTGGGTAAATCCGTTTTATGTCAGAAAGAAAATCTCACTGAGAGCCCGAAACCTGAACAGCGAGCCCATTAAAGTCAACGACAAGATTGGCAATCCGGTTATGATCGGCATAGTGCTGGTCTGGAAGGCCCGGGATACCTTTAAGGCGGCTTTTGAAGTTGACGATTACATTCATTATGTGGAAATTCAGAGCGAAGCCGCTATTCGTAAATTAGCAGGCCATTATCCTTACGACAATTTTGATGATGCCGAAGCTGAAATATCATTAAGAGCAGGTGGCGAAGAGGTGAACCATCAACTCGAAGCGGAGCTCTCAGAACGTCTTGAAAGGGCAGGCATTGAAGTAATTGAAGCACGCATCAGCTATCTGGCCTATTCCTCTGAGATTGCCGGAGCTATGTTGCGCAGACAACAGGCAACTGCTATCATTGCTGCTCGTAAAAAGATAGTTGAAGGTGCTGTGAGCATGGTTGAAATGGCCCTGGAGCAACTTTCAGTTAAAAAACTTGTTGATCTTGATGAGGACAAAAAAGCTGCAATGGTCAGTAACCTGATGGTTGTTCTTTGCTCAGACAAAGATGCCAGTCCGGTGATAAATACCGGCACATTGCATCAATAGAAATGTCAGATAAATCAGTAACCGCCTTAATATGAAAGCAATTCGTATAGATGCCAGAACAATTGTACTTTTTGATGGAGAAGTAGAAGTTAGTCGCTTGACTTTCCGAAACAGATTTTCATCGAAAGCCGAAATCACTGATGCAGAAAAACAAATGCTTTCAATTGAACCTGCAAATATCTGGCGCACTGTTTACGATGTAAAAAAAGGAGAGAAAACCATTCTCTCCTTTCACCGGAAATGGAATGGCAATTCACTGGTAAAAACATTTTTCGACACCAATAACCAGGAATACACATTTAAACATCAAGGCTTTTTTAAAAGCAAATATCTTTTGCTTGACAAAGATCTCCGGGAAATGATTGAAGTGACACCGGAATTAAACTGGAGAAAGCTCAGATACAACTTTAATCTTGTTGTGAGTGACAGCATGAAACGCCGACCGGGACATCAGTTGCTGGTAATCCTGACGGTATATCTTTGCAAAGAGTTTATTTCGAGGCAGGCTTCCCATGGAGCTATTGCCGCTTCATAAATCCGGGACAAAGCAGCAAGGCACATTGCTTGCGATTCCCGAATAAAAAACAAAAAACAATGGCTCAGAAAAAACCATTTGCCTTACGTATTGATGCAGAATTACTCGAAGCCGTTGAAAAATGGGCTGCCGATGAATTCCGCAGCACCAACGGGCAATTGGAGTGGATTATCAGCAAGGCATTGAAGGATGCAAAACGGCTGAAAGTTAATAAAACCCCCGATCAGGAACAGCAACGGGGAGAAGGGTAAGTATCCCCATCAACTCATTCAATCAACAATTTAGTTGTTGCTGTGGATATAAATTTCAGATTAAGTTTTTTTCGATCTTTTAAAACTAAACCAGATCATTTCAGGATAACCCACTTCACTTCTTGAACAACCTCCCCTGCCACGTATTTCTCTTTTCCAACTCAGCTTCAATCATAACTGCAACCTGATCGGCCCTAAGGCTTCCCCAGGGTTGGCTCATCAAAAAGCGAGGAGGAACTTCACCGGTAAATCGTTCAATTACAAAATCGGGATTCAGCCGTTCAATAAACGCAACAATAAATTCCACATATTCATCAAGCGAAAACAGCGTAAAGAAATCCGGATTTTCCTCAAACTGCCGGGCCATCACAGTATCCTTTACAATCTGCAATTGATGAAATTTAATGGTACTTAAAGGCAATTCCGACACAACCTCTGCCCTGCTGAGCATTTCTTCGCGGCTTTCGCCGGGAAGCCCGAAAATCAGGTGAATCCCTGCTTTAATTCCAAAAGATGCAGTTTTACGAATCATCGCCTCCGCCTGTTCAAAGGTGTGCCCGCGGTTGATCGCTGCCAATGTCATATTACTGGTCGATTCCAGGCCATATTCAATTATAACGTAACACTCTTTGGAGAGTGAAGCAAAATACTGCAATTTTTCATCGTCCATACAATCGGTGCGGGTGCCAATTACCAGTCCGATAATATCAGGATGTTGCAATGCTTCATCGTAAATCTCTATTAAGTGACTGAGTGGTGCATAAGTATTTGAATAGGTCTGAAAATATGCCAGATACTTCATAGCCCTTCTGTACCTCACTTTGTGAAATTCAATGCCTTCGTTTATCTGCTGTGTGATGGACTTCGATGGTTGACAATATGAAGGATTAAATGCATCATTGTTACAATAAGTACAACCACCTAAGCCGGCAGTACCATCGCGGTTGGGGCAGGTAAAACCGGCATCAACAGATACTTTCTGCACCCTGCTGCCAAAAGTACGTTTGAAGTATTCGTTGTAGCTGTTGTAGCGTTTATTGCCGGCAAATTGCATAGTGGAATTATTATAAATGGAAAGGCTTTGATGTAAAACTACAAAATAAAAGCTGCCCTGGAGCAGCTCTTATTTTGTAGAAATTAAATGGTCTTATTTTGAAACTCTTTCAAGCCACTTAACCATGGCAAACATTGCACCCATTGACAAGAGGCAAACGACAACAAAAGCAGTCCAGGTAATGGATATGGAGATGCTTTCGTACATCATAGCACCAAGGAATAAAGAGAAGTTTCCAATAGCTGTAGCTGCTAACCAGAATCCCTGCATAAGGCCCTGTAAATGTGCGGGTGCAACTTTAGAAACAAATGAAAGCCCCAGTGGAGAAATAAATAGTTCCGCCACAGTAAGTACAAAATAAACAGTAAATAACAACCATGGGGTCACACGTAATTCGTTTGGCAGACCACCCTGAGCAACTACATCACTATGTAAAGGCAAACCTATAGAGCCAACGGCCATAATAACGAAAGCAAACCCGGCAATTCCCATACCAATTGCAATCTTTTTGGGAGTTGAAGGTTCTTTACCTCTTTTGGCCATTGAGCCAAACAACAGAATGATCAGCGGGGTAAGAAACACAACAAGGAAAGGATTGATGGACTGGAATATTTCCACAGAAGGGAATATTCCACCTAGTAGCGTATAATCTTTGGCAAACATTGTAAGCGTTAATCCATTCTGATGGAATGAAAACCAGAAAAATATAACGACACCAAAAACAGCAAAAAGGGCTAAAATGCGCTGTTTTATCTCTTTGGCATCCTGCATGATCTCTTCTTTGGAAACAGCAGATTTAACTCGTTTGATTGGATTCGGGAGAATATTCTTAGTCAGTAAAAAGACAACCAGAGAAACAGCCATTGCAGCAACAGCAGTTAGAAAAGCATAATGAAAACCTGTATTGAATGCATCTAAGTATGCCACAGCAAAACTATCAAGATTTGTAGGCATTATTCCATCAGATACAGCAGTAGCCAATTCGGTAAAACGTCCGTTAACAACATCCTCAGTCATTAATCCATCACGATATTGATGGCAAAGACCAGGTAAATCAGCGTTGTAAGAGAAACCCTGCATTTTAACAAAAGTGTTTCTCACCCATGTTGCCATAAATGGTGCAAACATTGCTCCTATATTTATGAACATGTAAAAAATCTGAAATCCGGAATCACGTTTGCTACGGTATTGATCGTTATCATACATCTGACCAACCAAAGCCTGCAAATTACCTTTGAACAAACCATTACCAAAAGCGATTACCAGTAAGGCTGCAAGCGCAATGTATTTGGTGGTAATAAGGGCAGGCATTGCCAGAAAGGTATAACCAGCACCCATAATAAGAAGACCGGCAATGATAGTTCCTTTGTAGTTTCGTAACCTGTCGGCAATAAAACCACCGGCTACAGCCAAAACATAGATGGCACCGTAAAAGATTGAGTAAAATTTTCCTGCTTCCGTACCCGAAATATTAAATTTCGACATCATAAACAACACAAGTATAGCCATCATGGTGTAGAAACCAAACCGCTCTCCCATGTTTGCTATTGCAGCCGCAAGCAGCCCTTTTGGATGATTTTTGAACATTTAATTAAGTGTTAGTGGTTAATATTAATTTTTCTGTCAAATTTCCCGAAGCAAAAATAACCAAAAATCTGAGTTTACAAAGTCAGATTCCATCAGTTAGGTACGATTGTTAAGAAATAATTCAAAACCGCAATCTGAGCTGCACTTTTATCTCTGATTTTTGATTGCCGTCTATCTCATCCAAACCTGATCCTATCTTTTGTTTATTCGCATATTGAGTGAGTGCATACCTTACCCAAAGATCAAGCCTGCGGCCAAAGGAATATTTTCCCATCAGGTAGAATCTGCTTCCTTTATAGTAATACGATGGGATGGAAAATGCATAAAGCACATCGCTTTCGTAGGCATATAGGCGTTCATTGTAGCTATCTGTATCAAACAGCGCATATCTTGCGTTCAACAGCCAGGGTTTTTCCGGATCATTATAAATAATATCCTGATAAATCAGGAAACCGGTTCTGTTTTCAAATCCCGGCATAGACCACCATGTTGTTTCTATACGGCTTTTCAGCGTAATATCCTCCGTTGGCTTAAAACTGAGGTGAACACGTGCATTTTGTCTGGTTTCAGGCTCAGGGAAGTCGGTATATCCTGTGCCTCCTGAAGGATTTAGCTGCTTTTGCTGATACCGGTATCTGAATTGTACTTCTGCTCTTCGGTTGGGATTCCAGGTCAATTGAGAAAGATATTCACTTCCCCGCGATGGGGAATCAACCCTGAAACGAAGCCATGAAAACCTGAAATGATCGGCATAAGCAGAAAAACTCCACTTGCGGTGCAGCTGAGTGAATATACCTATATATAAACCCTTTTCATTTGCATTGCGACTACCTTCAGCAAATGCATTGCTGAAAAAACTCTGATAATCTTTACCATAGTTCCGGTAAACTGCTGAAATGGCTACGTGCGGATCAGGTGTTGCTGTCGCTCCCAGAAGCATGGCCTTTCCTCCGTTATCGCTGCCTGATACTTCACCAAAAAATGTGAGTGAGCGAAGTATTGCTGCAAAATCCATCCCATAATTTGTTAGTTCTTTTCCCCGGAAGTCAAATTGATTATAAAGATAATCCTGACGGGTTAATTCTGCTCCAAGCTTTGTATGGTAAGCGGTTGCTCCTAACCTGAACATTTTAACCCTGGTTTGAATGTTGCCGCCATAAACCGTTTGCTCAATGGCATTTTTACCCGAAAGTTCATTGGGCGTGCGATGGTAACCGGTTTCCTGCAATGAACTTATAAACAAGGATTCTGCATTCAATGAATCGCTTCCGCCAATGTTGGCATCCACTTTTTTGTCAGAATAAAAAAGTGTTAAATCGGTACCACGGAATGGGGTAATGGTTGCCGCAGCACCACGCATAAAGAGGTTTTCATTTGCTCCGGTATTTGGTTTGACTGGCTGGGCTATACGGCGGTTTGTGATTGCGCCGGGTGATTTTCCAAATGCCAGACTGCTGTACATGGTAAGCCCCTGACCGAATGCCAGATGATAATCTCCTAAAGCAAGATGTTTAAGGAATTTGTTGCCGGTATAATAAAAATGAGCTGAATAAAAATCGAAACCTTTTTTCAGGGAATCAGGGCCGCGAAGAAATATTTCACCCGGATCCTTTTCCATAGTAATTCCAAACCTTACGCGGTTATAGAAACTGTATCCATATCGTACATAAAGCCTTTCCGGCCCACCGAGATATCTTGAGTTTGGCTTAACGGCCAATGCGGAATCTGAAATAGGTGAAAATCCGGCTTGCTCCTGCAAAACTTGCTGGTAACGCGTGATTATCTGATGACGACCATACTTTGAAAGATTCTTCAGATTGATTTTTGCTCCTTCAGGCTGAAGTTCAAAAGTTATAAATGGTGAGATGGCAATGGCCAGCGTAGAATCAAACCCTTCAATCATGCCCAGTTCGTAGATACTGGTCAGTTGTCCGTACTTCTGAACATAGGCTGTAAGGTTATTTATTTGAAGATCATTAAGTTGAAGTTGCCGCAGTTCCCGCTCTGATGCGCTGTTAAGGTTAATCGGATTTGAAATATACTGCAGCAATTCATCCACCATTTCAGAGAAATCGATATCTGCATCAGCCTGTCCGCCAAGCTGTTCAATTTTTTCTTCGAGCTGACCGGCATTTATACTTTCAGGTTTGACAGGTTCCTGCGCACTCAGCTCCAACGCAACAAGCAGCACCGGAAGAATAAGAAATGATCGGAGTAAAAACTTCATCATCATAGTCATCAGAACTTATAATTTAATGAAGCCTGTGGCGAAAATCCTAAAACGTAATGATATGATGCACTGATATCAATGATGAAATCGCCGGCGAAGATCCCAACACCAAAAGAATTGGAAGACGGATTCGTTGAAACTCCACCCCTGAGGTGTAACTGAGGAATAAGTTTGTATTCAATGCCTGCTTTTATGTTTGCAGTATGGTCGATATTTTTTTCTGTTTCTGCGGTAAGCAGAAACTTATCGGTGATTTCGTATGCCGCACCCAACCTGAAGATTACCGGAGCCCGCTCATCATTAAACTCTGATAACTTTGCCCTTACCGGATTGTAAATATGCGCACCGATTGCCAGTTCAGGTGTAATATTGGCAAGCACTCCGGCTTCAAATGTTATAAAATTACGGTTGCCGTAACTTTCGGCAATACGGGCCATATTGTAATCGAGTTGCACTCCAAAAGCTATGTATTTGCCAAAAGCTTTTGCAAAAGCAAGTCCTATCTTGCTTTCATTATAAGCATCGTATCCGAAATGGGAGAAACTTAATGCCAAAGTCCCTTGATTCAGTGGTAGTGCAAATGCCCCGGCTTTGTATCCTAATTCTTTTAATAAAAACCTGTTCTCATAATATACTCCGGCAGTTGCATCTGTAAGTCGGGCTAAACCAGCCTGATTATTGAAAGCCGACCAAACATCAATCAACGCAACCGATGAAGTTCCCATTGCCGCTGAACGTGCACCCGATGGTCGGTTATCGCCACCTGCCGAAGCATTGAAAGTAAAAGAGAGGAACAGAAAAAAAATAAAAACAGGGTAAGGTTTGTTCATTTTTTTAAAAACTTATGGTAAAAAAGCGATCTAAAATATAACTTTGCCTGCGGATTTTAAGGAAGTTTGTTTCCTTTGTTTCCCGAGGTAAATATAGCGGTTTCTGACTTACGCAGGAAACGGGATGATAATTAAATCCTGACCGGAATGATCAATTTATACTTTTTAACTGTTAATCAAAAAAATGAAAATCAAATGAAAGAAATCCTGAATTTCCTTGAATTGCTGAGCAGCAATAACAACAGAGAATGGTTTGAGGCCAACAAGCCATTGTATCAGCAAGCAAAAGCAAAGTATGAAACTCTGATTACCAATACAATAACAGGCATCAGCGAATTCGACAGTTCAATCGGCCATCCGCTAGCCAAAGATTGTTTGTTCAGAATTTTCAGGGATGTTCGCTTTTCAAAAGACAAAGCACCATACAAAACCAACTTTGGAGCATTCATTGCAAACGGAGGTAGAAAAAGCCCGATGTCAGGATACTATATTCACCTGGAGCCGGGAAAATCATTTATTGGTGGTGGTATTTATATGCCTCAGCCCGATGTGCTGAAACAATTAAGGCAGGAAGTTTATTTCAATGCGCCTGAACTTCGTTCCATTTTATCAGAGAAAAAATTTAAGAGCACTTTCGGTCCACTTGGTGATTGGGATAAACTGAAACGCCCTCCAAAAGATTTCCCTGCTGACTTCGAACACATTGATCTGCTGATGTATAAAAGCTATGCAGTAGGTCACAACCTGAAAGATGAAGAAGTTTTAAAGGACAGTTTCCCTGAAAAAATACTGGAAGTCTGTAAAACCATGAAACCTTTGAATGATTTCCTGAATCGGGCTGCCGGAGAATAAAAATCCTTGATTTCAGGGACATGCTGGTTCGGAAATGATCTGATCAGCATAAAAATAAAAAACAGCCAAGAGTTACTCACGCTCTTTGCTGTTTTAGGATTCTTGTTTAGCTTAATGTGTGTTAAAGATACAATCAAATGGTACTAATTGTTTTAGCACCCCCAAATTTTAAGCTAAATTTAATCTGATGATTTTTCAGGACCGCTCTCAACATTGCAATGAATGATTATGTTTGTAAATTAAAAACTCACTATGCCAGATAAAATAACCCCAAGCCAAAGTCCTAAGAATCCGATAATCAGAGGCTTGCTCATCTTAGGGGGATCTGTTTCTACCTTTCTTGGCATTGCCGGAATTTTTCTGCCCCTCCTGCCCACCACCCCATTTCTGTTGCTCGCTTCCTGGTGTTTCGTAAGATCATCGGACAAACTTCATTATAAACTAATGAACAACAAATACTTAGGTCCGTTTATAAAAAATTATAAAGAAAAAAAAGGAATTACCTTAAGAAACAAAATCTACAGTCTGGCATTTCTTTATATAACATTAACCATCTCCTTTATTTTTTCCCCTCCTTACTGGTATATCTGGCTTATGCTTTCATCAATCGCCATAGGAGTAACCTGGCACATTGCCCGTTTTAAAACGCTGAAATAGCATAGTGGTGAATAAAAAGAAAAACCTGCTCTCTTTGAAAGCAGGTTTTTCATTATACACTTTAAAAGTCAGGGCTTGACTTGATATTTTTTAGTTTTTGCAAGTTGGTTATTTTCAATTAGTCAAACCCTGACTTTCAGGGGTATAATTGAAAAGCAAAAACTAGATCAATCCACGGCGTTTTAGCAATGGGGTAATATCTGGTTCTGCCCCTCTGAATTTCTTATAAAGTTCCATTGGATCTTCAGTTCCTCCGCGCTCAAGGATATTTTCTCTGAACGAAGTTGCTGTAGCCTGATCAAACAGACCATTTTCCCTGAAAGCTTCAAATGCATCAGAATCAAGAATTCCTGCCCATATGTAGCTGTAATAACCTGATGAATACCCACCACTGAAAATATGATTAAAGTAAGTACTGCGGTAACGTGCAGTAATTTCAGGCATCAGGCCTATGGAAGCAAGTGTTGCAGCCTCAAAATCATTGACATTTTTAAGATCAAAAGTTGACATATTGTGAAAACCCATATCGAGGAAGGAAGCTGCCAGATATTCTACTGTAGCAAATCCCTGATCAAAATAAGCACTGTTCTGAAGTTTATCAATCAGATCCTGAGGGATAACTTCTCCGGTTTCGTAATGCTTTGCATACAATTTCAGCACTTCAGGCTCCGAAGCCCAGTTTTCCATAATTTGTGATGGCAATTCCACAAAATCCCTTGATACTGAGGTTCCTGAAAGTCTGTAATAAACAGAATTTGAAAGCAACCCGTGCAGTGCATGTCCGAATTCATGGAAGAAAGTACTGGTTTCATCAAATGTCAGTAAGGAAGGCTGTGTTGCAGTTGGCTTCGTAAAATTACAAACAATGGTAATCACAGGTTTAACCATATTGCCATCTTTTACATATTGTTTGCGGTAGCTGCTCATCCATGCGCCGCCACGTTTGCTTTCGCGGGGATGAAAATCCATATAAAGCACACCGATATGATCTCCATTGGCTTCTTTAACCTCATAAGCAGTGGCTTCAGGGTGGTAAACCGGAATGTCTTTTAGTTCAGTAAAGGTAATACCGAATAAATTATTACAGACTGTAAATACTCCCTGCTTAACATTTTCAAGTGAAAAATAAGGCTTTAGTACTTCATCATTGAGGTCATATTTTTCTTTCCGGAGTTTCTCTGCATAATAACGCCAGTCCCACGGCTCAAGTTTAAAATTACCGCCTTCGCGTGTAATAATATCCTGAAGATCTTTGGCTTCGCTTTTGGCACGTTTTAAAGCGGGAGTCCATAATTTCTGGAGAAAATCAATAACCTGAGTGGCATCTTTAGCCATGTTTTCTTCAAGAATATAGGCTGCATGTGTTTCATAACCAAGCAAATTGGCACGTTCAAGTCGAAGCGCAACAATTTTGGCAATGATTTCTTTGTTATCTTTTTCGTTGTTGTTGTTTCCGCGATTAATGTAAGCATAGTATATTTTTTCACGCAATTCACGGTTTGCCGAATACTGCAGAAATGGCATTATACTTGAATTGTGCAGGGTATAAACCCATTTGCCTTCCATTCCGGCCGACTTTGCGGTTTCAGCACCAAGGTCAATTAAGCCCTGAGTAAGTCCGGCAAGATCTTCCTGCTTGTCAATAATCAGTTTGAACTCATTGGTTTCAGCCAGCACATTTTCGCCAAACTGAAGCGTAGCCACTGAAAGTTCCTGATTGATCTCCCTGAAACGAATCTGCTTGATACTGTCTAATGCAGCGCCACCCCTTACAAAATTTTTGTAGGTTTTCTCCAGCAACATTCGCTGTTCGCCATCCAAACCTTCTGTATCGCGGTTTTCATAAACAGTTTTAACCCTGCTGAAAAGTGTCGGGTTAAGGTTCATGTTATCGTAATGTGCAGAAAGTATTGGGGCAATTTCTTTGGCAAGTGCCTGAATTTCATCGCTGGTGTTAGACGAATTATAGTTGTAAAACACACTGGTTACATTACGAAGCAATTCTCCGGTATAATCAAAAGCAGCAATGGTATTTTCAAAATCAGGAGACTCCGGATTATTGATAATTGCTTCTACCTCAGCCGATTGTTCTTCAATTCCTTTTTCAATAGCAGGAAGAAAATGTTTGTTCTCAATTTTGTCGAATGCCGGAACGCCGAAAGGGGTATCAAACTCAGCAAAAAATGGGTTATCAGCAACTGTGGGTTTTTCACCACCTGAATTACAAGCTGTGATCATGTTTGCAGCCATTAGGATTAGAAGTAGTTTTTTCATTTGAAAAATTTTTGATGAATATTAAATCATGAAAATCCACAAAATCGGTTTGGGATTTGATCATGATAAACGAATAGTTTTCAATATTTTGGACAAAAATAGACTTTTTCATTAAATGATTGTAATTGTATTTTGATAAGGACGTCTGTTTATCAGGAAAGAAAAATATGATTGAAAAATAGAAAAAGCCCTGCAAAAGGCAGGGCTTATATCTTCTGATTAGTATATGAAAGTCTTAAAATTCAAGCACTTCCATTGCTGCTTTATAAATCCGGTCCTGATCAGGAAGAATGGCTTTTTCAAGAATCCGGTTAAATCCTACCGGAGTAAAGGTGGAGCCAACCCGTTTTACAGGTGCATCAAGTGAAGCAAAAGCTTCTTCGGTAATCATGGCCGCAATTTCACCTCCAAATCCTCCAAAAACCTTATCTTCATGAACCACCAATGCACGATTGGTTTTTCGTACTGAAGCAAGAACTGCTTCTTTATCCAGAGGAATAATTGAACGCAGATCAAGAACTTCAACACTTTTGCCTGTTTCTGCCGCAATCTTTTCAGCTACAGCCAGACTCATATGTGTGGTATTTCCGTATGTAATTATGCTAAGGTCTTTACCTTCTCTGCGAATCCGTGCTTTTCCGAAAGGAACCTCAAAATCATCAGGTACATAGGTTTCAGAGAGCGGATCGTTGTAAAGTGCTTTTGGCTCAAGAAACATGGTTGGACCTTCACTACGTATAGATGTGCGCAACAAACCGGCTGCATCGTCAGCAAAAGACGGATAAACTATCCGGATTCCGGGAAAAGTTGCCAAAGCACCTTCAATGGTTTGTGAATGGTAAAGGCCACCTCCGATATATCCTCCTGAAGCAAGTCGAACAGTTACGTTTGGTGCAAAAGCGCCATTACTTCTCCAGTAATCATGCGTTAATTCAACAAACTGTTCCATTGCCGGCCAGAAATAATCAGCAAATTCAGCACCTTCAATTACAATGCGTAATTTTTTGTCGAAGCGACTCATTCCATTGGCAGTTCCAACGATAAAATCCTCTGCAATCGGTCCGTTAAAAATTCTTTCGATACCAAATTCCTGCTGTAATCCTTTACTAACGTTAAAAATGCCGCCCTTTTCTTTGTTTGCAATATCCTGCCCCCACATAAAAGTATCAGGGTTATGGCGGAATTCAGCTTTCAGCGTTGAGTTTAGTGCCTGTATCAGTTTCAGTTTCTCCCCGGTATTCTGATCATGAACACCTTCAGGATACTTTGAAGCCGGGTAAGCATCAGGAATAACAAAATCGAATATGCTTGCCGGATCAGGATCAGGTGCCGCCATTGCTTTTTTGTGCGCTTTCGATACTTCTTCTTTGGCTTTTTTGTCTAATGCATCAAGCTCTTCTTCGCTTACACGACCGGAAATAATGAGTGTTTTGCGATAACGGTCGAATGGATCGTTGATGCTTGCACAATGACGCTCATTTTCATCGCGGTACAACTCATGTTTATCTGAATTGGAGTGCGAATGTATGCGGATTGTAGTAGCATGAACAATAACAGGTTCATTATTCTCAATGGCATGTTTACGTGCTTCAGTCATTGCATTCATTGAGTCAAAAACATTTTTGCCATCACAATGAATGATACGCAGGTTTTTGAATCCCCTGAAGTTATCGGCAGCTCTCCAATTGGCTGTCTGATCGCGTTTGTGCACTGAAATTCCGTAATTGTTGTCCTGAAAAACAAAAATCACCGGAAGTTTCTCATTGCTTGCTCCGTTGATGGCCTCATAAACATAGCCTTCGCTGGTTGACGATTCGCCTTGCGAACTGATAGCAACAGCCTCAGCTTTATATTTTTTAATCGCCCTTGCAACTCCCACGGCATGAAGTGTGTGATTGCCGGTCGCGGATGATACATTGTGGATATTCCATTCAGGCTTTGCGAAGTGATTGGACATGTGACGTCCACCACTGGCCAGATCGGTAGCTTTGGATATTCCGTTCAAAATGATTTCCTCTGCATTTACTCCTGCTGAAATGGCGGTGAGCATATCGCGATAATAAGGAAATAAATGATCTTTGTTTTTTTGAAAAACCTGACCGATGGCCAGTTGAATTCCGTCATGGCCTGCATATGGTGCATGATACGACCATCCTAAAGCCTGCTTGAGGTAATTGGGGGCACGATCATCTAATTTCCGCCCCAGCGACATGAGATAATACCAGTTTTTAAGAGTTTCCTTGTCGGTAGTCTTAATCCCGAAAGACTTGGTTCTTTCCATTGTTTTTATTGAAAAATTGGCAAAAATGAAGTTCAAAATTCAGTCCATATAACAACCCTTGGTCATGTTTGTTCACCTTGTGAATTGTCAAAAGAAAAATGCAGAGATTTACTTTCATGGACTGATGTTTTCAGAACCATTACGGCATAAAACACATGCATCATTGATTCTTGTTATAAATCATTACATCTATTACAGCAATTCCGGTTACTGATATTTTACTTAATAGCTTCTTTTTCAAACCTTTGACACTCATATAAATGACACTTGCATTTATTTTCATCTTATTAACTATCGCGCAATTAAATACTGTACCTTTGCACGCTCAATTGTAAATGTATTTATGCTTAATTTTCAAGAACTTGGCTTAAACCCTCAATTAGTTGAAGCGGTTGAAGCCCTCGGGTTTAAAGAACCCATGCCTGTGCAGGCAGAAGTAATTCCCACACTTATAGCCACCCCCACCGACTTAGTAGGACTTGCACAAACCGGAACCGGAAAAACAGCCGCATTTGGCCTGCCAGTTCTGCATCACATCAATCCAAACCTGAAAAAAGTTCAGGCTCTGGTGCTGTGCCCGACCCGCGAACTTTGTCTTCAGATATCGAGAGATCTGAAAAGCTTCGCGCAATTTATGCCCGGTGTCAGAATTACTGCTGTTTACGGAGGCGCCAGTATAGAAATTCAGATCAAACAGCTGAATGAAGGCCCTCAGATTGTTGTTGCAACACCCGGTCGTCTGAATGACATGATCCGACGCAAAAAGGTTGACCTCAGCAAGGTAGAATGGCTGGTGCTGGATGAAGCCGATGAAATGCTCGATATGGGATTTCAGGAAGAAGTGGATACCATTCTGGAAGAAACTCCTGATGAGAAACACACTTTACTTTTTTCGGCAACTATGCCCGAAGAGGTGGAGCGTATTCTCACAAAATACATGACCAACCCTGTAGTTAAAACTGTTGGAAAACGAAACACCGGAACAGCAAATGTCAAGCACATTTACTACATGGTTCAGGCAAAGGATCGTTATGCTGCACTCAAAAGGCTGGCCGATTTCAACCCTAGAATCTACGCGATTATTTTTTGCCGTACCCGAATCGAAACACAGGAAATCGCTGATTCTTTAATCCGTGACGGATATAATGCCGACTCATTGCATGGTGACCTTTCGCAGGCGGCACGCGATGGTGTTATGGCCCGTTTCCGTAACAGGACCCTTCAGATGCTTGTTGCAACTGATGTTGCTGCCCGCGGACTTGATGTTAATGACCTCACCCACGTAATCAATTACAACCTTCCAGATGATACCGAAATTTACATCCACCGCAGTGGACGTACCGGAAGGGCTGATAAAACAGGAATTTGTATTTCTATCATCAACCTGAAGGAGAAATTCAAAATCAGGCAGATTGAAAAGAAAGTCGGACGTGAATTTGGTAAAGCCAAAATTCCTACCGGTGTTCAGGTTTGTGAAAAACAACTTTTCCACCACATCGACCGCATGGAAAATGTTGGCATCGACAGTGAAATAGAAACTTTCCTTCCGGTGATTCTGCGAAAACTGGAGTGGATGGATCGCGAAGAGATTATCAAGCGATTTGTTTCACTTGAGTTTAACCGTTTTCTTGAATATTACCGCGATGCCCGCGACCTGAATGTTGAGGACGACAACCGCAAGGAACGTGAACCCCGTGAAGAACGTGGCATCCGCTCAGACAGAGGCCCCCGCAGTGAACGTGGTCCACGCGAAGATCGCGGCCCCCGTGAGAATCGCAGCGCCCGTGAAGAACGCGCTCCACGCGATTCAAGAGGCGGTGATTTTACCCGGCTTTTCATCAGTGTCGGACGTAAAGACAAAGTTTTACCTCCTCAGATTATAGGACTTATCAACGAAGTTACCCGTACCCGCGAAATAAGAATCGGCCGTATTGATATCCTTGACAGCTACTCCTTTGTTGAAGTTGATACAAAATCTGTGGCAAAAGTTCTGAAAGCTTTTGAAAGTGATAGTTCCAATCCTCGTGGAGTGCGCATCGAAACTGCTTCGGAACGTGAATTTGTGCCTGAAGATAAAAAAGGCAAACGTCCTTTCAATACCGACAAACCTTTTGCTCCTAAAAATAAGTTCTTTAAGAATAAACCTGAGCAGGATTCACCCTGGAAAAAACCACCACGCAGAAGCGGACCTGGCAGTTTCAGAAAAAAATAGTCTGCAATCCTGACAGATTGACATAAAAAAAGACGCTTAACGGCGTCTTTTTTTATGTCATATGGTAGAGAGTATATTTTCTACTGCGAAAGAAATCTTTCTGATTCAATGGCTGCCATACATCCGGTTCCGGCTGCTGTAACTGCCTGACGGAAAACGTGATCCTGAACATCGCCGGCGGCAAAAACACCTGGCACATTGGTTTGTGTAGTTCCCGGAATGGTTTTGATGTATCCGTTTTCATCCAGGTCAATCTGACCTTTAAACAGTTCAGTATTTGGAGTGTGGCCAATGGCTACAAAGAAGCCCTGCACATCTATTTGCTTGATTTCACCGGTTTTGACATTTTCAAGTAAAGCTCCGGTTACGGTTTTACCATCTCCCACAATTTCTTTGGTAACATGATTCCAAAGCACCTCAATATTTGGGGTATTCAGTACTTTTGACTGCATGGCTTTGCTTGCACGGAGTTCATCGCGACGAACAATCATGTAAACTTTACGACCTAGTTTGGCCAGATAAGTAGCTTCTTCACAGGCGGTATCGCCTCCGCCAACCACAGCCATATCCTGACCGCGGAAGAAAAATCCATCGCAGGTTGCACAGGCTGAAACACCGTGTCCATTGTATCTGGCTTCTGACTCCAGTCCCATCCATTTGGCAGTGGCTCCTGTAGCAATAATAACCGTTTCAGCCAGAATGGGTTTGGTTTCATCGGCAACTATGCGAAAAGGACGTTGAGAAAAGTCAACTTTTGTAATAATGCCCCAACGCATATCGGTTCCAAAACGTTCGGCCTGCCGCTGCATATCAATCATCATATCAGGACCCTGAACACCATCCGGATAGCCCGGAAAGTTATCTACCTCGGTGGTAGAGGTCAATTGACCACCTGGCTGTAAACCCTGATAAACAACTGGTTTGAGATCAGCTCTTGCAGCATAAATAGCTGCGGTATATCCGGCAGGACCTGAACCTATGATCAGGCATTCTACTTTTTCAACTTCTTCGCTCATTGTATTAAATTATTATTGATTTTGTCGTTTTAAGATTCCAATTGAAATCCCAAAATTAAGGTTTTGCTGCCATATGCCCAAAACTATGCCATTTTTTATTGAACTATAAATCAACACATTAATATATCGCCATTTTGACATACAATACCAAAGCAGAATATTTGTGAGAAACATTCGATGAGTAAGAAAACTTTTGTATTTTTGCACCGTTAAATCGTGCCTGTTTATACAGGAGTTCTTAACATAAGGCACGGGGTGTGGCGCAGTTGGCTAGCGTACTTGCATGGGGTGCAAGTGGTCGCCCGTTCGAGTCGGGCCACTCCGACCTGATCAAAGAGGTTTACATTAATTTGTAAACCTTTTTTTATGTTAACTACCAAAAGTTTACGGATAAAAAAAAACCGGATTTCTCCGGTTTTTTTTGTTATCAATGATCCTTTTTTGCGGGGTGTGTTTACTTACGGCCTAGTTTCTCGAGAATTTTATCAGCTTCTTTGTGATGGTAGTTCTGTTGGTCGGCCGCAATCTTGCGGAATTGTTCAACGGCAAAATCAATTTGCTCGTTTTTCAGGTAGCACAGCCCGAGATACCATTCGGCATGTTCCACATAGAGGTTGTTTCTGTCTTCGATAATGTACCTGAATGCTTTTGTAGCATCTTCGATACGGTTGGTCTCGATGTAGGAAATACCATTGTAAAACCATACTGCGATATTGGAGCTGTCCTTATCTAGTATTTCAGCAAAGAGAAGCGAAGCCCCCTGGTAATCTCTTTGTTGAAATTTAAGAATAGCTTCCACTATGTTAGCGTTGCCTGAACGGGTGAGTTCAATTGTACGTTCGGAATCGTAGTACATACTGAACAACTTCTCGGCCGTGTAGGAGCGCTGCTGAGTCAATAACAGGGCTCCACCTGCAATTACCAGAACTGCAATGGCTGCGGCTGCGGCCATCTGCCACCTGCGTGGCTGCATTCTGACAATTTTAGGCGAAACATCCTGCTGCTTCGACTCGTTAAATACACTGATCAGCTTCCTCCGGAACTCAACAACATCTTCATCCTGAAGAATGTCATCGATGTCCTTATCAAGCTTCAGCTCTGCCGATAGTTCTGCATTGGAATGTAATTCCTTGCCAAACCACCGGAGTTCATCCTCTTTCATTTCCCCGGCTATAAATCTTTCGATCAGCTGGGAATACTTGAGTTTATTTGTCATCGGACAGGAATTTATGGCACTTGGGATCATTGATAATTCTCTTTTTTAATTCCTCTTTGCAGAGGTATTTGCGTGTTTTCGCGTACTTTTCTGTTTTGTAACCCATTTCTACTGCAATTTCTTTCAGTGATTGTTTTTTCATGAACAAGAGCAACACCTTTTGACAATCCTCACCCAGGGTAAGGAAATGCTGCTGGTAAAGCCTGTATTTTTCCATTTCTTCTTCCTGAAACTGATCTACTTTATCGGGTAAATCAACAAAGGATTCTACATCGCTAAACTCACGTGCATATTGTTTGCGCTTGCTTAGTTTCTGAAGCCATATATTTCTGCATACAGAATATATGTAAGTACGGAAAGAACAGGTCAGATCTAAGTCATGGTCCCTGATTTTTTTAAAAACAACAATCAGTCCATCCTGAAATACATCTTCAGCGTCTTCATCATTTCCACTATTCTTTACTACCAGGTAACGTATCATCGGAAACATCTCCTGATACATATACTTGATGATGTAATCACTACGTAAGCGCAGGCCTTCTATGATTGCTTCATCAGAGTAGTGGATCATGATTCTGTAACTTTATCCGGATTTAACAAAAAGGTAATACTATTTCATCACTTTTTTTGAAAAAAGAGTTATCAACAATCCTCATATCTTTGTTAATTTGCTGCATTTGAACATTTTAGATCATTTTTTAAAACAAAACCAACAGTTTTTCTGTCAGATGAAATTAAAGAACAATACAAACCGGATGTTTATACTCTTTAACCTATAATAATATCCTTTCCGGTTGAAAGTAATCCGGCTTGCTTAATCATTTCCCAAAAATACGGCATTTTAGGTCTGTAAAAAATAAAAAAAATAAAAAAAATAAAAACTAAATTACATTTTTCTTAAAGTCTAAATGATTGTTTTACAGTTATTTATAAAATTGTTAAAAAATAAGTGATAAATTTTATACATAATCGGTATTACCTTTTTAAAGTTTACGGATAAAGTGTTGAATAAGTGTCTCTTAATTCTAATGCCAATGTTTTGGCATTGCAGTCGGGAGCAAGAAGTTGATTGACACAGGATTATTATTCTTTTGAAGAAAACTGAATGTTTCTTTACCAACTGTTCTGATAATTGAATTCATCGGACAAATTAAGAAAAGAAGAAGGAACCGGCTGATCAGCGACAATTTTGTTTAAAAAATTAAGGTACTAAAAACATAACCACAAACAAACCCGATTATTAACAACAAAACCCCGTGAAAAAATGAAAAAAACATTTACAGTATTTACAGCAGTATTGTCAGTAATTCTGCTAATTACCGTTCAGGCATTTCCTCAGGCAGATGTTACCGGTTCGGTTTATTATCATCTGAAACCAAACAGGCCAGTGCCTTTAGCTGAGGTTCAACTTATTGATGTTGATGGAATTGTTGTGGCCAATGCCATAACTGAACTCAATGGAAGTTATCTCTTTCCCAGTGTTCCCTTCGGAACATACACCTTGCAAGTTACTACAGAGATATCAGCCGGTGGTGTTACCATGGGCGACGCTTTTCTGATGTTCATGCATTTATTAGGAATTTACCCTTTTAATCCTATTCAGCAGCTTGCCGCTGACGTTGATGGTGACGGATCTGTTACCTGGAACGATTACTGGACAGTTGTATTGGGATGGTTTATTCAGGGATATCCCTTCCCGGTTGGACCATGGGTGTTTCAGGATGTTACTTTTGACCATACCGGAGCTAAATCAAATGTACCTACTCTCGGCGGATCAAGCGCCGGAGATGTAAACGGAACCTTTGTGCCTACCACCCGCGATTTTGCCGCAATTGAAGTTGGATACGAGGAATTGTCCATCAGCAGTGAATTTGATGTTAATATAAAAGCAAATGACCTTACTGAAGCCGCTGCCATGGGCATGGTAATCAGGTACCCTGAAAACCTTGTCAGTATTTCTGACATCAGCAGCCCACTGGGTGAGCTTAACATGTCGGTTAGCAATGGTGAAATCCGCATCAACTGGATCAATCAATCAGGCATTTCATCAGCAGTAAATCCTGAACAAGCAATTGTAACCATAAAAGCAACCACAAGCACAAGCCATAACGGTGAAGACATCAGGTTTGAACTTGACCCTGTCAGCCATTTCAGCAATGCCAGTGGCGACCAGATTGGTACTAGTTTCACACTTCCTGTATTTACATCATCAAAAAGCTATCTGAATGCCAACTTCCCCAACCCGTTTAACGGAAGTACTTCAATTGCTTATACCGTGCCTGCCGAAGGCAATGTAAGTCTTAAAATCTTCAACCAAAATGGCCAGTTGGTCAGAAACCTGATCAACGAAACTGCCAAATCAGGCTCGTATGTTTATCGCTTCAATGCCGATGGACTTGATGCCGGTGTTTATTATTATACCTTAAATATAAACGGAATCATTTCCGTAAATGAAACTAAACGAATGATCATTACACGTTAATAATCATGCTGGTTTTGTGGTAAACAGGGGGCTGACGAGCCCCCTGTTTTATTTTACCCACAAACCTCAGGCAAGCTACTCGACAATAATTTACGGTTCATCAAATCAAATATATGCAAAATGCTGATCATTCAACATCTGTATAACCGAATAGATCTTAATAACAGGTGGTTGAAGTAAGAAATCAGATAAAAAAATTTAATACAAAACATGCAAAATAATCACTGAAACTGAATAATTGTATCTGTTATTTTTTACATTTGTGCCTTGGCCGGATTTTAATCCATACTCCCTCATGCTATCAAATAATTACACACTTTTATTCCTGAAATTAAAACAGGCTTTCCCCTACCTCGTTCTGGCTTTACTGGCAATCAGCTGCAACCAAAAACCCGGCAATGACAGCACTAACAATCCCAAATCAAGGATTGTTACCCGCAGTCAGACTGACCTTTCCGGACTTGCTGAACAGTTTAATCAGAGCTTTGAATACGACAGTGCCTACAAATACCATAATCTGGCACTGAGCAATTATAAAAAAACAAACAACTGGGAAAAATACATTCTGACTCTGATCAGCATGGCTGATATTGAAAGAATGAGAAGCAATGGAAACAATGCCATGCAGCTTATTCTGACAGCAGAAAACACACTTACAGAGAAATTAAGTTCAGCAAAAAGTCTGCTGGCAACCGTAAAACACAAACAGGGCGTGTTGCTGATGGACAAGGGGAATTACGACAGTGCACTGATGATACTGAATACCAGTATTGAAACCCGTATCCAATCAAATGGGAAGGAAGACACACTTCTGGCAATGACATATAACGCCACCGGCAATATTTATTTCCATACCAGAAAATACCAGCAGGCCATTTCAGCATACACAAGGGCTTACGAACTTGAACTAAAGCGTAAAAAACCCAATGATGCAGACCTGGCTATGTTTATTCAAAATACAGCCATAATTCATGCACAGCAAGGCAATTATGAAAAAGCCGGAGAAGCTTTCAACCGATCCATCGAGATCAATGAACGCATTTTAAAACCCGACGATCCTTCACTGGCTATGCCACTACTGAATATGGGCAGGTTATTAATTCTGGCCTATAAAGATAATGAAGCTCTTTCTTACTACAACCGTGCTGAAAACATTCTTACATCAAGATTAGGCAACGAGCATATCGACCTGAGCAGCCTTTACATGAATAAAGGCCAGATATACGTTCATCTGGCAGATTACGAAAAAGCCTTGAGTTATTTCAGAAAAGCACTTTCCATTGCCGAGAAAAACTTTGATGATGGACATCCTCTTATTCTTTCGTTGAATATGAATATTGGTTACGTGCTTGAGAAGAAAGGAGAGCTTGCCAATGCACTTCAATACTATCAGGCTAGCATACCTACAGACGAAAATGACCCTGCCGGAATCAAAACCTACATCAACATGGCAAGTCTTTACACCGCCATGGAAGAACCCGAAAAAGCAGCTGCACTTTATAAAAAATCTATAGCACTGGCCGACAGGCTGCTTGGCACCGATCATCCTGAAACCGCTTTGCTTTATACCCGTTACGGCTACTTTCAGCTGAGCAGCAATTTAGGTGACCTGGGGTACCAAATGTTTGTCAGCGCTTTGGAGAGTTCTATTGCAAATTACGGAACAGAAAGCAGAGAAGTATCCAATAACTATGTACATCTGGGATACTATTATATGGCTTCGCCTGATCCGCAAAAAGCACTGATCAACTATCAAAAAGCAATCAATGCGCTTATAAGCAACTATCAATCAGCAGATATCACAACAAACCCCGGCGAAAAAGATCTTATTCCTGACCGATATCTGATAAATGCACTGAACGGAAAAGCAAATGCCTTATTTATTCTGGCAAAAGCAAACGGCGACATTCCATCACTTAAACACAGTCTTGAGACCTATAAACTCTCTGTAAAAGTTGTTGAAAAGCTGCGTTCTTTATATCAGAATGAGGAGAGTAAGTTACTTATATCAGAAGATGAGCGAAACACGTACCTGGATGCTGTAAAAGTTGGCACTCAACTATATAAACTTACAGGTGATTCTTTTTATGCTGAAGAGGCGTTCAGGTATGCCGACAAAGGAAAATCTGCGGTTTTGCTGGCCTCGATGATGGATGTTGAAGCAAGGCAATTCGGAAAGATTCCTCAAAACATTCTAAAACTTGAAAACAAACTCAAGCTTGATCTGAGTTCGTATGCAAGATACATTTATGAAGAGCAGCTCAAGCCGGAACCTTCTGTTGAAAGAATCAGGTTATGGGAGTCACTGGCCTTTGATCTTGAAGGCAGATACGACAGTCTCATAAAAGTTCTTGAAAGTGTATATCCTGAATATTACAGTTTGAAATATAAAGAGCCGGTGCTGGACATCGAAAACATAAAAAAGAATCTTGAACCGGGCAGATCATTGATTGAATATGCGGTTACTGATACTTTGTTATACATCTTTGTCCTTAATCAGGAAAAGTTTGAAGTAATTGAACACAAAATCCGTGATGATTTCAGAGATAATATAAGGGTACTGACCTCTTCAACCACAACAACGGATTTTATGAGCATCCGCAAATCAGATTATCTGCAATATGTAAATGCTGCTCATTCTTTGTATATCGACCTGCTAAAACCGGTTAAAAACATTATTGATGACAAAAAGCTAATCATAATTCCTGATGCTGAGATCGGTTACATTTCGTTCGATATGCTGCTAAATTCCCCGGCAGATACAACAACTATGAATTTCAGAAATCTCCCCTTTCTTATATATGATCACATCATAAGTTACAGCGCATCTGCCGCACTGCAATACTCCGACCTTCAAAAAACCAAACGAAGACCGGTAAAAAATTTACTGGCAATGGCTCCATCTTATCAGAATCTCACAAACCTTGAAGAAGATGGTTTTGTTGACGAAACCGGAAATACAGTTTATCTGCTTCCAATACCCGGAGTTGAAGATGAAATCCGTGAAATAAGAAAAGTACTCTCAGGAAGATCTCTCAAAGGCGAAATGGCTACTGAGCGCTCTTTTAAAAAGATTGCTTCAGAATACAACATACTTCACTTTGCCATGCACACCCTGATCAATAATGAAAAACCTATGCTTTCGAAGCTGGTATTTTATCAGGATGCTGATTCAACAGAAGATGGCATGCTAAACACCTATGAACTATTTGGCATGGAACTGAATGCCGGGCTCGCTGTACTTAGCGCCTGCAATACTGGCACAGGGAAACTGCTTAAAGGTGAAGGCATTATGAATCTGGCCCGTGGCTTCGTCTACGCAGGAGTTCCAAGTATTGTAATGACAATGTGGTCGGTCGAAGATCAATCGAGCGCCCAGATTGTAAATAGCTTTTATCAATACCTTGACAAAGGCATGCCAAAAGACGAAGCGTTGCGACAAGCTAAGCTCGATATGCTGGCCGAAGGAAATATGCTGAGATCACACCCATATTACTGGGCTGCTTACGTTACCATTGGCGACTACAGCCCGATGAAACTGATTAAACCTTTGTGGCTCAATATATTCTTCATTGCAATTGCACTGGTTTCAATTGTTTCTGTTATTTCTGTTTTTGTCAGGAAAAGAACCCACTCTTCAACTGTGAACACACACACTTTGCCTCCCTCTGCTGATTAATGCCTATTTTTACCGAAAATTAAAGAAGTGATTTACCCCGATAGCTTTGAGAATAAAACCGGATTTGATCAAATCCGACAGATGCTTCAACGACATTGTCTGAGCAGCCGCGGAGCTGAACTGGCCAGGCAGACTGAATTTACTGACAACTTCGATAGAATCAGCGAATTGATTGGCTCTGCCGATGAAATGCTATACTTACTCCGGTTCGTTGGGAACTTTCCCGCTCAGGATTATTACGATCTTACTGAAGAATTGCTTCGCATCAGACTGCCGGGTACTTTTACCGAACCTGAAGCCATGTCGGAACTCAGGCTCTCCCTCATTGCGATAACCGGAATAATTCAATATCTGCAAAAACTCGATCAGGAGCGTTATCCCTATCTTCACAGAATGGCTTTATCCGAAATTCCCGATCAGTCAATCATCAGGCAAATTGATCAGATACTGGACGATAAATCTGAAATCCGGGACAAAGCCAGCGAAAAGCTTTTCAGCATTCGTAAGGAAATTGGTAGCCGCGTATCAGGCGTTGACCGGCGAATAAATCAGATTATGTCTGCAGCCAGACGCGAAGGTATTGCTCAGGAAGATGCAGGTCTTACAATTCGAAACGGACGTTTGGTAATACCATTGCCTGCTTCCAACAAACGCAAACTGGCAGGATATGTACATGACACTTCTGCAACCGGTCACACCGTTTATATTGAACCTGCTGAGGTTTTTGAAATCAACAATGAAATTCAGAACCTCAGGGTTGAAGAAAGGCAGGAAATTACCCGTATTCTAATTGACTTCTCAGGTTTTCTGCGACCATTTATCCCGGATTTACTGAATTATTATGAATTTCTCGGAAAAATAGATTTTGTACGGGCAAAAGCATTGCTGGCTATTGATATGGGTGCTGTGAAACCTGCACTCGGCATTGAACCGGTAATAAACTGGCGAAAAGCAGTACATCCTTTGCTGATGCTTGCACTCAGGCAACAAGGCCGCAAAATTGTTGATCAGGACATCTCACTCAACCAGCAAGAGCGGATAATGGTTATCAGTGGACCGAATGCAGGAGGTAAATCAGTATGCCTGAAAACCACTGCACTGCTGCAATATATGCTTCAATGCGGGTTGCTGATCCCGGTAAGCGAGGACTCCGGGGCAGGCATATTCAGTAAAATATTTCTCGAGATAGGTGATGAGCAATCCCTCGAAAATGATTTGAGTACATACAGTTCGCACCTTATTCATATCAGGCATTTTATTGAACATGCTGATAATAATTCTCTTATCCTTATTGATGAATTTGGGGCAGGTACAGAACCTCAGCTGGGAGGTGCAATGGCAGAAGCAAGCCTCGAGAAACTGAATGAAAAAGGATGTTTTGGAATTATTACTACCCATTATACCAACCTAAAGCTGATGGCCGATAAGTTTACCGGAATTTTCAATGCTGCCATGCTTTATGACACTCTGGCGATGCAGCCACTGTTCAAACTGAGCCCTGGCAAACCGGGAAGCTCGTTTGCATTTGAAATTGCACGAAAAATTGGTTTCCCGGAACAGGTGCTTGCCATTGCTACTTCAAAAATCAGCCAGACACAGCTCGACTTTGAAAAGCAACTCGCTCAGCTTGAAGTAGATAAAAAGTATATAGATCAAAAGAAAACCGATCTGAAAGTTGCCGATGAAACTCTGGCAGCATTGGTAAGTCGTTACGAAACCTTGCTCAGCAATCTTGAAAACCGAAAGCAGGAAATGCTCCGTGATGCAAAACAAAAAGCTCAGCAATTGCTCGATAAATCAAATAAACTTATAGAAAATACCATAAGGGAAATACAGGAAAGCAAAGCTGATAAAGCAGTAGCCCGTGAACTTCGCGAAAATCTTGCGAAAGCAAAAGATGCTCTTCTCTCTGAAGAAAAAGAAGAAAACACTCCTGAAACCTTTATGGATAAACCTCAAAAAAAGACAGCCGATGAAAAAGCTTCAGGTCCTCTTAAAATCGGAAGTCTGGTAAAAATTGAAGGGCAGGACTCCATCGGAAAGATTGATGAAATAAAAGGGAAACAAGTCATGGTTTTGTTTGGTTCAGTCAAACTGCGAACAACCATCGACAAGCTGATTCAGGCAACTTATGCAGAAATAAGGGTTTGGGAAGCCAATCAGAAGTTCAGCAGGCCATCAGCCAGTGTTATTCATCAGTTGAATGACAAAATGGCTGACTTCAAAATGTCGATCGACATACGTGGCAAAAAGGCAGAAGAAGCACAGGAAGCCATTGCACGTTACATTGATCAGGCCATTTTACTCAGGGTAAATGAAGTGCGCATTCTTCATGGGAAAGGCGACGGGGTATTACGCAACATTCTGCAATCATACCTGCGCGATACACCCGAAGTTGTGCGCTACGAAGATGAGAGCATTGAACGTGGCGGGCATGGAGTGACGCTGGTTTATTTCAGGTAGCCTTTTTAGATACATAAACTAATGTCGTTTAGTTAAGACCTCTGATGGAACACAAGATGAAAAAGTATCTTTCGTTCCGATAGCTATCGGAACCGCTACCAATGACAGATTGTTCGTCCGATCCTTCGACTCCGCTCAGGAGGACTTCGTATTCAATTGATAATGAATTTATTAAAGTGGAACAACGCTGTTAAATCACCTATGTCACACTGAGCGGTCGAAGTGTTTAAACGCTTTATTTAACTGTCATCTCCGCATTATGCTCAAATTATTTTTTGAGTTCCAACTCAGGATGACAGTCAGTCTGAGTCCAGCACATGCGGGAAAGACAACTTTTCTTACTAGACGACATTGATACATAATCTGAATGTAAATTCTGAGTAATAATTTTTTCCTGTATGTCGCTTATACTCCGGCATGGCATACTTGTTGATATGCAGAAAACTGAATATAAAAACACCAAAAATGTCAGCAACAAACCAAAGCAATGACTTACAATCAAGAATAAAAACCTGGTTAACCTCCCGGAACACATTGAAAAATCTTGCCGGGCTTCTGGTTGGCATAATCGGAGGCTATCTTTATTACCGCCTGGTGGGATGTAATTCAGGTGGTTGTGCCATTACTTCAAATCCATATATGAGTGTATTGTGGGGCGGTTTGATGGGATATCTTCTGGCAGATATAATTAAACTTAAGGAGAAGAAATCTCTTTCAGAAAGTGAAGAAAAGTAAAACCTGAAATCTGCAAGTCCGGGTTTGCTATTTGAACACTATCATTTTACAAAAACAAGGTAGTATCAAGTCAAGCCCTGACTTTTATCAAATTATTAACATGCTTGCGGATTTAAAGTAAAAAGCCAATTGCTTACTTTCCTTTTTTACCGGCAATAAGCCCGTACGACATATCAATCCACTGCTTTAGAATAGAATCAGAAATTGATCCGTCAATATCCACTGTATTCCAGTGTTTCTTATTCATATGGTATCCAGGCCTGACCGCAGGATGCTGTTCCCGAAGTTCAATTGCTAGTTCAGGATCACATTTCAGGTTAACCGACAAGGGCCCTTCCAGATCAGTAAGGGCGAACATCTTATTATTTACTTTAAAAACAAGTGTATTCTCGTCAAATGGAAAATGTTCACTCACTCCTGGTAATGAGAGACAATAATAGCGGAGTTCCTCTATGTTCATAAGCTTTGAAGTGTAAAGTTTGTCTTTCTGCTCAACGGCGGATGCAAGTACAAATATAAAAAATAATAATCGATGAAAAGATTCGGAATTCCGAGTATTTTAATCTGAATTGAATGGAAAAATTTCCGGGGTTCAGGCTAGTCGGTACCATCAGATTATGGAAACAAATAAACTAAATTACCCCTTAGCCCGTGATTAAAATAAAAAGTTATTCACAATTTCGCCATTTCAATCGATTGCGCTACACCAGAAAAATCGCACTTTCAGTGCATTATTATACTGAATATCTGATTTTTGCATAAATAAATGTCGATTTCATGTCAGTAATTTATACTTAACGTAGGTTTGAATTTTAAATTAAATATTACCTTTGTATGCTTTGCCGGCAACCGAGGCCGGTATCAGGGATATAAAAGGAACATTATCTAAATCTTCGGATATGTCATTAACCAAAAAAACATCAGACCTCAAAAAGAGGATGCGTGATGCGTTGATGGGCGGTGGCCAGGTAGCTATTGACAAGCAAAAAGCCACGGGAAAAATGACCGCCCGTGAGCGAATCATAGCACTGGTTGACCCCAAATCGTTTCACGAGTACGACCTGTTTGTAGAACATGCGGGTAAAGACTTCAACATGGGCGACAAGTATTTGCCCGGCGATGGAGTTATTACCGGAACTGGTACCATAAATGGGTACCCGGTATGTATCTACGCCCAGGACTTTACTGTGGCCGGTGGCTCGCTTGGCTGGATGCACGCCAAAAAGATCACCAAAATTATGGATCACGCCATGAAGCTGAAAGTTCCTATTATTGGAATCAACGATTCCGGCGGAGCCCGAATTCAAGAGGGGGTAAATTCACTTGCCGGGTATGGCGAGATTTTCTACCGCAACACTCAGGCATCGGGCGTTATTCCTCAAATCAGTGTAATCCTTGGCCCTTGCGCCGGAGGTGCTGTTTATTCCCCTGCTCTTACCGACTTCGTTTTTGTTGTTGATAAGATCTCGAAAATGTTTATTACCGGTCCCGAAGTTATTAAAACAGTATTGGGCGAGGAAATTTCGATGGAAGAACTGGGCGGAGCCCGTGTTCAGAGCGAGATTACCGGAAATGCACATTTTTTTGCACTAAGTGAGCAGGAATGTTTCGAGCAGATCAAAACTTTATGTAGTTTCATTCCCTGGAACAACATAAAAAAAGCCGAAGCTTTTCCCAAAAAACCACCCCGCACCCGAACTTACAACATCGACACCATCTTTCCATCCAATCCACGGCAGCCTTATGACGTAAAGGATATTATAAGATCAATTGTTGATGACTCGGAGTTTTTTGAAGTGCAGGCCATGTTTGCTGCAAATATTGTAATCGGATTTGCCCGCTTAAACGGAAACAGCGTTGGATTTGTAGCTAACCAACCTTTGGTACTTGCAGGAGTTCTCGACGTTGACTCTTCAGATAAAGCAGCCCGTTTTATCCGCTATTGCGATGCATTTAATGTTCCTCTGGTTACTTTGGTTGACCTGCCGGGTTATCTTCCGGGTGTTGATCAGGAACATGCAGGGGTTATCAGACACGGTGCTAAAGTTCTGTATGCTTACTCGGAAGCTACAGTTCCAAAAATGACCGTTATTCTGCGCAAAGCCTATGGAGGAGGTTACATCGCCATGTGCTCAAGTCATCTAAGAGCTGATTTTGTTTTTGCCTGGCCAACTGCTGAAATTGCTGTTATGGGCCCCGAAGGAGCTGCCAATATTATCTTCAGGAATGAAATTAAAAATGCTGAAAATCCTGAAGAAATGCGCAAACTCAAAATCAAAGAGTACAAGGAGAAATTTGCTAATCCATACGTAGCAGCAGCTTATGGCTACGTTGATGCAGTTATTGAACCTGCCGAAACACGCAGTATGCTCATTCATGCATTGGAAATATCTGCAGAAAAAGTTGAAATCCCCCCGATTAAAAAACATGGAATTCCACCGTTTTAATTCATCGATATGGAAGAAAACAAAGAAACGCCCGTATTTAAAACAATTATTATCGACAACATCAAATACAAGACTACGCTCACCAAAAAATTTATGGCGCGTAAGTCTTATGAGCCAATAGATTTTAACAAGGTTTACTCTTTCATCCCGGGTACTGTTCGTAAAGTATTCGTAAAAGAAGGAGCCAAAGTTAAACAAGGAGCGCAGTTACTTGAACTGGAAGCCATGAAAATGGTAAACAATATTACTGCTCCTGTCGATGGTATCGTAACAAAAATCAATGTAAAATCAGGTGATCTTGTTTCTAAAAGCGTTTTGCTTGTAGAAATGAACTGATTCCATTATTATTTAAGGAAAGCGGGGCAGTACTGCTCCGCTTTTTTTATTGTCAGATGTTTGCAGACACTACTAATGGAAAGGGCTTTTCTAAAGCTTAATATTTTCTTGTACCGCTATTGGTAAAATTATTACATTTGACCAATATATCTGATTTTATTATGACAATACAACCAAACCATACAATAACAGAAGATGCGATGGATTTTAGCGGTAATGATATGCTCAAACTTGCTGCGGATTACGTTCGTTTTACAAATACCCATATTTTCCTGACCGGGAAAGCCGGCACGGGAAAAACAACTTTTCTGCGAAAAATCAGATCGATGACCCATAAGCGCATGATTGTGGTTGCGCCAACGGGTGTCGCCGCAATTAATGCAGGTGGAGTTACAATTCATTCCTTTTTTCAGCTGCCGTTTGGCCCTCAGATTCCCGAAACGGCATCAACAGTTACTGACTTCAGCACAGAAGACGCAAAATCAGTTGCTGCGCGCTTGCAAAAAATCAACCGGACAAAGATCAACATCATCAAAAGTCTTGATCTGCTGGTTATCGACGAGATAAGTATGGTAAGAGCCGATCTGCTCGATGCCATCGATTCAGTACTTCGTCGCTATCGCAACAGGCATCTGCCTTTTGGTGGTGTGCAATTGCTAATGATCGGCGATCTTCAGCAACTTGCTCCGATTGCAAAGGAAGAAGAATGGCAATTGCTCAGAAATTATTACGAAACGGTATATTTTTTCAGCAGCCGTGCTTTGCAGCAATGCAAATATGTCAGCATTGAGCTAAAGCATGTATATCGTCAGGCTGATAAATATTTTATTGATCTGCTGAATAAAGTTCGCGACAATCAACTCGATAATGAATCAATTGAGTTGTTGAATAAACGGTATATCCGAAATTTTGAAATTCCCGAAAACGAAGGATATATTACCCTCACCACACACAATTATCAGTCACAACAGATAAATCAGCAAAAGCTGGCCGGGCTCAAAGGAAAACTTCTAAAATTTCAGGCTGAAACAGAAGGCGATTTCCCCGAGTACGCCTACCCTACCGACCTTAGTCTGGAACTAAAAACCGGAGCTCAGGTAATGTTTGTTAAGAATGACCCGGATGCCGGCAAACGGTTTTTTAATGGAAAAATTGGAAAGCTTATCAGAATTGATGATGATACACTTATTGTAAAATGTCCGGATGATGACGGTGAGATTGAAGTGGAGCCACTCGCCTGGCATAATTGCCGGTATTCAATAAATGAAGAAACCAAGGAAATTAAAGAAACCATTGTGGGTACTTTTACTCAATACCCACTCAAACTTGCCTGGGCCATAACCATACATAAGAGCCAGGGGCTAACTTTCGAGAAAGCTGTGATTGATGCAAACTCTGCATTCGCTCACGGGCAGGTTTATGTGGCTTTAAGCAGGTGCAAAACGCTCGAAGGATTGGTTCTCAGCTCACCCATAAGCCGAACTGCTGTAAAAACAGATTTCGCGATTGGCGGATTTGTCAGCCGTATCGAAGAAAATCAGCCTGATGAAAATTCACTGAATCTGGCTAAAATTCAGTTTCAGCAATCGCTTGTCAGCGAAATGTTCAATTTCGAAGCTTTGCATCGACTTCTGAGCCGGATCGACCGACTGATCAGTGAAAACTCAGGCTCATTGGACCAGCCTTTTATTGATTCAATAAATAATAAAAGCTCATTGCTGGTCAGCGAAATTGTTGCAGTGGCTCAGAAATTTCAACATCAGCTTATACAGCTATTTAACAATCATGAAGATGTTGAAGCCAATCAGGCTTTGCAGGAACGCATCAGCAAAGCATGTGCGTATTTTTATCCGCGATTGAAAGAGATCTTTTTCAAACAAAAACCGGAACCAGAAACCGATAACCGGGCTTTGCGGAAGCAGATAAATGAAACCATTGACCGCCTGAGTCAGGAAGCCTGGGTGAGATTATCGTGTCTTAATGCCTGCAAAGAAGGTTTTCGCACCATTGAATATCTGAAAGTCAGGGCAATTTCTTCCATCTTTGAACCGGCCTTTGAATCCAGATCTTTGACAGTTCCTACCTATCGTGGTGATCCGGAAAAGAAGCTGTATGATGTAATTAAAAACTGGCGCGATCAGATGGCTGATGAAATGGGCGTTCCGTCCTATCATGTTTTGCCTGTGAAAACCATCAAAGCTTTAACCTCTGACTTGCCTCACAATATGGCTGATTTGAAAAAAATCGCTGGAATTGGCAAGGTGAAAGCTGCAGCTTTTGGAAATGAGATTTTAAATATTATTGCTGAACATACTGGCCGGAAGCTTGATCTGACAACTCCTGAAGAAGATAACGAGCCAGAAAAAACATCCACTAAAACAGCAAAACCGATCAAAGGGCAAAGCTTCGGATTAACGCTGAAAATGTTTCGCGAAGGTATGAGTATGTCCCAAATTGCAGAAGCAAGAGGTATGGCCATCAGCACCATTGAAGGACATCTGGCAATATTTGTAAAAAAAGGTGAAATTGACCCAAAAGAACTTGTTGACCCGCTCAAAATAGAGTTGATTACCAAATATTTCACCAACTCGAAGAATCCAAAACTTGGTGCTGCGAAATCTGAACTTGGAAATCAGATTACATTCGGCGAGCTAAGAATTGTCCTTAATGCATTAATTTTCAGAGGGTTAATAGAAGAAGGAAAAGATTAGAATAGACGCCATAACCCGCAAGTCAGGGCTTGACTAATTGAAAACATGCATTTCGCAAAAGCATGGAATATTTACTTATCCTCCCTGTTCGATAAATTCCTGATAAGCAGTATTATTCTCAACGATAAAATCAAGAATATTGTCTCTGCCCAGGCCGTTCTCGGAAGAACTAAGGAACATGGTTGGCAATTCATCCCAGGTTTCGGAAAGTTTTGCTTTAAATGTCGCAATATTTGATGCCAAAGCATTTGAAGTGAGTTTATCAGTCTTTGTAAAAATCAGTGCAAAGGGCAACTGAGCTTCACCAAACCAATCGATAAAATCAATATCAGATTGTTTAGGCTCAATCCGGGAATCAATAAGTATAAATGTATTCACCAGACTTTCGCGGCGGTTCAGATAAGTACGAATCATACCCTCCCATTTCTCTCTTTCCTTTTTGGATATTTTGGCATAGCCATATCCCGGAAGATCGACCAGATACCATTCATCATTGACAATGAAATGGTTGATGAGTCTTGTTTTACCCGGTGTTGAAGAAGTTTTGGCCAGATTTCGCCGGCCTAGCAGCATATTGATCAATGATGATTTGCCAACATTCGATCTGCCGATAAATGCATACTCAGGTTTGTCAGGGGCCGGACATTTCGACGGATCTGTATTGCTGACCAAAAAATCAGCATTGCGTATTATCATGTTTACCTTTCGGAAATTGTAAGGTGACGTTCAATCTTAATCTCGTAAATATCGGCAATGGTTACAATTATACCCGACTCTTCTACTTCGCCAAAATCATCGTTGAGCGATGTGCCGAAAAATTTCATTGTAGAAGACAGGTTCATATAAGCATTTACCAATGGTGGAATGTTTTCGCCCAGAGAACGTACCTGCTGAATCAGCAGTTTATAATCTTTCTCGTAAATGCCGTTTGGGAAAGCCTGTTCAAGCTCACTTTCATCAGTTTTAAGTACAAGCGGAACGATTGGATAAACCAGCTTATCATGATCAGCAAAGTATTTCTTCATAAACCACAGAATCAGATCACGCGCTCTGGTATTGTAATCGGGGTACATCGTAATTTTTCCAAAGAAATATTTTGCATCGGGATAAATGTGAACCAATGCTCCTAGTCCGTCCCATATATTATCGAGCGAATACATTCCTTTGCGGATATTGTTTACAGGCTGATAAGCCGGCTGAACAAACGAGCGCCCCAGTTCAATGGTAAAAGGCAGATATTCGTCAACAAATTTCCCGGAATAGTGAAACAGTTTAAAGGTGGGCGTGTGGTATTCCCCGTCTTCACCTTTCGTAAGGGTTTTACAGTGCAAATATCTGTAGCCGCCAATAATTTCTCTGTCAGTTGGATTCCAGACAATCAGTTGTTCAAAAGGATTATCGCAGGTATCGTAGTAATCAAGATCCAGAGAAAGCCCAGTTCCGCCACCGGCATCGCGAAAGGTAATTTCGCGCAATCGCCCGATTTCGCGCACAACATTGGGTGCGTTATGGTGATTGAGAATATATATCAGGTTATTACCGGCATTGGTTTTCCGGATTAATTTATCGCTGGTAAGTTCTGACTCAATTACCTCCCTGTCAATCGGAGGAATGATTTGTTCCATTTTCTGGCTCATAGATTTTTAGTCTGCTTTAAAAATTAAATCCGGATCCTTTTCCAGTTTGTAAACGTGCGATCTTAAAAGTTCAGCCCATTTCTGGTCGTTGTGTTGTTTATTGAAAGTACTTAATTGCACTGGTTTCCCAAAAGTTATTATGATGTCTTTGCTTTTTTGCTTAAACATTTCATCCACAAGAAAGAGCATTTCAATGTTAGCTTTTAGTCCTAACCATTTACGAAGGTTTGCTAAGTTATAAAAGAAACCTGAATTACGCCCGCTGATATGAACAGGAAGTATATCGCGGTCATACTTTCTGGCTTTGCTCAAAAAAGTTTTTTTCCATTCCAGATCAAGAATTTCACCACCTGTTTTGCGTGAACATAAACCTGCCGGAAAATAAACTATTGTTTTGCCAGAGGCAAATGTTTCGTTAAAAACAGCAATGTTTGCAGCGTTGGAACCATGTTTATTCACCGGAATAAACATTGATCTGAGATTCGGCAAGTGCATCAGAAAATCATTGGCAGGAGAAACAATATCGGGCCTCCTTTTGCCAACAGCATGCATAAGCGCAATTCCATCGAGACCTCCCAAAGGATGATTTGCAACCACAACAAACCGCTCCGATTTCAGCAGATTTTCGTCACCTTTTACGGTTATTTTAACACCAAAATCTTTCAGAATTGCTTCAAGAAACTCCAGTCCAAACTTATCTTTATGCTTATTCAGTGCATTGTTCAGCTCATCCTGATGCACAATTTTTTTTAGAAATCTTACCACAAAACCAGGAAGATTCCTACGTAAACGCGGACTTTTGCCTTCTATAACTTTGTCAAGATCAATGAATCTGATGAATTCCCCCTGAGGGACGGTCTCCTTAACTTCCATGTTTCAGGTGTAAAATTGTGTTCCTGAATTTTTAACAAATTTACAAAATTCGATAATTGATTTACCGGGTACTTTAAAAATGAATAAAAAGTCAGCAATATTCGTCAAACAACATGAAAAAATAATTGGCCAAAATAATCATATAGTATTCATTTACAATATGTTAAACCACAATAATTAATACAAAAAACAGTGTTTCTATAAAAAGTTATCAACAGAAGTGGTAAAAAGTGGTAAAAAGTGGTAAAATGACCCTATATTTACACCACAAAAATCACCAAACATATTATGACGGAAATAATTGGCGTTCACGACTGCAAGGTTGATGTCAAGGGCAGATTGATGCTGCCTTCGGCACTCAAGTCGCAGATTGATGCCATAATTTCTGAAGGCTTCATTCTGAAAAGGAGCATTTTTCAACCTTGCCTTGAATTGTATCCGCGTCAGGTTTGGAACAAAGAGATGAAACGGGTAAACAAGCTGAATCGTTTCATTAAGAAGAACAACGACTTTATCAGAATTTTTATGGCCGGCGTAAGAGAAGTTGAAACTGACTCTACCGGTCGATTACTTATTCCGAAAGATCTGGCAGTTTTTGCCGGAATATCAAAAGACATCGTACTGTCATCTTCACTCAGCATTATTGAGATTTGGGATAAAGACAAGTACGAAGCCTCAATACGCGACATAGGCAACTTCTCTGACCTTGCTGAAGAGGTGATGGGACAAATGAATGATGACGAATAAATACCAGAAAGATGTATCACAAACCGGTAATGCTCAGCGAATGCCTGGACGGACTCGCCATTAAACCTGAAGGCACTTATGTAGATGTGACCTTTGGGGGCGGAGGTCATGCCCGTGCAATATTAGAGCAGCTGACAACCGGCAGGCTTGTTGGCTTCGATCAGGATGCAGATGCACTTTTAAATTCAATCGACGACAGCCGCTTTACGCTGATAAACCAGAATTTCAGGTATCTCACAAACTTTCTGAGATTCTACAAAGCATTTCCGGTTGATGGAGTTCTGGCCGATCTGGGTGTTTCGTCACATCAGCTTGACCAGGCCGAACGCGGATTTTCAACCCGTTTTGATGCTGATCTCGATCTGAGGATGGATAGGAAATCGAATCTGACCGCCAGAGAAGTTATAAACCGGTATCCAACCGAAAACCTTATAAAAATAATGCGCGAGTACGGTGAATTGCCAAATGCTTATCGCATCGCACTAAAACTGACCGAAGCCAGAGGTGCCGGATCCATTGACACAACCGCACAATTGAAGGAAATTCTTCAGCCTTTCGCAGAACGAGGCAAAGAAAATAAATTTTTTGCCAGAATATTCCAGGCCTTACGGATTGAAGTAAATGGTGAGCTTGAAGCACTTAAGGAGATGCTTCTGCAAACCACAAAAACCATAAAGCCGGGCGGACGATTGGTGGTGATGTCATACCATTCACTTGAAGACAGGTTGGTAAAACACTTCATGAAAACCGGAAATTTTGAAGGAATTGAGAACAAGGACTTTTTCGGGAACCTTCATGCCCCCTTTAAACCAGTTACCCGCAAGCCGGTAACTGCATCGGAAGAAGAATTGATTGAAAACAACCGTTCGCGAAGTGCAAAACTCCGGATAGCTGAGAGAAACCATGACGAAGATTAGCAATCATAAAAATACTCCCAGGCCAAAACCTGTTGAAAAACCCCTTAAAAAGAAGAGGTCTTTCAGAGCATTTAGTGTGCTAAATCAAAAAGTAAATGTTGGCGGCTCTCTGCACAGCATTGTTGATGGAAGTTTCCTTACCCGCGATAATCTGGTCACGCAAGTACCATTTATCCTTTTCCTTACAATGATGGCTGTTTTCTACATCGCCAATTCGTACAATGCCGAGAAAACCATGATAGAAATATCAAAAACCAAACGTGAACTTGAAGAGCTGAGGTATGAATACATAACCACAAAATCGGCTTTAATGTACCACAGCAAGCAATCGGAAGTTGCCAATAAGCTTAAAAATACCGGCGTAAAAGAATCAGTTGTGCCTCCTGTAAAAATTCACATAAAAGAATAAACTGATGGACAATAAGGGCGAAATATTAAAGAAAGTTTACCTTGTCTATTTTGTCATGGTAGTGCTTGGTTTGTCGATAATCGGCAAGGCAGCCTACATTCAGTTTGTTGAAGGCGATGAATGGCGCGAAAAAGCGAAAAAATTAAGCATCAGGTACGAAAATATTGAAGCCACCCGAGGCAATATTCTGGCTGCTGACGGAAGTTTAATGGCCGCATCGGTTCCCATTTTTGAACTTCGTATTGATGCAGGCAACACCCATTACAACGATGAATTCTTTTATGATAATGTGGACTCACTCGCCTGGCATATGGCAAATCATTTCAGAGACCGCAGCACAAAAGAATACAAACAGATACTTGAACAGGGCCGCAAAAAAAATAATCGCTATCTTCTGCTTAAGCGGAATATAACCTACAGTGACCTTAAGAAAGTAAGAAAATTCCCGATTTTCAGATTGGGAAAATACAAGGGAGGCCTTATTGCTCTGGCAAAAAACAAGAGAGAGCTTCCCTTTAAGTGGCTTGCTTTCAGAACTATAGGATGGGACAAAGACGGAACCGTTAACGATATCGGGCTTGAAGGCGCATATAGTCACCTGCTTGAAGGTGAAAGCGGTCAGCGACTTATGCAGCGCATTGGAAGTGGTGTGTGGAGACCATTAAATGACGAAAACGAGATAGAACCAAGAAACGGACATGATATTGTTACATCCATTGATATAAACATTCAGGATGTTGCAGAAGATGCGCTGATGAGGCAGTTGGTAGCCAATGATGCCGATCATGGATGCGCCATTCTGATGGAAGTAAAAACCGGCTTTATCGTTGCCATTGCAAACCTTGGCAAAAACAAAGAAGGCGTTTATGAAGAAAAGTACAACTACGCTGTAGGTGAAAGTTCGGAACCAGGATCAACATTCAAGCTGGCTTCACTGCTTGCAGCCCTTGATGACGGATTGGTCAGCCTAAGTGATACTGTTGATACTCAGGGCGGTACTGCAAAGTTTGCAAACCGCACCATGAGAGACTCTCACAAAGGAGGTTATGGCCGCATCAGTGTTCGTCAGGCTTTTGAATTATCCTCAAACGTGGGCATTTCAAAAGTCATCCACAAAGCATACAAAGACAAACCACAGCAATTTATAGATGCGCTTTACGCGATGCGTCTGAACCAGCCTCTGGGGTTAGATATTCCCGGAGAAGGAAACCCTTCAATAAAAGACACCAAACATAAATACTGGTCGAAAGTATCGCTTCCCTGGATGTCGATAGGATATGAAGTGGCACTTACGCCATTGCAAACATTGACATTCTACAATGCAATTGCCAATAATGGTGTAATGGTAAAACCACAATTTGTAAAGGAAATCAGATCAGACGGAGTTGTAATTGAGACGTTTGAACCGATTATTCTCTCCAATTCCATTACAAAGAAACCTGAGTCAATTGCAATGGCTCGTTCGTTGCTCGAAGGCGTAGTTCAAAAGGGAACTGCCACACACCTTAAGAATCCTGTGTACCAGATAGCCGGAAAAACCGGAACAGCTCAGATTGCCCAGAATAATGCGGGGTATAACAAATCAAATTACAAAGCATCATTTTCAGGTTACTTCCCTGCCGAAGACCCGAAATACTCGATGATTGTGGTAATTAACAATCCGAGTAAAGGCGTTTACTACGGAGGATCAATAGCTGGCCCGGTTTTTAAAGAGGTCGCTGACAAGGTATATTCCACACGGCTCGATTTCGAAGCAAAAAAATCAGATTCAACCCTATCTGCAACACCAATATATGCTTCGGGCAATGCAAGTGAACTGCACACAATTTTTAAGTCGCTCAATGTATTGGCAGCTTCTGATATTATTCAGAATGAGTGGATTGCATACCGAGATAATATGGGAATTACTGAAACGGTGATCATTGATACCGACAACCAGAAGATTCCTGATGTAAAAGGGATGGGAGCAAGAGATGCGGTTTTTCTGCTTGAATCGGCAGGAATAAAAGTAGAGGTAAATGGCAAAGGAAAAGTAAGGAAACAATCGCTGCCTGCCGGGTCTAAGGCAGTAAGAGGCAGTAAATGTATTATTGATTTGGGATAAAGCGCTGAAATGAGAACACTTAAAGACATATTGTATCGTTGCAGAATTGTCAGGATAGCCGGAAGTACGGATATACCTGTCGTTGAGGTCATATCCGACTCGAGAAGCGCAGGAAATGACAAAGTATTTGTTGCTGTAAAAGGTACACAAACCGATGGGCATATTTATATTGCCGATGTCATCAATAAAGGTGTTAAAGCAATTGTGTGCGAATCCATTCCTGAAAAAACCGAACACGATGTCACCTACATTGAAGTAAAGGACAGTGCTGAGACTTTGGCTATCATGGCCGGAAATTATTTCGACAACCCTTCAACCAGGCTTCACCTTATCGGGATAACAGGCACCAATGGAAAAACCACAATAGCCACTCTGCTCTACCAGCTTTTTATTCAGGCAGGATTTAAAGTTGGCCTGATCTCTACCGTACGAAACGTGATCAACTCCCGTGAAATACCGGCTTCACATACCACCCCCGATCCAATGACGCTGAACCACCTGCTGAATGAAATGGTTTCGGAGGGTTGTGAATATTGTTTTATGGAAGTAAGCTCGCATGCTGTTGTTCAGCAGCGAATTGCAGGGCTTAGCTTCAGAGGCGGAGTTTTTTCGAATCTCACACACGATCACCTCGACTACCACAAAACATTTGACGCGTATCTGAAGGCTAAAAAAACGTTTTTCGACAACCTTCCATCGTCTGCTTTTGCACTGACAAACATTGACGACAGAAACGGAATGGTGATGGTTCAGAATACAAAAGCAGTGATAAAAACGCTGGCGGTTAAAAAACAGGCTGATTTTCACTGCAGGATTCTCGAAAACCATTTTGATGGTTTGCAGCTCAGTATCAATGGAAAAGAAGTCTGGTGCCGGCTGGTTGGAAATTTCAATGCCTACAATTTACTCAGCATTTATGCAACCGCTGAAATGCTTGGTTTATCCGAGGAAGAATGCCTTACCGGGCTGAGCAAGCTGGTTCCTGTTGATGGAAGGTTTGAATTTATGAAGTCGCCAACCGGAGTTATCGGCATAGTTGACTACGCGCATACACCTGACGCGCTTCTGAATGTAATTTCAACAATAAATGCCATTCGTGAAGGCGCCGGAAAACTCATTACAGTTGTTGGTGCCGGTGGAAACCGCGATAAAACAAAGCGCCCGGTAATGGCTTCGATAGCAGCCGAAAACAGCACACTTACCATTCTCACTTCCGATAATCCGCGCAATGAGGATCCTGATGAAATCCTTAAAGAAATGATGGCAGGAGTAAACATTGACCGTAAAAAAGCAACCCTGCTTATCAGCGACCGCCGTCAAGCAATACGTGCTGCCTGCACAATGGCTGACAGCGGCGACATTATTCTGATTGCAGGCAAAGGACACGAAACCTATCAGGAAATAAAAGGCACAAAACATCACTTCGACGACCGCGAAGAACTTAAAGAAGCATTGGCAATAAATAACAACCAAAATCAGTAAAAACAGGGCTTATGTTGTACTATCTGTTTGATTTTCTTGATAAAAGCATGGACTTTCCGGGAGCCGGAATGTTTCAGTATATTTCCTTCAGGGCTGCGCTGGCTGTCATAACTTCACTGATTATTTCGCTTTTGTTTGGCAAAACGCTGATCAATTATCTGCAAAAGAAACTTGTAGGCGAAGTGGTGAGAGACCTGGGACTTCATGGACAAAAAGAAAAACAGGGAACCCCGACCATGGGCGGATTGATTATTCTCAGCGCAATTGTAATTCCCACACTTCTGTTTGCGAAACTCAATAACATTTACATCATTCTTATTCTAATCACAACCATCTGGCTGGGTTTTATCGGATTTCTGGATGATTACATCAAAGTATTCAGAAATGACAAAAAAGGACTTGCCGGAAAGTTTAAAATCCTTGGACAAATCATCATTGGACTGGTGGTAGGATTAACTCTTTATTTTCATGAAGATGTGGTAATCCGCGAAAAGATTTATCAGACAAGTTCAGTTTCGGTTGAATCGCCAAGCGAATTCGAACAGGTAAACGACCACGGACAAAGGTTTTCGAGACAATCTTCAAAATCTACAAAAACCACCATCCCTTTCCTGAAAAACAACGAGTTGGACTATGCAGTTCTGCTGAAGCCTTTTGGTGAAAAAGCAATGAATTATGCATGGATAATCTTTGTTCCTGTCGTAATCCTGATCATTATTTCAGTTTCAAATGGTGCAAATCTCACCGATGGCATTGATGGACTGGCAACCGGAACTTCAGCTATTATCGGGGTAACCCTTGGCATACTTGCCTGGGTTTCAGGAAACTTTGTGTTTGCCGATTACCTGAACATCATGTATTTACCCGACACCGGCGAGCTTACAATTTTTGTAAGTGCATTTGTTGGCGCGTGTACCGGTTTTCTGTGGTACAACACTTTTCCTGCCCAGGTTTTTATGGGTGATACCGGGTCGCTGGCATTGGGAGGTGTAATTGCAGTGCTGGCTATTATGATCCGCAAAGAGCTGCTGATTCCGATTCTCTGTGGAATATTTCTGGCTGAAAATCTTTCAGTAGTCCTGCAGGTTAGCTATTTCAAACGAACCAAAAGGAAGTACGGCGAAGGACGGAGAATCTTTAAAATGGCTCCGCTGCACCATCATTTCCAGATGCTCGGATATTCAGAACCAAAAATAGTACAGCGGTTTTTTATTGTTGGGATAATGCTTGCAGTTTTTACAATCATCACCCTGAAAATCAGATAACAATGAATCACAAACCCAAAATACTGATACTCGGTGCCGGCGAAAGCGGAATCGGTGCTGCGCTGCTTGCGGCCGGTAAAGGGTTTGATGTGTTTGTGTCAGACAATGGGAATATCAAAGAAAATTTTAAGAATCAACTGATTGCCAACAACATAGCCTTTGAGGAAGGCGGGCATGGCCAAAACATCCTCAGTGGCATTGATGAAATTATAAAAAGTCCGGGAATACCCGAAAATGTTCATCTGGTTGCAGAAGCCAGAAGCAAAGGAATTCCGGTGATTTCGGAAATCGAGTTTGCTTCGCGTTTTACCAGCTCAAAAAAGATCTGCATAACAGGTAGCAACGGCAAAACCACTACCACTTCGCTGATTCAGCACATGCTTAAACATGCAGGTATGGATTCATGCGCTGCAGGCAACATAGGAAACAGTTTTGCCAGCGAAGTATTAAAAAAGGAGTATGAATACTTCAGCCTTGAGTTGAGCAGCTTTCAATTAGATGGCATAAAGGATTTCAGGGCTGACATAGCGATTCTGTTGAATATCACACCTGACCATCTTGACAGGTATGACAATGATTTCAGCAAATATGCCGCTTCAAAAATGAGAATCATTCAAAATCAGCGCAAAGAAGATTCATTTATCTGGTGCGTTGATGATGAAAAAAGCAGAGAGATAATACAACACAGCAGACTTCATCAGCAGGTTTACAAAATCAGCTTACACGAAAAAGGGCACGAAGGTGCCTGGCTCGACGGAAATAAAATAGTATTCAACATAAAAGGGGAAAAGTACACTATGACAATCGAAGAACTTGCTTTACAGGGAAAGCACAACATCTACAATTCAATGGCTGCCGGAATATCAGGAAGTCTTATCGGATTGCGCAAGGAAAGTATTAAGGAAAGCCTTAGTAGTTTCGAAAACATTACTCACCGGCTTGAGTTTGTGGCCAATATACATGGCATTGAGTTTATCAACGACTCAAAAGCAACAAATATCAATTCGGCATGGTGGGCTCTGGAAAACCAGAGTAAACCAGTCATCTGGATTGCCGGAGGAATTGACAAAGGCAACGACTACACAAAATTGTACGAAGTGGTAAAATCGAATGTAAAAGCACTGGTTTGCCTTGGCCTCGACAATGAACTTCTGATAGATGCTTTCAAAGATATCATCCCTGTAATTATTGAAGCGCAATCGGCAGAAGAAGCTGTAAATCAGGCTTACTACCTGGCCAACAAAAACGATGTGGTGTTATTATCACCTGCCTGTGCAAGTTTTGACCTCTTTGAAAACTACGAAGACCGTGGCAATCAGTTTAAAAATGCAGTAAAAGCCCTTTGAAGAAAAGCGAAATATGAAAGCCATTTTAAGCAGGATAAAAGGAGACAAAGTGATATGGGCAGTGGTGTTCCTTCTGTCGATATTCTCGTTGCTGGCGGTTTACAGTTCCACCGGAACACTTGCCTACCGTTATCAATCGGGCAATACTGAGTACTACCTGATAAAGCATTTGGGTATATTGCTGCTTGGCTTTGTGTTGATGTATCTGGCTCATCAGGTCAAATACAAATACTATGCACGCATTTCGCAACTCGGAATTTACATTTCGGTTCCCCTGCTGGCATACACCCTTTTATTCGGCACATCAATGAATGAAGCCAGCCGCTGGTATACCCTTCCTTTGATCAACATAACTTTTCAGCCTTCCGATCTGGCTAAACTCGCACTTATAATATATGTTGCCCGGCTTCTTGCAAAAAATCAGGGCGAAATCGATGATTTTAAAAAAGGTTTTATTGCCATTCTTCTTCCCGTGGTAATTATAACCTTGCTTATAATGCCCGCCAACCTTTCAACTGCAGCACTTATTTTTACAACATGCCTTGTACTTATGTTTGTTGGCCGTGTTAAAATCCGGTATTTATTAACGCTTGTCGGCATTGGATTAGTTGCCTTTATTTTATTAATAACTGTTGCCGTAAACTCGCCCAAACTCAGCGGGCGTTTTGGAACCTGGCAAAACAGGATTGAAAGTTTCAAAAGTGGTGACAGCGATGCCAACTATCAGGTGGAGCAGGCAAAAATCGCAATTGCTACAGGAGGTATCGCGGGAAAAATGCCTGGTAATTCAACCCAGAAAAATTTTCTTCCTCACCCCTATTCCGACTTTATTTTTGCCATCATCATTGAAGAATATGGTTTGATAGGAGGAACTATTGTTGTGTTATTATATCTGATATTGCTGTTCAGGGCTGTTAAAATTGTCATCCGGAGTCCGCGGAATTTTGCCGCATTTCTCACTTTTGGCGTGGCTTTCAGTCTGGTATTTCAGGCGATGGTAAATATGATGGTGGCCGTAAATCTGCTGCCTGTCACAGGACAAACATTGCCATTTATAAGTATGGGAGGAACATCAATATGGTTTACGAGTATTGCCATAGGCATTATTTTGAGCGTGAGCCGCGAAATTGAGGAATCAGAAAACCTCGAAAAAGAAGCAAAAACAGAAAAACAAACCAAACAAACCGAACATGCAATTGCCTGAAACAAGGATTATTATAAGCGGAGGCGGAACCGGAGGCCATGTGTTTCCGGCAATTGCTATTGCTGATGCTTTGACTTCGGTTAACCCGGAAGTAAAAATCCTTTTTGTAGGTGCTGAAGGCAGGATGGAAACAGAAAAAGTTCCGGCAGCAGGATATGAAATCAGGACACTATGGATCAGCGGACTACAACGCAAACTGACTTTAAAAAACTTATTGTTTCCCATCAAACTTGCGCATAGCTCGCTCAAAGCCAGAAAGATTATAAAAGATTTTAAACCTCAGGTTGTTGTTGGTGTTGGCGGATACGCGAGCGGACCCACTGTAAAAGCTGCAGCATCGATGGGAATTTCAACTTTGATACAAGAGCAAAATTCATTTCCGGGAATCACAAACAGAATGCTGGCCGGAAAAGCAAAAAAAATATGTGTTGCCTACCCTGATATGGAAAAATATTTCCCGGCATCCAGAATAGTTCTGACCGGAAATCCAGTAAGATCAGATATCGTTTTTGCTGAAGCCAAAAGAGAAGAAGCGCTTAGTTTTTTCAGACTTGACCCAAAAAAACCAGTAGTTCTGGTAATAGGCGGAAGCCTTGGTGCCAGAACCATCAACAACAGCATTCATCACGCATTAATGGAATTGGCAGATGCCGGACTTCAACTGATATGGCAAACCGGCAAAACTTTTTCAGAGACAGCAAAATCAGCCACAATTCCATTTGATGAATACGGAATCAGAAATTACGACTTCATTACCAGAATGGACCTTGCATACGCTGCCGCCGATATTGTAGTGTCGAGGGCAGGAGCTTTATCGGTTTCGGAACTTTGTATAACAGGAAAGCCATCTATCCTGATTCCATCGCCGAATGTTGCTGAAGATCATCAGACAAAAAATGCCATGGCGCTGGTAAAACGGAATGCCGCTGTTCTGATTCCTGATAACAAAGCAGATTCAGAGCTCTCAGAGACTATCATCTCTCTGGCCTTTAATACCACAAGAAAAGAAGAACTGAGCAGCAACATTCATCTGCTTGCTAAGCCGAATGCTGCGCTAGATATTGCAAACATCATTTTGGAACTAACTCAAAACTAACTCAAAGTGAAAACCGGAAAACCTAAAACTGTATATTTTCTTGGCATCGGAGGAATTGGCATGAGTGCACTTGCCCGTTACTTTCATGCTGCAGGCAGCACAGTTTTGGGTTATGACAAAACACCGACAACACTCACTTCTCAGCTTGAAGCCGAAGGAATTCAAATCCATTTTAAAGACCGCCCTGATCTGATACCAGCAGATACAGACCTTATTATATACACTCCTGCAATTCCTCATGACCTCGCCGAATTTGTAAAAGCGACATCGGGAAATTTCAATATTAAAAAACGGGCTGAAGTATTGGGCGATCTTACCAACAGCAAAAAAACGATTGCGGTGGCTGGTACACATGGCAAAACAACGGTTTCCACCATGATTTCACACATCATGTTCAATGCAAAAGCCGGATGTACAGCATTTCTGGGTGGAATTTCTAAAAATTACGGATCAAACCTGCTTCTGAATCCATTCAGTGAACTGATGGTGGCCGAAGCTGATGAATTCGACCGTTCATTTCTCAGATTATCGCCCTGGCTTGCGCTGATCACCTCGACCGATGCCGATCATCTGGATATTTATGCAGATCATCAGGATCTGAAAAACACCTTTACTCAATTCACCAAACGGGTTGTTCCCGGCGGTGTTTTGCTGATCAAATCAGGAATCGGTGTCGAACCCGATCATAATCCTGATGTTGAATTCTACACTTATTCACTCGATAAACAAGCTGATTTTTACGCTGAAAACCTGAGAATTGAGAATCACCGTTATCACTTTGATCTGGTAATTCCTGAAGGACGGATTTCAGATTTATCACCAGGGCTTCCAGGACTGTTCAACGTTGAAAACAGCATTGCAGCATCAGCTGCAGCTTGGTTAAGCGGCGCCGATGAAGATGAAATCCGCAAAGGAATAAATTCTTTTGAAGGTGTAAAAAGGCGTTTTGACATCAGAATCAATACTCCCGGAATTCTATATATTGATGATTACGCGCACCATCCTGAAGAGTTGAGCGCATGCATCGGTTCGGTTCGCAAACTTTATCCGGGAAGACACATTACAGGGATTTTTCAGCCACATCTTTTCTCTCGCACCCGCGATTTTGCCGAAGGATTTTCAAAAAGCCTGTCAATGCTCGACCGTGTAATTCTACTTGAAATTTATCCCGCAAGGGAAAAACCGATTGAAGGGGTAAACTCTGAAATGTTGCTGAAAGGAATAGAATCAAAAGAAAAATTCCTTTGCGGAAGAGAAGAAGCGCTGCTCCTGATTTCACAAAACCAACCTGATATCCTGCTTACACTCGGCGCCGGCGACATTGATCAACTGGTTGCACCGATTGAAGAATTATTCACCAAAACCATAAAACCATGAAAAGGATTCTTAACATCATCCTGAAATCGGTTCTGGTGGCAGGAATTGTGGTTCTGTTCATTTTTGCAAATCAAAAGCAGGACCAGACCACTTGCCCTGAATTTGTTATTGAAATGGATTACAATGGCGGAGATGAGTTGGTCAGCCGTTTTCATGTAAGGCAACTTGTGACAGAAGCCGGCATTAAAGTAAAGGGCGAAAAACTTGGAGAAATTCCAATGGCTGAGATTCACAAAGTAATTGAGGCAAGCCCTTTTGTTAAAAAAGCAAACCTGACCATGGATGTGAATGGAAAAGTAAAAGCACTTGTGGTTCAGCGGAGCCCTTTGGTGAGGGTTGTTGATAGCAAAGGTGCTCATTTTTACCTTGATACTGATGGCAAAAAAGTGCCGATCAGCCATGAGAACTCAGCACGGGTTGTGTTTGCAAATGGCAGAATTGAATCAAACCGGGAAAACATACAGGAAGTTAATTCCAAAAAAAATACTGAGGAATACAAAAAGTTATCACGCGACCTGCAGAAGGTCTTTGTAACTTCAAAAAGCATTAAAAATGATGAATTCCTGCTAGCACTTATTGAGCAGGTTCATTTGAACCAATCGGGTGAAATAGAGTTGATTCCTAAGATCGGGGATCAGATAATTCTTTTGGGGGACACTACACAAATCAGCGAAAAGCTTGAGAAGTTGAAAATTTTCTATACCATGGGAAACAGAAATGAAGCCTGGGCAAGTTACCGGGTCATCAATCTGAAATACCAGGATCAGGTTGTTTGTAAAAAATCAATAAATTAATATGGAACCATCAGAAATTGTTGTCGGACTAGACATCGGGACAACCAAAATTGCTGCAATTGTCGGACGCAGGAATGAGAACGGCAAAATTGAAATACTCGGATTCGGCAAAACTGAATCTATTGGAGTAAAGCGCGGCGTGGTTGCCAACATTGACGATACTGTAAAAAGCATTATCGGTGCAGTAAAGGAAGCTGAAAACACTTCAGAAACCAATATTGCAACTGTGAATGTAGGCATTGCCGGACAGCACATCAAGAGCATTCAATACCGCGGTTCAGTAATTCGTCCCAACAGCGAACTGGAAATCAGCCAGAACGATATTGAAGGCCTGACCGAAAATATGTTCAAACTGGCGATGAACCCCGGGGAGGAGATTATTGATGTAATTCCCCAGGAATACACAGTTGATGGCGAAAGTGGAATCAGACAGCCCAAAGGAATGCTCGGACATCAGCTCGAGGCAAATTTTCATATCATTACCGGGCAAACTATGGCTGCCCGGAACATATACAAGTGCATCAAAAAGGCCACACTCGAGGTCGATTCACTGGTGCTTGAGCCACTTGCATCGGCAGAAGCTGTGCTGAGTGAAGAGGAAAAAGAAGCCGGCGTGGTGCTTGTTGATATTGGAGGCGGAACAACTGATATTGCAATCTTTCAGGATGGAATTATCCGTCACACTGCTGTTATTCCGTTTGGTGGCGACATTATTACAGAAGACATCAAAGAAGGATGCACCATAATTAAAAAACACGCCGAAGACCTCAAAGTTAAGTTTGGGTCTGCGCTGGCCAGCGAAAACCGCGACGAAGAAGTAGTGGCTATCCCGGGACTGCGTGGTCGTCCTCCGAAAGAGATCACACTTCGCAATCTTGCTTCAATCATACAGGCGAGGATGGAAGAGATCATCGAACACGTATATTTCGAAATTAAAAACTCAGGTTTTGAGAAAAAACTGATTGCAGGAATTGTACTTACAGGTGGAGGTGCACAGATGAAACACATCACACAGCTCACCGAATTCATTACAGGTATGGATACACGCATTGGGTATCCCAATGAGCACCTTGCACCGGGTTTACCCGAAGAAATGGCCAGCCCGATGTATGCAACCGGTATTGGCCTGGTAATCATAGGACTGAAACGCGTTGAAAAGGATGCGCTCAAAGTTGAAAAACCTGTAATAAAAGCCAAAAAACAACCAAGAGGTTCCTTCTTTGATGCCATAAAAAACTTCTTTGACGAGGAAGGAGTGAACTAAGATATTAACAGAAGACCTGTTGATAAAATCTGCAAATTCACGGTTAACAGCACATTTTAAACAATTAATTTAGGAGATCTAAAAATGCCAGATATGCTCAAATTTGATTTGCCAAAAAATCAATCATCCATCATAAAGGTGATAGGCGTAGGTGGAGGTGGCAGCAATGCAGTTACGCACATGTTCAAGCAAGGAATCCGCGGCGTGGATTTCATGATCTGCAATACTGATTGCCAGGCACTTGACACCAGCCCGGTACCGCTCAAAATTCAATTGGGAAACAAAGGTTTAGGCGCCGGATCAATCCCTGAAGTAGGCCGCGAAGCCGCTGCTGAAAACATAGATGACATCCGAAAAGTATTGGAAAACAACACCAAAATGGTGTTCATTACTGCCGGAATGGGAGGTGGAACAGGAACTGGTGCAGCACCGGTAATCGCTTCACTTGCCAAAGAACTGGGTATTCTCACTGTTGGTATTGTTACTTTGCCCTTCTCATTCGAAGGCCGGAAGCGAACCCAGCAGGCAAAAGCCGGCATTGATGAACTTCGCCGCTCAGTTGATACCCTGCTCATCATCTGCAACGATAAACTCAGAGAACTTGAAGGAGATCTGAAACTTTCAGAGGCATTCTTCAAAGCCGACAACATTCTGGCTGTAGCAGCCAAAGGTATTGCCGAAATCATTACGGTTACCGGTTACATCAACGTTGACTTTGAAGATGTAAAAACAGTAATGAAAGACAGCGGAAAAGCCATCATGGGATCGGGCATGGCTGAGGGCGAAAACAGAGCTCTTGAAGCAGTGCAGATTGCCATGAGTTCTCCTCTGCTCGACGACGCAAACATCAGAGGAGCAAGCAATATACTGCTTTACATCTCTTCCGGTACTTCTGAAATTACGCTTGATGAAGTGATGGAGATTACTGATTACATTCAGCATGAAGCCGGATCAGGTGCAGATATCATCTGGGGAAATGGAACCGATGAAACTCTTGGAGATAAAATCAGTATCACTCTTATTGCTACCGGTTTTGATTCCGTTTCCGGACGACCCGATGAAGTTCACAAACCCGAAGTTGTGGTTTATCCCTTAAATCAAGAAGACCCGCGAAATGTGGTTAAAACTGTGGAACCGGTAAAACCGAACCCTGCTCCTATTGAAGAGATCACATTAATCAATAAGTTTCAAACTCCGGCCGAGCCTGTTATAACAGAGCCTACCCTTCAGGAAAAACCTTCATATCAGGAGCCACAGCGAACTTTTACTTTCGAGATAAATCATTCACCTGAGAGAAGTTCTGCCGAGCAGACCAATGAGAACAAGCCTCTGTCAGGTTTTACAGCAATTCCTGTAAAAACAGAAAAAGAAAAAGTGCCTGGATTTGATTTCCTGAAGAGCTTCAAACCTGAAGAAACCGATGAATCGGAAACAGAAAAAGCACAGTTAAAACAGGATGAAAGAGCCAACGACAGATATGCAAGGATGCGTGATCTGAGTTACAAGATTGCAACACCTGACGGTCTTGTGGAAATGGAAAATCAACCAGCATACCTGCGAAAAAAAATTGAACTGAACGATCCTCCTCCTTCAAAAGATTCAGAAGTTTCGAGGTATTCATTGTTCAAAACCGAGAATAATTCTGTTGAAATGAGGCAGAACAATTCTTTTTTGCACGATAACGTTGACTAAAATAAATTAAATGAGCTTAACTGAAAAAATCAACGAGGACATCAAGAAAGCAATGCTTGCCCGTGAAAAGGACAAGCTGGAAGCATTGAGGGCTGTAAAATCTGCGCTTCTGCTTGAGATGACCAGCGAAGGAGGAGGAGGAGAAATTTCAGCGGAAACAGAAATAAAAATCCTTCAGAAACTGGTGAAACAAAGACGCGAAACTGCTGGCATTTACACTGAGCAAAACCGTGCTGACCTCGCTGCAACTGAAATTTTTCAGGCGGATATCATTTCTGTTTACCTGCCTTCACAAATGACTCCTAACGAATTAAAGCCGGTTCTACAGGCTATAATTACTGAAACCGGCGCCAGCAGCATTAAAGACATGGGTAAAGTAATGGCTGCTGCTGCAGGAAAACTTGCTGGAAAAGCTGACAATAAAACAATATCCCAGATTATAAAAGAACTGCTGGGAAACTAAAAATTGCCTGATTTTGACTGATGAAAAAAGCCTGAATAACAGGCTTTTTTCTTTTTATGCAAATGAATGAGCGAATCTGCAATAAAAATCATTTCAAAAAAAACTTCTATCAGTTGCCTTGTAGTGGCGTCACCTCAAATTTATAATGATTCCAAACAATCCAGATATAAATCCATACATTATTGATTGTGTACACTTTATATAAGTTTGATATTTCTGATTATTCCTGTCAGGACAAATTTTATTGTGCTTCTATTTTGCAAAACATTTAAACTTCCTTAATTTCACCCCCTTATAATTCTTTTTTCCTGCATTTTTAAATAACCCGATCATATACCAATTTGTAACCCTTTAGTTTATATGAAAAACATCTTCATCTTCACATTTCTGGCATTGTTTTCAACAATCACATTTGCACAAAAGTCACAGATCAAATTCGGAAAAATTGATAATGAACTTCTGGCTCTTAAAACCTACGATGCAGATACCAGCTCTGGAGCTTTGATTATCAGCGACATAGGCGACATCAGCATTATTTATAACGACCTCACCGGGTTCTCAGTTATTCATACACGCCATCTTAGAGTTAAGATATTCAATTCAAGTGAATTTGATGTGGCCAAATTCAAGATAAAATACCACAAATACGGCACGACTGAACAGAAGATTACTAAACTTCGCGCATCAAGTTTTCACCTTGACGAGAATAACAAAGTAGTGAGAACTGACCTTGACAAGGACAATATCTTTACTGAACATATCAGTTCTAAAGAAAAGAGCAAAAATTTCTCAATCCCAAACATTAAGGAAGGCAGTGTTTTTGATCTTGAGTACAGCATCACATCCGAACTTTTTGGGCTATTGCCCGAATGGAATTTTCAACATCATATTCCTGCCCTGATCAGCGAGCTAAGCGTTTCTATTCCAGAATACTTCAATTACAAAAGGCTGTTGAAAGGATACCTTACCCCAACTGCTACTGACTCAAAAACAACAAACCGGAGTATTATCTGGGTGGGCAGCCAAGGAACAAGCAGTGTTAATTACACGGAGTACAATACCAAATATACCTTCCTTAATGTACCGGCATTAAAGGAAGAAGCCTACATGAATGACATTTCGAATTATATAGCAGCCATAGAATATGAATTGGGATCTATTGCATTTCCTCAGAATTACAAGGACTTCACAACAAATTGGGTAAAGATAGGAGATGATTTATGGTTTGATGAAGATTTTGGTGCGCCATTAAAGCGCAGCGGCCCACTAAAAAAGGAAGCAGAAGCATTACGAATCGCATACCCTGATCCATTTGAAAGAATGGTTAAAGCACATGAATTTATCCGGAATTCAGTTAACTATTCCGGTGCAAACGGGATATATCTAAGCGAATCTCTACGAAAAGTTTGGGATGAAAAGAAAGGGAAATCATCAGACATAAACCTATTACTGATATCGTTGCTGAATGAGTGCGATATAAAAACAAGCCCGGTAATTCTTAGCACCAGGAGCAATGGAATGCTACACCCCGGACAACTTATGATCAATAAGTTTAACTATGTAATCGCTGAAGCAATCATCGACAGCAACACTTATCTGCTTGATGCTACGGATAAAAATCTCTCTTACAATATGTTACCGATTCGCTGCCTCAATGGTAACGGTCGTCGCATATCGAGAGAATCCAGTGAAAACGATTGGGTAAATTTAAATACACCGCAAGAAGACAGCAGAACCTATTATAATAAAGTAACCTTAGATGCTTCAGGAAACCTCAGCGGAGATTTCAGCATTATGGAAACCAGATATTTTGCGCATAACAGAGCTATCGATATCCGCGAAAAAAATAATGAGGAAGAATACATCAATGAGTTTGAAGCAGAAATACCGGGTTTACAGATCGGTGATTATACAATTGAAAATCTGAATGACAGGACCAACCCGCTCTATTTAAAATTTAAGGCTGAAATAAAAACCAATCCTGAAAATAACACAAAGGATATTATTTATTTAAGTCCGACTTTGGGAATGGGTATCAGCAGCAATCCATTTGTTACCGAAGAAAGGGTATATCCAATCGATTTTATTAATCCATGGGTGACTAAAAATATATGTATCATTGATTTACCTGAGGGTTATGAAGTAGTTGAAATGCCAAAAAACATCAGTCTTTCGTTGAGCAACAATAAAGGCATTTTCAAATATATTGCAGTGGTTAACGGCAATCAATTACAGTTTCAAAGTGTACTAACCATAAAAACCCCGCTTATAACCTTTCAGGACTATGGAGAAATAAGAGAATTATACACTCAGATTGTGTCTAAAAATGCTGAAATGGTAGTACTGAAAAAACTGTAATTATGAGAGGATTCAGGATTTGCATGTTTCTTGGGTTGATTTTACTATTAAACCCTGTTATTATCATTGCACAGAATTTTGCAACTTCTCTTATTCCCGAAGATTTGCTGAAAGGGTCTAATTCAGTAATAAGAGAAAGTCGCACAGTATTAACCCTTGACTCGAAGGAAAGAGTAACAGTAAATAAATACTTTGCTGTGACTATTCTCAATAAGAAAGCGGAAAATATGGCAGTTATGCTCTTTTCGTTTGTAAATGCAGACAAAGTAAACATCAAAAGAATATCTGTTTACGATGCAAACGGCAAAAAGATAAAGTCAGTAAAACAATCAGATATTATTGATCTCAGCGCGGGTGGTGAAGCTTCTCTATACTCTGATTACCGACTTAAGGCATACAGGCATGTACCTTCATCATATCCATACACATTTGAATATGAATATGAGATTCAACTGCAAAGACTATACAGCCTGGAGTATTTCAAACCTTATATATCTGAAAACCAATCAATACAATACACAAGTTTAGAACTTGTCAACCCTCAGGATATACCGGTGCATATTTCAATGTCCGGCAATGTTGAAGGGTTGGAAACTACAAAAACACTCACCGGAAGTAAATGGGAGTTCCGTAATCTTCCATCACTGATTATTGAGCCGTATTCAATAATAACCGACGAAATACTACCGGGCATTTTTCTATCGCCTCAATATCTGAGTTATGATGATTACAAGGGTATGGCTGATACCTGGCAGAGCTATGGCAACTGGCTGACAAGTTTATTGAAAGGAAGAAGTTCACTATCATCCGCTTCAGTTGAAAAATACCGGAAAATGACTTCTTCTGCGGCAAATGAACGGGAGAAAATCAGGATTTTATATAAATACCTGCAATCCAACACACATTACATAAACATTTCGCTGGGAATCGGAGGCCTGCAACCTCACCCTGTAACCGATGTGGAATCTTTGGGATATGGTGACTGCAAAGACCTGAGTAATTATATGATTTCAATGCTTGATGCTGTTGGGATAAAGGCTCATTATGCTGTGGTTCAGGCCGGAAAGAAAGATTATCATTTTATTCCTGATCACCCGGGTCATCAGTTCAATCATGTTATCGTTTGTGTTCCACAAAAAAATGATACCATATGGCTTGAATGTACAAGTCAGGATATTCCGTTCGGAAGTCTTGGTGATTTTACAGATAACAGATACGCTCTATTGGTTGACGGACCTGCCTCAAAACTTGTAAGAACAAAGGAATACAGACAAGAAGACAATCATTTGAGTTCCAATTTACTGATAACACCCTCGTCAAATGGGGCTAATGTTTCAGGCACAATCAGGTATAGAGGGATTTACATGAGTGAAAGTGCCCGATATGTCAGGCAACCCATTCACGATCAGCAAACATGGATAAATCATTCTCTTGAATTCACAAATTTTACGCTTAATAGCCATAATATAAAGGTGCATGATAGAGGGGAACCTAAAGTAGAATTGCAACTCGATGCCGAAATCAGATCTTTTTTTGCAGGCAACAACGACAGGCTTTTTGTTTCGCTCAATCTTAACAATAAGATTTCTGCACCTGAACGTATGCGCAATCGCAAAACGCCTTTGGTTATTTATTATCCTTATCATTGTCAGGATACCCTGACAGTGAGTATTCCTGCAGGTTTTGAACCGGAATCAATACCTGAAGCTACCATTTCAGATCCTGAATTCGGGATGTACAGCATGAAAACTGTTGTTAAAGACGGAGTCCTAACTTGCATAAGAGAATTCAGGAGAAATAAAGGCAGTTTTCCTCCTGAGAAGTATCAGGCGTTTCAGGCTTTTATGCAAAATGCATCACTGGCAGATAGTAAACAATTGGTTCTGATCAGAAAACAATAAAAAAAGCCGGCAAAAGCCGGCTTTTTTAGAAGTACACAAATGGTCTTTCAGTTATTATGCGCCAAGCATAAAACGTTTGAAAGCACTAACAGTAAGGCCTTTGTCAAGTTTATGAAGGAATTCGCCGACAGTTAATTTGTTATCGCGAACAAACTCCTGATTTAAGAGTGTGTTTTCTTTGTAAAACTTATTCAGTTTACCAAGAGCGATTTTTTCAACCATTTCTTCCGGTTTACCTTCAAGACGAGCTTGCTCTTTACCAATTTCAATTTCACGTTCAATGGTTTCGGCAGGAACATCATCTTTATCAACAGCCACCGGAGCCATTGCAGCAATCTGCATAGCAACTTCATGACCAGCCTGATCAATGCCTTCAACCCCGGCTTTATTCAAACCAAGAATAGTAGCAAGACGGTTACCTGGGTGATTGTAAGCGAAAACGCGGGCATCACGAATAACTTCGTAGTGTGCCAGTTCCATTTTCTCACCTGTTTTACCCACCATTTCGGTGATGTTTTCTTCAACACTGCGTCCATTAAGGTCTAAAGCCTTAAATTCATCAATAGTTGAAGCTTGTTTTTCAATTGCCTTTGAAAGGAGGAGGTTAGTAAAATCAACAAATTCCTGATTTTTAGCAACAAAATCGGTTTCGCAGTTAAGCATAAAAATAACTGCAAAGTCTTTTGCTTCGTTGGTTTTTGCGATCACAATACCTTCATTGGCATCTTTATCTGCCCTTTTGGTGGCTAATTTCTGGCCTTTCTTGCGCAGGTAGTCAATTGCTTTTTCAAAGTCACCTTCATTTTCCTGAAGAGCTTTTTTACAGTCCATCATACCTGCTCCGGTCATCTGGCGCAATTTATTTACATCAGCAGCGGTTATATTTGCCATAGCTTGATTTCGTATTTAAAGTTAAAAATTATTTTCTGGGGCCTGGTCCACCTGGTTTTTTACCCAAAGGTTTGCGGGTACCTGGTTTGCTTCTGCGTCCTTCGCCACCTGCTTCACCGGCTGGTGTTTGTTTTGTACGAAGACGTTCAGTTCTAGCAACGCTGCTTTCGTCATCGTCATCATCAAGATCAAAATCACCATCAGCACGACCTGATGTACCATCTTCTCTGTCTTCGTCGCGTTTATCGCGGTCGATTTTGCGCTCCATCAAACCTTCTTCAATAGCCTGAATCATTTTACTGATGATCAGTGAAATAGATTTTGAAGCATCATCGTTGGCCGGAATCGGGAAATCTACAAGATTTGGATCAGAATTGGTATCAACAATTGCAAAAGTGGGGATATTGAGTTTTCTGGCTTCAGCGATGGCAATATGTTCTTTAACGATATCAACCACAAATAAAGCTGCAGGCAAACGGCTCAGGTCTGCGATAGAACCAAGGTTCTTTTCGAGTTTTGCACGTTCACGGGCAATCTGAAGACGCTCACGCTTTGAAATACTTGTAAAAGCAGTTCCAACCATCAATTTGTCGAGAGAAGACATTTTGCGGACGGCTTTGCGGATGGTTGCAAAGTTGGTAAGCATTCCACCTGGCCAGCGCTCAGTAACGTAGGGCATTCCTACAACTTTAACGTGATCAGCCACGATTTCCTTAGCCTGCTTTTTGGTAGCAACAAAAAGTACTTTCTTGCCCGATTTGGTGATCTGCTTCATAGCAGCAGCAGCCTCGTCGATCTTGGCGATGGTTTTGTAAAGGTCGATAATATGAATACCGTTGCGCTCCATAAAAATATAAGGAGCCATGTTTGGATTCCATTTGCGTTTCAAGTGACCGAAATGCGAACCGGCATCCAGTAATTCTTCAAAAGTTGTTCTTGCCATTTAAATTTTTGTTATTTGTTTACATTCTGTGAAAAACAATCACCGGGTAGCTCTGATTCAGGCTGCTTTAAAGCAGCAAAGAGGTCCCGGCAATTTAGATACTAAACACCATTTGAGATTAGCGCTTGCTGAACTGGAATTTCTTACGGGCTTTTTTCTGGCCTGGTTTTTTCCTTTCAACCATACGTGGATCCCTGCGCAACAGACCTTTGGCCTTAAGCGGGGGACGCATTTCAGGATTGATTTCGCAAAGTGCTTTGGAAATAGCCAAACGAAGAGCTTCCGCCTGGCCTGTAATTCCACCTCCATCAAGATTCGCTTTGATATCATACTTTCCAAGTGAATCAGCTATCTCGAGTGACTGGGTAACAACATACTGAAGTGTACCTGTTGGAAAATATTCTTTGTAATCCCTTCCGTTAATGGTAATAGTGCCATTACCATCTTTTAAATAAATACGGGCTACAGCAGTTTTGCGTCTGCCAAGGGTGTTGATTACTTCCATGTTATTTGATTGAATTTAGGTTAATCAATTGTGGCTGCTGTGCCTGATGAGGATGTTCAGTTCCAGCATACACTTTAAGGTTACGATACAATGCATCTCCGAGCTTGTTGCTAGGCAACATACCTCTTACGGCATGCTCGATGATCCTCTCGGGAAATTTTTGCATAAGTTCCCATGGAGTTGCAAAACGCTGTCCGCCAGGATAACCTGTATGACGAACATAAACCTTTTCGGTCATTTTTTTGCCCGTGAGCTTAATTTTTTCCGCATTGATTACGATTACGTAGTCGCCACAATCCAGGTTAGGGGTAAAGTTGGTTTTGTATTTTCCCCTGATAAGATTGGCAACTTTGCTCGATAGACGACCAAGAGTCTGTCCTTCGGCATCAACCAACACCCAATTCTTCTGTATGTTATCGGGTGTAGCCGATAAAGTTTTATAACTTAATGTGTTCATTTTTTTTGATGATTTATTGATTGAAAAACAATAAAACCAGTTACCTGAATGCTGATCACGGGCATGAGATTCAACAATCTGTAACTCGCCCTGTTAACGGAATAGCTTAAGTCGCTTCAGGTTACGGCCGTTCACGGGTACACTTTCCCCTTAAAAAGGGGTGCAAAGGTAGAGGTATTTTTTTGATATAACAAATTTGTAAACAATAAATTGTTGATAAATATTCTAAAGGATACTCTCCCTTAATTTACCCGCTGAAATGAATTATTTGTCCCTTTTCAGAATGTTTGTTCAGAGCCGATGCGTGAAAGCAAATTAACGGAAGATTCCTGTTTTGATTTGCTTGCAAATTTATCTTTTTTGGTTTGTTTTTTCACCACATAGGCACATAGGGCACATAGACTTTAATTCTCTTTAACCTATGTGTTCTATGTTTCTAGTGGTTTATCTTATGGGGTTTGTTTTTTTACCACATAGGCACATAGGGCACATAGACTTTGTTTCCCTTTAACCTATGTGTTCTATGTTTCTAGGGGTTTATCTTTTGGGGTATGTTTTTTCATCACACAATCGCCTAAGGAAACATAGACTTTTAAAATTCGACCAATGTGTTCTATGTTTCTTTGTGGTTCATTAAATTAAATTGAATTAAACAGCCATAATCCTTGCATCCAACCTAAAGCCCTGCTAATGATTCTTTCTTACCTTTGCACTTCATAGCAAGATTGAACCATGTCAATACAAGTTTCAAATATTACCAAGAATTACGGCGGGCAACTTGCCCTTAATGATGTTTCATTTACAATAAAACCCGGCGAAATTGTTGGTCTTCTTGGGCCAAATGGCGCCGGAAAATCAACCATGATGAAAATTCTCACCTGCTTTATTCCGCCTTCTTCGGGCAAAGCAAGTGTTTATGGTTTCGATATTCACGAGCAATCGCTTGAAGTCAGAAAAAAAGTAGGTTATCTGCCCGAAAACAACCCACTCTATTCCGACATGTATATTAAGGAGTATCTTGAATTTGTTGCCGGAATTCATGAATTGGGTAAAAACACAAAAAAACGTGTCAGCGAAATGATTGAAATGACAGGCCTCGGGCATGAGCAAAAAAAGAAGATTGGTGCGCTGTCCAAAGGTTACCGGCAAAGGGTTGGTCTGGCACAAGCGCTTATTCATAATCCTGATGTGCTTATTCTTGATGAACCAACTTCGGGACTAGACCCCAATCAGCTGGTGGAGATCAGAAACCTGATTGCTGAAATCGGCAGACAAAAAACGGTGATGCTTTCTACACATATTATGCAGGAAGTAGAAGCCATGTGTAACCGCGCCATTATTATTAACTTCGGAAAAATTGTGGCAGACGACACCACCGATCATCTTCTGAACAAAAAAGAGAATACTGAGCAGGTTGTGGTTGAATTTGACCAGGAAGTGAAAGCTGAACTATTAAAAACAGTAAAAGGAGTGCTGAACATAAGCAAAGTTTCTGCAAATACATGGCTGGTTGAATCAGGCAAAGACCTTGATGTGAGGCAGGAATTATTCAGATTTGCTGTTGAAAAAGGTTTCACCGTACTTTCAATGCAAAAGCAAAGCAACCGGCTGGAGGATGTTTTTCAACAGCTTACAAAAAAGTAGTTCAAGGCAAGGAGATCACATCTCTGACATACTATTTTTGGGATCACTTTCCAGGATAATTATGTTGTTTCTGCATCTTAACCTTCCTTTTTTACTTTTTTCTGAATTTCCTGCATTCCTGCATTCAATAAAAAAACTACCTTTGCAGCGCCGGTTAGACCCGGAATGGAAAGATTTGATTGATTGCAACCATTAAAAAAAATGCTAAAGCAACTCCTGCCGTTGATCTTCATTTTCCATCTCACCTATTTATTATATTAAAGTTCGCTATAATGGCTTACCTCTTTACATCCGAATCCGTTTCGGAAGGGCATCCAGATAAGGTTGCCGATCAGATTTCAGACGCACTGCTCGATGAGTTTCTGCGCTTCGATCCAAACTCAAAAGTAGCATGTGAAACCCTGGTCACTACAGGGCTGACTGTTTGCAGCGGAGAAGTGCTGACTGAAGGATATGTTGACCTTCATAAAGTAGTTCGGAAAACCATCAAAGACATTGGTTACACAAAAAACGAATATCGTTTTGAAGGCGAATCCTGCGGAATTATTTCTACCATTCATGAACAATCGGCTGATATTAACCGCGGTGTTGTTCGCAGCGACCCTGAGAATCAAGGCGCCGGAGATCAGGGAATGATGTTTGGCTATGCCACCCGCGATATGGAAAATTTCATGCCGATGCCTATTGAGCTATCTCATATGCTTTTGCAGGAACTTGCAAAGATCAGGAAAGAAGGAAAAGAAATGACCTATCTGAGACCGGATTCCAAATCGCAGGTTACCGTTGAGTATGATGACAATAATCGCCCCATCAGAATTGATACCATTGTTATTTCAACACAGCATGATGATTTTGCCGACAAAACTCTTCCTGAAAAGGAAGGTGATGAGCTGATGCGTCTTGCAATTGAAAAGGATGTGCGGGAAATTGTAATTCCAAAAGTAGTTGCTAAACTGCCAGGACACATTAAGCTATTATTTGATGATCACTTTACCTTGCACGTAAATCCAACCGGCAAATTTGTAATTGGCGGGCCGCACGGCGATACCGGACTTACCGGGCGAAAAATTATTGTTGACACTTATGGTGGCAAAGGTGCGCACGGCGGTGGTGCATTTTCAGGAAAAGATCCTTCAAAAGTTGACCGTTCAGCAGCTTATGCCGCCCGACATATTGCCAAGAATCTTGTTGCTGCGGGGGTTGCTGATGAAGTTCTGGTTCAGGTGGCTTACGCAATTGGCATTGCCGAACCTGTAGGACTTTATGTAAATACCTATGGCACAGCGCATGTTAAAGGATTTACCGGTGAAGCAATTTCTGATGGCGAAATATCCGCAGTTGTAAAAGGAATTTTTGATCTGCGCCCTTATGCCATCATAAACCGCTTCGGACTTCGCAACCCGATTTACACGCCAACTGCCAGTTATGGACATTTTGGCCGCGAAGCAAGAGAAGAAGAGGTAGAAGTTTATTACTCCAACGGCGATACTTTCGACAAAGTAATTGATGGAAAAACCCACCATTTCAAAAAAGTAAAACTCTTTGCCTGGGAAGAAACTGACTATGTGGAAAGAATAAAAACTGCATTTGGATTATAAATTAATGTCGTATTGTTAAAAAAAAGTCTTCGACTCCGCTCAGACTGACAGTCTTCCATACTAAAAGAAAGGCCGGATCGCTGATCCGGCCTTTCTCTTTATCAAGTCAATACAGTTACATCTTTTTGATTTTTATGTTTCTGTACCAAACGTCATCTCCATGATCCTGCAGACCAATAAAGCCTTCCTGCGCAACATTTGCCCATTCGGGGTTGTATTCAGGAAATTTACTTTTAGCAACCATTTCATTCCATTCAGGAGTCCATAAGTGATAGCTTACAACTTTCTCGCCGTTCAGCCAATGTTCAACAAGTCCCTTAAAAACCAACAACTTAACCTGATTCCATTCGCCAACAGGCTTTACTTTGTCTTGAGAAACACCAATCATATCATAAAGAGCACCGGCACTGTGAAGTCCATCTCTGCCATCAGGATGTGTGGTGTTATCGAGTACCTGCATTTCGGGTGCAGTCTGCCAGATTGCTTTTCCGGGAAGTTCCTGAGCGAGATATAAAATACCGCTGTTGCCGCCCGGGGAGATTTTCCACTCAAGCGAAAGTTCGAAATTCTGAAACTTTTCATCAAAAATGATGTCTCCACCATCGTGTGAACCAGCCTCACCCCTTCCGGAGCCAATACACTGCAGGGTTCCGTCAACAATTACCCAGCCTGTCGGGAAATAATCTTTGCCATAACCACGCCATTTTCCGGGATTTTCACCGTCAAACATCAGCATCCAGCCATCGGCAATTTCTGCTTCGGTCAATGCGTTTACCAAAGCAACTTCTTCGGCTTTTTCGCCTTCGGTAGTTTTATTTCCCATTTGATTACAGGAAACCATTGCAAGTGAAACTGCAAGAACAAAAAGTACTTTCTTCATTTTTCAAGGTTTTAATGATTAAAAAATTCATGTTTCTGATTAAAATTAAGGTGTGGAGTTAAAGAATAATTCCTCCGTCTCCCGATTGAAGACAATAAGCAACACCTCTCCTTACATTGTCCAGCCTTCACGATAAGTGTGTCTGATGTATTCATCAGCAGCAGCTTTTGCTTTAATGGTTTCGTGTTGGGTGTCGAAGTGCGGGTGACCATCAATTACTTCGAACCTGTCACTTTTAATAACACGGATTTCGTCGCTGTCGCTTATATTGGTAAACTGCATTTTTTCGCCATCCCACAATAATTCGCGTTTAAGATCCTGAAGTCTGACCGCAACAACACCCATAACAACCATTTCGTTCATTGGTCCGGAGTAGGCAAAATTTGAACTTGCTTCAACTCTGGTGGCAGGGCTCTCTTTACATGCGCGCACCCAATCCATTTCATGACTGGTAGTAACCCTGCGCATTTCAGGTGCCGGGCGGGTATAACTCTTGTCATATTCGAGCGGAAGCAGGAAAGGGTCGCGGCCATAACAACCGGTCATAATTTTTCCTTTGGTGCCAATCAGCAGGCATCCGCCATTGGGATCGCGTCCCATAATTTCACCATCGGGCAGCTCAGCCGGACGTGGTGGAAGTAAACCCCCATCCCACCAGGTAACATTAACTTCGGGCATTTCAATACCCCTGAATTTTTCCCTTGCCGGGAAGACATATTTTACAACTTCGGCCAAAGGAGGTGATTCAGTGTTAAATTGTGATGAAGTTCCCTGAACACGGGTCGGGTACTTGAGGTTCAACGACATAAAGATCGGATCCATAATATGGCAGGCCATATCGCCAAGGGCTCCTGTTCCAAAATCCCACCAACCGCGCCAGTTCCAGGGCGTATAAATGGAGTTATACGGACGATCTTTTGCAGGGCCGAGGAAAAGGTCCCATGCCAGAGTGTCAGGAACAGGCATTATTTCTTTTGGTCTTTCCAGACCCTGAGGCCAGATTGGACGGTTTGTCCAGGCATGGGCTTCGCGGATTTCTCCGATGGCATCATTCCACACCCACTCGCAAACCTGACGGATTCCTTCACCTGAATTTCCCTGGTTGCCCATTTGTGTGGCCACTTTGTATTCTTGGGCAATTTCAGTCATTTGCCTCGATTCCCAAACAGAGTGTGTTAAGGGTTTTTCGCAATACACATGTTTTCCCATCTTCATGGCATTAATGCTGATGATGGCATGGGTGTGGTCGGGGGTTCCTACTACAACTGCATCAATTGATTTTCCTAATTCTTCGAACATTTTCCGCCAATCGTAGTACTTTTTGGCATCGGGAAATTCGCTGAATATTTTGGCTGAATATTTCCAGTCAACATCGCAGAGACCGATAATATTCTGGCTGCTGACAGCCCTGATAACTCCGCCTCCGCGGCCTCCAACGCCCACACCAACAATATTAAGCTTATCGCTGGGGGCAAGATGGCCAAGTCCTGAAATAACATGGCTGGGCAAAATCATAAAACCGGCGGCAGTTAACGCAGTATTGCGTATAAACTTGCGACGATCCATTCCATTGTCTGTGTTGGGTTTTTCTTCCATCATAATCTGGTTTTATGGGTTAAAAGAAATGATTTCTGATATAATTAAGACTCTGTTCGGCACAGTATAATGGAGTGCCCTCAGCGTATTGCTCCTGCTCAACAAAAATGTACTCGAGACCTGCTGTTTTACTTTGTTTAAGAAGTGCTTTAAAATCAATGATGCCATTGCCGATAATGCAGCTTTGCCCATCGTTGCCTTTGTCCTTTATGTGCCATGTTTTAAAACGGCCTGAATGTTCTTCGAAGTATTTCAGCGGGTCTTTCCCGGCTTTGACCATCCAGTAAATATCAAGCTGAAATGATACCAGATCAGGATCGGTTCCGCTCAGCAGAATATCGTACGGCAATTCATCTTCCATTGGCCTGAATTCAAAATCATGGTTGTGATAACCAAATTTAATTCCATGCTTTTTACAACTTGCTCCGATAAGATTCATCTCTTCAGCCACCCGGCGGAAATCATCCAGACTACCTTCAGGCCTGCCCATCATTGAAGGCAAAATAAGGTAGCTCAGTCCTGCCTCAGCTGCTTTTTCGGCATAATGATCAGCATTTTCGGCTGTTATCCCTGTGTGCGTGCTGTGAAGCTTAAGCCCCAGACCGGCACAATAATTACTGAAATCACGGGGCTTCTGCCCATAAAACATCCCGTCAAATCCATAAGATTCGATACTGTTGTAGCCCATTTTAGCCAGTGATTCAAGTGTACCGTTGAGGTTCTTGTTAACATCATCCCGTAGTGTCCACAATTGTATCCCTATCTGATTTTCCTGCTTCTTTGCTGCTGTGCTGCATGCAGAAGCCATTCCAAAGGCCAGTGTGCCTGAAACCAAAGGAAGTGAACGTAAAAAATTCCGTCGTGATGGCATATTCAAAATTTTTAGATTGCAATCGGTTTCAAAATAAAAAAACAACGTTCCAAACCAGAGTCATCTTGAGCCCTGAGCCTGCCTGATCGCCCAAAGCCGACAATGCAGGCATTTATAGATGCGCCAATTGCCCGGGGAGATATGATATTTTCAGGTTTCATCATTGGTCTGTTCAGGTAATTTCTTCGTTCACTTCATCCCAGTAAGTACGTCTTCCTTCGTGATAAGAAATGGTGCCCATATGCGCCGTTATGGCTTCTTCGAAAGATTGGTCAATGTCGCAGCTTGGCTGTGTTCCGTTGTTAAGTCTGATACAGTTCAGCCATTCTCTCAGATGCAGATGAGTGGTATCCACAGCTTTACCATCGCGGTAAGTATAAAGCAAACCACGACCGGCAAAATATTTTTCAGTTGGCGTGGTAATGGCATCCACTTTGTCCTGGCCGGGCACATAGGAGTAAATTGGTTTTCCTGGCTCCAGTAAACCTTTTTCAATCTGTTCTTTGTAGCGTGTTGAGCTGCGGTCGAGATATACGGTAAGGGTTTCATCAAGTTCCAGCCATGCATCGTGTGCCATGATGGTTTTACCACGGTTTTTTTCGCTGCTCAATGTTGCACTATATAATAAGGTAAGGTCGCGTTTGGGATATTCAAAAGCCATATTGAGCACATCGGGCACGGTTCGGCCATCTTTGTAAAAATAAATGCCGCCCGAGGCCATTGCAGAATGAGGAATCCCAAGATCGAGAATCTGGTTGAGGGCATCGAATTCGTGGGTGAAAAGGTCACCACTTAATCCTGTGCTGTAATCCCACCAGCACCGCCATCTGAAAAATCTTTCCGCACTGAAATCGTGCCAGGGCGCAGGACCAATAAACTGCTTCCAATCAATTGAATTCTCGTTTGCATCGGGATCAATATCGTAAACCCAGGCTCCGTTCGGATCGTTGCGGTTGGTGCAAACTTCAATCAGCGAAACTTTTCCGATTACATTCTGATCTATAAGCGAACGCGCAACCTGATAACTCTCCGTTTGCCTTCCCTGATGCCCAAGCTGAAAAACTATGCCTGTATCTTTTACGACTTTTCGAATTTCAAAGGTCTCCTCAACGGTCCACGAAAGCGGTTTCTCGCAATATACATGCTTTCCGTGTTTTGCTGCTTCAATGGCAACCGGAACATGCAAGTGGTCGGGGGTGGCAATAATTACAGCATCAATATCGGGCGAAGCACACAACTGCTGATAGGTTTGAAACCGCTTCGGAGCATCGCCCATTTTTCCTTCAGCTCCATTGCGAAAGTCATTCATTCCGGTTTCTATGCCTCGTTGGGCAAACTTATCGAACACATCACAAATAGCAGTAACCTTAACGTTAAGGTTTTCCTGCTCATGAAATTCTTTGATATAATCTTTCCAGAATTTATCTTTCTCAGCCCTTTCGTTCCATTCATCGATTCTTTCGGGATGAACAAAACCCAATGCTTTTAAAATATACATTCCCCGGCCGCCAGTACCAACAATGCCAATGCGAATAGCCTGACCAGTAATCAATGGCGGTAAACCCTTTGGAATTGAAGGATTTATCCCCTGTAAAATATTTGAACTGTACTTTTTACGCTCTTCGGAATGAAGATAGAGACCGTACCCAAGTGCTCCCAGTACCGGCAATGAAGCCAGACCCGCCAATAAATCGCGCCGGCTGATCCCTTTCTTATCTTTATTGTTGTCCTGACTCATGCTTTCATTTTGTTTTCAGTAGCCCAAAACCTTTCCATTCCGATAATATGAGCGGTTGGGAAAGCATATATTACATAAAGGGCGAAAAGTTCGACAAGTGTTTTGTTGATTATAAAATAACTGCCATCGGAAGGAAAAAGATATTCTATCCCTGGAAAAGGAGGATGCGAGAGGTAATAGAAAAGCAGCAACACCATTCCTGAGATGGCTCCGGCACGTGTAAAGAGCCCGATAAGTAATGAAAATCCGATAAGTGCCAATCCCCAGGCATTCATGGTATCAACAACGGTCATTACTGAATCGTTGCGTGCCATCCATTCAAAAACTCCTTTGAAAAAGCCTCCTGAATCAAGTAAATAAGTTTTTGCGGACCAGGATGGGTTGAGAATTTTAACCATTCCCTCGTAAAAAAAATGCCAGCCAATAACAAACCGGAGTAAAACCAGTGCACTTAGCTTTGTTCTGGAGAATTCCATAATTGAGTGAGACTAAGAAAAAAATGTAGCAAATTGGCGTTAAAACCGAATCAGAATTTGTCAGCAGAAATACCTGATAATACCAAAGTATTTGTATCCCGTATAAAACAAATTGTCTGTCCAAATTTAAAAATAATTTTTAATTCTGTGCTACAAATTCGGGAATCTGACAATATTTTAAAATATTTTAAAAAGTATATTGGTAATCAGGTAAATAGAGGTTGAGGTTGAGGTTGAGGTTGAGGTTGAGGTTGAGGCTGAGGCTGAGGTTGAGGTTAAGGTTGAGTTTGAGGTTGAGATTAACAGTCTGCTTGCCGCGCAGTAAGGCTGGCGGTTCCGATGGCTATACGAACTATGGACTTTAGCTTATAATATTTTCAATTTCTGAAGTCTAAACGACATAAAACGAAAAACCCCGGATCACCGGGGAATTTCATCACATTAAGCTAAACAAGTAATCCAAGTAATCCGAGTTTGAGTATTATTAACGCTTAACAACAAATTTTCGTGTAATTGCAGCAGAATTATTTACGATCAGTGAGTAGAAATATACTCCATCCTTAAGATTTGCAACATCCAGGGCAACTTTTCCCTGATTGCGATCGAGAGGAATTTCACGAACTGTGGTTCCAAGCAGATTGTTGATTTTTATATAAGCACCTGCCACTGATTGCGGAAGTTTATAATCGATGAATGAAACGCCCATAACCGGGTTAGGATATGCATTCGACATTTCAACATTTGTAAGCTTTGGTTTATTATTCACACCAAGTGTACCAATAACAAAATTGATGGTTACGAAGGTTGAATCGCTTTGATTATCCATGTCGAAAAACACAAATTTCACAGTAGAGGTTCCCTGAATGCTTCCGTAGGTCATATCTCCGGTAAAATTTTGAGAGAATGAACCTGCATCAATCAGGATAGGCTCCGGTGTTTCCAAAACAAAATCAGGATAACAGGCAACCCAGCAAATATTTGAAAATGATCCTTCAATCAACACTTCGTCATATTTCCTGATTTTAACATTTTTAGCGGTTGAAGAAACATTAAAAACATCAAGGCCCAGAGAAACAAAGCCAAGAGAAGGAGCGCAATAATGATCAATAGTCTGACCTGATATATCAACACCAGATTTATCTTTAACAACCAATGATTGAGCTGAAACAAAAGACAACATCAAAATGCTGACCAAAAAAGAGAGTAGTGTTTTTTTCATAGAAAGAAAAATTTTTGATTAAAAATCAACAGGGCTTTAACTGCAAAAATCGTGCTAAACATTTACAACCGGAGACCTTCTTTAGAAATAAATCAATGGATTGAACGATTGTGTCGCGCTGATTTCATGCGTTAAGCCGGAACAAAAGTAGTACTTTAAAGATGTCAAAAGCAAGAAATCTTCAAGAAATATTTTAAAAACTTTTCAACCCGTGTTTTGCTATTTAAAAATGCAGATATTTGCATCTGCGACACCTAAATCATAAATCATGAAAAAAATTACCCTCATTTTCGTCTCATTTCTTTTTGCAGTGAGCTTGTCAGCCCAATCGCAGCGATTGGTTCTGCTTGAGCATTTTACTCAGGCAAGTTGTGGTCCATGCGCTACTCAGAACCCAACTATCCACACCCTGCTGGTGAATAATCCGAATAAAATTACATCAATTAATTACCACACCAGTTGGCCGGGATTTGACCCTATGTACAATCATAATCCAGCCGATAATGCTGCCAGAACTTCTTATTACAGCGTTACCGGAGTTCCGAATTCAGTATTGGATGGCAACTATTTCAACGGGTTCCCTTCAGGATGGAATATAAATACCGTAAATGCACGTTATGCCGTACCTTCTCCTTTTGAATTGAGTGTTTATCAGCGACTATCACCAGCAAACGACACTTTATTTGTTACAATGTTAATTCAGGTAACGGCAGAGGTAACAGGTCAGGCATCTGCATTTATGTCGGTTATTGAAGAGCATATCCATTTCAACTCTCCTCCTGGATCAAATGGAGAAAGAGACTTTTACAATGTGATGAAAAAACTGCTCCCCACAAGAACCGGTATTGCTTTACCAACTCCGCTCACAGTAGGTGATTATCATATTATTGAATCATACTGGCCATTGGCCAATGTTTACAACATCAATCAGTTGAGTGTTGTGGCATTTGTTCAGAATCCGATCACAAAGGAAGTGCATCAGTCGTGCAATCTCACTGAAGGTGCATTTACGGCACTTTACGACAATGATGTTGATGTCCTGGAATTTACCAATATGACCGACCGTTATTGCACCCCTGAACTGAACCCGGTTCTGCGCATCCGCAACAACGGAAACACTCCGCTTACTTCGCTGGAATTGAAATATCAGGTTAACAACGAAGAAATTCAAACCCTTAACTGGAGCGGAAATCTGGAACTTCTTGAGTCAGAACTTATTGAAATTCCCGGAATTCCTTACGAGCTTCTAACAACCAATACACTGAAGGTTTTTTCCAGTTCTACCAATGGCGGTGACGATGAATATACCAAAAACGACACCCTTTTACATGTTTTTGAACCTGCTCTAACCACCACCCGCGCTTTACTTGTTAAGGTTCGGACAGATAATTATCCTGAAGAAACTACCTGGGAAATTAAAAACATGGATGGCGAAGTTGTAGCTAGCGGCGGACCTTACACCGAAGCAAATACAGTTATCAATACCGACGTTTCGGTTGAAGCCGATGGCTGTTATGAGTTCTTCGTTTATGACGCCGGAGCAAATGGCATGTGCTGTGCATTTGGAGCCGGTTTTGTTCGTTTATCATCGGGATCAGTTACCGTAACTCAGGGAACAAACTTTGGCGAAATGCTCACTGCTCAGTTTGATGTGGTAAGTGTTGGATTCGATCCCATGCCTGCAATTACAAACTTCGAGGCTTATCCTAACCCAGCTGACAATCAGGTTTTTGTAGAATTTACACCTGAGCGCAACCAAACCATTAAAATCAAAATTGTAAACCAGCTAGGTCAGGCTGTTTATTCCAATGAAGTTCAGGCTGCAGCAGATGCAACCCGAAAACTTGAAATCAGCACAGCCAACTGGCCTGCAGGTATATATATGATTGTTATGGACAACAGTTCTGCGGTAAGCAGCAAGAAGATTAGTGTGATCAGATAAGCCACTGATTGATAGTCAGGGCTTGACCTGATGTTAAAGTTTTGGTAAATTGAGACTCTTTCAATTAATCAAACCCTGACTTATGAGGTATATTAAATTAACTTCCTCAAATAAGACGCATTTTATATCCCCCTCTTTTCCCCCTTTTGGAAAAGGGGGACGATTACTTTCGTTTTTTTTGGACACATTAGTTTGCAGAAAGTCCAGTTAGATCGGGTACTCAAGTGGGGAAGTTATTTCGACGGTTTCACTTAGAAATAAAAAGGGCGTTTCCAAATTCTGGAACCGCCCTTTTTTATATGTTGATGTGTTTAAAAAAGTCCGTTTATCAGATTATCATCTGCGAAATTCGGAAGGTTAACTTTCAGCAGTGGTTCAGCATCCATGGCACGTTTAATTGCAAAAATTGCTTCATCATTACGAGCCCATGAACGACGCGAGATGCCATTATTCACATCCCAGTGCAGCATGGAGCGCAGGCGGCGATCGCAATCGGCGCTTCCATCGAGCAACATTCCAAAACCTCCGTTGATCACTTCCCCCCAGCCTACGCCACCACCATTATGTATGGAAACCCAGGTTGCGCCGCGGAATGAATCACCTATTACATTATGAATAGCCATATCGGCGGTAAAACTGCTTCCATCATAAATGTTTGAAGTTTCCCGGAAAGGAGAATCTGTTCCTGATACATCATGATGATCGCGGCCAAGTACAACCGGTGCACTAATGGTGCCATCGGCAATGGCTTTATTGAATGCCGCGGCAATTTTTGTACGTCCTTCACAGTCGGCATAAAGAATGCGTGCCTGCGAACCCACAACAAGGCGGTTTTCTTTTGCGCCTTTGATCCAATGGATATTGTCCTTCATTTGCTGACTGATTTCCACGGGAGCTGTTGCTGAAATTTCTTGAAGTACTTCCATTGCAATACGATCGGTGATATCAAGATCTTCAGGTTTACCGGAAGCACATACCCATCGGAAAGGTCCGAAACCGTAATCGAAGCACATTGGTCCCATAATATCCTGAACATAAGATGGGTAACGAAACTTTCCGCCATCCTTAAAGATATCGGCTCCTGCCCTGCCCGATTCCAGTAAAAATGCATTGCCATAATCGAAGAAATACATTCCACGCTCACTCAGGGTGTTTATTGCAGCCACATGCCGGCGAAGGGTTTCCTGCACCCTTTTGCGGAACTCTTCAGGCTGATGCGCCATCATATCATTAGATTGCTCATAACTCAGACCGACCGGGTAATAACCGCCGGCCCACGGATTATGCAGTGATGTTTGATCAGAGCCCATATCAACATGAATATTCCGCTCAACCAAACGTTCCCACAAATCCACAATATTGCCGATAAATGCAATGGAACGGGCTTTTTTCTCAGACTGATATTTCAAAGCAAGATCAATGGCAGTGTCTGCATTGTCAGAAATCTCATCCACCCACCCCTGACTGTGTCGTTTATGGGCAGCATGAGGATTTACTTCCGCACAAATGGTAACCACTCCGGCAATATTTCCGGCTTTGGGTTGTGCACCGCTCATACCGCCAAGTCCGGAAGTAACAAATAAACGACCGGCAATGCCTGCTCCGTTTTTATCAATCTTACGGCCTGCATTCAAAACTGTAATGGTAGTTCCATGCACAATGCCCTGAGGGCCGATGTACATATATGAACCAGCTGTCATTTGCCCGTATTGTGATACCCCAAGTGCATTGAATTTTTCCCAGTCATCGGGTTTTGAATAATTGGGAATCACCATTCCATTGGTAACCACAACACGCGGAGCATCTTTGTGCGAAGGGAACAATCCCATCGGGTGTCCCGAATACATAACCAGCGTTTGTTCATCGGTCATCTCTGAAAGATACTTCATGGTGAGCAGGTATTGCGCCCAATTCTGAAATACAGCGCCATTTCCACCATAGGTAATCAGCTCATGCGGATGTTGAGCAACTGCAGGATCGAGGTTATTCTGAATCATAAGCATAATGCCTGCAGCCTGTGTTGAGCGGGCAGGATATTCCCCGATCGGACGGGCGTACATTTTGTATTCCGGGCGGAACCGATACATATATATACGTCCGAATTTTTTAAGTTCTTCAGCAAATTCAGGAGCCAATACCGCGTGATGTTCCGGGGCAAAATAGCGCAGGGCATTGCGAAGGGCCAGTTTCTTCTCTTCGGGATTCAGGATGTCTTTGCGCACGGGGGCATGGCTGACGCCTGAGTCCAATGGCTTCAATGCCGGAAGTTGTCCGGGAATACCGGTCATTATTGCCTGCTGAAATTCAGATAGATGCATTATATTTTGATTTACAAGTGATTGACATTAATTATCGGCAAAGTTAGAAAAGGATTTTGGATTACAGCGATTCAGAAAAGGACTTATCAGGATATTTTATCTCAATTCAGATATTTTATACATACCTATGTATGAAATATCGGATATTTTATACATCACACTGCAGAAATTATCCCATTTATGATTATCTTTGGTGAGTTAAATTCGCATGAATATGTTTTACGAAAGAGAACTTTACAGCCAGATCAGGCCGCATATTGAGAAGAAAGAGTTTACTGTAATAACAGGTGCCCGGCAGGCTGGCAAAACTACGTTGCTAAAAAAGATTTATAGCGACTTAAGGGAACAAGGGAAAACTGTGTCTTACTTTTCGATGGAAGACCCTGGCATTCTGGCAGCTGCAAACGAGCATCCGGAACAGATTTTCAAATTCTCCCCAAGGCCTGAAAATCCATTGACAAATGGAATCAGCAAAAAGATTTTTCTTTTGATTGATGAAATCCAATACCTGACTTCCCCAACAGGGTTCCTGAAATACTTATATGACACTTACGCAGAAAATCTGAAACTTATAGTTACAGGCAGCAGTGCTTTCTATCTGGATACCCGATTTAAAGACTCCCTGGCAGGCAGAAAGCGAATTTTTATACTCGGGACACTGAATTTTGAGGAGTTTCTGCTTTTTAAAAACCAGCAATCACTTATAGATGAATTGGTTAAAATTCGCCAAACCGATGAATATTTGTCTCCGTTTGCAGAACCTTTAAATATACTTCTGGAAGAGTTCATTATTTATGGTGGCTACCCCGCTGTAGTTCTGGACCCGGATTTTAATGACAAGAAAGCCCGCTTGAACGAATTGCGGAATTCATTCATAAAAAAGGACATACTGGAAGCAGGCCTCGGGAATGAAGAAGCATTTTTCAGGATGATGAAATTACTGGCCTCCCAAACAGGTAACCTTGTAAATAAAAGCGAATTATCTTCCACTTTACGTATTGATGTCCGAACCGTCGAAACTTATCTTCATGTTATGCAGAAATGCTTTCACATAATGCTAATCAGGCCATTCTTCAGTAATTTAAGAAAGGAACTGGTCAAGATGCCGAAGGCTTATTTCGGTGATACCGGATTACGAAATGTCCTGCTAAATAACTTCAGTCCGATTACTGACCGTGATGACAGAGGGGCATTGCTCGAAAACTATCTGCTAAAGCGATTGTCAGCCATTTTCGGACACGAAGAAGTAATGTTCTGGAGAACGGCATCCGGCAACGAAGTTGATTTTGTAATTAAGGAAAATCAAAACCGAAAAGCGTATGAAGCTAAATTTGGAAATCAAAAACCCAATCATTCTGCTGTCAAAGCTTTTAAGGATGCTTACCCTGACTTTTCTTTCCAAACTCTTAGTTGGCGACCCGACAATGAAAACACCTGGATATTAAAGCTTTAAAACAATGAAAATTGAACTTTTTCAAATCAAAGAGATTTTAATACAAGTGAGGCTTTCTGAAAATATCAAAATTCCTACTTTTACCCTCCAAACCTTTTCTACATGAATACTTTGCTTTCTCAGGCTTTTGATCCGGAAACCTTCCGAAAAGAAGGCCACAAACTTGTTGATCTTCTGACTACTTACCTTCTGGATTGCCGCGAGGGTGCAGCAATGCCTGTTTTGCCGCCATCACAACCAGATGAAATGCTGGCCTTTTGGGAAAATGACCTGAAACAGGGAGACTTTAACCTTCAGGAGTTTTACCAAACGCTGATTTTGCAATCCAACCATATTCACCACCCCAATTATATGGGACATCAGGTGGTGCCCCCTGCTCCGCTTTCGGCGCTCACAGAACTGCTGGAAGCATTGCTGAACAACGGAATGGCAATTTATGAAATGGGACCGGCATCTACAGCCATTGAAAAGGTAGTTTTAAAGTGGCTTGCCGGACATATTGGTCTTCCTGCTGAAGCAGAGGGAATTCTGACTTCAGGTGGTTCAGCCGGCAACCTTACCGGATTGCTTGCTGCCAGGCAAGCCATGTGCGGATATAATGTCTGGGATGAAGGCAATGATGGAAGTCAACCTTTTGCATTGATGGTTTCGGAAGAGGCACATTACAGCGTTTCGCGCGCGGCCCGGATAATGGGCTGGGGTGAAAAAGGGGTGGTAAAAGTTCCGGTAAATGAAAATATGCAACTCGATGCATCAAAACTGGAAGAAACACTTGTAAATGCTAGTGCCAATGGTATACAAGTGATTGCGATTGTAGGAAATGCCTGCTCCACTTCAACCGGAACATATGATCCGCTTGATAAAATGGCCGACTTTGCTCAAAAACACGGACTTTGGTTTCATGTTGATGGCGCTCATGGCGGTGCTGCAGCAATGACAGAAAAATACGCCCATCTTACCAGAGGCATGGAACGTGCTGATTCCATTGTGATTGACTTTCATAAAATGATGCTGGCTCCGGCTCTGACCACAGCGGTATTGTTTCGCAACGGCAAACATTCATATGCAACTTTTGCCCAGAAAGCTGAATACCTTTTGGGCGATGGGAAGCAAAAACCTTGGTACGACAGCGCTGCACGTGCCCTTGAATGTACAAAAAAAATGCTCGGCGTTAAAGTTTACGCGATGATTAAACTTTATGGCGACAACCTATTTAAGGATTACATCTCCAATGCCTATGATCTTGGACAAAGCTTCGCGGAACTGATAGAAGCACAACCTGACTTTGAGCTTGCCGTGAAACCTGACGGAAATATTGTTTGTTTCAGATTTTGCCCTGAAAATTATACGGGTGACATTGACTCATTAAACTCTGCCATCAGGAAAAGAAGTCTGGAGGATGCGCGTTACTATATTGTGCAAACGCAGGTTCGCGGAAAAGTTTACCTCAGGGTGTCGTTGATGAACCCATTTACAACTATCTCAGAGTTGAATGCATTAATTACTGACATCAGAGAAAATTATTCAAAATCAAAGTGAATAAAAAACCACACAATGAATGTCAATGAGTTCAGGGCTGAAGCCCACAAAATGGCTGATCGGATTGCCGATTATTATGAAAATATTTCAGAATATCCGGTAAAATCGCAGGTAATGCCCGGTGAAATTATCGCGCAATTGCCGGTTTCGCCACCTGAACATCCTGAAAGCATGACCAACATAATGGCTGACTTTGAACGCATTATCATGCCCGGAATCACACACTGGCAAAGTCCGGCGTTTCATGCATTTTTTCCAGCAAATTCAAGCTATCCAAGTGTGCTGGCCGAGATGCTGACTGCCGCGTTGGGACAACAGGGCATGATATGGGAAACCTCACCAGCAGCTGCCGAACTTGAAGAAAGAGTGATGGAATGGCTGCGCGAAATGTGTGGTTTACCATCAAACTGGACAGGTGTGATTCAGGATACCGCTTCGGCTTCAACCCTGGCGGCGCTGCTGACAGCAAGAGAAAAAGCCACTGGTTTCCGGATCAACGAGGAAGGATTTACCTCATCAGATAAATTAAGAATCTATTGTTCCACTGAAACCCATTCTTCTATAGAAAAAGCTGTTAAAATTGCAGGTTTCGGCAGAAAAAACCTCGTAAAAATAGCAGTAGATCAAGATTTTGCACTGATTCCTGAAGAGCTTGAAAAAGCCATAATGAAGGATAAAAATGCAGGATTTTTACCTGTATGCGTAATCGGATCAATTGGCACCACTGGCTCAACAGCAGTTGACCCGATTGAGAAGATCGGTAAAATCTGCTCAGCTTATGGCATTTGGTTTCATGTAGATGCTGCATTTTCGGGAACTGCACTGATTCTGCCCGAAATGCACCACTTTGCAAATGGTCTGGAATATGCCGACAGCTACGTTTTTAATCCACATAAATGGATGTTTACCAACTTCGATGCTTCAGCTTATTTTGTGCGTGATCCGGAAATGCTGATCCGGACTTTTGAAATTCTGCCTGAATACCTGAAAACCAAAACCCGCGGACAGGTTAACGATTACCGCGATTGGGGCGTGGCGCTGGGTAGAAGATTCAGGGCACTGAAATTGTGGTTTGTTATCAGAAGTTTTGGAGTTGATGGCATCAAAGAAAAATTAAGAAAACACATTAGTCTGGCTCAATGGCTTGCCGGCAAAGTGCTTAAATCTGAAGAATTCGAACTTATGGCTCCCGTCACTTTCAGTCTGGTTTGTTTCCGTTGGAGGCCTGGCGGCATTGATGATGAAGAAAAATTAAATGAGCTCAATCAGCGATTACTGAACGATCTGAATGCTTCGGGCAAACTTTATCTTACCCACACCAAACTCAACGGAAAGTATGTATTGAGAATGGTTTCGGCACAAACCTATGTTGAAATGGAGCACATTGAAGCAGCATGGAAACTGATCGGAGAAATGGCAGAAAAAATTAATTTATCTGGAATCCGCTAGTCAGGGTTTGACTGATTGAAGGTACGGATGTATGGATTTGCAGCAAGGTTAACCTTAACTTTGAACTTTAAAATTCTATGAAAGAACATTGGAATGAGCGGTATTCCGCTTCCGAATATATATATGGTACCGGACCAAACACATGGCTTGCCGGGAAACTTGCACAGCTGCAGCCAGGAAAGATAATATTTCCCGCCGAGGGTGAAGGCCGGAATGCTGTTCATGCAGCCACGCTGGGTTGGGATGTTACAGCTTTTGACCAAAGTGAAGAAGGTCAAAAAAAAGCATTACAACTCGCAGAAATCAGGAAAGTTAAAATTTCGTATTTGATTGATGATCTGACTTCATTTTCTGCGCCGGAAGGAGAGTTTGATGCAATTGTGCTGATATTTGTGCATATGACCGAAGAAATCAGACAGCATGTTCATCAGCGCCTGCTTCGGTTTCTGAAACCGGATGGACATCTGATTCTTGAAGCTTTTACAAAAGATCAGTTGAAAAATACCAGTGGTGGTCCGAAAACTGAAACGCTGCTTTATGAAAAGAAATTTATTTCAGATGATTTCAGTGAGTTGGAATTTATTGAATTTTCAGAAACCACCACACTTTTAGATGAAGGTCCGCTGCATCAGGGCAAAGCCCATGTAATCAGACTCTTTGCTAAAAAAACGCTTAATACAAACCACACAAATCCATGAAAATATTACCTGCAACATTTCTTTTGGTCGTTTTAACTTTATTGTCCGGTGTACAACCGCTCTACTCGTCCAACACAAAAGAAAATAAAACAGCACGCAAGGCAGCACGGATTCACGCAAAAGCTTTAACCATTGATTCGCACAACGACACACCCATGTGGTTTACCGACTCATCTTTCAATTTTGCTGAAGACCATCGCGGCAAACGCCCCCGAAACCGTGTTGATATCCCGGGCATGGAAGCCGGCGGTTTAGATGCTGCATTTTTTGCTGTTTTTGTGGGACAAGGCGAACGCTCAGAAACCGGCAACCAAAGAGCTTTTGATGAAGCAATGCGCACTTTCAATGCCATCGACAGGCAACTGGAACTTCACAGTCTTAAAATTGAAAAAGCTACCAACTCAGAAAATGCATATCAGCTTGAAAAACAAGGCAAAAAAGCACTTTATATCGGGCTCGAAAATGCTTACCCCGTTGGCCGCGATCTGAAAAATGTTGAACTTTTTTATAATCTGGGCGCACGATACATCACGCTGTGTCATTCAAGGAACAACGATATCTGCGATTCGGCCAACGACACCACGGAACATAACGGAGTTTCGGAATTTGGCAAAGAGGTAATTGCTGAAATGAACCGATTAGGCATGATGATAGATGTTTCGCATGTTTCCGACAAGTCATTTTACGATGCCATCAGCCTGAGTAAAACACCTGTTATTGCGTCACATTCCTGCGCACGTACATTGTGCGATAATCCGCGCAACCTATCTGATGATATGTTGCGGGCGTTGGCAAAAAACGATGGTGTAATACAAATGTGCATTCTGAGTAGTTATGTAAAAACGCCTTTGCCTTATCCGCAGCGCGATTCAGCACATGCTGCCCTCAGGGTAAAATACCGGGGTTTCAAAGACCTTTCGGAACAGGAAATGAATGAAGCCCGCAATGAATGGTATGCCATTGATGATGTATTTCCGCAGGAACTTGCCACGGTAAGCGATGTTGTTGACCACATTGATCATATTGTAAAAGTTGCAGGCATAAAACATGTTGGCATTGGCACCGATTTTGACGGAGGAGGCGCTGTGAGCGGTTGTGAATATGTCTCTGAAATGGGAAACATAACCCTGGAACTTGTGCGTCGTGGATACTCCGCCCGGGAAATAAAAATGATCTGGGGGGAAAATCTGCTAAGGGTCATGCGAAACGTTGAAAATTATGCATCAAGTCAATGATGAAACAAACTGGCAAAAAATCCGTAATACAATTAACGCATTAATTATGACTGAGGTATATGCAATTCCTTTGGTGACTGATGAGGAATATGTGGCGTTAAAACCGCTCCTTCTTCAGCTTGTGCCGGAGGCTACCCGCCATAAAACTGAGCAATTTGCCCGCCCCGGCGATGCACAGCGAAGTTTGCTGGGAGAAGTCGCTGCCAGGTACCTTTTGCAAAAAGCAAGCGGTAAACCTCTGCCGGAGATACCCTTTACCACCGGCGAAAAAGGCAAACCGGTTCCCGATGGTTTCGAAGGAATACACTTAAACATTTCACATTCCGGCCGTTGGGTGGCAGTGGCTTTATCACCAATGCAGGTTGGTGTTGATGTTGAAAAAATGCGGAAAGTCCCGGAGGGTGTGGCGCACAGATTTTTTTCGGAAGATGAGAAAAACTGGCTCGATGGTGCAACCTCTGAGGACGAAAAATCAGACATCTTTTTCACTTTATGGACATTGAAAGAGAGTTTCCTGAAGGCAATTGGCACAGGACTTACCAAAAATCTGAATTCTTTTACAGTAATAAATTCAGGAGAAGGACGCTTTTTATTGAAAAATGATATTGAAGCTGAAGGTTACTATTTAAAAACATTTCCTTTTCAGGATGGCTACAAACTTTCGGCATGTGCCCTGAATGAAACATTTTGCAAAGAAGTTATTATTCTTGATATTGATAAACTAATCCATAAGTAATGAACTCCAGGAATATTTCCCTCGTACTCTCCAGTGGTGGCGCCAGAGGGCTTGCACATGTCGGCGCAATTGATGCGCTGCTCGAACGTGGCTATACCATCACAGCAATTGCAGGCACATCAATGGGCTCGCTGGTTGGAGGCATGTACGCGTGTGGCAAACTGAACGAGTTCAGAGAATTTATGCTGGGATTATCGAGAATGGATGTTATCCGGCTCACCGATCTGGCGGTTAGTAAAACCGGAATTATAAAAGGTGAAAGGGTCTTTACAGAGATGAAAAGATTTATAGGTGATACACAAATTGAAGATCTCCCGATTCCGTATGCTGCTGTAGCTGCTGACCTTATCAATCACACCGAAGTAATTTTTACCAAAGGCAATCTTCTCTCCGCCATCAGGGCTTCATCATCAATTCCAAGTGTGCTGATGCCGGTGAGTACTGACGGGGTGTTGCTTGTGGATGGTGGTCTGGTAAATCCTTTGCCAATGGAGCATGTTAAAATTCCGAAAGGAAATTTATTGGTGGCAGTAAATGTAAATGCCCCGCGGCAGGAAAATCTGTTTCCCACCAAAATAAAGGAGGACAGCACCATAAATAAAACCAGAAAGCTGATCAATGAAAAATGGAATAGCATGACAGGTGGTCATCCAAAGCGGAATCAGGTGAATGGAATATTTACTATTGTGAACAGCTCTTTTGAACTTATGCAGCACAAACTCACCCTGTATGCCCTTGAACACCAGACACCTGAGATTTTACTCAACCTTCCGGTTAATCTGGCTGACACTTTCGACTTTTACAAAGCCGGCAGCCTGATAAAAGCAGGATATGATGCAATGAATGCAAAACTGGATGAATACGAGCAGGGAAGTGCGACTGAGTTGCTGGCAGGAACCTCAAAGTTCTCTTGAAACGGATAGAATCTGATATAAAAAATCTTTGGCTCTGAATAATTGAGCTTTAACTGTGCCAATCGGTAAATTAAGTTCGGCTGCGATTTCTTCGTAAGTCAGCTCCTCAAAATACCTGAGTTCAATCAGGCGTTTGTAGCGTGGTTTCAGTTTCTCAACGGTGTCGCGCATCAGGCCAAAGCGTTGTTCACGAATATAAGTTTCCTCCGGATCAGGTGTGTTATCAGCAACATCTGGTTGTGAAAACTGGTAATTTCCTTTGTCGCGCTGGCAGGGGTCATTTTTTTGCTTACGCAGAAAATCGATGCAATGATTGATTGCGATTCTGAAAAGCCAGGTACTGAAAGCATAATCGGGAGAGAACTTTTCGAGGCTTCTGAAAGCCTTACCAAATGTTTCGATGGTCAGATCTTCGGCAACCATCATATCTCCGACCCTTTTAAGAATGGCGCGATACACGGTATCCTGATAAAGTGACATCAGTTCAGTATATGCCTTCTGATCTCCTTTAAGAGCTTGCTCCACAAGCAAATAATCACGTTTTGAAGAATCTGCGGAAGAATTTTTGGTTACCATTGCGTTTTTCGTGAGAACAAACCTGCAAATCCAAGCAGCAGGTTGATTATCATCAAAAATACTTCAAAAAAAGGAAACAACAGAAGAAAATTCTTTTCGCCCAACCGAATCATACATTTTTTTATAATAATGGTTTGCGAAATCAAACGCAGCACATATATGCCCAACAGAAGTATCCAGTTTACACCGAGCACTGCAAGCGCAATTAAAAGTGTATAAAAAGCAAGTTGCGAAAGCGAAAAAAGCCCAAGGGTTATTTTGTGCGGAGTGCGGTAAAACCCACCGGTAGTGAGGTGGCGTTTTTTCTGCCGGAACCATGATGCAAATGTTTGTTTGGGTTTTGAAAAAGTGATTGCTTCTTTAGCCGGCTGAATACGTGTGTTGCTTCCATAAGCGACTTCGTTGATAAAAAGATCATCGTCGCCTGAGGTAACTTTATAATGTTTCATAAAACCTCCGGCTTTAAAAAACAGCTCTTTATGGTAGGCAAGATTTCGCCCTACTCCCATATACGGAAGTCCGGCCAAGGCCAGCGACATATATTGCATGGCTACGTGCAGTGTGTCGAACCGAATGAGTTTATTGAGCAATCCGGGCTGCGAAATGTAAGCTCCATAACCAAGTACAACCTTGGTTCTTTCAGTAAAAACCGATTGCATGGATGATATCCAATCGGGCCCCGAAGGGAAACAATCGGCATCAGTCAGAAGCACGGTTTCGTATTTAGCTGATCTTATACCTATAGAAAGCGGGAATTTTTTTCCGACAAAGAAATTAAGGTTCTGGTGAATGTTGATAACATTCAGTCGCGGGTATTTGTCACTCAACTCACGAAGCAGGTAGAATGTATCATCGTCAGATGCATCGTTTACTACAATCACCTCATACTCAGGATAATTCTGATCGAGTATGAGAGGCAGAAACCTTACAAGGTTGTGGTATTCATTTTTGGCACAAATCACCACAGAAACAGGCTCCTGTTTGTCGCTTACTGGTCGTTTGGATGCATTGTAGAAGGCAAGCCTGCTGAAGATAAACCAGTAATAAACCAGTTGTATCAACAAAACCGCCAGCAATATCCATATAAGAATAAGCCATTGTGATGATAATATACCTTGCAACCAATCCATAAATTTGTATTTCGACCGGCAAATTTACCCAATGCGGATGAAACGGTGGTGACAAGTTTTCAACAAACATAAAACGGGCAATAGTTTATGGCTGGCAATGACCTGATAGAAGAGTATACTCGCATTAGTAAAACAACACATTTTTACACAATGCGTTGTCTTTTTGAATTTCTCTGTAATAAGTTCTGAAAATTGTTATTTTTGCTTGATTACCATGAAGCCCGAAAACTACACAAAGCCTTTAATGCATATTTCTGTCGGAAAACAAAACCTGAACAGACAACTCTGGCTTTGCCTGATCCTTGTAATTAATATTTTACCTTTCGGGTTGAAAGCACAAATAAAGGATATCGGCCTTCCTTTTATAAATAATTATCCGAAAAAAGTTTACAAAGCAAGTAACCAAAACTGGGCGATAACTCAAAATGACAAAGGGTTAATGTACTTCGGCAACAACGATGGCCTGCTTGAATTTGACGGAAAAGACTGGGAACTTTATCCATTGCCCAAAAGAACGATATTGCGATCGATACTTGCCAAAGGTGATACCATTTTTGCCGGTGCATTTGAAGAGATCGGCTATTACACACCGGGGTCGGATGGAGGGATGCAATTCAGTTCATTGTCTCACCTGATACCTGAATATTTCCGCTCTTTCGATGAAATATGGAGAATACATCACACCTCACTGGGGATAGTTTTTCAATCGTTCCGGTATCTATTCATATACAAGAATAATCAGATAAAGGTTATAGAACCATTTTCCTCATTCACTCAGTCATTTCTGGTTAATGGCAGCGTATATATAGTTGATCGTACGAAAGGGCTATTTCGCCTGAGTGAGCGCGGAATAGAGCCTGTGCTGAATGATCCTGTTTTTCAGAAAACTGAAATCAGATTTCTGATCACAACAAACACCGATGAATTTCTGATGGGAACATCAACAGAGGGAATATTCGTCATCAGACAAAAAGTGCTTGAGCCATGGCAAACGCCGGTAAATGATAAACTCAAGAGTAACGAACTATTCACAGGATTGGCACTGTCGAACAATTTCCTTGTATTTGGAACTGTTCAGAACGGTATATATCTGACAGATAAGAGCGGGAATATTTTTCAACATCTGAATCGTTCGAAAGGCCTGCAAAACAGCACGATATTGAGTCTTTTTGAAGACCGGCACTACAACCTTTGGATGGGACTTGACAATGGGATAGACTATGCTGAAATCAGCTCTCCCCTATCGGTTTTCAATTTCAATTACAATCTCGAAGCCACCTATGCCTCGTGTGTGCATAACGACAAGCTTTATGCGGGCACCAATCAGGGGTTGTTTTTTATGGATATTTCCTTGCTCCAAAAAACTGCCGATGGAACAGAAAAATTTAAGTTTATTCCCGGCACTGAAGGTCAGGTATGGAGCCTGGCTGTTTTTGACGGGCAGTTGCTTTGCGGCCACAATACCGGGTGCTTTATCATTGAGTCGGACAAAGCCACAAAAATTTCAAATCAGCCGGGATACTGGACATTTATCCGACATCTCGGAAACAGTGACACACTGATTGCCGGAACATACAACGGGTTGTCTATCATTACAAAAAAGCAGGGTAACTGGGCATTTTCTCACGAAGTAACAGGATTTAAAGAATCGAGCCGTACCATATTGCAGGAGGAAGACAAAACCATATGGATGTCGCATGGCTACCGCGGGTTATTCAGAATAAAGCTCAACAAAGCCCTTACCCGGGTAGAGACGGTAACCCTATACAAATCGTCAGGAGGATTGCCACCTGAACTCCCATATAACATTCATATGCTTGCCAATGAATTCAATATAACCACCAACGACGGAATATACCGGTATGACAAAAAAGGAGATGTTTTTTACAGAAATCCAAAATTTACAGAAACCTTCAAAGACCTTCCTTTTATTGATAAGATAAACAGAGACGAGTGGGGAAATTATTGGTTCTTTACAAATACATACATGGGCGTGGTAAGGGAAACCGAAAGAGGGAAATACTCAACAGAATTATCTCCTTTTTACAGAATAAATACCATGCTTCTGCCTTCATTTGAGAATATTCATATTGCCGATCAGAATAATATTTACATCGGGTCACAGCAGGGTTTAATCCACTATTCTCCGCGTACCACCGACTTCAGAAAAAGAGGAAAAGACCCGGCATTCTTACGTAACATCAGGTTCATCAGCAGCGATTCAACGATCAATTATTCGGAATACACAAAAAATACCGATCATGAAAGAAAAAAATCTCATGAGATCACTCTTCCTTTCCGTTTTAACTCCGTAAGTTTTCGTTTTGCTTGTCCATCTTATGAATATCCTGAAGGCACACTTTTTTCATTCAGGTTAAAAGGATTTGATGAAGAATGGTCGGGTTGGGTTAATAAGGGTTTTAAAGAATACACCAATCTTAAGGAAGGGAATTATATTTTTGAGATAAAAACACGTAATGCTTTTTATGCTGAAAGTGAAGAAGTTCATTTCGGCTTCATTATAAATCCTCCGCTTCACAGGTCGCTGGCAGCCAAAATTTTCTACACGCTGATGCTGATTCTGATATTTGCCGGCAACATCATCTTCCTGAAAAAGAGAATTGAAAAAGCCCGTCAGGATGAGGTACTAAAACATGAGAAAGAACTCGAAGAAAAAACACTGGCCTTCAGAGAACAATCGCTTATCAAGGAAAAAGAAATTATTCATCTGAAAAACGAAGCTCTGCAGACAGAAATGAACCACAAAACCAGAGAGTTGGCAAACACCACCCTCAATCTGGTTCATAAGACCAAAATACTCACCAACCTTAAAGAGCAGCTGGGATTACTGATTCAATCGCGACAGGAACATGATCAGAAACATATGATGTCGCAACTGATCAGGAAGATTAACAAGGAGATCAAAAACGAACAACATCAGGAAGCTTTCAATTCATATTTTGATGATGTTCATCAGGATTTTATTCTGAGACTTAAAGATAAATATCCGGCACTAACCCCTAAAGAATTACGATTGTGCGCATACCTGAGAATGAATCTTTCGAGCAAAGAAATTGCCCCACTGATGAATATTTCCGTCAGGGGATTGGAAATCAGCCGCTATCGGCTTCGGAAAAAGCTAAACATCGAACATGATGTGAATTTGACTGACCATATCTTGTCAATGTAGAAGGAGGGACAAGGGACGGTTGGGAAGGGACGAGGGGCGATTTCGGGACGAGGGGCGAATGGTTGAGTCCGAGCGGAGAAATGGAGACAATGGCATTTTCTGACCCAAATATGCATTGCGAATTATTCCTTTTGTAATTTTCAAAATGCTGAGGTAGCAAAACAACAATTTTCGCTTCATTAAATACTGATAAATAATACATTACAATTGATGTGATGTAATATTGATGTAGTATATTTTGACTGTTGCTGTGGTTGTGATGGGTAAAATAAATATGTATTTGTCCATTGCAATATTATTTTTGTGTTATTAAATTAAGCTCAGTGCTCAAAAAAAAAATCAACAGGTTTTCAAGAGCTTGAAAATGAAAAGACATTTATTAATCAACCAACAATAATTACTAACATTAACAAACACACACATGAAAAACAGTATTTCAAAATGGAGCAGAATGTTTATGCTTGCAATCGGAGTCGTTTCACTTGTGGCTTTGGCCTCATGTAAAAAAGACAAAGACGACGATCCTCCAAAAAATCCTATTGCAAGTTTCCAGTTTGCTGTGAGTACAACCAATTATCTGGAAGTGACATTTACCAATTTTTCGCAGAATGCAACCAGTTATGAGTGGAATTTTGGTGACGGACAAACCTCTACTGAGGCAAATCCGGTTCATACTTATGCTGCTGCGGGCAATTACACAGTAGTACTTACTGCAAAAAATTCAGTAAATGCTTCTGCAACCTTCAACTCGGCCATTGAGTTGCAGGATCCTAACTCAGCACTTACACTGCTTGCCGGTGAAACTTCAAAAACCTGGAAACTTTTCAGAGAAGGCACCTGTATGGGTGTTGGACCCACTCCGGAAGCTGCACGCTCATGGTGGTCACTAGACAACACAGGCATCAGGCCTTGCATTTATTATCATGAATTTACCTTTAAAAAAGATGGTTCATTTGTTTTTGATGATAATGGTTTGTTCTGGGGCGAAGATCTTATGTTTAACGGCACTCCTGTACTTGGAACCTGCTTTGAAGCCATTCCTGCAAACATGGTGAATGCCAATGGAAACGATGTAAGTTCATTGCTTAGCGGAACTCATACCTATACTTTTGATCCTTTAACCAACGAAGTCACACTTCTGGGCAAAGGTGCATGGATGGGTCTTGCAAAAATCATTACCGGTGGAGAATCAGCAGAAGTGCCTGATAGCCGCAAATTTAAAATCTCGATTGAAGAAAAAACAGGTTACGATCTTATGATTATCTCCTATGCATGGGAAGGTGTTTACTGGGACTTCTCTTTTGCTTCTTACTCAAATCCAGCGCTTGAGCCTGCTGTTGTTGAAGAAGAAATTCCTTTCGGAGAAGATCTTCCTGATTTTACCCCAACTGCAATGTTTAACACATTTGCCTCAACCAGTCCAAATGATGTACTTGAACTTGTGCCAACAGAATCAGCCGTAACAATTACACCTGGAGTTGATGATCCTGCAAACGCTGGAGCCACTAAAGTCGGAATGTATCAGAGAAGTACTGAGCAATATCCTGACTTAAAATTCCAATTGGCTTATGACTGCCAGTTTGATAATTTTACAACCATCTCAATTGATGTTTATGTGCCAAGCACCAACACTTACAGTGAAGGTGGTCTGACCAAAAACATTCAGTTGTGGATTGCTGATGCCAGCCAGACACAGGAATTCTGGACAAGCTGGGTTCAGTATGACGTTGATGTAACTACTGTTCCGGTAGACGAATGGAAAACTTATACTTTCCAACTGGAGTCACCAACTTCAGGAGTTGGAACACCTAAAACCAGGGTAGATCTTGACCTTGTTGGTGTTGCAATCGGAGGTTCAGGTCATACCGTTGACGGAACTTTCTACGTTCGTAATTTGAGATTTGACTAATAAATTTTTGTTTAATCAGGGCCAGCCTTACTGGCCCTGATTTTATATTCTTAAACCCATGAAAAAACCTGTATTTCCGGTACATTTGCTACTGATGCTGCTGATGTTTGTATTTTCTTCCACTTCCTGTAAAGAAAAAGAAGAACCCGACAACACAGCCGACCCCTCAAATCTGACGGTTGAATTAACATTGCCGGATGAAGGCCCGGGTCTGGTTATTATACTGGCCAGTGCTGAAAATGTAGTGGAATATAAATTATTCATCGGAAGTGGCTCTCAGGCTATTGCGAGCAATACCACCGGTCGTTTTGAATATGAATTCATATTACCGGGAACCTATCAGATTGAAGTCAGGGCTTACGGCACGTCGGGCAGATATATTAAAAACGAAAAGCAGATAAGTCTGAACGATAACGACCCGGTTACCATTGGCGAAGGCTACACCACACCTATGGTTCATGCCGGCTATAATCTGGTATGGAACGATGAATTTGACGGTAATGCCCTTAATACACAATTCTGGAGTTATGAGACCGGTGCCGGTGGCTGGGGAAACAACGAACTTCAGTTCTACCGTCAGGAAAACACGACAGTTGATGGCGGATTACTCACCATTGAAGCACGCAAAGAAAGTCACCAGAACAGCAATTACACTTCTTCAAGACTCATAACACGAAACAAGAAAACATTCACCTATGGAAGGGTTGACATCAGAGCACTTTTGCCAAAGGGGCAGGGAATCTGGCCGGCTTTATGGATGCTAGGCAACAACATTACCACAGTTGGATGGCCGGCTTGCGGCGAAATTGACATTATGGAGATGATAGGTGGAAACGGCCGTGAAAAACAAGTGCACGGAACCCTGCACTGGGACTATAACGGGCATGTTAATACCGGAGGAACTTACACAAAACCCCTGGGAATATTTGCCGATGAATATCATGTATTTACCATAATATGGGACGAAAACGCCATCAAATGGTTTGTAAATGACGTTCAGTTTCATGTTATTGATATCACACCGGCACATATGACTGAATTTCACGCACCTCATTTCTTTATTTTCAACATTGCTGTCGGTGGAAACTGGCCGGGAAGCCCCAACGATGCAACCGTATTTCCTCAGCACCTAAAAGTGGATTATATCCGCGTATTTCAGAAAAACTGACACACAGCAGACACTGCATAAATTAAGCCGCACACAATCAACCAAACAAGAAAAGAATTTAATTCTTAATCTGAAACCTGATGAGAACACATCTTTACAAAACACTCATAATATTGCTGTCACTCTTGAGTACAAACTTATTGTTTGCTCAGAGTCATACAGTTACCGGCACAATTACCGACAAAGATTCGGGATTGGGAATGCCAGGGGTAACCGTTGTTGAGGCAGGCACTTTCAAAGGAACCACAACCGATATTGATGGTAAATATTCCTTAACTGTGTCAAACCCTTCGGCAACCCTCGAGATTTCTTTTATTGGATTTTCCACTCAAAAAATTCAAATCAATAACAGGACAGCCATCAATGTGGTACTCATTCCAGAAGTTACCCAACTTGGCGAATTGGTTGTGGTTGGATATGGTACCCAGAAGAAGAAAGTAGTTACCGGAGCCATTTCCAGTGTAACTTCACAGGAAATCACTTCAACACCCGTTCTCCGAATTGATCAGGCTATGCAGGGTCGTACTGCCGGGGTGCAGGTAACCAATCTTTCAGGGCAACCGGGTGAAGCACCAACCATACGCATTCGCGGAGCAGGTACCACCGGAAATTCAAGTCCACTTTATATTGTTGACGGAATTGCTGTTGGTGGTATTGACTATCTTAATCCAGGTGATATTGAGTCTATTGATGTACTGAAAGATGCAGCATCAGCGGCAATTTACGGTGCCAGAGCGGCCAACGGCGTAGTTCTCATCACCACCAAATCAGGTAAAGCCGGAAAAATGAGCATCACCTATTCAGGTTACACCGGCATTCAGAATGTTGCCAAAAAACTTGAAATGCTCGACGCTGAGCAATATCGCATGATTATGAATGAAGGCGCCCGTAATGCAGGACTTACAGAGCCTTTTGATCTGAACGAAATACCCGCACACAACACCAACTGGCAGGAACATCTTTTTGTTAAAAATGCTCCCATGCAAAACCATGAGGTTTCAATTACCGGCGGAAATGAAAAAACAACCTACGCTTCTTCCATGTCGTATTTTTCGCAACAAGGTATTATAGGCGGAGAGAAGTCACAATTCGACAGGATTACAGCACGTCTCAACACAAAAAGTCAGGTAAATAAAGTTTTCAGTTTTGGAAACAACCTTTCTTATACTCACATCATCAGAAGAGGAATCGGAAGTAATGAATCTTTCAACGGAGCATACAGCAGCGCACTCAACCTTGATCCGCTAACCCCGTTATATGAAGAAAATCCTGACAATCTGAACCTTCCTCCTTACTCAAATGAGCCTGTGATTAAAGATAAACTCGGGAGGACATATGGAATATCAAATTATGTTGGTGCTGAGGTAGTTAACCCACTGGCTTTGCTCGAAATTCAAACCGGAGAAACCCGGGTTGATAAAATTGTAGGTAGCATTTTCGGCGAAGCTGAAATTATCAAAGGTCTTAAAGTAAATACCAGCCTCGGAATTGACCTGGCTTATGTGCTCAACGACAGTTACAGACCACTTTATTATCTGAACGGTGCGCAATTGAATATTGACAAAACTTCAGTAAGTAAAGGCATCGACCGTTATTTCACATGGCAATGGGAAAATACCATTTCTTACACAAAGCAGATAAGCGACCATAACTTTTCATTGCTTGCCGGAACAACCGCAAGTAAATTCAAATACGAAAACCTCACCGGCTTCAATGCCAAGGTGCCTCTTTTCGATCCTGACAATGTTTATCTGAACATGGCTACCGATACCGTTTGGGTTGCCACTGGTGGTGCCGCACATTCAGCACTGGCATCTGTCTTTGGCAGGATAAATTATGACTACAAAAGTAAATATTCATTTACCGGTATCCTCAGAAGAGATGGCTCTTCAAAATTCGGAGCCAACAACCGCTTTGGTATTTTTCCATCCCTCGGCGTTTCATGGGTAGCGAGTGACGAAAGTTTCTTCCCGAAAATCAAAAATCTTGATCAGTTGAAATTCAGAGCATCCTGGGGAATAAACGGAAACCAGGAAATTGGTGATTACCAGTTTATTTCAACCATTAACAAAAGCAGAGGTTATATTTTCGGATCAGGAAGAATTGTAGGAGCTTCTCCTTCATACATTGAAAATGCCGACATCCGCTGGGAAGAATCAATTCAAACTGACATTGCCATTGATCTTGCTGCATTCAATAACCGGCTTCTTGCAACTGTTGACTATTACATAAAAACAACCAGTGGACTTCTGGAAAGAATTCCGATACCGGGCCATGTTGGCAACGATGCTCCTGTTGCAAATGTTGGAAGCGTAGAAAACCGCGGAGTAGAAGTATCGGTAAACTGGCGACACAAGGTGAAAGAATTTCGCTATGCTTTTGGTGTGAATGCATCATACAACAAAAATAAAATGACAAAAATCGGTAACGAAGAAAAAGTACTTCCGGGAGCCAGCTGGGCTATTGCAGGTGCTGTAACCAGAGCTGAAGAAGGTTTGCCGATTGCTTATTTCTGGGGATACAAAACAGATGGTTTATTCCAGAATCAATCCGAAATATTCCAGCACATCGGAAGTACCGGACAAGTGCTTCAGCCAAATGCGAAGCCAGGCGATGTTCGCTTTGTGGATGTAAACGGTGATGGTAAAATTGATGCTGATGACCGCACAATGATAGGAAACCCAACCCCTGACTGGACTCTGGGCTTTAATGCCTCAGCCGAATACAAGAATTTCGATTTCTCATTGCTTCTGATCGGAACTTTAGGAAATGAAATCTTTAACGGAAGTCAGCGTCAGGATCTGCGCTACACCAATCGCACAGATGCTATTCTGGAGCGCTGGACAGCCGAAGGCACTTCAACCGAAATACCCAGATACACATGGATTGATGTAAATAACAATTACCGTGTATCAGACCTCTACATAGAGGATGGATCATACCTCAGGGTGAAAAATGTTCAGATAGGATACACGCTTCCTTCGGGCATTCTGAAGAGAATGGGTGCATCAACCTGGAGATTCTATGTGTCAGCAGAAAACCTTCTGACTTTTACGAATTACACGGGAGCAGATCCTGAGATCGGTGCCAGAAGTTCGTTTGACATTGGAATTGACCGTGGAATTTACCCACAGGCAAGAACCTGGCGTTTGGGAACATCCATTTCTTTCTAACTATTAAAAACTTAGAACATGAAAAAAATCACTTATAAAATTGTCGGTTTGTTTTCGCTGATAACCCTTTTATCAGCCTGCAACAAGGATTTCCTTGACCTGAAACCATTGGATCAGGAGGTTACCACCTCATTCTACAAAACCGAAGATCAAGCCATTCAGGCTCTTGTAGCTGTTTACGATGTACTTGGTTATCAGGATACTCCCGGAGTTTCATGGGCTCCATTTATCGTAATTTCCGATGTTCTCTCCGATGATTCTTATGCCGGCGGCTCCGACGCCAATGACGGTCAGGACGAAAATGAGCTGAATAACTTCAACATTCCTACCACCAGCAAAATTGTTCATGCCATCTGGCTTAAGAATTACACAGGAATTTACAGGGCTAATCTGCTGATAGAGAAAATAGAGGGTGTTGATGCATCAGAAGAATTCAAGAAAAGGCTGATTGCAGAAAGTAAGTTTCTGCGGGCATATTTCTATTTTGAGCAGGTTGCCTATTTTGAGAACATCCCTTTACTTACCAGAACCCTGAGCGGACCTTCAGAATATAACCAGCCGCAAGCCACGCCTGAGCAGGTTTACAATCAGATTGCACTTGATCTGACCGAAGCTATGGCTGATCTGCCGGCATCTGTTCCTTCGGCTGAAGCCGGAAGGGTTACCAAATGGGCTGCCCAGGCTTTGCTTGCAAGGGTTTACCTGTTCTACAACGGCGTTTACAATAAAGATCTGATGGCCGGAAGCACTACAATAAACAGCGGTGTTATGGTTAATTATCTTGATGAAATGATCGCTACAAGCGGACATGACCTGCTTGAAGATTATGCTCAGAATTTTAAACTGGCCGGTGAAAACGGAAAAGAATCGGTATTTGAAATTGCTTATGGCGACACTCCTCCCTGGTGGGATTGGGGTTATGTGAGAGGCGGCGAAGGCAATCTGTCAGCTCAGATGCAAGGTCCCCGCGTTTCAGGTTCGCAGAAATGGAACCGTGGATGGAGCTTCGGAACTGTTAGTCAGAAACTTGTAAATGACATGAGTGGTGATCCCAGATACGAACACACCGTTCTTACACAGGAAGAACTTGACGGATCGCTTTCTATCGGCTATCAGCATACTGGTTACTTCTCCAAAAAATACAGTTCAGATGCTGAGCACTGGGGAACAAGTGGTCAGTTTGAACTGAACCGCACCTGCAACCACAGGGTAATAAGGTTCTCTGACGTTCTGCTGATGGCTGCTGAGCTTGGAAGTCCCAATGCACAGCAATACCTCGACCGTGTAAGAGCAAGGGTTGGACTGGGAAGCATTCCGGCTACTCCTGAAAACATTTACAAAGAACGCAGGCTTGAGCTTTCGCTTGAAGGCATCCGCTATTTTGATGTATTGCGCAAAGGCATAGCATTTGCCAACAGCAGTTTAACCTACTCAGGAATCAGAGGGCCTAATTACGTGGGCGATCAGCAGTTGTTCGACGTTACTTTTAACGCTGCCACTAAAGGATTTCTTCCAATTCCTCAATCTGAAATGGACCTTTCCGCAGGAATGTTTAATCAGAATCAGGGATACTGATAATACAGATTACTTTCAAAAAGAAATCTGATTGTACAACAAAAATATTAAAGATAACCTTGGTTGGTTGGTTTAGTAAGCACGATGAGATACCGGAGCAATCGCTGAATGAATACAGAACTTAAGGGACCCGAAAATGTTCGTAAATGAAGATTGTCGGTAAGTTTAGGTATTTGGCACTTGTGCTCCGGTAACCTCATCGGTGTAAAAAAAACAACTTAATGAAAAAAACAGCCCTTATTATCCTGATCCTCAGCTTTGCCAGCTTATTTAAGCTGGCGGCTCAGGACAATTACCATTTGATCTGGTCGGATGAGTTTGAGCAAAACGGAGCTCCCGCATCAGAAAACTGGGATTACCAGACTGGCAGCCATGGCTGGGGAAACAATGAATTGCAGAATTACACGAGTTCTCCCGAAAACTCAAGTGTAAAAGACGGCATTCTGACCATCAGGGCTGTAAAAAACGGAGATGTATGGACATCAGCCCGTCTGATCACCAAAAATAAAAGGGATTTTCTGTATGGAAGGATTGAAGCCAGTGCTAAGTTACCTTCAGGAGTGGGCACCTGGCCAGCCTTTTGGATGATGCCGGCTGAATGGACTTATGGTGGATGGCCGGAATGCGGAGAAATTGACATTATGGAACACGTTGGTTACGACCCGGGTGTTGTGCATGGAACTGTTCATACCGGGGCTTACAACCATTCAATTGGCACACAGGTCGGTAAAAGCCTGACAATCCCTGACTTTTCGGAGAAGTTTCACGTTTATGCAGTGGAATGGAGCGAGTCGAAGATTGATTTCTTCATCGATAATGAAAAATACTTCACCTTCGTGAATGACCAAAAAAGCGATTTCTTAACCTGGCCATTCGACAAACCTTTCTACATTATCCTGAACATAGCCATTGGCGGCAACTGGGGCGGCAAAGAGGGCATAGACCCTTTGCTCAATGAAGCCATTATGGAAGTTGATTATGTGAGGGTTTATCAGAAAAAGTAAAGTTCCTTCCGGGTTAAACCTATTCCTAAAAGCCACATTTTTCATTGCAACTCAGGGGATGGTAAAAATCTGAGATTCTTTCCTGGATTAACGGAAAAATTGTGTCAACGAATTTACATTGAAAAACTTGCAGGAAATTTTCCGGATAAAATTAATTCTCTACAAAAAGATGAAGCAAAAGATTTTACTTTTTTCTATTTTAATCAGCATATTACTTTTAAGCTCCTGCCAATCAGACCCAAAAACGGCAGATCCCGACCACGAAATTGGCATAAAGGTAAAAGAACTGCTGAGCAAAATGACGCTTGAGGAAAAAGCCGGACAGATGATGCAGGTTACCATCGATGTACTCACTGTTGGCAAGAGTCCGCGTGAGAGCGACGAACCTTTGGTACTTGACACCAATATCTTAAAAACAGCCTTTGGCAAGTACCCGCTGGGATCGGTGCTGAACACCGCCAACAACCGCGCCAGAGACCGCGAAGAATGGAATCGTTTGATTCATCAGATTCAGGAATATTCGACCAATAATACCCGTTTGAAAATCCCGGTACTCTATGGACTGGATATGATTCACGGGGCTTCTTATGTTGCTGAAGCAACTATATTTCCTCAGCAAATCGGTATGGCTGCTACCTGGAATCCTGCGCTTATTGAGCGGGCGGGTGAAATTACTGCTTACGAAACCCGAGCCATTGGCTGCCCATGGACTTTCAGCCCGGTACTTGATCTTGGCATAGATCCACGCTGGCCAAGGCAATGGGAAACCTTCGGCGAAGATCCTTTGCTTTCAGCAGAAATGGGAAAAGCGCTCATACAAGGCCTTCAGGGGCGTGATAATAATCTGGCAGACAAAAACAGGATTGCAGCCTGTATGAAACACTTCTTCGGTTATTCGCAAACAGTAAGCGGCAAAGACCGCACCCCCGCACAGATTCCAATGAATGTGCTGAGGGAATATCACCTGCCATCATTCAAAAAAGCCATAGAAAACGGAGCCATGACCCTGATGGTCAATTCAGGCGAAATAAATGGATTGCCTGTGCATGCCAGCAAATACCTGCTCACCGATCTGCTCAAAGATGAATTGAAATTTTCAGGGCTGGTAGTAACTGACTGGCAGGATATAGAATATCTGCACACAAGGCATAAAATTGCCGCAGATCACAAAGAAGCTGTCAAAATCGCTATAAATGCAGGCATCGATATGTCGATGGTGCCCTATAATTTTGATTTTGCCGGTTACGTTACCGAATTGGTAAATGAAGGTGAAATTCCCATGTCAAGAATAGACGATGCCGTTAGCCGGATATTAAAAGTCAAAATTCTTTTGGGTCTTTTTGAAACACCGATGACTTTTCAGGAAGATTACCCGGAATTTGCATCAGAGAATTTTGCATCTGACGCACGACGTACTGCGCTGGAATCTATAACGCTGTTAAAAAACGAAGGCAATGTCCTTCCTTTATCAAAAGATGCAAAAATTCTTATCAGCGGGCCAGCTGCAAACATCATGCGTCCCATGCTTGGCGGCTGGAGTTATTCATGGCAGGGCAACCTGGTCGATGAATTTGCTGAAGCTCATTCTACCATCTATGAAGCGATAAAAGAGCTTTCAACCTCGCCTGATAATATTACCCTATTTGAAGGAGTAACTTATATTGGAACTGACGATTACAGAAATGAGAAAAAAGAAGATCTGAATCTTTTGCTTGCCAAAGCCCGGCAGGCCGACTACATTGTGCTTTGTGTGGGTGAAAACTCATACACCGAAACACCGGGAAATGCAACTGATCTTGAATTATCAGCAAATCAGCAGGAGTTGGTAAAAGTTGCGGCATCTTCAGGCAAGCCGGTAATAATGGTACTTGTGCAAGGCAGACCCAGATTAATAAATAACATTGAACCACTCACCACTGCCATCTTAAATACCTATTTACCAGGAAACTACGGTGGAGAAGCACTTGCACGTATCCTTTTCGGTGAAGCCAACCCATCGGGCAAACTGCCTTATACTTACCCGCGATATGCTTACAGTCTTGAGCCTTATTACCACAAACATACTGAAGCCCTGACCATTGTTGGAGTTCCCACAGAAACCGGGTTCAATCCCCAGTATCCTTTTGGTTTTGGACTGAGTTACTCTAAATTTGATTACAGCGAACTCAGCATTGATAAAACGGATTATACATCCGCTGAAACCATAAAAGGAAAAGTCAAAATCCATAATAACTCAGGAAAAGCCGGAATGGAAGTGCTTCAGGTTTTTGTCAGTGATAGTGTAGCTTCCAACACCCCTCCGGTTAAAAGGCTGAGGGCATTTACAAAAATCCTGCTTCAACCCGGCGAAACACAAACTGTTGCTTTTGAAATACCGGTTACTGATCTGGCTTTTATAAACATCACAAATGAAAAAGTACTTGAAAAAGGCGACTTCAGGTTGATGACAGACAAACTTTCAATTCAGTTCAAGGTTTCGGAAACCAAAGTGATTGCTCATTCAGAAAAAAAATAAAAATAAAGTCAGGGCTGTCGCGTACTTTCATTAATTTAAAGGAGAGTTGGTGTGCACAAACCGATGCATGCCAGCTCTCCTTTCTTTTGGACAAAAATCAGCGGAAGATTGCTAACTTTGCAGCCTTTAAATACAGCATATACAGCATTTCATGGAATTCAGGCTTACGCATACCGATACATCCAGCAACGCCCGGGTGGGGATCATCACCACCGATCACGGCGAAATTGCAACCCCCGTTTTTATGCCTGTGGGCACAGCCGGAACTGTGAAAGCCGTGCATATACGCGATGTGGATGAAGATGTAAAAGCCCGAATTATACTTGGAAATACTTACCACCTGTACCTGCGTCCGGGATTGGATATTCTGAAAGAAGCCGGAGGTTTACACAAATTCAACGGATGGACCAAACCCATACTTACCGACAGTGGCGGATACCAGGTCTATTCACTTGCCCATCGCCGGAAAATGAAAGAAGAAGGCGTTGTTTTTCAGTCGCACATTGATGGCTCAAAGCACATGTTCAGCCCTGAGCGGGTAATGGACATTCAGCGGGTAATCGGCGCAGATATAATGATGGCTTTTGATGAATGTACGCCTTATCCCTGCGATTACGAATATGCCCGCAAATCAATGGAACTTACGCATCGCTGGTTAGATCGATGCATTGCCCGTTTTAACGAAACCGAAAACATTTACGGATACCGTCAGGCTTTATTCCCGATTGTACAGGGCAGCGTTTACCGCGATTTACGGATTCAGTCTGCTGAAAAAATTGCTTCATGCGGGGCTGAAGGCAATGCCATAGGAGGTCTTGCAGTAGGAGAACCGATAGAAATAATGTACGAGTTTACCGAAATGGTTTGCAACATCTTACCCAAAGACAAGCCTCGCTATCTTATGGGCGTTGGTACACCGATAAATATTCTGGAAGGTATTTCACAAGGGGTTGATATGTTTGATTGTGTGATGCCAACCCGCAATGGGCGCAACGGTATGATTTTCACCAGCAATGGCATTATCAACCTGAAAAACGAAAAGTGGAAAGCCGATTTCTCAGCCCTTGATCCTGAAGGAACCTCTTTTGTTGATTCTGCATACACCCGCGCATATCTGAGGCACCTTTTTGTTGCCGGTGAGATGCTTGGACCTATGATTGCCAGTCAGCACAATATTGCATTTTACCTTTGGCTGGTTGATGAAGCCCGCAGAAAAATTATTGAAGGAACTTTTTCTGAATGGAAAGCAATAATGGTAAAACGACTTGGACAACGCTTATAATATTCACAGCCTAAAATCGTTAACAATCACAGCTTATAGCGAAAATGCATGAAAAAACTCGACCTTTACATTATCCGTAAGTTTCTGGGCACTTTTTTCTATGCCATTGCTTTGCTGGCGGTAGTCATCATCATTTTCGACATTTCGGAGAAAATTGATGACTTTATGGAAAAAAAGCCTCCGCTGCATGCGATTGTTTTTCAGTATTATGCCAATTTTATCCCATACTTTATTAATCTATTCAGTGCTCTTTTTACTTTTATTTCGGTTATTTTCTTTACATCGAAAATGGCTGCAAATACTGAAATTATTGCTATTCTCAACAGTGGAGTCAGCTTTCGCCGCTTGTTAAGACCCTATCTTCTGGCATCTCTTTTTCTGGCGCTGATGTCGTTCGGACTCACAAATTTTGTAATTCCTGAAACCAGCAAAAACATGCAGAATTTTCAGAAAAATTATCTGAAAAGCCAGAAAAGAAACAACGAATCTAATATTCATATGCAAATAAGCCCCGGTGTATTTGCTTACATTGAGAGTTTTGATGTTAAAAAGAAAACAGGATTCCGGTTCTCACTTGAAAAATTCAGCGACAGCGGAATGGTTGAGAAACTTTCGGGTGATTACCTGAAATGGGACAGCATTACTGGACTTTGGGCAATTGAAAACTGGATTAAACGCGAAATCAAGGAAAATGGAGAAATTCTCACCCGGGGAACAAGAATTGACACCCTGCTCAACATAAGTCCGGGCGATTTTGCCGTTGATGTTGATGATGCAATGTATATGAATTATCGCGAGCTGCGCGATTTTATTGATATGGAAAAGCTGCGCGGATCAGGCAACCTGACGAAATTTCAGATTGAAAAACACAAAAGAATTGCATTTCCTTTTGCTACCATAGTGCTCACACTTATCGGAGTTTCGCTTTCGAGCAGAAAAGTGAGAGGGGGACTTGGATTTAATCTTGGTGTTGGAATTACAATCTGCTTTGCCTTTATTCTGTTTATGCAGGTGACTACTGTTTTTGCAACTTTTGGCAATCTGCCGGCTGTTATTGCGGTGTGGATTCCAAACTTCATATTCGGTATTCTGGCACTCTGGCTGCTGAAAATAGCTCCCAAGTAAGGAAATCGGCGATTACACTACAATTCCTGAGTCCAGACAAACATATTTTGAAAATCATCACTATGAATTTCAGGCTGCTCGCTGAACAGTCCGAAAACCGCAGAACCACTTCCGCTCATTGCGGAATAAAGAGCTCCCATCTCAAGCATTCTGTTGCGTATTTGTCTGATCTGCGGATACTCATCCATTACAACCTGCTCAAAATCATTACATAACAATGATTGCCATTGACTGACATCTGCTGGAATCTGATCATATGAAGGCATTGAAATCCCTGATGGAATAATCTTACCATAGGCCCAAGGTGTGGAAACCTCTAGCTCGGGCTTAACCAGAAGCAAATGATAGCCTTTGAGGCTGATTGAAAATTTCAACAAATCTTCACCCCTGCCTTTAGCAAGCGCCGGTATGTTTTCGACAAAGAAGCTGCAATCGCTGCCAAGCTGTGCCGCCATCTGCCGAAGATCGTCGTTACAATTTTTAATAGAAAAAATCCGGCGAAGCAGTTTCAATGCAAAAGCAGCATCCGAAGAACCACCTCCGAGCCCGGCTCCCGTGGGAATTACTTTGTGTAAGTGTATTTTGACTTCAGGCAATCCAAACTTCAACTGCATTAAACGGAATGCTTTCACACACAGATTGTCTTCTGCATCTCCTTCAACTATAATTCCGGTTGCTGAAAACCCAAATAGCCCGTCAGCAGCTGGAACAATTTCCAGTGCATCTGACAATCCGATGGGATACATGATGGTTTCAATATCATGGTAACCATCAGTTCGTTTCCGGATAACTCTGAGACCCAGATTTATTTTTGCGTTTGGGAAACAAATCATAAAACCATGAGGTTAAGACAAAGTGGTATTGCAAATGTAATCTTTTTCAACCATAAAAAAGCTGTTTCAATCCACTCCCCTTTCTTTTTGGCAACCAGATTGTTCGACATTTCTATTCAATCTTTCAGCAGGGAGTCCGAAATCGATTCGCTAACATCAACGGTATCAGTATTTTTTATTCATTTGATAACCAGGCCTTGGGTTTACTCAATTCAACGCATGAATTATTTAACTAAAGTGGCTGGTTATTTTCCAGAGATTAGAATTATTCAAAATATATCTGATTCAGGAAAAATATTGACATTAATTATTGAAGGAAGTTTATATATTTACACCATCTAAAATACATATACTATGAAAAGATTCCTATTAATTAGTTTCCTCTTAGCAGTTTGTTTTAAATCATTCCCTCAACTTCAGTACAATACCTTATGGGTGAAAGAGTATGGAGGATCAGAAGATGAATACCCTCATGAGGCAACCATGATTCTGGATGATGGATTTTTAATTGTAGGCAGTTCTGAATCAAGCGATGGTAATTTCAATAATAATTATGGCATGAGAGATGCCATGGTCATTAAAACTGATCTTGAAGGTAATCTTGAATGGTTAAAAAACTACGGAGGATCTTCCGAAGATATGTTTAATAGTGGGAAGCCAACCCCGGATGGAGGGTACATTTTTGTTGGACAAAGTTCCTCTAGTGACCATGATTTAACTGTAAATTATGGAGATTATGACATTTGGATTGTCAAAGTTGATCATGCCGGAAATATTCAGTGGCAAAAATCAATTGGTGATCAATATAACAACAATGCAAATGATGTGATTGTTGACTCAGATGGATATATCGTTTTATGTTATTATTCCTCTTTCCAGACTTTTAAAATTAGTTTATCCGGTGAGATGATGTGGGAAAGAAACTTTAATTCACTCGATGGCTCATATTATTTCAGCAGCATTACCAACACCAATGATGGAAATTTCGTTATAGCTGGACAAAAATTCATAAATAACGATAAAGAGGTAGTAATTATCAAGATTGACAGCCAGGGAAATAATATATGGCAACGGGAATTTCTACGAAACAATGTTTCTGAAGTGAAGACTATATTAAACGATCAGAATAACAACCTTTTAATTGGTGGCAAAAATGCTTTTACAACAGTAAATTTTTGGGCATTAAAAACTGATTCAAATGGACAGTTAATTTGGGAAAAAGTGTTCACCGCTAGCCACGGCTATGAGGATCTATTTCAGGTTTCACTCGCTGATGAAGGCTACCTCTTTTCGGGCTTCGGTTCAAATAATGATGATATTGGGAATTTTGCCTTAATCACCAATTTTGAAGGAGACAGTCTTGGTTCTTTTTTTGCGTATCCCTTTGAACATCACTATGGAAATGGAGGATTAGCTTTTCAAGTTGCTGATGACGCCTTTATCACAATTTGCAACTTCCAGCTTAACTGGTCTAACATGCAACAAATATTGATGATAAAAACCTGCATTGGAGATGAAATTTCCTTAACTCTTTCTGATGAAACTTACTGTCCACCGGCTCAACTATGGGCCAATGAAGGTTTTACCAGTTATCGTTGGACAAAAGGAAGTTATAACGACTCTGTATACTATGGTAATTCAAGAATTATTGATGTTAGTGAGGGAGGGCAGTACAATGTGGTTGCTTATAATCAGAATGGTTGTCCTTCATACGCATCCATAAATGTCCCCGACCCCCTGTTTACTCCGCAGCGAAAAGATCTTTGTTTTGTAACAGTTGATGAAATATCAGGTAAAAACAAACTTATTTTTTCGGAAATCAACCCACAATCAGTAGTTGACTCCATTTACATCTATCGTACGGATGAATATAATCAACATATTATTATAGGAAGGTTAAGCATAAACGACAACGAGTTTATTGACTTTAATTCTTATCCGCAGCAACAATCTTATGTCTATTCAGTTGCAAACCTCGATACATGCGGCTTAATAGTTGGAGGAACCAGGCATACTACACTGCATCTGCAATCGAGCCTGGGATCAAACAACGAAGTTAATCTTTCCTGGAATCAATATCAGGGATTCAATTATGAATCTACCGGGATTTACCGTTCAGTTTACAATTCAGGGTCATGGAGCGAATATCAGAAAATAGCTCAATTGCCAGCAGGAGCCTTGGCATACACTGATGTAAATGCACCTGAAGGCAACAAAAAATACCAATTAAGAATTACCCCTCCCGAAAATTGCGCAGGTACAATGCAATTGTGTTCAAACACTGAAACCACATCCCAATGTTCAACATTTTCAGTTGAAGTATCTTCAGGTAATGCCCATTGTGGAATTGACGATGGTTACATTATCGCAGAAGCTAATGGAGGCACTTCCCCCTATACCTATTTATGGAATGGCTTCATTGAAGGTGACAGCCTTATGAACATCACTGCAGGCACTTATCATTTGAGAATAACGGATGCTGATGGTTGCATCGCAGAAAGGACAATAAGTATAGGGAAAAATGAACCGGTTGTTTGGGCAGAAAGCACTGCTGACGATATCAGAACACCGGAATGCGATGGAAACATTATCTTGCATATCACCGGTGCAAACCTTCCGGCTTATTGTCTGGTTAATGAGCAACCGTTTTTTATACAGAATGATACCATATTTAATGTGTGTGGCGGTATTCATTCAATATTGTTGCAGATTGCAGAATGTTCGATCACACTCCAGGCCGAAGTTTACACAACAAGTGTGCCCGAAGATATTGTTGAAAGGGCTTACAGGATTTACCCGATTCCGGCAGAAGATAAACTTTACATTGAATTCGCTGAGAATGAAGGGTCGTGGCCTGAATCAAAAGTAGTTACTATTTATTCTTTGCAAGGCAATGTTTTGGCAACTTATCAGTTTTCAGGATCTGGCGGTGAAATAAATCTGACCAGTTTTGCTGTTGGTGCTTATTTATTAAAGATTTGTGTTGGGGATGAATGTCGTATTTCAAGAATAATCAAGTCGGGAGAATAACAATAAAGATCAGATTAAATAAAGTCACATCAAAACTTCCTGAAGTTTTGAAGTACCTGCCTGAAAAAACCAGCCCTTTTCAAGGAAAGAACCTGTATTGCTGTTTATTCGCATATCTCAACTGTTGAATTACTGTCTTCTGCCTGAATTATTCAAAAACAACCTCAATCACATTTTTTATTAAAGCCCTTGTTTTTACGTGCTTGCTTCTCTTTTTGATTCCTGAGACAGTATATTAAAGAAAAAACCCGGAAGATAAGCACACTCCGCTTTTATGGTTCAAGTTAATGCTGTATTTTTGTATTATCAACAATCCCTGAAATGACTCTAATAAACTCCCTGATTTCCTGGTTCATGAAGAAGCGCATGCATCAGATTGAACTTTTTATGAAATATCCACATGATGTGCAGGAGGAATGGTTCAGGAAACTGATGCTTTCAGCCCGTGGTACAGAGTGGGGGAAAAAATATGGTTATTCCGAAATAGAGCATTACCGTACTTTTGCCGAAAGAGTGCCAATAAATGAATACGATGATCTGAAGCCTTACATCGACAGACTGAGAAAAGGCGAACAAAATCTCTTGTGGAATTCTGATATCAAATGGTTTGCAAAATCATCGGGCACCACCAGCGACAAAAGCAAGTTTATTCCGGTAAGTGAAGAAGCCCTTGAGGAATGTCATTTTAAAGGTGGTAAAGACCTTTTGTCGATATACTGCAACAACAATCCCGATACCCGCATTTTTACAGGCAAGCTGCTGGGCATGGGAGGCTCTCATTTCAGCGACAACCGTGAAAACGGCACCTTTGTCGGGGATGTTTCAGCCATACTCATGGAAAACCTGCCTGCCTGGGTTGAACTTATCCGCACACCTGAACTTTCCATAGCGCTGATGAGCGAATGGGAAGAAAAAATAGAAAAAATAGCCCGCATCACAAGTAAAGAAGATGTAACCAATATTACCGGCGTTCCTTCGTGGACAATGGTTTTGCTTAAGCGGATACTTGAAATCACCGGCAAGTCAAACATCAGGGAAGTATGGCCAAACCTTGAGCTTTTTATCCACGGGGGAGTTAGTTTCACACCTTACAGAAATCAATTCCAAAAGCTTATTGACGGCCCGATGAACTATCTGGAAACCTACAATGCTTCAGAAGGATTTTTCGGCATTCAGGACAGAAACGGAGCCGATGATATGCTGCTGATGCTCGACTACGGGATTTTCTATGAATTTATCCCTATGAATGAACATGATCAGCAGGAAACCCAACCTGTGACGCTTGAGCAGGTGGTAACCGGCACAAACTATGCAATTCTCATCAGCACCAATGCAGGTCTGTGGCGCTATAAAATCGGCGATACAGTTACATTTACCTGCACCGATCCTTACCGCATCAGAATCACAGGGCGCACGCGCAACTTTATCAATGCATTTGGCGAAGAGCTTATCATCGACAATGCCCAGAAAGCCCTTGAACGTGCCTGTCTGAAAACCGGTGCAATGCTCAACGAATATACGGCTGCACCCGTTTATTTCAGCGAAGCCGGCAGCGGGGCGCATGAATGGCTGATTGAATTTGAAAAATTGCCTGAAGATATGGGATACTTTATAGAAGTATTCGACAATGCACTGAAAGCGCTTAACTCGGATTATGAAGCCAAGCGATATCACAACATGATACTTGCTGAACCCATTGTAAGGGCATTGCCTAAAGGTACTTTTTATAACTGGATGAAGCAGAAGAACAGACTCGGAGGGCAATTCAAAGTCCCGCGCCTTGCCAATGACCGCAAGTACATCGACGAAATTCTTTCAATCACCGGAATCAAAGATTAAAAACAAAACTGATTTTTCAACCCTAAATAAACTCCAAATGCACATAGCCATTGCCGGAAATATCGGATCCGGAAAAACCACCTTATGCGGATTACTTGCCAAACACTTTGGCTGGGAACCACATTTTGAAGATGTAGAAACCAACCCTTACCTTCCAAGTTTCTACGAAGATATGCAGCGCTGGTCATTTAATCTGCAGGTTTATTTTCTCAACAGCAGATTCAGACAGATCATAGATATACGCAGCAGTGGCAAAACCGTAGTTCAGGACCGCACAATATATGAAGATGCATACATCTTTGCACCCAATCTTCACACCATGAACCTGATGACAACCCGCGATTTTCAGAATTACTCCTCGCTTTTTGAGCTGATGAGCACTTTTGTAAAGCCGCCCGATCTGCTGATCTATCTCAGAGCTAGCGTTCCAACCCTGGTAAGCCAGATACAAAAGCGCGGCAGAGACTACGAAAACTCAATCCGGCTTGATTACCTGAAAAGTCTGAACGACCGTTATGAAGCATGGATAGGTGGTTATAAGCTGGGCAATCTTCTTATTGTGGAAGTTGACAACCTCAACTTTTCGGAGAGACCCGAAGACCTTGCCGTGGTGATTGACAAAATTAATGCTGAAATTAATGGACTTTTCTAAAACAGGACTGAGGGTTGCCGGGATTATTCCCGCACGCTATGCCTCTACCCGTTTTCCGGGAAAGCCATTGGTTGAGATTGACGGCATTAGCATGATCGAACGGGTTTACCGACAGGCTTCGCTTTGCAGATTGCTGCAAACCGTAGTTGTTGCTACTGATGATGAAAGAATTGCATCACACGTTGAAGCTTTCGGCGGAAAATCAGTTATGACGAGCAGTCACCACCCCAGCGGAACCGACCGCCTTGCTGAAACCCTTGAGATTCTGGAAAAAAGAAATGAACACTATCATATTGCGGTCAATATTCAAGGGGACGAACCTTTTATCAGGCCAGAGCAGATTGAAAAAGTGATCAATCTGTTCAGCGTGGCCGAAACCAGCATAGCCACACTTATTAAATCCATTGACAAATCAGAGGACCTGTTTAACCCGAATGTAGTAAAAGTGATGACTGATAAAAACGGGCGCGCTATGCTCTTCAGCCGATCACCTATTCCTCATATCCGCGGCAAAGCGAATGAGGAGTGGATCAATTCATTCACATTTTATAAGCACATCGGCATATACGCTTACCGTACCGAGGTACTTAAAAAGTTGGCTGCACTCCCTCCTGCCCTGCCAGAAACTGCGGAATCACTTGAACAATTGCGCTGGCTGTGGAATGGCTATCAGATTCACACCGATATTACTGATTTTGAAACCTTTGGCATTGATTCACCCGACGACTTATTAAAACTTACCAACAATTCTTGAATTTGAGGAGATATCCTTTTATCTTAGCAGGTTCAAGGACAAATGTCACAAAAAACAATAAAACACTGATTAAGAGTTTTTAAACCCTATTGGCAATGTTGTTTTCACGTGAAGTAAGTACAAAATATGAACATTGAGAAGCATTTAAGCGGTCTTTTAGCCGAACAGGATTGCGTTATTGTACCGGGATTCGGTGGTTTTATAGCCAATTACATTCCGGCAGGTATCAATCCGGTTACCCACGTGTTTACACCTCCATCGCGACAGGTGGCATTCAATGCAAGGCTTCGCAACAACGATGGCATCCTTGCAAATCATCTTGTACGATCACTTGAGGTATCTTATGCCGATGCCGTATCTCTTATTGAAAAACAGTCGGTTGAGTGGGCAAACACCCTCAATAAAGGCGAAAAAGTCGTTATACAGGGTATCGGACTGATATTCAGCGATCAGGAGAATAACCTTCAGTTTATTCCTGAAAGCAACATTAATCTGCTTGACGATGCTTTTGGACTCACATCATTCTCCTCGTTGCCGGTTCTGAAACACGGTTCGCTGCAAAAAGCAAACGAAAAGCGAATACGCAGCAGCGCAGTTACTTCAGCACGAAAATTACCTACATCGCTAAAATGGGCTGTTGTTTTGCTTCCTCTTGCTGCCTTATCGTTCTGGAGCGCATTCAATACCAGCAAAGTTACCGACCTCTATCACAATGTTGCATCAATAATTCCAGCCCCTGCTGAATCACCGTCATCAAAAACCGCTAATCCTTTTGCAGTTGAAATTCCGGCTGCTGAAAACAATGCAGAAGCAATTTTACCGGTGACCAGCATTGAAGCTGATGTCATTGCCACTCCTGAACCCATCAAGGTTGAAAACAACTTCTTTATCATTGCAGGTGCTTTCGGTGTAAAGGAAAATGCCGAGAAACTTGTTGAAACCCTTAAATCAGAAGGGTACAATGCTTCAATAGCCGGGCAAAACCGAAACGGACTTTTCAGGGTAAGCATTGAAGGATTTTCTGAGAAAGAAATTGCCCTTCAGAAAACCGAAGAAATGCGTAAAGGTGATTTTCCTGGAGCATGGTTATTGACCTTAAGGTAAAATTTACCATTAAGAGGAAATAAAATCCACATTTTCATAATTTTGCAGCAGTAATCCATCATAGTTACTCACCAGATTATTGATTAGTTTTGACAAAAAATAAGTTAGCGCGTTTTGCTGAAAATGAGACTTTCCCACATCTTTTTCAGCCCGGATTTGATGAATTGCAATCCGGATTCAAACTGAAAGGACGTTGGGAGGAGTTTTTCGGAAACAACAACCCGATCATCCTTGAACTGGGCTGTGGCAAAGGTGAATATACAGTTGCGCTCTCGGGGCAATATCCGGGTAATAACTATATTGGCGTTGACATAAAAGGCGCCAGAATCTGGAGAGGCGCAAAAACATCCCTTGAAAAAGGGCACAACAATGTGGCTTTCCTTCGGATGAGAATCGACTCAATTCTTAATGCTTTTTCTACCCACGAAATTTCGGGCATCTGGATCACTTTTCCCGATCCTCAACCCACAAAAGCAAGAAAAAGGCTTACCTCTCCCATGTTTCTCAATCGATATGACAAGCTGTTGAAACCCGGAAGCATCATTCACCTGAAAACCGACAACCTCGATTTTTTTGAATTTACACTTTCAACCATTGCGGCAGAAGGACATACACTGCTGATGCATACTTTTGATCTTTACAACAGCAACCTCAACGAAGATGTGATGCTTACCCAAACCCATTACGAAAAAATTTTTCTGGCTCAGGGTGTGCCGATCAAATATCTGAGGTTCAGGCTAAAAACCAATGACGACAAAATCTGAGCATTCCAAAACGCCATCATTTTTCGAACTGGTTTATGAAGTGGTGAAACTGATTCCCAAAGGGCGGGTTACCTCTTATGGAGCCATAGCTGCTTACCTTGGAAGCAAAGGTTCATCGCGCATGGTTGGCTGGGCAATGAATGCTTCACACTCAAATGTCACACAAATTCCGGCCCACCGCGTGGTAAACCGCAATGGAATGCTCACCGGCAAATTTCATTTTGGCGACCCTGATCTGATGGCGCAACTGCTTATGAATGAAGGTGCAGAGATTGAAGATAACAGAATTGTAAATTTCAGTCAGATGTTCTGGGATCCGGCAAAGGAGATCAGGCTTTAAAAATACGCTTATTTATATTTAACGGCACTATTTCACGGCCGCAACCTTCATCCACTTATTGTCTTTCAGCACAAAGCCAGCTTTCTGCATAAGTGAGGCCACTTTTTCGGAAGAAACAACCAGCGACACCCCAGCCACACTCCGGTAATCCGTAGCTGCATAAACAGGTCCTGTGTAAGGAATAGCCGGATTATACTGCATTTCATGAATTTCAAACTCAGGCTTAAGCACATACAATGCTTTTGCCGGCACTGAACGTGCTACACCGGCCAGCCCGAAACGCTTCGCTTCAATATCGTAAACCATAACAGGCGATCCGCTGTAACCTTCACTTAATGGAGCATCTGTGGCAAAAACCCCATCACTGCCTGATTTTCCAGCCACACCAGTAGTCAGCATAAAACGACCGGTAGGAAAACCTGCTATCCAGAGTTTATCACCCCACTGCAGATCAGCGCATAATTTATGAGCGGCAGAAAGCGGATTTACATTACCAGCAATATTTTCAGCCTGCAACAATGCAAGATCAGAACTTTCATCGATGATCACTACTTTCATCTTAACTGCCCTTTCGGGAAAAGCAGCCTGCACCAGTGATGAGGTTTTTCGGGCTATAGACAGCACAAAACGATCACCATCAGCATCAGCCTTATTGTCCCATGATATTATTGTATCAGGGAAAGACACCGTGTGTGCACATGTCATCAGAAACATCGAACTATCATCCTGCGCAATAATAAATGCTGTACCACTAAAAGATTCGTTGCGATTCACCCTTGCACGTATCTTTGCTAGAACAGAGGTATCTTCTGCCATATCAAGTGTTACCTGACTTCCGATTTCAAATATACTGAGCTGATAATTTACAAAAGAGGTAAGCCTGATTACCGAACGGCTCATTGCAATGAACTGCTGCCGGGCCTGATCATCAGGAAATACTGATTCTAACTGTCCTGAAGAAAATTCCGGCTGCCGATGTTTAACCGTTTTGCATGAAGCCAGAAAAGTCATCAGAAAGAAAACAATCAGAACAAATTTCATAAGGTCTGTTTTAAATCATTCAGATATCAAAGTCGATTAGTTATTAAAAATTGTCATCGTTCCGATAGCTATCGGAACCGCTCAGACTGACAGTCATCCTGAGCGGAGTCGAAGGATACTTTTTTATTTTATATTCCATCCGAGGTCTTAACTAAACGACATTGATTCAGATATCTTAAATAACCTGCCATTTGCGGAAAATTACCGGTTTTCGTATCCGGGCAAACTGTCTCAGTACTTTACAAATCTGTGATATTCTGAACCCTGACTGCCGTGACAGCCAATCAGATATATGCCCGGATTGAAATTTTTAAGGTCAACAATCAGCTCTTTTTCCGGAGAAAGAAATTCCAGAAACTGTTTTCCGGTTATATCAGTTATGGTAACACGTAACATGGAAACATTTGCCGGCACAGGAATTCTGATAAAATCTCCTGCCGGATTCGGATAAGCAATGCCGGGCTGAAGCGGCAAAAGTGATTCTCCAAGTGTTTGTCCATCCCAGCCTGCCATTCGTGCAAGCATCCACCACATTGCTTTGGCCAATCGAAGTGCGCCCCTTTGCCCGATGTGGTCACCATCCTCTGAATAGGTTCCATCCAAATCGAGCATATTGTCGTCATGAATAAACGGGAAGGTCCGCTGGGTTCCGCCGAAATCTGTCCATGGAAGGGTTTTCTGATCTCCTGCATCGCTATAGCACAAAATATCGGCGTAATCAAACAATATCCTGTCGGAAGATGCAAGCACAAAGTCTTTCATGTATTGATGTTTGATGTTGCGCTGAAAACCGTTTTCGCTACGGTTGCTGTTTCCGTCAACCGGGCCGGTTGTAAAAAACATTTTTGTGGGATAAGCATTTTGCTGACAATAGTCCATGTAGTCCTGAGTCGCATTCAGGTAAGTATCCATACAAACGGAATTGTTGGTCGATGACTGATCTTCGGAATTAAGTCCCCAGCGCAGACTTCCTTCAGGCCCGCTGTAAGAACGGCCCGCCCAACGCACCTGATAAACAGGATCTGGAGTCCCGCCAGGCCAGTTGTCGGAAGTCATATCCCAGCACCAGCCGAAACCCATGGCGGCAATCTGAAGATTGTTGGTATTGCAGTAAGTAAGATGCGCTTTTGTTCGTGCAATTGCTGTAGCATTGGTAAACCAGTCTTCTTCGCCGTAGTTATAAATCCAACCACTTGCTGAATTAAAATCGCCCCAGGTGGCACGACTCATTCGCATATACTGATCGGTATAACCCTCGGGAGTCCCTGATTCACGGATATTCACCTGAAAACGGGAATCTGCACTTTCGAGCAGCTGACATCCGATCCGGAAACCCTTTGAATGGGATTCTCCGGCAACAATTACCCACATTTTTTTTACCTCATCAATCCAGACCTGAGGTATTTTGTCATACTCATCAACAACTGTGTGATCAGCAATAATCTGTGAGAAGACAGGGGGTGATTTTGCAATCAGCAAAAACACAAAAAGGATTGACGGAAGTAAAAAACGATTTTTCATAATTTTCTATTTACTGTTGGCTAAACTCAAAAATAAAGCACTCAATTGATGAATTTCCAGATAAAAACATCTGTACAAAGTTAATTCAACTCAGATTAAAAGGCAAGGCATTGCGAAACCCTTCAATTTACCCTAAAGTCATCAAAACCGCTTGCTTTTACCTTATCTCTTCAGTACCATCTGCATATTTTGCAAACCTTCCTTGTTTGTGGGGATGCACATTGTCATAACGGGTCCATGGCCAACCGCCAAATTGTGTCAGCCGGTAATCAGCGATTGCCTGATGAATTTCGGCGGCGGTGTTCATTACAAAAGGGCCATGCTGCATAACCGGCTCATTGATGGGCATTGCCTGCAACAACAACAACCAGGCATCTGAGTTGCCATTCTCAATAATCACTGAGCCATCAGCCAAAAGTTCAAGTGAATGATATGGGCTGACAGGAATTCCGGCAACAATTATTTGAGAACCTTTATAAAAATAAAGAGATCTATTAACTCCGGCAGAAGCCTGAGGTACAATCCATTGAGCCCCAGCCTCCATTTTTATCAGCCAGATTCCCACTTCATTTGAAGGATTGGCCGCCCAGGAATCCGGGGCTGGTGATGGTGCAGAAATATTGCCGATATTGCCCGCAATCAATTTAACTTCCGTTGATTTTCCCTTTTCATCTTTTTCGGAATAAACAGGAATTTCTTCTGCCCAAAGCATCTTGAAATGAGGCTTTACAAACTTGCTGACTTTGGGAAGATTCAACCAAATCTGAAATAACTCCAGGGTATTGGATTTATCCTGATTTAAAAGCGGAAACATTTCAGCATGTTGTAAACCCGATCCGGCTGTCATCCATTGCACATCGCCGCCACCATATCTTCCGGCAGCACCATGTGAATCAGAGTGATCAACAAATCCATTTAGAACAACTGTTACAGTTTCAAATCCCCTGTGCGGATGGGCAGGAAACCCCGGAATTTTTTCACCATGATACATGCGCCAGCCATCTTTTGTGGTAAAATCCTGCCCGAGATTGCGTCCGGACAGAGATGCCGCCGGCCCCATTTCATCGTTTCCTGCAGGGTAATTATCAAGATGATGAACACAAAATAAAAAAGGATCACGGGTTTCCCAGGTGAATCCAAGAGGTTTGATGTTAGTGATGAATCTATTGTACATTTTTCAATTTTTTTCATCAGAAAGGTACAAATTTTTGTGCAGCCTGATTATTAAAAAACCGTAAAAATTCAAGATAAAAAATATACCCGTACTCATGAATCCAGAACAAGAAAGCGAAAAACAAAGCCCTCTCCAAAGATCCTTCTCCTTCAAACAACATTGCAGATTCGCTCGATTGATGGGTCTGGCTTTCGGGACTTCACTCCGGTGCTCACTATAAATAAGTATCTTTGCCGCCTTATTTAAAAAATCATAATGATCTCAGTTGACGGACTAACGGTTGAATTTGGCGGCACTACGCTGTTTAAAGATGTTTCTTTTGCAATAAACGATAAAGACAGAATTGCACTCATGGGCAAAAATGGAGCGGGCAAATCGACCCTGCTCAAAATTATTGCCGGCGCAAAAACACCTTCGCGTGGTAAGATTTCAGCTCCACAGGACGCGGTGATTGCTTACCTGCCTCAGCATTTACTTACCGAAGACAACCGCACTGTTTTTGAAGAAGCAGCGCAGGCTTTTGCCCATGTGCATAGCATGGAGCGGGAAATTGAAGATCTTAACCTGCAGCTCAATTCACGTTCCGACTACGAATCACCGGAGTATTACGAACTGATCGAAAAAGTTTCAACGCTCAGCGAGAAATTCTACTCAATTGAAGATATAAATTACGATGCTGAAGTCGAAAAAATATTGATCGGACTGGGCTTTCTCAGAAGCGATTTTACGCGCCCGACCGGCGAATTCAGCGGAGGCTGGCGTATGCGCATTGAGCTGGCTAAAATCCTGCTTCAGAAACCGGACCTTATCCTGCTTGATGAGCCCACCAATCACATGGACATCGAATCCATACAATGGTTCGAAGATTTCCTGATCAACAGTGCAAAAGCTGTAATTGTGATTTCGCACGACAAGGCATTTGTTGACAACATCACCACCCGAACCATTGAAGTGACCATGGGCCGGATTTACGATTATAAAGTCAATTACTCATCCTACCTGCAATTGCGCCTCGAAAGACGTGAGCAACAGCAAAAACAGTTCGACGAACAGCAGAAATTCATTTCTGACAATCAGGACTTTATCGACCGTTTCAGGGGAACATTTTCAAAGACCAATCAGGTGCAATCACGGGTAAAGATGCTCGAGAAGCTTGATATTATTGAAGTGGACGAGGAAGACAATTCTTCGCTGCGTTTAAAGTTCCCTCCTTCTCCCCGCTCGGGAAGCTATCCGGTAATTCTTGAAGATCTGGCGAAACACTATGGCGATCACACTGTGTTTTCAGGCGCTTCATTCAACATAACCCGTGGTGAAAGGGTTGCTTTTGTCGGAAAAAACGGAGAAGGAAAATCAACTTTGGTAAAGTGCATCATGGGCGAAACCGATTACAACGGCAAGCTCAGCATCGGACACAACACCCTGATCGGCTATTTTGCGCAGAATGAAGCATCATTGCTCGACGAAGAAATTACAGTATTCCAAACCATTGACGATGTTGCCAAAGGCGATATCCGGACAAAAATTCGAGACATTCTCGGTGCATTTATGTTTGGTGGCGATAGTTGGGATAAAAAAGTAAAAGTGCTTTCGGGCGGCGAACGAACCAGACTTGCGATGATCAAATTGTTGCTCGAACCCGTGAATCTGCTGATCCTTGATGAGCCAACCAATCATCTCGACATCAAAACCAAAGATATCCTGAAAAGTGCTTTACAGGATTACGACGGCACACTGATACTGGTATCCCACGACCGCGATTTTCTTAACGGACTGGTAAACAAGGTTTTTGAATTCGGCAACAAGCAGATAAAAGAGCATTTGGGTGACATCAACAGTTTCCTGGCAAAGAAAAAACTGGAAAATCTAAAAGAACTGGAGAGAAAAGCGAAAAACGAAAAGTGAAAAACGAAAATTTTTTGAGTGAAAAATAAAAAATACGAAATCAACATAATCCGAAATCAGTTTTTAAAGAAGATATAACAAGACTTAAGGAGACCTGTTAGATCTACGCGAAATCCGAAATCCAAATTCTGATTGAAAAAAGAAGACCTCACAAGTTTGAAGCCTGTCCACCTCGGGCGGAAAAATTTGTCAGGTCATTACAATATCCGAAATATAAAATCTTAAATCCGAATTCCGCACAAAAGAAAAGAAGACCTCACAAGTCGGAAGAAGACTTGTTAGGTCAATCCGAATTCCAAAATCAAAAATTGGAAATTAGAAATTAGAAATTGGAAATTGGAAATTAGAAATTATAAACCCTTATCTTTACCAATTCTAAATTAACCCAAAAAACACTACCATGTCTATCACCAATGAACATGTAATCAATGCCTTACGCACTGTCAACGATCCCGATCTTCATCGGGACCTCGTAACATTGAATATGATTGAAGATGTTAAAGTTGACGGAAAAAAGATATCCTTCAAAGTTGTGCTTACCACACCGGCTTGTCCGCTGAAAGATAAAATAAAGCAGGATTGCATCAACGCCATTCAGCAACTGGTTGATCCCTGGGCTGAAATCAATATAGAAATGACTTCTCGCGTGACTACCCGCAGGGCCGACAAACAACCTCTGCTTCAGGGTGTTAAAAACATCATCGCGGTTGCTTCGGGCAAGGGCGGTGTTGGAAAATCAACGGTAGCGGCCAACCTTGCTGTTGCGCTCGGGCGTACAGGTGCTAAAGTCGGTCTGATTGATGCAGACATTTATGGACCTTCGGTTCCGCTGATGTTCAATGAAGTCAACACCAAACCCCACGCCATTGAAAAAAACGGGAAAACCCTGGTTGTGCCCATTGAAAAACATGGAATCAAGATTCTGTCGGTTGGCTTTTTTGTTGATCCTGCAAAAGCACTGGTATGGCGCGGTCCTATGGCCAGCAACGCACTTACCCAGCTATTCAGCGAAGCCGACTGGGGCGAACTTGATTATATGGTGATTGATATGCCTCCCGGAACCGGAGACATTCATCTTACCATAGTTCAGCAACTCCCGGTTACAGGCGTATGTATAGTCACAACCCCGCAGGAGGTAGCACTTGCCGATGCGCGCAAAGCCATTGGCATGTTTACGCAAGATAGCATAAATGTTCCCATACTCGGATTAATAGAAAATATGGCCTGGTTTACCCCGGCTGAACTTCCTGAAAATAAATATTTTATCTTCGGAAAAGACGGGGGAAAAAAACTTGCCGAAACACACAATATTCCGCTACTTGGTCAGATTCCGCTGGTGCAGGGTATTTGTGAATCAGGCGATAGCGGCAATCCGATTGCCCTTGATTTCAGTTCACCGGTTTCAGCAGCTTTCAGCGAATTGGCAGAAAAAACAGCCCAACAGGTTGCCATCCGCAATGCAACTCTGGAAGCCACTAAGATTGTTGAGATTACAAAATAACAATTAGTCAATTAACTCAAAACAAACATAACATGTCAAATCACGAAGAACTCACTGTAAAAGTTAAAAACATTTTAGAGCAAATCCGCCCCTATCTGCAGGCCGATGGCGGTGACATCAGCTTTGTGGAACTTACCGAAGATAAAGTGGTAAATGTTGAATTGCAGGGAGCCTGCGGTTCATGCCCTTATAGCCGGATGACCCTGAAAAACGGAGTAGAAGAAGCCGTAAGAAAAGCACTTCCGGAGATTAAATCGGTGGAAGCGGTGAATATTTAACCTGGAATCAAAGATTTATGAGAATTTCAAGCTCTTTTGAAAGCTTGATTTTCTGAAATTGCAACAGCCCCAAAGTCTTTCTTTGAGAAGTCTTTGGGGCTGTGAAATTATGTTATTGACTCAAAACAAGTTGTTGCCACCACCAATGGAAGTTATCTTTCATTGTAAATGGAATAATGGCTTTGCATTTCGAAAATTTATACCAAACAAGAAAAATATCAAATACTTGTCGGCATTCTACTATGTATTTTAATCATAAACAGAAGTTTGAATGCACATTTTTCGATCCAAAACGAAAATAGTTATTACTTTTTTCGTTTTCAAACGAGAAAAGTCATATTTTTGCATAATCATGATAAATAGAATCCTTCAAAAACAACTTGAATCCGATCTTTCGCGCAAGAAAGTTCAGGTAATCTTTGGCCCACGGCAAATCGGCAAATCAACTTTGTCGGAGATGGTTTATAACAATTTTGAAGAAAAAAAATTATGGCTCAATGCAGACGATGCAGATGTACGGGCTCAATTTGAAAATCCCAGCGGGCTAAAGTTCGAAAATCTTTTCAAAACCTATAAATTGCTTGTTATTGATGAAGCTCAAAGGCTTAATAATGCAGGGTTAACTTTAAAAATCATTGCCGATCAGGTTAAACATCTCAATGTAATAGCCACTGGATCCAGTGCATTTGAACTTAACGATAAGATCAAAGAAAGTATGGTAGGGCGGGCTCTGGAATATAAACTATTCCCATTTTCGGTACAGGAATTGTCTGACCATACTTCTATATTCGACGAAAACAAACTTCTGGATCACCGGCTCATTTATGGATATTATCCTGAAGTGGTTAATAATCCCGGAGATGAAAAACGAGTGCTGCAACAATTATGCGACAGTATGTTGTACAAAGACCTTTATACTGTTGAAAAGTTAAAAAAACCATACTTGCTTGAAAAAATTCTCCAGGCATTGGCACTACAATTGGGTAGCGAGGTAAGTTATAATGAACTTGCGAACATTGTAGGCGCCGACAAAGAGACGGTTGAGCGCTATATCTTTATGCTGGAACAAGCTTTTATAATATATCGCTTACCAGCCTTAAGCCGAAATGTGCGGACTGAATTACGAAAAGCAAGAAAAATATATTTTTACGACAATGGCATACGCAACAGTCTGATCAGCAACTTCTCACCTATTGCTTTGCGCAATGACAAAGGTGCTTTATGGGAAAATTTCCTCATTACCGAAAGACTAAAGAAGATTTCTTATCAAAACCTCTATAGTAATCGCTATTTCTGGAGAACCAAAACCCAACAGGAAATCGACTACATCGAGGAGTATGATGGTATCTTAAATGCTTTTGAAATCAAATTTAAAAAGAATTCCAGAGCAGCTCTTCCTCTAACTTTTTCTCAGGCATATCCAAACCACCGTTTCAGCCTGGTTGATCTGACAAATTATCTTGAATTCGTTTTAAATGGATCATAACCGGTTTAAGGAAAATTCGATTTTAATCCAAACGCCATTTCCGTTACCCAATATACTTCCCCACAATGGGCATTCGTCTCCCCATACCGAATGCTTTTGGCGACACACGTAAAATCGGCGGAGTTTGATATCGTTTCCACTCGTTTGAATTCACCATACTGAGGACTCTTTTTACCAACACCACATCATAACCCAAAGCTTCAATTTCGCGGGGGCTTTTCCGTTTCTCAATATATTGGAACAGAATTTTGTCAAGAATGTCATATTCCGGCAGAGAATCGCTGTCTTTCTGATCGGGCCGCAGTTCGGCAGAAGGAGGTTTGGTTATTGAATTTATTGGAATTATTTCCCGCTCACGGTTTATGTATCGCGCCAAGCGAAAAACATCGGTTTTATAAACATCGCCCAGCACCGAAATTCCGCCGCACATATCACCGTAAAGGGTGCCATAACCAACAGCAGCCTCACTTTTATTGCTGGTATTGAGCAGGATATAACCGAATTTGTTTGACATCGCCATCAGAATCACGGCACGGGTTCTTGCCTGAAGATTTTCCTCAGTGAGTCCGAAAGGCAAACCGGCAAATAATGGATCAAGAGTGCTTTCAAATGCTTTGAATGCATCTGCGATAGGGATAAGATCATGCGGACAGTTCAGATTTTCGGCCAGTGCACGGGCATCGTCAATGGAGTGTTGTGATGAAAATCCGGATGGCAACATCACACCCCTGACATTATTGTGGCCAAGCGCTTTGGCAGCAAGCGCAAGCGTTACAGCCGAATCAATACCGCCCGAAAGTCCGAGTATGGCTTTTTTGAACCCCATTTTGCCAAAATAATCGCGGATGCCCATCACCAATGCATCGTGAATCAAAGCTATGTCGCGCAATTCATCGTCAATATCAATCGCTTCAACAGGATTATTGTTGTACCAGGATTGATCAATTTCAATAATTTTTAAGGCTTCAGCAAAAAGAGGAAGATTTTCACGAATGTTGCCGCCGCTGTCGCAGGCCATTGAATCTCCGTCGAAAATCAATTCCGTTTGTGCACCCACATGATTTACATAAATCACCGGAAGCCCGTACTTTAATGCAGTCTCGCGCAATACATTCCTGCGCAGTTTTCCCTGGTTGTAATGAAAAGGTGAAGCTGAAATATTAATGATGATTTCAGGGTTCAGGTCTTTTACTTCGTCAAGCGGAAAGCGCTTGTACATTGGGATTTCGTCAACATTCCAGATATCCTCACAAACGGTAACTGCCAGTTTCTTTCCGTTCAGGTCGACCACATCAAAATCAATGGCTGGCTCAAAATAACGGTATTCGTCAAAAACGTCATAATTTGGCAAAAGACTTTTGTGAAAAAGTTTAGTTACCTTGCCGTTGCTCAAAAACCAGGCAGAGTTAAACAGCGGTTTTCCGCCACCGGTAAGATTTCGCGAAGGAGCTCCGACAATGGCTGCAATGCCTTCACAATCAGCAGCTATATTCTGCATAGCCGCATCTGATTTCTGAATAAAATCATCAAATTCGAGAAAATCGCGGGGGGGATAACCGGTCAGGGCAAGTTCGGCAAACACCACGAGTTCAGCACCTGCTGATTTTGCATTTTTTATGGCAAGCCTGATTACATTCGAGTTATGCTCAAAATCACCGATTACATAGTTGTATTGCGCAAGCGCTATTTTCATAGGATTCCGGATTTCAGAAAGGAGAAAGGTATTTCCAACAGCAAAAACTAGAAAATAATTCCCAGCGAAAGTTCAAAAGCATTCGGAATTCCTTTATGATCAATAGTGCCATCAATAGTATTCTTGCCTTTCAGCACATCGCTGAGGCCGTTGACAAAATTTATCCCTGCAACAATGGCCGTTGAGTTATCAATCGGATATTCAATACCAAGCCCTACAAGCATTGTAGCCCTGAAAAGATTGGTTTGCGAATCGATGTTGTGCCAGTCCGTATTTATATTAAAAACAGGAGCTGTTGAATTAAATGAATCCTTTGCTTTTGAGGCAATACGAACGCCGGGTTGCAAACCAATTTGTCCGAAAAAACGGAACTTGCCTATATCATTGGTCTTCATTTTAACCAGCAACGGTATATCAATGTATTTCAGTCTGTATCGACGATCAAGCCTGCCAATTGCATAGCTCTGCTGGCTCTCAATGTGGGGATACGAAATTTTGCCATTATGAAACGAAACGCTGAATCCTGTTGAAAAAGCATAATTTTCGGCAAAATAGAAATCAGCGATCAATCCCCAGCTTAAGCCCGGCACAATTCCTTCGCTGTTGTAACCATCTCCATCCGCTTTAATCCAGCCTATATTCGGAGCAAGTTTTACGCCCATTGCCACTGACTTGTATTGTGCAAAAAGAACATCGGGTTTCAGGAGTGCAAGTACTGTAATTATCATCAGGATTGTTACCGGTATCTTTCTCATAGTTGCAAATATTAAATTTCAAAGCAAAAATACTAAGCTTTTGCGACAATAAGTTAACATAATGGCAAGTTTATTGTTTGACGTTGTGAATTGATCATTTTATTATCTTTGTTTATCATCAAAAACCACTTTATGAAAAAGTTTCTTGTTTTAATTATGATTGTCATTGCCGGAGCAGCAGTCAAAGCTCAGATTCCAGGCTTCTCTATTGGCCCTAAGGCAGGTGCAACATTCTCAAAAATAACATCTGACCAGGATCAGATTACGGAAGAGATGAAAAGCTCACTGCATTTTGGTGCTTTTGTGCGATTAGGCAATAAGATTTATGTACAACCTGAGGTTCTTTTTATGAACCGCAAAGGAGAGTTCTCTGCAGGAAATATTGCAGGAAGCAGCAGATCTATTCACCTTAAAACGATTGATATCCCTGTATTGGTGGGCGGTAAAATTATCGGATCAGAAATTTTTAACCTCAGGGTGATGGCTGGTCCTGTTGCATCACTTGCTTTAAATAAAGATGTTTCCAGTGAAAACTGGGATGATGCAATAACCGAAGACGACATTCGCGGAGCGAATTGGGGACTTCAACTTGGAGCTGGTGTTGATGTGCTTATGCTTACTTTCGACCTGAGATACGAATATGGTATCAGCAACTTCTCGAAAGACGATGGGCTAACCCTTAAAAATAATATGTTTGTGGTTAGTCTGGGTTGGAAAATACTTTAGACTGCCAATTTTACGTTATTAAACCCCTGACATCTGTATGTCGGGGGTTTTTTGTTTTTTTGCATCAGATTTCCAAATGAATTAAAATCCATGATTAAACGAAACTTTACCCTGCCCGCATTTATCGTAATTGTTATGCTGTTGGCCGGATGCACCGGAAGAAATCAGTCAGAATCAACCGACAACAGCGATACATCCGGCATTTCTGAACGCCCTGAAAAAGAAAAACCTGAAACAGGCTTCCATATAAAAAGATACGAAAAGGCTCTTTTTGAGCTTGATAAATCCAATCTGAAAGCAGAGCTGGAAGCCATAAGACCTGGTTTCAGTGTTTTTTTGGGGAAAGGAAACTTTACACAGGAAGATATCACTCAGATCAGAGACTTTATTGCTGACGAGAACAATAAAGCCGCATTTGCCGAAGTGCTTAAGAAATTTCCCGATCTTAAAGATCTGAACAACCGGATTAAAAAAGCTTACGAAAACTATTCTCGTGAAACCGGTGTGCAATTCTCGCCGAATACTTACACATATATTTCAGGCTACGATTTTCAATACCCCATAAAATATGCCGACACGGTTATGATCATTGCCCTTGATATGTATCTGGGGAGTGATTTTGACATGTACAAAAAAATGGGAATTCCAATTTATATTTCCAGCCGCTACACACCTGCTCATATCATTCCCGACTGCCTGAAAGAAATTGCTTATCCGCACATCCCTGAAAAGAAAGGCCCCTACACCCTGCTCGATGCCATGATTGAACAAGGGAAATTGTACCATTTTGTAAAGAAACTCTCCCCAGATGTTCCTGACCACATTATTGCCGGTTTCAGCAAGGAACAATTAAAATGGTGTACCGAAAACGAAAGCAATTTGTGGCAGTTTATTATAGAAAACGAACTGCTTTACAGCACCGATTCCAAATCAATGAGTATGTTTATGGTTGATGGTCCTTTTACTTCTTCGTTTTCGCAGGACTCACCCGCACGCACAGGTGCCTGGCTGGGATGGCAGATTGTAAATGCCTATATGAAGAAAAACAATACGCCATTGCTGCAAATGACAGGCATTGAAGATTCCAGGGAGATTCTTGAGAAATCGGGGTATAAACCCAAAAAGAGGTAATCAGAATTTTATATCGCGGAGCTGCATGCGCAGGTGCGATTTTCGAAGCACCTCCAGCTTTTCCTCTCTCGATAAAATTGACCAGTTCGCAATTTCATCAAGATTGCGGAAACAACCAACGCACATACCATCCTCATCGAGGCGGCACACCCTTTTGCAGGGTGAAGTAGGTTCTTTACTATGGGGATCGGATTCCATCAATGGATTGTTTATTCTGTCAATAAACCTCAGTCAGGTTGAATTGTTCATTAAATTGAATTGATAAAATTTGCGCCACGATGGTTAAACAATATTTCAATTTGCAAGGTGCGCTGACTGGAAGGGGAAGGTTTAATGTATTTATAATTGTGATTTAATAGAGATGCTTTTTTATCTTTGCCATGAACAACAAATTTTAGGCATATGAAAAGACATTTACTTTTATTGTGTACCGTATTTATTTTAGGGTGTAATGGCAATAAAATACCTGATGCACCAAAAACTACAATTCGACCAAGTGAGCCAACTTATATGGATGTTTCATTTGAATTTGCTTCACAGTATGCAGGTGACAAATCTGCTGTATTAAGCAGTGTTGCAGTATTTTACACAAATGATAATGATAGCCTATTCTTAAATAAAGAGTGGGCAAAAGCCATTAAAGCAAAAATGAAAAATATGTCTGCTGATTATGCAAATGTTCTACTTTTTGACAGTAAAGAACATACACCCAATGTTGAAACAAAAGGAATGCAATTTCCTGAAAAGTACAATAAGTATATGGTTTGTGGGTATTGGAATCACCCAAATGTAAGTGATAGATTCTGCTATGGTGGTGTTAAACCAGATGGTAATTTCAAGGTTTGTGAATAACAAATAATCAAAATGCCTATTATTCCACTCCTGCCATCCGTGAGCCCGTATCAGACAATTTCTGATGTAGATATTATTAATTTGGTGGCGTAAAAAATTGAACAATGAAACTAGCTACTAAGGCTGTATATTATGTAGATTTTGGAGATAATGAAGGTGAACTTCTAACTTCATCGACAGCGGATATAATTGCAATTATAAAATCATCTTCTAAAATAGTAAAATTCATAGTTGTTCAGGGAGATATTATACAAGATGATTTGGTTAGATTAAGCAATGAATGTAATAAGATTCCAATTTTGATTAAAGGTGTTGAAAAAAATCTTGTATCAATAAATAGAACCTTTAATACTAATCTAGTTTTCAACAATTGTAAATTTAAGTCACTTAGTTTTATAGGTTCTGGACAACATATTAATCTTGTAGGCATCACAAATAAATGTAAAATTGATTATTTAATAATTGAAGATATCACAATTGCTAAACTATTGATTAATGACTGGAATGAAATAGCTAATGTGAGCATTTTAAAGTCACAAACAGATCTACATCTTTCAGAAACAAATCTAGAAATGAACATAGATATTAATCAGTCAAAAGTCCATATAAATGCAAAGAATTTAAATGCTACCTGTAAAATAAGTAATTCTACTGTTTATGCATTGAACTTGGTACACTTCAAAGGAACTACTGTTTTTAATAATTCTCATATACATAATAAAACAACCATTAAGAATAGTGATAATGCTATTATAGAGTTCCTTAGAACTGATTTCTCAAATGGTGCAATGCTAATTCTTGATGAACTACTAAACACAAAGATTAGGTTTGTTCAATGCAAAAGTAATGACTCCTGTGAGTTTAATTTAATAAAAGGTGAAAATACTACGCTGATAATTAATCAATGTAATTTCTCTGATGTCATTAAATTTATAGGTGAAAGGTTAAACTATGAAACTATCCATCTTATCCTAAAAGATACAGTCTTTAGAGAATTAGTTATTTTTGACAAAACACAACCAGAGAATCTAGAATTGATAAACACTCTATTTCAAAAAGGTGTTTCAATCCCAATCAATGATAATTATTCCCAAAATATTCATAGCAGCGTTTGGTGTGTACTTAAAAATCAAGCGTTACAGAGTAATGATAAAATAAAAGCGTTAACTTACAGAAGGTTAGAAATGGATTCCTACACAAAGGAATTGAAAAATCAACCAGATAAATTACCTGAGAAAATTGTTCTATACCTGAATAAATATTCCAATAACCACGGCTTAAGCTGGACACAAGGAGTTTTATTCACTTTGGCGGCTCTAATTACATTCTATACTCTTTTTGTTTGGTCTGGAAATGAATTCTTTTTCAGTTATTTACCAAAGGATATTCTTTGGTTTAAACAAAGCTTTTGGGAAGGAGCTTTATCTTTTCTTTGGCTGCCTTCAATAGAAGATGAAATGAAAGTTTTAAAATCCGGATTAAGTAGGGATTCATTTATTGTTAATATTCTTTCGTTTCTTCTAGGAAAAATCTTTATAGCTTTTGGAATTTACCAAACTGTTGCCGCTTTCAGGAAACACGGGAAGATTTAAAAGTTATCTCAAGCCAAAGTAATACCAGCCCGTTTATTCCAAAACCAATTATATGACTTTTACCTTATCTTTGCTAATTCAGAAAATGAATTATTTAGTTGATTATTACTACCGTCTATGCTTGTAAAAACATTTGGAAGTACTATTATTGGTATCAATGCAATCACCATTACCGTTGAGGTAAATGTAGATACCGGAATTCAGTTTTTTATGGTTGGTCTGCCCGATAGCGCAGTAAAAGAGAGCCATCAGCGGATTGAAGCTGCATTGCGCAACAACGGTTACCGTATCCCGGGAAAAAAAATTGTGATCAATATGGCGCCGGCTGACATCCGGAAAGAAGGTTCGGCTTACGACCTGACCCTTGCCATTGGCATACTTGCTGCATCGGAGCAGATAAAACAAGATCAGATCGGCGATTACGTTATAATGGGGGAGTTGTCGCTCGATGGCGGACTACAACCCATAAAAGGTGCGCTGCCCATCGCCATTGAAGCACGGAAACAGGGCTTCAAAGGATTTATCCTGCCGAGGCAGAATGCCCGCGAAGCCGCCATAGTCAGCGATCTGGAAGTTTATGGCGCCGACAATATTCTGGATGTTATCCGCTTTTTTAACGGCGATGCTACCCTTGAACGCGAAATTGTAAATACCCGCGAAGAATTTTACGCTCAGTTGAGTGAATATGAATTTGATTTCTCTGATGTTAAAGGTCAGGAAAATATAAAACGGGCACTTGAGATTTCAGCAGCCGGCGGTCACAATGTAATTCTTATCGGGCCTCCGGGCTCAGGAAAAACCATGCTGGCCAAGCGCCTGCCATCTGTGCTTCCTCCGCTCAATCTTCATGAAGCACTGGAAACCACCAAAATACATTCGGTGGCAGGAAAAATGGCGCGCCATGCCTCGCTGATTTCGGTAAGGCCTTTCCGCAGCCCGCACCACACAATTTCAGATGTGGCTCTCGTTGGAGGAGGCTCAAATCCGCAGCCGGGCGAGATTTCTCTGGCTCACAACGGTGTTTTGTTTCTTGATGAACTTCCTGAATTTAAACGCACAGTGCTGGAAGTGTTGCGGCAACCGCTCGAAGACCGGCAGATCACCGTTTCACGCGCCAGACTTACCGTTGAATACCCTGCCAGTTTTATGCTTGTTGCGGCAATGAATCCATGCCCTTGCGGATATTACAACCATCCCGACAAGGAATGTGTTTGTGCCCCGGGCGTTGTGCAAAAATATCTGAATAAAATCTCAGGGCCACTGCTCGACCGCATCGACATACATGTTGAAGTTGTGCCGGTTCCTTTCAGGGAACTGTCAGATATCCGCATTTCGGAAAAAAGCGCTGAAATCCGCGAAAGAGTAGTCAAAGCACGTTTGATTCAGGAAGAGCGCTACAAAGAAAACAAAGGCATACATGCCAATGCCCAGATGACGAGCAAAATGCTGCGCACCATTTGTAAAATTGATGAAACCGGTCATGTTCTGCTGAAAAATGCCATGGAAAAACTCAATCTTTCGGCACGTGCTTACGACCGCATCCTCAAGGTTGCCCGCACCATCGCCGATATGGACGCAAGTGAAGACATCAGAACCGAACATCTGGCCGAAGCCATTCATTACCGCAGCCTCGACCGCGAAAACTGGGGTACATAAAAAAGTTGACACCAGGCACGAAATAATCACCAAAACCACTGAAATGCCGGACTTTGCCTCAAAACTCCAAGCTGTATGAATAAATTGCACATGATTCTTCAATATCTGAAATACCGATTGCACGCCAAAACCCGCCATGGCATTCATTCGCCCTTTGTATATTCATTTATTGAAGATGTTATTTACGATAGAAAAAAATACCCTGACTATGCGATTATAGAAAATGAAATTACCAAACTGAAGCAAAACCGCAATGTGCTGGAGATTGTAGATTTCGGAGCCAAAAGTAAGAAGCAGGGATACAATACTCATTTCAGAAGAATAAGTACAATTGCAGCCATTTCGGGAATTTCAAAACGTCATGGAAGGTTACTTTACCGCATTATAAACCATTTTAAGCCGGCAATCATGCTTGAAATGGGTACATCACTGGGGATCAGCACCATGTATCAGGCCAAGGGCAATACTGATGCACATTTTACCGGTATTGAAGGCTGCGCTTCAGTGGCTTCGATAACCCGCAACTCCGTCGATGCTGTGGGTTGCAGCCATGTTAACCTGATGATGGCACAGTTTAAAACCGCTTTGCCTTCTTATCTTTCCGGACTAACAACTAACCTTGATTATGTATTTGTTGACGGCGATCACACTTATGAAGGCACCATGAGTTATTTTAATCAGCTGAAAAATCACATCAGCAGCCAAAGCATTCTGATTTTTCATGACATCTATTGGTCAAAAGGCATGAAAAATGCCTGGGAAGAAATAAAGCAGGATGCTGAAGTAAAAGTTACCGTTGATCTGTTCTATATGGGAATAGTTTTTTTCAGAGGCGAACTGAGCAAGCAGAATTTTGTGGTGAGGTTTTAGTTTGAGGTTGAGGTTGAGGTTGAGGTTGAGGTTAAGGTTGAGGTTGAGGTTGAGGTTGAGGTTGAGGTTAAGGTTAAGGTTGAGGTTTACAATTATAATTTTGGGAGAAGGCCTTACAATTATTTATAAATTTGTCCGTTCAGAATAAAAATCACAGGCATGAGTAATGAAGAAGTAATTCGGCTGGAAGAGATAACGCGGTTTTTCAGGGTTGGCTCTGAAATTGTTCGTGCCCTCAGGGGAGTTTCTCTATCGATAAAAAGAAATGAATTTGTAGCGCTGATGGGTCCTTCGGGATCAGGAAAATCAACGCTTATGAACCTTTTGGGATGTCTTGATACCCCAACCAGCGGAAGTTACTGGCTCAACGGCATGGATGTGAGCAAGCTTGAAGACAACGAGCTGGCCGAAATCCGGAACAAGGAGATAGGCTTTGTATTTCAGACTTTTAATCTGCTTCCGCGACTGACTGCCCTCGAAAATGTGGCGCTGCCGATGATTTACGCAGGTTCACCCAAAGTGGAACGCACAGCCAGAGCTTTGCAGGTGCTCGACGATGTAAAACTGACCGACAGGGTGAAACACAAACCCAACGAACTCTCAGGCGGTCAGCGACAACGCGTTGCCATTGCCCGGGCGCTGGTGAACAAACCTTCAATAATTCTCGCCGACGAGCCAACAGGAAACCTTGACTCAAAAACCTCGGTTGAAATTATGGGATTAATCGAAGAAATTCACAAAGCGGGAAATACAATCATACTTGTAACACACGAAGAAGATATCGCCCGGCATGCACATCGGATCATCAGACTTTCTGACGGCTTGGTTTCATCAGATGAAGTAAACACCAATATCAGAATGGTTGGTTATTATCAGGATCATGCGCCTGTAAAATAATTGAACATTCCACTGATCATCTTGTTTAACATCTGAAAACTAACATTAAACAGAATTATGAATCCCGAGTGGAAAATATACACCAAAACCGGCGACAAAGGTGAAACATCCTTAATCGGAGGCACCAGAGTGCCAAAATATCATCAGAGAATTGAAGCTTACGGCACGCTTGATGAACTTAATTCTTTTCTGGGGCTGATCCGCGATCAGGAAATAGACCAGCCAACCCGCGAACTGATTATAGAAATACAGGACAGAATTTTTACTGCTGAATCTTTGCTGGCAGCTGATCCAGGAAAAGAAATTCAGGCATTGCCAGCCTTGTTTGAAACCGATATTTTATTGCTTGAACAAACCATAGATGAGATGAACACGCATCTTCCTGTACTTTCATCCTTTATACTTCCGGGCGGGCATCAGGCAGTTTCGCTGTGCCATGTAGCCAGATGCGTATGCCGCAGGGCTGAGCGCATAACCATCAGTCTTGTTGAGAATCAACCCGAAACTTTGATGGGAGATACGGTAATAAAGTACCTGAACCGGTTGTCTGATTATCTGTTTGTACTTTCAAGAAAATTTTCAAAAGATTTCAACGTGATTGAAACTCCCTGGAAAGCAAGACTTTAGAAAATATTACACAACAATATGAACTATGCGACGCAAAGCGTTGTTTTACCCTTGCATTTGAAAGAAATTAGATTATTTTTGCAAAAAATTAAACCCGTTAATTTATCAACTGATGTATTGGACTTTAGAATTGGCATCAAAGCTTGAAGACGCTCCCTGGCCGGCTACCAAAGAAGAATTGATTGACTTCAGCATCAGATCTGGCGCTCCGATGGAAGTTATTGAAAACCTGCAGGAGATAGAGGACGAAGGTGAAGTATATGACAGCATTGAGGACCTTTGGCCCGACTACCCCTCGAAGGAAGATTTCTTCTTTCATGAAGACGAGTATTAAAAAGTAAACCGGCCGCTGACAAAATGTCGCGGCTTTTTTTATTCCTTCCATTTTTTGAAAAGCATCTGACTCTTAGTATTTACCCCTGTTACGGCGGTAAATTATCTAAAAAATAAGCTAACTTTGCACCTTTGGGCATGAGCGGCACATTTTGTGCTAAAATGTTCTTCTTTGAAAAAGAATAATCCAAAAACTACTGCATTTACTGCGAAATCATTTCCAACATGCTATCAATACTTAAGAAATTTCTCGGCACAAAATCCGACAAAGATATCAGGGAGATAACCCCGGTTCTGAACAAAATCAAGGAAATTTACCCTTCAATTGAAAAACTCAGTAACGACGGACTAAGAGCCAAAACCCTGGAATTTAAGGCAAAAATTGCTGAAGCCACCGCCGCTAAAGAGTTGCTCATTGTTGAATTCCGCGAAACAATTGAATCCGATCCCAATATGGATATGGATGAAAAAGAAAAGCTTTACGAGCAGATTGATACGCTGGGAAATGAAATCTATCAGCTTACGCAGGATGTGCTCAATCAGATTCTGCCAGAAGCTTTTGCGGTTGTTAAAGAAACTGCCAGACGTTTTAAGGAAAATGAAACGATAGAGGTTACTGCCACCCAGATGGACAGAGACCTGGCCATCAACAAAGCGCACATCGAAATTTCCGGAGACACAGCTTCATACAAAAACCAATGGACTGCCGGCGGAAATCTGATTACCTGGGACATGGTGCACTACGATGTGCAGCTGATCGGAGGTATTGTTCTGCACAGAGGTAAAATTGCTGAAATGGCAACCGGTGAAGGAAAAACCCTTGTGGCTACGCTTCCGGTTTACCTCAATGCCCTTTCGGGGAAAGGCGTTCATCTTGTTACAGTAAACGATTATCTGGCCAAACGCGACTCGGAGTGGATGGGTGTTCTCTACGAATTCCACGGTTTGAAAGTGGATACCATCGACAAACATGAGCCCAACTCAGAAGCCCGTCGTAATGCGTATCTTGCCGATATTACCTTTGGAACCAACAACGAATTCGGCTTTGATTACCTGCGCGACAACATGACCCGAAATCCCGAGGAAATGGTGCAGAAACCTCACAATTACGCCATTGTGGATGAGGTTGACTCAGTGTTGATTGACGATGCACGAACCCCACTCATCATTTCAGGACCAACGCCAAGAGGCGACAATCAGGAGTTTGAGCAACTCAAACCCGAAATCAGGAAGCTTTACGAAGCGCAGAGAAACCTGGTCACTAAATTGCTGGCCGAAGCAAAATCGTTGCTCAGCGATGGCAATAATGCTGAAAACGAGAAAAAGGGAGGCGAACAACTTTTCAGGGCTTTCCGCGGACTTCCCAAAAACAAAGCGCTCATTAAATTTCTCAGCGAGCCGGGAATGCGCGCCATGATGCAAAAAACCGAAAATTTCTACATGCAGGAGCAATCCAAAAATATGTTTATCATCGATGATGAACTCTTTTTTGTGATTGACGAAAAAAACAACACCGTAGAGCTTACCGAAAAAGGAATTGACCTGATTACAACATCATACGATGATCCTAAATTCTACATCCTGCCCGACATAGGAGCAGAGATTGCCGATATGGAAAAAACAGGCATTTCAGATGCTGAGAAAGTTGAAAAGAAAACTGAACTTATGCGCGATTATTCCATTAAATCGGAACGTGTGCATACTGTAAATCAGCTGCTTAAAGCTTATACCCTTTTCGAAAAAGATGTTGAATATGTGGTGATGGACAACAAGATTAAAATTGTTGACGAGCAAACCGGCCGTATCCTCGAAGGCAGGCGATACAGCGACGGACTCCATCAGGCCATTGAAGCCAAAGAAAACGTAAAAATTGAAGCCGCTACGCAAACCTATGCCACCATTACCCTTCAGAACTATTTCAGGATGTACCGCAAACTTGCCGGTATGACCGGAACTGCTGAAACTGAAGCCGGTGAGCTCTGGGACATCTACAAACTTGATGTGGTGGTAATTCCAACCAACCGACCCATTGTGCGCAGCGACAGAGAAGATCTGGTTTACAAAACGAAACGCGAGAAATTCAATGCCGTTGCCGATGAAATTAATGATCTGATCGGCAAAGGACGTCCGGTTCTTGTGGGAACAACCTCGGTTGAAACCTCAGAATTGCTCAGCCGCATGCTCAAGCTGAGGAACATCAAGCACAACGTACTTAACGCCAAGTTGCATCAGAAAGAAGCTGACATTGTGGCCGAAGCCGGACAGGCAGGCACAGTCACCATTGCAACCAACATGGCAGGTCGTGGAACCGACATTAAGCTGGGAAAAAGTGTCAAGGAATCGGGAGGTTTGGCCATTATCGGTACCGAGCGCCACGAATCACGACGCGTTGACCGTCAGCTCCGCGGACGTTCAGGACGTCAGGGAGATCCGGGTAGTTCGCAGTTCTTCGTTTCGCTTGAAGATGACCTGATGCGTATGTTCGGATCAGAAAGAATCGCAAAAATCATGGACCGCCTCGGACTCAAGGAAGGTGAAGTAATTCAGCACTCCATGATCACCAAGTCGATTGAACGCGCTCAGCGCAAAGTTGAGGAAAACAACTTCGGCATACGTAAGAGACTTCTTGAGTATGATGATGTTATGAACTCTCAGCGCGAGGTGATTTACCGTAAACGCCGTCATGCCCTATATGGTGAGCGGCTTGCAGTTGATGTTTCAAATATGATTTATGATGTTTGCGAAAATATTGTTTCCACTCACCACGAAGACCGCGATTTTGAGGGTTACCAGATTTCGCTGCTGAAAACATTTGCTGCTGAGCCTGGAATCACTTCCGATGAATTCCTTTCGGCAAACAAATCGCAGCTTGTGGATGATCTGTTCGACAGGGTTTATGCAAATTACCGCCAGAAATCAGAACAACTTGCATTAAGGGCACATCCGGTAATCAAAGATGTATTTGAAAATCATCCGCGTTACGAAAACATCGCAATTCCCATTACCGATGGCATCAGAACAATGCAGGTGGTTGCAAACCTTAAAAAAGCTTACAGCGATAATGGCCGCGAGATTAATCTTGCCATCGAAAAAGGTGTTACCCTCGGTGTGATTGACGATGCATGGAAAGATCATCTCCGCGAAATGGATGAACTCCGCAGTTCAGTTCAGAATGCGACTTACGAACAGAAAGATCCGCTGCTTATTTACAAATTTGAGTCTTTTGAACTTTTCAAATCTTTGTTGCAGAAGGTAAACCGCGATATTACTTCGTTTATCGTAAAAGCAAATCTGCCGGTGCAGGAATCGTCACAGGTAAAAGAAGCACAATTGCCGCGCCGCACCGACACCAGCAAACTGAAAGAAGAACGCACAGACCTGCTGAGTCAGGCCAGCCGCACTTCTGAACCTCAGGCATCAACACCAATAAGGGTAGAAAAACGAGTAGGACGAAACGATCCATGCCCATGCGGCAGTGGAAAAAAATACAAGAGCTGCCATGGCTTGACTGAGTAGTTTCTTAAATTAGTTTTATTACTTTTGGACTTCACAAACAATGCTCAACCGATGAAAAAGATCGTACTGTTTCTGCTCACAATCACGCTGATGGGTCAGTCCCCAAGTGCCCAGATTGCTTACAGCCCTTATCTGGATTCAATTATTCAGCTTGCTGACCACAATTCGGTTCTTTTGCTTACGCGACAGCTGGCAGGCGATACCACCGTTACTGTAAACGGACAGGTGGTAACAATCAGTTCAAGGCATTACAACAATCAGGGCAATTCAAGAGCTGCAGATTTTATTTTCGAAAAGTTTCAGGAGTATGGTTACACCCCTGAAATACAGACGTTCAGCAATGGAAGAGGTGAAAATGTTTATGCCACCAAAATCGGTACAAAATTTCCTGAAAAAGAATTTATCATCTGCGGGCATTACGACAATATGCCTTCGGGCAGCAATTCGCCGGGTGCTGACGATAATGCTTCAGGAACAGCCGCGGTAATGGAAGCCGCCCGCCTGTTCGCAAACCTTGATTTTGATTATACCATCAGGTTCGCTGCTTGGGATGAAGAGGAAATCGGGTTGGTTGGAAGTTATGCCTATGCACAATGGGCTGCCAATCAAGGCCATGACATTCTGGGTGTGCTCAATCTTGATATGATTGCCTGGGATTCAGACAATGACAATGTTTATACCATTGCCACCAATACTGCTTCACAGTCGTTTACGAATGATTTTCTGAGCACAACCAAACTTTATCAGCCGCAGCTGACCCATAACTATTATTACACAACAGCCAGCGACCATGCTTCATTCTGGCAATTTGATTACCCGGCAATGCTTGCGATTGAAGACTGGTACGATTTTAATGCCTACTACCATACCCCTCAGGACGATGTTGACATCCTTAATATGGATTATTACGTTGCCCTGCTGCGTGCGTCAATTGCAAACATAGGTGCCCAGGCTTGGGATCACCGGATATTGATGGAACATGATCCGGTACTTTCAGGAAACTCAACCGAGGCGCGCGAGGCGGTGATCTCGGTAAGCAGTTCACACCCCATTGATGCTTTAAATTTCCCGCCAAGGTTATATTATTCAGCAAATGGCGCCCCCTTTGAATTTGTGCTTCCGGCAGAGAATACCGACAACACATTTACCTTTATGATTCCCGGTTTTGAGTTTGGCACTGAGGTAAGATACTACTTTGCAGTCCAGGATTCGCTGGCACGCCTGATGGCTACACTTCCCGCAGGAGGTAAAGGAATCAGCCCGGCCGGCACACAAGCTCCTGAAACCTATTTCAATTATCTGATCGACAATATTGTTGCAGTATCGGAATGTTCACAGCTTACCCCGCTGCCAATTACTGATTTCCAGAACACTTACGACAACATTGAAATTACTGCATCGGGCTCAATCCTTGACCTGAATGTAAACATGAACATCACACACACCCGCACCGGAGAACTCAGACTGATACTTACAGGACCTGATGAAACTGTTTCGATGCTGAGCGACAGAAATGGCGGAAACGGTGACAATTACACCAACACCACTTTCGACGATGATGCCACGCTTTCCATTATCGAGGGAACCCCTCCTTTCTCAGGAAGGTTCAGACCTCAGATGGCTTTAAGTGCATTTAACGACAAGCCCATGGCCGGAACATGGCAAATACGTATAAACGACGGAGGAGCAGGCAATACCGGCACCCTTGATTCATGGTGTCTGCAATTTCTTTATACCGATGAAACCACCGCAGTGTCAGGGGTTGACATAGAAACTTCCGATAAGTTACATCAGAATTATCCAAACCCAACAACCGGCATTACAAATATTGAATTTGGCCTGAACAGTCCATCCGATATCCGGCTGGAAGTTTACAATCAGTTTGGACAAAAAGTCGCGGTGCTTGCAAACGGTAAATTCGGATCAGGAAACCACCTGCTTGTTGCCAGCCTCCGACACCTATCGCCGGGACGGTACTTTTACACACTCGTAACCGAAAGATCAACACAAACCAAACCTTTGGTTATAATCCGATAATTGATAAAAATGAAATACAACAGAATACTGCTGAAACTCAGTGGTGAAGCGCTGATGGGCGATCAGCAATATGGCATTGATCCGAAAAGGCTTGCCATGTATGCAGCCGAAATAAAATCTGCCGTTGATAAAGGTGTTGAAGTTGCCATTGTAATTGGTGGCGGCAATATTTTCAGAGGAATGCAGGGCGCTGCCAAAGGCATGGACAGGGTTCAGGGCGATTACATGGGCATGCTGGCCACAGTAATTAACAGCATGGCCATTCAGGCTGAGATTGAAAAAACGGGCATTCCGGCAAAACTGCTTTCAGGAATTGCCATTGATCCGATTGCCGAATCAATGAGCCGCCGCAAAGCCATCGACTACCTAAAACAAGGCTATGTTGTGGTTATTGCTGCCGGAACCGGCAATCCGTTTTTTACCACCGACAGTGCTGCAGCTTTACGTGCCGTTGAAATTCAGGCCGATGTAATTATGAAAGGCACACGCGTGGATGGAATTTATACTGCCGATCCTGAAAAAGACAAAACAGCAACCCGTTTTGAAACCATAACCTTTGCTGAAGTTTACGAAAAGCAACTGAATGTGATGGATCTTACCGCCATTACCCTTTGTCAGGAAAACAAGCTGCCCATTCTGGTGTTCAATATGAACATTGAAGGAAATCTACAAAGAATATTAGAAGGAGAAAATATTGGCACTGTGGTTGCGTAATTTCCCGCGCTATTGCGAAAGCCTTGCTCCTTTTGTATATTTGCAGCCACTTAGCCACAAGGCAAAAATGGATTGAACCTTTCAACACTTCTAAACATGAACGAAGAAGCAGGATTTGTGCTCGACGAAGCCGAAGAAGGAATGCAGAATGCGATAGGGCATCTTGAAAAAGAATTTCATAAGATCAGGGCAGGAAAAGCCAGTCCGGCGATGCTTGATGGCGTTAGGGTTGATTATTACGGAACAATGTCACCTATCGACCAGATATCAAACATCAACACCCCTGACCCCCGACAGATCATAGTTCAGCCCTGGGAAAAAGCAATGCTTGTTCCCATTGAAAAAGCAATAATGGCAGCCAATCTGGGATTTAACCCCCAGAACAATGGCGAAGTTCTGCGCATTGCCGTACCTCCGCTTACGGAAGAAAGACGTAAAGACCTGGTAAAAAGAGCCAAAGCGGAACTCGAAAGTGCAAAGGTTACCATCCGCAGCATCAGAAGAACTGCCATTGATTCCGGCAAAAAACTTGAAAAAGACGGCGTACCCGAAGATGAAATCAAACAACTGGAAAAAGAAGTCCAGTTGCTTACCGATAAATATTCCGACAAAGTAGATAAACTTTTCGATCTCAAAGAAAAGGACATCATGACGGTTTAGAATAAATTTTCAATTGCCATATTGAACAGAAGAGCCGGAACAGAATTTGTCCGGCTTTTCGCTTACAAGGGATATCTGGAATACCACGGCACACAGATCTCGTCTAAGGCCGAGACACGGTGACGCGGATTTAGCGGATTATTTTCCTGCAGTTTTTTTTACCACATAGGCACATAGAACACATAGTTTTAAATATCTGGAATACTATGGCACACTGGTCTCGTCTAAGGCCGAGACACGGTGACAGGAATTGAGCGGATTATTTTCCTGCAGTTTTTTTTTACCACATAGGCACATAGAACACATAGTTTTAATTATCTGGAATACTATGGCACACTGGTCTCGTCTAAGGCCGAGACACGGTGACAGGGATTTAGCGGATTATTTTCCTGCAGTTTTTTTTACCACATAGGCACATAGAACACATAGTTTTAGAAAATCCCAGCCTATTTGTCTTAAAACCATTCAGGTCAAAGAAAACCTTCCAGGTTGAAAGAAAACCTGGAAGGTTATTTCCGAAAGGGGCAGAACGTTCCAATCACCGCCGGTAGGCGGTAGTTACTGAAATATTCACCTAATCCGTGGAAATCCGTGTAATCCGTGGATAAGTTTTTTCGGGGGAACAACAAGCGATCAGAATCACCGCCGATAGGCGGTAGTTACAGAAATATTCACCTAATCCGTGGGAATCCGTGTAATCCGTGGATAAGTTTTTTTTCGGTGGAACGACAAGCGATCAGAATCACCTCCGGTAGGCGGTAGTTACTGAAAAATTCACCAAATCCGTGGATAGGTATTTTTTAATCGGAGGAAATGAAAAGAAAACCTTCCAGGTTGAAAGAAAACCTGAAAGGTTATTTGAAAATCAGCGTAATCCGCGATTAGAAAAACTTACATATTTTCGGTTAGTTTCCTGACTATTCTCATTTCGCTGAAAAATTCGCGGAGAATAACCCTCAGCACAGTGTATGCCGGCACGGCCAGAATCATACCAACAATCCCGAAAAGGCTGCCGGAAATAATAATCACCAAAAAGATTTCAATAGGATGAGCCCGTACGCTGGTGGAATAAATAATGGGCTGAAGCAGCAGATTGTCAACAAGATTGCTGCCGGCAAAAACAGCAGCTATGGTAAGGCTTAATGGCAGCACAGAAGCATATGCTCCAAGCGAAAGACTGCTGATAATTCCGATAATAATTCCGATAGAGGCTCCGATTAACGGACCGAGATAAGGAATTATATTTAACAGTCCGCCAATAAATCCGATCAGCAACGCATTCTGCACACCAAAAATGGTTAAGCCAAGGGTAATCAGGGTAATCATGGAAACAACCTCAAGACATAGCCCGAGAAAATATCTGGTAAGTAAGCGTTTAACCTCTGAAAGAATTCTTGCGGCAGAATCGTTGTACTTCAAGGGCACAAGCAACATAAAAGAGTTGTATAAAAGTGTATCGTCCTTAAGGAAAAAGAAACTTATAAAAAGGATAGAAAACACAGCCATAAAGAAAGCGCCGGTAAACGAAACCACAAAGTTCAAGGCATTTGTAAATGTTGCTACACTCAGTACAGATTGCAGCTTGAGTATAATCGCTTCCTGAACGCCTGATCCTTCCTTCAGAATCCTGAGTTCGTGCAGGGTGGTATCGATAAATGTCAGAGGTTCTCTGAATGCATTTGTAAGTGACTGGGAATCAATGCTGCCAATAACCATTGCCTGCTGAACAATCAAAGGAACGATCAATGCCACAAATGAAACTGCAATAACAAATATCAGCATCAGCGTCAACAGCGCACTTAAGGTATGAGGAATCTTAAACCGTCCGAAATTCAATTCATCCAGAAAATGAACCATAGGCCGGCCAATCATTGAAATTACAGCTGCTGCAAGTATATAAAATACAATATTCGAGAAATACCATACAAATAAAATAGCAACAACAGCCAGCGCAGTTCCAAGAATCAGTTTAACCGTACGGTTCATAATGCGTAATTTTAATGCTAATATACGATTGATTCATAAATCACGGAAATGTAATTCCAAAAACGAAGGAAATCAACATAAAAACCCGATGAAAATTCCTTTTCAACTCAAATAGCCCGGGCACGAGCCCATTTTTCATGAAGCTTACAAAGCATAATTTATGGAGAGTCTGAAAAACAGATTCCTGCCAACCTCTTTATCGCTGTAAGCCCCGGCGCGGTAAAAAACCCCAAGCCCGATTGCCGAAATGGATGAACTGATCAGATTGTCTATCAAAAGCCCGGTTTCAAAATAACCTTTCTCCATCGTTTTGAGTTTTGAATACTGATGGTTTAACCGATTTTGCAGACTTCCGATACCTGCATTAAAAACCAGGGAGGGAATCGGTTCAAAATGTTTGCTCCTGAATAAAAGTTTACCAAAACTATGGGTGATAAAAGCCGCTGCAAACCGATCGTTCAGAAATTCATCGGGCATCATGGTGGTAAAACTGAAAGGTGCGAACAGCGAAAAACCTGAACCACCTCCTCCCCTGCCGTTGATTAATTCTGACATAGGCACTTCACCATCAACCATGCTACCGGTTAGCCAAACAGTGGTTTTTCCGACAAAACGGAAATCGGCAGCAGCTTTCAATTTGAAATCTACCCTGTTAAAATCAAACTGCCCGTCGAAAAGTCCCTCCTGACCACGTGTGTATTGCAACCATATTTCAGGATTGCCGGTTCCGGTTGAAACCTGATTAAACTGATCTCTGATAAAGCGCTCGCCCCATGCATATTTCACACCGGCAGTTACTTTGCCGAAGCGGTGGTTCCGGCTGAGCACGGTCAGACTTTCGCTTTGCCTGCGGAATGCATAATCATCGCCAGACTGTTTGTACTCACTGGCAATGCCAATGCCCGCTGAAATATAGCGCAGCATTCTGAAAGTAAGCATTGCATCTGTTCTCAGGGTTTTGTCCATTTCCCTGACGTAAAAATTCCGGTAATTCAAGGCATTGAATCCGGTGTTCTGATCATCAAAAAAAGTGGTGCCTGCCGATTCGGTAAGATCATAAGCGTGACTAAAGGCCAGTTTCAAATTCCCATACCTTTGAAGTTTAAACGAGAGCCGGCTGCCATATTTTGCCTCCTTATCGCCAAAGCCATAACCCCAATAACCGCCAATTTTTACAATGCCTGAAAGTTTATCGCTGCTTGATAGTCCAAGCCCGAAATATGAACCTTCATACTTACTGTACCTGAAAATCCGGTTCAGATCAATCTCCACATAACCTATAGGCAAACGTCCTGAAATCAAGGCATTCAGACCTTTCATTCTTCTGTCGAAATGGTTCGCTTTGCCAATGCTGTCGAGCACTCGGTAGGTATTTATTTCGCGCATCACCAGCGAATCAACCCTGTAAGCCGACCAATATGCTTCATCACGATTGTTGGCTTCAGGCATAATTTCAGCCGAAATATTTGCCGGGGCCTGCTTTACCGGTTTGCCGCTGAAGTCAATATTGCGTCGGTAACTTTTGCCGATTCCCACAGGTCGGGTGCTGCTGAGATTGATGGTGTTGAAGGTAATTTCGGTGTTCAACTGAACCGGAAACCAATGTTTTCCCTCAACAAATTCATACATCTGCTGAATGCGCACACCAATTTTTTCATCAGCCCTTGCAGGTTCGGCAATTACATTGCTTACCGCCCAAAGGTTGCTGCTGATGTAAAGCAGCCCTTTTAAACCGTCGAAATTTTTCCCGGACCTGGGTTTATAAGAAATAACAAAAGTTGTATCTTTCTGATTTTCATGGAAAACCGTATCGCGGATCGCAAAAAAGTAATGGTTTACGGAATTCGGGCTAACCGGATTGATGTATTTTTTATCAAGAATATTGATGGTTTCATCGTAAAACGAAGTGGACTGAAGTTGTGATATGAGGAAAAGAAAAAGCGGATCTTTTAATCCGGAAACGCGGGTGGCAATCACCTTGTCAAAACTTCTTCCCGGAGAAATATAGCTGTGCTCTGCTACCGATTCCATCAGGAAAAGATGCTGTTTTTCAATAACTTCCAGCAGCCTGATATCAGATGAATCAGACCTGGCAATAATTTTCTCCTTGAGCGAATCGGCATTTACGGTAAAAATCATTTTATCGTAAGAGGTAAAAGTGTAGTTGGGAATATTCTCAGGGTTGTTGACCTTACGGTTGTTCACCGCGTTGATGATAATCCGGTGCGCAGGATTTTCTCCGGCTGCAATAACGACTTCCGAAAGCTCAAACTGAATCTTAGACATTCTTATGTTCAGCTGTTTCCCGGACACCTGCACATTTACAGGCTTATAACCAACATAACTCAACCGAAGTGTTTTGAAAGGTTCGTTTCCCGAAAGGGCAAACCGGCCATCAATATCAGTTACGCCGCCATGCCGGCCATCGTTGATAAGCATATTGACAAATGCAAGGGGTTCGCCGGTGAGGGAATCTGTTACCCGGCCATGCAAGGTGAAACCCTGCCCCGATACTGATAAAAAAGGACTGATGGCAAACCACGTTAAAAATGCAAGAATCAGTTTTATATTTCTGATTTTCATGTGTTTTTGAAATGAATTCATTGATGCCGGAGTCCTGTTGATCAAGTTTTATGGATTGTCGGGTAATGAAAAATGAAAATATCTGTCACTCTAGTCCGGTTAAATTAAAAATGTTTGCCACGAAGACACTAAGGCACTAATTTTCACTAAAATATCAAAATATATTCGTGCATCCCTGACTGCCGTCAGCCTGCCTTTGTGACTTTGTGCCTTTGTGGCAAAAACAATTGCCAAAAATCTGTTCCCAAAATTAAGGTTTTGGCGGCTATAAAAACATGGTTGATTATCTTTGTGCTGAAATCTTTCAAAAAATGCTTCAACGTTTACTAAGTTACCTCGATAAGCAGCTTGTTGCATTTGACATTAACTTCGTCATAGTCTGCGACAGCTTTAACTTTGATGCCATCCACGACATGAGGGTTGCTGTAAAGCGGATGCGGGCATTGATGATACTTGCTGAAAAATTGCAACCTTCGTTCAACAGTGCTGAAACCGAAGGCGAATTGAAGCAGCTTTTCAGGCTTTCGGGCAAAATGCGCGATGCACAGGTGCAACAATCGCTGCTTGCAGATTACGCGGAGAAACTGAATATCAGTTTCGGGGAATATGACCTTTATCTCAGAAACTTTGAGAAAAAGTCCATCAAAAAATTCACATCTTATCTGAAAGTCAATACCTCAACAGATTTTACCGGAAATCTCAGCCAGACACTTACTGATCTTTTTAACAAAACGGAGAGCGCTCAGATTGTTACGGCAATCAATTTGCTGGTGGATGAATTGCTTGCGAAAGTGCGCGAAATGAATGATGATCAGCAACACGACGAACATTTGCATGAGATACGCCGCAAACTTAAACAGTGCAATTATCTGCTTTCGGTGTTCGATAAAAATGATCCCGGTCTGCCGAGGTTAAATGAAACCCTGCAACTTCTCGAAAAAGCAAACAATCTGCTGGGCGAATGGCACGATCATGATGTGGCGCGGGAGTTTCTGTTTAATTTTCTGAGCAACAAAAACCATGACGATTATCCGGGTTATAGCCGGTATAAGTTGTTACTTGAAAAAACCGGTGAGCGGAAGCATTTTCTGCATATGGAGATTATAGGGATGATGGAGGTGGAACTGGGGTAAGAAGGAGGACAAGGGGACGAGGGGACGGGGAGACTTGATCTTCAGACAAGGAGACGGGGAGACGGGGAGACAAGGGGAGTGGAGAGTGAAAAGTGAAGAATGAAGAATGATAGCATTAGAATTATTTTGCGAAAAGTACCGAAAAGTGGTATTTTTCGCAAAAATTATCTCACGTGGTTTCTCGGCTAAGCGGAATTTAGCTACGCTGAGTTCGTCCGTTTAAGCGGCCTCGGTTGTAATGCCGCCCTAAACACCATTGAATAGTGGCAATTCCATAAAGCTGCGCCAAAGAAAAGACACATAAATTTTAATGTTTGCCAGACACTGATATTCTATCCTTTAAAGACTCCTAATGCAGCATTACTGCTTGTTTTGAATCGTTCTAAATTTCATTTTGCGTTTGTTTGCTCTTTTCTGTTTTTTATATCTTTACAATTCATTTTTCTTTATAAAATCAATTTTTGTAATTGAATTTATTCAGTATATGAAACGATGACTTCCCTGGTGACTATATTTTAATTCAGTCACAATGCATTGAGATATCCGTACCATAAGCGTTTATTTTTCCTATTACCGGAAAATCACAGAGAAAAAAAAACATATCCAATCATCTGATAATCAGCAAATCCAACAAAATCTAAAATCATCACTCATGAAAAGAAATGCTTACAGGCTTTTTGTAACTCTTACATTGTTACTCTGTTATTCAGCGCTTTATGCTCAGCCAGCCGGAGTTTCTACCATCGATTCCCTCAATCTTAAATACCTCAACTGGTATAACCTGAATCCACAAAGCGACAGGATTGAAGGGACATCTGTGAACAAGGCTTACGCTGAACTTCTGGCAGGTAAAACTCCTCGGAAAAAGATTGTGGTGGCTGTTATTGACGGCGGTGTGGATATAACGCATCCCGATCTTAAAGGAAAAATATGGACCAATCCGCGCGAAATTGCAGGCAATGGCCTGGATGATGACAACAATGGTTATGCTGACGATATTCATGGCTGGAATTTTATCGGCAACAAACAGGGTGAAAACCTGCTGTACGAGCATATGGAGTTCGTGCGGATTTATAAATCTATGAAAGCTGAATTCGGAAACATAACTCAGATTGAAAAGGTAGCGCCAGCCGACAGAGATCGTTATAAATTGTTCGACAAGTGCAGGGCAAAGTATGATGATGAGCTTAAGAAACATACCGAAATGAATAAAAGCCTTGAGAACTTTGAAGCCTATTACAAATCAAAAGAAGACTACCTGAAAAGATACCTGAGAAAGGATAAAATTACCGAGGAAGACATAAAAGCCATCAAATCTAAATCAAAAAATGTGAATGAAGCGAAAAAAGTAATGCTTGATTTGTATAAAAAAGGCTTTACTTACAGCGATCTGGCAGGCATGAGGAAGCGGACAAGTGAACAACTGAACTATTACCTGAATCTTGATTTTGATCCGCGAAAACTGGTGGGTGACAATCCCGACGATATCACCGATGTTGATTATGGAAATGCCGATGTTAAAGGTCCGAGGTCGTTTCACGGAACATTTGTTTCGGGCATTATTACGGCAAACAGAAATAACGGCATCGGAACCGACGGCATTGCAGAAAATGTTGAAATTATGGTTTTGAGGGCTGTGCCTGACGGCGATGAACGCGATAAGGATATTGCCCTGGCGATCCGATACGCGGTTGACAACGGAGCAAACATTATCAACATGAGTTTTGGCAAATATTTTTCTGTAAACCACCGTTTTATGGAAGAGGCCATACAGTATGCCGATAATCACAATGTGCTGATGATTCACTCTGCCGGCAATGCATCCGACAACCTTGACCTGATTGATCATTATCCATCATCGGTAATTGGAAATAATACGTTTGCAAAAAACTGGATTACTGTTGGTGCAACTACCGACAAAGCCGATAAGAATTTCTGCGGGGTGTTTTCAAATTATGGTACAAAAACGGTAGATCTTTTTGCGCCGGGGGTGAATATTATTTCGCTTTTCCCCGAAAATGCCTATAAAATGGGAGATGGTACCAGTTATTCGGGGCCGGTTGTTGCCGGAATCGCTGCTCTGGTCTGGTCATATTACCCTGAACTCTCCGCGCAGCAGCTAAAAGACATACTGCTTAACTCAGCTACAAATTACCCCAAACTGAAAGTTTATATACCCGATACTTCTTCAAAAAAGAAGACCAAAACAGCTTTTTCTGAGCTTTCAACAACCGGAGGAGTTGTGAATGCATACAATGCACTAAAACTTGCCGGGGAAACTGCAGGCAAATAGCTGAATCTGAGCCCGGCGGAGATTGGGACGATAATATCTTTTAGGAATAACCTACCGGGTTTCTTTCAACCTGGAAGGTTTCTTTTTCCAACGACGAAACGATCACAGAGTTTTAACCGCGAATTATGCGAATTACGTGAATCATATGGATGCTGGCTAAGCGAAGCTTAATCCACAATGCAAACTTTTCACTCTTCTCTTTTTGGTCCCTGAGCTGGTTGGTGAGCTTTGGTTGGTGAGCTTTTCGTCGAACCATCGTCAAACCATGTCGAAGGGCACTTTTCACTTTTCTTTCTCCTTCGGTCATTGCTTGAGTCGCGATTATTTATTTTCTGTCACTCAGGCCGTTAGGCCTCGTATCCGTCCCGTTCATATTAATGATATGTATAGCTATCAGGATCAGGAACGGGACGACTGCCTAAAATTTGACTATAATGCTTTTGATGTAGTCGCTTTCAAAATCTTAAACAATCGCTGGTGGAAGTCAATTTTAGAAGGTCGCTCCCGCGGATACTGAAAATTTGAGCTCTTCTTTGCGGTTGCAATGCCACCAGTCGATTAGCTTACGCTTTCGGCGTTTCGGAGTAACCTTCCAGGTTTTCTTTCAACCTGGAAGGTTTTCTTTCACAATGACGAAACGTCAATAAGTGGTTTTTCTACCTCCTTCGGCCATTGCTTGAGTCACAAAATCCCGCTTTTCTGTCACTCAGGCCGTTAGGCCTCGTATCCGCTCAACGACTGCCTAAAATTTGACCGTAAAGGATTTAATGTTTAAGTTTTCAAAATCTTAAACAATCGCTCGCGCAGGTCAATTTTAGAAGGTCGTTTCCGCGGATACTGAAAATCTGAGCTCTTCTTTACGGATGTTCTTCCACATCTCGAGATAACCTAACAAATTTTCCTGCCCGGGGCCATCAGTCTTTCTTCCTGGAAGGTATCGCCTCTCTCCAATAACTGATCACCCTCACCAGCAGAATTTACCTCCGCCGAATTCCCACTCCCAGAGCCATAGAAAATGTCTCATTTCTCTATTCCATTTCTTCCAAAACCACAGTATAATAAGGCATACGATGTATTTAAACCGTAGTTTAACCGTATTTATACGGTTGAAATACGGTTAAACTACGGTTAAAAACCGAATGAATCCAAATTCTATTATCTTGTAATCACATCATAAAATAAATTATGGCAATATTATCACCATTGAATTTGTAATTCAAAAAAAGTTCCAAAGAAAAGACACATCCGCTGAATAAAATATGTTGTTTTGCCAGGCACTGAAGTTCTGCCCTTTAAAGATTCCTGATACAGCAATACCGCTTATTTTGAATCGTTCTAAATTTCATTTTGTTTTTGTTCGCTCCATTTTATCTTTTATATCTTTACAATTCATTTTTACGAATAAAATAGATTTTTCCGGATTCATTCAGAATGGGACTGAAGGAGGCGAAGCCTTATCTGCAAGGGGAAGAAAGGGTAAAATATTTTTACAAATTACCTGATTCCCCGGAACTTTACAGGAGCGCTCAGCCTACACTCTGATGAATTCTACACTACAGATATTCATTTTGCAAAGCATTGCATTGGCGCTGAAAACAAAAACCGACAACCAACAAAGCTTTACGCAAGCAGGCACCTTGTGGTAACCGGAAAATTTGTATTTTTAACCAGGATTCTGCAAGCCGCGGAGATAGGTAATTTTTAAATGCCTGCCAGCGCAAAGCTTCGGGCGTTGTATGCAATTTTAGGACAACCAGTACGGCATGAATATTTATGAGGAAAAAATCTTAGATTTACTTTTGTTCAGAATGTTAAAAATAAAATATGAAACGGATAGAAATTATATATAACGACAATTCTTTCACAGAAAAGCCTCATGTTAAATCTATTTACTTAGATAGTAAATTTGACTATAAATCTAATTATAAGGTTAGTAGTGAAGGAAAAGAAATTGTGTTTGATAGCAAAAATGATATCGATAACTTTTTTGAAAAAACTAAGGGCCTTAACCCAAATGAAATGAGTCTTTATCTGTTAAGATTTGGCTATTCGAATTGGGAAAAAGCTTCGTTTTATGAAATGCAGTCTCTTAAATCAATTTTACTGTGTTATCATTGGCTAGAATTAAGTATTTCAAACAGTGAAGATTTAGATGTTAACAAGATGTTTTATGATGAATTTATTGTTGATTGGAATTATAAAATAAATCCACAAAACACTATTTACTTGTTAAAAAAAGAATACATAGAAAAGGAAGGCCAACTTATATATCTACAACGACTTTTAGAATTAAATTTACTATGTAAGATTAACTTATTTATTGGTGGCGAACCTTTGATAAATTATTTTATTCCATTGCTTACTCCAGGTGTTAAATTAGAATATTTCAAAAGCAATTTTGATTTACATGGAAATGATTCAAATAAATTATGGAAAAAATTATTAGAAGATAAATCAACAAGAATTGGTAATTGGTTAAAAAATAGATTCTAATGGAAATAGCATATAATTTTTTAAAATCAATACTTAACCTGAATGTACTTTATCAATTCATAGGTGCACTAATATCTATTGCTCTAACAGTAATGGTGGTTTTTTTGAAACAATATAATTTGAGAAAACAAAGGAGAAGTTATTACGAGGGGATGAGTTCGTATCAAGAACTTGGCGATATAGATGTAAAAGTTGATGAAGACTTGCCGTATGAAAATGTTTTAAAAATTGTCTTCAAGTGGTCATTACAACCCTTATTGCTTGTCTTTTTATTAGGATTTATTGGCAATACGACAGAGTATATAAAATTGATTGTTTTTATTATCGTATTAATATCAACTATGGTTCATGAATTTATGGCTTCAGATGAATATATTGATATGAAGACCTATCGTGTTTTTATTTTAATTCTTTGGTTGATTAGTTATTTCATACTTAGTTATGAGGCAAATTTGATTTAAGAAATAAATATATCCGAGCACAAATAGAAAAACTGCATACAATCGAGTAGACGGCTCCGCCAGTAATTAGCTGACGGAGTGCGCCTCTCACACTCCCGCATTTGAGGGACTTGCACCTCTTGGAAATTTATTCCCACTTGTTAGGTTACTCCGAAAAAAAAAATGTATTTTTGATCTTTTTGCAGAGCGTACAACAAGTGTGCGCTGCAGCCATGCAGGGCACACACAAAGGCTAAACGCTATCGCACGCATGGTTGTAAGGAGAAAGACTGAACATTTATTGAAAATTGTGCTGACCTGAAAGAGATATTTTCAAAAGTGCCCGCCAGCGCTTAGCCTCAACCTTTACCAACAAGCATGGAAAACAAACTTATAAAAACTAACATATGACAGTCAAAGAAAAAATTAACGAGATTCTAAAAAAAATCAATGAAGGAGTAATTGAGAAAGAAGAAGTATTAGCATTAACACTTTTAAGTTCAATAGCAGGGGAAAGCATTTTCTTTTTAGGCCCTCCGGGTGTTGCAAAGTCCTTAATTGCCAGGAAACTAAAGTATGTTTATAAAGACGGGTCTTCATTTGAATATTTGATGAATCGTTTTAGCACTCCAGATGAAATATTTGGACCTGTTTCTATATCAAAATTGAAAGATCAAGACAAATATGAAAGAATTGTAAAAAATTATCTGCCTAGTGCAACAGTAGTTTTTCTAGATGAGATATGGAAAGCGGGACCTTCAATTCAAAACACGCTTTTGACAGTTTTAAATGAAAAAAAGTATCGTAACGGGGATCAAGAGATTGATATTCCTCTTAAGTCTTTAGTTTCTGCTTCAAATGAATTACCTAATAGAGACCAAGGACTCGAAGCACTTTGGGACAGGTTTCTTATACGCTTGATTGTCGATGGAATTAAGGACAATGAAAATTTCAATAGAATGATTTCTGAGACTTTAAATTCTTATAGTGATACTATAGAAGAAAAGCTCAAAATCACAGATGAAGAATATGAAAAATGGAGCAAGGCAATTGATGAAATTAAAATACCTGAAAACGTCTTCAACGTAATTCATGTCATTAGAAATTACATTGATCAATTCAACCAAAAAGTAGAAAATAAAGAAAATCAAATATACATTTCTGACCGTAGATGGCGTAAAATCGTGAGATTATTGAGAACTTCTGCATTCCTCAATGATCGGATATCAGTTGATTTAATGGACTGTTTCATAATTAATCATTGTCTTTGGAATGAATCTGGGCAAATAAATGCTGTTTCACAGTTCGTTAGAGGTGCTATACAGAAATTTGGGTACTCACTTAAGTTTAATTTCAAAAGTTTGAAAGATGAGTTGGATGAGTTTAAAACTGAAATTAAAGAAGAAACAAAGTTTGAAAAAGATACAAGAGTTGAAACTTTTATTGAAACCCAAGGGTACTTTGAGTTAGAAAATCCACCTTCACAGCATGATAGATTTATTGAAAATAATATTTTCAAGCAACTTACAAATGAAAAGCAACCTATTTATTTATTTTACAAGCAATATTCTTCGTTTAATCGTCATAATCAATACCATTCAAGAAGTGGTAAAGATAAGTTTCATATCACTTTAAATGATAAAGATTACAAACTTAAGACGGAAATTACAGGAGAAAAGCGGCAAATTACTAAAAAACCACACATAAAAGTTGAAGAAGATTGGGACTCAAGAGTAAATAAATATCTTGAAACCACTAATAACTTTAAAGATCAACTCGAAGCATACAAGAATAAAGATTTAAAACATTTAAGGACAAATCTATTTGCCAATCCTGAGCTTGCAAACATTGTTGAAAGTCATTTAGCGGACACATTGAAAGATATTGAAAAAATCGAAGTTGAAATAAGAAAAATTCAAAATGATTACAAAAAACTAAAAGACGAAGTAATAATACTATAAAAAGAAAACATAATTTAATTGAACGAATTGGTCAGAGTCATATGCCTTTATAAACACAGATGTTCGATGGTTCAAGGATAATACTGAAATAGATGATGATACTCATAGTAAAATAAAAGAAGTTTTTGAAAACAGACATAATAATGAACAATATGTTTGACAGGTTTGAGAATTACGGCTCAATTGCAGACGAATTAACCAGAAAGAGGTTAGCTGAAACGATTTATTCGCAGCTTCAAACCAAAACAGAAACTAAGATTGGTTTCGCTAATGCTGATATTGAAAACTTTGCAACTGCCATAGACGAAATTCTTTCTAATCCTACAATGAGAGAATTGTGTTCAAAAGACCATGAACTTGCTGAAAAGATAACCCAAGAAATTCTTGTGTTTATCAATAAAACAAGCAGGTCAATTGGAAAATCTGAAAATCCTATTGGCAAGGAATATATAGTTTTCAAAGAATTTGAGCAAAGTAAAAAGTCTGAATTTAAAAGTAAGTGGGAGAACGTAAATCCAATTCTTAAAGACAACTACGACCAAAAAGAACTTGATACTACTTTTTATGAAAAGGAGTTCAACAGAAGCTTAGATAAAAAAAACATAAGCGATAAGGACAAGCCAAGTTTTGAAAGTGTTAAAGAACATTTTACAGAGAAGTGGGTAGAGTTACTCTTAAAAAGACAAACGAAATGGGGACTTGAACTGATAGATGAAGCAAGAAAAAAGTTCTGTGAAGAATTATACAAGCGAATTGAAGAACTAAAAAAACTTCAAGAAGGACTTGAGCCATTTACAAAAGAATTGGGAAGGCTTTGGGATATGAGCAAGGGTAACTGGCAGCGTGTTAACTTTGATATATTAAAGAAATACGCTGAACTTTTAAAGAGAGATAGGTCATTGCTAGAGCTTGCTGAAATGCTTGGCAAAATGCGACAAGCGGAAAAAGAATACGAAGAAGAAATGTTTAAAAACATACGACTCAAGCAAGAATGGAAAGCTGAACATGCTAGCAAAGAAAACCTTATAGGGATTCTGGAAAGCGACGATTTATGCAGTTTGCTTCCCTCTGAAACCGTCTTTCTTGCTGATGAAACTTTCCAAACAGTTTTTTTTAAAAAGTTTGCTGAAAAAAAACTTCAAACATTCGAGTATCAGTCAAAAATGCTTTCTTTCAGTGAAGAAGAATTTCAAGACAAAAGACAAAAAGAAAAAGAAGAAAAAAACGGCCCTTTTATTATTTGTGTTGATACAAGCGGTTCAATGCACGGAACACCTGAAACTGTTGCAAAGACGCTTTGTTTCGCTATCTTAAAAATTGCAATTCGTGACAATAGAAAATGTTATCTAATTTCATTTTCAACAGGCATAGAAACGTTAAACCTTACAGACCTTAAAAATTCGATTGACAAAATCATTCAATTTTTATCAATGAGTTTCAACGGTGGCACAGACGCAACTCCAGCTATGAGAGAAGCACTACTTATGCTAACAACGGCTGACTACAAAAAAGCAGACGTAATAATGCTTTCTGACTTTGTAATGTCAGCGTTCGACAAGACAACGCAAGACCAAATTTTAAGAGCAAAAGAAAACAAAACAAAATTTCACAGTTTGGTAGTTGGCAACAGCCAAAATCCAGCGATAATTGCGGACTTCGACAACAACTGGTTTTACGATACGAATAATCCAAACAGTATTTTGACACTTGTAAAAAACATAAACGACCTTTAATGACCGAATAAATGCCAGCACCTAATAAATAGAAATATAAGTAATCTGCAATCCCAATAGCTACCAGAACCATCGATTATCCCACATCCCCCCCACTCCACCAAAATCCCCCTTTTATTCCCACCCAATCCCTTACTTCCCCAATTTAGGATTATTCAAATGCCGTGTTCCATCGCGCTTGGTTTTCTTCACCAGATTTTTTTCGAGTGCCTTGGTAAGATCTACCCCTGTTTGGTTGGCCAGACAAATCAGCACAAAAAGAACATCGGCCATTTCATCAGCAAGATCAGCGGATTTATCGGATTCCTTTTCTGATTGCTCGCCATACCGGCGGGCCATAATCCGGGCAACCTCACCTACTTCTTCCATTAGTATGGCGGTGTTGGTGAGCTCGTTAAAATATCTGACACCGGTGGTGTTTATCCATTGATCAACAAGGGTTTGTGCTTCGGAAAGTTGCATGGGAACGGGTATGTAAATGTTTTCAATTCGGCTGTGTCTGCCTGAAAGTTGAGAAAAGCAATTCGGATCTTTGTATGGCAAACATATAAAAAAAAGACACTTCGACTCCCCTTCGACAGGCTCAGGGCAGGCTGCTCAGTGTGACATTCGTGTAAGGATCGCATTGAATTTATTTTATCGAACCAGAGTGTAGTTGGATGATTAATTCACTCCCTCACTTCCAGCTTAAAGCCGGTTCCATGAACGTTCTGAATATTTACGGTTGGTTCGTCTTTGAGGTATTTGCGCAGACGGGTGATAAAAACATCCATGCTTCTGCCATAAAAATAATCGGTTTCACCCCAGATTTCGGTGAGTGCCCTGTCGCGTGAGAGAAGGTTGTTCTTATTCATACAGAGCAGTTTGAGCAGCGCGTTTTCTTTTGGCGTGAGTTTCTGCTCTTTGCCGTTGGTAACCAGCAACATATTCCCTGAATCGAAACGGGTGGTCCCCAGGTCGAAAAAATCAGAGCGGGGGCGCATATTCTGGTTCATGCAGCGCTTCAGAATGGCTTCGATGCGAAGTGCAAGTTCTTCGCTGCTGAAAGGTTTTGTAATATAATCGTCGCAACCAACTTTAAATCCATTGATCCGGCTTTCGCTCTGGCCCAGCGCTGTAAGAAAAATCACAGGCGATTGCTGGTTAATTGCGCGTATATCAGTGGCAAGTGCAAAACCATCCTTTTTGGGAAGCATTACATCCAGAATACAAAGATCAAAATCACCTTTTTTAAAAAACTCAAGACCCTGCTCGCCATCTGTTGCCAGAACAATATTGTAGCCCAACAGTTCCAGGTAATCCTGCAAAACCGCGCTCAGGTTGTGATCATCCTCAACCAGTAATATTCTTGCTTTCTGATCCATGATAATCTGTTATTAGTTTCGTTTGATTATGAACCGGTAAATGAATTTCAAAAATACTTCCCTTCTTTAACTCACTTTTTGCTTTGACCAATCCACCCATGGCCTCCACCATCGTTTTTACATAATACAAGCCCAAACCAAATCCTTTGACATCGTGCACATTTCCTGTATGAACCCTGAATAGCTTTTTGAAAACATATTTAAGATTGTCGCTGCTGATGCCAATGCCTTTGTCGTGAACTTCAACAACCAACACCGCCCCAATGTTTTTGGTTATGACCTGAATTTCGGGGTAACCCTGTGCGTATTTGGTGGCATTGTCAAGCAAATTATTTATTATGTTGACAAAATGATTGTAATCTGCATTCACAATACTCTGATTTGCAGATAATTTACTTTTAAGAAACCCTCCTTTATCGCGAATGATAAGTTCAAAATTCTTCAGGCAAAATTTAATGGCTTCATGGGCATCAAACTCACGGATATTCAATCGGTAATCACCTTTATCGAGAATGGCAATCTGAAGAACCTGTTCAACCTGTTGTTTGAGCCGGAGATTTTCATCGTGAATGATGCCGGCGTAGCGTTTGGTTCTGGTTGGAAAATCATACACTTCAGGTTTGAGCAACATTTCACTGGCCAGCGAAATGGTTGAAATCGGAGTTTTAAACTCGTGGGTCATATTGTTCACAAAATCACTCTTCATTTCTGAGAGTTTCTTTTGCCTGAGGAAAGAGAAAATAACGAATGAAAATGCAAATATTATAACAGCCAGCAACAGCAAAGCAAGCAGCAGGTAAGGAAAAATTCTGAGCCACAGCACATCGCGTTCAGCCGGGAAAAATACACCGAGATATAATTTTTCGCTGCGGTAAAGGCACGAAAGTGAAACCCTGTGTTTGGTGGCGACAAGCTGTCCGGGGTAATCTCCTGCATTTCCGGCAAAAATGGTTTCGCAACCGGGGTTAAAAACTCCCCAGGCATATTCGCGGGTAATTTCCATACCGCCAAACTCCTGGTGCAGCAGCGAATCAAGGCGCACCGTATTGATGGCTGAAAGTATCTCAAAAGTGCGGTGATCACATTTCGTTCTGCAGATGGTGGAATCGGCCGATTGGCTGTCGCGCTCATCAAACATCAGATTGACCACTCCTTTTAAGGCAAGCTGAACTTTATTGTCGAACTGCTCTTCCTGCATTGCCAAAGCTTTCCTGACCCAGTAAATCTGAATAAGCACAATCCCCACAAGAGAAAGGGAAGTGATTAAAATGAGGATGACAATGGTACGTTTTTTCATTATTAATTTTATGATTTTGCAAAGGTAAGTGATTCATAGTAAAACTTTTAAAATAACTTCCGATATACAGGAGTACCACCTCTGTCTCCCATTATGCTGTGACATTGCTGCTAATGACAGATTATTCCTTTTATCGCTGAATAAAGTATTAATTGGTTGAAAATTGATCGTTTAGTCCTTCGACTCCGCTCAGGAGGACATCGTATATAATTGATATTAAGTACATTAAGATGATGCCGTGTACACTTTAAACGAATGTCACACTGAGCGGAGTCGAAGTGTTTAAACGCATAATTTAACTGTCATCTCCGAATCACACCCATTTTTTTTGAGCATCAACTCAGCACAAAAGGAGGAGTAGAGAGGGATATAAAAAATTCAAAACTTCAGAGTTCTTTTGATATTTTCCCCCAAAAATAGAAATGCATTTATTTTTAACAGCACCTTAACAGTTATTAACGGTTTATTAACAAGCCATCCTTTTGATAAGCCTTAAGTTTGCAATCTAACCAAAACAAAAATCTCATGAAAAAAGTAATAGTAACATTATCCGTATTTGCGTTCTTGTTTGCATTCTCAGGAATCTCCATTGATGCCAAAGCAGGTGAAGTAAGTTTCTACTCAGTAAACTACACCGGCGATGAAAATCCAAATCTTGACGGAACAAAGAAAGCAGCTAAAGCCGATGGCACCAAAGCTGGTTGTGGCGATAAATCAGCCAAGGCATCTTCGGGCGATTGCAGCAAATCATGTGGTGATAAATCAGCCAAAGCTTCTTCAACCGAAGCTGAAGGCAAAAAGGCTACAACTGCAACTGCTGCAGTAGCTGCACCTGATGTAAAGTAATCAGAATTTAACTTCTGAAAGAAAAAGCCCTGCAAGTTGCGGGGCTTTTCTCGTTTTATGCAAAAATATTAACAAAAAATACTGGACTGTATCCTCCTCTTATATGTTTGCAAATTCAAATGAAGTTGTTTTTTTTCTCAACTTTGAGGTAAGGAGGTAAATCCCCCTTAGTACAATGATACTGTGGATAAGTATCTCCCCCTTTCAAGTTGAGTTCGTGGTATAACTTGGTACTTGATACCGTATTTTATAAGACTGAACGATGCTTGTTTTTTTAACCATTTAACTCTACAAGATTATGGAAAAGAAAGAACTTTTTCTTGGGATTGATGCAAGCAAAGGGTATGCTGATTTTGCCCTAATGGATGCTTCTCTTGAATTAACAGAGCCATGTTTTCAGCTAGATGACACGAATTCAGGGCACGAAAAGTTGAGAGAGATCATTGAAACTTATTTCCTATCCAACCCAGAGATGACGTTTTATTGTGGGATTGAAAGTACTGGTGGATATGAAAGGAACTGGCTAAACTACCTGTTATTATTAGGCGTCAGGTATAAAATGAAGTCGGCTTTAATAAACCCTGCGCTTGTTAAAGGAATAAGCAAAGCAGCACTTAACCGGAGTATTACGGATGAAACTAGTGCCATAAACGTTGCACTATATCTTGCTAATTTTAAAAAAAAAATCATCTACCAACAAGATGATGGACAACAACAAAATCCTTTTGAAAGTGGCCGGTCACTTTACACTTATCAAAAAATGATAGTCAAGCAAAGCGTCCAGCTTCAAAATCAACTTGAGAAGATAATCTATCAGCATTTTTCAGAAGCCCTTGTTTATTGTCGGCAGGGGATGCCCATGTGGTTGCTGAAAGTTTTAAACAAGTATCCATCAGCAAATGATATTTGCAGAGCAGGCACATCAAAACTTATAAAGATTAAAGGAGTGAGCGAACAACGGGCACAGGAGCTGATAATAAAGGCAGAAAAAAATAACCAGTATTGCGACCGGAATATCATCTTTTTAATCAATCGCACAACCGATCAGATTATTCATAAAGAGGAAGAGATAGCTGCCATAAATAAATTTATGGCCAAGCAGTATTCACAGCATATATTGGTTAAACTTCTCAGTACAATTACTGGCGTTGGCCCAATAACGGCAATTTTAATTCTGTTTGAAGTAGAGAATATAAACCGATTTGCAACCGTCAAAAAACTTGTTGCATACTTTGGGTTAAACCCTGAGTATAGAATAAGTGGCGATGGAAAATGGGGGAATCACTTATCTAAAAAAGGCAGGAGAACGATGCGGGCACGATTATACATGTGCTGCCTAACTGCTATTCACCGGGACCCTATGATGAAGCAGCTCTATGCCAGGTATAAAGGAATGGGCAAAGATCATTACTTTACAATGGGAGTATTAATGCATAAAATGTTGAGAGTTATCTTCGGAGTACTCAAGTCGGGGAAACCCTATGATATTGCCATCGATCAGCAAAATAGGGAAAAGGCCTCGGAAAAACAGGAAGATATTGAACAACAAAAATTGCAGCAAATAAGGGAAAATCGGAAGAAAAGCAGAAGGTATCTTTCCGCGAACAATGAGGATGTAGCACCGATCTCGAAGTGGAAATTCAAAAAAATAAAAGAACTGGAAACGTCCCAAGCACCTGAAAGTGCAGTAATACGGGATCGCTCCCAGCCCAGTCAAAAATAATAAATTATTTTGACAAAATTGTTTGGTTTTTTACGGTATAACTTATCCCCCTTTCGGGAAAGGGGGACGATACATTGTTGGTTTTTAGATAGTTGGGGGATGCTATTGGGTGTGGCTAGCGGGTTCTCCCCCTTTCCAAAGGGGGAGTTAGAGGGGGTATCTGGCATGACAGATGGAGATTTCATTCAGGGAAGATATTTCAAAAGTTTCATTTTATGCAGTTATCTTTGCAGCAAAAACAAATGGATACGACTGCTACTCTGGAATATCTGGGCGACTTGCAGCTAAAAGCAACGCATACCCGCTCGGGAGAATTTATCATTACCGATGCTCCGGTTGACAACAACGGCAAAGGTTCGGCTTTTTCACCAACCGATCTTATGGCTACATCGCTTGGACTCTGCATGATCACCATTATGGGAATTGCTGCCAATAATTCAGGTTTCAGCATTGAAGGCACCAAAGCAAGAGTAAAAAAAATTATGGCTTCCGATCCACGAAGGGTTGGCGAAGTGGTGATTGAACTTGATTTTCCGGATCACAACTACTCCGAAAAACAAAAACAGATCATAAAGCAGTGCGCCAAAATATGTCCTGTTTCGCAAAGCCTTCACCCCGATCTGAAACAAACAGTGACCTTTAATTTTTCATGAAATAACGCCATGGATTTTAATCTTAAAACCGGCATTCCCGGATCAGAAAGTTTAATAGTCAGTATTGCTGACACTGCAACCCATTATGGATCAGGACTTATTGAAGTATTTGCAACGCCGGCAATGATCGGCCTGATGGAAAAAACGGCACAACTCAGCATTCAGCATCTTTTGCCAGACGGATTTATTACCCTGGGAACAGAAGTTAATGTTACCCATGTGAAAGCTACCCCGCTGGGGATGAAGGTCAGTAGCACTTCTGAGCTGATCGGAGTGGATGGGAAGAAACTTTTATTCAAGGTTTCAGCCCACGACGAATCCGGGTTAATCGGCGAAGGCACACACAAAAGGTACATTGTAAATGCCGCTGAGTTTATGCAGAAGCTGAAGTCAGGGAAATAACGCATCACAAAACAATGTCGGTCTGTTAAGTCCTCGGATTGGAGTACAAAATGAAAAAAGATCCTTCGACTCCGCTCAGGAGGACATCGTATAAAATTGATAATTAGTGCATTAAGATGAAACATTGTACACTCTAAACGGATGTCACACTGAGCGGAGTCGAAGTGCATACAGATGCGGAAAGACAAATCTTCTTAAACTAAACACACAATTGCATCATAAATCAACACTCAAAATCAACCAAAATACATCATATGTCAGACTATTTTCCAGCAAGCCAGATAAAAATGCTTGCCAAATGCCCTTCAGGTCTTGAAGGTGTTCTCTCTCAGGAACTTGAAGATCTGGGTGCCACCAACATTGAAATCCTTACCCGGGCAGTTTCTTTTGAAGGTGATAAACAACTGATGTATGCCGCCAATTATCAGTGCCGCACTGCCCTGAGAATTTTGCTGCCGATCAAACAATTTACCATTCTTACCGAGGAAGATTTTTACACTTCCGTGAAATCGATAAAATGGGAAGATTATTTCTCCTCTGCCGAAACGTTTGCATTCGACTCAACGCTAAGCAATTCGGTTTTCACACATTCTCAGTATGTTTCGCAGCGGGCAAAAGATGCCATTGCCGATCGTTTCCGCGAAAAAACCGGACAGCGTCCTTCGGTTGATACAATTAATCCCGATTTTAAAATAAACATTCATCTGGCAAAAAACGAACTGACCGTTTCCTTCGACAGCTCCGGCGATTCACTGCACAAAAGAGGTTACCATGTTTCAAATGCCGAAGCACCCATCAGCGAAGTATTGGCTGCCGGCATGATTCTGCTCAGCGGTTGGGACGGGCATTCCACATTTATCGATCCGATGTGCGGTTCAGGAACCCTGCTTACCGAAGCGGCAATGATTGCGATGAATCTTCCTGCCGGACAATTCCGGGAAGAATTTGGCTTTATGAAATGGAAAGATTTCAGAAAAGACATATGGGAAAACGTGGTGAATGATGCCCTTCAGCAGCAGCATGATCTGGATGCTGAAATTTTTGGATCTGACATTTCAGGCATCAACCTGCGATCGGCAGAAGCCAACCTTAAACAGGCTAAACTTCATAAAGACATCAGGTTATCAGTTGCTCCTTTTCAGGAAATTACCCCACCCGAAGCGCCGGGCGTTATGATTACAAATCCGCCTTATGGCGACAGGGTTGTGGTTGATGATATTATTGAACTTTACCAGGATCTGGGAAATGTGCTGAAACGCAAATTTGCCGGCTATAAAGCCTGGGTAATCAGCTCTGATTTAAGGGCGCTGAAAATGATTGGGCTGAAGCCGATGAAAAAGCATATACTTTTCAACGGACAACTGGAATGCAGATACGTTGGGTTCGATCTTTATGATGGAAGTAAAAAAGCGGCGAAACAGGATATCAATCCGCAAGTCAAGCCCTGACTATCAAACCGCACCCCGCTTAAAAGTATCTCCCTCCGACAAATCGCCGGAATCCCATCCTTTGCGGAACCAATCCATACGTTGTTTGGAAGTGCCATGGGTAAAATCATCGGGAACCACACGTCCCTGTGATTTCATTTGGATGTTGTCATCCCCTACTGCGGCAGCGGCGCGAAGTGCTTCTTCGATGTCGCCGTCTTCAAGAATATCCATCATGCGATCAGCATGATGCGCCCATAATCCGGCCAGAAAATCTGCCTGAAGTTCAAGCTTTACTGTCAGTGCATTGGCTTCGCGTTCGTTGAGGCGTTGGCGTTGCGACTGCACATTATCCAGAATGCCAAGCTGCTTCTGCACATGATGTCCGACTTCATGCGCAATCACGTAGGCCACAGCAAAATCGCCATGGGCACCAAACCTGTCCTTCAGCACATCACAAAAACTGAGGTCGATGTAAATTTTTTCATCGCCCGGACAATAAAACGGTCCGCTGGCAGCAGTAGCAAATCCACAGGCCGACTCAACTTCACCTCTGAAAAGCACAAGCTTTGGTTCACGGTAGGTTTGTCCTGATTGCTCAAAAATCAATTTCCAGACATCCTCCGTATCGGCTAATACCACCGATACAAACTGCGCCATCTGATCTTCTTCGGCTGTGGCTTCAACTGTTTGGTTCTGTCCGGCATCCATAGTGCCCAGCATTTGCCCGGGATCACCACCCATCAGCCAGACAATCAATACAATTACAATTGTGCCGATGCCGCCACCGACTGCCATTTTGCCACCCGACATGCCACGGCGGTCTTCAACATTTGAACTTCCACGTCTTCCGGTAATGCGCATAATATGATGTTTTAAAGTTTGAAACCACACTTTGAAATAAACAGAAAAATATCGGAATCGCTACCAGAAATAACTTCCACACTTGAGTACCCGATCTAACTGGACTTTCTGCAAACTAATGTATCTAAAAAAACGAAAGTAATCGTCCCCCTTTTCCAAAAGGGGGAAAAGAGGGGGATATAATATGTGTCAAACTTTGAGGAAGCTAATTTGCCATATTACCCTCCACTAAATTACTATACAACAACATACAAACACAAATTCTTTTAAGGATATGATAAATTTAATTGAACATTTATGAAATTCGGGGATTGACTTGTCCTTTGCTCAATTGTTGAAAGCCTCCAACTTTTAAATTTATTCACAACACCATCATAACCGCTAGGCTTTGTATCTTTGGAAACCCATTTATATACTTAACCATTGTCAGAAAAAGAATACATCACCCTTTTTGCAGAAGTCTTGCTGCCTTTGCCAGTGAAGGGTTACTTTACCTATCGCATACCCCAGGATTTAAACCAGGTTGTTTTGCCCGGCATGCGTGTGGTGGTGCAGTTCGGTCAGAAGAAATTCTACACCGGGCTGGTGAGGCGAATCCACAACGAGGCGCCACGGGTAATGGCACTCAAGTATGTGCTCTCGGTGATTGATGACTTTCCGGTGGTGAATGAAAAACAATTTGCACTTTGGGAATGGATAGCCGGTTATTACCTGTGCACCCCCGGCGAAGTGATGAATGTGGCGTTGCCAACTGCTTACAAACTGGCCAGCGAAACCCGGGTGGTGATTGATCCTGAATACGTAAACGATTCAGAAACCCTTACCGACCGGGAATTCCAGATTGTGGAAGCCCTGCAGTTGCAGCAGATTCTTTCGCTTACTGATATCAGCCGGATTGTGGGTCTGGCCAAAGTTATCCCCCTTATCAAAACCATGATTGAAAAGGGAATTGTACGGGTGGAGGAAGAAATCACAGAACGCTACAAACCCCGGACTGAAACTTATGTAAGACTGAGCGAGCCTTTCAGCACCGAAGAAACTCTGAATGCCGAAATGGACAAGCTTACCAAAAAAGCTTATAAACAACTTATGGCTTTGATGGCTTATCTGAACCTTTCGCGTTATTTTTCTGATTCTCCGAAAGAAGTTAGCCGCGCAGCATTGATGAAAACACCCGGTATATCTGCATCACATATCGATGGTCTGGTAAAAAAAGGGGTGCTAGAAACATACCTCAAAACGGTGAGCCGGCTGATTCATACCGATGCCTCTGAAGTGGCTGAGGATCTCATTTTTACGCCGGCTCAGCAGCAAGTGCTTGAAACCATAAAACCAGAGCTGGCCGGCAACAACATCATTCTGCTGAAGGGCGTTACATCGAGCGGCAAAACCGAGATTTACATCAACCTGATTGATGAGACCATTGCCAAAGGCCGGCAGGTGCTGTATCTGCTTCCCGAAATTGCCCTCACCACACAGATTATTCAGCGCCTGCAAAAATATTTCGGCGAAAAAGTGGGGGTTTATCACTCAAAGTACAATGAATCTGAGCGGGTTGAAATATGGAATAAAGCAAATATCCCCTTATCGGGAAACCAGGAGCAACAGCCTTTTCAGATCTTGCTGGGCGCCCGGTCGGCACTGTTTCTTCCTTACACCGATCTGGGTTTGATCATTGTGGATGAAGAGCATGACTCATCCTACAAACAAAACGATCCTGCACCGCGCTACAACGCACGTGATGCAGCAGTTGTGCTGGGCGGAATTCATAAATGTCCGGTGCTGTTAGGCTCTGCAACTCCTTCGCTCGAAAGTTATTACAACGCCCAAAGTGGCAAGTATAAACTGGTTGAACTCGCAGAACGTTACGGCGGTGTTCAGATGCCCGAAATAAAAATAATCGACATAAAGGAAGAAGCCCGCATGAAGCGTATGAAGTCGCATTTTTCGCCACAGCTGCTTCGTGCCATCCATGATGCATTGGATCTTGGCGAACAGGTAATTCTTTTTCAGAACCGCCGCGGATTTTCGCTACGGCTGGAATGTGACACCTGTCAGCACACCCCGGAATGTATAAACTGCGATGTAACGCTGACTTACCACAAGCACATCGATCAGCTCAAATGCCATTACTGCGGTTACTCCACTCCGGTACCTTCCGTTTGTCCGCATTGCCAGAGTCCGGCCATTAAAATGCGTGGCTTTGGCACCGAAAAAGTGGAAGAAGAACTTGCCATTTTGTTTCCCGATGCAAAAATCGGCCGCATGGATTTTGATACAACCCGCACCAAATATGCGTATCAACGTATTATCGGCGACTTTGAAAGCCGGAAAGTTGACATTCTGGTTGGCACTCAAATGGTTACCAAAGGGCTTGACTTCAATAATGTAAGTCTGGTTGGTGTGCTTTACGCCGATGGACTGATCAGCTATCCCGACTTCAGATCCGTTGAAAGGAGCTATCAGTTGCTGGCGCAGGTAAGCGGTCGTGCCGGACGAAAAAGCAAGCGCGGCCTGGTCATGATTCAAAGCAACAATACCAGACACCCGCTGCTTCAATGGGTTATTGACGATAATTACCGGGCAATGTACGATCAGCAGAACATTGACCGCTACAAATACAAATACCCGCCGTATTACAGGTTGTTGCTGATCTCACTGCGCCACAAAGACCACAATGTGCTGAATCAGGCGGCTACAGTGCTGGCTAAAATGCTTAAACCCTATTTCGGAAACCTGATGCTGGGCCCGGAATACCCGATGGTGGCGCGAGTCAGAAATATGTACATCAAAAATATTATCCTCAAAATCGATAAAGGAATCCACGGCAAACAAATGAAATTTGAAGCCACCAGAAATATAGCATTGCTTCAGGAAATGGCAGATTTTAAAAGTGTGAGGGTAGTGGTGGATGTTGATCCGATGTAGGCATTGATGCATGACTAAAGGCAAGTCAGTTGTCCGCAAAATTGGGACAACTAAAAATGCAGATCACAAAGTTGAGATGAAAGTAGAAAACTACAATCTAAACCCCAAAAGAAAGGTTGCACTCAGTTCATAATTCTAAACGCTTTTATTGTAAATTTGCCACATTCACTTCTACCCTAACTATTGTTGGGGATCAACATATTACATCATCCGGAGATTTGATTTTCAGGATGTGCAGTTTAACTTTTCAGAACAATGGAAGAACAAGATAAAATATCGCCCGAAAAAAATCACTTTATTTCGCGGGGTTGTTGTCATCAACCCAGTTTGATTCATAAAAACGATACCATTTTCAAGCACGGATGCAGTAAACTTGATGCCTCAGACTGGCTTGGCGTTTTGCCCTTGCCCGAAGGCCATCAACCATTCGATTGCATTGAAGTAAGATTCAAAAACAACCGCAAGGAGTTTTTCCGCTCCACCTGCGAACCCGATCTGCATACCGGCGACATAATTGCTGTGGAAGCAAGCCCAGGCCATGACATTGGCATTGTTTCGCTTACCGGCGAGATTGTGCGGCTGCAGATGAAAAAGAGAAATGTTGATCCGAAGCGCGAAGACATAAAAAAAGTTTACCGCAAAGCCCGTCTGAGCGACATTGAAAAGTGGATTACTGCCGTTGAAAAAGAAGATTCAACCATGTTCCGTTCGCGGGAGATTGCTTCAGGGCTGAACCTTAAAATGAAAATCAACGATGTTGAATATCAGGGTGACGATACAAAAGGAATCTTTTATTACACAGCTGATGAAAGGGTTGATTTCAGGGAATTGATCAAATTGCTGGCCGAAGATTTTAAAGTCAGGATAGAAATGCGGCAGATCGGCGCTCGCCAGGAAGCTGCCCGCCTTGGCGGAATCGGAAGCTGCGGCCGTGAACTTTGCTGCTCAACATGGCTGAGCAATTTTAATACAGTAAGTACCAACGCTGCACGTATTCAGCAGCTTTCGCTCAACCCTCAGAAACTTGCCGGCCAATGCGGTAAACTGAAATGCTGCCTCAACTATGAATACTCAGCCTATGCTGAAGCGCTGAAGAATTTTCCGCCGGATGATACCTTGCTTAAGACCTCAAAAGGAGATGCCTTCGCGCAAAAAACCGATGTTTTTGCCGGTATCATCTGGTATGCATACAAATCGGAGCCAAACAATATCATGGCCATCCCGGTTGAAAAGGTCAAAGAAATCATTCAGATCAACAAAAAAGGCAAATCTATCGACAAACTCGAAGATTACGTTACGAAAATCGAGAAAAAGATCGAGTTTGAAAATGTTGTCGGACAGGATGACCTCAGACGGTTTGATAAGTAGTTTTCATTGAAATCATCTGAAGTTAAACCTGATGTTGCATAATAGCTTGCTCAAATTTACGTTGAACAATACATGAAAAGACTTTTTGCTGACTTACTTAAAATCCGGCTGCTGCTGATATTACCGCTTGTAATTGCATTTACGGCCTGCGATCAGGATAAATTTTTTGATGAAAGCCTTAGCCTTGCCGGCGATCAATGGCCAAAAGACGAAGCCCTGAGCTTTGCCATTAACATCGATGACACAGTAAGTCCTTACCGTTTTTTCATCAATGTGCGCAACAGCACTTCTTACAGGTATAACAACATTTACTTTTTCCTTACCACTGAATATCCCGGAGGCGGTTTCTCGCAGGATACCATTGAGTGTCAGCTTGCCGCGAAAGATGGCAGCTGGCTTGGCAAAGGAACAGGCAGTTACCGTGATAACCGGATATTTATCCGCGAAAACATTGTCTTTCCCCGCATGGGAACATACACCCTGCGCCTGAGACAGGCCATGCGCGAAGATGTACTCGCGGGTATCTCAGAAGCCGGAATAAGACTCGAAGAACAATAAAACCTAAAAGTGTGCCTAAGTTCGACAGAATCTGCCGGCGTCAGCACCACACGATAAATGAAAATCAATGGCTAAAAAGTCGAAAAGTCAGCCGATAAGCATAAAGCAGTGGCAGAAAAAGTTTTGGATTGCCTATTTTTCGGTGTTCGGATTTGTTATACTGCTGTTCACCGCCATATCATTGGGTCTGCTGGGATTTATGCCCTCGTTCGAAGAACTCGAAAACCCCAACAGCAACCTTGCCTCCGAAATTATTTCGGCTGATCAGGAACTTCTGGGCAAATACTACATTGAAAACAGATCCAATATTCATTATACCGAATTGTCGCCCAATCTGGTAAATGCCATTATTGCAACCGAAGATGCACGATATGAAAAACACTCAGGTGTTGATGTGCGTGCACTTTTCAGGGTAACCTTCGGAATTTTAACCGGAAACAACAAAGGCGGTGGAAGCACCATCAGCCAGCAACTCGCAAAAAACCTTTTTCCGCGAAAGCTGAACCGCAATTTTTTCGAAATTGTATTTATTAAACTCAAAGAGTGGGTTACAGCTATTAAACTGGAACGCAACTATACCAAGGAAGAAATTATTGCCATGTATTTCAACACAGTTGAGTTTGGCAGTAATTCTTTCGGGATAAAATCTGCCGCCAAAACATTCTTCAACAAAACGCCTGCTGAACTGAACATTGAAGAATCAGCCATGCTTGTGGGCATGTTGAAAGCGCCTACCTGGTTTTCGCCGGTACGAAATCCCGAAAGGGCAATAAAACGCCGCGAAGTGGTGTTGCATCAGATGCAGAAGTACGATTACATCACCGAACAGCAATACGATTCCATCAGAATAATTCCGCTTGATATGTCGGATTTCAGGCAGCAGGATCATACTTCCGGTTCCGGCACATATTTCAGAGAGTATCTGAGGGGAGCCATGAATGCCAAAAAACCTAACCGAAAGAATTATCTCGACAAGAAAGTATTTACTGAAGATTCGCTGCAATGGGTCATGAACCCGATATACGGATGGATTGAAAAAAATCCCAAACCCGATGGATCGCACTATAACCTTTACAAGGATGGTCTCAGGGTATATACAACCATCAACTCGCGCATGCAACGACATGCCGAAGATGCTGTTGCTGAGCACCTTGGCGGCGATCTGCAACCTGCTTTCTTCAAGCATTGGAAAGATCGCGATGAAGCTCCGTTCGATTTTCCGCGTGCTCAGGTAAAAGAGGAAGCCCGGAAACTTATGACTGCTTCCATGAAACGCTCTGATCGTTACCGGAAAATGAAAGCAGCCGGAATGCCTGAAGACTCCATCATGATGTCGTTCGACACCAAAGTCCCGATGAAGGTTTTTACCTGGAGAGGAGAGCGTGATACAATTATGACTCCCTGGGATTCAATTCGTTACTGCAAATTCTTTTTACAGGCCGGATTAATGTCGGTTGAACCTCAAACCGGTTTTGTAAGGGCTTACGTGGGTGGAATCAATTACAGCCACTTTCAGTACGATCACGTAAAAATGGCCAAACGACAGGTGGGCTCAACTTTTAAACCTTTTGTTTACACGCTTGCCATGCAGGAAGGTGATTTATCGCCATGCTCAAAAGTAGCAAACATTCAATACAGCATCGATCTGCCCGAAGGCGGCAAATGGGAGCCGCGAAATTCAAATGACTTCAAACAGGGAGAAATGGTTACCCTGAAAGAAGCCCTCGCCAACTCAATCAACTGGATTTCGGCATTTCTTATCAAACGTTATTCTCCTGCAGCTGTCGTAAAAATTGCACGAAAAATGGGCGTTACAAGCCCAATAATCGCGGTCCCTTCTATTTCGCTGGGTTCAACCGATCTCACCCTTTACGAAATGACCGGTGCCATGAATACATTCGCTGCAAAAGGAGTTTATATCGAACCTCTTTTTGTAACCCGTATTGAAGATAAAAACGGAAATGTTCTTGCACGTTTTATGCCTCGTCAGGAAGAAGCCATGAGCGAAGAAACGGCTTTTCTTATGCTTGAACTTATGAAAGGTGTGGTTGAAAGCGGAACCGGGGTAAGGTTAAGGTATAAATACGGAATAAATTACCCCGTAGCAGGTAAAACCGGCACCACACAGAACAACTCTGACGGTTGGTTTATGGGCCTGACTCCCGATCTGGTAACAGGTGTGTGGGTTGGCGGCGAAGACCGGAGCATACGGTTCCGAAGCATTACACTGGGACAGGGTGCAAATATGGCACTTCCCATTTGGGCACTTTATATGAGGCGTGTGTATGCCGATGAAAAACTCAAACTTTCAACGGGCGACTTCGAACGACCAAACTCGCCGTTATCAGTTGAAACCAATTGCGCAAAGTTTGAGGAAGCACAGAAAAAGAGTGACAACCGTTACGAAACCAACGATTTCTGAAGAAACAGATGCAAAAAAAACAGAGCAGATTCAAAGGCGGAATAAACAGTTTCATTTCCCGGATGAAAGGTTTTATATCTATTACAAACCGTAATTTATCTTTGATCACCCTGTGGCTGCTTTTTGCCGGAGCCGCTATTTACAACATTCAGAATCAGGATTGGCACAAACCCCACCGTTTGGTGAAAGATGATGTCCAAAACTATTACATCTATTCAGCTGCGGCTGTAGTTTACCATAATTACAAGCTTGAAGAGGTATATTCCAAACTTCCTTCTGACATAAAAAGCAACCTTTGGCTTTCCAGACACAAAGAGTCCGGCAGGTATTATTCTAAGATGTCGATGGGAATGGCGATGGCATATGCGCCTTTTACAGCATTTGCGCACTATGTGCTTGTTCCTCTGATGAATTATCCCGCTGACGGATACTCACCACCTTATAAAATAGGCCTGCTGATGAGCGCTTTGTGTTTTTTCCTTTTCGGGTTATGGCACCTGAGGAAGATACTGCTCAAATACTTCAGCGAGCATGTGGTTGCACTTACGCTTATAGTTATTGCTTTTGGCACCAACATCACCTGGTATATCAGCTCCGAAGCTACCATGTCGCATGTTTATAGCTTTGCATTGGTGGTTTACCTGTACCGCCTCATCGAACGATGGATTGCAAAACCAACCATAGGATTAACCGTTCTCACCGGTTTGATTTTCGGACTTGTTGTGCTTATCAGGCCTACCAATATTATGTTTCTCGTACTGTTTTTTACAGGCAGCAATTTTATTGAAAGACTCAGATTCCTGCTAAAGAATTATGCCAGACTCATCCTGATGATGTCGGCTTTTTTGCTGGTATGGGCTCCGCAGCTTATCTTCTGGAAGTGGGTGAGCGGCGACTGGTTCTTATACACATACAACGATGAAGGATTCTTCTGGAACAACCCGCAGATTATAAGTAGTCTGCTCAGCTACCGTAAAGGATGGCTGGTTTACACGCCGCTTATGGCAATGATTTTTGTCGGTCTGCCCTTTTTGTGGATCAAATACAGGGGCTTGTTCTGGCAGGTAATTACAGTATTGATACTGGCCACTTACATCAACTCATCGTGGTGGTGCTGGTGGTTTGGCGGAAGTTTTGGCAACCGTTCATACATCGATATCTATGGCATTATGGCTCTGGCCATTGCTGCATTTTTCCAGGCTGTTGCCAGCTTAAAGAAAAACTGGCTAAATATTGCCGGAACTCTGGTACTTGCGGCATTTGTATCGTTAAACCTCTTCCAGACATGGCAATACAGAATGGGGTTGATACATTACATTTCTGAAACTAAGGTGACTTATTGGAAGAATTTCCTGAAGACTGATTTTCAACCCGGCTATTTTGAGAGCCTGGTAAATCCTGATCATAATTACGGGGTGAAAGGTATTTATTATCCTGTAACTGAAGCTACCGTTGAAGAAAAGCGATTGCTGAAAGAGCGGGTGGAGACCAATCAGGAGTATATTAAAAATTATTATTTACAAAAAGCCGCACTTGACAAAAACGTGCAAAACCTTATAAATTCAGGCAATTACGAGAGCAAGACTGATTCAATATACAGTGTCTGGGCAATTAATGAATACAGGTATTTCGTAAAAAGGAACTTATTCTGAGAATATGAACTTTTCAATAGAAAATCACTAAAGCATGCTTGCTGGCAGCCATGTTTTTATGGATTAGTTCTATTAACATTTTTTCAGAAAACAGTGATTTTATTTGCCATTTTCTTCGTTACTTCGTAAAAAAAAACATGAAAGTCTCACTTCTTCCTTTGATAAAAAGCAGATCATTTTTTGTAATGCTTGTACTGATAATCATCCTTATAGTTTTCAGGATCATTACATTACATGATAATGAATTGAGCTGGGATGTACTTGGGTATTATATTCATCTTCCGGCTTTTTTTATTTATAAGGATCATGGGCTTTCTGACCTTGGTTGGATTAATCAGTTATTGGAGTTATACCCTTTAACAGGCACGCTTTATCAGATAAGCACAGGACCTGATGGTAATCCGATCTTCTTTTTCCTGATGGGCATGTCATTTTTTTATCTTCCATGGTTTTTAATAGGACACTTACTGGCTTCGTTCTCTGGCTATCCTGCCGATGGATTCAGTCTTCCATATCAATACACACTGGCAATAGGCGCGATCACATACACTATTATCGGGCTGGTGTATCTGCGGAAGATTCTACTTGACTTCTTTAGTGAACGCGTTGCATCTGTTGTATTGGTTATTATTGTACTGGGAACCAATTACTTTCATTTTTTGACGGTCAAAAATCTGGAAACAGCAAACATTTTATTCCTGATGGTTACCCTGATTATCTGGAACTCAATGCAATGGCATAAAAACTTTTCATTAAAGAATCTGATCTCATTATCTGTTTTCATTGTTTTAACAGCTTTAGCCAAACCCAGTGAAGTGCTGGTTATATTAATACCCTTGTTTTGGGGTGTTTACAACAGAGAAACTCTTATTGCTAAAATCAACATCATAATACAACATTACAGGCAATTTGTGATTGCAATTATAGCCGGATTATTGGTTGCACTTCCGCAGATGATCTATTGGTATCTGGAAACCGGCTATATTTTGTATGATAGCTACAAGAACCCGGGTGTTGGGCTTGACCTTTTCTCACCTCACATTATCAATGTATTATTCAGCTTTAAAAAAGGATGGTTTATCTACACCCCGGTGATGATATTTTCTGTTATAGGATTTTTCTATCTGTATAAAAAAAACAAAGAAATTTTCGCTCCGCTCCTGGTTTATGTGCTAATTGCATTTTATATACTTTCGAGCTGGACTGAATGGTGGTACGGAGCTTCTTACAGCATAAGACCAATGATTACGCTTTACCCGATACTGGCAATTTCAACCGGATATTTTCTGGAACATCTTTTTACAAGAAAAGTATTTTATAAAATATTGATTTCGACTTTAATAACCTTTTTTATTGTGTTGAACCTATTTCAAACCTGGCAGCTTAACAATTACATCATTGAACCTTACAGGATGACCCGCGACTATTATTTTGCAGTATTCGGAAAAACTAAAATTACCGATGAAGACAGAAAGTTGCTTGCACCTGACCTTGCATTCAATGAATCGTCAGTTATTCCGGATAAATCAGCATTCAGGATGAGAAATTTTGGCTTTTATGATTTCGAAGAAGAAGATGTAAATCTGAAAAACCATTTAAGCTATGACTCAGTCAATGGCGTAGTTTTGAGAATGGACAGCACGCTAAATTTCTCTCCGGAGATAAGAACAACCTACAGAGGGCTAACGGACAAAGATTATGTATGGATAAATGCGAAAGTCGATGTTTTTATCCCTGAAGGGTTTAAGGAAGAACTTCCATTACTTGTGTTAACTTTAAATCGCAAAGAGGGAAACTACCATTATCGTTCTTATGCAATTGACACCAACGTATATAAACCAGGTAGCTGGGGAAAGATTGAAGTTGAAATGATGACTCCAAACATCAGAAGTTCAAGTGATTACTTTCTGGTATATGTATGGAATCGGAGCAAATCTCCGGTTTATATTGACAACATGAAAGCAGATGTTTATGAACCACTTTAATTCTATTCGATTTTCGGCTATTTCTGCTTTTTGAAACATTATCAGGCATCTTAAAACAAAACAACTTTAAATGAGAAGAACAAATATTAGTTGGTCAATAGCGTCAATTGTTGTTATAATACTTCTGATATTATTCCGGAATATTCAGCTTTCCGTTGATAATCCTAACAGAAGTGTAATAGAGGCTGATGTTTTGCACTATTATGCATATTTGCCTGCTTTGTTGGTGTATAATGATCTGAATCTTGATTTTGTTGCCAAAGCACCCGGGAAATTCTCAGACAGATTCTGGCCGGTTACTGCACCAAACGGCAAATATGTTATTATGACAACCATGGGTATGTCAATAATGTATTCGCCATTTGTGGTGCCAACGCACTATTTCCTCCTTTTCACAGGGAATAAAGCTGAGGGATATTCACTTCCATATACATGGGCATTGATATTAAGTTCGGTTTTTTATATTCTTATCTCGTTGATCCTTATTCGCAGAATGCTGAAGCCTTTGTACTCTGAGAAAATAATATCTGCCACCTTGCTGATTGTAATTCTTGGAACCAATATCATTCATTACATAACAAGAGAAGCCGCATTCTCACACGCTTACAGCTTTTTTCTTATCGTCTGGTTAATTTACATTGTTGATAAGTATTATAAAAAGCCATCAGCCGGGTATGCATTGCTCATCGGATTGATTTCTGGCCTGATTACTCTGGTAAGGCCTACCAATGCAGTTGCACTTATTCTTATTCCGCTTTGGAGTATCGGTTCACTGAGCGATCTCAGAGAAAGGTTGACGTTGATTTTTAAAAACTGGCATCATTTGTTTTTATTAATATTCACTTTAATCCTGACCTGGGTTCCGCAAATCATTTATTGGAAAATGACTTCCGGACAATACTTCTTCAATGGTTATGGAGATGGAGGCAGATTCTTTTTCGGTAATCCACAGATTATCAACATACTTTTCAGCTATCGAAAAGGCTGGTTGCTTTACACTCCATCAATGATTCTGGCCATTGCAGGTTTTGTATGGCTTTACAAATCAAACAAGTCCTACTTTTACCCTATACTGATTTTCTTTGTTATCAACACATGGGTTCTGGCAAGCTGGTGGTTATGGTGGTTCGGCGGAAGTTATGGGAACCGTGCCTTTATTGATATGTACGGTTTGCTTGCTTTCCCGCTTGCAGCATTTATTCAGAGAATAACTACCCGTGTACATTGGAGTATTAAAAGCCTTGCCTGGGGACTGATGCTAATATTAATTATGCATAATTTATTTCAACTTCAGCAATACCATAATGGAGCTATTCACTATGCCTCAATGACCAAGGAAGCTTACTGGGATTCATTCGGGAATCTTAAGCCCTCACCGGAATTTAACAATCTGTTATCTTTCCCTGATTATGAAGCTGCAAAAAAAGGCATTTATCCAAAACCAGTTATCAAAGTGCCAGAGAAGGCAGAGAAAACTATTGAGTTTTTTGAAAAACAATTAAGAAGCAATCCGGAAATGGTTAAAATTTTAGAGGAAAAGGCAATTCTTGAGAATATTACACTTGATAGTATGATTAAACGTGATGCTAACTGGTTGTATGAGAATAACAAATAATTCAATGTAGCAGAGTAAATAAATATGTCCAGTTAAATATACTTGCATGAATGCATCTGCATGAAAAATATTGTTCACTGGTTATCAATCTTTATCCCATAATAGTTGTAACTATCTAGAACTCCTACCCTAACATAGACGTAGATACTGTCATTGGGGAAAAACCTGATATAGTCCGGTGGCCCGGGGCAATCAGTACATTCAAATGTATTGTTCCATTCCTGATATTCAGCCTCAAATGAATATGATTCTGATACTCTAATTAACAAGAATCTTTCCTGGACCTTTTCAACTAAAACCTGTTTATTGTCGGCCAAAGTGTCTTTACACCAGTTCATAGTATCACCACTTGGACAGAAATATGATCTCGTAACCAGACAATTATAATTGCCTGTAAAACCATCTCTGAAATCAATTATCGTTGAGAAACTCCATACCGGACCTTTGGTTTCATTTCCATAGCTGTCTTTTGCTACCACCTGCCAGAAATATGTTTTTGACGATTCGAGCCCTGCTATTGAATAGGAAGCAGGTACCAGATTACTTGTAACCAATGAATCAGGCGGATTATTGGCCGAAAAGAAAACATTGTAGGTTACCGAATCATTATCAGGGTCAACACACTCCCAAACTAAATTCAGAGAAGTATTTACGTTATCATCCGCATTGCTGGGAGCAATAAGGGTTGGCTGTGCAGGTGGGCTATTCTTATCATCGTCGTTTTTTTCCTGACAGGCATAAGCCAAAAAGCAGATGAGAAAAATAAAAAATCTGGTTGACGATTTCATGACGATTTTTTTAGTCTTTGGATTTCTTCAGCCCATAAATCTGATCTTTAGCGGCCTGCTATTTGGTTAATCTTTTTACCATAATAATGACAATAACGAACCCAGCTAATATCATCGTATCCATGGATACTGTCATTCCCGAAGAATTCTACGTAATCATCAGGTCCAGAACCATATGGGTCTTCAAAACGAACACTGTTTCCAGAAGGAACAAAAATGAATTCGTAGTTTGGAGGCCATCCTCCCATGTTGGATACTTTTAATGAGCTATCTGCAATTTTCTCAATTCCGATTATTTTATTATACCCGGTATCAATTACAACTACTACTGAATCTCCAACATAAGCAGTAATGCATTTATACCAGCAATTGTACTCACCAACAAACCCATCCCTGAAATCTATCAGTGTTGAAAATTGCCAGACCGGACCCTGGGTTTCAATTCCATAAGTGTCCTTTGCAACTACCTGCCAGAAATACGTTTTTGACAATTCGAGACCGGTTATTGAGTAGGCTGCTGTTGCCAGATTGCTTATAACCAATGAATCAGGCGGATTATTTGCTGAAAAGTAAATACTGTAAGTTAACGCATCATTGTCAGGGTCAATACACTCCCAAACCAAATCAATCGAGGTATTTACATTGACTGATGCTTCAGCAGGAGCAACCAGTGTTGGAGATGCAGGTGGGCTATTCTTTTCATCATCGTTTTTTTCCTGACAGGCATAAGCCAGTATGCAGATGGAAACCAGATAGAAAAATCTCTTTGTAGCTTTCATAATACATGTTTTTTGAAAAGAATTAACATGTTCTCAATTTATACTAATTCCATTACAAATGTAATGAATTAGTGAAGGTAAATACTATAAATCACAAAATTAATTTCTTTAAATTTGATTGTTTTCACCTTATAGACAATTGATGAAAAGATATTCGCTGCCAAAGTCCGAAACGCATTATCAATATAAAAAAACAAATAGGGATAGCTTTCTTTTTAAACAAACTCACTACATTTGCCATCCATATCTTCAATAATTTCAGCGCAAAATCTTATGGTTTTCAGCAGCAGCCTTTTTCTCCTGTATTTCCTGCCCGTTTTTTTGTTGTTCTATTATTTTTCTGATGTAAAATACAAGAACTATGTTGCCCTGGCAGGCAGTCTGTTTTTCTACGCATGGGGAGCGCCGGATTTTATCTTTATAGTAATCGTCTCCATTGTTGCCGACTTTTATGCTGTAAATGTTATGCACAGGTCGAAGGGGCGTAAAAAACGATTGTGGGTTGCATTTTCAATTTTGCTCAACATTGGCATGTTGCTTTATTTTAAATATGCCAATTTCTTTGTTGAAAACATCAACCTTATGGTTGAGGCCATGGGTGGCAAACCAGCTGAATGGGTAAAAATAGCCCTTCCGATTGGAATATCGTTCTTCAGCTTCCAGAAGATGACCTATGCAGTGGATGTTTACCGAAAGGTGCATGTTCCGCTTAAACGTGTGAGTGATTTTGCACTTTATATTTTAATGTTTCCTCAGTTGATTGCCGGACCAATCGTACGTTTCAATGAAGTAGCCGATCAGATTACAGACCGCCGTGCAAATGAAAACGTGGACAACCGCCTGACCGGTTTTTTCAGGTTTGCACTGGGATTGGGCAAAAAAGTACTGATTGCCAATGTGCTGGGTGAATATGCCGATACTGTTTTTGCCATGAATCCCGCCGACATGAGTACTGCCACCGCCTGGATGGGCGTGTTGGCTTATGCTTTTCAGATTTACTACGACTTTGCTGGATACTCCGACATGGCTATAGGACTGGGGCGAATGATCGGTTTTGATTTTCTTGAAAATTTCAACAATCCCTATATTTCTCAGAACATTTCAGAATTCTGGCGTCGCTGGCACATCTCACTTGGCCGGTGGATGCGCGACTATCTGTATATCCCGCTTGGCGGAAACAAAGTCTCGATGCGTCGCTTGTACTTTAACCTGTGGCTGGTGTTTCTGATCTCCGGATTCTGGCATGGTGCAGCATGGAATTTTGTTGTATGGGGTGCCTTTCATGGCTTTTTCCTCATAGCCGACCGACTGTTCCTACTGAAGATATACGCCGCCATAGGCAAATATCCGGCAATTATCATTACTTTTATAATCACATTGGTTGGCTGGGTGCTCTTCAGATCTGAAACACTCACCTATGCCCTCGATTTTACGGCACGTATGTTCAGCTTTACCCCGGGTTCAGCCGTTTATATCAGCCAGAAAGTGTGGATTATACTTATTATCGGTTCTTTCTTCGGATTTTGGGCTGCTTTCGGAAATATCGAAAAATGGCAGATGAAACTGTTTGCCAAAAAGCAGAAATTTTCAACCATACTGGCAATGACTGCTTCTGCCATTGTGCTCTTTATAATCAGTCTTGCAGCTATCACTTCTTCGGGGTTCAACCCGTTTATTTACTTCAGGTTCTGAGATGAAATTATTCAAAAATATCCTATTCAGCCTGTTAATGATAATGCTGGGACTGCCGCTTATTCAGCGGACAATTCCGATATTTGATGAAACACCGCTGAAGGGCGCTTTTTCAATTCCGCAAAAACAAACAAGCACTTATGAAACTGTGCTTGATGGTTCATGGCAGGAAGCTTACAATGATCACTTTGAACACACCATCGGCTTTCGGCCTTTGCTGGTGAGGATCAACAATCAGATTTCATATTCGGTTTTCGATACGGCTCTGGCAAATGGAGTTATTATCGGCAAAGAGAACTACCTTTTTGAAATCAATTATATAAAAGCCATCAAAGGATGGGATTTCCTGGGCGAAGAGGCAATAGAAACCCAGGTGCACAAGGCAGCTTTTGTGCACAAAAAGCTGAAAGAAGCCAATAAATCACTGTTGTTCGTATTTGCTCCGGGCAAGGCATCCTATTTTCCGGAATATATACCGGACAAATATCTGAACAAGCCATCGGGCGAAAACACCAACTATGCTGAGTTCAGCGAGAAATTTAAAAAGTACGACCTGCCGCTGATCGATTTCAACAGCTGGTTTATGCTGATGAAAGACACTGTTTCCTATCCGCTTTATCCCCAGTGCGGCATACACTGGAGTGCATATGGTGTGGCAATGGCTACCGATTCTCTGATCAATTATATTGAAAAGGACAGAAACATTGATATGGTGGATTTTGGCTGGAACGGATTTGAATTTCCCGACACTTTACGAAGTCCCGATTATGACATAGCTGAAGGAATGAACCTGCTTTTCAAAATTCCGCATTACAATATGGCTTACCCTAAAGTCTGGTTCGGAAACAATGAAGGCAAAACCAGACCAAATGCCATTGTTGTTGCCGATAGTTATTACTGGAACATATTCGGCAAAGGTTATGCAAGCAGTATTTTCAATGACAATAATTTCTGGTATTACAACACCGAAGCCCACAATCCTGCATGGCCTGCACCACAAAAAACTGCTGATCTGGATATGTTGAGTGAACTGGGAAAAGCCGATGTGATTATCATAATGGCGACTGAGGCCAATCTCTACCGTTTTCCTTATGGATTTATCGACAGGGCATACGAGGTTCTTAGCAAATCCCAGAATTTACAGATGACCGAAAATCCGGCAATAGACAATACAACAAAAGAATCTGAAATCCTCGAAATAATGACAAGTATTGACAATGATCAGGACTATAAGAAATCTGTAATAGAAAAAGCCAATGCCAGAGGAATCAGTTATCAGGAAATGTTGCGACTGGATGCTACATGGGTGTGGGAAAATAAAAGGAAATAGGAAATAGAAATTGATCCCGACAATTACTGTTGAATATAAAAATACCTGTGCAAAAAAGGAGCGATCAATTATGGCCGCTCCTTTTTTCTTTTTATTGAACTAACTTATTAATACTCAAAAGTAATTTTAAAATCATCAAGGTAAACCACCTTGCCGTTTCCGCTTGCAAATAATTTTATCTGATGCTCTGGTTTTATAGGTTTGTCAATGGTAAAATAGGCAGTAAACTCGTTCCATTGATTCATCGTTGGGTCAACAGAAGCGAAGTTGTATGCTTTCCAAATGTAAGAAACATTGTTCTCATTGATATCCATAACCATACCTGCCTTTTCATTTGGTTCGGCAAAATAATACCATCCATTTACAACAACTCTTTTGGGAAGTTTTGCGTTGATATTGGAGAATGTCTCCCTAAAAGTAAGTGAATAAAGTTTTTCAGTATCCAATTTAGATGAATGTTGTCCTGATTTCGCTTGCACTGCTTCCATTTTCACAACTGCTGAATGATTTATCCAATAAGATGGCAGTGATGCCACATTCTCCATATCAGTTTCAATCACCATCTGATTCTCATTAATCTGTGAAGTTTCATCGGCAGTATTTCCATCAGCAGCAGGCGATTGCGTTGAATTGGAACAAGCATAAAGCATAATTGCCGGAGCAATAAAAAAAAGCAGTCTTTTCATGGGTGTTTTGGTGTTTTTGTTTCAGGTGCAAATCTACAACAAACCGCTTAATAAGTGAAAAATGAAAAGTGAAAAATGACAACTACCATTATCTTTGCATTCAAATATGGCAGATCAACCAACAATTCCACACAAAAAATGATCACCCAACCTACCTTGTCAGTCAATGAAACCATCTGCAGGAGCAATATCCAAACGATGTGTGAAAAAGCGGCAGCAAATCAACTGATCTTCCGCCCTCACTTTAAAACCCATCAGTCGGTTAAAACGGGGGAATGGTTTCGCGAAGCAGGAGTTACAGCAATAACCGTTTCATCGGTTAGTATGGCTCAGAAATTTGCTGAAGCAGGATGGAACGAGATTACCATCGCTTTTCCGCTGAACATCAGAGAAGCAGAAAAAGTGGCGCATTTGGCTGAGCGGGTGAAGCTGAATGTGTTGTTTGATACCCATGAACAAGCCTCTGCGCTGGCTTCAGTGCTTAAGCAGGAAGCTGGTTACTTTATTAAAATAGACGTTGGTCACCACAGAGCAGGGATTTTGCCTGATGACACAGATTCCATTGATAGAATTATCTCTGCAGCTGGCTCAGAATTGTTGAAATTCAGAGGCTTTCTTACCCATGCCGGACAAACGTACAGCGCAAAGAATAAGGATGAAATCTTCAGCATCCATCGGAAATCTGCCGAAATTCTTAATGGATTAAAGCAGAAATACAATAATAAATTTCCCGGAATTATCACATCTTCAGGCGATACCCCTTCGTGCAGTCTGGCCACAGACTTTACTGGCATCGACGAAATACGCCCCGGAAATTTTGTGTATTACGATCTAATGCAGCTTCATTTGGGCAGCTGTAGTTTTGATCAGATTGCCGCCGCAGTGATTTGTCCGGTGGTGTCGGTTTATCCTAACCGAAACGAAGCCCTGATTTACGGAGGAGCAGTGCATCTCTCAAAAGAATCGCTCAACAGACCAGATGGCCGCCGAATTTTTGGACTGGCAGTGCCGTTTAATGAGGGAAACCTGACTGATACAGATGTATGGCAAGTACCTGAAGGAGATGATTTTGTGGTTTCATTATCTCAGGAGCATGGAATTATCAGCCTTGACAGCCAATGGGCTAAAAACCTGAAACCCGGGAATCTGGTGGCAATAATCCCGGTACATTCCTGTCTGGCAGCGGATCTGCTTGGGAGTGGATTTTCCCATTAACCCCTGACAGGGTTTTGCCCTCTATCAAGAGGTTAGCGTGTAATTGTCTGGCTGCCATTCTCAAGTGGAAGTAACCCTGTCAGGGGTCGCCAGCAAATCCGCAATCAGAAATCAGAAATTAGAAATTAGAAATTAGAAATTGGAAATTTAATAAGCTCTTTCGTTTCTTCCTTCTATATAATTGATAAATGAACGATTTACCACCTTATTGCCACCCGGTGTTGGATAATTTCCGGTAAAGTACCAGTCGCCTGTATGGTTTGGAATGGCGTCGTGCAGATCTTCGATGGTTTGGTAAACAACCTGAACCTCGGCTTTGCAATCTACCGGTGTTACCAGCTGAGATATTTTGGCTGAGATCTGTTCTGAAGTAAACGGTCGGTAAATGTTCTTCACAAAATTGACAACTTCTTCTTTTGGAAGGTTTTCCTGAGCCTTGCAACTGAGGTAAACTTCATTGATTACATGTGTCATTTTGTGCTCCTTCAGCAATTCAATGGCGGCGTTAAAAGCCACAAAATCACCAAGTTTGGTCATGTCGATGCCATAACAATCGGGGTAACGGATCTGAGGTGCCGAAGATGCCACCACTATCTTTTTGGGACCAAGCCTGTCGAGGATACGTATAATGCTCTTTTTGAGTGTTGTACCCCTGACGATGGAATCATCCAGCACAACCAGATTATCAACACCCGGATTAACAAGACCATAAGTCACATCATATACGTGAGCGACAAGATCATCGCGTGCGTTGTCCTGTGTAATAAAAGTGCGAAGTTTTATATCCTTTACCGCTAGTTTTTCAACCCTGGCTTTCAGTTTGAAAATCTCATCCATTCTTGCAGGAGTGAGGTTGGCTCCTTCCTTAAGGATAAGATCCTTTTTGATTTTATCGCAAAAATCTGCCAGTTCTTCAACCAATCCGTAAAATGCAACTGCAGCTGTATTTGGAATGTATGAAAACACAGTGTTTTTCAGATCGTGATTTACTGCCTTCAATATGGTTTTTGTGAGAACCTTACCCAGGCGTTTACGTTCCTGGTAAATATCAACATCGGTACCACGGCTGAAATAAATACGCTCAAACGAACATGCTGCCTTTTTCCTTGGTTCAAGAATCGGGCTTAAGGTAACGGTTCCGTTGCGCTCGACAATGAGCGCCTGTCCGGGCATAAGCTCTTTTACCTGTGTGTGATGCACATTCAGGGCTGTTTGAATAACCGGTCTTTCGGAAGCAGCAACCACCACATCTTCATCCTGATAATAAAATGCTGGCCTGATACCTGATGGATCTCTGAAAACAAACGCATCTCCATGACCAAACATTCCGGCAATGGCATAACCGCCATCCCAATTGTAAGCCGATTGTTTAAGAATATCAGTTACATTGAGTGCTTCGGCAATTTTTGCGGTAATGTCTTTTTTGCTGTAGCCTTCAGCCTTGAATTTTGCATAAAGCCGCTCATTTTCCTCATCCAGAAAATGTCCGATTTTTTCGAGAATGGTAATGGTGTCTGATGTTTCAACCGGATATTGCCCGAGTTCGAGCAGGCGGTTGAAGAGCTCATCCACATTGGTCATGTTAAAGTTGCCGGCAAGTACGAGGTTACGCGTCATCCAGTTGTTTGCCCGGATTACTGGGTGAAGATTCTGAATGTTGTTTTTGCCAAAAGTTCCGTAACGCAGGTGTCCCATAAAAAGTTCACCAGCAAAACCTGTATTGTATTTCAGCCACTGCACATCCAATCGACGCTCAGCATGATCATTTACCGATTGGTTGATTTCGTCGTAAGCCCAGCGAAAAACATCGGCAATCGGGGTATTGGAATTTGATCGGTGACGGTTGATGTATTTGCTTCCAGGTTTGGGATCAAATTTGATGCAGGCAATACCGGCTCCGTCCTGACCACGGTTGTGCTGTTTCTCCAAAAGCAGATGCAGTTTATTCAGTCCCCAGGTGGAAGTTCCGTATTTATTCAGGTAGTATTCAAGAGGCTTCAGCAGCCTCACCATAGCAATTCCACATTCGTGTTTGATTTGCTCACTCATTCAGGCGGGGGTTTGTGTTTATCTTTTATATTTGCGGATGTAATGGATGTTCCCTTTCCGCGAAAGAAAGTGCAAAAATACACAAATAAGCCGCTGCTTTAAATTTAAAAACCTTATTCCTGGTTTTTGAACAGCTTTTGCGTATCTTATTAATATTGAATGCAATAACCAAAACAAACCTGTAACCTTATGACAAAATCAATGCCGATCACTGTGAGGCCGGCCGAAATTTCTGATGCACCGTTCATTATCGGCAGTCAGATAAAAATGGCCGATGAAACCGAACAATTGCTGCTGCCAAATGATGTTGTAAGTGCCGGAGTTAAAGCGGTTTTTGCCGATCCGTCAAAGGGATTTTACCTTATAGCTGAAACAAACGGAGCTGCTGTCGGATGCCTGATGATTACCCCCGAATGGAGCGACTGGCGAAATGCATGGGTATGGTGGATACAATCGGTCTATGTGCATCCGCAATCGCGCAAAGCCGGTGTTTTTGGCACAATGTATGATTATGTGAAAAACATGGTGATGCAACGGAACGATGTTTCTGGAATCAGACTTTATGTTGACATCAGCAACCTTGCAGCTCAGGAGGTTTACAAGCGGGCAGGCATGAATGGCGGGCATTACCAGACCTTTGAATGGATGAAAGGGTAGCCGGCTGAAAAACTTTGAACTTTGAAACTTAATACTAAAATAAACACTTTTAATCAATCAGGAATATGAAAGCCAGACTATTTACCCTTCTCCTTTTGTTGCCGGTGTTGTTTGCATCAGGTCAGAGACCACAACGCTGTGATGTACCACTGCCCGACCATATTTTCAAACAGAAGCAACGCTCTGTTACTTTGCAACCCACCGAAGAACTGAGGCTTCAGGTTGCGATAGCCATTGCTTCCAAAAATTGCCTTTCGGTGATGCAGGTAAAATCATTGGCCGATCATTTTATTGATGATTACAGTCGCCTGGAATTCGCAAAAGCAGCATGGCACAACACGGTTGATCAGGAAAATTACTATTTCGTGTACGATGCATTTGCCTATTTTTCAACGGTGTTTATGCTTCATGATTACGTGCAAACCATGGACAGTCGTCCGGTTGACTACCTTCCACCTTACGAACCACCACTCAGCCTTAATTTTCCGGCACTCGATTATCCTGCCTTTGAGAATTACCGCGGTCCGTCAAACTGCAATTATCCCATTCGCGAAGATGATTTTATCAGGCTTGCCGGACAGGTTTCAGCGAATCATGCTGAACCAAACCGCCTTGTTCTTCTGACACAAATGGCTCAGAATAACTGTTTAAGCGTGGCACAGGCTATGAAACTTTCTTCCATGCTTCAATCGGAGCCAAATCGCCTGACATTCTTCCGAACAGCAATTTCAACCATCTACGATCTTGGGAACCTGCAGTTTGGTGCACAGATGTTTGCACATATCCCAAACAAAGCGGCTTACAACGAAATGATCAGCAGACCAACCCCCGCACCTCAGCCAATAGGTCCGGTTCAATGTTTTGTTTCGGATGAAGAGTTTTCACAAATCACCAACTCCATTAAAAAAGAGAGCTTCAACAGCACCAAAGTTACCCTTACCAAACAGATTCTCCGCAGCAAACAATGTTTTACCGTTAATCAGGTCAAAGAAATTACCCGGCTTTTCAGCTTCGACGATTCCCGTCTTGAAATAGCCAAATATGCGTGGGATTACACCATCGATCGTGATAACTATTATCAGGTAGCCGATGTATTCTCATTCAGCAGCAGCAAAGAAAATCTGATGAAATTTCTGGAAGGAAAATAAAAGGATTACCAGAATTAAACCCTTTAAAAACCGGGGGAAAGCATTACTGCTTTTCTCCGTTTTTTTTGTTTTCAATCAATAATTGAAATCCCGATAGCTGTATGAATAAAAATAACTTCCTCAATTAATACACATTTTGTTATCCCCCTCTTCTCCCCCTTTCGAAAAAGGGGGACGATTACTTTCGTGTTTTATGACACATCTGTCTGATAAAAGCACTGTTAGCAAACACGCCCACTATTTAGAATGGGTGCTAAAAGAATGGGGAAGTTTTTTAAAAAGTTTCACTAAATGCTTTTTGGGGAAATGATAATCTGCTTTTTTCATAAACTTTACCCGAAAAATCAGGCATTGCTTAACTTTGGATTTTATTTTTCTTACCATTCCCTCATATGGACTCAAATCTTAAAGTACTTTTTGTTAATGCCAGTGACTCGTTTTACAGGACAAAAAAATACAAGGTCGGTGATTTTTTCGGGCCGGTTGATCTCGGTCTTCACCTTTCGGGAAAATATAAGAGTCTGAACATTGGCACAGGATTGCTGGCGGGATCAATCTTTCCGGGCTCAAACCGTTTGATTTTCACTGGCTTTTCGCCATGTTGGGGAGGATTTTACGTTTCCTCTATGGGTGGTGCAGGACTTGTTTTCGATGATCTTGGCATCAATATGCTCTCCATTGTTGGAAAAGCACCGGTTCCTTCGGTACTTTACCTGAACCGTATTCACGGGGAAGAAATTCAGGTAGAAATTGCGCCGGTTGAATTGAAAAACATCTGGGAACAAGGCCGCGGCGGCATCTATTCGATGATGGATTACGTTTTTTCGAATTACCGTTCGCGTTATGAAAATGATCCCCGTATTCTGGCAACGGGTCCTGCGGCACTATCTACTGACTTCGGCGGTATTGCCTCGGTACCGGTAAAGCGCGGTGCTTTATCCTATGTCGATACCTGGGCGGGAAGAGGTGGCTTTGGATCGTCATTGCTTCAGGAACACGGCATTGCTGCCATTATTTATGGAGGAACCCACATTGATGAAGATTTCCGCGACCGCAAAGTAGCCGATGAGTGGTTCGAAAATAAATATGCCAAAAAACTGGCAGCCAAAGATCTGGAAATCACTACAAAATACCGTTTCGATCCAAACTTTGATACCGGTGGGACATTTGGTGTAAACTATGCCACTATGGGCAACAAACTCCTTGCTTTCAATTATAAATCAATGAATTGGAGCAAAGAAGAAAGGCTTAAAGTTCATAAGGAGTTTATTCAGGATCATTATCTGAAACAATTCAACGAAGAAACCATCAAAACCAAACAGCAGTTTACCTGCGGCGAACCCTGCTCTGCGGTTTGCAAAAAAATGAACGAAGAATACAAAAAAGACTATGAGCCTTACCAAACCATGGGACCACTGAGCGGGATATTTGATCAGCGCGCTGCCGAAAAGCTCAATCACCATGCCGATATGTATGGTTTTGATGCGATTTCAGTGGGTGGAGTTATTTCATGGCTGATGGAATGCCTCGACGAAGGGCTGCTTGATCCTGCTGATCTGGGCGTTACCCTGAAACCGGTTTTCAGCCAGAAAGGCTTTGATGTTGTAAAAGATTCGATGCACAATGCCAAACTGGGTTGCGAAATCCTCGACAGGATTATTCATAAAAAAATTGACCTTAGTGAAGGTGCCCGAAAATATGCCAGACGCCTCTCAAGAACCAAAGGAATAAACCTGCTTAACCGTTTTGTATATACCGCTTATGCCCGAAAAGGCTGGATGGTTCCCAATCAATACTGGACACCGGGTGCACTTTCGCCAATGTCCATCATGGGAAAATATTATATGTATTATGGCGATGAGTTTGTTGCTCCCCGCGAATTAGGTCGTATCAATGCATCACGCATGATGGCCGAATTGGTTATTGACAATATGGGAATCTGCCGCTTCCACAGAATGTGGGCCGAAGAAATGGTGCCCGAAATAATAGAATCGCTTTACGGACTTGGTGAAAAGTACATGGAATCCATTAAATTTACGGCCAGCCGTATCAATGGAAGAAACAGTTCGGTTTTCTGGGAATCAGAGCGAAACTTCAACTTTATCTTCAGCTTTCTGAAAAGGAAAAAAGAAGAAGGTCTGAACAGTCCGGAGTTTACAAAATGGCTGAATGCTTTCGAAACAAACGAAAAAGAAGCCTCACTTGATTTCTGGTACGAAATACATAAAGGCGTGCAGGAATCGCTGAGTGAGTTTAACTGAAGCTAAACTAAAAATCCGCAGGTAAGGGTTTGATTAATTGAGAACAAGCAAGTCAAACCCTGACTTTCAAAAACAGTTGGCCAGATATCTTCTTACCCGTTGTAACTCTGATTTTCCTGCTCGGCAACCCTGATAAAAGTGGTTCGTTTGCTCAGCTCTTTCAATTGCGAAGCCCCCACATAAGTGCAGGTGCTGCGCAAACCGCCAAGAATATCAAGCACAGTATTCTCAACATTTCCGCGGTAAGGCACTTCCACCGTTTTGCCTTCACTGGCGCGATAATCAGCCACACCTCCATTGTGCTTTTCCATGGCTGTCATTGAACTCATGCCATAAAACAATTTCAGTTTTTTGCCATCTTTTTCAACAAGTTCACCTCCGCTTTCATCATGGCCGGCCAGCATACCGCCCAGCATCACAAAATCAGCTCCGGCGCCAAATGCTTTGGCTACATCGCCGGGGGTAACACAGCCGCCATCACTGATGATATGACCACCCAACCCGTGAGCTGCATCGGCACACTCAATAATGGCTGAAAGCTGCGGGTAACCCACGCCGGTTTTCACCCTTGTGGTGCAAACTGAACCCGGCCCTATTCCAACTTTAATTATATCGGCGCCTGAGAGCAACAATTCTTCAACCATTTCTCCCGTAACCACATTGCCGGCTATGATAATCTTGTCATGAAATTTTTTGCGTGCCTGACTGACAAATGCTACAAAATGCTCAGAATAACCATTGGCAACGTCAATACAAAGAAACTTAAGTTTAGGATTTGCATTAAAAATGGTGGTCAGCTTTTCCAGATCCTTAGGTCCGGTTCCTGTGCTGATGGCAATGTAATTCTCAATTCCATCAGGTGCTTTGCGCAGAAATTGATTCCATTCTTCAGGTGTGTAATGTTTGTGAATGGCAGTAAACATCTTCATTTTAAACAGTGCAATTGCCATCTCGAAAGTGCCCACTGTATCCATATTTGCAGCCATAATGGGTATTCCGGTCCATTCTGTTTTGTTATGCAGTAAGCGGAATGTGCGCTCAAGTTTAACCAGTGATCTGCTTTTTAATGTGGAACGCTTGGGCCTGAACATCACATCTTTAAAGCCCAGTTTAATCTCATATTCTATTCTCATTTTGTCAGTTTTTTTTCAAAGTAAAAGTAAGCAAATCGTTTTTAAAATTGCCAGTGGAATTAAAGCAATCATCCCGAATCAAAACTAATTTTCCGCAAATCTGTTAATATGACCCTGAAACAACTAACCCGAATAATGAAATCCTATCAATTCCTCATCTTCTTCAGCATTGTGATGCTGATTTACTCCTCAATCAACTACTACATTTACTCCAGGGCAATGCAGGCCATACCTGCCGACAGCAGTTTCCGGATATGGTTTAAATGGGGGTTTTTAATATTGGTTGCAGCTTATGTTGCAGGCCGCTTTCTCGAAAGAGCCTATCTCTCAGTTTTCAGCGATGCATTGAACTGGGTCGGCTCATTCTGGCTGGCAGCAATGTTTTACAGTTTCCTTTTTGTTTTACTTGTAGATATTATCCGCACAGCCGATCATTTTACCGGCTTTCTGCCACAATTGCTGCACTCCCCGCAGGCAAAACTCAACCTTTTATATTTATGGATGTCGGCGGTTGCAGTAATTTTGATTGCCGGGCACATCAATGCAATAAATCCCAAAATTAACAGGCTTACCATAGATGTTCCCAAACAAGCCAACGGACTTAAAGAACTGAATATAGTGATGGCTTCTGATATCCATATGGGCACATTGATCGGGCCAAGACGAACCGGCAAACTGGTAAACACCATCAACAGCCTTAAACCCGATATTATACTTTTTGCCGGCGATATTGTTGATGAAGATCTTGCGCCCGTAATCAGGCAAAACCTTGGCAAATCGCTGAAAATGCTTACTGCTCCGCTCGGGGTTTATGGCATAACCGGTAACCATGAGTATATTGGCGGCGCTGAGCAGGCCGTCAAATACCTTGAAGCTCATGGAATTACAATGCTTCGCGACAGCGTTGTAAAGATTGCCGATGCCTTTTATGTTGCCGGTCGCGAAGACCGTGAAAAAAGCCGTTTCAGCGGAAAAAACAGACTGGAAGTGAAAGAACTGCTCCGAAATACCGACATGAGTTTTCCGGTTATTCTGCTTGATCATCAGCCGTATGAACTAAACAAAGCAACCGAAGCCGGAATTGATCTTCAGCTATCGGGGCACACCCACCATGGGCAACTCTGGCCATTGAACTACATAACCAAAGCAATTTACGAAGTTAGTACTGGTTATAAGCAGAAGGGCAATTCACATTTTTATGTATCAACAGGATTTGGAGGCTGGGGACCCCCGGTAAGGGTTGGTCATCGTCCCGAAATTGTTAATATCACGCTCCGGTTCAGATAATCTGCCGGAAATCTGCAGGAATTTTTATTTTTGCCTACTAATGTAAAGTTATATGGCAAAGGCAAGAAAGTTTCCGCACACCTACGTTATCATTTTTTATCTCATTCTTTTTGCGGCAGTGCTCACCTGGATAATTCCCGGGGGCCGTTTCGAACGCACAATTGTGGAAGTAGGAGGCACCGAGCGCGAAGTAATTGCCGACGACTCATTCACTTACACCGAAAGCCAGCCTCAAACCTGGCAGGTATTTTCAGCATTTTTTGATGGATTTGTTGACAAAGCCGACATTATCGTTTTTATTTTGATGATCGGTGGCGCATTCTGGATTATGAACCACAGCAAAGCCATTGATGTGGGAATTCTCTCATTTCTGGGAAGGGCACGCCGCCTCGAAAATAATCGCACCATCCGTAAACTGGGCGTTGACAACATTATCATCACACTTATTATATTGCTTTTCAGTGTGTTTGGTGCCACATTTGGTATGAGCGAGGAAACCATAGCTTTCGTTATCATCTTTGTGCCTTTAGCCATTAGCATGGGATATGATTCCATAACCGGACTTTACGTTTGCTATGTTGCGGCTTCTCTCGGATTTGCCGGAGCCTTGCTTAATCCATTCACCATCGGCATCGCACAGGGACTTTCCAATCTGCCGCTTTTCTCGGGAATTGAATACCGCTTTTTCTGCTGGGTGGTCATCAACATTGTGGGAATTGCATATATCCTTAGATACATGCACAAAATAAAGAAAGATCCGACAAAATCACCGGTTTATGAAGATGATGCTTACTGGCGTTCAAGGCAGCAGGATTCCGTTGAAAAAGTTGAATTCAACACCCCGAAATCGGCATGGTTCAGCTGGATTTTTATATCGGGCGTTTTTACCTATTGTGCTATTGCACTTACCACCACAAAACTTACTGTTGGAAATTCATCGGTAATCTGGCCTGTGTTTCCGGTTATTGCCGTTGCATTTGTTATCAGCGGTTATTTTATGCTGCGCAAATCAGTTCACTTTTTTATACTTAACCTGCTCACTTTTACCATTTTAATGTTGATTGTTGGAGTAATGGGTTATGGCTGGTATGTGATGGAAATTGCCACTCTTTTCCTCGCGCTGGGAATATTTTCGGGCATTTCAATGAATTATTCGCCCAATACCATTACAAAACTTTTTCTTGAAGGGGTGAAAGATATTATGGGAGCTGCCCTTGTGGTTGGCCTTGCGGGAGGTATCATCATCATACTGAACAACGGACAAATCATTGATACACTGCTTCATAACATTTCCGGCGCAATGGCTGATATGGGTAAAATTGCGACTGTGGGAACCATGTACCTTATGCAGACGGCCATTAATATATTTATCCCTTCCGGATCGGCCAAAGCAGCACTTACCATGCCCATCATGTCTCAATTTTCTGATCTTATCGGACTTTCGAGGCAGGCTACCGTTATGGCATTTCAGTTTGGCGATGGTTTTACCAATATGATTACGCCAACTTCAGGTGTGCTGATCGGAGCATTGGGTGTTGCTAAAATTCCGTTTAATAAATGGGTAAAATGGGTCACTCCGCTGATGATTATTCTGGTAATTCTTGGATTTTTATTGCTGATTCCCACAGTAACAATGGAACTTAATGGATTCTGAGGTCACTTCTGAAACCGCTTTCTTCAATTCGCCGGTTGGATGTATTGAATTGACCGGCAAAGGAGGAATAATTACCGGCTTGTACTTTCGTGATGTTGAACATGCGGAGAATATCCCCGATTCACTTTCAGAAGCTGCTGCTCAGTTGAAATCATACTTCAAAGGTGAATGCCGTGAGTTCAATATTCCTGTAAAACCTGAGGGGACTCCTTTTCAACTGAAAGTCTGGCAAATCCTTTTGGAAATCCCTTACGGGAAAACCATTTCCTATGGCGATATTGCAAATAGAATGGGCATTAAGAACGGAGCCAGGGCAGTGGGGCTGGCCAATGGATCAAACCCGGTTTCCGTTATCATACCTTGTCACAGGGTAATCGGAGCAAACGGCAAACTTGCCGGATATGGCGGAGGACTTTGGCGAAAAGAATGGCTGCTGAAGCTGGAGAAGTCAAATTCCAAGGAAGGCCTTTTTCAATAAACTTTTACTGGTTTCTGATGTTCTGTGTAATCCAGCAATTCTATGTCCGGTTACGAACATTGATGATGCAATTTTGCATACAAATATGTACAATTTAACTGTTAAATTCTGGAATTCAATCAATTAAAAACTCTGGCATAAAAATGGAATGGAAAAAATACCGTTCCAAAGTGATGTCAATAAAACCACTGAAAACATGAAGAAAAAATTCTTTGTTACGCTGATTGTTATCTTTATGGCCATACCATCAATACTTGTACTTGCTCTTGCATGGACAGGATTTTTCAGCAATACTGAACTTGTTGAGAAAAAAATGGGACCTTATTTTATGGTGTATGAAGATCATAAAGGAGCCTATAAAGGCACAGCCGACATCATGGATAACATTTATTATCAACTGCTTGAAGAAGATAATATTGAGACATTCAAAGGTTTCGGAATCTATTTCGACAATCCCAAGGAAACGGCAGAGGAAGAGCTCCGCAGCCTGGCAGGTTGCATAGTGGAGACCGCAGATACAGCAAAAGTAAAAGCACTCGGGAATAAATACAAAATCATGGAAATCCCGGAAAGGCGATATGTTACCGCCGAAATCCGTAACCGCGGGCAACTCTCAATTTTTGCCGGAATTGTGAAAGTGTATCCGTCAATAGAAAAGTACATGAAGGAAAAAAACTATCCCGCTGTTCCCGCGATGGAGATTTATGATCACAACAAGACCATTATCTACCTGTTTGAAATCAAGGAGTAAGCTTTATCAGTAAAGTTGCTTCTTCAAATAAACAACCCAACCTTATCAACTAAAAAGTACTGCCATGAGAGAAGTTGTAATTCTGATTCCCGACACTGAAGCCGAGCAAAATGTTGAAATTGAAGTCCGGATCAACGGACGCAAAAAAACCTTGCAATACCGTGTTGAACTTGTAAACTGGGAAGGTACCGCTCCCACTGCTGACGAGCGTTTTACAGTTCTCAAACACCGTATTGATGCTTACGACAAAAACTGGGAGCTCGTTGAAATCGGAGCGCCGGATAAGGAAAATATTCCACTGGTTTTCAGAAAAAAAGGAAGTGTTTTGGAGTGAGTTGTCCAGTAAGTTAACTCCCCTCCCCTGCCCTGAACCGCACATAATCCATCATAAGCGGAAGTTCGCTGGCATCTACGCCATTTGATATCAGATATTTACCATCTGAAACAAAGCCTTTGAGAAATGAGGTGATATCACCTCCCCTTTGCCGGATACTGTTGATGTAATGCTCTGCGGCAGTTTGTTTTTCACCGAGTGAAAATGCCAGATGTCCTGCATTCATATAGTCATAAGCATTGGGTTCCATTCCCAGCAATTGATCATAATATGGGGCTGCTTCTTCGGTTCTGCCCAAAATCAGCAAACACCAGGCAACCGGCCGCATTGCTCTGGGCGAACCCTGATCGGCAAATTCAATGCGGTAGAAATAATCCAGCGCCTTTTCGGGTTCATTAAGATTAAGATAGCATGTTCCGATGGCCGCTGCAGTCTTCAGGTTGTCAGATTCAAAAATATCCTGCTCAAGGTAAGTTTCGAGGGCTGCACGCGTATTATTCAGTTTCAGATGGCATTGGGCAATTTTTCCAAGCAACCATATGCGGTTGGTATCGAAAAGATCTGCTTTGCGATAACTTGCAATAGCTTCTTCGTATTTTCCTGTTTGCTGATGACAATACCCTGACTTTTCGTACAATTCAGCATAACTTTCGCCGGATTGTTCAAGGCTTTGGTATATCCGAAGGGCTTCATCATAATGATCATGATCAAAATAAAATGAAGCGATGGATTTTAAGCGCTGCTTGTCACGTGCCAATAATCTGAAGATTTCAGTATTGTGAACCTCAAGCGGCAAGGAAAAAATATCGCCGATCTCACCTTTGAGTGGATGCAACCTGAAAAACCGGTATAAATCCTGAATGTATTGAATTACAATACGTTTGTTGCGAAGATACGGATCACTTAGCTCTTCACCGGCAAGTTCTTCAAACTGCTCAGCCTCAGCTCCAAACATCTGACCCATCATGTTTTTCTGCGCTTCGGGCATGTTTGATATATTGAGAATAAACGAGAATTTGTCAGAATTACACATATAAACTGATTTCTCAATGCCTTCGGAAAGAACTTTGCGAAATTCATCAGACTCATCGCGTAAAGCATTCACTACAGCAAAATGTTCTTTATAAAATGGCATAAACCAGTTTGGCAATTCCCTGAAAAAGCTGAACGATTTGAGCATTGAAAATGCGCCGAGAAAAACATCAGCGCCATCCATCTGCATGTTGGTAAGCTCTTCCAGCTTTCTGACAAGTCCCGGCTGATTGTCGAAATACTTTTCCCAGTCGGGATTTTTATCCTGAAACTCTTCAGGGGTCATCAGCTTTTCGAGGTTCAGTTTTTCGCTGAGTTCTTCGTTGAACTTTATCACATCCGGAATAATCTCATCGCGAAACTTTCGCGTGATTTTTTCGGTATCCTTTGCACGGATCAGCTGTATAATAACTGCTTCTGACTCTAAAGAGAACCGCTCATTGTCTTTAAGCACAGATAATCTGTCCATGATTGAATTACTCAGCAGAATCCGGTTATCATAGATGCTGAAAGAGATGATCATACCAACAAGTGCGCGTTGAGCAATACGGGGATCATCGGCATTGTAAAGATCGGCGAGTAAAATTAATTTTCGTGAATCGAAACAGCGTAACATTCCCAGGGTCAGGGCACTGACCATCATTGATTTTTCATACCAGGGAATTGACGGGCTATCAAAAATACGGGCAACCTGACTTGCATCGTCCTCCGAAAGTTTATCGGTAAGCCACAGAAGTCCAAAAGCCCTCAGTATGGCTTTGCGATGCTGAATGGCAGTCTCACTTTCGGTTTCATCATCAAAAAGCACTGTATCGCGCAACATTTCGTCGAGCTCATGATCGAAAGAAAGACCCATCAGGCTTTCAGCCATATCTTCATTCTCGCGCCGCATGTCGCTTTCGAGATTACGTTTCATAGAAACCAACTGCATTCCGGTTTTCGAGATCAGCTCCATGCGAAGGTTGTCGGCCAGTTCATAAACCGAAACCAGCAAACGGTTGTAAATTTTATCGCGGCTTGGGTCAGGAACCCCTTTTATGGTATAACTGAGCATATTCGCGTAAGTAAAACGCAACTCCTCAATGCGCGGCAAATAACCGGCATTTCCTTTAAGAAAAGGAAGTGAAGCAATTTTATTGAGGGCATCGATGATTCGTTGCTGCTTAATCAAATCGCCAACTCTTGTGTACCAATCTTCTATTTCACGAAAATTCATAATTTCAGGTAAAAGGTAAAACCAATGGCTTGAAAACTAAAATTACAAAGAATATCTTCTTTTTTTATAAGAATCCTTTTCAACTTCTCTGAATTGATTTTCAAATCATTAATTTAATGCTTTCAAAAACCGTGCAGTAAGCATAAAACTGACACAATTGCAGCATTGGATGTCCGCAAGCGAACACAATTGTATTCACAAACGAACAACTTAAACCGAATAAAGCAAACAGATCGCCATAATTGCCTGGCTGTCTTTACTTTATCTTTTGTGGCATGATTCATGAATTTAAAGCAATGAATAAATCACTTTAGGTATGCTAATCAACTATTTCAGAAGTGCATTGCGTAATTTCAGCCGGAACAAAGGCTATGCGCTTATAAATATTCTTGGACTTTCACTGGGAATAACAGCAACCATATTTATATTGCTTTACATCAACGATGAGTTGGGTTATGATAAACATTTCCCAAATTACAAAAGAATTTACAGGGCGGAAGGTGATTTTACAATCAACAATAAACACGACCGCTTTGCCATAAATTCAATGGCAATGGGTCCCGCACTTAAACTCGAAATTCCGGAAGTAGAGATGTATTGCAGGTTCAACCGCAACGACAATCTGATTATCCGCTACGAAGACAAGGAATTTATTGAGAAGTTGGCGTATTTTGCCGACTCTACTGCCCCGGCAATGTTTTCATTACAATTCATCGAAGGCACTCCCGAAAGATCTCTTGCTGAACCTTTTACACTGATTATGAGTGAATCGCAAGCTGTAAAATATTTCGGCAAGGATCAGGCATTTGGCAAAACAGTTATAACAGCCAACGGAAGAAGTTACAAAGTAACCGGCGTTTTTAAAGACCTTCCGGATAACACCCACATGAAATTTGACTTGTTGATGTCGATGGAAACTCTTGCAACCATTGTCGGCGCAGAAAGATTCAGAAGTCTGGAGCCCATGGCATTCTGGAATGTCAACAGCTATACATTTATTCTTCTGAACGAAAATGCACAAATAGAACAGGTGATGGATAAGTTTCCGGCCATTTATGATAAGTACATGAAGGAAATCGGCGACCAGATCAACGCTTCATTCGATCTGATGACTACCAGAATTGACAAGATACACCTCACCTCTAAACTCTCAGCAGATCTGCCGGTGGGCAATATGGCTTACATTTATGTTTTTGGGGTTGTGGCGGTATTTATTTTACTGCTTGCCGCGATAAATTATATGAATCTGGCAACAGCAAGGGCTGCCGGGCGCGCCCGCGAGGTTGGTTTACGAAAAGTGGTTGGCGCAAACCGTGGACAGCTGGCATGGCAATTTCTCAGCGAAAGCCTTTTACTTTCAGCAGCTTCATTTATTATTTCACTCGGAATAATGCAACTTATGCTCCCTATGTTTAATGATATATCGGGCAAACAACTGTCGTTCAGCTTTATTGGCAATCCTTACATTTTTCTCGGGATTCTTGGCATAGCCTTTCTTACCGGATTATTGTCAGGCGCTTACCCTGCTGCATTTCTCTCCTCGTTTCAGCCGGCGGTTGTGCTGAAAGGCAAAGTTCAATCGGGGAGCAAAGGATCATGGTTGCGCAAAGGTCTGGTAACATTTCAGCTGCTTATCTCGGTGGTGATGATCACCGGAACTCTGGTAATTTTTGATCAGCTCAGCTTTATGCGAAAATCAGATATTGGCTTTAACAAGGAAAACGTTATGGTTCTTGAAATTCAGGACACAGCTTTCCGGCGAAAAACCGAATCTTTCAGAAATGAATTGCTTCAGAACCCAAACATATTAAAAACCAGTATGTCGTTTGGCATTCCTGGTGGTAATCACGGCATACAGGTAATGCGTGTGGAAAAGGAAGATAAAATGCAGGAATATGCCATGAACCTCATGCCTTGCGATTATGACTTTATCGATTTACTTGATCTTAAATTGGTAAAAGGTCGGAATTTTAGCCGTGATATGGGTTCTGACAAACTTGAAGCAGTTATCATCAACGAAACTGCAGCCAAAGCACTCGGCTGGGGCGATGATGCTATTGGTAAAAAAATTCATCACAACTTTGAACTTGATGGAAGCGGCGGCCGCCTGATGAAAGTGATTGGTGTGGTGAAAGATTTTAACTTCACCTCGCTTCACAACAAAATTGAACCCATCGTTCTTTTTATTCCTGAATTCCCGATGAATCTGCTCAGCATCAGGCTGAAACCTGGAGCAGGCGCGCAAACGGTGGAGTTTATCAGGGAGAAATGGATTCAACATGGCGCCAACCGTCCGTTTGACTACTATTTTCTTGGTAAAAATTATGAAGAAAAATATGCTGCAGAATCCAACCTTGGTAAAGTATTTACCATTTTTGCTGCACTCTCTATTTTTATTGCTTTGCTAGGTCTGATCGGGCTTTCATCCTTTACCGCGATGCAAAGAACCAAAGAAATTGGCATCCGCAAGGTGCTTGGTGCTTCGGTTCAAGCTGTGTTGAGGATGTTTTATAAAGAATCTGTCATCCTGGTTTTGATCGCTTTTGTAATTGCTGTCCCGCTTTCATGGTATTTTCTGGACAAATGGCTCGAAAATTTCGCCTATCACATTAACCTGGGCTGGACTACATTTGCAGTTGCCGGATTAATAGCCCTGATAGTTACGATTCTCTCGGTGAGTTTTCATTCTTTAAAAGCAGCAACAGCAAATCCTGTTAATGCCATCAAATATGAATAAACCTGGGTTCGCCAGGTAAAAACACTTTGTAAAACCAAAATAAGTACCATGAAACGAATCATTTTAACATTGGCCTTAGCGATTGGTATTGGGTTGCCAACAATGCTTTCCGCTCAAAACAATACCGATGAAGATCAGATTAAATCGGTGATTGACAAAGCTTACATCGAAGGAATTCATAATCTTGGAGACCTTGAGGAAATCAGAAAAGGTTTCCACCCTGGCTTTGATCTGCTGATTATGCGAAACAACCTTTTGTCGAAACTCCCGATATACACCTGGCTTGAAACCACCGAACGCCGCAAAGCAGAGAATCCAAACGGCCCTGAACACAAAACAACTGTCAAGTATCTTATGATTGACATTGTTGAGACTGCCGCCATTGCCAAAATTGAGCTTTACCGCGAAGACAAACTGCAATTTACCGATTATCTGTCGCTTTATAAATTCAATGAAGGATGGAGAATTGTGAGTAAGATTTATCAGCAACATTAGAATTTCCGGAATACCTGAAAAATACAGTTCAGGTAATTCCAGTAAATTCATGAGTTACTGTTCTCCGGAAATCTGAAATTGCAGAAATGGCGGTCAGAGCATCATTGGTTTCCATCAAGCGGGCACGCAATGCAGCTGCACCCTCAAAACCATTGACATAAATCTTGAAGAAACGCTTGAGAATGCTGAAATTTCTGGCACTCCCCCATGTTTCGGCAAAGCGTGTAATGTGAAACTCAAGCAGACTCAGTTTTTGCGATATGTCGCGCTCTTTTTCTTCTGAAAAGAAAAACGGATTGGAGAAAATTCCCCTGCCAACCATAGCACCATCGGCCTGATGCCGGGCCATAAGGTCAAGTCCGTTTTCATGGCTGTCAACATCACCATTGCCAATAATTTTTATCTGCGGATTAATCTGGTTTCGAAGTTCAGCTGCAACACCCACCTGATCCCATTCGGCAGGTTTTTCTGACATCATTCGCTGGGTTCTGGCGTGAAGGGTTATGGCTGAAACTCTGCAATTCAAAAGGTGAGAAATCCAGGAATGGGTATTATGTTCTTTGATTCCTGTGCGGGTCTTTACACTTACCGGCAATCCGGAACCTTCGCGGGTTGCATGAATAATATCAGAAACCAGGCTATTTTGCCCGATAAGTGCTGAACAGGAACCCTGCTTTACAATTTTAGCAACCGGACAACCCATGTTGATATCGATGCCATCAAAGCTGAAATTCTCTGAAATGTAACGTGATGCCTGATAAAATTTCTCAGGGTTGTTTCCCCATATCTGAGCAATCAGTTTCACATTTTTCTGCTTTGCCAGCTGCCTTTCCGAATCATTCACCTTTAAACGATGAATTACAGCATCACGGCCTTTGGGGTGGCAGAGTCCGTCAACCGAAGTAAATTCGGTGAATAAAACATGCAGTTTGTCAGGATCGGAAACCGACAAAACCAACTCCCTGAAAACTGTGTCAGTGACATCCTCCATAGGAGCAAGCGCAAAAAAGGGGGTGGGAAGTTCATTCCAGAAACTGGTCAGATTCACTGAATTCATGAACTGATAACAAAAGAAAAATGCAGAATGTTCATCTTTAAAGTCGCTGAAAAGCTAAGCTGGAACTAACACATTTTATATGATTTGCGAAGCTTTTTGTAATGTTTTAATCCTTCATCATTGGCAATGCCACGAATAAAATTGTCGATCATTACATCATACAAAAGCTTAAACGAAAACTTTTCGGGGGGGAAGAAAGCAGAGTTGTGCAGATCGATCAGGCGGCTGATATACAGACGTGCAATGAGCTCAACACTAAGGTCTTCGCGATAGATACCCTGACGGATTCCTTTTTCGATATTTATTTTCATCTTCATAAAGATGAATTCAACACGCTGATCGACATGATGACGGTAAATATCAGGATAGAGTGCTTTAAGATCAAAAGTAACAGATGGCGTTAATTCAAAGAACCGGCTACTCATTGTCTGGCTGACAATCATTAATATTTCAATGGCATTGGTATCTTCAAAATTATTCTCATCAAAAATTGATTTGAAAGAATCCCGCTCATACTCAAGCATTTTTTTAACCAGATCAGCTTCATCGGTAAATATTTCAAGAAGCTCTTTTTCAGCCATTTCCAAATGGTTGCCCAGATTAACAAGGTTAAGCTTTTTGATGCCTGATTTAAGGACAAATTCCCTGGCGCCGGAAAGGATTTTTCGGAGTTTATCTTCCATCCAAAAGTATTATGTTTTCGATTCTGAATAATTTGTGGGTGCGAATTTACGAAAAAATCTCATTTGGATGAGGTGCATTCAAAATGGCAAATTGAGCATTAATTATGGCGCATAAACCACTTTGTGGAAATACCTGCCCAAAGGTGTAATGAGTTCAAAGTTATAAACTCCTGATGCCAGATTATGCTTTGCAGGGTCAAGGTGCTCGGTATATCTTCCCGCCGAAAGCAATTGATTATCAATCAAAACCATCACCTTTCGCCCTGTCATATCGTAAAGAGAAAGGCTCACCCTGACATTATCTCTAATTCTAAAGGAAAAAGAAGTTGTTTGTCTGAAAGGATTCGGCCATGAAGAAACACTTGCAACTGGTGTTGACTCGGGCAATTCAGATACTCCAACAGCTTCAATATCAACAATTGCAGTATGAATACTGAGTTTATTATCGTGAAGTCTTGTCCAGATTGGTCTCACAATTTCGTTATGCGCGGAAATATTGTTGTAATCGCCAAAAAAAATGGTTGGATTAGGGATAAACGGACTCTCACTCACCTTAAAATTGGTGAAAGTCTCGCCTCCGTCTTCCGACAATGCCATATATACATCTGTTTGAGTGTCAGTATAATTACGCCTGTCATAAAATACAAACCAAAGTTTACCTGTTACCTGATCAACAGCCATCCAGTTAAAAAACTGATGTCGTCCGGGTTCATCATCATTTACACGTATACGCTCACTCCAGGTATTTCCTCCATCAGTTGATTTCACCAGCCAAACATCTGTATCATTGGTTCCGTTACGCTGATCGGACCAGTTGATATAAATTGTGCCGCGGTTCGGACCGGAACTGAGGTCGCAGACAGTAACCGGAAAACCATTTGATCGTAAAATTCCGGGAATAGAGATATCCCACCCGCCCGGGAAATCGCTTACGAAAATATCATTGTCAAGCCAGGTTTCACCACCATCAAGCGATCGGTCAAATACAATTCCTTCAGGGCCTGCCCATGCAACATAAATCTGACCTTCGGGTCCAACGGCGGGCACAGCGCCTTCAACCGTATTGTCGCTGTCGATACAATCGCCGGCAACTTTGTTCAGGCGTTTTGGTTCGCTCCAGGTTTCACCCTGATCGGTAGATTTTGAAAACCTGATGATTGAACTATCGTTGGGATTGGAACTCCCATATGTGTCAAATTGAGTCCAGGTGACATAAATATGATTGTTTGCAGGATCAACCACAGCCCATTCCTTGTCCTGAGCTTTGGTTCCGTCCAGTCCTATTCCGGCTCCATCTGTCCAGGTGACTGTAAAATCATCGGTTCTCTGACAAACAATTCTATCGATCCAAGCGCCTCCAGCAGGATTTGACAAATGAAAAAAGTAAAAACTCCCGGCAGTATCTACAATAACGCAAGGATCACCCCATACACCAAGTTCGGGAGAAAATAAACGGTTATTCTGCCATGAAAATCCACCATCGGAGGAATAATAGTAATTGTCGATATTTGCACCTGCCAGCATCTGTTGCGTGTTCCGAGGGTTAATAGTAATTGATGGTTCGTTGGGATTTCGCTGGTTTCCCACCAGAATATTCAGGTGCTGTGCTGAAGTTATAAGAGAGCAGGTAATCAGAAAAAAAGCGACTGGTATTTTCATCGGAAAAGAATTTGTAATTTGGCTTCATCAAAATTAAGAAAATTAGCATCAGACCGACACCAAACCAGCTGACATGTTTATGTTAGCAAATGAACTAATTCAAATCCATTACTGAAGACATGTGGAAAACATTAAAAAGAATTGATCTGCACTGGCAAATACTTATTGCTCTGATTGCCGGCACCCTGTTTGGCATATATTTTACACCTTACGTTGAGTGGATCAGCTGGATTGGCGACCTGTTTCTGAAACTTTTGAAAATGGTTATTATACCATTGATAATAAGTTCAATCATTACGGGCATTGCCGGCATTGGAAGTCCTGAAAGCCTGGGAAGGCTTGGTTTTAAAACAATAGGTTTTTACATGATTACCAGCCTTTTGGCAATATTGCTGGGACTTGCATTGGTCAATATGATCAGTCCCGGAGTAGGGGCAGATCTTTCATTTGCCGAATCAGTTGAAAATGTGCCTGCTGCAGAACAATCGCTCGGACAACTATTGCTGGGCGCAATTCCTGAAAATGTATTCGGATCTATGGCAAAAGGAGATATGCTGCCCATCATATTTTTTACAATAATTTTTGGATTTTTTACAAACCTCACTGCCCCGCAGCATCAAAAGGTAATTCATAATTTCTTCGAATCAGTGTTTGATGTGATGATGAAGATAACTATGGCAGTCATCAAATTGACCCCATTGGGTGTTTTTGCAATAATTGCCACAGTAATTTCGCGTTATGCGAGCGATACGGCAGCGCTTACTCTGGTTTTTTCGCGCATGGGTTTATATATGCTCACCGTTATATTGGCACTGTTTATTCACAGCCAGATAACTTTGAGTTTAATTCTGATACTGTTTGCAAAAATAAATCCGATCACGCATCTTAAAAATATGTCAACACCTTTATTGACAGCTTTTTCGACTTCATCTTCAAGTGCTACACTTCCATTAACAATGGATGCAATTGAGACAAAAGACGGAGTTTCTGCAAAGATTTCAAGTTTTACTTTACCTCTGGGAGCAACCATAAATATGAATGGAACTGCACTTTATGAATGCATAGCTGTTATTTTTATTGCACAAGCATATGGTGTTGACTTAAGCATAGGTCAGCAAATGATCGTTGTAGTAACTGCATTGCTGGCAGCTGTCGGCTCAGCAGGAATTCCAATGGCCGGGCTGGTAATGATGACGATTGTTTTAAATGCGGTGGGGCTTCCTCTCGAAGGCATTGGTCTTATACTTGCGGTTGACCGTATTCTGGATATGTTCCGGACAGCAGTAAATGTATATGGAGATACCTGTGCAGCAGTAGTTATAGCCAAATCAGAAGGAGAAAAGCTGAATGTCTGAGGCTAATTGATGATCGGCAGATTAATAACCACCCTTGTTCCTGCCGGTGTTTTATCATCAGCATACAAATCGGTAAAAACAACTTTCATGTCGGCGCCATAGAAATTATTGAGTAGTTTCAGTCGTGATTCAACCAAAGAAATACCGAGCGACTTTCTGTCTTTCTCGGTTTCTGACTTCATTTGTTTTGATTTCTCACGTCCAATGCCATTGTCCTCAATTGTACAGATAAGTTGTCCGGCATCTTTAGTAAAACCAACACTTATGATGCCTATGGATTTCAGTCCCATTATACCATGCCAGATTGCATTTTCAATAAAAGGCTGAATAAGAAAGGCCGGAATAAATGAAGTTTCAATATCGACAGATGAATCATAATTTATACTGAATTCGAACTTATGATGAAATCTCAGCGACTCAAGTTCCATATATAAATTCAGTGCTGCAATTTCATTGCTCAATGGCACCGCTTGTTTTTGTGAATTGTTTAGAATCAGTCGCATTAGCTTAGCAAACTTTGAGAGATATTGCGAAGATGCCATTCTGTCATTTTTAATAATGTATGACTGAATGCTGTTCAAAGTATTAAAAACGAAATGCGGATCCATCTGGCGGGTAAGTGCTTGCTGGCGGTACCAGTTGGTATCGTTTTGCAGTGCATGTTCTTTTCTTATCTGACGAAGGCGGCGGGAGTAATAAGCAAAAGAAACTCCAATAATTACCAGTACTGACAATGAGATAAACCACCATGTTTTCCAGAATGGGGATAAAATGACAAAGTGTAAATTCGCTGGTATCAGGCTCTCATTTCCATCAGAGTTTATGGCAATAACTTCAAACAGGTAATCTCCTGGAGGAAGGAAAGCATATTCCACTTCAAGATTGTTTGTTGTTACCCATTCATCACTCAAACCTCTCAAACGATATTTGTAAAGCAGGTTACCGCCATCACGGAAAGAGATCCCGTAATAAGAGATTGTAATAAAATTCTGATTGTGCGACAAACGGTAATTATCAGCAACCAGTGTATCTCTTTTCATTATAGAGATTGAATTAATATACACCGGAGGGATATATTGAACAGGTTTGTGTTTTTTCCGGTCAAACACTGTCAAACCGGCGTTGGTTGCTATATAAATGTAGTCTTCATTTCCGGCCAGTTGATTTATCTCATTTGAAATAAGTCCATGCTCTTTTCTCAGAACAACAACATTCGGATTTTCATTGCCAATATCCCTGATATCAATCAGATTGAGTCCTCCATTAGTGCCGATCCAAAGGTCATTCCCGGTAAGTAATAATGATGTTATTGAATTAGACGACAAACCGTTCAAACGGGAAATCTGTTTAATGGTATCATTCATGCTCACAACCAGCCCCGATCCCTTAGTGCCTAGTATATATCTATCCTTTTCGCCAAACCCGACAATGTCAGTAATCCTTTGTTTGAGCAGTGGATTGCCAACACCCAGAAATTCATATCTGCTTCCTGTATATCTCCACAACCCATTCAAAGAACCCAATAAAAACGAGCTGTCAGTTTCACGTTCAATGGCTTCAATCCTTAATTCGACGTTGTCATTATAAAAGGAGTTGTATATTACTTTGCCGTTTTTAAAAATAGATAAACCTCTGGCTTCACCTAAAAGGATTTCATCTGATCCCATAAAATCAATATCTTTTAAATTGAATACTCTTCTACTGGAAATAGTATTCTTTGTAAGTAATGTATGATTATTAACATAGCGTATAATTTTATTTCCGTTATAACTATATAGGTATTCATTTGTTCCGATCCATAAAAGAGTGTCACTCCAGGATTTTAATACATAGGTGACTCCTCCGGATTTTCCGGACATAAGCATAGAAGTAATTTTATTCCCATCGAGTACATTTAGATAATCGTCATTTGTTCCTACAAATACCTTCCCTTGAAAAATCTCCAAGCAGTTTATTTTTATATCTGTAAAACCTTCACTACTACCATATGACGTAAATGCTTCTGACGAAAGATAAAAAATGCCATTCTCAAGGGTAGTAAACCATTTTCCACCTTCATTATCTTCCAGAAATGAGGATACAGATAAACCATCAAGATACTGAAGAAATGGTGGATTCGTAATATCCTTCTGACTCATACAATAAACCCCGTTCTTATCGGTTCCGACCCAAATATTCCCTTTATGATCACTGCTAATCCATATCAACCGATGAGGAAACAGCTTTTGTTGGAACTTACCATCCGGTGTAATCATAATAAGGTAATCATTCTGAGCAATATAAATTTCGTTATTTGAACCTTTAAGAGTAATAATGTTTGAAAAAGAAAAATTTGAAGATTTAACCACAGGAAAAATGCGTTTAAAATCATCCAATTTTAAAACAATATTCACCAGATTATCAATACCTCCTGATTGAGAAGTAAACAGATGATTCTGGTTTTCTATAATTCTAATAGAATTTGTTATTTCATTCTTACCAATTAAATCTTTTACAACACCTTTGCTATCAACAGAATATATTTCACCCTTACTCAAAAAACTAAATACCACATTGTTCTCCTTATCTACCTTGAATGATTTTTTTACCGGCACAGAGCCCTTGCCTGCAATCATACGCAAAACACTGTTGAACTTATACGGAATAATTGAATCGTTACTGAAATATGCCAGTTGAAAAGGAAACCCAACAAACCACACCCGGCCTGTTTCATCTTCGTAAACTTCAAAAACAGTATTTTCAGGCAGGCCATCCTGTATATCAAAATTCCGGAATTCACGCCCGTCAAATCTGCTCACACCCATATTGGTGGCTATCCAGATATAACCTTTTGAATCCTGAATAATATGATAAACCTCTGAGCTTGGCAAGCCTTCATTTACCGAATAATGCCTGAATACAGGCTTCTGAGCATATAAAGCAATGCTCAGAACGGAAATAATGATTATCAGAAGTGCTCTTTTTATCATTTTATCTGACAGGGGTAAACATTGTTCAAATTTAAAAACAAATAAAGCCAATTTTTATAAGAAATTCAGAAAAATATCTTTTCCCTCTGCTGCAAATATTAAAATTATAAAAAAAGGGAATATCATTGCTGATTTTCCCCCTCTCTTTATTTTATAATTTTTAACTTTTAGACTTGCAGACTTTTTATGTTAAATGACATTGCCGGCAATCTAGAATTCATCCATCTCCATGTCTCCATTTTGGTTGTTGCGGTCACGCTCCTTCTGACGGTTATAATTATTGATTCTGTAAGAAAAGCCCAGATATGCTACCCTGGTTTCCATTCTTCGGCTTGATTGTATAGTAAAATCTTCGCCCCAGGTCTTACTGTCAAAGCGCCGGCTATCAAATACATCACTTACTCTCAGACTGACTGAGGCTTTGTTTTTCCAGAAGTCGTAACGAAATGCTACATCTGCAAAGTAAACTTCCTCCTCACGTTCCTGAGCTTCAATTTCGGGAGATCTGTAATTGCCCGCAATCATCAGCGAAGCATTCTTAAAAGGCACAAAGGTGAGGTTGAGTTTGGCTGTCCACATATTCCCTACCGCTTTTTCAAGCCCGGTTACTTCGCTTCCATCAATGATGCTTCTGTAAATTGAAACATTCGCATTGGTTTTAAACCATTTAGTAAATTCCGTATTGCCAATTAATTCAATGCCATATGCCTTGCTGCTGGTAAGGTTTTCGAAGGTAGTGGCAGTTACTCCATCATCAATCAGAAATACAATGCGGTCAATAACCCCGGTGGTGTAACGATAAAATACGCTGGAATTAATAGAATTTTTACCCCAGTAATTCGACCATCCCAATTCAAAGGAGTTGATAAATTCAGGCTGAAGTTTGGGATTGCCATAACGGATATTCAACGAATCGGAATAATCAACATATGGATTAAGCTGCCGGTTGTTGGGCCGCCTGATTCTACGGCTATAACTTACCGACATTTGTTGTGTTGTGCTTATCTCGTAAACTGTATGTACCGATGGAAATAAACTCAGGTACGACAGGTTAAAATTGTCGCTGGCCTGAATTATATCACTTTCCGAAATAAGTTGCTCGGCACGCAATCCAACCTGATATTTGAATTTTTTAAAAGATGAAGAGTATATGCCATACACCGCGTGAAGCTGCTCAAAATAATCAAAGTTATTGACCGCATCTTCATTAAATATCCAGTCATTTTCACCGTAACTGAAATCTGAAAGGTTATTCCTCATAGTGAGGTTGGTGATGGTACTCTTGAATCCTGTTTCAATGCGTCCTCCGTTTGCAAATGGCACAGCATAATTGGCCTGAGCCATATACATCCTGTTGGTATTGTTTGAATTAGAGCGCTGCAGTAAAGGAAGATCCGGGTCAAAACCAAGGGTAATTTCCGTCTGTTGAATATTCTGTTCACCCGACATGGCATTGTCAGTAATCATAAAATCGGCCGTCAGTTCTTTACCTTTGGTCAGAAAACCACGCTTGTAGGAAAGTGTATAATTGTAGGAATTAATATTCCTTTCGCTATCGCTGTATCGGTTGAAATCACGTAGTAGTTCATTATTCTGAGAATAAGTTTTTGACATGTTATCTCCCTCATTGCCAAAGGACATGCGCCTCATCTGAAAATTGAACGTCAGCGTATTGAAATCGTTTAGCATATAGTCGATGCCTGAATTCAGATTGTGCATATTACGCTCGTTCTCCATGGTTTGATTCTGAAGCAATAACATACTTGCTTCATTGTTAAAGGTATTTCTTTCGGTAGTTCCGGTTGATTTGAATTTTCCCAAACGGTTATCATAACCGGCAAATACATTAAACTTATCTTTTCTGTAATTAAGATTCACCGAAGAGTTATATCTGTCTCCGGTTCCGGCGGTCACCGATACTAAACCATTCAATCCCTGCAAACTTCTTTTTTTAAGGACTATATTGATAATTCCCGAAGTTCCTTCAGCATCGTATCGTACCGAAGGATTGGTTACTACCTCAATACTTTCGATGGATGATGCCGGAATCTGCTGTAAAAGATCACCACTGCTTATTTCAGCCAGACCGGTGGGCTTTCCGTCAACCAGAATGGTAACATTGCTGCTTCCGCGTAAGCTTATATTGCCTTCAACATCAACCGAAACCGAGGGAATAGTCTGCATAACATCCACTGCAGAACCACCTATGGAAGCAATACTTTTATCAACATTGATTATCTTTTTGTCAAGATTACTTACCATCATTTCCCGCTCTGCTGTTACTTCCACCCCAGAAAGACTTGATGCTGATGGCTTTAGTTTTATGGCTCCCAGATTGACTTCGGGTTCAGCAGGCTTGAAAGCTACATCCTTAATAATTAAAGTCTCATAACCCATAAACTGTACCCTTACATTATATCTTCCAGCCTGAATCTGATCTACTTTAAAATTTCCTTTGGGATCAGTAATTGTACCCCCTGCAACGGCACTATCGCGCATCTTCAAAAGCGCAATCGTACTGTATTCTATAGGTTGATTGGAAACTGCATCAAGAATCTGTCCTTTTAATATTCCAATAGCCGGACGAACTGCCTCTGAACCACCGCCCTGTGGCCGGCCCTGTGCGTTGGTTGGTGCAGGAACAAATGCAGTAACTGCTGATAAAGTAAGTACGAGTAAGAGAGAGTTGATCTTCATTTTAACAGAATAAGGTTTTTAAGGCGTGCAAAAGTAAAGGTTTATGATTGTTAAGTAACCAGCAAAAACATGTTTAACAGCATTTTGACACGGGTTCACCGGTAAACCTGCATTATTTAACTAAAAATTAACAATAATGCTTTTTTTCGCCGGATTAGTACGCCCCATCAATTTAACTAAATTTGCAAGCTCACCATAATACAATCAATAATGAACAGATTTCTTATCCTTATACTTGTAACCATCTCTTTCAGCCTAAGTGCGCAGGACTGGAGAACCTATTACGAACAATCAGATTTTAAAAAAACACCAGGATATGAAGAAACCATAGAATTTTGCAACAGATTAGCCGCTTCTTCGCCAATAGCAAATATGTCAGGCATTGGATCAAGTCCGCAAGGGAGAGCAATTCCAATGATGATTATTGATCGGGACGGACTTACAACTCCGGAAGCAATCAGAGCAAAAGGACGGGTTATCGTTTTAATTCAGGCTTGTATTCATGCAGGTGAACCTGACGGCAAAGATGCCATGATGGTTTTGCTTCGCGATATTCTAATTAACAAGAAACACAAAAACCTGCTCGAAAAATCAAGCATAGTTTTTATACCGATTTTAAATGTGGATGGACATGAACGTTTTGGCCCCTATAACCGCATCAATCAAAACGGGCCTGATGAAATGGGATGGCGCACCAATGCCAGCAATCTTAACCTTAACCGCGATTTTTTGAAAGCCGATGCTTTGGAAATGCAACATTGGCTCAAATTTTACTCCAAATGGTTGCCTGAATTTTTTGTTGACATTCACACCACCGATGGAGCTGATTTTCAATACGCACTCACCTACGACACAGAAATTTACGGTACCCTTGATTCAGGGATTACCCGATGGTTGAAGAACATTTATGAGCCTAGAATTACTTCGAAGATGAAGGAAAGCGGCTTCCCGATATTTCCTTATGTGCAGTTCCGCAATTGGCACGATCCACGCAGCGGACTTCGCACCGGCGCTGCGCCTCCAATGATTTCGCAGGGTTATGCTGCATTGCAGAACCGCCCTGCCCTGCTTATTGAAACGCATATGCTTAAAGATTACAAAACCAGGGTGGATGCGACCATCCAGATGCTGGTTCATACCTTATTTATTGTCAACCATCAGGCCGAATCACTGAAAACCCTGATTGATATGGCCGACAAATCAACCGCTTCGCCGGCCTTCAGAAAACAGGAATATATCCTTAAATGGGTTACCAGCAAAACCGACAGTACGATGATTGATTTCGAAGGTTTTGATTATAAAAACATTAAAAGCGATCTGACGGGTGGCGACTGGTTTATTTATGACAACACCAAACCGCTTACCATGAAGCTGCCTTTCTTCAATAAAACAATTCCTTCATCCAAAACGATGCTTCCTGAAGCCTATATAATTCCTGCTGAATGGACAGAGGTAATCAGCAGACTGAAACTTCACGGCATAAAGATGGACTTACTTACACAACCGACCGAAGTAAAAGTGAAGTCATATAAGTTCAGGGATTTTGATTTCCGGAAAACGCCCAACGAAGGGCGGCATATGGTTACTACCGAAGTGGATGAAATAGAGGAAATAAGGGTATTTCCTGCAGGCTCTGCAATTGTCCATACCAATCAGCGAACAGCCAAAGTTATCGCCGGAATTCTTGAACCTTTGGCTCCCGGGTCATTTGTGGAATGGGGCTTTTTCAATGCTGTTTTTGAGCAGAAAGAATACAGCGAAACTTATGTTATGGAAACCATGGCCCGCGAAATGCTTGAAAAAGATCCGGAAGTAAAAAAGGCTTTTGAAGCGTATAAATTAAAGAACCCTGATTCTGTTAAAAGACAGTGGGATATTCTTAACTGGTTTTATAGCCAAACGCCTTATTGGGATAAGAATTTCCTGAAATATCCGGTAGGGAAAATCAACGAACCTGCAATTATTAATCAACTAAGGAAGGTTTCAGCACCGAATCTGTAGTAGGTTGAGGTTAAGGTTAAGGTTGAGGTTAAGGTTGAGGTTAAGGTTAAGTTTAAGGTTAAGGTTAAGGTTAAGGTTGAGGTTGAGGTTGAGGTTAAGGTTGAGGTTAAGGTTGAGGTTGAGGTTGATGAAAGGTTGAGGTTAAGGTTGAGGTTGAGGGAAATGTCTGAATTTTAAGCAAAGCGGTCTGACAATGACACATAGTCAGTTGACAGTAAAGCAAAGCGATCTGACAACGACACAAAGTCAGTTGACAGTCAAGCAAAGCGATCTGACAACGACACAAAGTCAGTTGACAGTGAAGCAAAGCGGTTTGACAGTGAAGCAAAGCGGTTTGACAGTGAAACATAGCGGTCTGACAGTGAAACATAGCGAACTGAATGGGTAATATTGGCTGTTGATGGTATTACAAAACAATATGACTGCAGAACATTTCAGCTTTGTTGAGAGTAGACGTATTACTTTTTTTTATCTAACCCCTGTTCGGCTACAAAGCTGTAGTAATTGAAACCGGGAGTCTTTGCAGCAATGGTTCCAATCAGGCAAAGCGCTGCCAATGCGGTAAAAACCGCATGTTTAATGTTTCTCAAAAAGTAGCTTTAGTGTTTAATAATAAGTTTTACTGAAATGTTGTTTGCGTGTGAATTTATATTCAGGAAATACAAACCTTGATTTAAAGCAGAAACATCAATGGCAAAACTATTGCCGGCAGATCCAATGTCTTTTTGCATTATAACCATACCCAGCGTATTGTATATAGTCAGCAACTCTGCATGTTTAAAGCCCTCTGGTAGCTGCACTGTAAGAATATTTGAAACCGGGTTGGGAAAGACTTCTAACTTGATTAACTCAGGATTATCGAGACCCACAGCAAGAAATCCACAATTTTTATTGTAAGGTTCATCTCCAACCCAAAAGGCATTATTAACTTGTACACAAACTGTGTGTGATTGATGAAATGCATCAAAACCATAATTATCATCTAAGTTTGGAAAAGTGGACCAAAAGTCTCTTATCCCTTCAATATAATTAAGAGCCATACCACTTTGTGATAGCGAACCAAAAACATAAATCAATCGATATTCATTTAACTCTCCAAGAAATGACATGTCAACGGAATCAATTAATTCTAAATAGAACAAAGAGTCATCAAATACGCTAAATTGAAACGCCGGCAAACTGACTGTATCACCCACTGCAACAGATAGGTCATAGCCAAGTTTTTCCTGTGTCTCTCCAAGGTAATTCCTTATAAACCAAATTTTCTTTTCTTCTATACTCTGCCGCATAAAACAATGCAGGGTACTTATGGTGTCATAAATGGTTGGGTAGTCATCAAGCCTGTATACCACCTTGTAGTTAAGGTTGTTAATTACCGTATCGCCCTCCACGGTGTAGATAACATCATTGTATTGCCATGTGTTATAATCAAATTCCAACACGGTCCAATAGGCGTTTTCTTCGGGTAGGGGGTAATAGGTTTGAGCAGTAGCGTTGAATGAAAATACCAGTGCAAATAGCATGGGTAGAAGTAAACATCGTTTCATAAAGGATTGGTATTATGGTTAGTTTTTTTTAGTTTTGATTTGATCCTGAATTCTTTGCTTCTGGGAAAATGTATAGAGTGAAAAACGCGATTATTGAAAGTAAAGCTATTTTAAAGTCTGGTAAAAAAAGAAGGCTTTATTAGATGGAGTAAATTTACTGCTAAATTTTTACAAAAGTCAAGTGGTGTTTCTACCTCCTTCGGCCATTGCCTGAGTCGCGCATATATATTTTCTGTCACTCAGGCCGTTAGGCCTCGTATCTGCACCGCGACTACCTAAAATTTGACCAGAATGTTTTTTTATGTAATTGCTTTTGGGATCTTAACAAGTGGTTTCTGGAAGTCAATTTTAGAAGGTCGCTCCCGCAGATACTGAAAATCTGAGCTCTTCTTTGCGGATGTTCTGACACCAAGCGTTTAGCTTGCGCTTCCGGCGTTTCGCTCTTCTCTTTTTGGTCCCTGAGCTCTTGTCGAAGGGCACTTTTCTACCTCCTTCGGCCATTGCTTGAGTAGCTTAATCCCCCTTTTCTGTCACTCAGGCCGTTAGGCCTCGTATCTGCACCGCGACTACCTAAAATTTGACCAGAATGTTTTTTATGTAATTTCTTTAGGGATCTTAACAAGTGGTTTCTGGAAGTCAATTTATGAAGGTCGCTCCCGCGGATACTGAAAATCTGAGCTCTTCTTTGCGGATGTTCTGCCGCCCGTTTGCGGTTAAGCGTAATTTAGCTTCGCTGAGCTCGTCCGCTTAGGCGGCCTCGGTTGCAATTTCACGTTTAACACCATTGAAATATTTTTTCAGATATTTCGTTCTATTTGTTTTTGTTCTACTTTTGAGTATTGATAGTAGATTGATACAGGTAGATCCGAAGTAAGCATATTCTTTTTTATCATATGCCCTTTTTATCGCATTACAATTAACATGAGTTTGAAGCCAGGCAGATAGTTTGACAAGTGATTTAAGGTATAAACGTGAGGCCAATGCTTCAACATCACACACCCATTTTTTTCACAGGCTTTGCCAACCACAGGATATAGGCGATTTTTAATTATTTACCCTAAAAATTATCTCTTATGATTAAAAGAATGATTAACAAACAAAGGATGCAAATTGCTGTTATGGATTTTCTAGAGAAAAATGAAACCAAACTATTGTTTGCTCCCGCCCTTGCAGGTTATGTTGATATACTGCAAGATACACTTGCACACATCAACACCATGCAACAAGCCCAACTTACAAGCAGCGAAGGGCATACCCAAACCAAAGATGCATTAAAACAAAAAGTGATTGACGGACTACTCGAAATTGTGAAGCGGGTAAAAGCTTATGCAATTGTTACCGATGACAAAATATTGCAGGAAGCGGTAAAATACTCCTATACAAATCTTCAGCGCTTGCCACAGACCAGTATTGTAGGCGCAGTAAACCGTGTGCTGGATGCTGCAAGACCTAAACTTGCCGATATTGCCCCTTATGGCCTCAGCCCGGAGATGGTGGAAAATGTAGAGCAGGATTTACAGGCGTATGTTGCGGCTTTGCCCGGAACCAAACGTGTGATTGCTTACCGCAAAACAGCTACCGGTGAACTTGACAATCTATTTACCGCGGCTGATTCTTCGCTGAAGAAGATTGACGCCTTGATGGACATTGTGAGCAATGCCGATCCTCTGTTTTATCAGGAGTACAAAAACCTGCGTATGGTTGATGATCTTAAACGTAAATCTAACGGAAATGGCAGCGGCAAAACCGGCATTTCAGGCACGGTGGCTAACCTCGAAACCGGACTGAACCAGCCGGGGGTAAGGGTGAGTATTGTAGGCACCAACCAAAGTACCCTTACCGATGCCGAAGGTAATTACACATTGCCCCTTTCTGAGGCCGGCAGTTATTCCATTAAGGCCGAACTGAAAGGTTATGCCGATTACGAGGAGGATGAAATTGAAGTTGAATCCGGCGTAATAACGGATGTGGACTTTGATATGGAGCCTCTTTCCTGATTTTTTTGATGTGCCTGTATTCCTGTGGTAAGGTAAGGCTTGGATATTAAAAAAACATTATATTTGGGGCGGAGAAATGATTTGTATTTCAGCTCAAAATGGGTACATACAAGTCAGATATATACGAAGGGTTGTGTATATCCACTCATTAGCGGTCAGCTATAGAGACAACACAACAAAATATGAAACCAGAAGAACTTTGGAAATTAAGTGACGAAGAATTTAATAAATGGAGGCGTGAAAACGACTTGAAACGACTATTTGACTGCTTTCAAAAAACACTTCCACTTTTTGACGAATGGTTGACCACATTTAACTTCTCCATTGACTTTATATTAAACACAGACAAACCCGGCTCATTCTTCTATTGGGACAAAGAGACTATTTTAATCAAATCAAATGAGAATGGCGTTGACCATTACTTTTTTGTTCCTATTGAGGACAAAGCTCATGACAAGAGACTGAAAAACATACCTGAAAAAGAAACAGAAAAAGTTGAGCAGTATAGATTTAAGCCATATTTTGTTTGGGCTAAAGAGAAACTGAAAACAAACAAGATTATAAAAACAAAATATAGCGGTGAGCTTGATACATTCAGATATATTGGTGGCACTGCTCCAGATGTTCCTGAAATGTGCAGTGCAACTTTATCTCCTGGTATATCAGTTTTAAAACTGGGTGGGACAAAAATTAACGGTTGGGGGCTAACAACATTTCGCAATCTTGATTTTACAAATTTAGATTTCCTTGAAATTGAAGGTAAACACCATTGGGATAGAGAGCTTAATATTTTCTATTCCAGTTGTAGGCACTTAAAATTCACTAATTCTATAGTCTATTTTACAAAATTCTATGCTTGTTACTTTGAAAGCCTAAGAAGTTCTAATTCTCGATTTTACTGGACAGAGTTTTACAACTGTGATTTTTTTGGTGCCGACTTTGAAAATTCATCTTTGATAAATTTTATAGTTGAAGACTGCTCGGCAAACAGATTTTCTTTTAATAGGGTTGAGGTTGACAACTTTATTTATTTACCTCCCCAAAAAGAATGGCATACAGGAATTGTTGGGACTTATGAAACTGTTGCTGAAAATTATAAAAGGTTTAGAGTTCTATTCCAAAACAATGGACACAGGAAAGAAGCAGGAGAAGCTTACTACAAAGAAAGATTGTATGAGATGAAATACGCCTTTGGTAGTTTGGATTTTAAAAGAGCATTAAAATTAATTTGGAAACAAGATTTTATCTTTGCAAAACCATTGCTTAAAGAGAATTTTTCAAAACTGGCTTCTTCAATTTCAGACTTTTTCTCATACTTAATATGGGGTTTCGGTGAACGACCATTACGGACAGTTCTATGTTCATTGGTAGTTATGACTGTTTACACTGGATTGTATTTCATATCAAGTATAGACACTGTTGGAGGTAACTTGACAAATTCATTCTATCTATCATCGATTATATTTACAACACTGGGATTTGGCGACTTTGTTCCGTTTCAAAATGGTGGCTATAAACTATTACTATCATCTGAGGCATTATTAGGAGCGTTTACATTTGGACTATTTATAGCTGGATATGCAAACAAATCAAAATACTGACAAGAAAGCACATACCGCTAACAGGCGTTTGGCTCAATGGCGGGTGACGTGGTTAATTGAACATTCTTCCTCGCATCAACTTTTGTGGTGTATTGACAGTTTTGTGCTCCGAAATCCGCCACTGCGCCAAGCGCCAAAACGTTGTGCACAACATTAAGATGACGAAAAACGTAGTACATATTTTTACACGGGAGATTGATTTCAATCTTGAATTAGACATTCAATTTCTAGGGGTTAGAATGTTGACAGGAACTGCTACTGAGTTATTAGGCCCTAATAATCAAGCAATAAAAAAGGATTCACCACATTTAGCGATAGTGATTCAAAATCAACTAGAAATGTTCGAATCTGTGACCGATGGAATGGCATATTCCAGACCAAGACTACTGATCGCCTTTGGTGTCTTATCCTATTTTACTCAACAAATTTTTACTCCTTTTGAAACATTTGCGAGCTCATCTTTCGTTGGTAAATTTAATAAAAAATGCAAAAATAAATTTGTTTATGAAGAAGTTGACTTGATTGAGGATTATAATCAGTTTAATACAATTATTGAATCCCATGACGATAAAGAATTTATTTATTCTCTCATAGATAGATGGAGAAAAGGACTTTATATGGAGTTTGAAAGTGAAGACAATATGTTATATGATGATGAAACGTTACTTTCTTACTTTCACATTTTGGAGCTTTTAACAACTAAGTATGAGACTAAGCAGAAATCAGAGTTAAAGAGAAAAATAAGCGACTTCACGAAATCAATACTTGAAGAATCATTTTTATTTGATGGGAATCACTTAAAAAGTGAAACCACTGCGAAATCAAAAATTATTGAGGGATTACTATTTCCAGAATTATCAGTAATTAGTAAGATTTTCTATATGTTTAAGGAACAAGGTATTCTAACATACAGACTAAAAGCCTTCATTGCTAATTTTGTAAAAGATAGGAACGCTGTAGCACATGGAAGACAAGTATATCAAGACAGGGTCATTTTTCCAGTGCCACCTTTCTTTCCATTAATTAAGATTCGTGATTATCCTGAAGAATTCTATAGAATACTTACAGCAAAAGCAATTGCTAATTACATTGGTATAGGTCTCTACTCTCATCAATGGGATGAAATATCAAAAAGTATCATTCCAACATTTGATGAGTTAAGACAGTTCCAAAGGGAGAATAAATATATAGGATTAACAAATCAAGATTTTTGTAGTGGCAAGGTAAATGACATAACTCCGTTTGTCATAAGTCATTATTTGACTTCAAAAAAGCTCAAACACACAGAAGCACTTGAGATTCTAACTTCATTTATTAATAATTACCAAAAAACAGAAGATGAAACAGTTATGTCGATTTGGGCAGTAATTCTTATTCTAGATATTTTAGAAGAAGGAGAACTGAAAAATAAGTGTATTGAAATAATAAAAGTTGCCGGAGACAATAATTGGCATCCAAGCTATTTCAAAATGCGTGATGAGATGTATACTTTGGAGTATTTTGGATTTGAAATTAAAGGACTGAAAGAGTTGATAAGGAAAAAAGAAATAAGATAAATACTGTGCATAATCGAGTAGCCCGCTCTCCAGTAGTTAGCTGACAGTGTGCGCAGTACAACCATTCCATCCACGCTGAAGTTAGTTGAGCTTTTGGGTAAGATCGTAAATACAAAGCCCGTTGAATGGTCTAGATATTTATAATATTATTATATTTGAGGCGAAAACCTGTGCAGTATTTTTTGCTCACAAAGGTTGGATACTAGTCGGATATACGCGATCTAGGTTATATTAGCTCGTTACCTGCAATGCTAAAACAAGACACTGTATCATTAATAATTTAAATAACAAATCATGTTTGACAAATTTTTCAAGAAGAAGGGAGAGACAAAAGAAACTCCATTGGCAATAAAAGCTTTAGCCACACTTCAACAAGCTAATTACCCGGAAGCACTAAAATTATTGAACGAATACATTACACTGATAGAAGGGTTTTCGAAGCCATTAGACTCTGACGATGGAATTATGTATTATAATCGGTCAATTGCGAAAGAAGCATTAAATGATAAGATTGGTGCTATTTCTGATTTGAAAAAATCAGTTCAATTATCTGAATTACATCAAGCATATTTTAGACTTGCTGATTTGCAATCTCAAACAGGCGAACAACAAGAATCAATAAAAAATCTAGTAAAAGCATATGAACTTGGAAACAGTGATGCCGAAGAAGCTTTGCGTAAATACACAAACTACTTTAACAGATAAAATTATGAGAACAGATTTAAGACATTCACTAAATGAAGGAATGAACAATCTTATGACTTGGAGAAATCGTTATTCTAAAACGGAATACGCTGAAAAAGTTGTATTGAATATTTTTTACAGAAAATATACAATGGAATTTATGTTCCCCGACATAATTGGTTGTTATGAAATCAATTTGTTAGACAAACCAAAAGTTAAATGGAATGACTTTAATGAAGGTTTTCAAATGCTTAAAACTACCTATGGGTCGACAGCAGTATCAAAAACTCAACCTATACTGCTTAAACTTATGACCAATACTGAAAGAAATGTAGGGAACACCAACTACGGAATTTTTACACCTCTAATTTCAGAATCAAAAAACGGTAATAAGGCAAAGCTTGAAGAAATAGAATACGCATACTTATACTATCTTCTCACTGACGATTGTGTTTTGCTTTGGGGTGCTTTCGGTGGAACAGGGTTATCAAAACTCGATGCAATTGGGAAAATGTCAGGTGTAATAATTGAAACAGAAGAAATCAAAACCTACGGTCAAATTGAACAAGTGTTGGGACAACTTTGTGCAGCAGCTTATTTAAAAGAAAACTACAAAGCATTACCACCAAATGTCTAATGAAGAAAATTTAAGGGCTGCTTTACAACATTTTGTAGGCTTAGAAGAGCATAGTGCTTTTTACAAGAACTATATAGAAAAGCAAGCGATTAAAACTTCAACTGACCTTGATGAGTTTTTTGGTGCGTTCAAATTACATCTTGACAGTCTTGGAAAATGGAATGATGAACTTGAGCTTACCTTGAAGATAATTAAAGAGCAAGCAGATATAGTTAAACATCAAAAATCTCAAAGCCCTTTATTTTCTATTAATAATTCGAGAAAATTAAATGACAATTGGTTAAGTGAATTTCACATAGAATTTAAGGAATGCTTAACTGGTGACCAATTTGTAGAAGAAATCAAACCCAAACGATATAAGACCATTACTGAAAATCTTATACTTTATGGAGTTGATGGAAGTAAATTGTCGGAAGTGTATTCAAAATATTCAGACTTCAATCATCCCTATGTCAATTATAGTGTAGCAAGTGTTTTATATAACGCAAAGAATTATAGTGATGGACTACCAATACTGAAATCGGGCATTAAAAGTATTGCTTCATATCCAAATCATTATTGGAATAACCAATATGGTGTAGAAGGTGCAACTTGGTTAATAGCTGATTTACTTTATTTATTAGGTAGTTGCTTAGATGAGAACAATCTAAGAAATGAAAAGATAAAGCTACTTAAACTCTTGTTCCTTTATATGAGCAGATATATTTGTATGACACAATCCAATATAAAATCTATTGACTTCTACTCAAACAGAGCAAGAGTTGTGAAAGGAAATTATATGGAATTCATAGAAATATTTGGATTAGGCGTAAATCCTGACATTCAGTATATGTCTGATATGTATTTGGCATATCATGTTTCATCCAAAAATAATTTGACTGCCATACCAAGTTTTATGCAATTTATGTGGGACAGTTTGAAAATGTATGAACACGGTTCACATATTCCAAATAGCTCTGGTGGATATAAGGAAATTGAAGACAGAACTTGGATGGAATTAGTTAGAGATGGGGAAATAAGAAGCCTAATTTTAGGAGACAAATTATTAAAAGAATTTGAAAACTATGAGTTGAATATTTCCAATTCAACGATTGAAAACATTTTCGACATTTTGGCTAAATCTAAAAAAGACGAACTTGACAATTATATAAAAAAAAGCGAAAGAAAATTAAAGAATCCGAATGAAATAGACTGAAAACAGAAACACAACAGGTAATCGAGTAGACGGCTCCGTCAGTAGTTAGCTGACGGATATGGACTTTGATATAGAGCCTCTTTCCTGATTTTTTTGATGTGCCTGTATTCCTGTGGTGAGGTAAGGCTTGGATAATTAAAAAAGTTGTTATATTTGGGGTGGAAATATGAGTTGTATTTTCACTCACAATGAGTGGATAGTAAGTGGATATTCCGGTGATATTGCGGATATCCACTCGTTGTGGGGCATTTTAAAAAGACAAATATGAGACTATACAAGTTCATAATAAATGGATTATTTGCTTTATCATTGATTTTAATAATCTGGATAAACTTTTTCGAAAATTATTTCATTAAAACGGCTTTACTAATAGATGCAGAAAAGGTTAATAGTTTAATAGAAACAATTTCAATTGCATACCTGACTTCCTTTATTTTTTATGTTGTTGTCGTTGTTTTAAAAACTAAACGAGATGAGAAAATTATATTACCCTTTATAGCTGATTATACTTTTGTTGCATTAAATAATTGTATGTTTTTCTGCTTCTCGATGAGAAGTGCAGCAGGACTTAAATTTATTAAGACTGAGACAAGTATTTACAAAAGAAACCTGAATATCTATCCTAACGAAAATGATTTGAATGAAATTTGCTCGACAATTAATCCTAATAAACCAATTAATAAGGACGTTGGACTAGAGGGTTTTACATCGATACCTCATTTCTTTGGAGTAATGATTAATTACTCACACCGTATTGATTATTTTTTGAAAATTATTTTAGAGAAATCTAGGTTTATGGATATTGAATTGTTGCGAATTTTAACAGACATTCAAACACATGGATATCACCAGCACATGATTTCATATGATAAAAGCTTAGTCTTAACCGCCAAACATAGACATGATGATTTAAAAGTATTTAAAGACTCATTGAAAAGTTACTTTGACTTGTATTTAAAACTTGAGAATTATGCTAATAAAAAATTAAAAAGATATGTGGAACGAAAATCACTAAAACAATAAAAAATAGTGCCACAGAATAGAGTTGACGGTTCCGCCATTAGTTAGCTACCTGAGCAGCACCCCCTCAACCAAGCCATACCCACGAAATTCATTGAACTTTTAGGTAAGATCCCGAATACAGCGTCAGGAGTTAATCTTCCCGTTTAAAAATTCTAACCTTTCTGACTAATCTCAAACATTCTGTCGTAATCAAGGATATGCAGATGCTTGCATTCTTCTTCTATCAGTTTTTCCTCTTTGAAACGGGTAAGAATTCTGGCAACGCTTTCAACCGACATACCGGCAATTTCAGCAAGTTCCTTTCTTGACAATTGGAGTGGAAATTTGTGTTGCTTATAGATTCGGTTGGCCAGACATAGCAATACATCGGCAAACCTTCCATAAGTCTGTTTTTGAGTCAGGCAGAAAAAGCGGCCGCTGATAATGGAATTATAATCTGCAAGAAATCCAACTACTTTTATTGCAAATTCAGGGTTGGATCTTAATAGTTGCTTAAAGGTATTGGAATCGATCAACTGAATGCGTGTATCAATATATGCCTGAGCAGAAAACTGGTAAACAGAATTTCCTTCTGAAAGTGTAGAAAGTCCTATAATATTGCTTGGAGGCATTATATGGAGCACCAGATTATCATTGGAGTTACTTTCCATATAAATTTTTACAAGCCCTTCCTGAACAAGCATAATTTGCCCTGCAGGAGTTCCCTGCTTGCAGATGATTTCACCCTTACGGTAATTTACGACCGCCATTTTTGAGTTTATCAGTTCAAGCTCCTGCGATGACAAGAGCTCGATGCACGATCCTGTGTTACCACCGATTGCACAACTATGCTGCATACTCATCTGTCCTTCTGTCATTTAGATATAATTAATTAGTTAAATAGCAAGCTTTCCTGCAAAGAAACAAAAATTTCCTTGATTTACATCAAAGATTATTCTGTTGAAGAAAGGAGAAAAGCATGTTCAGGTTGGTGGCTTAATATTCATTTAACAATAAGCTTACTACTACTTTCGCATTGTTAATTTATTCACAATCGGACCATGAACAATATTCTTCAAAAAATCACTTCATTTCTGGTCGTGCTGGTGCTGCCTGCACTGGTGATCTTCGCTACAGTGCACTTCGGAAACAAACGTGGAATTCCTGAGAAATTTGAATATCAGAACAGAGCTGATATTGAAAAAAAAGTTGATCACGCCGAATTTGAAATTCTTCAGCAGGAATTCAAAAGACCTCAGGATCTGACCGCAGCTTGCCTTTCTTGTCACAACAAAAGAGATGACGAATTGATGGCTTCTGCACACTGGAGATGGGAGCGTGAAACCACACTTCCAAATGGCCGCGGAACCGTTACAATAGGAAAGAAAAACCTGATCAACAACTTCTGCGCTTCAGCCGAAAGCAATAACGGATCGTGTATGCGCTGCCATATTGGTTACGATTGGAAAGATAAAACATTTGATTTTGAAGACCCAACCAATCTCGATTGCCTGGTTTGCCACGACAATACTAACACTTACAAAAAACGCAAAGGTGGTGCAGGTATGCCAGCTACTGCCGAAAATGCAACTGCTGAATTTCCGGTTCCCGACTATAATTACGTTGCGCAGAATGTGGGAAAACCACTCAAAGAAAATTGTGGATTTTGTCATTTTCACGGCGGCGGGGGTAACAATGTAAAACATGGTGACCTTGAAGAAGCTATGCTCAATTGCTCACGTTATGTTGATGTTCACATGGCAAAAGCCGGTCAGGATATGTCGTGCAACGATTGCCATCTTACCGAAAGGCACAATATTACCGGCAGAGCCTACAGTGTTTCATCTGAAAACAACAACCGCGCTTACTGTGAGTCCTGCCATACAGATACGCCGCATAACGATAAGGTAATCGATATGCATAATCACAAAGTTGCCTGCCAGACCTGTCACATACCTGTTTACGCAAAGGTCAACCCAACGGTAATGTATTGGGATTGGTCAGTAGCCGGCCGCACAGATGAGAATGGAAATAAAATTACCGAATACGATGCCAACCACAAATACAGCTACTTATCAATTAAGGGAAAATTTGTTTGGGATGACAATGTTAAACCTGACTATATGTGGTTCAATGGCACTGCTGACCATTTTCTTTATGGTGATACCATAAGCGAAATACCTGTAAAAATAAACACGCTTATGGGTAGCTACGAAGATCGGGATTCGAAAATATGGCCGGTAAAAATTCATCGCGGAAAGCAACCCTTTGACGTTGAAACCAAAGAAATTGTAAACGTAAATGTATTTGCCGAGAAACCCGGACAGGGCGCTTTCTGGGAAGATCTCAGATGGGACACTGCCATTCAGATAGGGATGGAATATGTTGGCAGATATTACAGCGGACAGCATGACTTTGTTTCCACTGAAATGTTCTGGCCCCTCAACCATCAGGTTTCTCCAAAAGAATACACCCTTCAATGCGCTGACTGTCACACTCGAAGTGAAGATGGACGACTTGCTAACCTTGCCGGCTTCTATCTTCCCGGGCGCGATTATGCAAAAGGCGTAGATTATACAGGGTTTGCAATTATTATAATTTCACTTCTGGGAGTAATTGTTCATTCAATAATGAGGATTGTTGCCCGTAAACACTAACCGAAAAAACAAAGGAAATGGAAAAAATAAAAGTCTTCTCCCGATTTGAACGCTTCTGGCACTGGACCCAGATGGCTACGGTTATTCTGCTCACAATTACCGGTTTTGAAATCCATGGGAATTACACACTATTTGGCTTTGAAGCATCGGTCAGATTGCACAATGCAGCTGCAATCACATTTATAATTCTCGGAATAATTACAATATTCTGGCTTATTGTCACCGGACAATACAAAAATTTTATTCCTACAACTGAGAAGTTCAAAGAACAACTGCAGTATTACACTTCAGGAATTTTCAAAGGTGCAGCACATCCTACCAAGAAATCATTTGGCAACAAACTGAATCCACTGCAAAGGGTAATTTATCTGGGTCTGTTGATTTTGATATTCCCGGTTCAAACCATCACAGGACTACTTTATATGTATTACCACTATCCTCAGAACCCGATTGATGCCAACGGTTTGTGGTTTGCAGTGATAACACACACATTCGGAGCCTTTCTGATGGTTGCCTTTGTAATAGTTCACGTTTACATGACCACAACCGGCCACAGACTCTCCACAAACATCAAAGCCATGATCTCCGGGTATGAGGAAGAGCCTGCAGAAGAACATAAAACCGATAATCAACCCGCTTAAAACCAACAAATATGAAAAAAATAGTTTTTGCCATTGCCATCCTTATTGCATTTGCCGCTTGCAGCAAACAGGAAAAATTTGCTTCGGCTGACGACATGGTGGATCAGGCACTGAAAGAGATAAAATTGATTACAGCCGAAGAACTTCACGGACTGATGAATGGTGAGGAAATTTACACCCTTGTGGATGTTCGGCAGCCCGAAGAGCATTATCCCGGTTATATTCCCGGCTCAGTAAACATCCCCCGCGGCAGCCTCGAGTTTAATGTTTCTGATTCCACTTTTTGGGAAGGTGTCGGACTTTATATGCCACTTCCTGATGAAAAAATAGTAGTCTATGATCAGAAAGGAAAACGCGGAATCCTCGCAGCGCAAACCCTTCAGAAACTTGGATATACAAATGTATTTGCCCTTAAAGAAGGATGGAAAAAATGGGAACTGACTTACCCTGATATTTTTGAAAAAAGCCTTGAAAAACTTGGCGGAGGCGGCCATGAAACACCAAAATCCGGAGGTGGTTGCTAACCCCCTTCTCTAACTTAAATTCAATAAAAACCCACACCTAAAACAAACAACAACATGAACAAACTAATGAGATTTTTCCTGATCCTGGCCATTGTACCGGCGCTTGTACTAACAAGTTGCAAAAAGGACGAAACCTTTAATTCTCAAAATGAATTAATAACCTATTTAAAAACACAAAATCTAGATATTAATACTATCATTGGTGGTTTTGTGGTTGGAGCACCACCCGCTGACGAAGTTGCTACATTCATCAGTTCAAAATACATTATCGACATCCGAAGTGCAGATGAATTTGCTCAGGGACACATTGAAGGTGCTATCCGGGTTGATCTTAAGAACATCCTTATCGAGGCAGAAAAGGCAAATAGTAAACCGATTGTTGTAGTTTGTAAAACAGGTCAGACTGCAACTCACGCGGTAGCTTTACTACGTTTGTCAGGATATACAACCGCCACAGCCCTAAAATGGGGAATGAGCAGTTGGAATTCAACACTTGATGTTTGGTCAAATAATATTGACAATATTGCCGAAGGTAGTGCAAACTGGACAACTGATGCAGCACCTGCAGTAAAAAACTTTGGAAGCCCTGTATTTACTACAACCTCTACACAAGCTGAACTTATTCTAAAAGAGAGGGTAGCCCTTGTACTTGAAGAAGGTTTTATGACTGTGCAGCCAAGCGATGTTTTAGCAAATCCTTCAAACTATTTTATCAACAACTATTTTAGCGAAACTGATTATGTTGGCTTTGGTCATGTTAAAGGAGCATATCGCATTAATCCTCTGCTAGTCGTTGAAGGTCAGGTAAATAATCTTGATCCATCAAGTCAAGTTCTGACATATTGTTATACAGGACAAACTTCAGCTGCAATTACAGCTTACCTGAGGGTAATAGGTTATAATGCAAAAAGCGTAATGTGGGGCATGAATAAATTTTCCAACGCAAACGCTGCATGGGCTGAATCCCCTAACAAATGGAAATCAACAATGTCAAAGAACCTTCCTATTGTAACCGGTAACTAATTCTACTTTGATGAAAAAACTGATTTTTGCAATTTTCGCTATAGCAGCTCTCAGCACAACCCGGGTCTCAGCTCAGGGTTGTGGGGGAGCCCCTTCGGAAGAAGGAATAAAAATGTTCGGGTTTCTACAATCGCAGTATAAATACTCGCTTACTGAACCAACAACCAACACTTTTAGCTTTGAAAGGGCGCGTATCGGAGCTATGGGCAAAATTCCTTATGATTTTTCTTATTACCTCGTTTTGGAACTTAGTCCTTTTATGTCAGCAAGACCAGAGGATAATAGTGCATATCTTTTAGATGCGTTTATTACTTATGATCGATTTAAAATGGCAAAACTCTCAATGGGTTCGTTTAAAACTCCGTTTGGGATGGAAACAAATACACCATGCAACGGGCTAATGACAGTTTACCGTTCAAAAGCAACTCTACAAATGGTATCACCTTTCCGGGATCTGGGATTAATGCTGTTGGGGGGTGATGAAAATACTCTTGTCCAGTATCAGCTTGGTTTAATGAATGGATCTGGCTTGCTTATCCCAACTGGTAAAATTGATGATAAAAACAGGAAAAAAGATGTAGTGGGACGCTTTGTAGTTCACCCTGTAGATTTCTTGAATGTTGGTGGAAGTTTTCGTTATGGGTATCCTGGTGATAACAATAATGAAGCAACAAGGCTAAGTCTGGGACTTGAATTAAAGGCTAAGTATTCAGGCTTTACTTTGTTGAGTGAATTTATTTATGATGAAGGAGCTCTGAATGATGCTGCTGGCGGATGTAGCGGCACTCCGGTTGATATAGGAAAAGTTCGGAAAGGAGCTTACGTTTCAATGGCTTATATGTCAAAATGGAATGTAGAACCGGTTTTTATGTATGACTTTTTTCATAGCGGATTCATGAATACTTCTTCTGGTCAAGATATTCCCATTGAAGAAAAATACAATACTCTGACTTTTGGTTTGAATTATTTCTTTAATGACTGGACTCGATTACAGGTTAACTACTTGTACAGAGCAGAAACTCTGGAACAAAAAAACGACGAAATCGTTGTTCAATTACAGGTTAAATTCTAATTAAAAACTAAACGAAATGAAAAAACTTTTTTTAACTGCCATCGCTTTTGTTGCTTTGGGCATAGTTGCTCAGGCTCAGGATCTCATTACTGTTGCCGAACTGAGCTCAAAAATAAAAGATGCAAATTACGTGGTTGTTTCTGCCGAAGTTGAAACTGAATATGCAAAAGTTCATATCAACGATGCTGTAAACGTTTCCTATAAAAGCCTGGAAAAAACAGGTGGAGTTGAAGGACTCCTGCAGTCTCCTGCCGAACTCGCAAAAATTTTTGGCGCAAAGGGACTCAGTGAAAAGAAAACCATTGTAGTTTATGACGAAGGAGCCGGTAAATATGCAAGCAGGCTTTATTGGACACTGAAGTACATGGGAGCTCCTAATGTAAAAATTCTTGATGGTGGTATGGTTGCATGGAAAGCTGGTCGTAAACCGGTTACCAAAAATCCATCTACCGTAAAACCCGCAACTTTTACCCCTGCGCTGAACAAAGCTATTTATGCCGACATGAAAGAGGTACAAGCGGCTGCAGGAAATGCAAAAGTTATACTGGTTGATTTACGTGAAGTAGCTGAATTCACAGGAAAAGACCCGAAAAACAACAAAGGTCGTATCCCTGGTTCGGTTAATGTAGATCACACAACTTTAAATGCTGCAAACAGTCTTTATAAATCAAAGGCTGAGCTTGAAAAACTCTTTACAGCAGCCGGTGCAACCAAAGACAAAACCATTATTCTTGTATGTCCTACAGGTGTAAGAGCAGGCAAAGGATACTTTGCACTGAAATCCATCCTTGGATATCCGAACGTTAAAGTTTATGAAGGTGGCGTTAATGAATGGGCTGCCACAGCTTCAAACAAATTAGACAAATAAGTGTAGTTTGTGTTTTTGAAACCGGATACTGCTAAAGCGGTGTCCGGTTTTTTTTTTGCATAAATTTTATAACCCTGATAAAAATGTTATCATTATGTGATTGTATTATTATGTCGTTTGGTTAATGAATATTGTCTTTGACTCCGCTCAGACTGACAGTCATCCTGAACGGAGTCGAAGGATATTTGGTTCACTTATCAGCAAATTCGAAACATAAAATAAACGATATTGAATTGTATTTCAGAAATATAGGCCCATAAATCAATCAATCTGAGCCGTCATTTAATAAATAAAAAAAAACTCTTGTTAATTATTATTACTTAATCTAATTTTACAGTTTGCTTAGTGTATCATTTACACAAACAAAACTCCTTTTTCCTGCAAATACTTTGCAGGCGAATAAGGCGATCTTCTTTTCAGATTTTTTGATTACTTTTATTGGTTACAAATAAGGATTGAATACTTTTTAACTCAACAATAAAATTTCAAAAACAAATCCACAAACACACACACACATGAGTAAACAGGACAACAGCTACAAAGTGGGAATGTCGGTTATTGGCTCTATCTTTTTTATCTTTGGTTTCGCCACAACCTTCATCATTACCTTAAGTGCTAAAGTAAAGGACATTTTTGAGCTCAGTGAATTTGAAGCTCAAATGCTGAACTTTGCTTTCTTTATCACTTATGCAATACTATCAATTCCTATTGGATTATACATTAAGAAAATAGGATACAAGCGGGCACTGATTATCGGATTACTACTCATGGCTGCCGGAGGTTTACTATTTTATCCTTCGTCAAGCATTCCTTCGTTTCCTTTGTTTCTTGTTTCCACCTTTATTCTTGCTGCAGGAGTTGTATTCCTGCAAACAGCAGCCAATCCTTATGTTACAGCATTAGGCCCCGAAGTAACTGCTTCAAGCCGTTTAAACCTGACTCAGGCGTTGAACTCTATAGCTACTATGGTTGCCCCATGGATTATTGCTGTTTTTATCTTTACAGGAGCATCAGAAATGCTTGACGCCGCTGGAAAAGCAGAAACAGTGCAGATTCCGTTTGTCATTATGAGTGTGCTTATTGTCATTATTGCACTTCTCATTATGACCATCAAACTTCCTGAAATTGCCCAAACCGCAACGATTTCAAAAAAGAGTGTATGGAAATACCCCCATGTACTGCTGGGAGCTGTAGCTATTTTCTTTTATGTAGGTGCTGAAGTTGGAAACGGAAGTCTTATCATCAGCTATCTGAAAACCACCAACGGCATGGACCCTGAAATGGCCTCGACTTATGCAGCCATTTATTGGGGAGGAGCTATGGTTGGCCGATTCTTCGGATCTTTTATGTTTTCAGGCATCAGCATGTCTAAAAAAATAACCTACGCCATTCCTGTTTTGATTCTGGCACTGGTCTCAGGGTCATTCGTTACCGGCTGGAACTGGAATATCGGCGGTATCTTTCTGGGAATTTCGGTTATTAACTTCCTGATTATGCAGATCGGAACCGGCAAAGCTGCACGTACCCTTGCAGTTTTTGCATTGGTAGCGGCATTACTCGATATTATTACCAGCTTTGGCACTGGTCAGGTGGCATTATGGACTGTTATTTCAATCGGATTGTTCAATTCGATTATGTTCCCGAATATTTTCACCCTTGCTGTGAAAGACCTTGATTCAGGTGAGTTAAGCACTGCTTCAGGCATCATAAACACCTTAATTTTTGGTGGAGCGATTATTCCTCCGATTATGGGAAGCGTTGCCGACAATTTCGGTTACACCTGGGCCTTCATCGTACCGGCTCTTTGTTACTTATACATCTTCTATTACGCGGTTAAAGGCGCTCACATCAGAAGGTAATCAACAAAAAAACCATGAAACAAAGCCTCAACCGAAAACTGAAATTATTCCTCACCCTGATGACTTTCTGGCTTTTTTCCAGCCAGATTGCAGGCCAGACTTATCTTTACTTTCAGGATAGCCCAACCTCTGATCTCTACGATTTCAGTTGGATGGAGCTAACCCCTCCAAGTGAGCTGGCTCGTATGGGCAGTGAATTGCGGAAGTTTCCGGTTGAGACTTCGACTCCTGCTGTCCAGGGCACAAATAGCCTGAGATTACAATGGAAATCAGTTACAGGTGGCGACTGGGTTGCCATAGCTGCCGGATTAAACTGGACCGAAAAAAACATCAGCAATACCGATACGCTTACATTCTGGCTCCGCTCTTTGGAAGGACTGAACAATGCTCTTTTGCCACGGATTTTCATGGAAGATGTTTCAAATACCAAAACTACAAAACACATCTTCTCAACCTGGTGTCCCGAATTGCTTCCCGGAATATGGACAAGGGTTGCCATACCCATGAGCCTTTTTCTTGAGTTCGGCGACCCGGTTGATTTTACAAGAATTAAAACCATTGGTTTTGCCCAAAATGAAACTGATGGACTTACACATACTCTTTTGGTTGATGATATGCGGGTTTTTACCGGCGACGGTACTTCGCCTCCGGCTTCTCAACCAACGGGAGTTGCAGCTTTGGGTTATGACAGTCACGCCGAAGTTACATGGAATAAGAATCCTGAAAATTACATCAACGGATATGAAGTTCAACGCTCTGTAAACGGAGGAAATACATGGACAACCGTATATGTAACCGACAAAAACACAACCCGGCATATTGACTGGCTCCGTAGTTTAGGCAACAATATTACAGCTTTGTATCGCATCAGCGCTTTGAATTCAGCAAACGAAGCATCTGTGCCCTCAGAAGTGGTTTCGGCCATCACCCGCAATTTTAGTGATGAAGAGCTGCTGGAGATGGTTCAGGAATATACATTCAGGTACTTCTACGATTTTGCTCATCCCGCTTCAGGAATGGCCCGTGAACGAAACACTTCAGGCGATGTGATAACATCCGGCGGTTCCGGATTTGGGATAATGGCTTTGATTACAGGAATTGAACGCGGCTTTATAACCCGGGAAGAAGGCCTGGATCATATGATCAAAATTCTGAACTTCCTTGAAACTGCCGACCGTTTTCACGGCGTGTGGCCACACTGGATGAACGGAAATACCGGCGAAGTTGTATCTTTCAGCCAGTACGACAACGGAGGTGATCTTGTTGAAACTGCCTTTTTGATTCAGGGTCTTCTCACAGCCCGGCAGTACTTCAATCAGCAGGTTCCTGAAGAGCAGCAGATTGCATCCCGTATTACTACCTTGTGGGAGGGTGTTGAATGGGACTGGTATTCACGTAATAATTCAGGTGCACTTTACTGGCATTGGTCTCCAAACTATGGCTGGCAAATGAATATGCAGGTAAGAGGATGGAATGAAGCTTCAATCGTTTACATGCTTGCCATTGCTTCTCCAACTCACCCTGTTCCTGCATCATACTGGAACAACGGCTGGGCAGGAATGCCCTATTATACAAACGGAGGTTCATTCTATGGTTTCACACTTGATGTTGGCTGGGACAGAGGTGGGCCGCTCTTTTTTGCGCATTACTCCTTTCTTGGATTCGATCCAAGGAATATCAAGGATAATTATACCAATTATTTCAATCTCAACCGCAACCACACACTTATCCACAGGGCTTACAGCATTGATAATCCTCAGAACCACACCGGTTACGGCCCCAATTGCTGGGGGCTGACTGCCAGCGACGATCCCGATGGCTACACGGTGCATGAACCCGGGTCAGGACGCGACAACGGTACCATTACTCCCACAGCCGCACTTTCATCGATGCCCTACACTCCGCAGGAATCAATTGATGCACTCAAACATTTTTACCGTGAACTCGGCAATAAAACCTGGGGATGGATGGGATTTTACGATGCATTCAACCAAAAAAGAAACTGGTGGGCCACTTCTTACCTTGCCATCGATCAGGGCCCGATTATAGGTATGATAGAAAACCATCGCTCAGGCCTGCTATGGGAAAATTTTATGGCCAATCCTGAAATTGCACCAATGCTAACATCTATTGGTTTTGTGCCCGACCCATTTGACCTTGAAGAAATAAGTACCACTCAGCATGGATTTAATATTTTCCCAAACCCCTCGTATAGCGGAACCACGACCCTGGCATTCAATTCTTTATCAACTGATAACATTAAAATTTCAGTTGCCGATTTAACCGGCAAAACTGTAAAAGAAATTTCGGGGTTATCGGTTAGTGTGCCGGGTGTGATCAGCATAAACATCAATACAACTGATCTGCCAAAAGGAATGTATCTGATTACTACTTCAGGCACAAAAAACCATATCACAAAAAAACTTTTCATTCATTAACCATTTTTTAATTAATAAAAACCTGAGAAAGGAGGTACCCGCAAAACACAAGTAATTGCAACAGATTCATAAAAGAAAGAAGAATATCGGGTTCAATATTACCAAACCTAAACCAACAACCAAAAGACAACCAAATGAAAAAAATAAAACTACTATTCATCCTGATTTTTGCCCTGGCGGTTGTGCCGGTGGCAATGGCTCAACAGATAAAAATATCGGGGCAGGTAAAGAGTGCCTCTAACGGAGAAACCCTTCCCGGAGTTTCGGTAGTTATTAAAGGAACTACAACCGGAGCTGCCACCGATATTGATGGCAGGTTCTCGCTTGAGGCACCGTCAACAGCCACACTGGTTTTCAGTTTTGTGGGAATGGAAACTCAGGAAATTGAGATTCAGGGCCGAACAACTATTAATGTATCACTGGCCTCTTCAGCAAGCATGCTCGAAGAGCTGGTAGTAGTAGGTTATGGCACCAGCAGAGTAAAAGACCTTACCTCTGCCATTACCACAATCAAAGCCGATGAAATTATAAAAACTCCTTCTTCTCAGGCAATGCAGGCATTACAGGGAAAGGTTCCGGGTATGCAGATTATTGCCAGTGGAAGCCCTGGTGATGCTGCTACTGTAAGGATTCGTGGTATCGGTTCTTTCCCCGGAAGAGGAGATGATAGCCCACTCTATGTTGTTGACGGTATATTTTTCGATAACATTGACTTTCTCAACAGCTCAGATATTGCCTCAATATCAGTACTTAAAGATGCTTCTGCCTCTGCAATTTATGGGGTGAGGGCTGCCAACGGGGTTATTCTGATTGAAACCAAATCGGGCAAATTCAACGAACCTACCCAAATAATCTACAATGGTTATTATGGCTATCAATCAGCCCAAAATGTTGTTAAAATGGCCAATGCTGAGCAGTTTACTACCATGGCTCTTGAATCAGGTTCTCCTGCAGATGCTTCATTTATTGATAATGCAATGCAACGATACGGCAGAAGCAGGATAAATCCCAATATTCCAGATGTTAACACTGACTGGTACGGAGAAATTCTCAGGATAGCTCCCATTCAGAACCACAGCCTTGATTTCACAGGTGGAACTGAAAAAGTTCGCTATACAGTTGGAACAAACTATTTTATGCAGGAGGGCATTTTAAATATGCAGAATGAGTTTGAAAGATTCAACCTCCGCTCAAACGTTGAAGTAAAAGCCAACAAATGGCTTTCGGTCGGAAGCAATCTGCTGTTCAGTAATGGCACAAAATACAATGATCAGGAAAGTGCCTGGAATCAGGCATATTTTGCAGTGCCCATTCTTCCGGTTTTTGATGATCAAAACCCATCTGCCAGTCCTGTAAACTATGCCAATGCTCAGGATATCGGTTACAGAAGTGGCCAGAATCCTTTCCCAACCATGGATTTTAACATCGACCGGATGAAGATCAGAAAAATGAATGCCGGATTATACTTCGACTTTACCCTGATCCCGCAAATGCTTACTTTTAAAACTACCTACAACTTCAGCTATGATGCGCTGGATCAGCGTGTAGTTAACCTTCCTTTTTTCATCGGAAACAGTTTTAAAAATCCGGACGCAACCATTACACGCACCTTATCCCTCTACGACAAACAATATTGGGACAATGTGTTGACGTTTAACAAATCTGTTCAGAATCATAACTTTACTGTTATGGCCGGGACTTCATTCAGAAATGAGGGCTTTCAACTTCTTTCAGCTCAGGGTAAAAACTTTCCAACCGACAAAGAAACTACATGGTATATCAACCAGTCGCTCAATGTTTTGGGGGAATCTGTATCTGATTTTGGCGGGCGTTTATATGGTATGTCATATTTCAGCAGGTTGGCCTACAATTTTGATGACCGATATTTGCTTTATGCCACTATCAGAGCCGATGGCGGTAATAGGTATCAGGAAAAGTGGGGATACTTCCCTACTGTCGGCGCTGGATGGGTTATATCTGAAGAACAATTCCTGAAAGGCAACGCCAATTTCCCATTTCTTAAGTTACGTGCCAGTTGGGGACAACTTGGAAACGACAAAGTTCCGGCAAGTAGTGGTGCTTTTACAACCAGGGTAGTTACAACCACAATGAATGGAACTATTTTCTCCGGAACGGTTGTTAGCAGTACATTCTCCTACCTTGAATGGGAATTGGTTGAACAAACCAATATTGGGATAACAGCAAGACTATTGAATAACAAACTTTCAGCAGATATTGATTATTACAACCGTGACACCAAAAATGCTGCTATTCCGGTTATCGTTCCCGGCACCGGTGAAAGTTTCCTCAGGTCTGTCGGAATTATCAGAAATTCAGGTTTCGAAATTGCACTCAACTGGTCCAATGAAATCAACAATAAACTTTCCTATTCAATTGGTGGCAATCTCTCAACATTGAAAAATGAAACCATGGATCTTTACGGACAGTCATATATTGATGGAGGTTCGGCAGAATTCCGCCAACGCACTTATGTTGGTGAACCTCTGATGGCTTTTTATGGCCGCGAAGTTGAAGGAGTTTACCAAAACCAGGCCGAAATTGAGGCCGATCCTTTTGCAGTTGCCAACGGATTGGTTCCAGGTGACTTTAAATACAAGGATCAGAATAGCGATGGTATTATTGATGACGACGACCGTGTAATCCTTGGCTCATATTTACCTAACCTGATGTACGGAGGAAACATCAATGTAACCTACATGAACTTTGATTTTTCTGTAAATATTTATGGTCAGGCTGGTAATAAAATTCTTAACCGCAAACGTGGTGAAATAATATGGACAGCAGATGGAAATATGGATGCCGACCTTGCTACAAACCGTTGGCACGGAGAGGGCACATCCAATATTTATCCTTCATCATCAGGACTAAGAAGAGGATGGAACCAAAAAATGAGCGATTATTTTGTTGAGGATGGTTCATTCTTCCGTATTCAAAATATGCAACTTGGCTATACCATACAAAACAGCAAATGGTTAGGTAAACAGTTCCCTGTTACCAGGATTGCCTTTACTGCCGACCGTCCGCTTTCTGTGTTTAGTTACAATGGGTTTACCCCTGAAATTGCAAACGGGATAGATTCACAAACCTACCCGGTTCCGGCAGTTTACACCGTTAGTCTTAATGTCAGGTTCTAACCTTTAAAACTTCGAAAAATGAAAACAATAAAATTCATACTTATTGTAACCCTTGCGGTTGTGGCTACTTCTATCTTCTCCGGTTGTTCAAAATACGTCGATGCTGAACTTGAAGGCGAGGAATTTACTGAAGGAACAGATTATTCCAAGCACAATAATATGGTCCTACCATTAGTCGGAACATATGCTGAGTTCAACAATACCGAATGGGAAAATTTCCCATTGATCTCGGTACGTGGTGACGACGTTAATGCCGGAGGACTTGGCGACCAGCAGGATTACGCTGAAACCGACAGCTACAACTACAACAAGGATTACTGGATGTACAACTCTTTGTTCCAGAATTTCTACAAAAAAATGTTCACTGCCCATTCAGCAATGGAACAGGTTGAACTCTATAAATTGAATGGAGCAAATGCTACCCTGGCCGACCAGTATATTGCCGAAGCCAAAGTTCTTAACGCATGGTGGCTATTTCAATTGAGTCGTACCTGGGGTTCACTGCTTATTCCCACATCTCCCAATCCTTCAGACCTGTTTGTAACTCCTTTGTCCACAAAAGATGAGGTGATGCAATATATCTCAGACAGGATGGATGAAGCCATTTCAAAACTTCCTGCAGCAAGACCCAATGAACGTGCTGATATACCTGGTGGTGTAACAAAATACACTGCACTGGCAATGAAAGCTCTGGCCAACCTTGAGCTTAAAAATTATCAGGCTGTAGCTGAAGCTACTGGCGAAATAATCAACAGCGGAAAGTTTCAACTTGAATCAGATTTCTATGAATTGTTTAAAATTAAAGGAAAACTGAACAATGAGAACATCTGGGAAATGCAGTACTCAGACCTGGGACAAGGGTCAGGAGATAACTTTGGATATCTTTATGCATTCTTTGGCCCACAGGGTTGGACTCCTGCTGTTACAGGCGCCGCTGACGGATGGGGTTTTTATGAGCCCAGCCTCAAGTACATAAAATTCATGCTCGACCGTAATGAAACTGTTCGTCTTGAGACTACTGTAATTTTCACCAACCGTGGAATTACCGAATTGAAAACCGATCCCGCTTATTCAACCCTGCCATCATGGATCTCGAATACTACCCGCTCAGGAGACGTATTTAACGACTATGCAAGGGCAATGTTTGCCAGCGGTAAGCACTATCTGCCTTCCAACCAGTTGACTCCGGGTCGCACCGATTATGGCACCAACAAAAATTTCACTGCCATAAGGTATGCCGAAATCCTGCTTATGTACGCCGAAGCACTTACACAAGGTGCTAATGGCTCTGCCGGTTCGGCTGACAATGCAGTAAATCTGGTTAGGGCACGCGCCGGACTTTCTACACTTTCGGGAGTAACCAACGACCAGGTAATGGACGAGAAATTTGCTGAACTGGGCATGGAATGGGGAACGCGCTACTTTGACATGGTAAGGCTTGGACGATACAACGACCTGAGTTACGCAGGCAGAACATTTTCGGCAGATAAAATATTTCTGCCCTACCCGCAGAATCAGGTTGACCAGTTGCCAAATCTGAAACAGTAAGTATTAATTAACTTCTAAAAGAAACCAAAATGAAAAACTTCAGATATTTTATCCTGTTTTCACTGATGATGGTTTTTGCCGCTTCATGTGAAAAAGGGCTGGACCCGATCAACTCTGTATCGCCCGGGCCTGATACCGAAGCTCCTACGATTGTTTTTAACAACCCGGCCGACGGGGGAATCATTCGCATTGGAGAAGATCAAACCACTGTAACATTAATTCTCACTGCTGCCGACGACATTGAAATCAGCTCAGTTGTTGTTCAGCTTGATGGTACCCAGATCGCCAGCTATAATTCTTTCAAGGATTACAGAAGAGCAGTGCTTAAAGTTGCTTACGATAATCTGGCAGACGGTGACCATACCCTTACTGCTACTGTTACAGATAAAGCTGACAAAACTGTTAGCTCAAGTATTAACTTCAAAAAATATACAGTTACGCCTTATGTGCCTCTTGAAGGCGAAGTTTTGTATATGGGTTTTGAAGGAACCTTTACTGATGCAATTTCAGGAATTGTGCCAGGGGTGAGTGGTACTCCAACTTACGGTGACGGAAAACTCGGGCAGGCCTATCAGGGCGCAGCCGACTCCTACCTTACTTTCCCGGCAGCAACACTTACAACAACAAAAGAATTCAGTGCTGCTTTCTGGATGAAAATCAATTCTACTCCCGACCGGGCAGGGATTCTTACATTATCAGCCGAAGATGTTACCAACCCCGGCTTTCCGGGCGTTCAGAACCTCCGTACCAGCGGATTCCGGTTCTTCCGTGAAGCCTCCGGAGCCAGACAAGTTATGAAAGACAATGTTGGAAACGGCACAGGAGAAACCTGGAACGATGGAGGCCAGGTTGACCCTGCAACCGGAGAATGGTTCCATTTAGCTTTTACAATCTCTGAGACTACCAGCTCTATCTACATCAATGGCGAATTGGCCAGAGAATCTCCAATGGCTGCTCCTGTTGACTGGACCGGATGTGATGTTCTGTCCATTATGTCAGGCGTCCCCAGATTTACAGAATGGAGTCATATTTCAGACCAAAGTCTTCTGGATGAGTTGCATATGTTTAACAGAGTACTTACTATTGAAGAAATTCAGGGTTTCTATAACACCAAGTAACATTCAGGAAACATAATGCCAGGTTGTGTTAAATCTGCAATATTGCAGATTTAACACAACTTTTTTTTCAATTCCACATTAAAAATCATTGTTGTCAGGGCAAAGTTTTTAATATCAATCCTATTAGCTGATATCCTCATTCATTTTCTTTGCTTGTTGAGGGATCCCTGGCATTTATTAATTGACAGCAAAATACCAAATCACAAAATTTCATCCATTTTTATAAATTCATATTTACAGCCGGGTGTCTTTGTGGCAGGAAGATTTAAGATTTTAACCGGGAAACTTTGAAAAAAATACAAGATATTAGGGCTAAGGCACAAATTTATAAGCATCATTTAATATAAACCACACAGCAACATCGCCGGTGCGGTATTTCGAATTGACATTCTTAACTTTTCTATTCAGAATTCTGCGGTTCGTTGTTTTCGGCGACATCATTCTGCGTATTGTCCGCTCGTCACGGTTAAATCCAACATCAAACGCAGTAGCGTAAAAACGTGCTTTGTCCTCTTCGTTTTTCCATTTGATATGGGCATAACGTTTGTCCATAATTTTGTTAAACATCACCAGATAACGCACCTGCCATTCGATTGATTCAAGGCGGCGGGCTCTCTCGCTTCTTGCTTTCGATGTATTGGAAATTATAAATTTATAAGGACCGAGTTTTTGCCGGGTGTAAGTTCGTTCAACCAGTTCAGCAAAAGAAGGTTTCATTTGAAATCGCCCAACCGAATAATGTGCATATTTACGGCCCGAACTGATGTATAGTGTTCGCATTGCACTGGCTTCAACAATATCGCGCAAAGCAGAATATCTGATCATAGAAGGAATAACAGCGCTTAATGCAATATCAGGCTGTAATTTCTCCTGATTCAGTGTATCGGTAATCCACGAATTCTTTATAAGAAAATCCAATGCATCATAGTATTTATTGCCAAGCTCAGATGAAAGATCTTTTACAGCAACTTTTTCCTGCGCTTGTGCCATAGCAGCACCAAAGCAGATTGCCACCAATAAAAGGGCAAAAGACAAAACGAAAGCAGATTTATATTTGTTTGAATTCACAAATCGGGGAATCGAACGATTTCAAAACAGAATGACAGTCATTTCCGGTAAAAAGTTCAAAAATAGAGGATTTCTTTTAAAGTTAAGGAAATTTTACAATTATAAACAGCTAATAAAAGAAAATAGTGAAATAACTGTTTTTGGGGCTTCATTTCTCGGTAAAATATCAGTTTCAAAAATCTTTGGGTCACAAATCTTTGGCAAATTATCAGGCTTGTGTATGTTTAACACTTTTTAATAAAAAAAAAATTGATTTTATAGTGTTATATAGCAATCTATAGAAAAATGCTCTATATTTGTGGTAGAAATAATTAATAACCAAAACCAAACAACTATGAGAAAAATTACTCTTTTAATTGTACTTATGTTCACCTTTTCATTTGCTTCGATAGCACAGGTTGTCGAAAACTTTGAAAGCATCAAAATGAACATTTTTGCACAGGGAACCAATGGATCAGTTTCAGTAGTTCCTAATCCTGACCCATCCGGAATCAACACCAGCGGTGTTGTGGCCAAAATGGTAAGAGGTTTTGATGGCGATCCCTGGTGCGGATGGTATGCAACCATTCCAGTTCCCATTGATTTCAATACCAATAAATACGTTCACTTAAAGGTATGGAAACCACGCATCAGTCCAGTGAAATTCAAAATCGAAGAAGGTGAAACCGGAAACGTTGAAGTGGCATCAATGAACCCCCAAACCGTTGTAAACGGATGGGAAGAATTGGTTTTTGACTTTACTGCTGCTACCGGTCCTTATGTTAAGATTGTTTTCTTCCCCGACTTTGAAGATCCCCTCACCCTCACCGAGGACATCACAGTTTATTTAGATGATATCTATGTAAACAACGACCCGACTCCTGGTAGTGCGCCAGTGCAGCTTATTGAAGATTATGAGCATATTCCACTCAACATTATGCTTGGCGGAGCAGAAGATCTGAGTAAATTCACGCTGATTCAGAATCCTGATAAATCAGGAGTTAACCTGAGTGATTATGTTATTCAGTTCGATCGCGATAAAGACGGTGTTCCCTGGGGCGGATTCTGGTCAGCTCTTCCTGCTCCGGTTGATGTTACCGAAAACAAGTACGTTCACGTAAAAGTATGGAAACCCCGCATTAGCGAGTTAAAATTCAAACTTGAAGGTGGAGCAGCAGGTACACTGGAAATTCCTTCCAGTGCTCCTCAGTTGACTACCAATGCATGGGAAGATATCGTTTTCGATTACTCAGAAAAAACCGGAACCTATCCAATCATTGCTTTCCTTCCGGATTTCTCTACTCCTGTTGGCCTAGATAATGACATTGTTCTCTATTTTGATGATATCATTATAAATAATGATCCCAATCCAATGACCCCCCCTCAGCTTACACTGCATGTTGACATGACAGAAGCTGGTGATATGACTGGTGTACCTGTATATCTTGCAGGCGCATTGGGTGGTGTTTATGGAACCTGGAGTGAGCCGGGAACAAACGAAAACAACCAAATGTTGGATCCTGACGGTGACAAAATTTATTCTATAACCATTTTCCTTCCTGACGGACTTTATGCTTTCAAATTCTTCAAAGGTGCCGGATGGGGCGCAGGCGATCCGGCTCCGGGCGGAGACAGAGTACTGAACTACGCAGGTACAATGGATGTTACCTACAAGTGGGGCGTTCAGGGTGCACTCAGTGTTCCTCAGAATCCACTGGTTGACAAAATTAAAATGTATCCTAACCCTGTTAGCAGCGAACTGATTATCAGCAATTCTGTTGAAGTTAAAGAGGTAACCATTACTTCTATGCTTGGTCAGATTGTTGGAACTTATCAGATCAATGGAATTGGCAGAACAGCAATCAACACCGCAGATCTTAGCAACGGACTCTATTTCGTTTCTTTCTACGGAAAAGATGGTAGCCGCCTCGTTCAGAAACTGGTGAAGAACTAATTAGTTATTCTGATTCTAATGAAAAGCCTCCTTTCCGGGGGCTTTTTTTATTTTGCGACTGCCGGAAATCAAAAGCCAGTTCGATATTTTAACGTGAATTTAACGAATATACTTGTTGAATTAGCGTTAATTTATCATGCATTTTGTTTTTTTCGCGTCTTCTTCTGTTTTAAAAACCATGAACCGCTTCTCGGCTAAGCGGCATTTGCAATGCCGCTTTGAACATCATTGAATTTGTAATTTAATATATATGCCCGACTGATTCATTCCTTAAGTCGCTTATTTGGATAATTGCAAATTATCCAGTGTTCAGAGCGGCATTGCAAATGCCGCTCAGCCTTCATTGGTTTCTCCCTTTCGGGGATAGAACTCAAAAATAATTTGAGCATAATGCGGAGATGACAGTCAAATCAAGCGTTTAAACACTTCGTTCCGATAGCTATCGGAACGGAGGACTTTTTTAATTGTAGCTTTATCACAATATCCCGTTCTCCAATTCAATACCTGTTTACTCAGACCTTATTCCGGAGCAATTATTCTTATCTTTGCAAAAAAATATACATCATGAACAGAGGACCCATTTCACAATTTATCGAGCACCATTACCGCCATTTTAATTCTGCCGCATTGGTTGATGCCGCCAAAGGCTACGAAAAACATCTGGCCGAAAACGGAAAAATGATGATCACCCTTGCCGGAGCCATGAGCACGGCCGAACTGGGAATATCTCTTGCTGAAATGATCCGTCAGGATAAAGTACAGATTATCAGCTGTACAGGCGCCAACCTTGAAGAAGACATTATGAATCTGGTGGCTCACAGTCACTACAAAAGGGTACCTAACTACCGTGATCTTACCCCGGAACAGGAATATGAATTGCTTGAAAAAGGGCTGAACCGCGTTACTGATACCTGTATCCCCGAAGAAGAAGCCTTCCGCAGAATTCAGCACCACATCGAAAAAATATGGAAAGATGCCCAGGCAGCTAGTGAACGTTACTTCCCTCATGAATACATGTACAAGCTGCTTTTGAGCAAAGCAATGGAGCCGGATTATGAAATTGATCCAAAACATTCGTGGATGCTGGCTGCTGCAGAGAAAAATCTGCCCATTATTGTTCCCGGATGGGAAGACAGTACCATGGGAAATATTTTTGCATCATACTGCATCAAAGGTGAGTTGAATCCTTCAACCATGAAATCCGGGATTGAATATATGGTATGGCTTTCGGATTGGTACCGTAAAAATTCAGCTGGCAAAGGTGTTGGATTTTTCCAGATCGGCGGTGGAATTGCCGGCGATTTCCCCATTTGTGTAGTTCCCATGATGTATCAGGATCTGGAGTGGCACGATGTTCCGTTCTGGTCGTATTTTTGCCAGATAAGTGATTCAACAACTTCCTATGGCTCATATTCCGGCGCAGTTCCAAATGAAAAAATTACCTGGGGAAAACTGGATATTGACACTCCGAAGTTTATTGTTGAGAGTGATGCAACTATTGTTGCACCGCTGATTTTTGCCTGGTTGCTCAAGTGGTAAGCTTTCTCAGATTCTGATATTTCTTAGAACAGTATAAAGGCTTTCTTATGATAAAAAAGAAAAACCTGCTTGACTTTTAAAGTTAAGCAGGTTTTTTTCGATTTTTTCCTTCCGCAAGTCAGGGTTTGACTAATAGAAAACATGAGCTTGCAAAACTAAAAATATCAAGTCAAGCCCTGACTTTGATAACCTTTACTGAATCAATTACCACACAAATGTTGCAACCGAAACTGCCGGAATATTCACTGTAAAGATTGTACTATCCTGTTCAACAGCAAATGAGGTGGTTTGATTTCCGTAATTTGCAGCAATCAAAACCATAGTGCCATCTGTATTGCGAAAGGCAACAACTCCGGCGTCACCGGCGGACTGTGGCAAATTGCCAGAAACCCTGACAGCTCCGGGTCTTACAAACTTTGAGAAATGCGCAATTGCATAATATTCTTCATTCCTTGTGATTTCGCCACTTGTTGAATTTATTGTAATTACGCCCCGGCAATTATTACAGCCATTGTTTTGCGGACCGTAATTTTCGTCAAGAGCCAGATTCCAGAGCAATGCATTTTTTGACCAGTTTCGGGCAGTCCCGATAAAGATATTGCGCATATTCCACATCAGGTTTCCGGCAAAGTCAGTTGCCCAGGCTCCTCCTGAAATCTCGGTAAAATATAAACCTTTGTCAGGATGCGCATTATGAACTGTTGACATTGCTGAAACATCGCCGGCATAAGCATGAAATGCCGAACCAGCAACATACTGTTTTGCAGCAGGATCATTCAGAATGGTGATGGGATAATTAGGTTCGTCCCAATTGTGATCATAAGTGATAATCTTTGTTTTCAATCCCGCAGCTGTAAATTTCGGCCCCAGATGGCTTTTGATAAAGTTGAGCTGCTCAGTTGCCTGCATCTCCATGCACGGATAATTTGCAGTAAAATGCAAGGGCTCATTCTGAATTGTGATGGCATCAATAGAAATGTCTTCCTGTTGCATTGCATTTATATACCTTACAAAATAATCGGCATATACATCGTAGCTGGCTGTTTTAAGTTTGCCACCTTTCAGATTGTTGTTGGTTTTCATCCATGCCGGCGGACTCCATGGCGACCCCAACACTTTTATATCCGGCACTACCTGAAGAATCTCTTTCATTACCGGAATCACATCATCATGATCCTGAGCCAGTGAAAACTGCTTTAGCTCAAAATCGGTTTGTCCGGATGGCAGATCATTATAGGTAAAATCGGAAAGCGAAAAATCAGAAGCACCCATGGTTAATCGCAGGTATGAAACTCCGATGCCATCAGCAGGATTAAACAGTTCATTCAGGAGTGTCTGTCGGGCCGAAGGAGTTAATTTACGATTAATCAGCCAGGCTGACGATCCGGTTAACGCTGCTCCATAACCTTCAACTTCCTGAAACTTAAATCCTGTATCTATCCTCATCACAGCCATTCCGGTCGGAACCGATTGGATAAACTCAATCTCATTCTGTTTCGCGAAAAGCGCAGTTTTATCTCCTTTGGTAAGGAATACCTGAACTTTCCTGCCATCTGGTGGATTGTCGGGATCATTGGGCTTAGTCTTGTCTTTCCCGGCACAGGAAATAATTCCTCCCAGCAGAAGGAAAGCCATAAGCAATCGTGATATGGTTTGATAGAGTTTCATGATATAAGGATGTAAAAGAAACAAAAAGTATTTTTAATCGACTCCCGCTGCCTGATCCTGAAGGCAATAATCATTTTTGCATGATCAGTGATAAGGCCTAGGCGCATCTTTTGTTGAGATGCGCCTAGGCTGATATATTTCATACCGCAGGATTTCAATCCGAAATCCGAAATCCGAAATCAATACCCCGGGTTCTGAGTCAGCAGTTCATTTTTATCCAGCTCCGATTGGGGAATAGGCCACAAAAGTCCGTTTGGTGTAAGATTATAGCCGTATTTATTCCCATCAGGACCAATCGCATTATTAATCACTTCAATGGCCCGGCCTGTTCGTTTAAGGTCGAACCACCGGTGACCTTCAAATGCCAGTTCCAAACGGCGTTCCTTTTCAATGGCAAGTCGCATGGATTCCTGCGTAGTTGCTGTTGTATTAGGAAGGTCAACACGGCTTCTGATCTGATTTACAAGAGTTGCAGCAGCGCTAACGTCACCTTGCTCATTCAGGGCTTCGGCTTTGAGAAGGATAATATCGGCCAATCTTACCAGAATGTAGTTCTGTGGACTTGGAGAAGTTATAATCCTGTATTTATTTGTAAAAGGATAATTTGCTGCAGGCCAGTTTGCATCCGACCATTTGCCTGTAACATTCTCAAAAGAGATGGAAGAGTTTTTACGAATCAAATCATTTTCATCATCGAATGCTTTCGCCAGGTCATTTGAAGGAATATTGAATTTCTTCCAGTCCGTTCCTCTGAACATGCTTGCACCCCAGTTGGCATTGCTTGATGTTCCCTCATAATTTACTTCAAAAATTGATTCTGAAGAATTCTCATTCTGGTTATTCCAAAGCATATCATACTCAGGTAAAAGGGAATATCCTCCACTGATTACAGCATCGCAATATTGCAGCACTTTTGCATAATCCTTTTGATCCAAGGTTGCATAAACCTTTGCCAGATATGCATTAACAGCACCTTTTGTTGCAAAACCTTTGTGAGGTTGTGTGGTTTTAACATGTTCCAGAGCATATTCAAGATCGGCAATAATAAGGGCATACACGTCCTCTTTGGGTTTGCGCTCAGGGTATAACTGTGAGAAGATTTCATCGAGGTTGCCTGCACTTACGCTGGTAACTTCTTTTATCTGTAAAGGAACATCACCCCAAAGCTGCACCGCCTGGAAGTACATTACAGCCCTCACAAATGAGGCTTCACCTTTTATTTCGCGTTTGCGCTGATCAGAAAGTGATGGATCGGGTGTAATTTCAACATTATTGATCACAAGATTGGCCTTGCCGATGGTTTGATAGAGGTATGCCCAGTCGCGGCTTACATTTGAGTTGGTTGCCACTATGCGATAATCAGCTATCTGGAAATTAGCCGGATTATCAGCTCCTGCATATGCATCATCAGATTGTGCATCTCCGTTTACAAGGAAATCGAGTTGCCAGTATTCGTTCTGGAAATCACCATAAACGGCACTTAAAGCAGCTTCTACTTCATTGGCTGTTTTAAAGATGGTGTCACCTTCCTGTTCGATAAATACTGAATTTCCGGTTGGCTGAGTGTCGAGAAATTTCTCGCACGACGAGAGTGAAATGACAAACAGCAACAAAAAGCTGGTTTTTATTATGATTTTCATGGTTTCGAGATTTTAAAATTCAACATTTACACCAAAAACAATTGTCCTGGACTGAGGATATGTTCCATAATCGATACCAACTTCTACCGCACTGCTGCCATAGGCATTTACTTCAGGGTCGAATCCGGAGTAATTGGTAAACGTAAGAAGATTGCTACCAGTAACATAAACCGACAGGTTTTTAATAAAAGTAAACCTTGGATGATTATTCAACACATTGTACGACAATGTGGCTGATTTCAGCCTGAGATACGAACCATCCTCAATAAACCGGGTTGAATTACGCACATTATCAACATTTCCTCCGCCAACAGCACGAGGAATATCGGTGTTTGTATTTTCAGGAGTCCAGCGGTTCAGTACATCAACCGACTGATTTTTACTGTCAAACATTCCCTCGAGGTCAATACGGGTTGCATTGAAAATATCATTTCCATAAGAACCCTGGAAGAACAGATTGAGGTTGAACTTTTTGTAAACAAGGTTATTGGTAAATCCAAAGGAGGTTACCGGCATTCCATAACCAATTACAGTGCGGTCACCAGGATCGAAAATGCCATTGTTGTTTACATCTTTATAAACAATATCCCCGGTTTCGGGATCAACTCCTTCCGACACATAACCGTAGAAAGTTCCCAGCGGATCACCGGCCTTTACTCTGGTTGCGGATTCATTGTTACTGTAAATGCCTCCAAAATAATATACAGGAGTATATTTCAGTCCGGTAACTTCATTTTTATTGAATGAAATATTAAAATCGGTATTCCATTTGAAATCACGATTGTCAATATTTACCGTACTAAGACTGAATTCAAGACCTCTGTTCTCAATTTCTCCGGCATTGGTCAATATATACGAAACTGGTAAGGAGCTGGTTAACTGAACGTTAAGCAATACATCAACAGTATTTTTGTGATAAGCATCAAAAGTGAAAACTACCCTACCTGCGTACATTGTAAGATCAAGTCCCAGGTTTGTTTGCCTTGTAGTTTCCCATTTAAGGTCAGGATTTCCGTAGCTCGACTGGTAAATACCCGGCCCTGCAAGGGGATCCTGAGGATCGCGACGGAAATAAGACCATAATGCATATGCAGCATAATCGTTCAGGCCTTCAACATTTCCGGTAATTCCATATCCACCGCGGATTTTGAGATCATCAATAAAGGTGAATTTCTCCATAAATTTAGCCGACGAAAGTCGGTAACCCAATGAAAAAGCTGGCATAGTACCCCATTTGTTCACCAGTTTAGAACTGCCGTCATGACGGATAGAAGCTGTTAGATAATACCTGCTGTTGAAATCATAATTAACCCTTCCGAAAAACGACACCAGTGAATTTTCACTTTTCCATGTACCACCGGTGCTTATGCGGTTTGCTGCCCAAATGTCGGTAACATTTACATCGGCAGGAAAGTCTGTCCCTTCAATGTAGGTTCCACGCCCCTGGTACTTGCGCAATGAGTTACCTGCCAGCACATTAAATGTATGATCGCCGGTTTTAAAAAAATAGTCTAACATATTCTCAACCTGCCAAACCATATGGGTAGAATTATCAGACCTGCCGATTCCATTGTTTTGCCTGCCAAAGTTGGTTCGAATAGGATCAAGATAATAATCCCAGCGGCGGCTGGTGATGTCCACACCAGTATTTGATTTAAATTTCAATCCCTTAAACAGACTGATTTCAGCATCAAAAGAGCCCAAAACCTTATTGTCGCGCGACATCTGTTCTGGTCCCTGCATGTATGCTACAGGATTTTCCCACGAGGGTTGGAAGGGATTCTGATCAAACCAACCGCTGCCATCATTTTTATAAACATTGAGAAAAGGAGGTGTGTTCAATGCACTCATGATAACTCCTCCCCGCCCTGAACTTGAATTATCAGGAGTATCTTTTGAACTGATGCTCCATGTTGAGAGACTGGTTTTGGTTTTTAACCAGGGACGCAACTCATTGTCGAGATTCATTCTGATGGTATATCTGTCGAAACGGGCTGGCTCTACCATACCTTGTTCAGTAAGATAACCGCCCGAAACAAAATACCTGCTTTTTTCAGTACCACCCGAAAATGACGCCTGATAGGATTGCTGATACCCTGTGCCGAAAGTCTCTTCAGTCCAGTCATTAAACTGGGTCCATGAGGGATCGTATGAGACTCCGATTTCGTTCATCAGATCGCGATACTCCCGGGTATTCAGCACTTCGATTGATTTTCTGAGTTTCGAAACTCCAAAATACGAATTGAACGAAATCATTGGTTTATCACTGTTTCCGCGTTTGGTGGTGATAAGAACAACACCATTTGCAGCAGCAGCACCGTAAATTGCAGCAGCAGAGGCATCTTTCAGAACAGTCATTGATTCAATATCCTGCGGATTTAATCCATTAATGTCGGTTGTTCTGATTCCATCCACAATATAAGCAGGCTCGTTACCCGCCAGAACCGAAGTAGCTCCACGAACGCGAACTGCCAGTCCGGAGCCCGGTTTTCCCGAAGGCTGTGTAACCTGAACTCCGGCAGCTTTTCCCTGAAGGGCTTGTGAAACAGTAACAATAGGTCTGTCTTTCAAAGCCTTATCATCAACTACAGCCACTGAAGTAGTTATGTCCTTTTTACGTTGAACCCCATAACCAACCACTACCACTTCATCAAGAAGTTTACTGTCTTCGAGCAATGTGATGTTGATTACAGATTGATTCAAAATTGTTATTTCCTGAGAAATATAGCCCATAAAACTGAATATCAGTGACTTTCCGGCTTCAACGTTAATACTGTAGTTTCCATCAATATCAGTAGTTGTTCCCGAACCTGTACCTTTAATTAATACGGTAACCCCGGGCAACCCCTGATCTTTGACATCAGAAACCCTGCCCGAAATCTGCCTGGTTTGCGAAAAAGCAAACAAAGAGACAAGGGTGAATGCGATTATTAAGAAATATTTATTCATCATCGGTGTTTTTTAAATTTAAAATTCTTTTACGGTTAAACTCATGTTAGCGTTCAAGAACAACTGACCAGGATGAGCTTCCATCATGTGTGGCTGAAACATCTACAGTAACAAATAGATATTCTTTTGTTCCGGTGTTTGCATAGCCCATGACTTCATAGGTATTGGTCAGGTTACCACCATTTGGCGGATTGGTGGAAGTGCTGTTTTCACCACCAAAGTACCCTTTATAAAACCCGATAAAAGCAGCTTTGCTTCCGCCATTGGTCAGTGTGATTTTTGCACGGGTGGTTCCTGATGCCGGTGTGAAAGCATATGAGTGAATTCCGCTTCCAAATGCGGCTCCATTGCCACTTGCAGCAATCTCATCATCAGAGATACAACCGTTCTGTCCACCGAAATAACCATCGTTACGTCCATCGCCGTTGGTTTTGTACTCATATACTCCACCTGCACCAAAGATAAACTCATCATTGATAATACATGACCAATCGTCAACTCCTGAGGCTGATCCATCAAGTGAACTTAGCGGCACACTATACCATGCATCGCTTCCCATTGCAGGACCTACAAAAATTGATTTCTCGTCCAGCCTCACCTTCCACGATGAACCCTGAAGCTGTGCAGCTGTAATATCAGCAGAAGCTATAAAAAAGAATTTCAATGCGGTGCTGAATCCATTTGGATTGGTAGCTGTGAGCTTGACATTGAATGCACCATCGGTGGCATAAGTATAAACAGGATTCTCCTCGGTGGAGGTTTGCCCGTCACCAAACTCCCACAAATAGGATTCAGCAAGCGTTGTTGTATTGGTAAAGGTAATGGTACGACCTGCAACCATAGCAGTAAATCCAGCACTTGGTGCAGGGCCGGGGATTGGAGGTTCATCAGCAGGATTGTCGTAATGTACAAGCACAAAACGCCAGTAAGCTGGCTGTGGTGAACTGCCACCTGTCATGTAAGCAGTCTGTAATATCAAGGTATCAACCGCACCTTCGGTAAGTTTGATAATTTTATAGGTAACCGATGTCTGAGGTACTGTAACTTCAGCAGTTGTAGCAACTTTACAAAGACCAATATAAGCGCCCAGTCCTGTTACTTTTAATGTAGGTTCAGCTCCTGCTGTGAGTTCAAATCCGTGGGTACCACTCCCCCAGGCAGAGAGATCTTCACCACTGATTCCCTCCATTCTATCAGTTGACGCACAAACATTTGCCGGGAAGAACACATTTCCTTCTGCCCAGTAGTCACCTTTTGCATCAAACACCATTGTGCCTCCACGTTGAAAAGTCCATTCATCGTTCAGCATACACGGCCGGTTAGCAAGTTCATCATTTTGGCGACCCATAGCCCACCAGATTGATGAGAAATTTGCAGGTCCGACTTCCAGCGGATATCTTCCGGTACTCACATCACGGATCAGTTTCCAGGTTTTGGAGGTTGCTCCCACAAGCTTAGCCAGCTCTGCATTGGGATCGGTTACAATAATTTTAACCGAATAAACATCTTTTGCACCATTCGACGCCGTGGCTGTAAGTGTGACTATATATTCGCCTTCGATCTGATAGGTGTGAACCGGAGTTTTTTCGTCAGCTAATGTGGTGTTGTCACCGAAATCCCAGACAATATCCGGGGTTCCTTTAATTGCATTGGCATGGCTGGTAAATGCAACTTTCCGGAAATCCGATTCATCTACTGAAAAGGTAAATCCGGCAATTACATCATCCTCTTTTTCTTTCTTACATGCTGTGAGCTGGGTAATGACCAGAAACAGCAAAACGATCCATTGGATTTTGAATAATTGTTTCATTTCTGTTGGTTTGGTTTGGTTTGGTTTGGTTTGTTCTGATTAAAAAAATGCATTTTATGAACCGGTTAATCACATAAAGTTAGCTGAAAAATAACTTTCCGCGACTTCCGGATAGAAATTCTTTAACATTCAGACAATTCAGGAAGTTGATTGCTAATTGATCTGAACGATTCAGATGGACTTACAAACCAAACTTCACAATTCATATACTGCTGATAAGCTGAATGTTAAACACTGAGATATAAAAACACTTATGAATCAGATTACCATGTGTAATCAAATTATTATGTTTGTGTACCTCTTACACTAAGTAGGCATAAAAGTAGAATAAGTTTTTGATATTATGCAAAAAAAAACGATAGAACTTTGTGTGGAACGGAAGAACCAGATTATGACTAACTTAATTAAAGAGTGCTACCAATGACAGATTGTTCATCTGATCCTTCAACTCAGGATGAGTAACAGGTTTTTGAGACAAAACCTTTTCCATAGTAAGTTCAGATGATAATAACCATCAATAAAAAACCTGCCAGACTATACAGTCAGGCAGGTAAAAAAAAATCAGGTCAGAAAGACTTTCACTAAAAATCGGGTCATCTGAAAATATCAGGATATTTATTTCAGCCCGGAATTAAATCTGAGGGTAATTAAATTGCTGACCAACCTTGCTGCCACGTAATTCGGGGCTTTGTTGTATTTGATTGGTGTAAGACCCGAAATGCATACTCCGGCCAGAATAGATTTTTCATTTATCTTTTTAAGGATGTCGATGAGCAGCTGCCAGTCAATTCCGCCAGGTTCAGGTGTGGCTACAGCCGGCATAAGCGAAGGATCAAGCACATCAAGGTCGATGGTGATGAATACATTCTTCGTCAATTTGTTTAGCAGATCGTACATCCATGTTTTATTTCCACCGTCGCGAATATTGTCAGCATAAAAGACGCGACCTGGCTCAACAATCTCGCGTTCCTGAGCACACATACTTCTTATACCAACCTGCACAACCGGAGCCACTGCAATAGCATGAGACATAACACAATGATGATTCAGGTTACTTGCTCCAAGCATAGTTCTTATACCTGCATGTGCATCAAACTGAACAATAGTCAGGTCTTTTTCTTTGTAAAAATCTGCAAAAGCCTGGAACGCTCCGATGGCAACTGTATGTTCACCACCCAAAATAACCGGGAACTTCTTTTTTTTCAGAACTTGTGTGACGTTTGTGCGAACAGCCTTGATCATTTTTTCGGCATTTCGCTCACGTATTGATTCAGCAGTATGAATTCCGGCTCTCCATGCTTCGGTATCGGAAAAAATATCGTAAAGATCAATAAAAGCAGAGGCTTCAATTACAGCATCCGGACCTTTGTCAGAACCCTTGAACATTGAATTTGAACCTTCAAAGGGAACCGGTATAATAACTGCTTTTGAATTTTCAAGAGCTGAAAACGGCTCAGGGATTGCTCCGAATTGTTTCTGTTTCATATTTATGATTTTGATGAAGAATAATCGGAAGTGCCCGGAATGTCCGGACAGATTTCATTAGAAATCGATCTGAAGAGCCACAAAAGTAATCAAGTTCAGGTCAAAAATCAATACCCCAGGATGCGAAGCATTGATTTATGTGTTTGTTCCTTGGCAAAAAGTTTGGTAGTATATTCGCCTTCTTCATCAAGATCGATGATGATATGTTTAGGTGCCGGAATCAGGCAATGCTGAATTCCCCCATATCCACCAACCGATTCCTGATAAGCACCGGTATGAAAAAGGCCGATGTACAACGGCTCTTCATTATCGAGCTTAGGGAGAAAAATTGCATTTGCGTGGGCTTCAGCATTATAATAATCTTCGCTGTCGCAGGTAAGTCCGCCAAGAAAAACCCTTTCGTACTCAGAATCCCATTTATTGATTCCCAATAAAATGAAACGCTGGTTCAACGCCCAGGTGTCGGGCAGTGTAGTCATGAATGATGAATCTATCATATTCCATAACTCTCTGTCATTCTGACGCTTCTGGTCAATTATTGAGTAGAGAACAGCACCGCTTTCGCCGACTGTATAAGAACCGAATTCCGTGAAAATATGAGGTTCTGGTGTATTGTTCCGATCACAGATCATTTTTATCTGAGCCAGAATTTCATCGGCCATGTATTCATAATCATAATCAAACGACAATGAATTTTTTATCGGGAAACCGCCACCAATATTCAAAGAATCAAGCTCTGGGCAGATATTCTTAAGCTGACAGTAAAGATTAACACATTTGGATAATTCGTTCCAATAATAAGCTGAATCCTTTATACCGGTGTTGATGAAGAAGTGCAGCATTTTAAGCTGAAACTTCGGGTTGTTTTTAATTTTCTCCTCGTAGTAGGGAATAATGTCATTGTAACGGATTCCAAGCCTTGATGTGTAGAATTCAAACTTTGGCTCCTCTTCCGAAGCAATGCGCATCCCTATTTTACACTTTCGTGTGATATTCTTGTCAAGCTGATCCAACTCAAACTTATTATCGAGAATAGGAATGGTATTTTCAAAGCCTTCGTTGATTAGGTTTGAGATATTTTCGATGTACTGAGGCCTTTTGAAGCCATTACAAATTACATAGGTTTCCTTACTGATAAGGCCTTGTTCGTGAAGAATTTCAAGCAAAAAGATATCAAAAGCTGAAGATGTTTCAAGATGAACATCATTTTTAAGTACTTCCTCCAGAACAAAGGAAAAATGCGAACTCTTTGTACAATAACAATAATGGTAATCGCCCTGGTAATCGCTGCGGGCAATTGCCACATTAAAAAACTTTTTTGCCTTTTGTATCTGTTGACTTATCTTGGGCAGATATGAAATTTTGAGCGGGGTACCATACTGTTTAATGATATCCATCAATGGAATATTATGAAAGTAGAGCTCGCTGTCTTCAACACGAAACTCATCCTGCGGAAAGTCGAACGTCTGTTCAATCAGGTCAAGATATTTGTTCTTCATACCAAAGCCTATCGTTTAATTAATGTGAAGTGCAAAATTATAATAAATTCTTTTCGCTTTATGAAGGATTATTAAATATAGTTAGACGATCCGGATGAAACAATTTTCTATCATGTAATTGAGCTGAATCACTGAGTAAAAAAACCAGAAAATTGCTTTTGTAACTGATTTTTAACGACTTAACATTTTTATTGATAAATTTTCAGTAAAATAGATGCGATTCTGTCGATGCTGAACAACCTCCAATACAACAATTTAACAACTTCGGATTTGAATTTGTCTATGCAAAAAAGAATTTCAAACATAATTACCCGCAAAATAATGTTTGACTCAGAAAGCCCTGATTCAATCAAAATAGAGACAGTCAACAGATCGGAATCAAATAAAAAGTCCTGGCTAAACCACGAAACGGGTATAATCCAGGACTTTATGAAGCAAACAAATAGAAAAGATTTCAGTTAACCGAAACTACACGGATTGGCATGTAAGGCGAAACTCAATGTAAACATAAAGCCTGCCTGATCAATGAGTGTGATATAATACATTCAAAATTTACTCATACTTAAGAGCCTCAACCGGATTGGCATTTGCGGCTTTATGCGCCCTGTAAATAATGGTAGAAAATGCAATCAGCATGGCCGCGAAAACAGGTAAGATCAAATGAAATGCATTTATATTGATGCGGTATGCAAATCCATCAAGTTGAAGTTGTAGCAGATAATAACCCAGGGGCAAAGCAATCAAGCCTGCAATTAAAACCAGTATCAGGTAATTCCTGATGAGCATAAAAGTAATCTGCCATACCTGTCCGCCAAGCACTTTTCTTATTCCGATGGATCGGGTTTTTTGCTCCAGCACCAGCGAAGTGAGACCAAACAAACCCAGACATGATAGCAGCAATGAGATTAGTGTAAAATAGATAAAAAGAGTAAACGAGCTCTGATCGTTTTTGTAACTTCTCGCACTATGGTTGAGAGCATCAACAATTTGCACAGGTTGCCCGGGGAATATCTCTTTCCATTTTTCCTCAATAAATGTTTTTATTTTGTCAACGTCAGCACCTTCTGCGACCTTAACTACCACACCTCTGAATCTTTCGGGCAGCCAGCCCCAAATAGCAGGCTCAATCTGGCTTCGAAGCGAATAATAGTGATAATCCTGAATTACCCCGACAATTTCCGTTTTCCCTGATGAATCAGCAGCTCCGGGATATTTGAAGGTTTTGCCAATCGCATTATCCCACCCCAGTGCATTTACTGCCGCCTGATTCACAATGGTTACTCTGTTCAGATCTGTTGGTTGTTTGCCATCGAAATCTCTTCCATCGGCAAATTTTATATCCATCGTTTTGAAGAAATCTTCATCAACAAATCCAAATCTCACATAAAGCTTTGTTTCGGCAGAATCGCTCACAAAAACAGGACCCTGACTACCGCCAACGCCATTAAGAAAAGAACAGCCAGCAACATTGCTGATGGAAGGATTCTGAAGCAGTTCAGACTTCACGACCTGCAGTTTTTCATAACCTTTGTCACCAAATCCAACATAAAAAACATTGTTGTAATGAATCCCAAGATCTTTTTTTCTGATAAAGTCAACCTGATCGTGAATAACCAGAACGGCAAGAATCAATCCAATTGAAATGACAAACTGAAAAACAACCAGAGCTTTGCTCAGAAAACCGGTTCTTCTTCCTGAAGCCGATGAAACGCCTTTCAGCACAGCAATAGGCTGAAGACGTGACAGATAAAATGCAGGATAGTACCCTGAAGCCAGACTGATTACAATAAAAAGCAACAGTAAGCCAACATTGAAAAGCGGGTTTGAGAAAAATTCTATGCGAAAAGTGGTTCCCAGCAGTTTGTTGAGCTCAGGCAACACCAATTCAACAATACCTAGCGCAATAATCAACGAAGCAAACGTAATAATAACAGATTCACTGATAAACTGAATAATCAGGCTGCCTCTGCCGGCTCCGAGTACCTTTCTCATTCCAACTTCGCGCGATCGCTTAACGGAACGTGCAATTGCGATATTGATAAAATTAACACATGCAATCAGCAGAATCAGCACAGAAATAACAATAAAAATGGTAACCATGCTGGCATCACCGCTTGCTGACATATTCTGAAACTTGATGTGACCTGATTTCAGATAGACTTCGCTGACAGGCTGAAGGTACATTTCCAGATATTGCCAACTGTCTTTTGTGCTAAAAACATGACGTTCAAGAAATGCATCAAAACCTTCATTTACATTATCCATTGACGATGCCTTATCCAGCTCAACATAAGTAACCAGCGAATTGCTGCCCCAGCTTTTCATCCAGTCAAACTCCGGAAGCACTTCTGCAGTTACGATAGGGACAAGCATATCAAAGAAGAAATGCGCGGTCTCCGGTTGATCTTCCATAACCCCGGAAACACGGATGCTGGTTTTATCAAACATCAGGGTTTTGCCTATCGCAGCTTCTGCACTTCCAAAATATTTTTCTGCAACTTTTTTTGACAATAAAACTGTACGAGGCTCAGCCATTACGGTTTCAGGGTCACCATAAATGACTTTAACATCAAACATGTCTAATACAGAAGGATCGGCATAAAAAAGATTAAGTTCATTAAAATACTTATCTTCATAACTTACCACTGAAATATTGAAAACCGACATCAGCCTGACAACGTTCACTACCTGAGGAAAATCCTCTTTCATTGCCTTTGCCAGCGGCCCCATGGTAATGGCTACATGCTGCTCACCAACGCCGGGTTCGTTCTGAATTTCCACAACCCTGAAAATACGATCGCGCCTGGAAATATGATTATCGAACCCCAGCTCACGCTGAACATAAATTCCAATAAGTAAAAAAGCTGCAATTCCGAACGATAGCCCGATAAGGTTAATAAGGGTATAAAACTTCTGTCGCATTAAACTGCGAATAGCAATCTTGAGGTAATTAACAAACATGACAACCGGTTTTAATGAACGACAATTCAAAAATTAGTCTGACTTCAGATGGTGTTCATTTCTGTCTTACCAGCCTTAATATTTTCGTTAATAATCTGACCATCAAACAAGCGGATGATACGCTGTGCATATTCTGCATCGCGCTGCGAGTGAGTTACCATAATAATGGTAGTGCCATTCTGGTTCAACGAAGCCAGCAGATTCATTACTTCTTCGCCATGCGCCGAGTCGAGGTTACCAGTGGGTTCGTCGGCCAGAATCAGGTGAGGATTTGCAACAACGGCGCGTGCTACAGCCACACGCTGCTGCTGCCCGCCTGACAATTGCAAAGGAAAATGTTTGCGGCGGTGCATTATCTGCATTTGTTCAAGGGCAGATTCAACCCTCTTTTTGCGTTCAGAAGAGCTCAAACCAAGGTAAATAAGCGGCAACTCAACGTTTTCATATACATTCAGTTCGTCAATAAGGTTAAAATTCTGAAAAACAAATCCTATGTTATGTTTGCGTGTGTTTGCTCTTTGTTTTTCCGAAAACTTTGAAACTTCTTTTTCAAGGAAGAAATACTCTCCGTCTGATGGATTGTCAAGCAAACCCAGAATATTCAGCAATGTGGATTTTCCGCATCCTGAAGGGCCCATAATGGCCACAAACTCACCCTTTTTTATTTCGAATGAAACCTTATTCAGGGCAGTAGTTTCCACTTCGTCTGTCCGGAATATTTTAGAAAGATTTACAGCTTTGATCATGTGAATGGTAGATTAAGTTAGCGTGAAATGGTTTATTTTCTGAAGATCAGTTTTTCTCTGGCGTTAAAGTTGTCGTAAGATGAAACTATAACTTTTTCGCCGGCTTCAAGTCCTTCAAGCAATTCGTAATGCATTGTATTTTGTCTTCCTATGCGGATCTGACGTTTCACAGCATAAGATTCATCTTTGTCAAGAACATATATCCAGTTGCCCCCGGTTTCCTGGAAAAATCCGCCACGCTTAACAATAAGCGCATCTGTGGCACCCGAAAACCGCACCTTAAGCTGAATGGTCTGACCGCGCTTCACACCTTCAGGTTCTTCATCTGTAAAAAGCAGGTCAACCTGAAATGATCCATTTGTAACATTTGTATATATCTTGCTGATTTCGAGCATATATGACTTCCCTCCAAGTTCACATTCTGCTTCCTGCCCGACAAAAACGCGCGAAATATACCGCTCATCAATATTGGCCCTGAGTTTTACACCATCCATTATATCAATCTGCCCAAGGTGTTCACCAACAGATTTGGTTTGACCTATTTCAACCATAAATGATGATAGCTTTCCATCAACCGGTGATTTTATGGTCATATTGTCAAGATTTTTCCGAAGTAACGCCAGATTGTTGTACATCCGCTCCATTGAAGAGGTTATCTGCCTGCTCTGAGATACCCCAGAAATTGAATCAAGTTTCCTGAGATTAAGCGTAATTTCAAGTTGACGCAGTGAGTAATCAAAATCACGTTTTGCATCTTCAAACTCTTTGGCTGAAATCAGCTTGTCTTTGAAAAACTGCGCTTTCCTGTCAAAATCTTTTTTTAGTCTGTCTATATCATAATTCAATTGAGTAACTTCTCTCTGGCGGGTATATTTGAGCTGTTCAATACTTATACGGGTGTTTGCCAGGTTGTTGATCGCATCATACATGCGGGTTTCCTGATCCATATAGCTGAGCTCCATGTTTGCATTTGCCAGTCTGAGAATAGGATCTCCGCGTTTCAGCATTGCGCCGTCCTCAACAAAAACCTCTTCAACAATTCCGCCCTGCACAGCATCAATAAAAACAGTATTTCTGGGAAAAACAATTCCATCAACAGGTATAAACTCCTGAAACTTACCCTTTTCAACTGTGGCTACCGTTAGTTGATTATAATCAACATATAGTCTGCTGCGGTTATCTCTTAAAAACAGCATCCACACTAAAAACAACACAAGGCAAAACCCTCCTGCAATAGCAAGAATCTTCCCGCGTGTCCATTTCTTCTTTTCAATAATCTTATCCATAATTATTTCATTGTTCTGTCAGCTATACTAAATCTGTGCCATATATTTAAATAGCTGACAATCATTAGCTTGTGAATATTTACAATTTTTTAACAATTTATTGTTGTTCAAACCCGTTCTTATAGTTGTTCGTTTCCGAACATTTTATTTAAATTAGCACGATGTAAAAAACGGTTCTTTAAGCAAAGAACTATAAAAAATAAATTCATGAGTAAGATTGAGGCTAAAATACTTATAGTAGATGACGATCAGGACGTTTTGCTTGCTGCAAAGTTATTCCTGAAGCAGCATTTCAGCATTGTACATACCGAAAAAAATCCTGAAAATATCCCGGCCATCTTGAAGAATGAAAGCTATGATCTGATTCTTCTGGATATGAATTTTTCGAGAGATGCAACTTCAGGAAAGGAAGGTTTTCATTGGCTGAACAAGATCATAGAAATTGATCCTCTGGCAGTTGTCATTTTTATTACAGGATATGGCGATATTGAATTGGCTGTTCAGGGAATAAAAGAAGGGGCAACCAACTTTATTCTGAAACCCTGGGATAACAAAAAGCTACTGGGAACCATTACAGCCAATCTCAAAGTCAGGCACAACAAAGAAGAAATAGAAGATCTGCGAAGCAAGCAAAAAGTATTGATTGCCAGTCAGGATCAGGCTTATGGCAATCTGATAGGTGATTCGCCTGCCATGACCAAAGTAATGACTACCGTTGACAAAGTAGCCAAAACAGAAGCCAATGTACTTATACTTGGCGAAAACGGAACCGGAAAAGAATTGATTGCCAGGGCAATACATAGAGCATCGGCGCGCAGAGATGAAGTATTTATAAGTGTTGACCTTGGCGCTATTACAGAAACCCTGTTTGAAAGTGAACTTTTTGGTTTTAAAAAAGGAGCATTTACCGATGCCAAGGAAGACCGCGCAGGAAGATTTGAAGCGGCAAGCAAGGGCACCATTTTTCTGGATGAGATCGGAAATCTTTCGTTCAATCTTCAGTCGAAACTGCTGAGTGTGCTGCAAAACAGGAAAGTAGTCAGGCTTGGAACCAACCGCGAAATACCGATTGATGTGCGTTTGATCTGTGCTACGAATATGCCGCTTTATCAGATGGTAAATGAAAATAAGTTCCGGCAGGATTTACTTTATCGCATCAATACTGTTGAAATATTGCTGCCATCGCTTAGAGAACGCCTTGAAGATATTCAGCCATTGGTTGAGCATTTTCTGGAAATATATTGCAAGAAATATAAAATGCCGTTGAAACGGATAAATCCAACTACAATCCGGCGACTGGAAAAACACACCTGGCCCGGCAACATAAGGGAATTACAGCATTCGGTTGAAAGAGCAGTGATAATGAGCGAAAGCAACATTTTGCAGCCTCAGGATTTTTTCCTTTCTCAGCTTGACGACAATAATCAGTTTGACGAATCGGAAGATGTAACCAACCTCGAAGAACGCGAAAAACTGCTGATAAGAAAAGTGATAGACAAACATGGAGGCAACATCAGCAAAGCCGCCAAAGAACTGGGACTTACCAGAGCTTCACTCTACAGAAGAATAGAGAAACATGGGCTTTAAGAAATTCAGAACCTGGATTGTTATAAGGGTAATCCTTATTACTGCAAACCTTCTGCTGCTGGTTATACTGCTCCAAAATGATCAGCAGTGGGTAACTGCTCTGATTACAGGAATAGTTGCCTTGATGCAGGTGGGTGCACTGATCCATTATTCTGAACGTACCAACCGGAAACTGACTCAGTTTCTTGAGAGTGTGCGCCACTCTGATTTCAGCACTTCTTTTTACGATAAGGATCTGGGAAAAAGTTTTGAAGGACTGAACAGATCCTTCAATGAAGTAATTAAAGAATTCAGAAAAAACAGGGCAGAAAAAGAAGAACATTATAACTATCTGCTCACGGTTGTACAACACGTTAGCATAGGAATTATTGCATTCCGCAAAGATGGGAAGGTTGATATTTTCAACAATGCCATCAAACGGCTTTTGCAGGTTACAAATCTCAAGCACATCAACGATCTTGCGTCTATCAAGCCTTCTCTGCCTGAGAATCTTTTGAAAATGAAAGCCGGTGACAAACAACTTATCAAACTGGTGGTTGAAAATGAACTTCTTCAGATTTCGGTTTATGCCACTGAATTCAGGATGCGGGGCGAAGAATTTCTGCTTGTTTCTCTGCAAAACATCAGCGCTGAACTCGAAGAAAAAGAGATAGAATCCTGGCAAAAACTTATCAGGGTGCTTACGCATGAAATTATGAATTCGATAACACCCATTTCATCGCTGGCATCTACTGTTCGGGAAATGTTACTAACTGAAATTGAAGATGATGTAGCACTCCGCGAACTGGATGACGATGATATCGGAAATATACAGCAAGCACTGGCTACAATTCAAGGCAGGAGTCAGGGTTTGCTTAACTTTGTGGAAACTTACAGAAATCTGACACGCATTCCTCGTCCAAATTTCAGGTACTTTGCTGTAAAAGAACTTTTTGAAAGAACACATCTGCTCCTTCGTCCAAAAATGGAAAAGTATGGAATTGAATGTGTACCCCGCGTTTTCCCTGAGGAACTGATGATAACTGCAGACCCCGATCTGATTGAACAGGTTTTTATCAATATGTTGCTCAATGCGATTGATGCGGTAAAAGAAAAACCACAACCCCAGATTAAGGTTACTGCATCGCCCAACAACAACGGTCGTGTGAGCATCGATTTTGCAGACAATGGTTATGGCATAAAACCTGATATTCTTGATAAAATTTTTATGCCGTTTTTTACTTCAAAAAAAGACGGGTCAGGAATAGGATTGAGTCTATCGCGACAGATTATGCATCTGCACAAAGGCTCAGTAACTGTTAAATCAATCCCGGGAGAAGGCACAGTTTTTACTTTAACTTTTTGAAAACAACCTTTAATCCGAAACCATAATTCAAACTTTTTGTTAAGCCTTCAGAATTAAAGATAAAACAATGGACATAAAAATTGCATCAAACGATTACCCGCTTCACGAACTGCTTAAAAACAGATGGTCTCCAAGAGCTTTCGAAAATAAGTTTATAAAACCTGAACTTGTCCGCAGCCTTTTTGAAGCGGCTAGATGGGCTCCTTCAGCATCAAACATTCAGCCCTGGTATTTTATTGCAGGATTTAAGGGTGACGAAACCTATGAATCCATTTCGAAAACCCTGGTAGAATTCAATTTACTCTGGGCTACCCGTGCCCCGCTACTTTTTGTTGCTGTTGCCCGCGAGACCAACAACAGAGGTGAACCGAATGTAAGTGCTTTGTACGATTTAGGCCAGGCTGTTGCAATGCTGACAGTTCAGGCAATGTCGGAAAATCTTTATGTTCATCAGATGGGAGGATTTGATGCTGAAAAAGCCCGGGAATTTTTCGAAATTCCTGAAGGATATAAACCTGCAACTGTTGTGGCTGTTGGCTACATGGGTCATTCAAGCAATCTGCATCCCAATCTTGTTAAAATGGAAGTGGCTCCGCGCGAAAGAAGAAAAGCCAGTGAATCTGTTTTCAGCGGAAAATTTGGCCAGGAGTCTAAAATCTTCTAAATCAAAATGATCTTTATGATAAACTCAATAAAACTCCTTTTACTATCTGCTGCGGTAACTTTAATTTCATGTGGAGAGGGCAGGAAAGTGAAAACAACTGACAAGGACACCCAGAGCTCAGAAGCAAATGTATTTGTTCCGGAATTCAATCGCGATTCAGCTTATGCTTATATCGAAAAGCAGGTTGCATTCGGTCCACGCGTTCCGAATACACAGGCACATAAAGCCTGTTCTGACTGGCTGAGTGCTACTTTGCAACGGTTTACCAGTCATGTAACCGTTCAGCAGGCCCGATTAAAAGCTTCGGATGGAACCATGCTGGATGCAAGAAATATTATTGCCTCTTTTAATCCTGAAAACAGCTCACGTATTCTTCTTTGTGCACATTGGGATTCAAGGCCGTGGGCTGATCACGATCCCGATCCTGCAAACCGGCGCAAACCTGTTCCCGGAGCAAATGATGGAGCCAGCGGAGTTGGCGTTTTGCTGGAAATTGCGCGTCAGATGAGCACTCATAATCCCAACATTGGAGTTGATATTGTACTTTTTGATGCAGAAGATTACGGAGAACATCAGGATCTTCAGGGTTCTGCTGATCATTCATGGGCACTGGGCTCTCAACACTGGGCCAGAAACCCGCATACTCCCGGATACAGTGCACGATTTGGAATTTTACTCGATATGGTAGGCGCAGCAAATCCTGCATTTACCATGGAAGGTACTTCAATGTACTATGCACCTGGAATCATGCGAAAAGTGTGGAATGTGGCGCATAGCCTTGGATATCAGAATTATTTTCTTAACCGGAAAACCGGACCAATCACTGACGATCATCTTTACGTCAATGAAATACTGCGGATTCCTACCATTGACATTATTGACTATGATCCCGATCGTGAAAAAGGTTTCTTTGACCAATGGCACACCGTAAATGATGACATGAGCATCATCAGCAAAGAAACCATTTATGCAGTTGGTCGTACAGTTTTAACGGTGGTTTATACCACAGAGTAAAAAACCTCGATAATAAGGAAGACATCCTGAGTTGAAACTCAAGAACGATATTTGAGCATAATGCGGAGATGACAGGTGTCAACAGCATCCTTATTCATTTTCAGATAGCTTGAAAGTATTTTTCCGCTTCAATTGAGAGCAGGGCCAACCTTAATTTATCTTCCAAACCTTAGTAACAGGCAACCTACCGGAACACCTCCAACCTTAATATTTCTTCCTAACCTTATTTTAAAGTGTTTCGCCTGATAAGGTTCTGAAGAAGAACTAAGGTTCAAAATCATGGGGTCAGTTTTGTTACTAAGGTTATTAAGAGTTATTAAGGTTGATTTTTACTTTGATCAGCATTTGATTAAATTCTAATCTGTCATTGGTAGTGCCTACAACAATTCATTGGCCAGATTCGCCAATTCTGAGCGCTCACCCTTCTCAAGTCGCACATGTGCATAAATTGCATTATGTTTGACTTTGTCAATCAGATAGGATAAGCCATTACTTTGAGCATCAAGGTAAGGCGTGTCAATCTGGTAAATATCTCCTGTAAAGATAATCTTGGTCCCCTGCCCTGCCCGGGTTATAATGGTTTTAACTTCGTGAGGAGTGAGGTTTTGTGCCTCATCAACTATGAAACAGACATTCGAAATACTTCTTCCCCTGATATAAGCCAAAGGCTGAATTACCAGCTTCTCAGATTCCAGAGATTCAGAAATATTTTTGAACTCCTTGTCCTTTTCGCTGTATTGACTCTGTATGAACTTCAGATTATCATACAAAGGCTCCATGTAAGGGTTGATTTTCGATTTTATATCGCCCGGCAGAAATCCGATATCCTTATTACTGAGCGGAACAATCGGCCGTGCCAGAAAAACCTGTTTAAAATTTCGTTTTTGTTCCAGCGCAGCAGCCAATGCAAGTAAAGTTTTGCCGGTACCTGCAACTCCCTGCAAAGTAACCAGTTTAACATCGGGATTAAGTATGGCATGCATGGCAAAAACCTGTTCGGCATTGCGCGGAGTAATCCGGAAGGATGAACGTTTCTCAATTCTTTCAATCCTGCGGGATTGTGAATTGTAAAAAGCCAGTGCTGAAGTTGTGGTATTTCTTAAAATGTAGTAATGATTGGCAACCGGATTCTTCTCCCCTATTTCTCTGGCAGAACAATAACCCTGCTGGTAAAGTTTGTCAATCACTTTACTGCTCAGGTTGTTCACCGTTGAAATACCGGTATAAAGCCCTTCAACATCTTTGATTTTGCCTGTGAGGAAATCCTCAGCAGTAATGTTCAGCGACTTGGCTTTCAGCCTGAGATTAATGTCTTTGCTTACAAGAATTACTTTCCTGTCAGGATAATCCTGCACCAGACCAATGGCTGCGTTCAGAATCCGATGATCGGGTTTATTCTCATCAAATATTTTGCGGGCATCCATTGCATCGCTCCGCTCATTCATCACAACTTTAAAGCTTCCGCCTTTTGATTTTACCAGCGGAATCCAGTCGGTGAGGGTGGCATTTTCTGAAAGATTATCGAGAATCCTGATAAATTCACGGGCTTCGAAATTCTTTGTATCATTCCCTTTTTTGAAATTATCAAGCTCTTCGAGCACAGTTATGGGAATGGCTACATCATTGTCATCAAAACTGTTTATGGAATTATGATTGTAGAGAATTACTGAAGTATCCAGCACAAAGATTTTTTTCGTTTTGGGCTTGCGGGATACTTTAGGAGCAGCTGTTTTAGCTGTTTTTTCTTTAACCGGACTTACTTCCGAAACCGCAATCTTTTTTGAAGCGGGTTTACCATTTGCAATGGGCTCAATTGTATCGGGATGGATAACCCGTTCTGTAAAATCGCTGATAAATCCTGGTTCAGGTTTGATATCAGACAACGAAATGGAAAGAATATCCGAAGGTTTATGGCGAATTGCTTTTTTAGAATTTGCTGCAGATTTGAATTTTGTTTGAATATCTGCGGGTATTTCTTTGACCTTTCTGACTGTTTGCCTTTTCTTTGATGGGCTGGTCGTCGCCTCTTTTGTTCTTAGTTGTTTTTTAGCCATAGTACGTAGTTTTAAAGATAGCTACCTGCAACCATGTGGCACTTTCACCAATTTGCCTGTGTCGTAACCATCATTCATTAAATCATCAACAATGCTATTAAAAACTTCGGGATCAAGTTCAGGTGTTCTGCTTAAAATCCACAGGTAATTCTTTTTGGGTGATGAAACAACTGCCCATTGATAGTCTGCATCCAACCTTACAATCCAGTAATCAGCTCTGAAAGGCCAGAAAAACTGAACTTTCAGTTTGGTATTATTCGTTGCTTTTACAACAAATGCTTTTCCGGTTATACCGCTGACCTTCTGGTCAAAACCACCTTTTCTGCATTGATTAACCACTTTAACGTAACCTTCGGGCATTAAAGTGTATTCTGCTGTGGTGCAATGGCAGCCGCGCTGAAAACTCATTGGAAATGAAGCAATATCATACCAAAGCCCGGCGTATCTCTCCAGATCAACACTACCAACAGACGTTGGGGTTTTGTCCTGAGCTTTGCAACCCAAAAACAGCAATCCTGAGACCATTAACAACAAACCGGATTTCATTCGTATTTATGTTTGAAGTAAAAATAACCAATAACATTTCCATAATTACTGGTTTCTGAAAATATTAAGTAACAATGCAAGAGCCTTCCAATATTTTGCGTATCAACTATTTAAATAATTTATCAACAATTTTTTCTGCGGCAGTTGGAAAAATAAACAAAATTTAAGGTTAAAGAACTTTTGAAAAGTGCAATGCATAACGGATTCTCCGGGATAACTTCCAGGGTTCAGGTTTTTTCTTTAAAACTCTTTTAAAGGTGATTTAAAAGGTGTTGATGTTTTGAAGTTTCTGTTCGCTTTGTGGCAAGAAATTTTTTGATTTTTACCGGACAATTGTGAATATATCAATACAGCATAAAAGGTGATAGTGATATTAAACCTGGTGAAAGTTCAAAATCGTCAAGAGGTTTGCCTGAATTTTTCAAGGATTTCGGTAATTTTTTCAAGGATTTCGGTAACTCTTTCAAGGATTTCGATTACTCTTTCAAGGATTTCGATTACTCTTTCAAGGATTTCGGTAACTCTTTCAAGGATTTCGATTACTCTTTCAAGGATTTCGATAACTTTTTCAAGGATTTCGGTAACCGTTTCAAGGATTTCGATTACTCTTTCAAGGATTTCGGTAACCGCTTCAAGGATTTCGATTATCTCTTCAAGGAACTTGATTACGTCTTAAGTGCTCTTTCAAGGATTTCGGATAACCGCTTCAAGGGTTTCGATAACTCTTTCAATAGCCTAATATCCAATGAATTACTTTAACAACAATTAACAATTTGATAAATACCCAGGTTATAGGGGTAAATCAGTTTGATATACTTTCATTTCAAGTTCTGAAATGTAATGCCGTAGTGCCCGCAAACTGTTTCAATGCAACTTAAATGGCGCTAAGGCCATGAAATCTGGAGGTTTTAACTCCGGATGAAGAGTTATCTTGAATCTTGATAACTTGTCAGAATGCCCTTTTCGAAATACAAATACATACTGTAATAAACCCATTGTTCATGAACTCCCCATGATCCAACTGTTCGATTAATACTTCTGGGAGCACCCAAACTAATCTTTGCCATTTCAGATGTCATGCCAATCCAATAGTATCCATCCAGCAGTTTCTGTCCAGTTACATTCCCATATTTATTTAAAATTCCTTGCCTATATTCATTTTGCTTCTGTTTTTGAATAGCTGTTTGTTTATTATTTTCTATCATTTTTTTTTCTTCATCTTCCTTTTCCTTTTTTATTCGGAATTCTTCATTTTTCCTTTCAATTTCTTCTTTGAATATTTGTACTTCTTCAGTGTCGCTTATATATAATTCATGTAAATATCCAAAATATTGCCCGTTATTAATTACCCAATACCCTTCCTGGAAATCTGTAAGTTTAACAGTGTCCGACTTATTTAAGTGCGATATTACTTGAGACAATGGATTGCTTGATTTTCTCAGTTTACCATTCATCCTGAGTGTTGCGCGCATAGTTAACTCACCATCGTCTGATTGGAAGGATGATAGAATTTCCTGATTCTGTAGTTGCTTGATTTCTTTTCGTATTTCATTCAGAGAATCTGTCTTTATTTTTATTTCATTCTCTAATTGGATAATCCGGATCAAGTTGACCCCCTAAACCCAGAAATAAACCGGATGTTTTTCTCTGATTATTTTGAAAAATAGCATGACATTCCGGCAGATG
>WSXX01000040.1:0-675 GCA_009773515.1 Bacteroidota bacterium
AAGGATAAAGTCAAAAGACAAAAGGTTTCTAAGACAAAAGGATAAAGTCAAAAGACAAAAGGTTTCTAAGACAAAAGGATAAAGTCAAAAGGATAAAGACAACAGGATAAAGACAAAAGACAAAAGGTTTCTAAGACAAAAGGATAAAGACAAAAGACAAAAGGAATTTAAGACAAAAGGGGAAATGAGCGAACATCTGAATAATTTAGAAAAAAGACTTTTTGATTTTGCGGTGAGAGCAATAAAGTTTATCCGAACACTCCCGACTCCTTCAGAGTAAAGTGTCATAAAGTATCAGTTAACAAAGAGTGCAACCTCAAGTGGAGCAAACTATGAGGAATCTCAGGCTGGATCATCAAAAGCTGATTTTACCAATAAAGTTAGAATAGCGCTGCGTGAAATGCGTGAATCAAACTACTGGCTGAGAATAATTCAGGGAATTGAGAATGAGGATAATCCTGAGCTTAATTACCTTATCCAGGAATCCAAAGAACTAAAATTAATCTTAGGATCAATAGTTCAAAAATCAAGAACCTAGCCTCACTTTTATCTTTGAACTTTTGTCTTTTATCTTTTTTTCGAGCCTACTTTTATCTTTTATCTTTTTCTAACCCTACTTTTATCTTTTTACTTTTATCTTTTATCTTTTTCTAACCCTACTTTTATCTTTTTACT
>WSXX01000040.1:702-8409 GCA_009773515.1 Bacteroidota bacterium
TTTATCTTTTATCTTTTTCTAACCCTACTTTTATCTTTTTACTTTTATCTTTTATCTTTTTCTAACCCTACTTTTATCTTTTCCCTTTTATCTTTTATCTTTAAAATATGATACCAAAGGCCGAGAGTTTACACACTGAATTTAAAACTTCATTTTCGGATGAGGTAATAATTTCTTTGGTGGCTTTTTCTAATGCAAAAGGAGGCTCAGTTTATATTGGCGTAAATGACAAAGCTGAATTAAGTGGAGTGGAAATCGGGAAGGAAACCATTCAGAATTGGGTGAATGAAGTTAAAAATAAAACTTCACCTCAGGTTATTCCTGATACGGAAGTGATTGACATGGAAGGAAAAACTGTTATTGTATTTTCTGTAATTGAATATCCGATAAAACCTGTTTCACTCAAAGGCAGGTTTTACAAACGCAATGGCAATTCAAATCACCTGATGTCGATAGATGAAATTGCAAATGAACATCTTAAAACTATAAATACAAGCTGGGACTTTTATATAGACCCCAACCACACAATCGATGCTATTTCTTTTGATAAAGTTGACCGTTTTATTCATAAAATTGAGCAGCGAACCCAAAGTGAAATTCAAATTACTCCCCGGGAGTTTCTTTCTAAAATGGAAATTATACGTGAAGGGAAACTCACATTCGGAGGATATTTGCTTTTTGTATCAGATTATTGCATGATAAGCGATATACAAGTTGGGCGGTTTAAAAGTGATATTACCATTATCGACTCTATTTCGTTGAACTCAGACTTATTTACCGAAGTTGATGAAATAATAGCTTTTATCAAAAAGCACTTAATGGTTGAATACATCATTACCGGTGAACCTCAACGTACAGAACGATTCGACTATCCGCTCGACGCTATACGGGAGATCGTAATAAACATGATAGTTCATCGTGATTATAGGGATAGCAGTGGAAGCATTATAAAAATATTGGATGACCGGATCGAATTCTTTAATCCGGGAAATCTTTACGGTGGCATTTCCATTGATGATTTGCTGACAGGCAATTATTCATCAAAAACAAGAAATAAACTGATTGCAAAAGCGTTTAAGGAAGTTGGTTTAATCGAGCGATATGGTTCAGGTATTAGGCGCATTATCGATATTTGCTCTAGTTATGGGGTAAAACAACCTGTTTTTGAGGAAGTCTTTAATGGCTTCCGTGTGGTTTTATTTAAAGAGAAAACAGATGGCACTAAAGATGTAAAAGACACTATAAAAGACACTGCAAATGACACTGCAAATGACACTGTAAAAGACACTATAAAAGACACTGTAAAGGTGGCCATTTCAAAAAATCAAAAGACAATATTGGAGTTAATCACAGCCAGAAATAATATTACTGCTGAAGAATTAGTGGATATAGTTGGGATAAACTTGAGAAATATTAGGCTCAACATTTCAAAACTCAAAGCTAAGGGTATGATTCAACGTGTAGGGCCCGATAAAGGCGGCTATTGGAAAGTTCTCAAGTCTTGAAAGTAAGAATGAAAAGTGAAGAGTAAGGTGTAAAAAGTGAAGAGTGAAGAGTGCTTGCCTCGGGAGCGCGAAGCGATAACGAGGAAGAGTGAAAAATGCATCTTCCAAAAATCCAGCCTAATCTATTAACCAATCAAACTTTTATCTTTTATCTTTTATCTTTCTAACCCTATTTTTCTCTTTTCTCTTATTGTAGTTGTTGAACCTGTTTTTAAAGAAGTTTCTAATGGATTTCAAGTGATTCTTTTCAAAGAAAAACTAAATGAGCCTGTAAATGAGCCTGTAAATGAGCCTGTAAATGACCGGCAAAAAGAAATAATTTCATTAATCATTCAAAATAATTCGATTTCTATTAATGAACTTTCGAAAATATGTAAAGTTGGAAGAGAAACCATTAAAAGAGACCTCAGCAAACTTAAAAATATGAATTTAATTCAACGTTCCGGGCCTGACAAAGGTGGCCACTGGCAAGTGGTTAACGGCGATTAAGTGAAAAATGAAAAGTGAAAAGTGAAAAGTGCTAGTCCCGGGAGCGCGAAGAGATAACGAGAGAGGTCAGAGGTCAGAAGCCAGAGGTCAGAGGTCACTTGTCTCGGGAGCGCGTAGCGATAACGAGAGAGATCAGAGGTCTGGAATCAGAGATCAGAAGTCAAGTCGATAGTTGGTCCCTGAGCTCTTGTCGAAGGGCGATAGTCTTTAGTCTTTAGAAATTAGAAATTAGAAATTGCTTGTCTCGGGAGCGCGTAGCGATAACGAGAGAGGTCAGAGGTCAGAGGTCAGAAGTCAAGTCAATAGTCGATAGTTGGTCCCTGAGCTCTTGTCGAAGGGCGATAGTCTTTAGTCAATAGTCGATAGTCATTAGTCTTTAGAAATTAGAAATTAGAAATTAGAAATTACTTGTCTCGGGAGCGCGTAGCGATAACGAGAGAGGTCAGAAGTCAGAGGTCGGAAGTCATGCCACACAATAATCTACATCTCATTGATAAAATAACCGAATTAGGTGAAGGTCAATTCATTGAATTTAAGGAGTCATTCGATAAAAGCCTCCTGAAAGAAATGGTCGCTTTTGCCAATGCCTCCGGAGGTGCTATTTATCTTGGTATTACTGATTCCGGAACACCCAAAGGACTTGAAATCACAAACAGATTAAGATCGCAAATACAAGATATAGCTTACAATTGTGATCCTTCAATCATCATTAATCTGGTTGAAATAGATAATATTTTAGCTATTGAAGTCCCGGAAGGCAAAAACAAACCTTATTCCTGCTCAAATGGTTTCTTTATGCGAATGGGTGCCAATTCGCAAAAAATGACACGAAATGAAATATTAACCCTTGCAATAAAAACTGGCAAAGTAAGGTTTGACGAGCAAATCTGTAATAATTTTGACTGGAAAGACTTTGATGATGAGAAATTTACATACTACCTGAAGAGAGCTGGCATTTCTTACAATTTACCTAAAGAAGAAATTCTAAGAAACCTTCGGGTCCTCACTGATGAAGGTTTTACAAACGCCGGTACTTTGTATTTTGCCAAAGAACCTTATAAATATGTTATCAGCTCCAAAATCAGGTGTATTCATTTTAACGATGATATTCGTGTTGATATTCTGGATAAAAAGGAAGTAGATCGGGGGATTATCGGAAATATTGAATTTGCTGTTGCTTATCTTAAAGAACGTATTCCCGTACGCTATGAAATTAAAGAACTCAGGCGTAAAGAGTTTCCGGAATATCCTCTGGAAGCTTATCGGGAAGCCATCGTAAATAGTATTGTCCATTTCGATTATTTTATGGGCGACACGATCGCCATCGAAAAACTGAAAAGCAGTATTGTTATCAATAACAAGGGAGAACTTCTTTTTCCTGAATCTGATTTTGGAAAAAGAAGCGAGGCCCGAAATAGACTACTCGTTGATTTACTGGCAAGAACCGATTTTATGGAAAAAGCTGGAACTGGCGTTAAACGAGTTAGAGATGCCTGCACAGAAAATGGAAACAAAGTAGAGTTTCGCTTTACCGACGCTTTCTGGATTACCTTATATTCCACCGATAAGGTCACCGACAAGGTCACCGAAAATGTCGTAGATAATGTCGTAGATAATGTCGTAGATAATAGGTTAAAAAAAATTATTAACCTGATAAATGAGAATAAACAGATCTCAGCATCTCAAATCGCTAAAATATTGAACACATCAGGCAGAACAGTTCAAAGAGATATTGAGAAACTTAAAAAGCGTAATATCTTAAAACGAGTTGGGGCAGAAAAAGGCGGTCACTGGCAAGTGGTTAACGGCGATTAAGTGAAAAGTGAAAAGTGAAAAGTGAAGAGTGCTTGCCACGGGTGCGCGAAGAGATAACGAGAGAGGTCAGAGGTCAGAAGCCAGAGGTCAGAAGTCACTTGTCTCGGGAGCGCGTAGCGATAACGAGAGTGGTCACTTGTCTCGGGAGCGCGTAGTGATAACGAGAGAGGTCGGAAGTCAGAAGGCAATAGTCGATAGTCTTTAGTCTTTTGAAATTAGTCCCGATAGCTATCGGGATTAGAAATTGGAAATTGCATCATTTGAGCTATAGAAAAAGTTAATGGAATTTATCTTTTCAAAGCATTCATTAGAACAGATAGAGCTTAGAGGCTTATCGAAGAAAGTAATTGAGGATATTTTACTTGCACCAGATTATATAATTGAGGATGTGGAAGGGGTTTTCATTTACCAAAAGCTTGTTTTTGAGCATGATAAATCTTACCTTTACAGGGTGTTTGTGAATAGAATCAAAATACCACCGATGGTGGTTACAGCTTACAAAACGTCTAAAACTAAAAAGTATGAAAATTAAATATGATAAGGAAGCAGACGTGGTTTACATCCGGTTCTCTGAACTGAATGTGGCCGAAAGCGATCAGGAAAAACCAGGTATTATTCTGGATTATTCCTCAGATGGGCAAATTGTAGGTATAGAAATCCTTAATGCTTCTGCAACTATGGCTAATGAAAATGGGATACTTTACGAAGTTGCGTGATTAGTTAGTTGGCAGTCTTTAGTCTTTAGAAATTAGAAATTAGTCTTTAGAAATTAGAAATTGCTTGTCTCGGGAGCGCGTAGCGATAACGAGAGAGGTCAGAGGTCGTCGGCCTCTGTAAAATAAAAAATAATGGAAAAAGCTGAAATTATTATTTATAAGGAATCGGTTAGCCCTGATTTCCAAATAGAAGTAAGGGTGGAAGATGAAACTGTGTGGCTCACCCAGCTACAAATGGCAGAATTATTTGATGCCACCAAACAAAATATCAGCCTTCACGTCAATAATGTTTTCAAAGAAGGGGAGCTCGAACCCGGATCAACTGTCAAGGAATACTTGACAGTTCAATTTGAAGGGAAAAGAGAAGTCAAAAGAAAAGTGCTATACTACAATCTGGATGTTATAATCTCAGTGGGCTACCGGGTTAAATCAAAACGAGGCATCCAGTTCAGAATTTGGGCTAACAAGGTCTTAAAAGAATATCTGCTTAGGGGATATGCACTTAATAATCGTATCGATCGAATAGAACAAAAACTTTTCGAACACGACCAAAAATTTGAGTTAATCATTAACACCGGCTTAAAACCAACCGAAGGAATTTTCTATGATGGCCAAATCTTCGATGCCTGGCAATTCGCCTCAGACCTGATAAAGGAAGCAGAACAAAGTATTATATTAATCGACAATTACATCGATGAATCAGTGCTCAACCTGTTAACAAAAAGAAAAACAGGGGTATCTGCTAAAGTCTTTACAGGCAAAATTACAAAACAGCTTGAAGCCGATTTGCAAAAGCACAATGCTCAATATCCTGCCATTGATGTAAAAACATTCACCAAATCACATGACCGCTTCCTTATCATCGACCAAGAAACCGTTTACCACATTGGTGCATCACTCAAAGACCTGGGGAAGAAATGGTTTGCATTCTCTCGCATAAACCTGAATGCAACGGAAATGATAAATAAACTGTCTGCCACGTAGTCGGATGTCAGAGGTCAGATGTCAGATGTCAGAGGTCGGGAATCAGAGATCAGAAGTCAAGTCGATAGTCGATAGTCAATAGTCGTTAGTCAGAAGTCACTTGTCTCGGGAGCGCGTAGCGATAACGAGAGAGGTCACTTGTCTCGGGAGCGCGTAGCGATAACGAGAGAGGTCAGAGGTCAGAGATCAGAAGTCAAGTCGATAGTCTTTAGTCTAAGTCAAGTCGATAGTCTTTAGTCTTTAGTCTTTAGAAATTAGTCTTTAGACATTAGAAATTACTTGTCTCGGGAGCGCGTAGCGATAACGAGAGAAATTAGTCTTTAGAAATTGGAATAGTTGAATCCTTAAATCCTTACTTTTCACTTTTATCTTTTTACTTTTATCTTTTATCTTTTTCCTTGAATCTTTTTCCTTGAATCCCTAAACCATGTTCAAAAACAAAACCCTCCTTATCACCGGCGGCACCGGATCTTTCGGCAATGCCGTTTTAGACCGTTTCCTGGAAACAGATATTAAAGAAATCCGCATTTTCTCAAGGGATGAGAAAAAACAGGACGATATGCGCCACCGCCTGAATAACCCGAAGGTTAAGTTTTATATCGGCGATGTGCGCGATATCCGTAGTCTTGATGGAGCAATGCGAGGCGTTGATTATATATTTCATGCTGCAGCCCTCAAACAAGTGCCTTCCTGTGAGTTTTTTCCAATTCAGGCAGTCAGAACTAATGTTTTCGGAACCGAAAACGTGCTTGACTCTGCCATACAGCATGGCGTTAAAAATGTAATTGTGTTAAGTACCGATAAAGCTGCATATCCCATCAATGCCATGGGTATCAGCAAAGCAATGATGGAAAAAGTGGCTGTTGCCAAAGCCCGCTCGCTGGGCGATAATCCAACCACCACCATCTGCTGCACCCGCTACGGAAATGTAATGGCCAGCCGTGGCTCAGTAATTCCATTGTGGGTTGAACAGATCAAAGCTGGAAAGGACATCACCATCACCGATCCCAATATGACCCGGTTTATGATGACCCTCAATGATGCGGTGGATCTGGTTCTGTATGCGTTTCAGCATGGCGAAAGCGGGGATCTGTTTGTACAGAAAGCTCCCGCAGCAACACTCTCAGTACTTGCCGAAGCCCTGAAAGCCCTGTACAATGCCGATACAATTATTCGTACCATCGGCACACGCCACGGCGAAAAGCTTTATGAAACCCTGGTTACCCGCGAAGAAATGGCCAAATCGGAGGATGCAGGCAACTATTTCCGTGTACCTGCCGATAATCGCGACCTCAACTACGATAAATACTTTGTGGAAGGGCAGGAAGAACTAGCCACAATCGAAGATTACCATTCACACAATACCCAAAGACTGGATGTGGAAGGTATGAAGGAGTTGTTGTTGAAATTGCCGGAGATTCGAGCGGAGGTAATGGATAAAGACAAAAGACAAAAGTAAAAAGAGCCAAGACAAAAGTATAAAGAGCCAAGACAAAAGTAAAAAGACAAAAGACAAAAGTAAAAAGAGCCAAGACAAAAGTAAAAAGACAAAAGACAAAAGTAAAAAGAGCCAAGACAAAAGTAAAAAGGCAAAAGACAAAAGGGCTCTGAGACAAAGGCTCTCAAGACAAAAGACAAAAGTAAAAGGACAAAAGGGTCTAAGACAAAAGGATAAAGACAAAGAAAAAAGGTCCTTAAGACAAAAGGGAATGAGCGAACAACTGAATAATTTAGAAAAAAGACTTTTTGATTTTGCGGTGAGAGCAATAAAGTTTATCCGAACACTCCCGACTTCTTCTGAGTACAGCGTAATAAAATATCAATTAACCAAAAGCGCCACTTCAAGCGGGGCAAACTATGAAGAGTCACAAGCAGGTTCCTCAAAGGCAGATTTCATAAATAAAGTCCGAATATCTCTTCGTGAAATGCGGGAATCAAACTACTGGCTGAGAATTATCAAAGGAATTTATGATGAAGATAACCAGGAACTGAATTATCTGATTCAAGAATCCAAAGAACTTAAATTAATCCTAGGATCAATAGTTCAAAAATCAAGAACCTAATCCCAATCCTACATTTATCCTTTTACTTTTGTCTTTTATCTTTTTTTCGAGCCTACTTTTATCTTTTTACTTTTATCTTTTATCTTAACAACCCTACTTTTATCTTTTTACTTTTATCTTTTATCTTAACAACCC
>WSXX01000040.1:8422-51115 GCA_009773515.1 Bacteroidota bacterium
TATCTTAACAACCCTACTTTTATCTTTTTACTTTTATCTTTTATCTTAACAACCCTACTTTTATCTTTTTACTTTTATCTTTTATCTTTTTCTAACCCTACTTTTATCTTTTATCTTTTTCTAACCCTACTTTTATCTTTTTACTTTTATCTTTTATCTTAAAAAAACAATGATAAGAATAGGCATCACCGGTCAATCAGGCTTCGTTGGCACCCACCTGTACAACACCCTCGGCTTATATCCCGATAAGTACAAGCGCATCCCTTTTGAGGATAGCTACTTTCAGGATGAGGTGAAACTAAAAGAATTTGTGGTTTCCTGCGACGTCATCGTGCACCTCGCCGCTATGAACCGCCACAACGATCCGCAGGTAATCTACAACACCAACATAAAACTGGTCAGGCAACTTACTGAAGCATGTGTGGCAACCCAATCAACACCGCACATCATCTTCTCCTCCTCCACCCAGGAAGAGCGCGACAACCTCTACGGCAAATCAAAAAAGGAAGGCCGCGAACTGCTTGAACAATGGGCCGATAAATACAATGCTCAATTCACCGCCTTTGTTATTCCAAATGTCTATGGGCCTTTCGGAAATCCATATTACAATTCGGTGGTAGCAACTTTTTGCCATCAGCTCACTCACAACGAAACACCAAAAATTGAAGTTGACGGTGAGATAAAACTGATTTATGTCTCCGAATTGGTTGAAGTAATCATTAAAAATATTCAGCAGCACAGTGAAACACCTCTTAACACTGCGAAACACTGTGAAACTATTTTTATCCCCAACACTTCTGAAATTAAAGTTTCAAGCCTGCTTCAGAAATTACAGAATTACAAAGAGAACTATTTTTCAAAAGGTGAAATCCCATGCCTGGATAAGCCATCCGACCGCAACCTCTGGAACACCTTCCTCTGCTACATCGACCACGAATCTTTCTTCCCCTTCCACCTGAAACTCAACACCGATAACCGTGGCAGTTTCGTGGAAACGGTAAAACTCAACAGCGGCGGACAGGTAAGCTTTTCAACCACAGTGCCGGGCATCACCCGCGGCAACCACTTTCACACCCGCAAAGCCGAAAGGTTTGCTGTAATCAAAGGCAAAGCCCGCATTGAACTCAGAAGAATCGGAACTGATAAAATATTGACTTTTGACCTCGATGGCTCACAACCTTCCTTTGTTGATATGCCCATCTGGACTACACATAACATCACGAATATGGGCGATGATGAGCTTTACACGATCTTTTGGATAAGTGAACATTACGATGCTAACGATCCTGATACTTATTTTGAAAAAGTTTAATAGATAGAACGCGGATGACGCAGATCTGGCAGATAATCGCGGATGTTTTTGAAAAAAAAAGATAGAACGCGGATAACGCAGATTAAGCAGATACTCGCGGATGTTTTTGAAAAAAAAAGATAGAACGCGGATGACGCAGATCTGGCAGATAATCGCAGATTCTTTTAAAAAAAAAATCCGTGAACATCCATTAAATCCGTGTCATCTGCGTTCCAATAAAAATTAAATCCGCATAAATCTGCCCAATCCGCGTCATCTGCGTTCCATTAAGAAGACTTATGAAAAAATTAAAAGTATTAACCGTCGTCGGTACCCGCCCCGAGATCATCCGCCTCTCCGAAGTAATCAAACGGCTCGACGAATCCAAAGCCATTGAGCACATCCTGGTGCATACCGGCCAGAATTACGACTACGAGCTCAACGAAGTGTTCTTCAAAGACCTCGGCCTGCGCAAGCCCGACCACTTCCTGAATGCCGCCGGTACCAATGCCACCACCACCATCGGACAAATCATAATCAACATCGACCCGGTGCTTGAAAAAGAACAACCCGATGCCTTCCTGGTCCTTGGCGACACCAACAGCTGTCTGTGCGCGATACCTGCAAAAAAACGCCACATCCCCATCTTCCACATGGAAGCCGGCAACCGCTGCTTCGATCAGCGTGTGCCCGAAGAAACCAACCGCAAAATAGTAGATCACATCTCCGATATCAACCTTACATACAGCGATATTGCCCGGGAATATCTCCTCAGGGAAGGCCTGCCTGCCGATTGCATCATCAAAACCGGCAGCCCCATGTTTGAGGTTTTGACAGCCAATATGCCGCAAATCGATGCTTCTGAGGTTTTAACCCAGCTTTCGCTTAAACAGCAGGAGTATTTTGTCGTTTCAGCGCACCGCGAAGAAAATATTAACTCCGGCAACTTCGATAAACTATTAACAGCTTTAAATTTAATCGCCGAAAAATACCAATATCCCATTATCGTCAGCACCCACCCACGCACCCGCAAAAAACTCGACCAGATAAATCTGCGTAAATCCGCCCAATCCGCGTCATCAGCGTTCCATCTTAACCCCCTCATCCACTTCCTCAAACCCCTCGGTTTCCACGACTACAACCATTTGCAGAAAAACGCGAAAGTTGTGCTCTCCGACAGCGGCACCATTTCAGAGGAATCATCCATAATGAATTTCAGGGCATTAAATATCCGCGATGCACATGAAAGACCGGAAGCCATGGAAGAAGCATCGGTGATGATGACAGGCATGAATCCCGAGCGCATTATGCAAGCTCTGGTGCAGCTGCAATACCAGAAAACAGGAGAGGAAAGAAACCTCCGTCGCGTAGCCGATTACTCAATGCCCAATGTAAGTGGTAAGGTGGTGCGGATTATTCTGAGCTATACCGATTATGTGAAACGAACCGTCTGGCGTGAAGAATAGAACGCAGATGACGCAGATTTAAGTGATTCCCACAGATAAGAGTAAAAAAATCAGTGAATATCTGTTCAATCTGTGTCATCCGCGTTCAATAAAAGAAATCCGCGAGCATCCGCTAAATCCGCGTTACCGTGTCTCGGCCTTAGACGAGATCTGTGTTCCATCAAAAAGTGAAAAATGCATCTCCTAAAAAACCAGCCTAATCTATTAACCAATCAAACTTTTATCTTTTTACCCTTCGACAAGCTCAGGACACCGCTTTTGTCTTTTGTCTTTCTTCTTTATCCGTGTAAAGCAGCCTAATCCGCCTCATCTGCGTTCCATCAAATTTTACTTTTGACTTTTATCTTTACAATATGATACCAAAGGCCGAGAGTTTACACACTGAGTTTAAAACTTCATTTAGCGATGAAGTAATAATTACTTTGGTAGCATTCTCAAATGCTAAAGGAGGTTCGGTTTATATAGGTGTTACAGATAAGGCTGAAGTAAAGGGAGCGGATATTGGCAAAGAAACGATTCAGAACTGGGTGAATGAAATTAAAAATAAAACAGCTCCTCAAATTATTCCGGATGTTGAAGAAATATTACTTGACAATAAAACTGTTGTAATTTTAAGTGTTAGTGAATTTCCAATTAAACCCGTTTCAACCAAAGGCAGATACTATAAAAGGGCAGGGAATTCAAATCATTTAATGTCTGCATCTGAAATTTCGGACTTATATATGCAAACCATGCAGTATTCGTGGGATTCTTATCCATATTTGGGTGCGCATATCGATGATTTAAATTTTGAAAAAGTTAAAACATTTATCTATAAAGTAAATCAGGTAAAGCGTTTTTCACTTCCTGAAAATCCGGTAGATGCATTGTTTAAACTTAATATGATAAAGGGTGAAAACCCCACAAATGCCGCAATGATTCTTTTTTCGAAGGAAAACCTGAGATATAATGTTCATATTGGACGATTCAAGACGCCAAGCATGATCATTGCCGACAAAATGATTAATGGTAATTTGTTTGATGTACTTGAAGAGGCAATGCAAACTATTGTTGGACACCTGAAATTTGCTTTCGAAATTACAGGTAGAACTACACAACGAACTGAAATACCTGAATATCCGCTCGATGCCATTAGAGAATTGTTGCTTAATGCATTGGTGCATCGCGATTATCAAAGCCCTACTGATATTCAAATCCGCATTTACGACAACAGTATTACTTTTTTCAATCCAAGTGGATTATTCGGAAATATTACTGAAGATCAGTTAAAAACTGACAATTATCAGGCCAGTACCCGCAATAAGCAAATTGCTGAAGTATTTTATCTTACTAATGATATCGAAAAATACGGCAGCGGTTTTATACGTATTCGCAAAGCAATAGCCGAATATCCTACAATGAAGTTTTCCTTCAGAAATTCAGGACATGGTTTTTTAACAGAATTCAGTTACGAAAAACAAAAAACTTCTGTGGAAACTACTGTGGAAACTACAGAGCGGGAAAGTGGCGGAATAAGTGGCGGAACAAGTGGCGGAATAAGTGGCGGAATAAATATAATGAGCAAAGTTGATTTATTCCTTTTTATAACAAATAATCCTGGATTAAATACAAAAACAATAAAGGCAAAAACAGAAATACCGCAGCGGACAATTGAACGCTGGATCAGAGAATTAAAGAAAAATGGTAAAATCGATTTTCTAGGACCAAAAAAAAACGGAGGATACCATGCCCTCTGATGGTCTTTAGTTAATAGTCAATTGTCGATAGTTGATTGTCTTTAGAAATTACTTGTCTCGGGAGCTCGAAGAGATAACGAGAGAAGTCAGAGGTCAGATTCCGATAGCTATCGGAACAGAGTGAAGAGTGAAAAATGCATCGCCTGAAAAACCAGCCTAATCTATTTACCAATCAAACTTTTGTCTTTTTACCCTTCGACAAGCTCAGGACACCGCTTTTGTCTTTTGTCTTAACGAGCCAACTTTTATCTTTTTACTTTTGTCTTTTGTCTTCCATTTAACATAGAGTCTGGCGTGAAGAATAGAACGCAGATAACGCAGATTTAAGGGATTCCCACAGATAAGAATCTAAAAAATCAGTGAAAATTTGTTCAATTTGTATCACCGTGTCTCGGCCTTAGACGAGATCAGTGTGCTAATAAAAACACCGTGAAACACTGTGCAAACACTGTGATACTCTGTGAAACAAAAATAATCCGTGAACATCCGCTAAATCCGCGTCATCTGTGTTCCAACAAAAAGCGAAAAATGCATCGCCTGAAAAACCAGCCTAATCTATTTACCAATCAAACTTTTATCTTTTTACTTTTGTCTTTTATCTTTTTTTGAGCCAACTTTTATCTTTTTCCTTTTATCTTTTGTCTTTTTTTAGCAGTGAAAAATGCATCTCCTGAAAAACCAGCCTAATCTATTAACCAATCAAACTTTTATCTTTTTACTTTTGTCTTTTATCTTTTTTTGAGCCCACTTTTATCTTTTTACTTTTGTCTTTTATCTTCCTTTTAATGAATCCCGAACGCATTATGCAGGGCCTTGTACAGCTGCAATACCAGAAAACGGGGGATGAAAGAAACCTCCGCCGTGTAGCCGATTACTCAATGCCAAACGTTAGTGGTAAGGTGGTAAGGATAATTCTGAGTTATACCGATTATGTAAAGAGAGTAGTTTGGAGTTAGTGAGGATGGGAAAAAGAGAAAAATAAAAAATAATATCCAAAAAAATGAGTAAAAATTGAATAATTTAAAGAAAGGCTATTAAAATCCTTGAATCTAATATAGACAAATTTGACTACACTAAAACAAAAAACAATACAGGGATTACTTTGGAGTTTTATCGACAATTTTGCGATGCAAGGCATTACATTTATTGTAGGTATTGTACTTGCCAGACTGCTCACGCCTAAGGAATTTGGGCTTATTGGAATGATAACAATTTTTATTGCCATTTCCTCTTCATTTATAAATAGTGGTTTTGGAAATGCATTAATTCGAAAGCAGGACTGCACAGAAAAGGATTATTCCACAGTTTTCTACTTTAACCTTTTGATGGGGATTATTTTCTTCCTCATCCTATTCTTCTCAGCACCTGCCATTAGTCGTTTTTTTAATGAACCTCAACTTATCCATCTTATTCAGGTATTAGGCATTGTACTCATTATTGATGCACTCACGATCATTCAGCGTATAATCTTAACCAAGCGGATTGATTTTAAACTGCAAACAAAGATTTCAATAATAGCATCAATATTCTCCGGAATTATCGGCTTAACTATGGCTTTTCAAGGTTTTGGAGTCTGGAGTTTAGTGGCAAAACAGATTAGTCAACAGGCTGTAAATTCAATACTATTATGGACTTGGAACAGGTGGAAGCCATTATTCATTTTTAGTTTGGACTCTTTCCGGCAATTGTTTTCATTTGGATACAAGTTATTGTTGAGCGGTCTGCTTGATACAGTCTATCGGAATATTTACTATCTGATAATCGGCAAATATTTCTCGGCCAGAGAACTTGGATTTTATACCCGTGCCGATCAGTTTCAATCCTTGCCTTCTTCTAATCTGATGGGTATTATCGGTCGTGTAAGCTTTCCAGTTTTATCTTCAATTCAGGATGATATCCCGCGCCTTAGAGATTCTTATGTAAAAATTATCAGAAGTACGATGCTGATTACCTTTGTATTGATGTTAGGCATGGCTGCAATTGCAAGACCTATGGTGCTGACCCTGATTGGCGAAAAATGGGAACCAAGTATTATTTACTTACAGATGCTCTGTTTTGTAGGAATGTTCTATCCATTGCATGCCCTTAATCTCAACATGCTTCAGGTGCAAGGTAGAAGTGATCTATTCCTTCGCCTTGAAATAATAAAAAAGGCATTGGCAGTCCCTATTATAATTATTGGAATATTTTTGGGAATCAAAGCAATGATTTTGGGAATGATGGTACTAACATTGATTGCCTTTTATCTAAACAGCTATTGGTCTGGTCGTTTATTAGGGTACTCCTTTACTGCACAAATTAAAGATATTTTACCCTCGTTTACATTGGCAGTTGCTATCAGTTCAATTGTTTATATAGAAGGATTGCTCATTTTCCTGCCCCCATTACAATTACTGTTTATTCAATTGATTTCTGGAATCTTGCTAACTTTTGGTATTTGTGAAGTGGTAAAGTTTAAAGACTATCACTATATTAAGAGCATAGTAAATGATAAATTATTCAAACGCACTGCATCATGATTGAAAAATTAAATACTCCCATCTACGTTACCCAGCCTGCACTTCCACCTTTAGAAGAGTTTACGGAGTTGCTTAAGCAAATATGGGACAATAAGATTCTAACCAACAACGGTCCTTTTCATCGCCAATTTGAAAATGAATTGGCTGAATACCTGGGCGTAAAATATATTTCTGTCTTTACCAACGGTACACTTGCTCTGATGACTGCTCTTCAGGCTTTGCGCATTACTGGAGAGGTAATTACCACCCCTTTCAGTTTTGTCGCAACTACACATTCTTTGTGGTGGAATAATATAAAACCTGTTTTTGCGGATATTGATCCGGATTACTTTAATCTTGACCCCGAAAAAGTCGAAGCAGCCATTACACCGCAAACCACTGCAATAATGCCAGTTCATGTATATGGTAACCCTTGCAAACTGGAAGTTTTTCAACGTATTGCTGATACTTATGGCCTTAAGCTTATTTATGATGCCGCACATGCATTTGGAGTTAAAGTGAATGGCGAGTCTGTTTTGAACTTTGGCGATTTATCAATTCTTAGCTTTCATGCTACCAAAGTGTTTAATACTATTGAAGGTGGCGCCATTATATGCCATGATGAAAAAACCAAGCAGCGCATTGATTATCTGAAAAATTTTGGTTTTGCCGATGAAACAACGGTCATTGCACCTGGCATCAATGCTAAAATGAATGAATTGCAGGCAGCATATGGTTTGCTGCAATTAAAGTATGTTGATGGGAATATAGGCAAGCGAAAAGCAATTGCAGATATATACAGGGTACACTTGCAAGATGTTCCAGGCATCAGGTGTTTACCAGATATTGAAGGCGTAAATCACGCTTATTCATATTTTCCAGTTCTGGTTGATTCTAGCGGGTATGGAAGAACACGCGATGAAATTTATGAAGAGTTAAAGCGTCACAATATCTTTGGGCGAAGGTACTTCTACCCTTTAATTAGTCAATTCCCAACTTACCGCGGACTGTCATCATCAAGACCAGATAATTTACCCATTGCAACGAAAATAGCCGAACAAGTAATTTGTTTGCCAATCTATCCAGAATTATCTTTCGATATTGTAAAATCAATTTCAGAGATAATAAGCTCTTACCAGAATCCTTCAAAATAATTCCCGTTTTGTTCTCTAGAAAGGAGCATCACTTAACAAACTACCTTACCCAGACAAAATTTGTAAATAATATAATTATGACACATAAAATAGCAGTAACAGGCACTGGCGGCGGTGTTGGCCAGAGCATACTTAAGTCGCTTTATAATACAGGGTATGAAATTGTTGCTTTAGATGGTGAGCTATTAGGAACAGGATTGTATGCTGCACCTATATCGTACATTATTCCATTTGCAAATAGGCCGGAATATATTCCCACCCTTCTGCAAATTTGTGAAAAAGAAAGCATTTCGTTGATTTTTCCTGGAATGGATGCCGAACTAGCTAAATTATCACAAAACAGAGATGCATTTAAAGCAATTGGAACTACCGTTGTTGTTAGTTCGCCTAATGTAATTGAATTATCTGATGACAAACAACATATGTATGACCATTTGAAAAACAGCGGTATTAATTTGCCTTTTACTTCACCACTGCAAAACATTACTTATAAGCAGGTTAAGTTTCCAATCATCATAAAGCAAATGATAGGTGGTGCGAGATCAAAAAATGTTTTTCTGGTTAAAAACAAGAGTGAATGGGATGCCACGATTTCTCAAATTGGAGATAAAGCTGATAATTATATTGCACAGGAATATATTGAAGGAGAGGAATACACTTGTGGGACTGTAAACTTGAATAATGAATGTAAAGGAGTTATAGTTATGCGAAGGACATTAAGAGACGGAGATACTTACAAATGTTTTACCGAAAATAATATTGTAATTGAAAATGCTGTACGAAAAGTGGTTGAAACTATTAAACCATTTGGAGCATGCAACATCCAGTTGAGAATGAGAGAAGACATACCATATATTTTTGAGATAAATGCACGTTGTTCAGGAACTACAGCTGCCCGTTCACTTTGTGGTTTTAATGAACCCAAAATGATTGCTGATTTTCTTTTAAAAGGAGTTGAGCCCAAGTTTGAAATTAAAGAACAAACAATATTAAGATATTGGAAGGAATTAGTAGTTGAAAACGACATCATTCAAACTCTACAAAGAGACCATCATTTGCTTAAATCAAATTCAACTGCTCTATGATATTATTTACAGGAACAGGAGCCTTATCAGCAGAGTTTGCAAAGTATTATTCTTGTAAAATAATATCTGCCCGTTTGCTGGATGATATACAATTGGCAGAGGCAATTGAATCTTGCAATATTATTATTCATAATGCAGCAACCTTGTCCGCTCCCAATATAGAGACCTTTGTTGAAAGTAATTTTTTGCTTACTAAACGCATTCTTGACATTGCCTACAAAATTAACTCACAAATTAAATTTATTAATATAAGTTCAATGAGTATATTAAAAACGGCTAGATCATACCTTGATACAACAGAAATGTCTCATTATGCCTTATCAAAATTTTTAGCTGAAATTTATTGCCTTAATCATCCGATGAAGAGGCTTACCAATATAAGATTTTCAACGATCTTTTATAAGGACCCTTTAAGGGATGGACTTTCAAAGCTTGCTCATGATGCATTTAATAAGAAGAAAGTAGCAATATATAACAACGGTGAAAATTGTCGCGATTTTATCCCTATTAATATTGCAGTAAAATATCTATACAATCTTGTCAATCAAGAAGATTACCCTAGAAAGGTAAATATTGCTTCAGGGGTCTCACATAGTTTCCGACATTTTGTTGATTTAATACTGCTACAATATCCGAGAACTGAAGTTGATGATAGAATATTAGAAACAAATGAAATCCTATGTAATTTCAGTGAAGACACAATCCGCACTTGGGGTGAATTATATTCTGGTATAGATATGGAGTTCCTCCATTACTTAAAAACTATTCATGAGGATACTGATTTATAGCGACGTACACGGTAATCTCCCTGCATTTGAAACAGTACTAAAAGATGCTGGGCCATGCGATTCTTACATTTGTCTAGGCGATTTAGTTAATTATGGCCCCTGGAGTAATGAGTGTGTTGATCTTGCCATGTCGCTGCCAAATTCTACAATCCTGATGGGAAATCATGAGGAAGCCTTTATTTCAGGTTTCTATTCAGGTAGTAATACACTTGTACAAGATTTTTTTAGACAAACTTTGCTAAATTTCGATCGTTTTCAACAAATAAAGTCTTTTTTACCCTCATATAAAGTTGAAGAATATTTGTGTATTCATACTGTTCACAATCAAAATATTTATCCGGATACTATTATTGAATTAGATAAAAATTATATCATTGGGCACTCCCACCATCAATTCTTGATCAAAAACAATGGTTTTAATTTGTATAATGCAGGTAGTGTCGGACAGAATCGGAAAATTATTAATATTGCAAGCTACTTGATTTTCGATACTGATTTGAATAAAATTGAAATGAATTTAACTAAATTTGATATTAACTTAGTTATTGATAAAATGAAGGATCTGCTTTATCCGCAAAATTGTATTTTATATTATAAACAAAAGCAAAAATTTTAATTATAGTTTTTTTCAACTGTTTACACACCTTTAATATTCAAAATATGAATGAGGATAGAATTAAGGTTTCAGTTTGTATGATCACTTATAATCATGAATTTTACATCAAACAAGCCATAGAAGGTGTTTTGATGCAAAAATGTAATTTTGATTTTGAATTAGTCATAGGAGAAGATTGTAGCAGTGATGGTACACGTAATATTTGCGAAAAATATGCAGTAAACAATAATCATATAAGGTTGTTAGGGAATGAAAATAATTTAGGTGTTATGCCTAACTTTATTCGATCGTTACAAGCATGTAAAGCTAAATACATCGCACTCTGCGAAGGTGATGATTATTGGACCGACCCGTTAAAGTTGCAGAAGCAGGTAAATTTTTTGGAAGCTAATCCGGCATATAGTTTATGCTTTCATAATGCCATCATTAAACATGAAGGCAAGCAAGCCAAAGACGAGTTGTATTTTAAAAATAAGATAAGTGATAATATTGATATTAAGAAGATTATCGCTGGGCATGGGATGCCCACTGCAAGTATGCTTTTTAAAAAAGATGCGCTAGAAATACCATTTTGGCTTAATTATGTCTATAATGGCGACTATGCGATCCGGCTAATTTTGGCAACAAAAGGAACTATTGGATATTTGGATGAATTAATGACAGTATATCGCAAACAACCAGGCGGATTAAATGCAACGATGGTTAATGCTAAAGTACACCAACATATAATTGTGTTATTGAGCTATTTCAATATTTACACCAACTTCAAATACAATGATTTAATTATTGAAAGAATCAATTCGAAATTTAAAGAATACCCGTTTGAACTTATTCGGGATAAATCAAGGTTGTACAGATTTTTATCAATTGCCTACTGGGAACATAGGCTCGGTAAAACTTTTAAGTTCTGACAAAAATATTATTGATAATCAATCTTAAAAATAAAAGAAATGGGTATATCTGATCTGATATCATTGATAACAACCATCCTATTAGTAATATTACTAATAAGATTTTATCAAGTTTGGGGCATGAAAATGTTGATGCACCCCGGGTTGTATTTCAATCTAATCTGGCTTACATCTGTAATATCCCAGTGGTATTTAACGAAAATTGAGTTGGCGCTATTACCCTTTCCTGAATTTGCTGATGAGTTAAATATATTTGTGGGTTTTACTGCACTCTGCTTCCTTATTTTCTTATCTCATGGCAAGAGAAAATCCGCGCAACCAGCCACACCACTTAATTATGTATATTCTGTAAAGTTTTACCAGATTTTAGCATTTGTCTCCCTGTTATCAGCCTTTTTCATGTTTTTTGCAAGTGGAGCTTCGTTTAATTTAGCAGAAACCAGGTTATCAGGTCCAGCCAACAACAGTCTTATCTCTGGTGGCAATAAGAGCGGCTTATATATTATTGCCCAAATTGCCACGTCATTCAATCCCTTAATGTCCATTTTTGCCGGATATCTGATTGGTATGAAAATCCAAAGAAAGGAAGTATTAATAAGTAGCTACTTTTGGTTACTGGCACCTTTTATGATAGCTTTAATTTTTATGTTCACAAGTGGTGGCCGTAATCCTCTGGCTGTTGGATTAAAAGTGTATTTACTGGGCTTCGCATTTTCAATGCCACAATTGTTAATAAGCAAGTTAAGGAATAAGATTTTTAAATATATATTTTTAATACTCTTTGGCTTCACTCTATTTTCGACTGCTGCAGCCGTGCAAAGACAAATAAAAATGCAGTCGTATAATAAATTTTTAGACGCCACTAATTATGACTCAAAAATAATATTTGCTTTTTCAGGCATCCTTGAATATATGTCGGCACACTATTGGGGCTACCAATTAAGAAGAGTAGATTCAATGGAACCGGAACTTGGATGGGGGTATAATACATTCTATGGAGTTATTGATGCAGGCATTCCGTTTTCTGGCTTAATGGGAATAAATAGTTCTCTGGTTAATTTGCTAGGGATAGAGGAACAGGATTATTTAAGTTCATACAATTCCGGTAAGGAAGGAAGCTACACTACGACTTCTGTTTATCTAGCCATTGTAAAGGATTTTGGCGTACCGGGGGCCTTTGTATTTATATTTTTCTTTGCGTTTTACACACAGTGGTTGTTTACACGGGCCATGCGAAAAAAATATTTCAAAGCAACTAACATTTTCTTTTTATATCTGTGTTTCCAGTTCTGGGCTTCTTCAAATTTTGGTTCCGCATACAACAGTAATTTTTCAGTATTTAATTTGTTTATTTTATTCTTTGTATTTGATTATATGCAAAAAATATTTGCAAATAGGCCTAAAATAAGAAACAAGGAAGGAGTTCTTAATCATATAAGCCAACAGGGTTTTACTTCTTCTGCTAAAGCATAGCAAGAGCAATTACTCATTCTCCGGATTTTACAGACCTCAAATAATGAAACCACTAAAATTACTACTTGTAACTCAAGCCAACCCCTATTTTACTTCGTCTGCATCAGGCAACAGAATGCGGTCGATACTGGACGGGTTGGCTAAACAAGGGGTGGAGATACATATAATAATTACACAAGGTTTTAGGTCTTTTGATGAATTTAAAAGATACAGGTGGAAAGGTAATATAAGTGAAATTACATACAGATATACTATTTTTCTTCTACATAGTTCACTTTGGATGCGCCGTATCTCAGGTTATATTTTAGCACCTTTATTAAAAAATACTAATGCTAAACTTCTTAGAAAAAAGATAATTGATTTTGATCCTCAAATAATCTGGGTACATCAAAACCTTGACGTACTAGATGTTTATCTCCTGGCAAAAGCTCACTTAAATCAACAAAATTATAAATTGATGATTGAATTAAATGAGTTTCATGATATCGGCCTTGTACATGCAACCAACAGCTTGCAACTTACACTCTCAAAACGTTATAGTAAAACGCTTCTTACTAAGATTCTGCCAAAAGCAGACTTTTTGGTTATAATGACCAGACACTTATTGGAATATTACCGGCAATACACTGATGCTAACAGGGCCTTATTTTTGCACATGCCTATGACCGTTGATATGGAACGATTCCAGTTAAAAAAGGATAAAAAAGACAGGTATATAGCCTATTGTGGTTCGAGCAGTTTTGTAAAGGATGGTGTTGATATATTGATTAGATCATTTGCAGCTATATCAGGGAAATATCCTGAAATTAAACTAAAAATAGCTGCTTTTATGGAAGCGGATGGATCAAAGATGCTGGCTCTGATTAATGAGCTAAAGATGCAGGGAAAGATAGAATATGTCGGAGAATTAAAACGAGATGAGATTCCTGACTTCATTATAAATGCAGAACTATTGCTTTTGCCTCGACCAGATTCAAAACAGGCACAGGGTGGTTTCCCCACTAAATTAGGCGAATACCTTGCAACCGGCAACCCGGTTTGTGCGACAACTGTTGGCGAAATTCCCGATTATTTAAAAGATGGAGAATCTGTTTATTTTGCAGAACCAGGTTCTGTTGATTCATTTGCAGATTCTATGGATAGGGCATTGTCTGATCCGAAGAAAGCTGCACAAATTGGAAAAAATGGCAAGCATATAGCCGACTGTAACTTCAACATGGACATTCAAACTGAGCGACTTTTTTCATTCCTAAATGAGCATGCATTATAAATCAGAATTAGTAAAAAAAACATTTCATCAATATTAATATGGGTATTAAACAGGTAAGTCGTGTACTTCTTCGTAATATAGCTAATTTACCCGGCTGGCGGACACATAGGAAAATTGTGATTATTGAAAGCGACGATTGGGGTAGTATCCGTATGCCTTCAAAAACCACATACAATTCTCTGTTGGAAAAGGGGATTAAATTAACAAGTAATGGGACAAGTATTTTTAATCAATACGATTCTTTGGAATCCAATAACGATTTAACTGCATTATTTGAGACTTTATCGAAATTTAAAGATAAAAATGGAAACCATCCTGTTTTTACACCTTTATGTGTTGTAGCCAATCCTGATTTCGAAAAAATCAGTAATTCGGGATTTGAAGAATATTATTATGAAAACTTTAATGAAACTCTTTTAAAATACAAAGGCCGGGAGAATGTCTATGATTTATGGCTCGAAGGAATTAGAAACAAACTATTTGTACCGCAATTTCACGGTCGCGAACACCTGAATGTTGCTGTGTGGATGAAAGCACTTAAAGAAAACGACCCGGATACCCACTTTGCATTTAACAACGGTATGTGGGGTTTTAAAAATAGACACCCACACAATATTTCCAATCAGGCAGCATTCGAGCTATCTGATCCAACTGAAATAACTTCACAAACAGCTATACTTGCAGATGGTCTTTCAGTTTTCAAGAAACTATTGGGTTATAAAGCCTCCTATTTTGTGCCGCCCAATGGTGCGATTAATAACCGTTTAGAATTAGCCGCATCAAGTGCCGGAATCAAATATATGTATGGCGAACGTTTTCAGCATGAATCCCTTGGAAATGGAAAGACAAAAATTCATTGGCATTATTTGGGGCAAAAAAATAAGCACAGTCAAATCTACCTCAGTAGAAATTGTAATTTCGAAACATCTGTCGATAACCGGGATTGGGTAAATGAATGCCTGAGTAGCATAAACACTGTATTCAAGTGGAAGAAACCTGCAATAATAAATACCCACAGAGTTAATTATATCGGGGCTATTGATCCAGCCAACAGAGATAAAGGCATCCGAAACCTCAATGAGTTGCTTGCAACTGTAGTAAAAATTTGGCCAGACGTTGAATTTATGACATCAACAGATTTAGGTGCACTAATAGCCAAAACACGGGTATGAATTTTAATTTAAAACAAGAACTTATTCGGAATTTGGCAAATATTCCTGGATGGCATACAAAACGTAAAATTGTTGTAATAGAGTCAGATGACTGGGGAAGCATTCGTATGCCATCGCGCGAAGTCTATCTAACTCTATTGAAAAAAGGATTTAGAGTTGATGAGAACCCATTTAATAGGTATGATTCTTTAGCGAGTGAAGAAGATTTGACTGCCCTTTTTGAAGTACTTAATTCAGTTAAAGATAAAAACAATAAACCAGCGATAATTACTGCAAACACAATAGTTGCTAACCCAGATTTTGAAAAAATCAGAAAAAGCAATTTTCAGGATTACCATTATGAGCCATTTACAGAAACCTTGAAAAGATATTCAGCACATTCCAAATCATTTGATTTATGGAAAGAGGGGATTAACAATTCTGTTTTTAGACCTCAATTCCATGGACGGGAGCACCTTAATGTTATTAAGTGGATGAAGGCGTTAGCCGATAACACTGGGAATGTAAGAATGGCATTCGATAATAATATGTTTGATATAAGTAGCAGCATTTCAAAAACTGATGACTCTTTTCTGGAAGCTCTAAACTTAGTCGACCCAAATGAAATACATTTTCAAAAACAATCTTTAGCTGACGGTTTGAAACTATTTGAGAATATTTTTAACTATCAATCAAAAACTTTTATTGCACCTTGTTATATCTGGAGCTCTAAATTAAATAGTACCCTTAAAGAAAGCGGTGTTCTTGGCATACAGGGCAACTGGAATCAATTAGAACCTTCTCTGACAAAAGAAAAGAGATTTAAAACAATTAAACATTTTACTGGTCAGACGAATGAGATTGGGCAATATTACACCACAAGAAATGTCCATTTTGAGCCTTCGTATAAACAAAATTTTGATTGGATATCTGATACACTGTTCAGGACTAAAACAGCATTTCGGTGGGGTAAACCCGCTATAATAAGTTCACACCGAATGAATTTTATAGGTTTTATCGATGCTGAAAACAGAGATCGCAATTTGTTTCTCTTCGCAAGATTACTCAAAGAAATTGTTAAAAATTGGCCAGATGTTGAATTTACTAGTTCAGATGAACTTTTTAAAATATTTAAAAACCCATGATTAAATCAAAAAAAGATTATCTATTTTATTTGAATGAAGATAAAATAGCCTTGGGTATTAAAAAAAGCAGCATTACTTCAAAAATAAAACTGACAATATACCCTGATTATATTTATAAATTTCAATGTATATTAAGAAAAGTAGAATACTACAAGAATTGCAAAAAGGATGGGATTTTTAACAAAATAGTAAGTGCGCTCATTTATTACCGATTTCAAAAGTTATCTGTAAAGCTTGGGTTTTCGATCCCTACAAATGTTTTTGGCCCTGGTTTGTCCATCGTACATTATGGAACTATAATTGTTAGCCATAATGCATCGATTGGAGCAAACTGCAGAATTCATGCTGATACGAATATTGGAGCATCAGGAGGTTCAAGCAAAGCACCTAAATTAGGTAATAATGTCTATATTGCACCTGGGGTTAAAATTTTTGGGGACATTTCAATTCCTAATAATACTGCATTGGGTGCAAACTCGGTTGTAAATAAATCCTTTATTAAAGAAGGTACTCTTATTGCTGGTATTCCTGCAAAAGTTATTAAAAATATTGATATTAGAGATATTATTAAACACATTGTTTAATGCAGTTCTTTTTAATTATTGTTTAAAAAACCATAACAGAATTGCAAATTAAGAAAATCTCTTCTATTATATTCCTCTTTGCCTATGCTAAATGCATATAAAAGAAAGAAAAGCCTGAAATGGAAAGCACATATAAAATCTGCATAATATCACCTTCTCTACAGATGGGAGGTATAGAGCGTGCATTAAGTACTTTAGCAAACTATTTTATCTCCAACGGCAAAGAAGTACATTTTTTAACATTTTTCCCATTTGAACCTTTTTTCACACTTGATAAAAGAATTCATTTTTATTCACCGCCTTATTCATTTTCTCATACTGGGCGAAATGCTTTGCAAACTTCATTATACTATGTTAAAATGCTATCGCCCTTAAATGGGTATATAAGAAAGGAAATCCGTCAAATCCGTCCTGATGTAATACTTTGCTTTGGCGATTGGTTTCCACATGCTATAATGCTGCAATTAAAAGGGTTGAAAATTCCTTTTTACTATTGCAACAGGTCCAATCCTTTAATCAAATACAACTGGAAGGAAGAATTAATACGAAAAGTTGCTTATCGTTTTGCACCACCTGCAGGTATAATTGCTCAAACATCTGCTGCCGCCGAGAGGAAGAAAAGAATATTGGGTAATAAGATTCCGATAAAAATCATCCCGAATCCTGTTTTAAAGTTGGAGCATTATCCGATCGAAAAAGAAAACTGGATAGTATCAGTAGGCAGATTACATATAGAAAAAGGATTTGTTCGACTTATGGAAGCATTTGCTCAGATAAATGCACCAGAATGGAAATTGGTTTTAGCAGGAGAAGGTGTACACGCTAAAGAAATTAAGCAAAAATCAGTTGATCTGGGTATTAGTAATAGAGTAGTATTTCTGGGGAAAGTCCTTAATATTTCAGAGTTATTATTTAAAAGCAAAATATTTGTTTTAGCTTCACATCGTGAGGGTTTCCCAAACGCATTGTGCGAAGGAATGGCAGCTGGCTTAGCCTGTATCAGCTTCGATATTGTGGCCGGTCCTAGCGACATCATCGAAAATAATGTGAATGGATATCTTGTCGAGGATAAAGACATCAAAGGATTAGCTGAAAAAATGCAATACCTCATTGAGCATCCTGAAACGATGGCCAGATTCGGATTTGAAGCAAAAAAAATAACGGAACATCTATCGATAAATAAAATCGGGGATATGTTTCTTAACTTTATACTTAAACAGAATTAAGAATGGAAAATCAACCATTGGTTTCGGTTATCATGCCCGTTTATAATGGGGCTAAGACAATTAAACTAGCTTTAAACTCATTAATAAATCAAGCTTATCAAAACTGGATTTGCATTATTGTCAATGATGGCTCAACAGATAATACAAAAGATATTTTAGATTCACTACAAGATAAACGATTCAGAGTTATTCATTTGAAAAAAAATGTCGGACGAGGAGCTGCCCGTCAGGTCGCATTAGATCATACAGAAGGTGATTTCCTGGCTTATCTGGATGCAGATGATTTCTATCATACCGGGAAATTACAAAAACAAGTTGAAATACTTTCTGAAAATAAAGCTATTTCATTGGTAGGATGCAGAATTTTCTGTTTTGATAGTAATTACAGCCCAATGTCTACGAGAGGGTCTGGCTTAAAACAGCCAATTCCGTTCAAATATGGTGACATTTTACGTTTGGTCATGCCTTCTGCAATGATTAGATTGCCGGATGCAAAGAAGTGTAAGTATAATTCACGATTGAATGCGGCTGAAGATGTTGATTATTTTTCAAGGTATTTGAATAATAAAGTGTATATAAATATTCCTGATATATTATTATACTATTCTGTTACAGAATCTACAACCTATAGAAAAATCTTAGAGTATACGGGATATGAAATTCTGAGAGGCTTTACGATGTTAGGCAGAAATAATTTGGCTGCTATACGTACGATTTTTTCTACGTCTGCAAAATGGCTTCTTTATGCCACAGCTATTCCGCTTACCGGAATTAATTTCTTTCTGAATCGTCGGGGAAAAATACCTGAAATGAATGAAATAGAATGTTTTGAAAAACAAAAACTTATGAACAAATTAATAAACGTCACAAATGAAAAGACACTTTAACAATGTAGTATCTGTTTTATATACTCTTATCAAGTTTACGATATTGAAAGTTTTTCATTGGCGAACATTCAAATTTCATTATATCGAAAGGTTCTCTCCTAACACAGATATATATTTTTTAGGAAAGGGAACTATTACATTGGGTAGAAATGTTCGCGCACATTCACATGTAAAATTGCGTGTTGTTGGAAATGGTGTAATTATTATTGAAGATAATGCCAGCATGAATTATGGGTGCATGGTAACTTCAAGGGAGTATATATTTATAGGAAAAGGGGTAGAATTCGGTCCTAATGTTTTGATTTATGATCATGATCATGATTTTAGAAATAGTGGTGGATTAAAAGCCAATAAATATAAATCAGCGCCAATAGAAATAGGAAGCAACACCTGGATTGGGGCGAATACGATAATTTTAAAAGGAACAAAAATTGGCTCTAATTGTGTAGTTGGTGCTGGTTGCGTTATAAGTGGGGAATTTCCTGACAACACGCTGATTGTTCAAAAAAGAACAACAACCACTAAACAAATAAGCTTAGACAACTAACTTATACTTTTTTTTAAAAATATGACTGGTATTAAAAGGGTTCTTTTCGTTGCTACAATCGACCAACATATCATCCGTTTCCACCTGCCCTATTTAAAATGGTTTAAGGAGCAGGGGTTTGAAGTTCATGTGGCATCAAAAGGTGAATTTCAAATAGCTTTTTGTGACAAGAAATTTAATTTACCGATAGAGCGCTCTCCATTCAGTACAAAGAACTTACGTGCTGTTAAGGCTTTAAAAGAAATAATTGATGTAAATAAGTATTCAATTGTGCATTGTCATACGCCTATGGGCAGTGTGGTAACAAGACTCGCAGCAAGGGGATCAAGAAAATCTGGTACCAAAGTGCTTTATACTGCGCATGGGTTTCATTTTTTCAAGGGAGCGCCGCTAAAAAACTGGCTACTTTATTATCCCATCGAAAAGTTACTTGCGAAATATACCGATGCCATTATTACCATTAATACCGAAGATTTCGAACTTTTAAAGAGCAGGAAATTTAAATCTAAAGAATTCTTTAGAATCAATGGAATTGGAGTTGATAATTCAAAATTCAAAAGAATATCGGAAGAAGAAAAAATAACATTAAGAAAATCAAAAGGATATAATGAAGATGATTTTATTTTAATTTATCCTGCAGAGTTTATTCATCGCAAAAACCATAAGTTTATTCTGGACTCAGTTGTGCAGATCTCATCAAAAATACCACAATTGAAAATTATATTTGCAGGTAGGGGTGAACTTTTAGAAGAAATGAAAAAGTATACAAAAGATATTAATCTTGGAAAATTCGTTGATATTCTGGGTTTCCGGACTGATATAACTGAACTGATTCAACTTTCAGATATTGGTATTTCTTCAAGTAAGCATGAAGGTTTGCCAATAAATTTAGTCGAAGAAATGTTTTGTGGCCTTCCCCTTGTGGCTGCAAAGGAAAGAGGCAATAAAGATTTGATAGAAAACGGGGTAAATGGTTTTCTGTTTGCGCAAAATAATCACACGCAATTTGCAGATTATATTGTCAAGCTATACAAAAACAAAGTAATGAGAATTGATTTCGGTGAACATGCTTTCCAAAAAGCACAAAAATTCTCTTTAGAGAACTCATTAAAATCTATGGCAGATATTTATAAGCAATTCGTTTAAGTAAACATGTATAACTATTTGTTTAAAAGAATAATTGATTTATTGCTAGGGCTAATAGGCTTTATTCTGGCATTACCATTTTTTATCACTTTAACCATTCTTCTTGCTATTGCAAATAATGGTCATGCATATTTCACACAGGAACGCCCCGGAAAAGATGATAAGATTTTTCGTCTGTTGAAATTCCGTACTATGAATAACAAGTGCGACGAAAAAGGCAAATTGTTATCTGATCGTGAAAGGTTAACTCGCATAGGTCGTTTTGTTCGTTCTACTTCTCTGGATGAACTACCTCAATTAGTTAACGTACTTAAAGGAGATATGAGTCTGATTGGCCCCCGTCCTCTCCTAATAAAATACCTTCCACTTTACACCAAAACACAAGCTCGAAGGCACGAAGTCCGCCCCGGAATTACCGGTTGGACACAGGTAAACGGACGTAACTCACTAAGTTGGGAAAAGAAATTTGAACTGGATGTTTGGTATGTGGATAATCTTTCATTCAGGCTTGATATGAAGATTCTTTGGTTAACAATCATTAAAGTATTTAAAAGGGAAGGGATAAATGCCGCAGATGCAACCACTATGAACCCATTTACAGGAAATAATGGAAAATCTTAAAGAAATTGCCATCTATGGCGCCGGTGGTTTTGGCCGGGAGGTCGCTTGCCTGCTCAATCAGATTAATGACGTTAGCCCACAATGGAACCTTATTGGTTTTTTTGATGATGGTGTTTCTAAAGGAACAGAATGCAGGTATGGCAAGGTTTTGGGAGACCGGGAAGCATTAAATGCCTACCCCCGGCCACTCAGCCTTGTTATTGCTATAGCAACTCCAAGGCACATAAAAGAGGTATCCGAATCTGTCACAAACCCTTTAATTGACTTCCCAAACATCGTTGCACCCAACGTTAATATTTTTGATAAAAACGCGTTTACCATAGGAAAGGGTAATCTTATCTTTTTTGGTTGCAGATTAAGCTGTGATACAAATATCGGTAATTTTAATCTTTTCAATGGTGCAGTATCACTCGGTCATGATGTGACAATTGGAAGTTTCAACGTTCTGCAGCCTTCAGTGCGCATTTCAGGCGACTGCATCGTTGGCAATGAAAACTTCTTTGGTGTTCAATCTCTTGTATTACAAGGTCTGAAAGTTGGTAATAATACACGAATTGGAGTTGGCTCCGTTGTGATGCGTAATACGAAAGATAATAATTTGTACTTTGGCAATCCGGCAAAGATGGTGAAGATATAAGATAGAAATTTTATAATTTCCGTTTCACTTGTCGTCTGATCCAGGTAAATAAAAACACCAGTAATCTGCATTTTTTAATTTGAAAATATGGCACTACTACACACGCGAAATATTGAAATCAGAGGAATTTCAGCCTGCGTTCCATCGCATATAGAAGATAATAAAAAATCACACCTCTTAAATACTGCTGAAGAGGTTGCAAAATTCATTGATACCACTGGCATTGAATTCAGGCATACTGTAAATGGCCGTGATATTTGCACCTCTGATTTAAGTTATGAAGCTGCAAGAAAATTAATGGCCGAGCTTAATTGGCAACCAGCTGAAATTGATTGCCTTATTTTTGTAAGCCAAACACCCGATTACATTCTTCCTGCAACAGCCTGCATTTTACAGGAACGTCTTGGTCTTCCAATGGACTGTTATGCAATGGATATTTCATTGGGTTGCACTGGCTGGGTTTATGGTCTTTCGGCCATTTCTGCATTGCTTTCATCGGGCTCTATGAAAAAAGGACTTTTATTGGTTGGTGATACAACTACAATAACAAAGTCAAGGAGAGATAAAAGCACATTCCCATTGTTTGGAGATGCTGGCACTGCCACAGCAATTGAATACCAAGAGGGTGCAGACGGCATAAAATTTCATCTTGGAACAGATGGCAGGGGATACGATGCCATAATGATCCCTGATGGTGGCTTCAGAAACTTTGTTACCCCGGAGTCATTTAAAGAAGAAGAAGTTGAACCTGGCATTTTTCGCAATCGACTTCAAAGCATACTCAATGGTCCTTCTGTATTTACATTCGGTATTACCAAAGCACCACGCAGTGTAAATGCATTGTTGGAATTCAGTAATTTAAGCAAAGAAGAAATTGATTACTTTGTATTTCATCAGGCAAACCTGATAATGAATGAAAAAATAAGGACAAAACTTAAGATTGAGCATGAAAAGGTTCCTTATTCACTTGATGAATATGGAAACACATCATCAGCATCTATCCCATTAACAATTGTATCTCGTTTACAAAGTGAACTTGCCGGAAATAAAAAACAGTTGTTGGCTTGTTCATTTGGCGTAGGTTTGTCATGGGCATCGGCTTCTTTCAATACTGAAAATCTGGTATTACCTCCAGTTATTGTGATTTGATTTCGGCAAAACCTTTAATTCCTTATAAATCTTAGCTTAAAACAGGCTAATCCCTCAATTCTTTTTTAGTACATTTTGTTAATTTTAGTGACCACAAAACGAAATTGACAAAGTACAATTTAACGCAACCTAACCTACACAAAAATGAACGCAAAATTTATTGAATTATTCAAGGAAACACTTGAAATAGAAGAAGACATTGTGAATACTGAAACAAAATTCCGTGAATTGGAGCAATGGGATTCATTGGCATTCCTGTCAGTAATTGCAATGATCGACGAAGAATACGATATCGTTATTGAAGGCAATGACTTCAAGAAACTGGTGACAGTAAATGATTTGATTGAAGAAATCGGGAAACGCAAAGCATAGTTTCCATTGAAATTAAGCTTTGCAAGCCGGGTTTCAAGCATTTCACTGCAATTCTTATGTGCCGGTTGTTGATGCGTTGTCTTCAATAATCGGTTTTTTTCTTTAACAGTTAAATTGACCAACATATGGCATATCTGAATTATACAAACGTTGGCATCAGAGGCCTGGCAGCAGCTGTGCCTGTCAAAGTAATCAAAAATTATGAATATACCCGTTATTTCCCGGCCGAAGATGTTAAACAGGTGGTAGATAAGATTGGTATAATCGAGCGTCGGTTCACAGATGATAAAACCTGCTCAAGTGATCTTTGTTATGCTGCAGCAGAGAAGTTACTTAGCGATTTATCAGTGCCACGCGACGAAATAGATTTATTGATTTTTGTATCACAGACACCTGATTACCGCATGCCGGCTACCTCCATTCTTCTTCAGGAGCGTTTGAAACTTGGCCATCAGACCATTGCATTTGACATAAACCTTGGATGCTCAGGTTTTATCTATGGCATGTCAGTTATTTATGCAATGATGGAGCGTAGTGGTTTACGAAGAGCCTTGCTGCTCGATGGTGAAACAAGGTCAAAAGTTTACTCACCAAAAGACAGAAAAACAGCATTTATTTTTGGCGATGCAGGAGTAGCTGCATTAATTGAAAGGGATGATTCATTTGGTCAGAGTTTTTTCTCTATGAACTCGGATGGTTCAAAAGAAAACCTGATTAAAATGGATGCAGGCGGTTATCGGAATATGAGCAGCCTAGAAACACTGAAAGAAAAAGTAGTTGATGAACACGGTAATATCCGCAGCGATGAACATGGCTACATGAATGGTGGTGATGTCTTTAATTTTGTAATTAAAGAAATTCCGTCTGATATTAAAAATATTATGCAATACGCTGGTGCTGATAATACAGCTATTGATTATTTTGTGTTTCATCAGGCCAATGATTTTATCAACACATATCTGGCTAAAAAACTCAAACTTGATTTATCAAAGGTTCCATCAACTATAGCCAAATTTGGAAATACTTCCTCGGTTTCAATACCGCTAACCATAGTATCTGAATTACAGGGCAAACTCGAAAGCAGGAAATTATTATTATCCGGTTTTGGAGTAGGCATGACCTGGGCAAGTGCTGTAATTAACACAGGAAATATGTTTATCAGTGATCTGGTAGAAATTTAAATTTTAAAGAGATGAATTACAACCCATTTATTCTTAATGGAAAAACAATCCTTGTTACAGGTGCATCTTCTGGGATTGGAAAATCGACTGCAATAGAATGTTCAAAGCTAGGAGCAAAACTTATAATAACAGGTCGCAATGAGCAACGTTTAAAGGAGACTTTTGAACTTTTAGTTGGCAATGACCACGCATTACTTTTAGCAGATATTTCGGAAGCCACCGGGATCGACCTTTTGTCAGATAATTTGCCGCAGCTAAATGGCGTAGTTCATTGCGCTGGTGTTTCTAAACGACTACCATTGAAATTTATTAAAGAAGAAAGTGTTTCTGAACTCCATAAGATTAATTTTATTGCGCCATTGATGTTAACACAAAAGTTGTACAAGAAGAAACTTTTATTACCGGAGTCTTCCCTTGTATATATATCTTCTGTCGCATCATCCTATGCCTCTATTGGTAGTATTATGTATATGTCCTCAAAGGGCGCTCTAAATTCATTTGTAAAGGGCCTGGCATTTGAAGTTTCAACCATGAAAATCAGAGCGAATGCCATTCAGCCAGGGATGATCCTTACCGAACTGTCACCAATTCTTTCAGATGATGATAAGTTAAAAGATTCAGAGCTTTATCCATTAGGCAGATATGGCAAACCAGAAGAAGTGGCATGGGCTGCAATTTATCTGCTTTCAGATGCGTCCAAATGGGTAACGGGGTCAATACTGACGATAGATGGTGGCTTAACACTTCGTTAAGCTGAGTAGATAAATTGCAATGCAACATAAACCCACCTTTATCCTTTTTGAGAATGGTTTTCAAGTTTATGGGTTCACCAATAAAGTATTTACCTCTTCCACATGGGTCATAGAAAACCAGACTTCCAAAGAAGTGGTCGTAATAGATCCGGGAGATTCTGCAACAAATATTGTAAATCAGCTTCATTCAGCATCAACAGGTAAAATAAGTGCAATTATTCTAACCCACGAACACTTTGATCACTGCAGCGGTGTAAATTACCTGTCTGAGCTATACCCCCTGAGTCTTATTGCCACGGATGATTGTCATAAAAACATAGCCATTCCGGGCCGAAACCACTCGCTTTATTATGATGGGCTGGAAACTTTCAGCATAAAACATCCGGCACCGATTATCATTGAAAATGAAACCAGCATAAAAGCAGCCGGTATTTCGTTTACCTTTATACCAACTCCCGGCCATACACCCGGCAGTTTATGCATAATGGCTGGTAATGCAGTCTTTACAGGCGATACTTTTATGGAGAATACGCCAACACCGCTTAAATTTCACAACAGCAACAGACAGCTTTACAATAAATCGATTCAGCGCCTGAAAGAAGTGTTAAAACCCGGCACTGCAGTCTTTCCCGGCCATGGCGATGCATTTACTTATAAAGAAGGAATGATATGAAAATACACCTGCTCAACGAAGATTCCGCGCTGCTTGCCCGTGCGGTAATCCGCCTCGACGACTGGACGGACCCCGAAGAACTGCAACATGCAGAAAAGGAAATAAGGGTGGGGCACTGCCGTGCTTACCTTTACACCTCGGTACCGGCCACCAACAGCAGCCTGATACACCGCCTTGAAGAGCAGGGTTATCAGTTCAGCGAGTTCAGGATAAAAAGCCTGTACAAAGCAGACGGTACAGCAGAAAGCACCCGCGCCTTATACCCCTGGCGGGCAGATCTTATCGGAGACGATGAACTTTTTGCCAAAGCACAGGCCTTACTTACTGCTACTGCCGGCGACGATCGTTTCGCCTGCGATGAAACCCTGCCGGCAAGCTTTTCGCAGTCGCGCAACCACAGCCATTTACTGAAATCATACAAAAGCTGGCCCGATGAATTTCTGCTGGGCGTAGTACATGCCCAAACCAATGAACTGATTGCATTCCGAAGCGGGGCATTCCTCAGCAAAACAGAAGCTCATTATTATCAATATGCCGTTTCACCCAACCTCGACTTCACCCACACAGCCGGCATGTTAGATGCCTTTGCCGTAGAATTCCTTCAAAACCGTGGCATACAGTTTATACATGCAGTCTCCACCGGATTCAACATAGCCGAACTCAATCGTTTGATATTACAGAGTGGGTTCAGGATAGTTTCGAGTGATGTTATAATGCGTAAAGTATTTTAATTCTGATTAAAGGGTTCACGCAAGGACGCAAGGCCGCAAAGATTTTATGAGATTTCGGATAGTCTTTAGAAATTGGAAGTCACTTGTCTCGGGAGCGCGAAGCGATAACGAGAGAAGTCACTTGTCTCGGGAGCGCGCAGCGATAACGAGAGAGGTCACTTGTCTCGGGAGCGCGCAGCGATAACGAGAGAGGTCACTTGTCTCGGGAGCGCGCAGCGATAACGAGAGAAGTCACTTGTCTCGGGAGCGCGAAGCGATAACGAGAGAAGTCGCTTGTCTCGGGAGCGCGCAGCGATAACGAGAGAGGTCACTTGTCTCGGGAGCGCGTAGCGATAACGAGGATAGTTGATAGTCAAGTGAGAAAGTTCAGGTGTGTTCATTTTTAATCAAATTAGTGCATTGAAACTACATTTTTTGGTTTCATATTAAACTTGTAAAATGAATTTGGTTTATATTTGTGCAAATTAATGTATTGTGAATACAGAAAATGGGTCTAAAATAAACAAATTGATGCATATCCAACCGCCCGGCGTTGTGCTGACAAGTAGTTGGTTATTCAAGAAGGGATATAGCGCTGAGCTATTACGCACCTATCGCAACAGCCATTGGCTGAAGTCAATTGGCAACGGGGCAATGATAAGACAAAGCGATGAGGTTGATTATACAGGAGCCATATACACCTTACAGCAGCAATTGAATTTGAGTGCACATCCTGCCGCTAAAACAGCAATGGCGCTTATGGGGAAAAGTCATTATCTGGGTCTTGGCAGTAATGTGGTTTATCTGTTTGGAAACGCTGGAGAGCGCCTGCCCTCATGGTTTAAAAATCATGACTGGGGTGTTGAAATCCGCTACATAGCCTCTGGTATTTTACCTGCCGGCAAAGGCATGGTTGAAAAAGAACACAGAAATTTCTTTGTAAAAATTTCATCACCAGCAAGGGCTATTATGGAATGTTTGTATCTGGCGCCTCACAAACAAGACCTGACTGAGTGTTTTGAAATGATGGAGAGTCTCAATAATTTAAACCCGGTAAGCGTACAGGAGCTTTTAGAGCATTGTACTTCAGTAAAAGTGAAGAGGCTGTTTCTTTATATGGCAGAAAAGGCAGGTCACGTTTGGTTTAAGCACATAAATATAAGTCATATCGATTTGGGAAGTGGCAAGCGTAGTCTTGTTTCCGACGGTATTTTCGTTGCTGCTTATAATATGACAGTCCCCAAAGAGCTGGAAGCTGATGAAAAAGAGTCTAAAGTCGATAGTCAGGTGAAGAAGTCAATAGTCAATAGTCCATAGCCTTTAGAAATTAGAAATTAGTCTTTAGAAATTGGTATAGTTGAATCTTTGAATTTTGAATCTTGAATCTTCAATTCACTGGCTGGCATCAGTGCAGCATTGCAACAGATAGCATCACAAATCAACGCATCATTGCCCGAAACCTATGCTCAGCATAGGAAATCAGAGGCCAAACTGAATGTTTCAAATAGTGAAGCCAGTATAAAAGTGGAAGTGAATGTCATTAAACGGGGATGTTTTAGTCCCCCTGTGATAATGACGTTATGTGATAAAGCACAACAGGAATATGATGTGTTCTGTGAAATTCAGGTAGTTGAAAAAGCTCACTTGTATGGAGGCAAGATATGTGCTGCACTTGACAGACAGCATCCCAGAGATTTATTTGACATCCAACAAATGTTCAAAACACAGCTTTTTGACGAAGAATTAAAAAAAGGGTTTATTTTTTATCTGGTGAGCTCAGGCAGACCGGTGTCTGAACTGTTGTTTCCAAACCTAATCGAACAGAGACAGGCTTTTAAGAATCAGTTTACAGGAATGACCCGGCAAGAATTCACTTATGCCGATTACGAGAATACGAGAACGCTTTTGATTGAAAAGATACACACCTCATTGACCACTTCTGACAAACTCTTCTTATTAAGATTTGAGCAGGGAATACCTGACTGGAGCTTATATGACTTCAATATTTTTCCTGCGGTACAATGGAAATTATTAAACATACAACATCTCAAAACAAAAAACCCTGTCAAACATCAAAAAATGTGTATCGATTTTGAAGAAAGGCTTGCTTTTTAGGCTGATTAAACCTGATGGTTCAGGTGAAAAAGTCGATAGTCGATAGTATTTTGACATTAGAAATTGCTTGTCTCGGGAGCCTGCCCCGCCTCTTTTGCGGGAGAGCTCAGCGAGGTAATCTTTGAATCTCTGGGTAGCGCCGGTATTTTACTCTGTTATTACCCCCCAAGTCACCCCCCAAGTCACCCCCCAAGTTGAAAAACTACTTGTGGCTTTGCAATCTGGTGATAAAAGCAAGTCCGAATTACAGGCAATTATAGGTTTATCAGATAAGCACAACTTTACCCAACTGTACATTTTACCAGCAATTGAGCTTGGATTTGTCTCCCTTACGTTACCGGCTAAGCCAAAAAGTCGTTTTCAGAAATACAGGCTGACGTCAACCGGCTCGGAATATCTGGAGAATAAAACAGGAAGTAGTTTGTAGTCGATAGTCTCGGGAGCCTGCCCGACTGCGCCACGCAGGCAGGCGTGAAGCGATAACGAGAGAAGTCACTTGTCTCGATAGTCTTTAGAAATTACTTGTCTCGGGAGCTCGAAGAGATAACGAGAGAAATTAGAAATTAGAAATTAGAAATTGTATCTCCCGAAAAAGCATCCTGATCCATTAACCAATCCTATTTTTCACTTTTCACTTAGACGGTTGTAATGCGTGAATTTAGCCTGCCTGAATGTTAGCTTATAAATAACACATGTCACAATTTTTTACTATTTTTGTGACATAATTATAAATAAAGGTGTCTGTTCATCAACATATAAAAAGCGAAATCCAAAGGCTGGAAAAAGGGAGCCTGCTATTTCCCGTTGATTATGCCGGGGCAGCCGGATATGATGCGCTGAGGCAGGCCTTTTCGCGTTTGGCGCGCGAGGGGTTCATTATCAGGCTTAGCAAAGGGGTGTATCTTTATCCGCGTATCGATAAGGATCTTGGCATTTTATACCCATCAACCGAAAAGATACTTCAGGCTATCGCCAACCGCGACAAGATCAGAATTTTTGCTTCAGGAGCAAAAGCCCTGCATCAGTTAGGATTAACTTCACAAGTGCCAGTCAACGCAGTATATCTTACCGATGGCCCTGCACGTGAAATCAGGATAGGTAAACACACAATTATCCTGAAGAAAACAAGTCCGCGCAAACTGATGACCAGTGGCAGCATCAGCGGCCTTGTTGTGCATGCCATGCTGGGAATGGGTAAGGATCAGTTAACTGAAGATATGATCGTGAAATTGAGAAGTATTCTGGCCGAAGAAAGCCCGGATAATATCAATCACGATTTAAAGCTTGTACCGGTGTGGATCAGCAGACTTTTACTGCAAAATCATGTTGAAAATGATTGAGTGGCTACGTTTGCCTGACTCCCTGCGCGAAGAAACGCTTTACCAGGCAAATAACCAGACAGGTATATCGGCTAAAGCGATCGAGAAAGATTGGTGGATCACTCTTGTATTAAAAGCAATTCAGTTAATTCCTGACGCTGACCTATTCATATTCAAGGGCGGTACATCACTCAGCAAAGGGTGGGGACTGATAGACCGGTTTTCGGAAGATATTGATCTGGCTCTGGACAAAAACAGGTTTGGCCCGGATGAAAATTTCCAAAAAAAGGCCATCACGGCATTGCGGCGAAAATCAAGTTTATATGTCCGCAATGAGTTAAAGGCGCAGTTAAACGATGTTTTCATGGGTTTGGGCCTCAGTTCATCTGAATTTACGCTTATCACGCCTAATCTTACAGTATCAGACCATGATCCGGAAATCATCGAAATCCACTACAAATCATTGCTGGAGTCCAATAATTACCTGGCCGACAAAGTGATACTGGAAATTAGTGTACGATCCATGCGTGAGCCTTTTGGCGCTGTCGAAATCAATTCGATGCTTAACGAAGTGTTTACACAGAGCCCATGGTCATATAGTCCTTTCCGTTTGCAGGCTGTGCTACCGCAGCGAACGTTTCTGGAAAAAATATTTCTTATGCACGAAGAATTTTTAAAACCGGTCGAAAAAATAAGGAGTTTCAGAATGTCGCGTCACTTGTATGATCTGGAAAGGATGATGGATACCACCTATGCGTTAGATGCCATAAAGGACCATGACTTGTTTGATGCTGTTATCTCGCACAGGAAAAGATTCATGCGGCTTTCAAATATTGATTATATCAATCATAAGCCGGAAACAATAGATTTTATTCCTCCGAAGGAACAATATGATGCCTTCAGAAAAGATTACAATGAGATGCGTTTGAATATGATTTACGGGGATTCTCCGGGTTTTGAAGACCTGCTCATCCGGCTGGTACTACTCAGGTCCAGGTTAAGGGAAACCTCACCCGAAAAAAAATGATATAATCACAGGCACAGCAAGTCTTAAATACAGCAACGAAGAAGAACTTCTGGCATCGCAGCCTGATCCGGTAAAATATAACGACGAAGTATTGTTTCCTGACAAAGTAAGAATAAACCTGCACTACATCAAAACCCGCAGCTTTTGGATGGATTTGGGGATAATTGTTTTTACGCTGATAAGGAGGAGGCCGAGGGAGAGGTGGGTGGAAAGTGGAAAGTGAAAAGTGAAGAGTGAAAAATGAAGAGTGAAAAGTGCTTGCCTCGGGAGCGCGAAGCGATAACGAGAGAGTCGATAGTCGATAGCCTTTAGAAATTAGAAATTAGAAATTAGAAATTGCTTGTCTCGATAGCCTTTAGAAATTACTTGTCTCGGGAGCTCGAAGAGATAACGAGAGAAATTAGAAATTAGAAATTGCTTGTCTCGGGAGCTCGAAGAGATAACGAGAGAAATTAGAAATTAGAAATTAGAAATTAGAAATTGCTTGTCTCGGGAGCTCGAAGAGATAACGAGAGAAATTAGAAATTAGAAATTAGAAATTAGAAAAGAGATAACGAGAGAAATTAGAAATTAGAAATTAGAAATTAGAAATTGCTTGTCTCGGGAGCGCGAAGCGATAACGAGAGAAATTAGTATTACATTTGCATTTAAAAGAACCAATAATGTAAATCAAAATACATTTTATGGAACGTAAGATCGAGTTAAAATTATTAAACTGGAAGCAAAGTTCAAACCGATTACCACTTGTTATGCATGGTGCACGTCAGGTAGGCAAGACATACAGCCTGTTGAAGTTTGGCCGGAGTAATTATAAAAATGTTGCGTATTTCAATTTTGAAAGCAGCATGGAACTGCATGGTATTTTTACCAGGGACTTATCGCCGGAGCGCATATTGCGGGAATTGTCAGCATATACCTCGGCTGCGCTGGTGCCGGATGATACACTTATAATATTTGATGAAATTCAAGCCTGCGAGCGAGCTTTAACCTCGCTGAAATACTTCGCCGAAGAAGCACCTAAATACCACCTGGCTGCAGCGGGAAGCCTGCTGGGAGTGGCTATCAACCGCGATAAACATTCATTCCCTGTTGGTAAGATCCATCTTATTACGATGTATCCAATGGATTTTGAAGAGTTTATGCTGGCACAAAATAAAGCGCATGCGGTATCGCTGATACGCGAATGTTATGCCAACAATGAAGCCTGCAATCTGCACGATACTTTTATGGATGACTTTCGGATATTTTTTGGTGTTGGCGGTATGCCTCAGGTTGTGAATGAATATATTTCATCAGGGGATTTCAACCTGATAATGGCATTACAGAAAAATATTATTGATACGTATATTGCTGATATGGCTAAATATGCAGGTCTTGCCGAAACTGTCAGGATAATGTCAGCATTTAATAGTGTGCCCGCTCAATTGGCCAAAGAAAACAGGAAATTCCAGTATAAAACTATTAAAAGCGGGGCAAGGGCTACACATTACGAGACTGCAATTGATTGGCTCGAAGCATCAGGCACTATTTATAAATGCATAAAAGTTACCGAAGGACTTTCCCCACTCAATGCCTTTACTGAAGGAAGTTCTTTTAAAATCTACATGTCGGATACCGGATTACTTGCTTCGCGCTACGGCATTTCACCCAATATATTAAAGCAGGAATCAGCAACATGGCAGTCGGTAAAAGGCATACTCGCAGAGAATTATGTTGCAACTACCCTGACATCAAATGGTTATACTATCTTTTACTGGGAATCACAAGGTAAAGCCGAACTTGATTTTGTAATTCAGAATATTTCTGGTGAAGCCATCCCGATAGAAGTCAAATCATCAGAGAATGTGCGTTCAAAAAGTCTGCAACAATTTATTACCCGATATAAACCCACATGGTCTGTTAGGGTTTCTTCCAAAAACTTCGGATTTGAGAATAATATCAAGTCAGTGCCATTATATGCAGTGTTTTGCATCTGATTACTCTGACATGTTTGTATTTCCAGGCCTGGATACGATATAAAGTGGGGAGGTAAATTGAGTCGATAGTCGATGGTCGATAGTTGATAGTTGATAGTCTATAGTCTATAGTCGATAGTCGATAGTCTCGGGAGCTCGAAGAGATAACAAGAGAGGTCGGAAGTCAGAGGTCAGAAGTCAGAGGTCAGAAGTCACTTGTCTCGGGAGCGCGTAGCGATAACGAGAGAGGTCAGAGGTCAGAAGTCAATAGTCAATAGTCAATAGTCAATAGTCGATAGTCTTTAGTCTTTTGGCATTAGAAATTAGAAATTAGTCTTTAGAAATTGGAATTCTTGAATCTTTGAATCCTTGAATCCTTGAATCCTTGAATCCTTGAATCTTTGAATCCTTGAATCTTTGAATCCTTGAATCTTTGAATCTTTGAATCTTTGAATCCTTGAATCTTTGAATCCGGCTCAAATTTGTCACCCTGAGCGGAGTCGAAGGGTTGAATCTTTGAATCTTTCTTCACCTCATCCGCCCTTCGGGCACCTTCTCCTCAAGGAGAAGGGCCACTCCATCAAAGTCTTTGAATCCTTGAATCCGGCTCAAATTTGTCACCCTGAGCGGAGTCGAAGGGTTGAATCCTTGAATCTTTCTTCACCTCATCCGCCCTTCGGGCACCTTCTCCTCAAGGAGAAGGGCCACTCCCTCAAAGTCTTTGAATCCTTGAATCCGGCTCAGGCTCAAATTTGTCACCCTGAGCGGAGTCGAAGGGTTGAATCCTTGAATCTTTGAATCGTGCTTCACCTCATCCGCCCTTCGGGCACCTTCTCCTCAAGGAGAAGGGCCACTCCATCAAAGTCATTGAATCTTGAATCTTTAAATCCTTGAATCCTTGAATCTTTGAATCTTTGAATCTTTGAATTCCATAGCGCATGTGCTAAGAAAATAAACTATTGCGTATATTTGTATTGTACAAACAAAACATCCAATGCAGGAAGATCTCATAATCCGTAGCAAATATCATCAAAGTTTGCTGCCATACATTGGCAAACAACTGATCAAGGTATTAACAGGGCAGCGCCGTGTTGGCAAAAGTTATATCATGAAACAGACTATGATGCATATCAGCAAGGCTGATCCTGCTGCAAATATTATCTATATAAATAAAGAAGATCTGGCATTCGCCGGAATAAAAACGGCAACCGACCTGGATGAATATGTACGGAATAATACAAAAGAGGGTGTAGTCAATTGTGTTTTTGTCGACGAAATACAAGAGATTGACCAGTTTGAAAAAGCAATGAGGAGTTTGTTGCTCAATCCGGTTTATGATTTGTATTGTACGGGTAGCAATGCAAATATGTTGTCGGGGGAATTATCAACCTTTCTGAGCGGCCGTTACATCGAAATTCCGGTTTATAGCTTGTCTTACCCTGAATTTCTGATATTTCATCACCTGGAAAATACGGTGGCCTCACTTATGTTATATCTCAGGTATGGCGGATTACCGTATCTGAAACATCTTGAACTGAAAGAAGAAATTGTATTTGGTTATCTCAGAGGGGTTTATAGTACCGTTATTTACCGCGATGTAATGATGCGGAATGAGATCCGGAATGCCGCTTTTCTGGAGAACCTGGTATTGTTTCTGGCAGACAATACAGGCCAGCTCTTCTCTGCCAAAAAGATAAGCGACTATTTAAAATCGCAGAAAACAAACATAGCCACCTCTCAGATAATCAGTTATCTGAAGCATTTGTCTGATGCCTTTTTGATTCATAAAGTCGGGCGATATGATATTGTCGGTAAAAGGATATTTGAAATTGGGGAAAAGATCTATTTTGAGGATATCGGACTCAGAAATGCGATTATTGACTTTAAACAGGCCGATATTGGCAAACTGATGGAGAATGCAGTGTACAATCATCTGCTGTTCAACGGTTATGAAGTGAAAGTTGGCCAGCTGGGGAAGCTTGAAATTGATTTTGTAGCCAGGCGTAAAGGTGAGATACGGTATATACAGGTTTGCTATCTGTTACATGACGGAGCCACCATCGAACGTGAATTCGGGAATCTGGAAATGATCAATGACAATTATCCAAAGATGGTTATATCATTTGATGAATTTGCCGGCAATACACGTAAAGGAATTCTGCATTACAATTTGCGCGATTTCCTTACAATGGAGCTTTAAAGTGAATTTGGTCATAGGTCTCGGGAGCCTGCCTGACTGCGCCAGGCACGAAGGCCCAAATTTGTCACCCTGAGTCCCGCAAGTGCGGAAAAGGGTTGAATCCTTGAATCTTTGAATCCTTGAATCCGGCTCAAATTTGTCACCCTGAGCGGAGTCGAAGGGTTGAATCCTTGAATCTTTGAATCTTTCTTCACCTCATCCGCCCTTCGGGCACCTTCTCCTCAAGGAGAAGGGCCACTCCATCAAAGTCATTGAATCTTGAATCTTTGAATCCTTGAACCGACCGAAGGGAGCTCAGCGAAGCTAATCCTTGAATCCTTGAATCTTTGAATCCTTGAATCTTTGAATCCTTGAATCTTTGAATCCTTGAATCTTTGAATCTTTGAATCTTTGAATTATGGAATAGAAACATTATTTTTGTAGTCTATAATTATTTAATATGAAATTCGTCAACAGATTAGAAGAGCAAAAGCGGCTTTCATCAGCACTGGATGGTAAAACCCCATCGTTTGTCGTGGTATATGGTCGCCGCCGTTTAGGTAAATCAACCTTACTAAAAAAGGTACTTTCTCATGCTGATGTCTATTACATGGCAGACCAGACTGAACGTTCGCATCAGATTGAACTGCTGGCTAAAGAAATCGGACTCCGGATTGAGGGTTTCGAGCGGCTGATTTATCCCGATTGGAATGCCCTTTTCGAAGCGCTCAATTTTCGCACCCGGGAAAGATTTACACTCTGTATTGATGAATTTCCCTATCTGGTAAAAAGTTCGCCGGAACTACCGGCACTTCTCCAAAAACTGATTGATGCAAAATCGCTCAGTTACAACATTATTTTATGCGGATCGTCGCAGCAGTTGATGCAGGGCCTGGTACTTGATGCAACATCTCCGCTTTATGGCCGTGCCGACCAGATTCTGAAACTATCGCCTATTCCGATCAAATATTTCCAGGAAGTCCTGGATTGTTCGGCACAAGAAGCCATTGAAGAATACGCCGTTTGGGGTGGTGTGCCCCGATATTGGGAAATTCGTCAGCAAAGCGATTCTCTCAAAGAAGCCATCGAAAACAATATACTGAATGCGCAAGGACTGCTTTTCGATGAGCCTTACCGTTTATTCATTGACGATATGCGTGATATTGTGCAGGCATCAACCTTACTTTCATTTATAGGCAATGGCGTAAACCGAATTTCAGAAATTGCCACAAGGACAAACAAACCAGCTACAAGTCTTTCTGGCCCGCTGGATAAATTAATTACACTGGGGTACATCCAACGCGAAATTCCGTTTGGAGATAGCGCCCGAAACAGCAAAAAAGGACTATACAAAATATCCGATCCTTATATGGATTTTTATTTCAGGTTTGTTGTGCCCAACCGCTCTTTGATAGAATTGGGCCGCACTGATACTGTAATGGAAGAGGTTGCTGGCCGGTTCAACGCATATGTATCATGGCATTGGGAGAATCTTTGCCGAAAGGCAATCAGCGGACAAATACTGATGGGTAAGCGCTATGGGTTGGCTTCACGTTGGTGGGGTAATGTATCCCGCGATGAACATATGGAAATCGATGTTATTGCCGAATCAACTGATGGTAAGTGTTTACTCATTGGTGAATGCAAGTGGTCGGAGAATGAAAATACCCGCCATCTGCTCCAACAATTAACTGAAAAAGCAAATAAATTACCTTTTGTGGCAAATAAAAAAATTGTACCGGTTTTGTTTTTGAAAAATAATAAAAAATCAGAAGAAAATATTCTGCAACCAACCCAGGTTATTGAAATGTTATAAATGGAAAAAGAACTCATTAGCTCTCAAGCTTCTTGAATCTTTGAATCTTTGAATCTTTGAATCTTTGAATCTTTGAATCCGGCTCAAATTTGTCACCCTGAGCGGAGTCGAAGGGTTGAATCCTTGAATCCTTGAATCCTTGAATCCTTGAATCCTTGAATCTTTGAATCTTTGAATCTTTGAATTTTTGAATTTTTGAATTTTTGAATCTTGAATCCTTGAATCCTTGAATCTTGAAACGCATCTTTGATATCATATCTTCTTGCTTAGCAATGTTATTGCTGTTACCATTATTGCTTTTGGTGGCCATACTTATAAAACTAACCATGCCTGGTCCGGTATTGTTCCGGCAAACGCGCATTGGTTTTGGCGGCAAGCCTTTTGTGATCTTAAAATTCCGTTCCATGCGGGTCAATAAATCCACGGTATCCATAACCCTGAGCAGCGACACCCGTGTAACACCATTGGGCAGGTTTATCAGGAAAACAAAAATTGACGAATTTCCCCAGCTCTGGAACATCCTGAAAGGAGAAATGAGTGTGGTAGGTCCCAGGCCCGACGTACCAGGTTACTCCGACAAACTAACCGGCACAGATCAGCTGTTATGGACAGTACGCCCCGGCCTCACAGGATTAGATTCAATAACCTATCCCAACGAAGAATCAATACTCGATCAGCAGCCCGACCCGCAAAAGTATTACGACGAAGTGCTGTGGCCGGATAAGGTAAGAATTAACCTGCACTACATCAAAACCCGCAGCTTTTGGATGGATTTGGGGATAATTGTTTTTACGCTGCTACGAAGAAAACCACTGGAATCGTGGGTGTCTGTTGATAGTCGATAGAGGTCAGAAGTCAGATGTCACTTGTCTCGGGAGCGCGTAGCGATAACGAGAGAGGTCAGAAGTCGCTTGACTCGGGAGCTCGAAGAGATAACGAGATAGTCGATAGTCAAGTGAATAAGTCTTTAGTCAATAGTCGATAGTCAATAGTCAAGTGAAGAAGTCGATAGTCGATAGTCAATAGTCGATAGTCTCGGGAGCACGAAGTGATAACGAGATAGTCGATAGTCTTTAGAAATTAGAAATTAGAAATTAGAAATTAGAAATTGCTTGTCTCGATAGTCTTTAGAAATTAGAAATTAGAAATTAGAAAAAATTAGTTTACTTATACGAAAAGAATATTGTATATTTGTATAATCTTTTACTTATACAAAAAACATGAAGAATACAGAATACATTCCCCGAAGCCTGTATTTCAACAAGATAGAGCCATTTATTGGTTCTGGCCTTATAAAAGTACTAACCGGACAGCGAAGGGTAGGTAAAAGTTATGTATTGTTACAGGTAATGGATGAAATACGTAAACGCGACAAAAGCGCCAACATCATTTACATCAACAAGGAGGATTATCGTTTTGAGTCAATCAGAACCCACAGCGATCTGATGGCTTATATTAACAATCATCGTGGTGGTTCGGGCACGCGATGCCTGTTTATAGATGAGGTTCAGGATATCAGTAATTTCGAACTGGCGCTGCGCAGCCTGCAAGCGGTTGACGATTGGGACATCTACATAACCGGCAGCAATGCAACGCTCTTATCGGGTGAATTGGCAACCTACCTGAGTGGCAGGTATGTGCAAATTGAAGTTCATGCTTTATCGTATCCCGAATTTTTACAATTTCACCAGCTTACTGACAGCGCAGAATCATTCCTGACATACATCCGTTGGGGTGGAATGCCTCATTTGATCAACCTTCGCAGAAACGATGCAGTGGTATATGAATATCTGCGCAACATACACAATTCAATTATTCTTCGTGACATCATTGCACGCTTCAATATCAGAAATGTCCAATTTCTGCAGGATCTGATCAATTATCTGGCCGACATCACCGGAAGTGTGTTATCAGCCAAACGAATCAGTGACTATTTGAAATCGCAGCAAATCAATCTGACGCCGAAGCTGGTATTGGAATATCTGGTTTACCTTGAATCGGTTTATCTCATCAATAGAGTAAAACGTATGGATGTAGAGGGGAAAAAAATATTTGAGATTGGCGATAAGTTCTTTTTTGAGGATCTTGGTATGCGCCATGCCATTATTCCATTCCAGCAGAAAGACATTGGCAAAGTACTCGAAAATCTGGTGCATCACCATTTGGTTGTAAATGGCAATCAGGTTTATGTAGGAAAGCATAGCGAGCGGGAAATTGATTTTATTGCCATAAAAGATGAGAATAAAACCTACGTACAGGTAGCATATCTGATTACCGACGACAAAACCCACGACAGGGAGTTTGGCAATTTGCTGGCAATACCCGACAACTGCACAAAAATAGTGGTAAGTATGGATGAAACCGCGACCGGCAATTTTAAAGGAATTGAACATGTCTCTATCCGCAACTTTTTGATGAGGTAATAGTCGATAGTCGAAGTCAATAGTCAATAGTCGATAGAGGTCAGAAGTCAGAAGTCAGAGGTCAGAAGTCACTTGTCTCGGGAGCGCGAAGCGATAACGAGATAGTCGATAGTCGATAGTCAATAGTCTATAGTCTATAGTCAAGTAAATAAGTCGATAGTCACTAGTCTTTCTGAATTAAGAAGCAATTCTGACATCCGACATCCGACCTCTGACCTCAACCCCCCTACCTCCGACCTCTGACCTCTGACCTCCGACCTCTTAATCCTTGAATCCTTGAATCTTTGAATCCTTGAATCTTTGAATCCTTGAATCCTTGAATCCTTGAATCCTTGAATCCTTGAATCCTTGAATCCTTGAATCCTTGAATCCTTGAATCTTTGAATCCTTGAATCCTTGAATCCTTGAATCTTTGAATCTTTGAATCCTTGAATCCTTGAAAATCACCCCCTCCAACCCACACTTGTACGACTTCAACCGTTTGCTTTCTTCCATGCAAGCATCGGGAGACGCGGACAACCTCAGCCTGAATCCCTGTCTGCCGGGTATAACCGGCAAAGCCATGCACTGGCCGTATATCGCTTTGTTGTTTGAGATAAATCACAAACCCATAGCCTGGTTTGCTGCACTGCGCACCGGTAAAGAGTGGTTCTCACTGCCACACTTTAACAACGGGGCGTATTGGTTTCATGAAAAGGAATTTAATACAGCAACGGGGAATGGACAAAAAGAGGGTTGCAACAAACGCAGTTTCTACAATCACTTTATCCTTAACGGAGAATGGTTCAAAACCATACCCACCGAAGATCAACTGCTGATCATCAGCCTCGATGAAGAAGATATAAAAAAGGCAGAGCACTCAGCAGCATCAGCAACAACACTGAAAGTCCGGGACAATGCAATATTGAGTGATCACCGCCTCAGTCACAAGGTTGACAGTCAGCTTGAGTTAAAAAATACCGAAGAACAACAGCTTTCAGCACTTCCATCAGCAGTCCGGCGTAAAATTAACAAAGCAACACGCAACGGCATCAGCACACAAACCGGAGGAGCGGAACTGCTCAGCACTTATTATGCGGTTTACCGGAAGAAAATACATGAACTGGGCTCGTTTGCCCTGCCTTTTGGCTTTTTTGAATTGTTGCTGAAAGAATATACCCATGGCGACATAAGGCTGATGATAGCTTATGACAAAGGCAAGCCCATTGGATGTGCGGTACTGATGACCTTCGGTCGCTACGCTGAAAACCCCTGGTTTGCCACACTTAAATCGCACAATCAACTGTATGTAAGCTACCTCTTGCATTGGGAAATGATAAAATACGCGATAAATGCAGGCTGCAGTTTATACTCATTTGGCTACAGCACCATTCACAGTGGGGTACATCATTACAAGCAGCAGTGGGGTGCAACCGACAAACCAATACACCTGAACAGCAATCATCCGGTAAGTGATAAGCTGGAGAAAAAACAATATCTTCGCAGCATAATAAAACGCCTGCCCATGTCATTTACAAAGTGGCTGGATCAATACATAGCCCAACGCTATTATTAATAAACATTACATGTCTGCCGGAAACCTGAACCTGCTCAGCATCGATATCGAAGACTGGTATCTCAGTTATGATTCATCCCAGATAACACCGGCAAAATGGCATTTGCTCGAAAGCAGGGTTACCCAAAGCACCCGTATTTTTCTTAAACTGCTGGCGGAACATCAGCTGAAAGCAACATTTTTTGTACTAGGGTGGATAGCCGAACAGCATCCGGAACTGATCAGAGAAATTTCAGAGGCTGGTCATGAAATAGGATATCACTCCTACAATCATGCCTTGCCTGTAAATCAGGGGCCGGTAGAATTTGAGGCCGATCTGATACGTGGGCTCGATCTTCTTGAGAACATTACAGGAAAGCGACCGGTACAATACAGGGCACCGATGTTTTCTTTATGCAACGAGTCATCGTGGGCACTGCCGCTGTTGATGAAACACGGCATAGAAATCAGCAGTTCCTACAAAGCATTTCAAAGGGTAAACGGACATAAAATCCCGAACGGACCATTTTACTTTATACATGGCAACAATCGTTTGCTCGAGCTTCCGCTCAACAGGCTGAATCTGCCGGCATTGAACTGGGTATATTCCGGAAGTGGCTATTTCAGGCTATTGCCGATCGGTGTGTTAAAAAGCCTGTTCAGCCAAAGCAGATACAACATGGCCTACTTTCATCCCCGCGACTTCGACCTGAGTGTGCCCACCACCAAACAATTGCCCGCTTACCGCAATTTCATGAACAGGGTAGGCAATGCAAGTACAAGTCCCAAACTCAATAAGCTGCTGAATGAATTTGGTTTTATTCCATTAGGCCAGGCCGCAGTGCAACTCAGGCAACAAACCCTTCCGGAGATAATTATCGATAGTCTTTAGACAGAAGTCAGAAGTCACTTGTCTCGGGAGCGCGTAGCGATAACGAGAGAGGCCACTTGTCTCGGGAGCGTGAAGAGATAACGAGAGAGGTCATAAAACTGGAAATTAGAACCACGAATCTTTGATGTTTCTATCTTTGAGTCCTTGAATCTTGAATCCTTGAATCTTGAATCCTTGAATCTTTGAATCAGGCTTAAATTTGTCACCCTGAGCGGAGTCGAAGGGTTGAATCTTTGAATCTTTGAATCTTTGAATCTTTGAATCTTTGAATCCTTGAATCCTTGAAACTCAAACTCCTCCTCCCCCTCTTTCTTCTGATACTGCTTGCGGCCATCGTTATGCGATATGCCGGAACCTATCTGGT
>WSXX01000041.1 GCA_009773515.1 Bacteroidota bacterium
AGCCTGATCTCGTCAGAAAAGAAACAGTATGAACCATTTGACTTTTCTGACGAGACCAATTTTTAGGAAGCCTTGAGTTTTGGTTACCTTTTGGTCAAGCAAAAGGTAAGATAAAGAAAAAAAATGCGTCTACTATCTCCGGCCATGGCTTGAGTCACAATTATTTATTTTCTGTCACTCAGGCCGTTGGGCCTCGTATCTGCTCAACGACTGCCTAAAATTTGACCAAAATGTATCTGTCTTTTGTGATTTCCATATCTTAATCAATCGTTTCTGGAAGTCAATTTTAGAAGGTCGTTTCCGCAGATACTGAAAATCTGAGCTCTTCTTTGCGGATGTTCTGCCGCCAGACGGTTAGCTTGTGCTTCCGGCGTTTCGGAGTAACCTTCCAGGTTTTCTTTCAACCTGGAAGGTTTTGATCTCCGGCCATAGCTTGAGTCGCATAATCCAGCTTTTCTGTCACTCAGGCCGTTGGGCCTCGTATCTGCTCAACGACTGCCTAAAATTTGACCAAAATGTTTTTGATGTAATTGCTTTCAGAATCTTAAAAAGCGCTCTGGAAGTCAATTTTAGAAGGTCGCTCCCGCAGATACTGAAAATCTGAGCTCTTCTTTGCGGATATTCTGCCGCCAACCGATTAGCCCAGCTAAGCGGAATTTAGCTTCGCTGAGCCTGTTCGCTGTGGCGCCCTCGGTTGCAATTCCGCGTTTATACCACATTTGAATTTGGGCTTTTAACTAGCGTTGGTGTTGCACGCGTCAGGGGACGCGCGCGAGCGGTGGGAGGAGGGTAATCAGGAGCACGCGTCAGGGGACGAACGCGAGCGGTGGCAGAAGGGTAATCAGGAGCACGCGTCAGGGGACGCGCGCTAGCGGTGGGAAATTTTCGATTTTCATCGGACAATAGTGTATTCAATTACAATTCAAGATCAGACTCTGAAAGAATGTTCTATAATTCTTGCATTCATGGCAAAAACAGCCAGTTGATCCCGAATAATAAAGCCCTGACTAAGCTTCAATTGCTCAGTCAGGGCCTGGAGTTTTACAGTTTGCGCCTGCAGCAGTTTGGATTTGCTGTTTGCGGTTGCTGTATTTAGCAGATCCGCAGTTTAATTAAGCAGTGGAGCCGGGGTCAGACTGAAGTCGCAGACCAGGCTTTCTTCGTCTTTTATTACTGCAGTGATTTTTGCAGGGACGTTGTAGCCCGGGGCATGGCAACTTAGTGTGAAGGTGCCGGCTGTCAGCTCTTCTATCAGGTAGTAGCCGTCTTCGTCGGTTTCAACCACCAGGCCTGTTTCGGGTATGCTGATGATGGCCATGCTGATGGGTTGTCCTGTTGCGCTGTTTGTTACTGTTCCCGATATATCGGATTCAGCAGTTTCAAGCTTGTTGCGACGGCGGTTCCTGCGGTTCAGGTTTCTGATGGTTGCATACTCACGGTAAAAGTCGGGCTGATCTGTTTCAATGTTTTTTGCAAACAGGTCTATCTCTACCTTAAGGGTTTGTGTGCAGCCTTTCAGCAATGTGGCAAGTTCCAGCCGGGTTGATTTGCGTGTGCTCATCAACAGATGACTCTGATGCAGATCCTGACGATATGCCTCAAGCAGCGTATTCAGTTCGGCTATTGCTCCGGTTTTAAGCCCGGCATCAACTGCCTGCTCTTCGTATGGGAGCATTTCCTGGTGAACATTTGCTGCCAGATACACAAGGCGATACTGAGATTTCTTCAGATACTCCTTCCTGTAGTTGGACATGTTTCGCTTCAGCTCCTCATTGCCGGCTGAAATAGCATATGCAAGTCCGATGTGGATGATGTTTCCCACCATAGCCGTAAGCCTTTCAACTTTCTCGCGCCTGGAGTTCTGTAAAACTGCCGCAGGTTTTGCAAGGTTGTCAAGCAGCAGACCAATGTGGTTGCATTTGCTGGTAAATTCATTCCTTACCTCAAGTATGTAAGGTTGTCCTTCGAATGCGGAAGGATGCGCGGCCATAATCATGGCTATGGTTTTGAACTTGTTCAATTGTTTTATTTCCTTTTTCATTTAAAGGGGTTTTTTGAATTGTAATGAAATAATGTTTGTTGCCCGGTTAACCAATTCACCGGAAGGGCGTTTTGAAAATAGTATATGCATGGTGGCGGGAGGCCCGGTGAATCCCGTCCGATTCTCCTCCTGAGCATTTCATGGTTATCTGTTGTACGTATGTACTTTGATTTAAATATGGATGGCCTTACTGATGTAACGCTGGCCCATGTATGATAAAGCAGTATCACGCGGAAGATGCTGTAGAAATAAGCAAGGTCGAAGATCGACACCGGCCCCGGATAGTTCTGGTGAACCACCGATATTTCATATAACAAATCATCAAACCTTTCGTGGTAGCGGGGATCATCTGAAAACAGATTTCCGCTGGACTGCTCCTTCCTTACATTTCGCAGGACGAAATCAATAGGTACATCGACAGGTATAACTTGCATTCTCATCTTAGTCTTATATAACTTGTTTGAGGGTTGCGATTCCATCATCATCCCGGTTAATGGAAATGATTTTGTTGTCGGTAAAATACCTTATCATATGATTGAATTTCCTTGCACTGATTGAGGTCTGGTATATGCGGCAATAGCATGTCACAGCTTCGGGAAGTGAAAGGTTGGACCTTCGGAGCATTTCGCCAAGGTAGCCTATGAAATCGAGGGTTGTTATGCCCATCGATCTGGCAAGTTTGGCTAAACTACCGTTTTCGGTAAATAATACGCCTTTGTGGCAACATGCCTGGTGAAGCGCAGTACATTCATAAATTGTCAGACCCATGTTTTCATTCAGTATTGAATAGATAACTGCTGAATCGGCAGGTGTGAATGTTTCGACGTAGAGCAGATTACTTTGGCTGAATGTAGCTGAGTATTGCCCGTAAGGAGGAGGGTGATTGTTCATCACCAGATCGGATGTAATCAATTTAAAACCCGTTTTCGTTAATGATTCCAATAGATTTTCCCTGTAAATAGGAGACAACGAATCCGGCGTAAGAATCAAAGGTTTTTCCATAAGGAAGGATTTAGTGAATAATATGAAAATTTCCCGTGCGCGATAACTCCGTGGCTTTGCCCGGTGATATCAGTTCTTCGGATAAGGCCTTCTGCAAAAGCTGCATAAATCTCACGGGTAGTTCTATACGTTGCCCGGCCTTGTTTTCCTGCATGTCTGTTTCTGATTCTGTTTCTGTTTCTTTTTCTTTTACCTCCTCCATTAGTTTAAAATAGGTGTAACGTGATATGATTTCTGTGTGAAATGCCCTTTGCAGCACCGATTGTAATGGCAAGCCGTACTTATCGCGGAGTATTTCAAGTTCTGTTATGCTAACGCGCGTGCGGTTCAGTCCAAGTTCCTGCACCAGCGATTCATTTGGCAGCAGTACCGCTGTGGCAAATTGTGTGCACAGGCGATGGGTTTCCGACTGACTCATTCCTTCGGGGAAACTGAACATCAGGCGGGCCATTTCTTCGAGGGCTGCTTTGCGCATATTTAATATGTCGAGCCTGCGGTTGAGCAGCACTACCGGCAAGCCGGTGCTGTGGTTTACGGTTACCGATAAGCTGTCGATGACCGGATCTTCTTCAGGCAGTATAATATACACGCCCTTGCTTTCGAGCAATTGCAAAACGTTGCGGTAAAACGGATTGCCGTTGTTCCACTTCAGGGTGAATGCTGCGGCCATCGATTCAGCATTATCGGTGCTGAGCAGCGGATTGTTGCCGAAGGGGTTGTTGTAAGTGTTAATGGTGCCCGTCAATTGCTCCAGCTCGAGGTAGCGTTCAAGAAATGATCTGATCAATTGCCTTATCTTTTCCTCGCGACGTGCCCCCAGCTGTGAATTAAGGTTGATCGTTTCCATGTCGAGTTCTATCAGTACGGGCCTGAAAAAGTCTTCGGGTTTCATGCCCAGGCTTTTGGCCAATACATCAAGCACTGCTAATTCGGGCATCATTTCGCCCCTTTCGTACCGGGCAATCGACGTTTTCTTTACAACACCGCCGATGAGCTCCACCAGTTGGTCCTGCGAGAGGCCAGCCTGTTTTCTTGCACTGAGCAGTCGTTTACTGAAAATGTCTTTCATTCGTTTAAAATTTTGTTATATGGTTTGAACGATGCAAAGATATATGATTTGTGCACACTATCCAAACAATTTTAACAATTTATTTTTATCCGGTTTGTCCGTGATGTATGCCGTTAATTCAATTTTAATGCCAAAGTATATTGGATCCTGAAAGTTTTCAGACCACTGTAGTTCAGCGTTTTTCTAATAATTGGAATTTTGAAAATCTAAATATCAGAAAATGAAAATCTTAATGCAGTTTTAATATATGTTATAAATGGTGTAAAAGTGTACAAGCCTTGAACAGTTGAAACGAAAGCTGTAAACATAGTCTGATGTGTACACCGGGTAGTCCTGACATCTCAATTCCCCATAATGGGGCGTGAATCCCCGTATTTAAAGCCATTCTTTGTGGTGTGTAGGGTATGATACGACTGCTTTACGGCATGATTTGCAATATGGAAAATGTCAGGACAAATTGGCATGACTGGAAATAACTGCCAAAAGACACGAAAAAGTGCTCTGAAAGCTTAGTTAGTAAAAACGAAATGACGGGAAGTTTCACTTATTAAAGAAAAAGTCTTAATGATGTCAACATAAGTAAAAAAGAAGCGATAAAAACTGTTACAGAAGCGATACTTATTAACGCGGAAGCGACATAATGTGTGACTTAAGCTAAAAAACATGATTTGGAACTGCCAAAAAGTGAAATTGAAGCGACAAAAAGTATTGGTAAAGGCACAAAAAGTGAAATGGAAGTGCTCAGACGTTATTATTAAATGTGCAGAAGTTACAAAGTTTTAATAAGTAGCATTAATGAAGACATAAATTTTATAAAGTAAAGCACAAAACATTAAACTGAAGGCGTCAGACGTTAAAAAGTAATCGCCGGAAATCAAATTTTTTGTATTAAGTGTGTGAAGAAAGCAGTCAAATTTATAAAAAAACATGACAGACATCACAATGAAGGCATCGGAAGTGTAAATGAAGGCTTCGGAAGTGTAAAAGAATGTGTCAGATGTAAATTTGAAAGCGTGGGCTGGCAGAAAAGAGTGATCGGAAGGGAAAGTGAAGGGGTCAGCTTTCACGGGAAAGGGTTTAGATGTGAAAATGGAAGGAGCGGAAGGAAAAAGGAGAAACAGAATTGGCACCAGGATTATGAGATTACCTTCGGTGAGCTCACCGCCTTGGGCGGTTCGGTTCCTCACCCGAAAAACCGGGATCGGATGACGGGATGTCGCCGAGGTTAAAGGGGAACTAGTATTGGCGGCGCACGAAAAGGAGAATCCTCACCCGTACAATCGGGTTCGGAATGACGGCTTATGGGGCATATAGAGGGGAGGAGGTAGTAGCGGATTGACGATTATGAGATTCCTCCCGCTGGTCGGAATGACGGCATTTTTGGGGCTTATAGTGAGGAGGGAGGAGGCAGTGGCGGCTGCGCCGCCACTGCCTCCTCCCTCTTCCCTTTTTACTGTCAAGCCCGTCATTCCGAACGAAACAAAGTGTAGAGAGGAATCTGCCGAATAGACCCAAAAAAATGCTGTCTATATATAAGGTATGCTTACACCGGATTTGAGAATAATATGCCAGGCGGTGGGGTGATTTTAAATGGTGTTTAAAAATTTGAAAATGCTTGTGTGATAGTTAGGATATTTAAAAAGTTGTTATATTTGATGCGATGATCTGATTTGTTGATGAAGACAGATGGCTTGTTAACAAGGCAGATATATGCGCAATATTGCGTATATCCAAAGTTGGCTGCAAGTTTAATAGTTGACACAATACTAATAATTTAAAGAATATGATGAGACTTTTCATTTTAATCAGAGACCCATTCAAAGTGATTCAAGAGAACAAAAGTGACTTCTTGATTTGGTTTCTATTCACTATTGTAACTGGTCAATTTGGAATACTGGCCAATTTTATCGTTCGCCATTACACAAGTGGAACAAGCCTCTCAAATTCAATTTATATCGAATCGACAAATGGAAGTTTTTATACATTTGCTATCGCTTTAATTGCCTCTCTTCTTGGGCCAATTTTTTTGAACTTTATAAAGTCTGAAAGAATCCAATTCAGAACGCTTAAAACATTTACAATTATTGTAGCAATATTTTATCTTTTCATTACCGGAATCATTTACGCTTCGCTACATTCTAAATTCATTAGCAGTTCACTTATTGGGAATCTTAGCATAGATATTACTCAAACGGTAATCTATGTTTTTGCGATTATTTTTGCATCATATGGCTATTGCATACTAAGACTTGAATTGAGTCATCTAAATTTCAACAACATCAATGATCCATTGTTTAATGAACAAAATGATGAACACGTTGAAGAAATCTTACACGCTGAACCTTTGTTAAATCATGATCCTAATGGCATTGAGTTATGAAGAAAATTAAATATTTAAAAATAGACCAACCCATCGGGACTTTTTATTTAACCTCAATGGAGTCATCAACATTAGCAAGAATCGCCACTGTTGAACGCAGAAATGAAAACCCCGATGCTGTTCAAAGAGAACAATCTGGCGCAAGAATAAAAGAAATTGCAAAGTATTGTAGTGAACCTGACGCAACCTTCCCAACACCAATTATTATTGCTGTAAAAGAAAATGCTGATGTAAGAATTGATGAAGATTTTATCTCTTACAATGAAGATGAAATTCTAGGTGAAGTTATTGATGGGCAACACAGATTAGAGGGTTTAAAGGCATCAAACTACTTAAGCAAATTTCAAATGCCAGTTGTTTTAATGTTTGATCTTTATCCTTCACAAAAGGCATATGTATTCTCAATTGTTAACAGCAAGCAAGTAAGAGTGAATATGTCATTAATTTATGACTTATTTGCTTTATCCAATACTAGAAGTCCATATAAAACTTGCCACGAGACAGCTCGTGCGTTAAATAAAGACACTGAGTCGCCATTCTTCAACAGACTCAAAATGCTGGGCAAAAAAGAAGAAAATCAAGATCTAGCGTCTCTTTCTCAAGGTACATTTATTAAATATCTATTGGAGTTAATTACAAAGAATCCAGATGAAGACACAAGAAGGTTGAAAAAGGAAGAACTTTTAGAGCCAAATCTAGATCTCGTCCTACGTAAATATTTTATTAATGATCAAGATACTGTGATTTTTAAAATAATTTTGAATCTATTTAATGGCGTTAAAGATGCATTTCCAGAAGAATGGGACAATCCAAAAAAATATATTATATCAAAACCAATTGGTTTTGGCTCAGTTATAAAAGCCTACCCTACAATTCATAAATTAGGTGTTGAACAAAACAAACTGACTAGAGAATATTTTAAAAATATTTTCATAGACTTTAAAGATTTTATGAAATCGCAAAAGACAGAATTGACATCAGAATTTTTTGGATCAAATGAACAAGCAAGAACAAAACTTGCAAATCTAATTATTGAATCAATAAAACCAGCAGCCAATAAAGGCTATATTCAATAAGGGTTCAGTGGTAAATCAAGCATTTTGCCCCGCTCAAACTTCGTGCGGCTTTGCAGTTGCTACCCATCTTTGGCGAATTTCTCCAAAAAAAAATGCTGTCTATACATTATGGTATGGTTGCACCGGATTTGAGTACAATATGCTAGCCGCCAGGGCAATGTTTAAATGGGTTTTGAATGGGGTTTGAAAGGTGTTTAAAAAATTTGAAAATAGGCAAGTGCTGGTTTGCATATTTAAAAAGTTGGTATATTTGGGGGTGATCTGAAATGTAATATTACTCGCGAAGAGTGTAAACAGAGCAGATAATGAATATTCCGGATATACACTAGTAAAGTGCAAGTTTAGAACCTCACCATAATAAGAAAAAATGAACTCAAAAGTTAGGCAATATCTAATTGAAGCAGCACGAAAAAAAGACAAATTCGTTTATTACAGCGATGTGGTAAAAGATTGTGGTTTGGAAATTGACACCAATACAGAATTTGGCAGACGACAGTTAAGTGAAGTGTTAGGTCAGGTTTCTGAATTTGAGAACAATCAATTACCGTCACGACCTTTGCTCAGTTCATTAGCTATATACAAAGACAAAAATAAAAACGACCACGGAGATGGGTTTTATAGAATTGCTGAACAATTAGGTAAAGGCAATTTCAAAAAACTGAAAGACGACTTATTTGCTTTTAGTGAAGCAGAAGAATGCAGAATATTTTGGCAACAAACTGACAACTATCAAAAATTTGCATCAATTTCTAACGGAACAGAAACGAAAGACCTCATTGATTTTTTCAATCAGGACGAGTTAGATTTCTTTAAGAAGTGGCAATACAAAGTTTACAATCCAAATGATGACGAGCATAAAAATGCAAAGAATTACCTAATGGCGACCGTTTGGGAAAAAACTATTCATTTGGGGCGTGAAATAGTAAAACGATTACAAGGCTTTGAGTTGGATGGGAAAAAATATTGGAGTCAAAGAGGTTGGGCAGAAAACGCAGAAGGAGCCAATATTCAAGCAGCAATTGTAAAACCTTACACCTGGGTAAAAGTGTTTCGTAATACCGATAGAGGAAAAGATATTTTTTTTACATTTGGAATAGATGCTTATCCTGAAGCAGAAGCGTTTATTTATAAAATTGACTGTCAGGATAAAAGAGATTCTAAACTTTCGCAAACTCAAATTGAACTTTGTAAAACACTCGTTCCTGCATCCGCTAGATGGAATGAAATCTCATTTGAGGACTTAGTCATAGAAAATTGGGATTCGCTAATTGAAACTTGTGTTCGTTTTGTTCAAGAACATATTGAACGCTACGATGCAATTGTTGAAGCAGTTTGGGGTGCAGCTATTTCGCCAAGCCTTTTCAAAAACAAACTCATCAAAAAAGATAAACCAAAAGACAGTTACGAATCAATTCCTGATACAAAAAGGGACTTCAAAGGTGTTGACGTAGATTTTCAAGCAATAGCTAAGGTGCAAAAGGATTTAGGAGACAAAGGAGAAACATTAGTAAAACAGAGAGAGATAGATTTTTTAAAAGAAAAAAAATTACACGACAAAGCCGCGCTAGTTGATATAGTGCAAGATGGAAAAGGATTTGATGTTTATTCGTTTGACGAATCAGGAAACGAAAAGTTCATTGAAGTTAAAACAACAACGGGCAACGAATACTCACCTTTCTACCTTAGCGAAAACGAATTTCACTTTATGCGATTAAAAAAAAATCAATACTCCATTTATCGGGTTTACAATTTTGACGAAGAAAACAATTTTGCAATGTTTTTTGAATTAAGTGGCGACATTGAAAAACAGCTTATAATGGAACCATCACAGTATAAAGTTTTAATAAAAAATGAAGAATTACCCTAAAAAAACCAGCTCCAACAATCTTGATTCTTTAGGGAATGAAAAAGTATTTCCTTTAGACCAATTTATTGAACCGAATGGTGATACTTTAATTAATTCAAATCCTGGTCGGTTTTGAAAATGAAAAGTAATGGCTAGGTAAATTTACCAAAGGAGGTTTAAAAATATAAAAATGATTGGGGGATGGTTTAGTATTCATAAAGTTGTTATATTTGGGGTGGAAATATCCGGGTTGTTGATGCAATGCAGATGGTTTGTACACTTGCAGGATATGTGGGCAATATTGTATATATCCGCTCGTTATGCAAAATTTTAAATTGACAACGTAATACAAATTTGACAGTGAAATAGATGAAAAAAAAGAGTCTTAACAACATATTAAATACCGTTTATAACATTGATGCCAGGAGCATTCTAGATACTATACCAAAAGATGTTAAGATCGCTACCACGATAACATCACCTCCATATTTTGACATGAAAGACTATGATTCTGATAATCAAATTGGTTATGGGCAAACATATATAGAATATTTAGAAGATATTAAATCAATTTTTACAGGTGTTTTTCATGTGACAAAGGACGATGGAACCTTATGGATAATTATTGACACATTCAAAAGAAACAATCAAGTAGTTACTTTGCCTTTTGACTTATCAAACAAGCTAAAAGAGATAGGTTGGTTGCTACAAGATATAATAATTTGGAAAAAAGATAAAACTGTTCCTTGGTCTACAAATGGTTTTATGCAACGGAAATTCGAGTATATTCTTTTCTTTTCCAAATCTGAAAATTATAAAACCAATAAAGATAAAGTTAGGATTTATGATACCTCTCAATTAAAAAGATGGTGGGTTAAATATCCGGAAAGGTATAATCCAAAAGGAAAAGCACTTGAAGAAGTATGGGAGTTTCCAATTCCAATTCAAGGTTCGTGGGGTGATCAATACATTCGGCATTTTTGTCCTTTACCAAAAAGTATGGTAGCAACTATGATTCAAATTAGTTCAAATGAAAATGATATTGTACTAGATCCTTTTGCTGGCAGCGGTACTGTGTTGGCGCAATCTGCATATATGAAGAGAGATTATCTGGGATTTGAACTCAATAAGAGTTATATCGAAATGTTTGAAAATTATCTCAAAAAAACATTCAAAAAAAATAGAATAGAATATGAAGCTTCTGGACAGATACTCGAACAGGACTTATTTGAGAAAAGAATATTTGATTTAAGGTCTTTGAAATTCGCTAGAGTATTACTCAATAACCTTGAAAAAGAAACTAAAAATATCGATTTTAAGATATTTGTAAATCCGAAAGGGAAAAGTAACGCAAGGAATAAATTGATAAAGGTCGAATATCAGATTATTGGAAGAGTTGATAAAGAAAGCTTTGAACACACTATTGCAAAATTAATTGCTAAGCCTCCATTGTCTAAGTTTGGCATTGAGTCAATGTTTAAGTTCATAGATACAAAAGAATATAGTATCAAGAAGCATTTTGGCTATTCAAAAACAAACACTTATTCATTCTTGAATAATGAAAACTTGTCTTCCTCCAGAATCAGAGTGATTAGCGAGATTTGTGTTGATTTTAACGAAAATGACTACCTGTAAATCTATAATAATATGGCAAAGAAAATTACCAAGAAAAAAACCAAGAAAAAGTTATCAGTTGAAGAGAAAGCTCAACTTAAGGAACAACGTGATCAAAAAAGGGAAATCCGAGATATATTACGTAACATAGGTTTTGAGAGACTTAACTATATAGATGGAAAAGAATTTAAATTCGACGGTAGAACTTCCGAGATAGATGATATATTTATAAACGAAAACATTATTTTAATCACGGAATATACTATTGGAGATACAGGAAATCATCTGTTGAAAAAAAGCATTTTTTATAATAAAATTAATAGCGATGTTAAAGCATTCATAGATTTTGCAATAAATGAAGAAAAACTACTCAGTTTTAAAAAGTTTTATGAAGAAAAAATAAAATCAAAATATTCGATTAATCAATTACGTTTAAAAATTATTTATTGTGCAAAAAAAAGCATTTCTAAGGAGCATAAAGACGTTGTTTCCAATGTAGTATTTTTTGATTATAGTATTGTTCAATACTTCAAAAGTTTATCCAAGGTTATTAAAAAATCTAGTAAATATGAATTTCTGGATTTTCTGGGTATTAACTTTAGTGATTTTGCAGATAATATTATAGGTAATGGACAAACATCTATTAACAAATTTTTTGGTCATATTTTACCAGAGGAGAAAAGTTCATTTAAAGACGGCTATAAAATTATTTCTTTTTATATTGATGCTGACTCTTTAATGAAACGTGCTTATGTCCTGCGGCAAGAAGGATGGCGTGATCAAGAAGGAATTGGGTACTATCAAAGAATGTTTGAAGGGAAGAAGATTTCGAGTATGAGAAAGTACTTGACTGATAAAAAAAGAGTTTTTATAAACAATATTATCTCAACAATATCAGAAGATCAAATAAAATTATATGATAATGATAAGAACTTATTAAAAATTAATGCTGATGGCCAATTTGTTGGAAACGATTCTACAACTAAAGTTACACCAACATTAATCGAAATTAATGATGAATGCAATATAATTGGATTAGTAGATGGACAACATCGCACCTATGCTTATCATGAGGGAGATGACCTTTATGAAAAAGAAATTGCAAAAAAAAGAAAAATTCAAAACTTGCTCGTGACAGGCATTTTGTTCCCACATAATGAAAGCAAACTAAACAGATTGAAGTTTGAAGCTAACCTTTTTCTAGAGATTAACTCAAATCAAAAAAACGTACATGCTAAACTAAAACAAGAAATTGAATTAATGCTTAGTCCATTTTCTAATGTTGCAATGGCAAAAAGAATTTTACAAGGATTAAATGTTAGCGGTCCATTGTTAAATAGAATTGAACAATTTTCCTATGAAAAAGGAAAGATTAAAACTGCCTCGATTGTAAGTTTTGGTTTGCGCCCTCTCATAAAATTAGACGATGTCAAAAGTAAAGACAGTTTATTCCTTTTATGGACGAATCCTAATAAACAGAAATTAGCAGAAAAAGATTCGCAAGAATTTGAACTTTTAACTGAATACATAAATTTCTCAGTGGCGACTATCAGAGAATTATTGATTGCTTTTAAATCTAAACTTGATCACCCAAAGTGGAATCTTTATAGCCCTAAAACGCCAACTGGGATAATTACCGTTACATTTATTAACGGTCTATTAAATGTATTAAGATTACTTATTGAAAATGGCCATGTTGGCGATTTTGAATTTTATAAAAACCAACTTGAAAATATTGATACTTTCGATTTTAAATCATATAAATCAAGTCAATATCGAAAAATGGGTGAAGATATTTATGATAAATATTTTTCTGGAAAAACATTGCCTAATAAATAGCACTATAAGCACTCTGCAACTCCACATTTTTCCCCTCCCCACTCACCCATTTTCACTACTTTTGAAAATTAAATATATTTCAATGGATAAAAAGAGTTTATCGGAACGTGATATATGTACTAAGTTTATCACTCCAGCGGTTGAAAAATCGGGTTGGAATAAGCTTACACAGTTATTGGAAGAGGTTTCTTTCACGGATGGTAAGATTTATGTTCGTGGAAAATTGACGGCCAGAGGGAATAAAAAACGGGCTGATTATATACTGTATTACAAACCCAATATTCCCGTTGCAATCATTGAGGCTAAAGACAATAAACATTCGGTGAGGGCAGGTATTCAACAGGCATTGGATTATGCCAGAATACTTGATATTCCTTGTGTTTTCAGCAGCAATGGCGATGGATTTCTGTTTCATGACAGAACCGCTACCGATGGTAATATTGAAACTGAACTTGAGCTGAATGACTTCCCGACACCGGAACAATTGTGGGAGAAGTATAAGATTTACAAGGGAATAGTAACACCTAAAGCTGAAAAGATTGCTTCGCAGGATTATTATTTTGATGGCACAACCCGCAAGCCAAGATATTATCAGCAGATTGCCGTTAACAGAACAGTTGAAGCCATTGCAAAAGGGCAAAACAGAATTATACTGGTGATGGCCACCGGAACCGGAAAAACTTATACTGCCTTCCAGATTATACACCGGCTGTGGAAAAGCGGAGCAAAAAAACGTATTCTGTTTCTGGCAGACCGGAATGCCCTGATTCAGCAGACAAGAAACGGCGATTTTAAGTTTTTTAAAGATAAAATGACGGTTGTAAAACACCGGCAGATTGACAAGAGTTATGAAATTTACCTGGCTTTGTATCAGGGCTTATCGGGTTCGGATGAAGATGCGAATGTTTACAAAGAGTTTTCGCCCGATTTTTTCGACCTTATTGTGATAGATGAGTGTCACAGAGGAAGCGCCAAAGAGGACAGCAGCTGGAGAGAAATATTAACCTATTTCAACAATGCAACCCATATTGGTTTAACAGCAACGCCTAAGGAAACAAACGAAACCAGCAATACGGAGTATTTTGGTGATCCTGTTTATACGTATTCCTTAAAACAAGGGATAGACGATGGTTTTCTGGCCCCTTACCGGGTGATACGTGTGGCTTTGAACGTGGATGCTGAAGGTTGGCGACCCGAGAAAGGGAAAACCGATAAGGATGGAAACGAGGTTGAAGACCGGATTTATAACCGCAAGGACTTTGACCGGAATCTGGTGATTGATGAACGCACATTAGTAGTTGCAAAAAAGCTTACCGAATTTTTGAAAGGCTTTGACCGGTTTGCCAAAACCATAGTGTTTTGTGTTGACATTGACCATGCCGAACGCATGAGGTCGGCGCTTCAGATATACAACAACGACCTGGCTGCCATCAATTATAAATATGTAATGCAGATTACGGGCGATAATGATGAAGGCAAACGTGAACTGGATAATTTCACCAATCCCGAAGAAAAGTATCCGGTAATTGCAACCACCTCTGAATTGATGACCACCGGAATTGACGCACAAACCTGCAAAGTAATTGTGCTGGATGCCAATATCAATTCAATGACCAAGTTTAAGCAGATAATCGGACGTGGAACCCGCATAAATGAAGAGTTTGGCAAAATGTATTTCACCATTCTTGATTTCAGGAATGCCACGGATTTGTTTGCTGATAAGGATTTCGATGGCGACCCGATAAGGGTTAAGCCTGTTTCGGAGGAAACCGATTTAAGCGGAATAGTTGATGAAGAGGAAAACGACACAAGCCCGATTATTGATGAAGTAACAGGTGATGAGATCATAGTTGAAGAACCAGCAATCCGTTATCCGGAGCCTGACAGCACGGTCGGACCAAGGGAGCCAAGGCAAAAAGTGTATGTAAACGGGGTTGATGTTTCGGTGCTAATCAGCCGCGAAATGTATTTCGACCAGGACGGGAAACCCATTACAACAAGTCTGAAAGATCATACCAAAGAGATAATCAAAGGCAAATTTGCATCGCTTGACGATTTTCTGGAAAAATGGAATAAGACTGAACGTAAGGAAGCAATCATTGCTGAATTGCAGGAACAGGGCATTTTGGTTGAAGCTTTGTATGAAGCTGTGGATAAGGAAATGGATTTATTCGATTTAATCTGCCATGTTGCATTCGACCAGCCGCCTTTAACCAGGAAAGAAAGAGCCAATAATGTGAAAAAGCGGAACTACTTTACCAAATATGGCGAACAGACAAAAAAAGTGCTGGAGGCATTGCTTGATAAATATGCCGATGAAGGCATTACCAATATCGAAAGCATTGAAGTATTGCGGGTAAATCCGTTCGATTCATTTGGTTCGCCAACTGAGATAATCAGTGAGTTTGGAAGCAAAGAAGAGTATTTGCAAGCAGTAAAGGAATTGGAAGTTGAACTTTATAAAACGGCGTAATTTTATACCTTTGCGTAAATCATTATTGTCCTGAAAAAATCGAAAAAAAATTTTTGCCACCAAATCTCCAAGACTCTAAATTACACAAAATGAATGAATTAGATTGGTGTTTTTTGGAGATTTCGTGCTTTAGTGGCAATTTTAATTAGGTAAGGTATTGTTCTACAACTTCTATCAAAGAGACAATATCATTCATTTCCCAACAGGGCTTTAATCAAAATTATTCTTTCTAAGCATGGGCAATATCGGAGGTATTTTAAAGAGCATACAACAAATAATGTGGCAGGACACTGGTCTGAATGGCGATGCACAGCGCATTGAGCAATTGGGCTGGATGCTGTTTCTGAAGATTTTTTCGGACAAGGACAAAGAACTTGAATTGCTTGTGGAGGGTTACAAATCTCCAATTCCTGATCATTTTCACTGGGTGAAGGAGAAAGGCAACTGGGCCGGCGATGATGAAGGAATAACGGGGGATGAACTGCTTGAGTTCGTTGACCGGCAGCTGTTTCCGGCATTGCGCAACCTTGACCTGAGCACCGGAAACCAACGGGCGGTAATAGTCCGGGAGGTGTTTCAGGGCAACAACAACTACATGAAAAGCGGCATCAACATACGCAAGGTGTTGAACAAGCTCAACGAGATAGATTTTAATAAAGCCAAAGATCGTCATGCTTTTGGAGAGTTGTACGAAAGCATTTTAAAGGATCTTCAAAGTGCCGGTAAAAGCGGTGAGTTTTACACGCCAAGGGCGATTACACAATTTATTACCGATGTAATAAATCCTCAGTTGGGTGAGAAAATATTAGATCCGGCATGTGGTACCGGCGGCTATTTAACCTGTGCCATTGAGCATTTGAAAAAACAAGCTCAGAATGTTGCCGATCGCAAAAGTCTGGAGCAAAACATTGCAGGTTGGGAATATAAACCACTGCCGTATCTGCTGGCAACCACCAATCTGATTTTGCATGATATTGAAGTGCCGAATATTAAATTTGGCGATGCATTAGACCAGCCATTAAGCAATTTCACTGAAAAGAACCGGGTAAATATAATTCTGGCAAACCCGCCATTTGGTGGAATAGTAGCCAACGGAAACGAAAGCAACTTTCCGCAAACCTACCGCACAAAGGAGAGTGCAGATTTGTTTCTGATACTGATGATACACCTTCTGAAACGTGATGGACGGGCAGGCATTGTTTTGCCGGATGGTTCACTGACAGGTGATGGCGTAAAACAAAGGATAAGGCAAAAACTTCTGGAAGATTGCAACCTGCACACCATTATACGGCTGCCTAATTCTGTGTTTCAGCCGTATGCCACGGTAGCAACCAATTTGTTGTTTTTCGACAAAGGAACCCCCACCAAAGAAATATGGTATTACGAACATCGTTTGCCGGCAGGGGTAAAGGCTTACAACAAAACCAAACCGATACAGGCCAAAGAGTTTGACCCAATCAAAAAATGGTGGGACAACCGCATTGAAAGTGATATTTGCTGGAAAGTAAATATTAAAACGATTGTGGAACGGGGTTACGATCTGGATATTAAAAACCCAGCTAAAAAGGAAGAAGAGCACGAATACAGCAGCAAGGAGTTGATGGAAATGCTTGCGAAGAGTTTTGAGAAAAGTCAGTTGTTGCTTGATCAACTTAAATCGGCTGTAAAGTAGCCAGCGTTGATTTCGCAAGGCTTGGGCTAAAGCCGTTTGAAGTTTTTTTAAACTTAGCTAAAGCAGTAGAGAATTTAATATGAAGCAAACAAAAATTGGTGATTTTTTAAAACGCAGCAAAATACCTGTTGATATTTTGGATGATGAACATTATAATCGTGTAACAATCCGTATTAACCATAATGGTGTTTCAACAAGGGATAATGAGCTTGGTAAAAAAATCGGAACTAAAAAACAGTTTATATTAAAATCAGGTCAGTTTATTCTTTCCAAAATAGACGCGCGATATGGCGCTTTTGGTATTGCTCCTGAAGAAGTCGAAGGTTCAATTATAACTGGTAACTTTTGGGCTTATGATGTTGATAAGATAAAGGTGAATATTGAATGGTTTAATCAATTTACGAATTCACCTGTCTTTTATGAAGTTTGTGAAAGAGCGAGTTCTGGTATTACTCACAGAAAATATTTGGATGAAAAGTTCTTTTTAAATTATGAAATACTTTTGCCTAGTTTGGAAGAGCAGTTAATTCAAATTGAAAAGATAAAAGAACAAAAAATATCTTTTGGCAATCTTTCCACCGAACTCACCCACCAACTCACCCTTGTCAAAAAACTTCGCCAACAATTGTTGCAGGACGCAGTGCAAGGCAGGTTGGTGCCACAAAACCCAAGTGATGAGCCCGCCAGCGAATTGCTAAAGAAAATAAAAGCCGAAAAACAAAAACTGATTGCAGAAGGGAAGCTGAAAAAGGAAAAAGAATTACCACCGATTAAAGCAGAGGAAATTCCTTTTGAGATTCCAGAGGGTTGGGTTTGGTGTAGGTTGGGGGAGATTGTTAAAATTGTAACTAGCGGTTCAAGAGATTGGGCAAAATACTATTCACTAGAAGGAGCTATTTTTGTAAGAATGGGTAATCTTTCAAAAGATAGTTACAATCTACGAATGGACAAAATCCAATATGTTAAACCTCCAAGAAATCAAGAAGGTAACAGAACTAGGCTTGAAGAAAATGATATTCTAATCTCAATAACAGGAGAAGTAGGTAACTTGGGGCTGATTCCAAAAGATTTTGGAGAAGCATATATAAATCAACACACTGCATTAGTGCGATTGAACAGAAACATCATAACAAAATTTATTTGTAATCTTTTTTTATCTGTTACAATGCAAAAACAATTCAATGCACCACAAAGAGGCATGAAAAACAGTTTTAGATTAACTGATATAGATTATTTACTGACCCCTTTGCCTCCAATTTCTGAACAGCACCGCATCGTTCAAAAACTCGAAGAACTTATGCAAAACTGCGATGCCTTAGAAGCCAGCATTAAAGACAGCGCATCACAAAACGAGAAGTTATTGCAACAGGTATTGCGGGAGGCTTTGCGCAAGGAAGTGGTTGCTGTTTGATGCAGGAGATAAACCCTAAGACTTTAAACGGACTTTAAAGAAGGTTTAAATGCCATTTAAAAACCCTTTAAACAATGTCCGGCGACTGAATGAAAGGTAAATAAGTCGCAACCACCCTCCTATCCACCCCTCATCCCAATCCCATCACCACCCCCCATACTTATTCCGGCTTTTCAGTTCCAGATCATCGAGCGATATGCGGCAACCGGCAGTAAGGAATGCGGCTGCAAGCTGGGCATTGGTGATAATGGGGATATTGTAATCAATGGCGCTGAGCCGGATGGTTTGGATATTTAAATTGTTGTTATATTTGAGGCGGAAATATGGCTTTCATTTTCGCTCACAAGGGTGGATATTAGTCAGATATACGCAACATTGCGAAATCCGGTTTTTGTATAGTTAAAAAAGATAAAATGAATATTTATTTCTCTTTATTTTGGATTTTGAGTATCCTATTTTATGTTCTGTTTTTCTATCAGATAAATAGATTCGAAAAAAGACAAAGTTTAATAATTGAAAGATACTCCGGCAACAAATTTCCAAAGATTAGAGAATTAAAAAAGATTGTAAAAAGTTCTCCTGATAAAGCAATAATTCTTCAGGTTAGAAGAGCTCTGATTTACTTGTACTTGAGTAGAATTTCTTTTGCTGCTCCAATAATAATTTACTTTTTATTAGCAATTTTCCGTTGACAATATTGCAAAAATGAGAAATATACAACATTTCCTCTTTTGCCAGATCGGCCTATGGTAATCGTTGTTCTCAGAATCGGACTTTACGGCCTGATATTTTTTTATTTAGCAGTGTTACACCACGCGTCATGGGACGCGCGGGAGCGACATGGGTATTGACAAGCAAAGCACAAGTAAAGTCAAGAAAGTCGTCCTTTATTTAGCAGTGTTACACCACGCGTCAGGGGACGCGCGGGAGCGACATAGGTATTGACAAGCAAAGCACAAGTATAGTCAAGAAAGTCGTCCTATCCACCCCTCAACACAAATCCCCCTACCACCCCCCATACTCATTCCAGCTTTTCAGCTCCAGTTCATCGAGCGATATGCGGCAACCGGCGGTAAGGAATGCGGCTGCAAGCTGGGCATTGGTGATAATGGGGATATTGTAATCAATGGCGCTGCGGCGGATGGTGTAATCGTTGTGAAGTTCGGCTTTGGTAAGGTTCTTTGGGATATTCACCACCAGATCTATTTTGCGTTCACGGATATAGTCAAGGGTGTTGGGCTGTGCATTTTCATCGGGCCAGTGCAGCACTTTTGCATCTATGCCGTTGTCGCTGAGAAACTTTGCCGTGCCACGGGTTGCATAAATTGTAATTCCTTTATCCGCCAGCAATCGGACAGGCTCAAGCAATTGTACCTTTGATTTTACATCGCCGCTGGATAACAATATGCTGCGTTCGGGCATTTTATATCCCACCGAAAACATGGCTTTAAGCAAGGCATCGTGAAAAGTTTCGCCGAGGCAGGCTACTTCGCCGGTTGAGGCCATATCCACACCCAGCACAGGATCGGCCTTAGCCAATCGCGAAAACGAAAACTGCGGGGCTTTTATGCCCAGATAATCAATGTCGAACATGCTCTTGTGCGGCACTTCAACCTTCTGCCCCAGCATAACACGGGTGGCAATATCAATAAAATTGATCTTCAGCACCTTTGAAACAAACGGAAAACTGCGCGAAGCCCTCAGGTTACATTCAATCACTTTTATATGGTTGTCTTTTGCCAGAAACTGAATATTAAAAGGTCCTGTGATTTCGAGCGCCATGGCGATCTGCCGCGTAATGCGTTTGATGCGGCGCGTAGTTTCAAGGTAGAGTTTCTGCGCCGGAAAAACGATGGTAGCATCGCCCGAGTGAACGCCGGCAAACTCAACATGCTCCGAAATGGCATAAACCACAATTTCACCTTTATCGGCCACGGCATCCACTTCAATTTCTTTGGCAAATTCGATAAACTCAGAAACCACCACCGGATGCTCTTTTGAAACCAGCGCGGCAACCTGAAGAAAATGCCGGAGGTCATCGGGGTTTGAAACCACATTCATGGCCGCACCCGAAAGCACATACGACGGACGGATCAGCAGCGGATAACCCACTATCCCGGCAAACGAAACTATTTCGGCAATGCTGCTGAGTTCGCGCCAGCGGGGCTGATCCACATCAAGCGTATCGAGCAGCGAAGAGAATTTGTGACGATCTTCGGCCATATCAATATTCACCGGCGAAGTGCCCAGAATATGAACGCCGGAATTGTACAAACGCATGGCGAGGTTATTGGCAATCTGCCCGCCGGTTGCCAGAATGGTACCCAGCGGCTGCTCCACATCCAGAATATCCATCACCCGCTCATAACTCAGCTCATCAAAATAGAGGCGGTCGCACATATCGTAATCGGTGCTCACGGTTTCGGGATTGTAATTGATCATCACAGAACGATATCCCATTTGCCGTATGGTCTGCAGCGCATTCACCCCCGACCAGTCAAACTCAACCGAACTGCCGATGCGGTAAGCGCCGGAACCAAGCACCACCACCGATTTATTGTCGTTTTCAGGCGCTACATCAGAAACATTGCCGTTGTAGGTGAGGTAAAGATAATTGGTGGCCGCGGGGTACTCAGCAGCCAGGGTATCAATCTGCTTTACCACTGGTTTTATGTGATGATTTACCCGCCATTCACGGATTTTAAGCATTCGTTCGTGCATGGTGCCCGCCTCGTCATTCAGCAGAAACCGGGCAAGCTGAAAGTCGGAAAAGCCAAGTTGTTTGGCTTCACGCATCAGTTCGGGCGTAAGCTGTGCAAATGGGGTGTTTTTTATCTTTTCAGAAAGCTTGCTGATGGTGTTCAGCCCTTCAAGAAACCATGGATCAATGCGGGTAAGTTCGTGTAAACGCTCAACGGAATATCCTCTGGCAAAAGCTTCGGCCAAAGCATAAATGCGCATATCGGTGGGTTCATTCAGGCTCTTGTCGAGGTCAGGAAACTCCATTTGAGGATTTGCCACAAAACCATGCAGGCCAAGTCCGGTCATGCGCAATCCTTTTTGAATGGCTTCCTCAAAAGTGCGGCCGATGGACATAATCTCTCCCACCGATTTCATGCTGGAACCAATTTCTTTGGCAACGCCCGTAAATTTATTCAGATCCCAGCGCGGAATTTTGCAAACGATATAATCGAGGGCGGGTTCAAAAAGTGCGGAAGTGGTTTTTGTTACGTTGTTTTTAAGCTCATGCAGACCATAACCCAGCGCCAGTTTGGCTGCAACATGGGCCAGCGGATAACCTGTTGCTTTTGAGGCCAGTGCAGATGAACGCGATAGGCGGGCATTCACTTCAATCACACGGTAATCCTCAGAATTGGGATCGAGGGCAAACTGCACATTACACTCGCCCACAATGCCCACGCTGCGCACAATTTCAATGGAAATGCTCCGCAGTTTGTGATATTCGGAATTGCTCAGCGTTTGTGAAGGCGCCACCACAATGCTCTCGCCGGTGTGAATGCCAAGCGGGTCGAAATTCTCCATATTGCAAACCGTAATGCAATTGTCATAACGGTCGCGCACCACTTCGTATTCAATTTCCTTCCAGCCTTTCAGCGATTCCTCGATAAGAATCTGATCGGAATATGAGAAGGCATTGGCCACCAGCCGGTCAAGTTCATCCATATTGCTGCAAAAGCCTGAGCCTTGTCCGCCAAGCGTAAAAGCAGCCCTTACAATAATCGGGAAACCAAGTTCAGCAGCAGCTTCGCGGGCCATAGAAACGGAAGTTACCGCGATACTTTTGGGCGTATCAACGCTGATGGAATGCAGTTTGGCCTTAAAAAGCTGACGATCCTCGGTTTCGATAATTGCATCAACGGGAGTTCCCAGCACTTTCACGCCATACTTTTCAAGGATGCCTTTGCGGTAAAGTTCCACCCCGCAATTGAGGGCAGTTTGTCCGCCAAAAGCAAGCAGAATGCCTTCAGGACGTTCCTTTTCAATGATTTTGGTGACAAAATCGGCCGTAACCGGTAGAAAATAAACGGTGTCGGCTACTCCTTTTGAAGTTTGAACAGTAGCAATGTTGGGATTAATGAGAATGGTTTGAATTCCTTCTTCGCGCAAAGCTTTCAGCGCCTGCGAACCGCTGTAATCAAACTCACCGGCTTCACCGATTTTAAGCGCACCCGAGCCGAGTACCAGAACTTTTCCTATATCGTGTTTCATGTTGATTCTGATTGTTGCTAAGTGAAAAGATAAAAATAAAATCCTCAAATATTACACATTTTGTTATCCCCCTCTTCTCCCCCTTTTGGCCTTCGATCCGATAGCTATCGGAACCCCTTCCAATGACAGATTGACGTTTTGTGCTTCGACTCCGCTCAGCATGACTTCGTATTCAATTGATAATGAATTTATTAAATTGTAACAACGCTACTACAACACCAATGTCACACTGAGCGGAGTCGAAGTGTCTAAACGCCTTATCTACCAGTCATCTCCGTATTATGCTACCAATGAAGGATTGTTCGGCTTATCCTTTCCCGCACGTGCGGGACTCAGGAGGACATCGTATGGGATTGAATGTGAGTGCATTTAAAAAACAATGCTGCCCTAATACGAATGTCACACTGAGCGGAGTCGAAGTGTTTAAACGCTTGATTTAACTGTCATCTCCGCATTATTCTCAATTTTTTATTTCGAAAGTTTCTACTCATTTGTTAAATGCCTTTGTACCGTTTCACCTCCGCCAGAAATTCATCAAAAAGATATTCTGTATCGGTTGGGCCGCTTGAAGCTTCGGGATGGAACTGCACCGAAAACTGAGGCAAGGCTTTGTGGCGGATGCCTTCGTTGGTTCCGTCGTTCAGGTTTACGAACCAGGTATCCCAGTCTTTGCCGAGCGATTGGTTATCAATGGCATATCCATGATTCTGGGAAGTAACCAGCGCCTTGTTGGTGCCGGTCTGCAGTACCGGTTGATTGTGACTCCGGTGCCCGTACCTGAGCTTAAAAGTGTCGGCACCTGAAGCAAGGGCCAGCAATTGGTTTCCCAGACAGATTCCGAAAATCGGGCGGGGTTTTTCCATCTGCTCTTTTAATTGGGCGATGGTGGCAACACATTGTTTTGGATCACCGGGTCCATTGGAAAGGAAAAGTCCGTCGAAATCCAGTTTGCTGAGGTCGTAATTCCAGGGAACCCTGATCACGGTGGTATCGCGCTTAAGAAAATGCCTGATGATGTTGTATTTTACACCCAGATCAACCAATGCAATGCGCAGGTTTCCGTTTCCATATTCAATTACCTCTTTGGCGCTGACTTCCTCCACCAGATTTTCTGCTCCGGGATCGCGCCAGTCCACATCTTCGGCATCCACCACAATTTTCCCGGGCATGGCTCCATGTTCGCGAATAATCTGGGTGAGTGCACGGGTATCGATGCCACCAATTGCCGGAATGCGATGTTTTTCCAGCCATTCGCCAAGGCTTTGAGATGCGTTCCAATGGCTGTATTGTTCCGAATAACTCGATATTATCAGACCACTGATATGGATTTTGTCGGACTCAAAAAAAGCGGGCAAACCCGCTTCAAAAATCATATCCGGAACCCCATAGTTGCCAATCAGGGGATAGGTGAGAACCAATAACTGCCCCCGGTACGAGGGATCGGTGAGGCTTTCGGGATAACCGGTCATGGCAGTGTTAAAAACCACTTCGCCAGACACACTTCCCCGAAACCCGAAAGAATACCCATCGAACGACATGCCGTTGGAGAGTACTAGTTTTGCGGAGGGTTTCGTCATTAACCTTTTGTTTATCAATAGGTAAGGGTTAAAAAGGAATTGGGAACATTACTGTATGCAAAGGTACATAAGTAAATAGTTGGGTATGTTTTTTAGTTTTTAATAGTTTTCAACATCAGGAAAACTTGCGATTCTAACGCTGTTTTCCAATAACAACAGATTTCTCCCTGTTTTTAATGAAAGACTGTCACATAACGTTTTGTATTTCGCCCTTTCAGGGCTTAATTAGTGATTGTTTCATTACGATGGGCTTCTCCCATCGTTAATGTATATCGCCCTTTCAGGGCTTTTTTTATGTTTAGCCCTGAAAGGGCGAAATCTGTTTACACAGCGGCGAAGCCCTGTGATACCGGAGTGTAACAACGAAAACAAGCCCTGAAAGGGCGAAATCTGTTAACACAGCGGCGAAGCCCTGTGTTACCGGAGTGTAACAACGAAAACAAGCCCTGAAAGGGCGAAATCTATTAACACAGCGGAGAAGCCCTGTGTTACCGAAGTGTAATAACGAAACAAGCCATGAAAGGGCGAAATAAAAAATATATGCAAACATCGCTTTCTGGACTTTCTCCTTTAACTTAAATTTCAGCAGGAGCTAATCAGTGCCATAAAATGTTGATAATATAAATCTTCAGCGATGAGAAACTTGTTGCCAGAAATAAACACGAAAGAAAATAAGCCCCAGAGGGGCGCAGCGTTGGTAGCTTGAAGTATTATGAATGAATAGTAAGCCCCAGAGGGGCGTAGCATAAAAATTAATAACTTCAGTTTAACTCAAAAATAAATGATTGATCAATTCCTTAGGAGGTAAATCAATTAAATCAAACAAATATGGTGCTTTAAAACCAATTCAAACTCACTTAAAAAAACCATGTATTCTTATTCAAATGTAATTTTGCGATTCTACTGCTGATAAATAATAATATCCTCAATCAGAATATGTTTACACGCTGCGCCCCTCTGGGGCTTTTGAAATAGCCATCGCTTACCTACTACCAACGCTGCGCCCCTCTGGGGCTGATCCTCCGATATCTGTCATTACTAGTCCTGCAAGTGCGGGAAAGGACAAAACGACTATCTGTAATAGGTTGCAACGATTCAATGTGTTCATAATCCGGTTTGCTATACGACATCGAAAAATTTTATCTGATCTACGTATAAATAATTCCTATTTTTGTTTACAGAAGCATTATTCAAGCCAGAATATGAAAGTCAGGGGTGCTCATAAGCACACAATTTTTCGTGTTATATTGGTGTGTTCGGCACTTGCACTTGCCAGCTTAGCTTTCATTTTTCATCAAGGTGCCACCCGCCCCACAGCAGCCTCAGAAACCAATATCGACCCCTTTTTACTTGCCGGCATAAATTCAGAAATAAAAGACGGAGACATTATTTTCCGCAAAGGCCGGAGCCTGGTCAGCAGTATTGTGATGCTCAACGACCAGGAAACAGACTACTCTCATGTTGGAATTTGCTGCAAAACTGGCAACGAAATGTTTGTAATTCATGCAGTGCCGGGAGAGCCGGATGAGCAAGGCAACGAAACGGTAAGGTGCGACAGATTGCCTGAATTTCTCACTCCTGACAAAGCCAGTCTATTTGCTTTTTACCGTTTGAAATGCGACACAACTGGCATTGCATCAGCAGCTGCAGCCAATGCATTGGCGTATTTCCGGGCAGGGTTGCCATTCGACAAAGCCCTGAATTTCAGAAACGATGACAAACTCTATTGCACCGAACTGGTGTGGAAGGCCTACCTGCAGTCAGGGGTAAATATCACAGGCAACCAATTTAAGAAACTGAATTTAAACATATTAACCGACAGCATTATCTTGCCCGGCCATATTCAGAACAGCGCATTGCTTACAAAAATATACCCTCATAATTAATTCACCCAAACCCTATCAAAATGAAAAAACTCATCAATTCTTTAATGGTTCTTGCCTTGGTTGCAACAACCGGGTTAATGGTTTCATGTTCAGGAAGCGGAAAATCTCCGGCTGATGTCAGCAAATCGTTTATCCTGAAACTGGAAAAAGGCGATGTGGATGCTGCATTCAAAATGCTTGATGGTGCTGAAAAAGCAACAGCAGAAGAAAACGAGAAACTTAAAGCATTTCTGAGTGAAGGCACAAAGGAAATATCAACCAAAGGAGGCATTAAGAAAATTGAAGTCGTAAGTGAAACCATCAGCGAGGACGGGAAAACTGCGGAAGTTACAATTATGTTAACCTACGGGAACGGAGAAACCGATGAGTCAACGACAAAACTGAAAAATTCAGAGGATGGTTGGAAGATTTTTCTGGGAAAGTGAATAAACGAGAGTGAGCTTACTTTCCATACTTTAGGTTAGTGAGTTTTTGCGCTTTGATTTCTTCCGCTTGCCTTCCGTAATTTGGTCAGCTTCTTATTGGCACACAGGTGACACGGATTAAACTGGTTTTCACGGATTTTTTTTAATCTGATCCGTGGATATCCGTCGCATCAGTGTAACCGTCTCTCGGCCTCAGACGAGATCCGTGTGCTATGGGCTTCACCCATCGTTAATGTATAGCTCCCTTTCAGGGCTGTTTCATAATCAGTGGATATCCGTCGCATCAGTGTTATCCGTGTGCTATTAGATTGCGAAAGTGAGGTTCAAAAAACATTGCAAAATCAAAGTAATTTTAAGGCAAAGAAAAAACCCTTAAAACATTGTTAACAATTGTATGTTTAAGCCTGAAAGACATGAATAACCTTAGCAACTGCCTGCATTTATGTTAAAAAAATCAATTCTGATTCCTGCGCTTATTATTCTTTTTAATGGATTTTCCTTCGGGCAGCAAGCTCTTGTTGACAGTCTTGAACGCGCCATACGTACCGGAGTTGCAAAAGACACCAGTCGCGTAAATGCGATGAACCGTCTGGCCATTGCTTATTGGTACACCGACAGTGACAGGGCTTTTGAGCTAAGCCGCGAAGCCGTTAAACTGGCCGAAAAACTGAAATTTGAAAGAGGCCTTGCAGCAGGATTAAATATTCTGGGTGTTTCGTTTGACATTGGCTCCGAATTCGACAGCGCCCTTTACTATTACCAGAAATCCGCTGACTTGAGCCGGAAAATCGGTTATCATAAAATTCTGGCAAGCACGCTGAACAACGCAGGAATGGTTCACAAAAACAGGGGCGATTACAAAAAAGCCATTGAAGTCTATTTTGATGCCCTCCGGATTTTTGAACGTGTCGGAGATAAAAAAGGGATGGGAAATACTTACAACAACGTCGGTCTGGCCTATCTTGAACTGAAGGAAAACCAGAACGCGCTCATTTATCACGAAAAGGCTTTAAAGATTTGTGAGGAATTAAATGATAAATATCTGACCGGAGCAACACTTACTAACCTGGGGCTGGTATGGAGCAATCTTGAAAACGACGAAAAAGCACTTGAATATTTTGCACAATCATTGGTATTAAAAGAGGAGCTTGACGATAAATACGGGCTTGGAATTCTGTATAACAACATGGCTATCATATACATGAGTAGAGCAGAATACAATAAAGCGCTGAAAATGTATCGCAAATCAGAAAAGTACCGCAAAGAAATAAATGACTTCAACGGCTTGATATTTACATACATAAACATCGCTTCCACACATACTAAGCTTAAGGATTACAAGAATGCAGAAGCTTTGCTTGATTCAGCCAAAAACTTATCAATCAGGATAAAATCAAACTCACGACTGGCAAAAGTTTATGAAACCTATGCCTATCTGTATTCGAACAGCGGGAATTATAAAGCGGCATACAATTCAAGAATATCGCTGGATTCGCTAAGAGATTCACTCTATTCGGAGAATATGAGTAAGAACATCGCTGAAATGCGGACAAAATATGAAACCGAAAAAAAGGAAGATGAAATCGCTATTCTCAACCAGCAAAATACCATAAATAGTCTGGAAATCAGAAATTCAAGAATCAGGGAAAGAAACAGTTTGTTGCTTGCCGGGTTTCTGTTGCTGCTTGCTTTTTCAGGAATGGCTTTTTGGTTTGTCAGAACAAAATACATGAACAAAGTGAGGCTGGAGCACGAAAAACTTCAGATTCAGAAAGCCGCTTTTACCGCTGTGGTGAATGCCGAAGAAAATGAGCGGAAACGCATTGCAATGGAGCTGCACGATGGCCTGGGGCAACTGCTTTCTGCGGCCCGGCTGAATGTTTCTGTGCTTGAAGACAATGCAGAAGGCGAAGACATTAAAGTAGTGGAAAATGCTGAATCGCTGATCGATCAGGCAATTGATGACCTCAGAAATATATCGCATAATCTTATGCCTTCGGCGCTCATCAGGCTGGGATTGGTTTCTGCGTTGAACGATATGGCCGAAAAAATCAACTCAGCCCGTCAGATTTCCGTTTCTGTAAAAACATCGGGAATCACCAACCGCCTGCCCGAAAATTTTGAAATTGCCATTTACCGTGTGGTTCAGGAAGCGGTGAACAACATTCTGAAACACGCCAACGCGCTCAACATAGCCATTGAGCTTCATTACAACAATGAGAACCTTGCCCTCAGCATTGCCGATGACGGAAAAGGTATGCCCGAAGAAAGCAGCAACAAACAAGGACGGGGCATAGGCTGGGACGACATACGCAGCAGGGTTTCGTTGTTTAACGGGAATATGAAGCTTTACTCCGAGCCCGGAAAAGGCACACAATTAAGTATCAACTTCACTAAACTGGCATTATGATGGATGAAGAGCAAAAAAGCATCAGGGTATTGATTGCCGATGACCACCAGATGTTTATCGACGGGTTGAAAGCATTGCTTCGCCGCGAAAAAAACATTCAGATTATCGGTGAAGTGAGCAATGGTATTCAGGCATTGGAATTTATACGTAAGAACCAGCCCGACCTTCTCATTACCGATATCAGCATGCCCGGCATGTCAGGTGTTGAGCTAACCCGCGAAGTAAAACTGCACTTCCCCGAAATTAAAATTCTTGTTCTCACCATGTACAACGACCGTGAGATTGTCGGCGAAATACTTATGTCGGAAGCTGAAGGTTATATCCTGAAAAATACGGGTCGTCAGGAACTGAGCAATGCCATAAACCGCATCATCGGCAACAGCACATATTACAGCAACGAGGTGCTGAATATAATGATGACCCGGATGAAGAAACAAAAGAACATTGAAAAAAACACAGCCCAGCTTACTCCGCGCGAAATTGAGATTATTAAACTGATTATGGAAGAATTATCGAGCGAAGAGATTGCTGACAAACTTTTTATCAGCAAACGAACCGTTGACACACACCGCAAAAACATAATTCAGAAAACCAATACCCGCACTTTGGTCGGACTATTGAAATTTGCCATTGAAAATAATCTGGCAGATTTTAATCAGTAGTGCTGCGTAGATAAAATACCTAAATTTCAGTATATTCTTTTGGCTTGCCGATACTTAGCTTTGCAGAAACAACAATTGTTATGCAAAACCCTGAATTTTCCAGTCAGATTACCCCCCGCGAAAAGGAGGTGTTGCGTCTTGTTGCCGGTGAGTTCAGCACCACCGAAATATCAGCAATCCTAAAAATAAGCAACAGAACCGTTGAGACCCACCGCAAAAACATCATAAGGAAATTAAACAGCAAATCATTGGTTGCTCTTACCAAGTATGCCATTATGCTGGGTATGATTGATGACTATGTTTATTTGCCGGCAATCTGTAAAAAAGCAATTAATCCCGGGTTTTCTGATAAAAGTGGGTTAAGAATATGCGATTGCTGATACCTAATTGTACGTAGTTAAAATACCTGCTGATCGGCATTTATTGCCCCGATCAGGCACTTTACCTTTGCGATGAAACTTATTTCACAAAATTCTTTTAATCACAAAAACGCCAACCACATGAAAACAACATTTCTGAAATTTTTTACAGCCCTTTCAGTAGTAGCCATTCTTGCCACAGGATGTGACAAAAAGGAAGATGAAACGCCTGACAACAATCAGAATGCAACCGAAAATTACAAATTCACCGATTCTTACGGAGTTCTTGCTGCAATTAAAAGTATAAGTTATCAGAATGCCGGCGGGTTTACAATTCCTGTTGAGATTAATACCGCAGTAGCAGTTTTCCCTCAGGCAGCCGGAAGTTCAACTTTTGCTTCTGCAGGAACAGTCACCATCAACGGCAGTTCGCTGAAAAAATATGAGAACAACTCATACATTTATGACAACCTGCTCAGTCCGCTGAATTTTAATACGGTAGAATGGAATGTAAGTGGCGAAGGCGATGTACCGGTTATTCAGAAAACTGTAGCACGTGGCTTCCCGGATTTCAGTGGCTACAGCACACTTCCTGAAACTTTCAGTCTGGCTTCAGGACTTACCATTTCTCTGGGAAATGCAATATCGAATGCCGACTCAGTAGTTGTGGTGGTTGCAGGAAGCAAAAACTCATCCATAAAAACAGTAAGATCAGGCACTGCAAATGTTACATTTACTTCCACTGAACTCAGCGCAATCGGAACCGGAGCAGCAGGTCTGATCTCTGTAACTCCTTACAATTATCAGCCGGAAACCATCAGCGGAAGAAAATACTACTTCATCAATGAGTCGAATTACACCAAAATAAATGTAAATATTACTCAATAGTCATGAAACTGCCCTGTCAGCTATGACAGGATTCAGTGTCCCTTTCCTTAAAATGCGTCCTGTCCCCGGGTCGCATTTTTGCTTTTACTGAAAGTAATCCAATGTCGTTTAGTTAAGGTTTCGAATTTGCAGAAAAGTGAATCAAATATCCTTCGACTACGCTCAGGATGACATCGTATAGAGCTGATATCGTGTGCATTAAAGAGAATCATTGTTGACCTAACACGAATGTCACACTGAGCGGAGTCGAAGTGTTTAAACGCTTGATTTACAGCCATTGACAGATTATTACGGCATTTCTTCTTTCATCAAAAATCAATGTTTATTAATCGTTAAGTCCTTCGACTCCGCTACCAATGACAGATTGTTCGTTTTATCCTTCGACTCCGCTCAGGAGGACATCGTATAGGCCTGATAACGTGTGTAATAAAGAGAATCATTGCTGACCTAACACGAATGTCACACTGAGCGGATTTAGACGTTATTAACCATCCTTAACCACTTTTAAACTACTCTCTGTTTAGGTTTTCAGATGTTGAATTATTCATGCATTTGGACAAATTCTTTAATTTGGTCCAATCACCCTCAATCAGAGCTTCCTTTTTTGCACGAGACCATTTTTTAACTTTCTTCTCAAAGGAAATGGCTTGATTATAATCAGAAAAGTACTCATTATAAACCAAAACAACTGGCCGTCTAGAAAAGGTAAAGCAGTCTGGATTTATTCCTTCATTGTGTTGAAGAAGCCTTAGTTCTATATTATTGGTAACACCTGTATAATAGCTTCCATCCTGGCATTTCACAATATAAACATAAAGATACTTGTGCATACGAAATGATTTTTTACCAAATTTATTATTTATTTCATTCCAATAAAATTGAATTTATAGAATTAATTTGGGAGACTACGTTCGATATAGGAAATCGAAATGAATAAGATCGTTTTGTCCTTCGACTCCGCTCAGGATGACATTCGTATGAGATTGAATGTTAGTACAATATAATGAATGGATGTCTCCATAATACTCATTTCACACTGAATGACAAAATTACACATCCATTCCATTTTGCATTTACTGAAAGTAATCCTTACTTTTGAACTCAATACTTCAATTCCTGATATGACCCGATTCGCCCTTGCATTCATCATTTTGCTTTTGACAACCAAAACAGTGTTTTCTCAGCAGGATACTGTCATTAGTCAGCCTGTGTTTTGTCCGCAAGGGAACTGGGAACTGGTCTATTCGGAAGAATTCGACGTCGATGTTCTCAACAAAGAGCAATGGCTTACCTATTTTCCTTACACCGACGACGGCAGCGATCAATGCGCTTTTTGCCGGACACATGGCAATGAAGGTCAGGTTTTTAAAGATGAAAACATAGAAATAAGCAACGGCATACTTAAAATTATTGCAAAACGTGAATCAGCTACATGGTTTGATCAGCAGCGCGATTTCACTTCAGGGATGATACACTCCCGCCAGGCTTTTGCGCAAGGAAGGTATGAAATAAGAAGTAAGCTGCCTGCCGGAATGGGGTTCTGGCCCGGATTGTGGACATTCGGTCAGATTTCGGCTGAAATTGATATCATGGAAGCCGGAATGCAAAATCCCGAAAGGTTTCACACTTCCATCCACAACTGGAAGATTGGCAAAATGGCCCACAATAAAAACAGGGTAAAAATGGATCTTTCAGAAGATTTTCATGTGTATGCCATGGAGTGGGACACCAACATTATCCGCTTTTTTATTGATGATACTGAAGTGTGGAGTTTCAGCCGTTTTACAAACAGGAGAGGCCGAAACCGCGGTAATTGTAACCTGAAACCTGGCAGATACAAGATTGATCCGGTTTTCCCTCCTGAGCAGGAGCGATTGTTTTTGATTATCGGGCTGGGCGTTGGCAACGACAGCACACCCTTCACCAAATCGCCGGGGCCTGAAACCGTTTTACCAAATATGCTGGAGGTGGACTGGATCCGCTATTATCAAAGGAAATAATTTTATCAGGTCAAGCATTGAAACTTAAATATCGCATTAGATTTATTATATTTACTTCATCAAGCTGACCATTACTTGAGATCATTCTTTTTTACCGGCCTTCACATTATCTTCAGGAGATCGCTTTCCCTGATGCTCCTTGTATATATGTTTCAATTTCAAGGAAATGCGCAGCCTTTCGAAACTACTGAAAATCTTTTTGTTACAGAATACGGGCTTGAGGATGGTCTACGCCAGAGCATGGTCAGCCATGTACATCAGGATAGCAGCGGCCTTATCTGGATGGTGACCGGCGATGGACTGCACTGCTTCGATGGCCGTGAATTCAGGGTCTTCAGAATCCCTTATCAGGGGATTTATAACAGTTCCGACAATATGATGCGCAAGCTGGTTGAAACAGCGCCCGGCAACTTTGTAATTTCATCTTCTTCATCTCTTTTCCGGTTTAATGCAGCCACTGGTCAGTTTAAATTTATCATCAGGGAAAAAGCTACCTGGTTCGCACTATTTGATGTACTGATCAACAAAAAACCTCTGGTATGGACATTTAATAAAGGTTTTTGCCTGGTTGACGGCGATAGCCTGAATCCTTTAAATCTGCTTTCAGGAGAACTCAAAAACATACCGAAGGATTTTATACCGATCAATGCAGTAAATATAAACAAGGATGTTTTCCTTGTTCTGTCCGAAAACGGGATTCTGCAGATCAGAAAAAACCGAAGCCACGACACAACAACTTTCAACACCAGATGGATAGAAGCACCCGGATGCAAAGCCCTGACATCAGACAAAAACGGCAAAGTTTTCATTGTTAAAGGCACAAAGTTATACCGGTTTCACGAAAATGAATCTTGGGAAGAATTAACCGATCTGGGTATAGATATCAATAATGAACTCAGCATTGACGGACAGGATAATTTCTGGTTTTCAGAAACGGGCAGCAGAAGGCTTTTCAGGCTGAACAAAAATAATGTCACAGCTATTGAATTTCTGGGAATCTCAGGTAAGTTTACTGACACCATCAGGCCAAACATAATTCATGTTTTTGAGGATATATTCAGCAATTACTGGTTTGGCACCGATGGGAATGGATTGCTTAAATACAATCCGCATAAAGTGATGTTTGAGAAATCACAGATTGGATTTACACGCTGCTTAACCGAATCTGAAGAGGACATTTTCGCCGGAACCTACAATAAGGGTTTATGGAGATTAACAAAAGATCTGAAAAAGGCAGTGCGATTAAACCCCGGGCTTTTCGGCAACGATACCTATATTCTCCATCTGGCAACAGATACGCGCAAAAGGATTTGGGTAGCTACTAACAAAGGTCTGTTTGTGATTGCGCCTGAAGGGAGCCTGATATTCAGCTACCTCCATGAATGGCACACTGCCGTGTTTATCAACAATCAGGATAATCATCTTCAACTTCAGGGCGACTCCGAACTCCTAACCTTCTATGCTGGCACGAATCCGTCATTGAAACAAAAGGACGATTATATTTCAGTAAATTTCCGGATAATCCATTTTGGAGCGAGATGGATAGCTACTCCGATAGGTTTGTTTTATAATAAGGTCAGGGATGAAAAGGATTTAGTGGATTTAACAAATCACGGAAACCTTTTATCGCATAGCGAAACCTATCAGCTATTGGCTTTTGGCAATGAAATGTGGGCAGCCACGGGCAACGGCATTGAAATCTTTTCAACTAAGGGTGAAATCCTGAAGCCATACCCGGCCTTAGCGGTTCTTAAGGATGAAGCAATTTACACCTTGTTGCCCGATGAACAGGGAAGAATCTGGTTTTCAGGCATAAGGGGGATTGGCTGCATCACTGCAAAAAGAGACAGGGTCATAAGGTTTTTATCGAAAAACAACCTTCAATCACTGGAGTTCAGCTATAGCGCAGCTTGTAAAGGGCCCGACGGTCGTTTGTATTTCGGTGGGATTAATGGGGTTAACGCAATTGACCCGGTGCTGTTTATTTCAGAAAAAGAAATACCGCCGGTCAGGCTTTTTTCTCTGTTCGTTGCTGATACAGCCTGGTCGGGAGGAATTGCCGCTGGAAAGCCACAAATCAGGCTAAGCAGGAATGCATCACATATCCGCGGAAGCGTTTACACGGCCGATTATCCCGATGCCGGTGATCAGGGGTTTTCATTTTTTCTTGAGGGTTACCAGAAAGAGTGGAGCAGTTCAACATCCGATGCCGGTTTTTCATACCGAAACCTTCCTCCAGGTGAATACCGGCTTTTTGTCAGATATACTGATCCCGCTCAAAATCAGGGTGAACCGGTATTGTTGCTCACCCTGACTGTGAAACCTGCCTTCTGGCAAATCTGGTGGTTTTTGCTGCTGCTTGGTGTTTCAATTGTTGTGATTACAGTGCTTGTTGTGAGAAAGGTACAGGGCATCAGGTACGCGAACCGGATTAAAGCCCTCGAGCAGGAACATGCCATTGAGAAAGAGCGTCTTCGTATTTCAAAAGACATGCACGATGAAGTGGGCGCCAGCCTTACCCGGATTTCTATACTGAGCGAGATTGCGAGGAGTCAGCAACAGGAGCCTGAAAAATCACAAAATGCGATTCAGCAAATCTCTGAAATTGCCGGCAATGTGGTGGACGAATTGAGTGAGATCATCTGGGCCATGAACCCGAAAAACGATAGTCTTGACAATTTCGCAGCTTATATCCGCAGATATGCCAGTACGTATCTCGAGCCCACTCCGGCTGTGGTTAAGTTTCATTTTCCTGAGGATGTTCCGGCTTTGCACATGCCGGCAGAATTGCGCCGCAACATGTTTCTTATCATCAAAGAAGCTTTACATAATATTGTGAAACATGCTAAAGCCGGGCATGTGGTGATTACCCTGCAGATCAATAAAAAACACCTGAACATGATCCTGAAAGACGACGGGGATGGTTTTTCGGAGGAGATGCTTACCGGAACAGGCAATGGACTGATAAATATGCGTCGCAGAATGGAAGAATGCGGAGGTACGTTCAGGATTGTTTCCGGAAAGGGAAAAGGCACGGAAATCGATTTCTCAGTAAATCTCTGAGAATAATTAAATCACATGAAAGGGTGATGTATTCTGTAATTTGAAGATGTACTTTTGTGAACATTAAACGAGAAAGACCATGCCGGAAACCATCAGTATCATCATCGTAGAAGACGACGAAGCTGTTCGCGAAGGGCTTCGTATGCTTATCAATGGTTCTGAAGGTTATCATTGCCAGGCAGCTTGCCCTTCAGCCGAAGATGCCCTCAGGACTATACCTGAATTCCGGCCCGATGTGGTGCTGATGGACATCAACCTGCCGGGTATGAATGGCATTGAGTGTGTCATTTGTATAAAAAATGCATGGCCCGAAATTCAGGTGATGATGCTTACCGTTTTCGACAATACCGACGAAATCTTTAAATCGCTTACAGCTGGCGCAACCGGCTATATGCTCAAAAAAACTCCTCCCGCCAAACTGCTTGAAGCCATCAGCGAACTGGTAAATGGCGGCTCGCCCATGAGCGGGGAAATTGCCCGAAAAGTGGTGCAAACCTTTGCACGGCCGGTCAAACATCCTTTACCCGAATCGAACCTCACCGCCAGGGAGGAAGAAATACTTTCCTATCTTTCGAAAGGTTTCCTGTACAAGGAAATCGCAGCAGAACTTTTTATCAGCATAGAAACTGTGCGCACGCACATCCGCAAGATTTATCAGAAACTTCAGGTCCGCACCCGGACTGAGGCACTGCTGAGGTGTATGAAGTGAGGGTAAAGGCTAATGTCTAATGTCTAATTTCTAATTTCTCTCGTTATCGCTACGCGCTCCCGAGACAAGTAATTTCTAATTTCTAATTTCTCTCGTTATCGCTACGCGCTCCCGAGACAAGTAATTTCTAATTTCTAAAGCTCAAAAGATTTCTTATTCGTCATCCTGAGTTGAAACTCAAAAAATATTGAGCATAATGCGGATATGGCAGTTAAATCAAGCGTTTAAACACTTTCCCGCACGTGCATGAAAGGACAAAACGATCATATTATTCCGGGTTTTGCTTTCTCCTCCGATTTCTTAATAATCCATGTATTTATCCAGATATAAAAATCACATCAAAGGGTGATTGACAAGCTTGTTTCTATATACGAACTTTGGTAATATGTCTATAAACCATAAAAAACTGAATCTATGAAACAAATTTACTTTTTGGTTTTGCTGGGGGCATTGTCCTTTATGGTCAAGGCTCAGACCGCCCAGGACTGGTTTCTGACCAATTCTTTCCTGTCCGACATGAAGTTCTATAACACACAGATCGGTTACGCAGTTGGTGACCTTGGCTCATTCCGGAAAACAACCGACGGTGGAGCTAACTGGACATTCTCGCAGACAGGCGCTGAAACAAACCTGAGATCGGTTCAGGTTGTTAGCCCTGATACCGTTTATGCAGTCGGCGAAAAGGGCGTCATTGTCAGGACCTTTGATGGCGGAGACAACTGGCAGGTCACAATTCTGCCCGATAGACTTAATCTCTACTCTGTCTTTTTCACCAATAATGGGTTCGGCTTTGCAGTCGGAGAGTCGGGTAAGGTTTATCGGACTTTGGATTACGGTGTTACCTGGAACCTGGTCTCCTCAAGCATGAACAAAACCCTGTTTACTGTTCATTTCCTCAACCAGAGCGTTGGCTTTACCGGCGGCACGAATACGGGCCTCCTGCGGACCGACGATGGAGGAAAAACATGGACTTCGGCGTTCCCGACCGGATCCGTCTTCTCCATCTTTTTTACCGATGCAAACACAGGATATGTTGCTGGTGCGGGCCTTTTGAAGACCACCGATGGTGGAAACACCTGGACTCAACTGTCTTTTCCCCTGCCTGGATGTGGCTATTTAAACTTTGTCGATGCTTCTACCGGGTATGCTATCGGGGGTACTGTAATACTTAAAACCACCGATGCCGGCAATTCATGGACCCAGCATAACACCGGAGTTACTGTCGGCCTGTGGAGTGTCGCGTTCTCATCTGCCGACAAAGGATTTGCGCTGGGTAAAAATGGGCTCATTATCACCACCACAGATGGCGGAAATACCTGGACCAAAACGACGGAAGGTACAGATTATGGGCTGAACGCTTCCTTTGCCCTGACCGAAAACATCGTCGTTGCAGTAGGGGGCAAGACTTCTCTCGAAGGTATTATTATGAAAACCAACGATGGCGGCATCACCTGGTCGAAGCAGTTTACTGACAATTCGCTTTCTTCTGTATTTTTTACAGACCTGAATAACGGCTATGCTGTCGGCCATTATGGATGTATTATGAAAACCACCGACGGTGGAAATACGTGGACTAAACAGAATGTGGAAAACCAGGGTGCTTCCCCTGCACTCTATTCCGTTTATTTTACGAACGCAACCACCGGTTTTGCCGTTGGAACGAGCGGGAATATAGTAAAGACAACTGATGCCGGTGCTACCTGGACTTTTTTAACGGATAATTCCGGCTTCAACTTCCAGAGCATCTGGTTTACAGATCAAAACACTGGTTTTATTGCCAGCAGTGGAAGCGCCATCCTTAAAACGACCAACGGCGGGAGCATTTGGCAAAGCACAAGTACTGGCATCCAGATGTTTTCCGTTCATTTTCCGACCCCATCAACAGGTTTTAGTGTCGGGGCTTTCGGAACGGTGATGAAAACTGTTGATGCAGGGACAACCTGGACAAAAATCCCTGGCGTTCTTACAGGGTATGGCATGCGCTCAGTCTGGTTTATCGATGAACAAACGGGGTATATCGCCACAGGCGATGTAAACGACTATATCATCGGTGGAAGGATCTTAAAAACAACCGATGGCGGATCAACCTGGACCAATTGCACCGCGAAAACCCCTGAACCAATGGGCCATATTACTTTCAACAAGAATACCGGTTATGCAGTAAGTTCAAACGGTGTGATATTCAAGAACAAGAACGGCGGTGGTTCCATCGGGATCAACGAACTGGCAGAAAAAAAGACGGTTACAGTATTTCCAAACCCTTCAGACGGGCTGGTAACAATTCACACTTCAAATACCATTAACGGATCAATACTCCACATTACCGACATGAAAGGACGGACTATACTGAGCAAAGTGATGCAGCAGCCTGATGAAACCATTGATCTGGGAAGCTATCCGAAAGGTGTTTACCTGTTCAGGATATGTGACGGAAAAAAGGTTCATTGCAGTAAGTTGGTAAAGGAGTAAAAAACTAAGGTTAAAATATCACATCAAAAGGTGATTGACAGAGGTCTCCTGCAAACCGACATTTGCATGATGAGAACTTACCTCTAAATCATTCCACATGAAAAAACTTTTACTCATTGTTTTCGCCGTATCGGTAATGATGGCCGATCAGACCTTTGCCCAGATCACAATCACTACTGACGACCTGCCCACCATAGGTTTACAGGTAATCCGGGCGGTTGACAATACCACCCAGATAAATCCCGGCAACCCGGGTTTAAATCAGGTATGGGATTTTACCAACCTTGTTCCATCAGTCTATGATACCACCCTTTATCTCCCTCCTCAGGGGCAAATCAATTACCAGAACTACCCGGATGCCGATGTGGCTGTAAAACACCTGAACGGAAATCCCCCGCCCTATTGGGATTATGAATATATCAGATATGATGATCAGGGCATCAGATATGTGGGAGATGAGGACATCATCACCATCTTCGGAGAATACACCATGACCATCCACATCACTTGCAACCCTAACCCGCTCAGCCTGCAATTGCCTTTCACTTACGGCAACCAGTTGGTCCAAGAGTCAACCTATGAATGGCACATGGCTATGCGGAATGCCGGCGAATTGATGGACTCCATCAAACAAATAAGCCAGATGAACATTACAACAACAGGTGACGCAAGTGGCATGATGATGACACCTTATGGCTCTTTTCCGGTTCTAAGAGTAAAAACGGATATCATCTCACAGGATTCCGTTTACAACTGGACACCCAATGGATGGGTATTTAACAGTTTTGATGTTAGCAACTATTCAAATTACAGGTGGTACGCCAACGATTACTATGAAGTAGGATTTTATCAGTTCGAAGAAGGCAAAGGCAACACCATGACTTTTTTCAAATCCGAAACAGTAGTCGGCACCTCCGCAATTACATTTACAAACAATTATTCTGTTTTTCCGAATCCTGCAACAGATGTATTGACCATTCAGGGTAAAAGAATCCCGGACATGGCCGAAATATATAATTCAGGCGGGAAAATGGTAATGGCAGCTTCAAACTCCTCAACTTTAAGTGTTTCAGGCTTACCTGCAGGATTGTATTTCCTTAAGGTTTATTCAGAAAAAAACATTACACCGCTGAAGTTTGTAAAAGAATAAACTTTTTCAGGAAAATTCACTGCGCGTTTGGTGTTTCATTATATGTGCTTTCAGGACAGTAGTTTGCTGATGACAAATCCATTTTATTGATAAAAAACATTCGGGGTTGAGCTGTTTTAACTAATTTTAGGCATTAAAACCAACTCAGCATCATGAAACACGAACCTCTTCATGTAAACCTGAATCTGAACGTAAGAGGTCTTAAACCCTCTGCAACACTGCGAATCAATGAATTAAGCAATCAGCTGATTAAAGAGGGCAAAACGGTTTTCAAGTTCGGGTTGGGGCAATCGCCCTTTCCTGTGCCTGAATCGGTGGTTGAAGCCTTGCGGCAAAATGCCCACCAAAAAGATTACCTTCCGGTGAAAGGTTTATATGAACTTCGCAAAGCGGTGGCCGGGTTTAACCTTCGTCATCAGGGAATAGTTACCGATCCCGATGATATTTTGATCGGCCCGGGCTCAAAAGAACTGATTTTTTTGCTGCAACTGGTTTATTATGGCGATTTGCTGATACCTACACCAAGCTGGGTTTCCTATTCTCCGCAGGCACGCATCATTGGCAGGCATGTACATTGGATTCCGGCATCGCCCGACAACAACTGGCGGATGAGCCCCGAATTGCTTGATATGGTTTGCCGTGATGATCCCGACCGGCCAAGAATTGTGATCCTGAATTATCCTTCAAATCCAACAGGAAATACCTATCCGATTGAGCGGCTGAAACTGCTGGCACAGGTAGCGAAAAAATATAAGGTAATTCTGATCTCCGATGAGATTTACGGAATGATTAATCACAACGGACAGCATGTTTCCATAGCCCGATACTATCCCGAAGGAACCATCGTCAGCAGCGGATTAAGCAAATGGTGCGGTGCCGGCGGCTGGCGGCTGGGCACATTTTCATTTCCGCCAAGTCTGCGATGGCTGCTTGATGCAATGGCTTCAGCGGCAAGCGAAACCTTTACTTCCACCAGTGCTCCGATTCAACATGCAGCAGTAACTGCTTTTGAAGGAAACCCCGAAATTGATGAATACCTCAAACAAAGCCGCCGCATACTGAAAGCACTGGCAAAATACATGACAGAAGCTTTTGAGGCTGCCAATATTAAAGTTCCGCAAGCAGATGGTGGCTTCTATCTTTTCCCTGATTTCAGCTTTTATCGCGAAAAAATGAACCAAAGGGGAATTTTTACGAGCAGTGAAATGTGCAATGCCATCCTGAATGACACAGGTGTTGCTATGCTTCCCGGCAGCGAGTTCGGGCTGGCGTCAGGCGAACTGGTCAGCAGAATGGCTTATGTGGACTTTAACGGCGCTGAAGCACTTAAGGCGGCAACGGGTGAATGGGCCGACAAAAAGCTGAATTCTCATTTCCCGGAACTATTCTGCCCGAAAATTACAGATGGCACAAAAACATTGGTGAACTGGCTGAAAAACCTGTAAACTTGGATTGCTATGGAATATCAATTTCCTCAAATAAGCACTTTTTTATCCCCCTCTTCTCCCCCTTTTGGAAAAGGGGGACGATTACTTTCGTTTTTTTTAGAAATTAGTTTGAAGAAATCCAGTTTGATCGGGTACTAAAGTGGGGAAGTTATTTCGACAGTTTCACTAAGACTTCGAAATGGTAATTCCCATTTTTTGCATCAGAAAGGTTGCGTTCAGGTTTCGTGCAATTCCTGGTTTCAGTTTATAATCAAAATGAAGTTCATCTCCGTTGATTTCAGCTTCAAAACTGTAATTGGTTACAGCATCAGGAAATGATTTTTCAAGATTCCCCAATTCAAGATCGTGCGTGGCTATAAAACCGGAAGCGCCCAAACCAATCAGCTGGGTGAGCAATGCTTTTGATCCGGCTTGTTTATCAGCCGAATTTGTGCCTTTTAATATTTCATCAAGAAGAATAAACAACTCCTCTCCCCTGCCCAAACGATCGATCAGTTCTTTCAGTTTCAGCAATTCAGCATAAAAATAGGATTGATTTGAGCTCAGCGAATCGGTGGTGCGCAGACTTGTAAAAACCGGGGCAGGGTAACAGACAAAAGTCTTTGCACACACAGGAGCACCAGTCAGTGCCAATATCATATTTACGCCGATGGTGCGCAGATAGGTGCTCTTGCCCGCCATATTGGCGCCGGTTACCACATTAAAATGACCGCGGTGCGTGAGCTGAATATCATTATTTACCCTAACCTTTTCCAGGATTAAAGGATGCCCTGCTTCCGTTGCTCTGACAGCAAATTCTTTATTATTTATTTCAGGGAAAATAAATGAAGGGCTTGCGTACGAAAAAGCGCCAAGGCTTGCAATGGCTTCAGCTTTCGCCAGATTTTCAAACCACAAAGGCACATATTCGCGATGCACATCCTGCCATTGTTCAAGGCGGCGCATCTGGCGGATATCCCACAACATCAGAAAATTAAGCACAAATCCAGCCAGAAAGTTCAAACGTGTATCGAGTGATGCAGTAATCCGGCCAAGCATCCGTATGCCACTTCCGGCAGAATGACCTCCGGAATTAAGATTCTGCTGCAGCTTCAGCAACAGCGGGCTGCTGAATGATTCTTCTTCCAACATTTTAAAACGATCGGCATATTTCCCAAACAGCTCAACCCTTCGGCTGAGCATAATGTGGCGACGATTAATTGCTTTGACGTAAAATCCGCAAAACCCGACAGGCATTAGCAAATACAGCAAAAACAACTGAGAAGTCAATACGCCGGTGATGAGCAGTGCAATGGCTGTCAACGAAAAAACCGGAGTCAGCCAAACAGCAAGTCCAAAACCTTTTGACATGAACAGAGGCCGGAGATTCAGCCATTCGTATAGTGAGTCAAGGTCATTTGTGCTTTCATCAGCTACCATGCCGTGAGCGCGGAATTTTATACGCCAATCCGGCAGGGCAGCAAGTTCGCGCACTCCGGATTGTCTTTCAGTTATATGTCCGGCATTGGTTAATGGGTTGAGTAACCAATCCGCAAGAGTTTTTTTTGCAAGTGGAGTTGCTGTTCGGTTGAGCGCCTGAAACAGGGAGTGATCGCCAAAAACATCAAGATCTGTTGAAAAAGTGTGGCTGTGATCGGCAAACACTGATCCGCCATCAAATGAAGTGTATATGCCTTTGCAGGCTTCAAGCTCCTGATTAAGAGCCAGAATGCAGGAATCATTAAAACGTTGTTTCCGGAGCATTCTTTCATGAAAAACAAGCAAAACAATGAACCCGGCAAATAAAACTGCTGCCGGCCACCACCATATACTTGCGGAAACAAAAGCCATGATAGCCAAAGCCAATGCTCCGGCAAAAGCAATAAACCGACCTGCGGAAAAAAGTTTACCATTCTTCAGCAACTTCTCCTGAAGCAGGAGAGATGCACTCAGCATGCTGTTGTATGTTTCTGAAACCATGGAAGTGCTCACTTATTCCAGTTTTTGAAAGGGTTAAGGGCCAATGCGGCATTTAAATAACGATCGTCACCGGTAATTTCATCGCCTACCCATTCTGGTTTATTGAAGTGAAAATCTGAATCTGGCAGTTCAATTTCTGCAACCACCAATCCCAGATTATCGCCTGAAAATTCATCAACTTCCCAGCAAAGCTCCCCCTGAGGAATGCGGTAACGCAGCTTCTCAACCACCGATCCGACACACAGATTCTCAAGCATAAAAACAGCATCTTCTTTGGGAATTACATATTCAAATTCATGCCTTGTTGTATCGTTTACTTTTGATTTTATGGTTACAAAGCTCTTTTCACCAGCCATTCTTACCCTGATTTCACGATCGGAGAAAATAGCAAGATAACCTTGCCGGTAGGAAATCGGATTCGCCAGCGACCTGTAACTGCTGTTCTTTACTAAAAACTTGCGTTCTATTTCAAGGGCCATAATATTTGCGGGAATTTGAATAAATGTTGATGTGTAGTGCCATACAATGACAGCATAAACATCAACTTTTTAACAATACGGGATTCAATGTCGTTTAGTTAAGAAAAATTGTCTTCGACTCCGCTCAGACTGACAGTCATCCTGAGCGGAGTCGAAGGATACTTTTTCATTTTATATTCCATCCGAGGTCTTAACTAAACGACATGGATGCGGGATTCCTTTTTTGTCCATCAAAAACTGAATGATTCTGCTTTGACAAAATTAGCGATTTCATCCATATTGTTCGGAGAGATGCAATATAAAAGCCGGGCTAAAATCAACACTGTTTCCCGGCGAAAAGAAAGCCGGCGCATATTCCTATTTCAAACTGATATTGAAGTATTTAGCGATAAGAGTAATCACTTCATCATTTTTCAGCGGCTTTGAAATATAATCATTACAACCCGCGGCTAAGGCTTTTTCTCTGTCGCCCGACAACCCAAAAGCTGTTTGGGCAATAATAATCACCTCTTTATTCATCATACGGATTTGCCGTGTAGCTTCAAGACCATTCATCTCCGGCATTTGAATATCCATAAATATCAGGTCAATATCAGGTTGGTCCCTAAAAATCGATACCGCCTCAGTACCTGTTCCTGCCCTGAGAATCTGGCTGGAGTAATCGTGCATTATAATCTTAAGGAGATCTTCCGAAACCTGGTCATCTTCGGCAATCAGGACTTTAATCTTTTTCTTTTGATTCAGGGGTTTCTGGATTCTAAAACTGCTGGTTTGCGCCTCTTTAAACTTTTTATCGCAAATTTTACCCTTTATGTAAGGAAGAGTAAAATAAAAGCTTGTTCCTTTACCTTCAGCAGATTCAAGCCATATTGCACCGCCCAGAATATCGATGTAGGCTTTTGCTATTGACAAGCCCAGACCAGCGCCTTGTGCGGCTCGTCTGTCTTCAAGATCGGCCTGAACGAATCTTTCAAAAATTGCTTCCTGTCTGTCAAGCGGAATTCCAATTCCGGTATCTGTGACAAAAAACTCCAGATTATCTCCTTTTTTCTTATATCCCAGCACAATCGAACCCTCATCGCAAAACTTAATTGCATTCTTCACCAGATTGGTAAGAATTGCATAGAGTTTTTCGGAATCGGTTATTATTCCGGCATCATCATCGGGCAGGGAATTAACAAATGAAAAACTGATTCCTTTTTCATTGGTTTCGGGTGAAAAAAATGAATGAATATCCTTAATCTGTTCATTTACATTGGTATTCGAACGCTTGCAGACGATAAGCCCTGCTTCTATCTTCGAAATATCTACAATATCGTTGATGATGTTCAACATGCGGGTACCACTCTTCTCAATAATTTCAATATACTCATTCTGTTCAGCACCATTAAGCCGGACATGTTTGAGCAATTGAGCGAACCCAAGAATGCCATTCATTGGAGTGCGTATCTCGTGGCTCATGTTGGCAAGAAATGCGGTTTTAAGCCTGTCGCTTTCCTGGGCCTTCTCTTTGGCTTTTACCAGTTCTTTGGTTCGCTCATTTACAATTTCCTCAAGATTTCTGTTGATTTCCTCAATGCGAAGTTTCTCAGCATCAAGCTTTTGATTTAGCGAGAAGTTACGGCGTGCATAATATTCGATGTTATAAGCTGCAAACATCCCGATAAGGTTAGCGCTTATAAAGAAAAAGTTATTGGTGATGAGCAACCATGCAGGAGTATCGGCATAAAAAATGGCTCCGGCATTATAAATCAAAAGAATTAACCAACCAGCTATCGTTGCATAAAAAAATCTAAGCCTGATAAAAAAGTATTCTGCTGAGAGTACAAGCATCATTCCGGCATAATAAGTATAATTTTCAGGTACAAGCATTGTCATAATCGCAATGCCTGAACCACCAACCACTGTACTTAACAGCAGCAAAATCTGCCAGATATTTTTGAAATTTTTTGTAAAAGAAAGAAGCAAAACAACGATTAACAGTGGTATTACGAAGAAAAACCTTATATAATGAAATAGTCTGGCATATTCAGGGATAACTTGTGTATCAAGAAATGCAAAAGCACCATAAAGCGTTATAACGAAAGCGAATGAAAGTCTGAATTGTGTTAAAGAATCTGAAAAATACGTCTCTTTGAACAGGATTTCATCACGACCCGTAAAAGCCAGGGTTACCCTGTTGTAAATCATATCCTGACCTTTAGTCATCGTTCGCGGCTATTTTATAATTCATTTGGGGATGCTTTTCTTTCAAAAATCAAACTATACCAAATTTACAATTTTTACTATTAACATATATCTTATGTAAAAGTTTTTTTTACTGCATATTGAAAAATTACTACACTTCTTCCATTGCCATATATTCCTGTTTTTCAATCATTTAAAATCTTTCTGCAAGAATTTACTTCCATATCCGGATTATTGTTTAGTTCCAGGATTCAAAAAATTCATCCTTCGACAGAAAAAATGTCACTTAAGCTGATCTGATTTTCACTGCTTTAAATAATAAAACAACAAAGCCCGGAAAACCGGGCTTTGAAATAAAACGTATAAGAAAACCTGCTGAATTAATTTACAACTTCAGCTTCTGCAGGCATACTTTCAGATGCAACACCTTCTTTTACTTTTGCACGTTTCGGAACAATGCTCAACTCGTTGATGATGTTTCTGGCACCGGCATATTTGTCGATGATAAACAACACATAACGAATATCAACACTGATGGTGCGTTGCAATTCGGGTTCGAATGCAATATCACCGCTCATTGCTTCCCAGTTGCCGTCGAATGCAAGCCCGATGAGTTCACCTTTGCCATTCAGCACAGGGCTGCCTGAATTTCCTCCGGTAATATCGGTTGTAGAAAGAAAAGCTACCGGCATTTCACCGTTTTCCATTGCATAAGGACCAAAGTCTTTCTTTGCGTACAACTCCTTAAGCTTTGCAGGAACAACAAACTCCCAGTTATCCGGGTCTTCTTTTTCCATTATGCCTTTCATGGTTGTTACATAGTTGTAATGAACTGCATCGGCCGGATAATAATCAAGTACTTTTCCGTAAGTAACCCTCATGGTTGAGTTTGCATCAGGATAGAACTTGCGGTCAGGCTGCATTTCGCGAAGTCCGGCTACAAATAAACGGTTGCTGCGTGCAAGGGTTTCACTTGGTTTTTCCAGGTTTTTCTGATTTTCGCGATATTGCTCCATAAAGGCACTAACGAGTGAAAAAGCAGGATCTTTCTCAATTACTTTTGAAGACGGCTTGCTGAGGAATGCCTCCACTTTTTCAGGTGTTGCAAAAACAGATTTTGCGAAAATCCGCTCCGCTATTTTATTAAAATCGCCTTTATTTTTTGCAACCAGCTTTCTGAACGATTCAGGCTGCTGAGCCACCGGAACATTCTCGTAATACATCTGCAACATGGCAGTCAGCAATTTAACATCGGTTGGCTGATTGTAATTTTTGAAATGACGATCAGCAGCTTTACGCAGATTTTCCTGCATACGTGCAATTTTTGCAGCATCAGGTTTTTCAGCTTTAAGTTCAGCAGCCAATCCTGAAAAAGACTGAGCGAGGCTCATAATTTCACCACCTCTGATGACAGATTCAACATAATACCAGCGTTGAAGCGTATAATCACTCATTACCTTGTACACGTTTTCAATGTCACTTAGTACATTACCGTATTTTGCTTTCCGGTCAGGATCAGCATTCACCCAGGCAGCAAAATCGGCTTCAATTTTTTGTTTGTCTTCATAAACCTTGAGGCGTTTTAGTCCACGGGTTTGCCCGATAAAGTATTTCCAGTAATTGGAAATTCCTGCGTACTTTGATGCATATTTGATACCAACTTCACGGTCTGCATCCATATCCTGGCGCATAATGGCCAGTTTCTTTTCGCGGATTTTTACAATGGTAGGATTGCTCAGGTTTATGGCAAGGTTTACTCCATAAGAAGTAAGATAGCGGTCGGTTCCGCCGGGATATCCCATAATCATTGCAAAATCGCCTTTCTCGTATCCATCAATTGATACCGGCAGATGATGTTTGGGTTTGAGAGGAACATTGTCAGTTGAAAATTCTGCAGGTTTGCCTTCGGCATTAGCATAAACGCGGAAAAGTGCAAAATCGCCGGTATGGCGTGGCCACATCCAGTTGTCGGTATCGGCTCCGAATTTCCCGATGGATGAAGGAGGCGCACCTACAAGTCTTACATCGCGATATACTTCGTAAACAAACAGATAGAATTCATTGCCATGGAAGAAACTTGCTACCCTTGCCTGATAACCATTGTCCTTTGAGGCTTCATCCTGAATGACTTTTGAAAGTTCGGCAATCTTTGCATTTCTGTCTGTCTCACTCATCTGATCGTTAAGCTGATCAAGAATCCGTTTTGAAACATCTTCGATTCTTACCAGAAAACGAGCCGTCAAACCTTCATTCGGGAGCTCCTCTTTAAGATTCATGGCCCAAAAACCATTGGCAAGGTAATCGTTCTCAACAGTACTGTGAGACTGAATATTTCCATATCCGCAATGGTGGTTGGTAAGTATCAGTCCCTGACTGCTGATCAGTTCACCAGTACAACCGTTGCCAAATTGAATTATTGCATCTTTCAGACTGGAATTGTTTACACTATAGATTTCTTCTGCAGTAAGTTTAAGACCTTCTTTTTGCATGTCCACATGGTTAAGCCGGTCGATCAGAAGAGGAAGCCACATGCCCTCATCGGCTTTCGCCAGAAATGACGACAGCAGAAAGAACAGGATAATCAGTTTTTTCATCGTAAGTTTAAGTTTGGTTATTAAATGTATTTTTCTCCTTTTTCAATCAAAACGTCATTCACAAACTGCCTGATCTGCTGTTCGTCACCTTTTCGGCAAATCAGCAATATGTCATTGTCTTCCACCACAATATAATCATCGAGGCCATGTAATACAACCAACTTATCCTTTGGCATATTTACAATACAGTTGCTGCTTTCGTAAAGCATCACATTATTTCCGACAACGGCATTCCCTTTTTCACTTTTTTGACGGGTATCATAAAGAGAGCCCCAGGTACCAAGATCGCTCCATCCGAAATCAGAAGCCAGCACGTATACATTGTCAGCTTTTTCCATCACACCATAGTCAATCGAAATGCTTTTGCACACGGAGTATGTCTGCTGGATAAAAGCATCCTCATCGGCAGAAGCATATTTGCCGATTCCGGCTCTGAACAAATGATCTACATCGGGAAGGTGTTTGTTAAAAGCTGCGAGTATGGTTTTCAGTCTCCAGATAAAAATGCCGGAGTTCCAGAGGAAATCACCACTTGCAAGAAATTGGGTAGCCATTTCAAGTTGTGGTTTTTCGGTGAATGTTTTCACCTTCTTAATCCGCTGATCTGATTCGCAACCCAGGTTGTCGTCATACTGAATATAACCGTATCCGGTGTCGGGGCGACTTGGCCTGATACCCAAAGTGAGCAGCCAGTCATTATCTGCAGAAGCTTTAAGTGCAGCGGTAATTACTTCTGTAAAAACATCTTCTTTCAGGATTATATGATCGGAAGGTGCAACAACTATGTTTGCATCCGGGTTTCTTTGCAGAATGCGGTAATTTGCATAAGCGATGCAAGGAGCTGTATTTCGCCGTGCAGGTTCGCAAAGCACTTGTTCTTCGCTCACAGGCAATTGATCAAGTACCTGCTTTTTGTAAATTTCGTTGGTAACAATATAAATATTCCCGGTCGGGCATATTTTGGAAAACCTTCGGAAGGTACTCTGTATCAGGGTTTCTCCGGTTCCCAGAATATCAATAAACTGTTTAGGGTGGTTTTGTCGGCTCATGGGCCAAAACCTTGCACCGACGCCGCCGGCCATTATAATACAGAAGTTGTTCTGATTCATATTGTAAGAGTTTGGTTGGTCAATTTTTAAAGATTCTGCGTTTTGGTAAAATTATATATTTCCTGATAAATCTCCTAATGGATTAATTTCTGCCATCGGACTAAACAAATAAATTCTTTTGTTATTCAGGCATTCACATCTGAATCTTTTACGCAATTTCCGGCCTTTAACAAAAACCCTTCCGTCAGGCAATGAAAAATGAGTGTTTTCAGGAATCTCGGTTATCAGGGTGACATCCCGCGGATGATCGAATGATTTCAGCAAAGTGGCCAGTGGTTGATTGGCCATGCTTGAAGCTGCCGGATTGTTGAGGTATTGCCCGAAAACCTGAACAAACGTTTCATCGAGATTCTCATTTTCAAGAAAAGGCAATGCTATCCTGCGATAAGCGGCTTTCCACTCATTGCCATGAGGCAGTAATCTCTTTCTGGATTTGAAAAAGATATCGGCATGTGCCATTTCATGAAGCAGGGTTACCAGAAAACTGTAGGAGTTCAGGTCGTGATTAATCGAAATTACAGGAGGAACCATAGCTCCTCTGTTACGAAAATCGCCAAGCTTTGAACGTCTGCTTCGCGAAATCCGTAAAATCACATGATTCTGACCAAACCATTCAGAAACAGGTCCGGCACACCCATGAGGAAGGTATTTATCAAGCGCCTGCCCAAGCGTTTTACTTTTGTTCATTGTAGCTGAGCACACTTTTTGAGCTGGCATCATGTTTATAACAGCCGCAATCGCGGAATCGTTTACCGCTCTTATATTTGTTCTGCTTGTAAGCAGGGGCCGAACATGAAGCAACAATCACCAGAAGAAGGAGTGCAACAACTGCCTGAATTGTGTTTTTTCTATTTACCATGAATTGAGTTCCTTTGCGTGCCCAAAAATAATAAATCCTGCCATGTAAGCGAGGAAATCGGCAGAATAATTAAAAGTATCTTAAGGAACAGGCTATAAAATCAACCTTTAAAATGTTTCTGAAACGCAGGCTGATCAGGCATAGTAATGCGGAAAGGATGCGATTTTATCCGTTAACCAATGGAATGCTGACAATAAATGTTGTTCCGTTGGATTCATCGGTTTTGAATGAAACTTCACCACCCAGATATTTGGTTGTGAGAAGTTTTACTGAATAGGTGCCCAAACCACGGTCAGCTCCTTTGGTTGAAAACGAGCGTTGAAATATCTGCAGCCTCACGCCTTCAGGGATAAACCCGGGATTTGAAACTGAAAAGATAATTTTATTGTGGGTCTCAGTTGCTTTTAATGTTACAGTATCGCTGCGGAATGAGGCTTCCAGGGCATTCTTTACAAGGTTGATCAGAACCCTTTTCAGCAATTGTGTATCGGTGCGGGCTTCGTATATTCCTTCGAAAGGTTCCACCACAATTGTTTTGCCCTCAGCCATTTTGTGATGTTTCAGATAAGCAGCAACATCGCGCATAACTTCGGCCACTTCGTATATCAGCACATTTGGAACCAAATCGCCGCTCTCTGCGGCTGTGAGTGCCCGTTGCGACATAATATCTTCAACCAGATCATGTGCAGCTTTTTCAGCGAACTCAATAAACTCCTTCATCATTAATGGATCTTCAGCTTCACGCAAAACATAAAGCAAGCCATTTAAGCCTGTTGCGGTATTCAGCACATCATGAAAAAACATTTTTTCAAGTGCCCTGCGCCTTTTCTTATCGCTGATGTCTTTAACCGCAAAAATTACAAATCGTTGACCATTAAATGGAAACGGAGTTGCCGTGACGTGAAGATCAAATGAATGTGTCTGACCATTGATTTCGGAAGTAATCCGGCATTCATCATTAACTTGTTCACCGGTACGCTGACATTCAATTATGGCGTTTACTGCGCCACAAAATCTGCATGAATCGGTTGTGCCGCATCCTCCTGCAGTTTCGGCTGAATGAATACAACTGAGCAATTCTCCCGGACGATCGCCCAGATAATCTTCCTGTGAACTTCCCGAAATAATTTCTAGAAGTGCCTTGTTTGCATAAACAATCTGCCTTTCGGGTGAAAGAATGGTGGCTACATCGGGCATTGCATCCGAGATCATCCTTAGCATGGTATTACCGGATAATTCATTGTAAAAATCAAGAATATCTGCTTCAGGGGTGCGTTCAGCAGCGGCAAACATGGTGTCTGCCTTAAATCCGATTATGTTTTTCATGCCATCAGTAGTTAAAGATTTTAAACAGGTAGTTTAGCTTTTGTAGTTTGATCCAGCCATAGAGGTTCATTATTAATAACACATTCGTTTAAAAGTAACCGACACAAACGCTAATCAGAACTTTTATAATTAGGGTCTGCTGAGAAATATTCAATGGTCATATTTTCAGCACCTTACAAAATTAATTTTGAAGATGCAAATCCCTTAGGGATTGCCCAAAAATAACCCCCAATGCAATTGGGGGTTAAGCAAAATGAACTGAAAAACAGAACCCCGTAGTGGGTTCCCCATCAACACAACACTAATCCTGAAAAAAGTAAAAACCTTCCGGAAATTGATTTTCCGGAAGGTTCTTTTTTTAAAGAAATACAGAAAATGAACTGCTTATTCCTTTTCAGCTTTACTCCAGTCAACAAAGAAACGACCTTCGCTTAAAACAATGGTATCGGTTTCATCTGATTTGCGTGTATTGTCATGATCGTGCGGCCCGGCATTGGCAAGCATACCTCCACCGGCTTTGGTAATCATTTTCTTCTCGAGATTACCACGTATGCCAGAGCCTGACATGGTTGCCACCGCCCGCTTTTTGTAATAAACCCCTAAAAGAGTTGCTTCAAAACTGCCTTCAACGGATGAAGGTGTTATTTTATCGATGGTAACTGTACCTGAAAGTGATTCACCATCATGAAATGCATGGCCGAGACCTTTTGTTTCCTCAGTATAATCAACGAGAACCCACACTTTTGAGCGATCGGCCTTTTTCTTCGACTCATTTTCAAGCCCTTCCTCCGAAATAATCGGATATGTTCCGGGCTGCAGACTATCGGAAAAATAATAAAACCTTATCCACACCTGCACATCCGGCGACACCTGAAAAGATGCAATTGCCAGATATTCAAAGCCAACCGTGGGAATCTTCAGCTTCCTGGCTTCTGCCTTGTATTCTTTACCATCCACTTTGCAGGAAATAAAGTTTGTAAATTCCTGTGCAGACGTAAACAGGCTACTGATTAGAATTGCGAAAATAATCAATGTAAGTTTTTTCATGATTTATTGGTTTGATTTACTGATAAACAAAAAATAAGAGTAAAGGTAAGAAATAAAGTTAAAAATAGCCACCATGCAATGACCCGATTTTCGGGCAACTTGTTTTACTCTTCAGCTATTTCGATTGACTCTTAGGCTATTTTGATTTACTCTTGGGTGAACACGATTGACTCTTCAGCTATTTCGATTTACTCTTGGATGAACTTCCGCCAAATTCCAGCGGCAACCGCTTTAAATTCCTTTAATTTTTTATTGCTTATGTCGTTGAATTTGAACAACATGAAAAATATTTCAAAAAATATTTCAAAAAACATTGAAAAACAGTATTACCATTTTCAAATTTCCGGATCTATGTTTAGATAATAAATGCTGGTGATAATTTTTTGAACAATCTGACTGGAAAACAAAAAACAAGTATTAACTGGATTATTTTTATTTGATGCTTCTTTAAATAATTGTTTTGTTGTTAATGTTATTACCTGTATTATTTTCAAATTATTTCATTTTTAACTTGCTTTTTTATTTTTTCTTTTTAGCTTTGCCTCGAAATAATGTAATGAATATGAACAAAGTATTATATAATACCTTAATATCTAAGGGCTTACCCCCCCCCAGCTGCCTGTTTATCAGGCCTTTACATTACTTCGCGAGCAACTTAACTCAATTTCTATTAAAGCGAACCTTCTTTTTAAACACCATTTCAATTTCATTTCAAAGAGTTTTAAATGCTTTTTACACCCCGTTTTATTTCGCGGGCGCAATTTTTTATTTGCACAATTTTTCAAAATCCAATATATTTACTCACCCAAAAATTAATTATTTATGAAGTACAAATCAATAATGCTTTTCCTCGCCCTTGTAATTGTGGCAGGAGTATTTAACGCATGTAAAAAAGATCAGGCACCACAAACTGAAGCCATTTCTGAAGCAGAAAATGATAAAGTAAACCAGTTGCTGGGAAGTTTTACCGACAACTTTGAATCTTATAAAAGCGGCAAATGGCTGAAAAGTGGCGATAAAATTGATTACGATTCTGTTTTGTGGTACATTGATGGTGCCATAAACTTCAATTATGCTTCGGGGCATTACTCATTTGAAAGAATACACAAAGACACAATTTTCGTTGAAGTTCCGATCGACCCGGATATGAAATCCCTGTTAACTAATGTTTTTGAATCGTACAACGAATCACTCCTACGCATTGGCGAAAAGTATTATGACATTACCGGTGAATACAAAAAGTTTATTATGGCTACTGTAAGCGATGCCGGCCCATTACCCGATGGCAAACGCAAGTTGCGCGTTACCACACTTACCGGCACTGGATTGGCTACCCAAAGCGGGAATTTTCCTGATACGGTGAGTCATCACTATGACCGTGATGCATCTTTTAATTGTGATGATCAAGCAGCATTAGGCGCTCCTCGTGTATTTGAAGCAAAATTAATGGAACATTTTAATACAACACCTCCTACAGGCTGCAGATATTATTTTGTGGGTGCATCTGTTGAGGTTGTGCTTGAGTACCAGAACTATAGAATAAACCCTGCAGTACCCCTAACCAATTACCTGGACTACAAGATATTTGCAGCATATGAAAATCTATATCCATTTACCTTCAACGATGATGTGGTTTGCTTAGAATACAATCAATGGAATTCAGGGATACATGAAATGCAGTTTTATTATGACCACCTGAAGGCATTAGTATTGGCAAATAAGCCAAACAATAAAGCTTTTGCTTCCAGCGAAATTCTTAGCCCGATTTTCAACTCAACACCCAACAGAGTAATACTTCACGAACCACATCTTTCCTACAAGACAAAACTGATGTCGTGCGAGGAAAGCAATCCCTATTTCCCAACAGAATAAGCTTACATGGGCTTTAAAACAAAAGGTTTTGAACCTTAAAAGGGGTAGATTTCTGGTTAATGCGAAAGGCTAGTTTCTTTGGAGTTCGATACTTAGATTAAAATTACCTTTTCATTGGTTGATTAATCTAACTCCCTGTTAAGCATTAATAAAGAAACATTATTTTCAATACAATGAAAAGAATACCAATTGTAATATTTCAGATGTTTCTAACTCTTGCTTTGCAAGCACAAGGTACATTTGAGGTTTTTATTCCTTCAACTTACAGAACCGGAACCACCATGGCGATTGATGATGGTAATGGGGGCATTATTGCACCAATGA
>WSXX01000042.1 GCA_009773515.1 Bacteroidota bacterium
AACAATGACGCTGTACTATTTCCATCCCGATCATTTAGGTTCTTCTACTTTATTAACCGACAACCTTGGAAATCCGTACCAATTTTTCTTAAATTTGCCTTTTGGGGAGACTATGGCTGAGCAAAAAGCAACCGGCACTTTTACCAACCCTTATCTTTTCAACGGCAAAGAGCTGGATGAGGAAACAGGCTTGTACTACTATGGTGCCAGGTATTACAACCCAAGGTACAGTTTGTGGCTGGGGGTGGATCCGATGGTGGAGAAATATACAGGAATAACTCCATATAATTATTGTGTGAATAATCCAGTCACGTTTTTAGATATTGACGGAAGGGATTTTGGAGTAAAAGTCAATCATAGAGATAAAGTAATAGTTGTTGTTGCTAATGTATATACATCCAATAAGAAAGCATATAACCAGGCTTCACAAGCAGCGGGGAATTGGAACTCAAAGAAAACGAACATTAACGGCTACAATGTATCTTTTAAGGTGAATGTGATTAGTCCAAAGACTATTACAAATGATGAAGTTCAAAAATTTGCCCCAGATGTAAACTTTTATAAAAACAATGGGAAACTTCGATCTGGAAGGATGGAAAGATATAGGCAAATGCTTGGGTCAATTAATGCGATGAATTCAGCTAAGAATGATCCAATAGGTAATTCTTATTCTGGGAACATTAGTGTTTTAAATTCAGAAAATGTTAAAGGTGAAAAATTTGTTGGAGGTCAAGTCGCAGATAATAAGTATGCAGATATGAATACTCATGAATCATATGGCGATATGGGTAGTTTTATTGATATCGTCACCCATGAATTTGGGCATTTTTTTGGTTTGAGTGATAAAGGTAAAGGACGATATTACAATGACGGTGGAATAATGGAATACACTGGTCTAAAGCTAAATCCGATCAGTGATCGAGATGTTAGAAATGTTCTAAAATATGCACATGATTTCCTCACAGGAAAAACTACAAAAGGAAATGTTAAAATAATTGAAATAATTGAATGAATTATGAAAACACTTATTTTACCTCTTTTTTTAACTTTTTTACTATTTGTTTCAGGCAATAAAACGGCATGCTCTTGTTCATGCATTGGAGATAACAGTGTAAAACAAGAAATCAAGAACTCTAATGAGGTTTTCTTAGGCGAGGTCGTAAATATTGACACAATCAAATTACACTTTCATGAAGGTAATATATATTTTTTCAGACTTAAAGTTGACATTCGAGTGATTTCAATCTTTAAAGGTCGATTAAACTCAGGCTTTATTAGTGTTTACAGTGGAATTGGAGATGGGGATTGTGGGTATAGTTTTCAATTGGGAAAAGAATACTTGATTTATGCCGATTTCAAAACACGTCATTTTAATTTTAGCAACAGCGTCCAAAAGTTCTTATACACCGATATCTGCAAACGTACCTGTGAATTAAATAATGAAGAGCTAAACGAAATTATGAAATATAGAAAGCCACGTAGTCCAAAGAAAAGAGCAAAGTGTTTAATTAATAAACCAGTTGATTATTGATATTAAACCTCAATAATAACTTAAGCCCAAGTTTAACTGCAATCTAAGTGACCAAGATGGTTAAAATTTTATCCAGTTCAATGGAATTTTATTCCGGCTCATCGTCTTTTAGGACGTACTAATTCGTTTACGATTCCCTCTAGCTAAGCAGAATTTGCAATTCCGCTTAACAGAAAAAAAAATACAGCGAACTCCGTTACGACAGCTTCACCATTTACCCCAATGGATACATCACCATAAGCTCTGAGAACAGTTACACCAAACACTATTACATGGGGGCGCAGCGTTTGGCCAGCAGGCCGGTATCGGGTGGTTCGGGTGGCTGGAAAGATGTTTCCAGTGCTGAGCTCACCGCATTAAAGCAGCGTCAGCAGGATGATCTCAAAGCCATGCTTGCACATTACGATTTCGATGAAATACACTACTCAACCGCTTTTGAAGTGGAAGAAGACAGCTTAAAAACAATGACGCTGTACTATTTCCATCCTGATCATTTAGGTACTTCCACCTTATTAACTGACAACCTTGGCAATCCATACCAATTTTTCTTAAATTTGCCCTTTGGAGAGACTATGGCAGAGCAAAAAGCAACCGACACTTATACCAACCCTTATTTGTTCAACGGCAAAGAGCTGGATGAGGAAACCGGGCTGTATTATTACGGTGCCAGGTACTATAACCCAAGGTATAGTTTGTGGCTGGGGGTGGATGCGATGGTGGAGAAGTATGCGGGGATAACACCTTATAATTATTGTTTAAACATGCCGACAAGAATTATTGACCCTGATGGAAATGACTGGTTTGAGAATGAGTTGACAGGGGCAATTTATTATAATAATAATTTAGGAAAGAAGGATATTGGCAAAGGTGCCTTAGCAGGTGAAGGTTGGAAACATTTAGGTAATAATGAGATGTTTTCAAATGGCCAACCTTATTCGCAAAGTTGTGATGTATCACTTGTGTCAAAAAATGGTGGTTCTATTTCATTTGACAAAAGTTCTAAAACGTATAATATGGAACTTTCTCTTAATGGAGACAAAGGAGAAAAATTTATGAACCAACAAGGATATGAAAAATTGCCAACGCAATATGTTGAGTATTCTTTGACCAAAAAAGATAAATATCCGATGGGTCCAAATAGATTTATTGAGATTACTACAGGTAATGCGACTCAGATAAATGAAAAATACGGTTATTTTGAGAAAGGTTCAGTTGGGTACTCTAAAAGTATGTTCGCAATGATTGGTGAGTTTAATCTAATACTTGGAACTGAGCGGATCGACAGAAAAGCAGTAACATATTTCTCTGACAGTTGGGCAAAAGGCTTTGATTTTTTTTATAATATAACTGCTGGTATAACCGGATCACATAATTATGTTAATAAAACGGTTCATGAATCTTGGAGCGCTTATCCAGAAAGCAATCCTCTTATTAATAAATTCAGAAATAATAGAACACAATGATGCCGAAATACGTCTTATCTTTTATTATTACTTTTTTGTTAGTGGCATGTGATTCAGGTGAACAGAATTACAACAGGCAAAGAAAAATTGAGTTTTATGCTAATCTCAGCGCAGTAAAGAAAAATGCATCCAGATATTATCGTATCGATGAGCTTTATGCACACTATCCGAAAGACATCACTTTTGATTCAATTGCAAATCACTTACTCGCAATGTCATTTCAAGATATCAAAGATTATGTGGCAAAAAATGAGTATTCGTGTTTGATTCTGAAAGCTTCACCTCCTGTAAGTATTGATTCAACAATTGATGACAGATATTTTTCGTTAAGCACTGGCTTTAAGGATGAAAACTATTGCATGGATTTTAATAATAATGGAATCAGGTCAGGTAAACTTCCCATTCCTGATCTTAGAGAATTGCTATATACCCAGCGTGATGAAAAACTGGTTTTTTCCAGGATTTTGTTCATAGAGGCAAGTTATGGTGATTATTGGAAAATGGAGAATAAAAGCTCACGGCCGGAATGTCTGGAGAGATGGAAAAATGGTTTTAGTCGCGGAATAGGCGTTTATAGAGATTCAACTGGTTGGAAGGAAATTTATTGGGTAATGTACTGGTAATTCTTTTGGTTCGAGCAACCCAAAAGATAAATTGCTCTATATTTGCCATTCGGTGAACCGAATCCAAATTCCAATAAGTTTCGTAAATTTGTAAAAAAAGAAGAACATGCAAAGATTACTTATTGAGAATATCGACAAAATCAGAGCATTGTGTATCTCTCATAATGTGAAATCCTTGTTTGCATTTGGTTCCGTATGTACTGACAAGTTCAATGAGGAAAGCGATATTGATTTGCTGATTTCTTTTAACCCTATGGAATTTGGGGAATATGCCGATACTTACTTTCAAATTGCAGAGGAATTTGAAAGTATTTTAAATCGGCCAGTTGATTTGATCACCGACAAATCCTTATCCAATCCATATTTTATCGAATCTATCAACCAAACCAAGACTTTGATTTATGCAGCTTGAAATCAAAAGATACCTTTTTGACATTCAATAATCGATAGTTTCGATTGAAAAGTATCCTGGAGAAAAGAGAGATTTCAAAGTCTACATGGCAGACAAAATGTTGCGTCGCGCCATAGAAAGAGAATTTGAAATCATTGGAGAAGCAATGGGGCGCATTGAGAAACTCGACTCATCGTTGGAAATTTCCAGTAAGAAACATATTATTAGCATGAGAAATCGGGTAATTCATGGTTATGACAAAATTGACAATGAGATTATCTGGGGTACCATCGTCAGGCACTTACCGACCCTAAAAAAGGAAATTGCAATCCTTATGAAATAAAAACTATTGGTGACAATAATCACCATTGAATTTGCAATCCCTACCATTCCACCGGAAATATATTTTATTCCTCTTTCTGAGCCTGGGTACCATCCCTCTCTACCGGTGGTGCAGTCATCTTTGCTTAGCTCATATTCAATAAAACCTTTCCATCATTCTAAACGCAACAATGGCCTGAGGAATCTCCCGTTTAGATGCAAACTCTGGCTTTCTGAGTAAGATATTGGCAGATTGTTCATCGTATTATAATTTTTTAGTAATTATTCGTCTTTTTTTCTGTTAACTTATTAATAAATTTATAATTTTGGGCTGTTTAAAAGCCTTAAAGTGGGGAGGCCTTATAAATCGGGGCAGTGATTTTCAGAATAGTGAACTTCTCTTTTACATAAACTGAACTCATTCAGAAATAATGCTTTTGCATTAAACACTGATAATTTCCCCTCTTGGCAGCGACATACATTTTGAAGAAAATTTTTGAATCATGAAAATCAACACAGGTTTTAAAATTGCATTGAGCGCCATTGTGCTTACATGCATTTTTAGCATTTTACCGTTCATTGAAACCAATGCTCAACAAGTAATTAACAGAGGTGCAGATGATCAGCACATTAAGGTTGATCTTATGGGGCATTCGTATTTTGCCAGAATGCTGATGGTAAGTGATTTCCAGAAACTTGATCAAGCCAAAGTGGTGGCTTCTGAAGAAACCGGGATTGTTTATATTTATCCTTACAGTGATGTATTTGATCAGATTGTTGCCAGCGTTAATGCTACTTTTTCAAGGGTTAAAAAGCTTGAAGCCGAAACAGATAAAAGTGGACAAACTCTGATTCTCACGAATCTGATTGCTGAACATGGCGAATGGCTTGAAGAATATGCACTTACAGGTCAACGGTCAACTGCAAATGATTCATGTCATAAATCCATGCCTTTTTGTACTGAATCTATCTATACTTTTCCGGCAGGAACAAACACGACCGCCCAGGTTGGCCCGAATTACGATTGTTTGACTACCAGACCAAATCCTGCCTGGTATCACTTAAAGATTGAAGATGCCGGTCCTATCGGAATATATATGTACAGTACACCTTCAAGGGATATTGACTTCTGCCTTTGGGGCCCTTTTACTGACCCGATCACACCTTGCCCCATGACCCCGACCAATGGCGGTCTAACCTTGAATAAGGTTGTTGACTGCAGCTATTCGCCCAACGCTACTGAAACAGCAAATATTCCAAACGGACAGCCGGGACAATACTACATTCTGGTAATCACAAATTACAGTAACCAACCCTGTAACATTACTTTTCAGCAAACCAGCGGCACAGGAACCACCGATTGTACCATTCTGCCTCCACCTGCAACCAGTAATTCACCGGTATGTATTGGAGGTAACATTCAGCTGAATGCAGCAAATGTGCCAGGCGCAGCTTATCAATGGAGTGGTCCGGATGGTTTTATCAGCGCTCAGCAAAACCCGTTAATTACCGGAGTTACCGCAGCAAACGCAGGTATTTACACACTCACCATTACCTATAACGGCATCACAAGTGAACCTACCAATACCGAAGTATTTGTTTATGATCCGCCAACAGCTACCATTTCTGGTACCACAAGCATCTGTGAAGGCGATTCTGCTTTAATCACCATTGCAGCAACCAGCGTTGGGCCGTTCAGGGTTACAATGACCAACGGATTAGGAGGGATTCCGCAGGTAATTAACTTCTGGCAAACGCCCCATACATTCTGGGTGTATCCATCAGTAACTTCCACATTTACACTTACATCAGTTTCAAACAATGCATGTTCCGGTACCACATACGGGCAGGCTGTGGTTACGGTCAGACAAAAGCCGGTTCCTGATTTTTCAACCTCAAACCGATGTACACAGCAGCAAACACAGTTTACCGATAATTCAAGCGTTCCGGCAGGTGGCATTTCATCGTGGAACTGGGACTTTGGAGATGGAGGAAATTCTATTATTCAAAACCCTTCTCACATTTATACAACTTCTGGTATGTATAATGTAAGCCTTGTTGTTGCCGGAGTCAATGGATGTGAAAATTCAACAGTCAAAGTTGTTGCCATTTCACCAACGCCGCAAACAAATGCAGGTCCTGATAAAACAATTCCATATGGCACCTATACACAACTCGAGGGTGTGGTTACAGGAGGTTCGGGTACGCATACCTATCAGTGGCAACCTGCCGATAAGGTTGTAAATGCACTTATCCTAAATCCAAATACGGTTCAACTTGCTGATTTTGTTGATTATACTTTAACAGCAACTGATAGCGGCAACGGATGTATTTCATCTGATCAGGTTACTATTAACATCAGTGGAGGGCAACTTCAAGGTATGATACAGGTTGACCATCCCGAAATATGTATTGGAGGCAGTACTTTTCTCGATGCGCGGATACAGGGAGGTTCATCAAATTATACCTATACATGGACATCAAATCCTCCGGACTTCATTTCAGACCTTGAAGATGTAACCGTAAACCCTACGGTAACCACTACCTACTTCTTGTCTGTTTTTGATGGATTTAACACCATTCAGGCGCAAACACAGATCACCGTAAATCAATTGCCGTTTCCCAATGCTGGTGATAATGATACCATAGCCCACGGCACAAGCACAATACTTACATCACAGGTAACAGGAGGAACGGCACCTTACACATATCTGTGGAGCCCGGCTTCAAAAGTGGTTGCGCCTACAATGTGGGTAACACCAACCACCAACCTATATACTTCACAGGGCTTTACCATGCAGGTAACCGATAGCAAGGGCTGTGTTTCAACAGGACAAACTCTTGTTACAGTTGAAGGCGGAGAACTTTCAGTAAATCCTGGAGCAGTTGACTCGGTTATTTGCCGCAACGAATCAACGATTATCAGAGCCTTACCCGGTGGTGGTTCAAACAATTATGTTTCCTACTCATGGACTTCTATGCCTCCGGGGTTTACATCAGCAGTAGCTGATATAACAGTTTCGCCAGTGACTACTACTACCTATAAGGTTATTGTAAATGACGGATATAACACTGTTGAAGGAGAGACCACGGTTATCGTTAATCAGCTTCCCGTTATCAATCTTGTTCCGGTAGATCCGAAGGTTACACCTATCAGTCCTACTGAAATAGGTGTCTGTGTTTACGATACCGTAACTATTGATGCCGGAAACGCAGGCGCAACTTATCTTTGGAACAATGGCGCTAATTCTCAGAGCATTGATGTGCTGTCGTCGGGAATTATAGGGGATATGAGGGAGTATCAGGTTGTGGTAACAAACCCGAATACCGGTTGTGAAAATAATTCAAATATTATCATACACTTTAAATTGGATTATTGTAGTTATGGCATTTCAGAAATGGAATCCGACAACAGGCTTTTGGTATACCCCAATCCTTCTGCCGATGGTACATTCAATTACACCATAAGCAGTCTCAAAGGCGAAACTATGCTTGAGGTCTTCTCCATCGATGGCCGTAAGGTAATGGAGGAGCATCTGATGTTGCTGCCCGATCAGAATAAAAATGCTGCATTTACCCTCAACAGATCCTCCGGTATTTATCTGCTGAAGCTCACAAACAAAGATGCAATTATTTTGAAAAGAATTATTAACCAATAATAAACCTTAAACTGACGAAGATTGATTTAGTTAGATCAATCATCAGTTGGGATAATACAAACTGAATTGATGAAAAAACAAACGGCTATTGCCCTGTTGTTCTTGTTAGGCCTGAGCTTTCCACTTCTTGCGCAGGTAAACCGCTGCTCCTATGTTATTCCAAGGCATACCGATAATTGGTTGTTTGCTCAAAATGCAGGCTTGCTTTTTGATGCATCAGGAGATGTTAGTGCCAATAATCCTTCAGGCAATAATTTGTCATTTGGCATTAATTTCGCAACTTTTTCCGATGAATCAGGAAATCTGTTATTTTACACTAACGGGCGAAGTGTTTATAATTCAAATAATGTGCAAATAAACTATGGCCCTTTGCTTTCAGGTTCATATGCGTCCTCAACCTCTATTGTTCCGAACCCTTCTTCGCCAAATCAATTCTATATTTTTACTACTTCAGATATTGTTAATAATTCTGCTAATGACTCTACGTCTGGTTTAAATTTTTCCATGGTTGATATGTCCCAAGGTAGCGGTGGAGCTGTAGTTCAACATAACCGGCATTTACTTGATAGATGTATTTATGGTGTTTCAGCTGTTGAGGCAAGTGATAAATCCGGATTTTGGGTAGTAACAAGAGGTTTGGAAAATAACTCCTTTTATTCCTTTAAAGTTACATCAGAAGGAGTGGACACAAATGCTGTGATTAGTCCAAATTTGGGATCTGTTATTAGTAGTGACCCTAATTTACAAGAAGGGATTGGTATTCTAAAGATAAGCCCGGATGGGAAACGCATTGCCTACAGTTCATTTGGCGGTCAATTTGTTGAATTGTTTAACTTCGATTCAAGTACAGGTGAAGTGAGTGGTCCTGCTATTAAGATTGTACCTCCTCAGCATTTCGTAACACCTTATATTGGTCCCTATAGCATTGAATTTTCTCCTGATGGAAGTAAGTTGTTTGTCATAGTTATTTTTTTTAATGATCAGTCCAACAATAGGATATATCAATATGATATTAACTTAAGCATGAAAGAAACGTGGTTGAATGATTCACCAATGGCTCAGAACCCGACAGCACTTCAATTGGCGCGTGATGGAAAAATATATGTTTCGCGTGCAGGCTCAGCCCATATTGGTGTAATAGGTGCTCCAAACAGACCAGACATTTCATGCAATTATACTGAAGACTGGATTTTAGTTCCAGGAGCTCCAGGAGTATTGAAGCGAAATGCGTTCCCCACATTCGTACAAAGTTATTTTAACAATCCCCATTTTGATTATGATACCAAATGTGATGGCGATGCAACTGAGTTTTGGTTACACAATCCATCCTTCAGCGATGCCACCACCACCTGGGATTTTGGGGATGCAGGCAACACCACTCAGGGAACCGGTCTTAATCCTGCACATCAGTTCAGCGGGCCGGGAGTGTTTAATGTTTCGGTAACCGAAAGATGGAATGGAGAATCCTTTACCACAACTCTTCCAGTCATAATTAATGCATTGCCCCCCAAAAGCTTTGCAGCCAAAGGCGACAGCATGTATCTTTTCCCGGGTTCAAGAATTCCGCTTGATGGCGGTCAGGGAATGTTCTCATACTTCTGGCAGGACGGCAGCAACAATCAGTTTTTTGATGTCGATTCACCCGGTTTGGTTGTGGTTGAATATGAAGATATGAATTGTTGCCGTAATTCTGACAGCCTTAAGGTTATAGCCCTCGATATCAGTTTGCCCAATGCATTTACACCCGATGGTAATGGAGTAAATGACTATTTCAAAGCCTTGGGGCCCAGCGATGGAATTGAAGACTTTACCCTTGCCATATACAACCGATGGGGACAAAGGATTTGGGAAACCAAAAATTTTGCCGATAGCTGGGATGGCACACTCAGCGGGCAACAGCTTCCTTCGGGTGTTTATACCTGGTACCTTACCTTCAATGTTATCGGAAATATTTCCTCAATCGGAAAAGTGAAATACAAAGGAAGTGTAACACTGCTCAGGTAAAACAATATACTTGAAAAAGAAATCAGAAGCCGGGTAATTCCGGCTTTTTTTTATCCTGAGAAGTACTTCACCCACGGCTATTGATATTGAGCATCTTCAGCCTTTCCTACCATGACTCCCTTTGGGGCAGTAGTTGTCTGTATGGTTTCTTACCGTGGGTTCCGCGAAGTGCTTCACCCACGGTTATTGATATTGAGCATCTTCAGCGCTCCCTACCATTATTCCCTTTGGGGCTGTAGTTGTCTGTAGGGTTTCTCACCGAGGGTTCCGCGAAGTGCTTCATCCACATATATTGATATAGAGCACCTTCGGCGCTCTGTCTCCGTCCCCGAAGGGGGCGGATTTCAAATAACCGTGGGTGAAATGCAATGGAACCCACGGTTACCGGATGTAGTAAAGAAACAACGTCCCCGAAGGGGGCGAATAAAATTATGCACTGGCAATGCTATACTTTTAATAAGAACCGGATGTAGTAAAGAAACAACGTCCCCGAAGGGGGCGAATAAAATTATGCACTGGCAATGCTATACTTTTAATAAGATATTTTTGACTCCTGAGCAGTTGATATTGAGCATAATTAATCAGCACCTTCGCCGCTCTGTCTCCGTCCCCGAAGGGGGCGAATTTCAAATAACCGTGGGTGAAATGCAATGGAACCCACGGTAAACGGATGTAATAAAGAAATAACGTCCCCGAAGGGGGCGAATAAAACGATGTATATGCGATGTCATACTTTTACAGAATTTACTGACATCGTGACTTATGTAATTCCCGGCATTTCAATAAAATAGCTATAATGATGAGTTGCTAAATACTTAATATTCAAGCACATCAAAATAAGTTTCAGCTTAAAAACTAATGTATTTCAAAAAATGCTTATTTTTGTGAATGAGAGGCGTATAACAAACTAATTATCTGCAAGAAAAATGTTGAGAAAACTACTTTTTATCATTGCACTGCTTTCCTCGTTTGCGACGGTTGATGCACAGAAACAAGCCAATTTCTGGTACTTTGGAGAGAATGCAGGTCTCAACTTCAGCCTGGGATCGCCGGCACCATTGACCAATGGAGCTTTGAGTACATGGGAAGGGTGCTCCTCAATTTCAACATCTGAAGGTGTTCTTGAATTTTATACCGATGGCCGATTTGTTTACAATAAGAATCACACCCAGATGCCAAATGGCTTCGGACTGAACGGAAACTCATCAAGCACTCAGTCCGGTATAATAGTTCCAAAACCAGGCAGCGATACTGAGTATTACATTTTTACAGTTGATGCTGCCGATAATGGTCTTGCAGATGGTCTATGTTATACCAAAGTTGATATGACCCTAAACGGCGAACTTGGTGATGTAGTGACTACTGAGAAAAATATTTCGCTGGTTCCTCTTGCTTGTGAGAAAGTAACGGCAGTTGGTCACGCAGATGGACAAACTTTCTGGGTAATTACCAAAAAATGGGGGAATGCAGATTATTATGCCTATCGTATCACTTATGATGGTGTTGAAACTACACCAGTAATAAGTACCACTGGTCCTCCACTTTTTGGAAGTATCGGAAATGATTCAAAAGGATATCTCAAAGTATCACCCGATGGCACCAAGATTGCTTCGGCAAATAATACTAAATTTACTGTTGATATCTCAAATTTTAACAACTCAACTGGTGTTGTTTCGCATTTGGTTACCGATAATAGTTTCACTGAGCCCCAGGGATTTGACCCCGGAGGCCCTTACGGTGTTGAATTTTCCCCAAACAGTAAATATTTGTACATTGGAGAATGGAAAGCAAACCGCCAAATATCGCAATATGACCTGACATCAGGTGATCCCGCTACAATTCTGGAATCTAAAGAAGTTGTTGCTACTGTTGGACAAGGTGCCGATCCCATCGGAGCATTGCAACTCGGTCCTGATAATCGATTGTATATTGCCCGAAACCAATCGGGATATATTTCACGTATAAATTATCCGAATATTTTGGGCACCTTCTGTGGATTTCAGGAAAATGCTGTTAATTTGGCTGGCAGACAATGCCGGTACGGACTACCGCCTTTTATTCAGTCTTTCTTTTACCTGTCTGCTGACTTTTATTGGGATGAACCCGCCTGCTTTGGCACTCCAACACAATTTACTACCAGTGCCTCCGATAATCCCGATTCAGTCAAATGGACTTTCCCTGACGGATCAACTTCTACATTGCTGAATCCAACCTATTTATTCCCTTCAACTGGTATGTATGGTGTGAGCCTGGTTGTTTACCTCTATGGCCAGTCAAAAAATGTAAGCCGGTTTATCCTGATTCACCCGAGTACGGAAGTATTTATAGGAAATGATTCTACAATTTGTGCCAGTGAAGCATTCTTCCTCGATGCCGGCGCACATAGTTCATATTTCTGGCAGGATAGTTCCACCTCCCAGACCATACTTGGCGATACCACAGGATGGTATAGTTGTCTGGTTTCCAATCAATGGGGTTGTACGGCCATAGATTCTCTTTACCTTACTGTCAATCCAAATCCTGATATTAGTGCCGGTCCCGAACAGTCTATACCGGAAGGAACTGCTGCAACCCTGCAGGGTTCTGTCACTGGCGGTTCCGGGAGCTATACTTACCGTTGGGAACCGGCTGCATTGCTGATAAACCCAAACGTTTTGCAGCCAGTTACTTTTCCAATGACGACAACAACATTGTTTTCGTTAACAGTAACTGACAATCAGACCGGTTGCGTAAGCGAAGATGACGTACTGATCATTGTCCCCCTTGGAGTTCTCTCATGCACCTCTGCTGCTGACCCGGCTTCTGTATGCATTGGAGGGCAAAGTACGCTAAATGTTTTAGCGTATGGAGGCACTGGACAATATTCATATCAGTGGTCATCCAATCCTCCCGGTTTAAATTCAACGAGTGCCAATCCGGTAGTTGCTCCTGGTCAGACGACAACTTATACTGTAACGGTAAATGATGGCGAAAATATCGTGACCAGCAGTGTAACTGTTACTGTAATTCCACCTCCTTTGCCATATGCCGGCCTGAATCAGGTGATTACATACGGAACCCCTACCACTTTGCAAGGCAGCGTTACTCAGGGTTCGGGTTTTTATGCATACCAGTGGGCTCCTGCCGATAAACTGAATTTTGCAAATATTGCAAACCCAACAACAGTAAATCTTTACGACAATGTGATATTCAGTCTTAATGTTACCGATATTTGGACAGGATGTGTCAATGAACAGGCCAGTTTCGTTTCTATTACTCTCGATGGTGTTGCTTTGAATACCAGCCCAAATGCTCATCCTGACACCGTTTGCTACGGTCAGACGCTACAGTTGTTTTCATTAGCCGGTGGTGGTACACAGAATTATACATATTCATGGACTTCCAATCCTCCGGGTTTCACTTCAACTGCTGCTCAACCTGAAGCTACACCTTTAACTACGACTGTTTATACCGTGGTTGTTAATGACGGATTCAATTCTGCAACCGGACAAGTTACTGTAACTGTTAATCCATTGCCTGTCATTAACCTTATGCCGCTTAACGATCCTTATGTACCGATTAGCCCTATCGAAATAGGTGTCTGTGTTTTTGATACCGTAACCATTGATGCTGGTAACCCTGTAGCATTATATCTTTGGAGTAATGGTGAAACATCACGCTCTATTGATGTATTGTCTTCAGGCATAATTTCAGATTCCCGGCAATACTCGGTAAATGTGACCAATCCAGTAAATGGTTGTGAAAATTCTGCAGATATTACTGTAGTTTTTAAATTTGACTATTGCAGCTACGGTATTTCTGAAATGGAATCCGACGACAGGCTGGTGGTTTTTCCCAATCCTTCAACGGATGGTTCGTTTAACTATACCATAAATGGATTGAAAGGCGAAACTCTGCTCGAAGTATATACCATTGACGGTTTGAAAGTGATGGATGAACACCTGAATTTGTTGCCTGGTGAGCGTAAATCTGCTTCTTTTGACCTGAACCGGGCTGCAGGCATTTATTTGCTGAAGTTGTCAAATAAAGATGCGGTAATTCTTAAGCGGATCATAAAGCAGTGATATAAAAGGGAAAAATCATTCGTTCCGATAGCTATCGGAACCGAAACCAATGACAGATTGTTCGTCTGATCCTTCGACTCCGCTCAGGATGACTTCGTATTCAATAGATAATGAGTTTATTAAAATACAACAACGCTTCAATAACACGAATGTCACACTGAGAGGAGTCGAAGTGTTTTAACGCTTGCAGTTAGATTGTCACACTGCCGAGTCGAAGTGTTCCTGATCCTGTAATGAGCGTAATATTACAAGCCGGTTCATCCCGGCTTTTTTTAACTTTGCATAAACCTGAAATGATGCCTGCACACAAAAATTCCCATGCTCAATTCTCTGAATTTTCTGGTGAAAAGCTTGTGCAACGATATGAAAGTGCTGTAAATCCTGTAGTTGAAGTTTCAATAAACAAAGGGAAATATGTGCTTAACAGTGCGAGTGTAAACTTTTCGTACGGATTGATGCACGAAGTCTTCAGAAGTTATTTCCGGCAGGATCCGCCCGGCTTGTTGCCTGATGATAAAGTGCTGATTCTGGGTTTCGGCGGTGGTACCATTGCTGTTATCTTGCTTGAAGAGTTGGGGCTGAAATGCAGCATTACCGGTGTTGAGCTTGATGCTGCTGTTATAAAGGCAGCCTGCGATCATTTCAATATCCAACGCCTCCAGAAACTTCAAATTCTGCAGATGGATGCAATGGATTTTGTTAACGCCTGCAACGAAAAATTCAAGCTGATTATTGTGGATATTTATGTTGACAATGCTTTGCCTCCGCAGTTTGAGGAAGAATCCTTTTTCAGGAGATTAAGTAATTGCCTGGAGCCCGGCGGAAAGATTGTTTTCAATAAATTTGCAGACTCAAATGCAAAACTGAGCGAAGCTGTCGCCATTGAAATGCTGTTTAAAACCCATTTTGATGATGTTAAAACCTTCAGAATACCGGTAAATAAGAAGGCGCCGAATATTATGATTGTTGGGCAAGGCTGATATTTCAGAAGCAGTAATGCTGACAATGTTGGTAGGATTTAAACAATTAACAAATTAAAAATCCTTGCGCCTTTGCGGCTTTGCGTGATTCTTTTCTTGAACTTACTGAACTATTTTTACATTAAATAAGATTAAAATGTCAGATCAGACCAATGAATTTGCCGAATTGATTGCACGTGAGCTTAATTTGCAGCCGTGGCAGGTTTTTAATACCATCAAACTGATGGAGGGAGGTGCCACAATTCCTTTTATGGCACGTTATCGTAAAGAAATGACCGGCAGTCTTGATGAGGTCCAGTTGGCAGCCATCCGCGACCGGCATCAGCAATTGACCGAACTGGAGAAACGAAGAGAATACATACTGGCATCCATCGCCGAACAGGAAAAACTTACGCCTGAACTTGAGAAACAGATCAAAGCTGCAAATAACATTACCCTGCTTGAAGATCTTTATCTTCCGTATAAACCAAAACGCAAAACCCGCGCCACCATTGCCCGCGAAAAAGGACTTGAGCCACTGGCAAAGATTCTGATGGCGCAGAATCCGGTTGATCCCGAAGAAAAAGCCGAAGCTTTTGTTGATCCTGAAAAGGCAGTAAATAACCCCGACGAAGCACTTGCAGGTGCACGCGACATTATAGCTGAATGGGTAAATGAAAGTACGCCAGCCCGCGAACGTATCAGGAATCTTTTTACCCGCGAAGCCGTTATTTCCTCAAAACCAGTTAAAGGCCGCGAGCTTGAAGGCATTCATTATCAGAACTATTACGACACCAATGAGCAAATTCTGAAGTCTCCATCACATCGTATTCTGGCCATGTTCAGAGGCGAAGAGGAGGGCTTTCTGAAGCTGAATGTAGAGCCGGAAGAGGAAAAGGCCATTGATCAGCTGAACCGGATTTTCATAAAAGGAAACAATAAAGCCTCGCAGCAGGTTGAGCTTGCTGTTAAGGATTCCTACAAACGCTTGCTCAGGCCTTCCATGGAAACGGAAGTTCGTCAGGTGGCCAAGCAAAAAGCAGATGACGACGCCATTAAAGTTTTTGTGGGAAACCTCAGACAACTGCTGCTTGCTGCGCCTTTGGGACAAAAGAACATTCTGGCCATCGATCCGGGTTTCCGCACCGGATGCAAGCTTGTGTGCCTCGACAGACAGGGAAGACTGCTGCACAACGAAACCATTTATCCGCATCCACCACAAAATGAGGTTGGTCCGGCGGTCTCCAAAGTTAAAAATCTTGTTTCGGCTTACGGAATTGAAGCCATTGCCATTGGCAACGGAACTGCCGGACGCGAAACGGAAAATTTCATCCGCAGAATTCCTTTCGACCGCGCTTTGGTATCGATTATGGTGAATGAAAGCGGCGCTTCAATTTATTCAGCTTCATCTGTGGCCCGTGAAGAGTTTCCCGATTATGATATCACGGTAAGAGGCGCCGTTTCCATTGGTCGCCGGTTGATGGACCCGCTGGCCGAACTTGTAAAAATTGATCCGAAATCCATTGGGGTCGGGCAATATCAGCACGACGTGAATCAGCAGGCGCTGCAGCATAGCCTTGAAGATACCGTGACATCCTGTGTAAACCAGGTTGGAGTGGAGCTGAATACCGCCAGCAAGCAGTTGTTGAGTTATGTTTCAGGACTTGGGCCTGTGCTTGCCGGAAATATTGTAGAATACCGCAATCAGAACGGGGAGTTTAAAACCAGGGCTGAGTTGCTGAAAGTAAAGCGGTTCGGCGAAAAAGCTTTCGAACAGGCTGCAGGTTTTCTCAGGATTCGTAATGCCGATAACCCCCTCGACCGCAGCGCAGTGCATCCGGAGAGTTATCACATTGTAAAACGGATGGTTGCCGACCTTAATTGCTCAGTGCAGGATCTCATCGAAAAAGAAGAACTCCGCAAGCTAATCAAACCTCAGGAGTATGTAACTAAAACTGCCGGACTGCCAACCATTACCGATATTCTTCAGGAACTTGCCAAGCCCGGCCGCGATCCGCGTGAGCAATTCGATATGTTTGAGTTTGACAATACCATCAATTCAATCGAAGACCTGAAACCGGGAATGATCCTTAACGGGATAGTCACAAACATTACTGCTTTCGGTGCATTTGTTGATATCGGAGTTCATCAGGACGGGCTTGTGCATGTGAGCCAGATGGCAAACCGGTTCATCAAAGACCCGAACGAAATAGTCAAGCTTACCATGAAGGTGAAAGTGAAGGTGATGGAAGTGGATGTTGCCAGAAAAAGGATTTCATTGTCAATGAAAGAAGCTGTTGGACAATAGAGAACAAGCGGTTGTTATTTAATCTTGCGAAATAAAATCCCCAGTAAATGGCACTCAGAAAAATTGAGCATAATGCCGAGGTGACAGGCATTATCCTGAGTATCAGTGTCTAAAACACTTCGACTCCGCTCAGTGTGACATTCGTTTGGGGTGTACACTGTTTTATCTAATGAATTAATTATCAATTCTATACGATGTCCTCCTGAGCGGAGTCGAAGGATAAAACGAAAAATCTGTCATTGGTAGCGGAGACAAAGCACGAAAGGGGGATATGAGGGGGATACTAAGTGTCTTACCTTGTGATTCTTTAACTTACAAATCTCATGTTAATACTAAGCCTGTTTTTATTACGTTTGCATGTTGAATTATAATACTTCACGGGACAATGAAGAATAAACTACCTTTTTTACTCTTTTTACTCATCATAACTACATTTCAGTATGCAGCAGCACAGCGTATTATGGGTGCAGCAATTTTCGGCGTTAATGCTTCGCAGGTTGACGGAGATGAAGTTTACGGATATAAGAAATTCGGGTTTAACACAGGTTTATCTGCCATTGTACCGTTTAATGACAAATGGGCTGTAAGCATTGAAAATGTTTACAGTGAAAAGGGAGCACATCAGCGTCGTAAATACCTTGATTCGCTTGATGGTTCTTATGATCTTAAACTTAATTATCTGGAAGTGCCTGTTTTATTGCACTTTACCGATAAGGACATTGTTACTTTTGGCGCCGGCATGTCATGGAGCCGTTTGGTAAAAGTGTCGGAACAACGCAATAGTATTGAGATGCCGGCCACAACCCTTGAGAGCGGAATTTACAACAGTTCTGATATTAATTTATTGCTGGATATCCGTTTCAGGGTTTTTGAGCGACTGCGGTTTAATGCACGGTACGCTTATTCTCTGAGTCCGATTGCAACGCGCGAAGTTGTGGATTCCAAAACCGGGCGGCCAAATATACGAGATCAATACAATGGTTTGTTTTCGTTCAGGTTGATTTATGTTTTTAATGAACGTTACAGCCGCGAAAACCGTCGGCAAAGCTCCCAGCCGCAGATATAAACACCAACCTGTTTATTTAAATCATTTTGTGAGACTTAGTGTCTTCGTGGCAGATTTTTTAGTTAAACTGGACAATAATGTTTCAAAAAATCAGATGCATTTTACTTCTGTTCTTCCAGCCGATGTCGTATCTGTTTTCAACAAAAAAAATCAGCAGATCAGCATCATATCTACTTTCTGAAAACCAGATCTTTTTGTCAGCATTATACTTGTTATCAACAAAAAACCAGCGTCCATCGGTATCGGTATCATACTGACTGTCAACTTTATAAACCAGTAAATCGGCATCGTAGCGGTTGCTGACAACAAAGACTTTAAAGTCGGCATCATAACGGCTCTGGCAGGAGAAAATCTTTTGGGCTGATGCAATCACTGTTAACATCACCAATGAAAATATCAGGAGTAATTTCCTTTTCATACGGATAGATTTAGCACTGTTTATCTCTTGATCAGCAACAAAAGATGTGCCATGCGCTGCGTCGAAATCAGAACTTATAGCTGATACCTCCGTAAAGCCGCATGGCATCTGCTGATAGTTCCGTATAGAAGGCAAAGTTTGGGGAAAGAAAGTATCTAATACCCAGATAACCATCTGAATACATTCCTTCATATCCATTGATGGTTGATTCCATTTCAGGTTTATAACCATCAAAATAATAACCGATTTTATAACCCAAATAGGTGTCGAGTCTGGGAACGAGGATAAAATGGATGTTTATCGGAACTGCAAGGCCAAACACGCCGTAATTATTTCCGTTGCCCGGCTGATGCCTCAGATATTTGGCGTTAAGTCCAGTTGATAGGAATAACTTACTTTTATTGTAAAATAGATACTCAAATCCTGCTCTGAAAGGTACTCCTTCCCATGTTATTGCATCACTAACCGGTTTGGCCATTTTCACGGCCTGGATATCCATGCTCAGAAGCATATCACCTTTTATGAAGGTATCCGGATTATTGGTGGCATTGGTTGACTGTTGACTTTTGGCTGAGATCAGCGTAACAGATAGCAGAAAGATAAGTAGTAGCCTTTTCATAATTTATTTTTCACCAGCGAATATAAGAAACATTATTATGCTTGATATTACTTATTTTTGTCAATAGTTAGTAACAACATCAGCTATGCAAAACAAAAGTTCTTTATTTATTCTACTCTTAACTTGTCTCTTTCTTGTAATCCATAGTTGCCAAAAAGATGAAGAAGAAGTGATTAATGAAACATTGGATATGAACCAGTTATACGAATATGATCTTGGATCGTTTGGTGATGAAGAAGGCGCATCTATCGCAAAACAGGCTTTGCATTATAAGGTCAGTGAAATCGGGCAATATGATACTTCAATCTATACAGGAAAATTAAAATATACTTACATCCCCGCATTGGACTATGCCGGAAATGACGAAGTGACTATAATATCCTCCAGAGGATCTGATGGTTCCGGATCAGGACCTGGATCAAAGAATCGTGAATACAAGACAAGAATCAGGTTCACTATTAATGAGTAGGTATATTGAAGGTCATTGAACAACTACCTTGAATGACTTTGAACTATTAAAAATTCTTCCTTGTTCAGGATAACTTCAGGTAAAAGCTTTCCGTCAGATCTATATACTCTTGAGTATATTTTCCGCTGAGATCCCTTATTGTGAGTGTGGCGGTTTCCATATTTTTTACTGGTTTCTTGGTAAATTCCAGAAGTATTCTGTTAGGCTCTTTGCCCTGTTTTGGGATGATAATCATTTGCCTTTTTATACTTAGTGAACTTTCCGCTGCCAGACTTATCAGTATCTGGCTGTCGGCAAATGGAAATACCACAGAAAGCTTTCCAGAATCTGTGAGCAGCAGGGAGCTGAGTTCTACCAATGACTTTAATGGCAATTCATCGGTGTGTCTTGCTGTGTTTCTGCCGTTATCGGCTGATTTAAGTGAGTTTATAAAATATGGTGGATTGGTAATCAGATGGTCAAATTTAATGTTTACCGTTTCTGAAAAATTCTGAAGACTGATATGCTGAACTTGAAGACGCACCGCCCACGGTGATTGTTTGAAATTCTCCTCAGCCTGAATTACCGATGCTTCGTGAATATCGATGGCTGTAATTTCGCCTTCAGATCGCTGTGCAGTCATCAGCGCCAGCAATCCGCAGCCGGTTCCGATATCAAGTATCTGCTGACTTTTCTCAACATCTGCCCATGCGCCCAGCAAAACCGAATCGGTTCCGACTTTCATCGCGCACAAAGCATCATCAACGCTGAATTGTTTGAAGTTAAATGACATACTAATCGAATGAACCTAAAATTTGGTCAAATATACATGTTTGTTGATTACCGGAAGTCAGAGGTCAGATGTCAGATGTCAGATGTCGGATGTCAGATGTCAGTAGTCGGATGTCGGATGTTGGATGTCAGATGTCAGTAGTCGCCTGTCTCTGGAGCCTGCCCGACTGCGCCAGGCAGGCAGGCATGAAGCGATAACGAGAGAAGTCGGATTTTATGAAGTATGGAATTGGAAACCAACCTGACCAAATCAGCCTGGTATTTGAAATTGTCAGAGTTCAGTCGGGCAGCCTGCCAGACGTTGGTCTGGGTTAGAATTTAGAATTTAGAAATTAGAAATTAGAAATTGGAAATCCCACCCCCATCTCCTTGTCTCCTTGTCTCCCAGTCTCCATGTCCCCTCTTCAGCATCCTCCTGCCGCCTTCACCACCTTCACCCCCTGCGGAATTGAACCAGTAGCTGAACTGCTTTTTGCGCCTGAAGGTTCACCTTTGAAATAGCGGTTGTAATCAAAACGGGCTTTCTCTGTGTGGGTTTCAGCTTTACGCGGATCAAAAGCTTTTAAAACTGATTCATCGTTATAGGAAATGCTGTTTGATGCAACTTTCAGGTTTTTGACTCCTTTGGACAACAAAAGCTGGCCTGCCATCATAGCCTGAGATTCTTCGGTTCCGAATAAAAGTATTTTATCTGATTTTTTCAGAAGCGACAGATTCTCTTTTTCGAGCAGTGATTTAAACGGAATGTGAAGAATTTCAACACTGCCTGAAATGTTGAGCGTGGGCGCATCGCCAAGATCTACAAGAGTGTATTCTGACAAGCTGCCATCACTTTTCATCTGTTTCAGATCAACCGGCAAAACCAGTACATCTTCGCTGAGCATTTGCTGTTGAACCTGCTCATTGGTGAGTGAGTAATCGGGAGCGATCCATCCCTGAACCAACATCACCACAATAAGGGTGAGTACAAACGCCAGGGCGGCATTGGTGAGCATTTTATCGTTGATTTTTTCCATGATTTATTTTTTTGAAGTTGACAATGTATAGTTTGCACTTCAGGAATTCATTTTCAGATTTAAAGATTAGCACCCGCCTTTGCCTGCAACTGGCGGCTTAATATCAACCAATGTTCTTACCGGAGATGGCTTTCCGCTGGTTTTTATTATTGCGCCTCCCTGTTCAAAGATTTCACCGGCTTTTACAAAGAACCGGTCTCTGAACTGTGACATTTCATTGTTAACGAGGGAATCGCTTTCGTATTCGAAAACACCAGCAAAAAGGCCATTCAGTCCGTCTTTTAATACCATGCTGTTTTCAATGCCTGATCTTCTGGTCAGTAACCATGCCTGATCGGCTGCAGTTGAGCCGAAGCTGTAAAATACGATCCGGTTATCAGCATCAGCAAGCAGATTTTTGCTGGATTTATCAAGAATCTTTTCCAAAGGAATATTCACTGATCCGGGAAGACTGAAACGCAGAAAATCTGCCTGCGGCCTGACATCTACCAGCATAAAATCCATTTCACGTGGATGCAGAAGTTTGTAAGTAACTTCCTCAGCATCAATATACTGTTTGCCGGATGATGCTTCTTCAAGCAATGTTTGGGCATTGGTTTCATACCATTTGGCTTTGGGACTTTCCGGAAGTATAAGAATAAGAATGGCAAGTCCGAACATTAATGCAAACGGAGCAGTATATGAAGGATGAAAAAGTCCGGCTTCTGATTTAAGTCCGTTTACCTTATCCTCAATTTTACGGGTGATTATAAATGCAAGCAGTGCTATCACAACGAGGAAGAATACAAACCAATCGCGTGACATACCCAGTGAGTCATAAACAAAAATTCCGCCTAGGGCTGAGCCGTTGTAGAGGGGTTCAAATGTGTCGTAAAACTGTCCGAATACAAAGATTCCGCCCATCATTCCAACAATAAAAAGCATGGCATCAATCTTCCCGATAACAGCTGCTACCAGACTGGTTCCCGGGCAAAAGCCACCAAGAATAAACCCAACGCCCATAATTGCTCCACCAACAATGGCCGACCACAGGAACGTAGGATTGATGTATATCATACTGTAATCAACCCAGCCGATATAACTGAATATCAGCAAACCAAGCGCAGCAGTTATTGCAGCAGTAAAAAATACGCGCAATACAACAAAGTCGTATCCGTAAAAAACACCAGCCAGCTTACGCGAAGTTGAAAAACCGGCCTGTTCGAGTACATAGCCGAACCCCAGCCCTATGACAAAGGCGAAGAAGAGGTTCAGGTCAGGATTAACAAATCCCTGAGGAATTAAAGGTCCCATAGTTTTACCGGTTTTATTATTGAATCCAAAGTTTTCTGAAAAAATACGCAACCACATATCCGGTCCCGAAAATGGCCATCATGGTTATAAATCCGGCGGCAGACAGATTTGCCATCCCGCTGAGGGCCGCGCCACTGGTGCATCCGCGACCGAACTGACTGCCGATCCCGAAAAGGAAACCACCGGCAACTGCAAAGCCAAGGCGCACATAGTTTGAAATCCGAGGGCCTTTATCTACTGAAAATCCGGCCCGACCCGACATAAAGCCTGAAAAAAATGCGCCTCCCAACATTCCCAGCGTTAAGTAAACCAGCCAGTTTTTCATAGGGCGACCATCGCCTTCGGCAAAAAACGAAGCATAAAACGGATGATTGTTCGCATATTTGGGAGATATACTTCCAATGGTTTCAATAACCACACTTTTTACTGCGCCGCTGGCACCCAGGCCGCGCCCGGTGATGAAAATAGCGGCAAGCAATACCAGTCCGAGTAAAAAGCCGGCCAGGTATGGATTCATATAAGGTTTGGGTTTCTGTTCCATGATTTTGTTTTTTAGCAACCTCCGGCGGCTGATTTTACTTTGGTTGTTGATTTTCCGGTTTCAGGAGCTACTGATTGTCCGCTGGTAAAAGGAATGTCGTTTTTTTGTACGTCAGACCAATATCTTGGTGTACCCTGATCATTCTTTTCAAGGAATCCATGCATAAATCTGTTGGCTCCATAGAGGATTGAACGGGCATCGTAACCCAGCATTCTGAGATACGCCGTAGCATATGCGCTGTGATGTCCGTTAAAACAATAAACGACGATAGGCTTATCAGCAGGAAGTGTGAGCAATTGTTTGTCAACCGAAAGCGATTTGGTTGGAGCGTACCGGATTGCACCGGGTAAATGTCCGCTTTTTGAATAATGATCAGGCGAAACATAAGCTACGATGAAATAGTCGGATGGATTTTTCATCACTTCCGCATATTCTATAAAAAATTGATTGCTTTCCTGCGAAAGCAGATTTCTTGCCTGAATTGAAGCAATTTCGTAGCCATTCCTGCCTTGTGTTGAAATTGCCGGTAGTGTGCTCTGTTGCGGATAAGCATGATTGACAGTGTCAACCGTTGCTTCAGGGTGGTTGCCGATTACACCGTCCCATCCTTTGGCAAGTTCAGCTTTCAGACTGCTAAGTCCGTAACGTACCGACCATGTATTGGTATTTCCGAGTAAACGCATTATTCCGCTGACATAAGATGATAGTTGCCCCCGGTTGCATAGAAAGACAATACGCTCAAATGAGGATGCATCAATGTGTTTGCTGAAAAAATCAGGAACATCGGCAGGCTGAATATTTATGGCTCCTTTGATGTGTCCGGCTGCAAATTCCTCTGCATTACGCAAGTCAATCACAAGAATATCCTTGTTATTCATTATTCCGATAAAAGCCGAAGCTGTCATCACGGCAGGAGTGCCCTCTGAGTTTATATAATTTCCGTTTTCAACGAAATAATCATACAAAACCTGCGTAGTATTTTCATTTCCTGACGTTTCTGCACCGTTGTTCTCTTTGCTTCCGCAACTGCTTAGAAGAGATGCAATCAATGAAAACAATAAGACGGATATGATAATGGTTTTCTGTTTCATGATCCGGAGGTGTTTGTGTCAGTTTTTTCAGAATTAACATCATGTTCCGGTGAATCATCCTCATCTTCAAGCTCTTCCCATCCGGTAATCATTGCCTGAAGGTTTGAAGTGACAGTATGTCCGGTAGTAATAAGATAAAGGTGTACTGCAACAAACGACAGCAAAACAAAGGCACCTGCAGTATGCACCAGCGCGATTATTTCGAGATTGTCAATATTTATCATCGCAATTGAATCGCCTTGCGGATATCGATAGAACATAAACAACAATCCCGAAATTACCATTACCGGTATTACCAGTAATTTAAGTCCCAGATAAACTAATCTTTGCAATGGATTCAGTTTGCTGATAACCGTTTTTCTGGTAGGGTGGGGGGCATTGCGGAATATCCCGAAAAGGTAAAACTCAGCCTGAGCTTTCAGGTTTTGTGTGGTAGGGATGTACTGTTTCCATTCTCCTGTGGTGATGTGCCAGAAAATGGCGAAAACAATCAATATAATAAAGCCCCATGCAGCCTTGTTGTGAATATCAACGGCTGTTTCAAATCCAAAGAATTCGTAAGAACTGTGAATTTCAAACCCTGTGAATGCGAGCAGGAAGATAAGCAAGGCCTGATTCCAGTGCCAGAATCTTTCAAATCCCTGATAAACATATACTTTTTTGTGTTTGCTCATGATGTGTAAATTTTATTGGATTTGAGCTGCTTTGCGTTTCCTGGCTGCCATGTATCTGATGGATGCATGGACAAAAATTCCGACAAATGACAATATTAATGTCAATTGTCCTGCAAGGTCAATAAAGCGGTTGCGATCGCGGCCCGGCATGTAAAAGTCAGTGAGTGTGGCCAGACGACCGTCGTTTCGTGTATGACATTCCTTACAGGTTACAGCCTGAGATGCTGGTGAAACCATGTGATTTACGGGCATGTACATTTCAGTTTGAATAAAATCGTATTTCCCGCTGTAAGGCAGTGGAATATAAGCCATTCCTTCTTCGATGGAGCGCTCCCAGTCCAGATCGAGCCATAAAGCTCCTTTCCCTTTTTCTTTGTCCCAAAGCTTGGCCTGAATGATGGTAAGATGCTCAGTATCATAAGGCTGGCGGCCCCTGTGAACTTTCACAGGAACTATCTTGCTGTTGCGGTCTCTGTATTCGCCGAACAAAGTATTGATTTTCAGAACCGCGCTTAGCGTATCAACCTTGTCGGTGATAAGGTGGTGATCAGCGGTTCCGTTAAACCAGAAATACTCAGGTTTAACATTCTTTTCCCATACAAAATCTCCTTTGATGGAAGTGTATACTATATTACCATCTGCATCAAGCAGTTCATATTCTTTCCCGTCTTTTTTGCGGGTTGCTGTTGCCCAGTCCCAATACATTTTTGTGGCATTAACCTTTGCATAAATGGGAATATGGCAGGTCTGACAACCTACTTTAATGGAGTGTTCGTTAAGAATGTTTTTCTGATGCGGGAATTCGGTGTGACAGTCCTCACAGTTCAAACGCTGCGTATTGGTTGAAGATACACCATAATAACGTCCTTTCATAACATGGTTTTCAGCAGTATGGCAGTCAACGCAGCTCATGTTGGCTCCATCAACACCCATATGCACATCAACATCTCTGCCGGCGGTCAGCAACGCAATTTCAAGATCACCATGTTTGACATTGTTTCCACCACCGCCACCAAAATGGCAATTTCCGCAATTCTCACTTTTTGGTTGACCCATACTGGCAAGTATTTTCTTAAAATCTGGTCCGTCAGGTCCCATCTCCGGATATCCTGCTCCACCACTTGCTTTTTTGTATGTGCCGGTATTGTCATGGCAAACAATACAGTCAATATTAAATGGATTTGTAAAATCAAATGTCTTGTCATTCCAGCCATATCCGGCGTGGCACTTCATGCAGCTTCCTTCATTTGACTTAACTCCTGTGCAGAAATTATTGATCAGGTTCTTTTTGCCCAGATAGGTAACACCCCTGCCAGGAATAAATTCTTCTCTTTCCCATTTAAAATGGGCGCTATGCAGCAACTCTGTACCACGTTCGGTATGGCAGGTAAGGCAAGCCGCAGTCATTTCGTGGGGATTGCTGAAATCTTTTTGCAAAATCTCCATTTTGCTGTGGTCAACGCCTGACTTATGCTCCTTCGGATATTCCTGCCGAAGTGCTTCAAGCATGCTGTGATCAGCCCTTGGAGCCCTGAGTGCCACTGTAATAATTATCAGTGGTGCCACAATAGCCAGAAAAAAGGTGATCGCTTTGGTAAATTTTTTCATGAGCGTGAATTTGACGTGTGTTAGCAGTATGTAGTACTTTTTATCAGGATGTGCATTGCTGCTCTCTTTTGAAATACTTGTTTATGACACAATATTTAACGGTGCAAAGATAGATATATCTATATATGAGATTTTTCCTGGTGCTAATTTAGTGCAGTTCTTAATAGACTGTTAAAAACCTATTTAACAGTAATTTAAGTGTGATTTTGTAATTTGGAAACAATATAAATTAGGGGTACGCATGCGCTAAATATACATTGGGAGCTATTGTTGGTTTTTAAAATGATCAATTATTTTCAGTCCCCGTGACTTTTTTTCCCTTGCCCCCATTTCTCTTTTTTTTCGTGTCAAATCCCGAAAGCTATCTGGACCGTCCCTCGTCCCTTTTGCGTCCCTCGTCCCTCCTTCACCGTCCCTCAACCATTTCTTACTTCTCCTTGTCTCCCCTTCTCCTTGTCTCCGTGTCTTCTTCGGTCTCGACTCCGTTCCGTCCCTCGTCCCTTTTGCGTCCCTCGTCCCTTTTGCGTCCCTCGTCCCTCCTTCACCGTCCCTCGTCCCTCATCTCAAAACTGCGCTACAAGTTTTCTTAGAAGTAATTTCCGGAACTCTTTAACGGTGTATTCCTTTTGCATTCCTGTATTTGTTTTTATGATATTTTCAGATTGTTTCCCGATAATCATATTAATGATTTCTTCAGTCACATCAGGGTAAGATACCGTTTCCACAGTGCCATTTTGAATCCAATCGTTGATTTTATCAGCATTTTCGGGCTTCAGGGTTTTGAGCACCGGCACACCCAACTCTTTAAGTGCTGCTGCATTACAAAGTTGTTCAAACTGCCCTTTCATAGGGATTACCATTAATTTCTTTCCCATATAAAGTGATTCAGATGGAGTTTCAAAACCTGCGCCGCAAAGCACTCCTTCAGCCGAAGCCATACTTTTAATAAATGCCTCGTTATTTATGGGTTGTATGCTGATGTTGTTTTCCGTATATGCTTGTTTATTGTGTTTTGAAAACACCTGCCATTCAACGCCCGGACACAACCTGAGTACTTTTAATATCCGGTTGTCGTGATATGCCGGCAGGTAAACGGTGTAATGTCCCAGGTTTTCAACCTTCATTTCACGGATTTGTGAACGTATTACCGGTGTGAAAATATTGTCATCATATGCCCTGAAATGAAACCCGTATTTCGCTTTTGCCGGTGCGTAATTTTTCAGAATAGCTTTTGCAAGCAGATCTTTGCTTTTGGGCCTTGGAGATTGCCTGTTCAATACCGCTGATTGGTGGCTTACCGATACACAATGTACATTGCTCAGGTGGCATGCCCAGGCTGAGACGGGTTCAAAGTCATTGATAACCATATCGTAATCCTGCACCGGCAGACTATTGATTTCCGAAAGCAAAACTTTAATATAGTTTTTCTTGTAGGTTTCAATTATATCTATCCCTCCTTTGGCTCCAAAAATAAAGCCCAGACCTTTTAACTGATATTTCACAGGATATGGAAAATCAACCTCTGACTGTGATCCGCTAACCAGAATCTCAACATCATGGTTTTTCATCAGTACCGGAACTATATCGCGCGCCCGGCTCAGATGCCCATTGCCTGTCCCTTGAATTGCGTAAAGAATTTTCATTGATGATTCATATTAAATTCGAGCAACATATTGTTAAATATCTTTGCGGTATCAATGTCTTTTTCATCTTCCTCGGATTCCATCTTCATTTTTTCGCTGTCAAACTTACTGAATTGATAGATTGACCATTTGCCATCTGTATATTCCAATGAAGATAGATTTTCAACCCAATCGCCTGAATTCATGTAAATTATGCTTCCTTCTTCCGTGGAGATGGTTTTGATTTCAGGATGATGTATGTGGCCGCATATTACATAATCGTACTTGTTTTGTATTCCGATTTCAGCACTGGTTTGCTCAAAATTATTGATAAATGCCACCGCAGACTTCACGCTTTGCTTGATTTTCTTTGATAGTGATAGTTTTCCTCTTTTTAAAATATTGTGTGATATAAAGTTAACGAAACTGTTTATCAGGATCAGAATATCATACCCTTTTGAACCCAGTTTTGCCAGCCACCTTGAGTATTGCATGGTCACATCAAAAACATCTCCATGAAATATCCATGCTTTCTTGCCATCATCAAGATTAAGTACCACTTTGTTGACAATACTGAGTGCGCCCATTTTCATGCCATCAAATCTCCTCAGCATTTCATCGTGATTGCCGGTAACATAATAGGTTTTTGTTCCGTTTCCGATCCATTTCATCAGATGCTTCACAACTTTCATGTGACTGCCCGGCCAGTATGTTTTACTGAACTGCCAGATGTCAATTATATCACCATTCAGAATAACTGTTCCGGGTTTGATGCTTTTCAGATAATGGAGAAGTTCCCTGGCCTGACATCCGTAAGTGCCCAGATGAACATCTGAAATCACCAGCACATCTACGCGCCTCTTTTTTTCCTTCATTTAGTATTTCAGTTTTTGTGAATGCCCGATAATCGGAGAAAAGGAGATAGCATTGGCTGTGATGTTATATCATCAAACACAATTCTGAGATGCATAAGAAATTTGTTTTTGAAAAAAGACTTCCTGCAGTGGGCTTTTGTCGTTGTTTGTGGGATGATTGCGGACAGAATGGAATTAAAAGCATTGGCCTGAAAAATTTGTCAAAGCTATTCTTACAGTGTAATCTCAATATAAAATATATGTTATGTATATGTTAATTCTCAGGCAGGCTACCTGAAATTTTAATGCGGCAGACTAAATATCTGTATGAGACAGGGGAAACTTCCGCCATTTAAGGTGAGAAAGCCTGAAAATCAGAAGCTGATTTTATCAATGGCTGATGCTGAATCTATTTACTGAAACGCTGAATAATAGTGCAAATCCTGATAATCTATTTTCTGAACCCAACCTGCCTCGAAACGAGCGTATCAGCGTCAGTCAGAAATTCCTGAACATCCTTCAGAATTATCGTTTTTATCATTTCACCGTTTCTTTGGTCCGTGGCAATCTGGCTCATTCTCAGGTTTTGATTGCGGATCGTTTTTTCAATTACTTTTCTTACAAACCTTCCGTTTCCGAAATACTGATTGCGGTTGTCGGCCTGAAATCTGAAATATGCTTCGAGGTGATTCAATGCATCTGTTTCGGCTTGCATCCCGGCTTTTGATATCTGCACTTTTGCAATTTCCAGAAGTTCTTCGGCTTTAAAATCATTAAAAATCAGATGGCCATCGAATCTTGAACGAAGCCCGGGGTTTGAGTCAAGAAAGTGCCCCATCTCTTTCGGATATCCGGCAACAATCAACGAAAATTCTCCCCTTCGGTCCTCCATTTGCTTGATGATTACCTCAACGGCTTCCTTTCCAAAGTCATTGTGGCCTCCGCTGGTCAGTGCATATGCTTCATCAATAAAGAGCACACCACCAATTGCAGCTTCAATCTTGCTCAGGGTTTTAGGAGCGGTTTCACCCACAACAGTGCCAATCAGATCTTCGCGGCTGCATTCCACAAGATGTCCGCGTTCAAGAATGCCCAGCGCCTTGTATATCTGAGCAATGATGCGCGCTACAGTGGTTTTGCCCGTGCCCGGATTTCCGGTAAAAATATTGTTCAGCGAAAGTGCGCTAACTATATCCTTTCCGGTTTCGGAATAATACCTGGCAAGTTTGGCCAGTTCGCTGATTTCCGTTTTCACACTTTCGAGTCCAGTCATATCTTTAAGCTCGTTGAGCGCCTGCTCCAGCATACGGTCGTCTGCCCTCATCTGTACTTTTTTCCTGATGTTTTTAGAGAAAAGACCTTCCATATCGCAGAGCAGAATCGTGCATAAGTCCTCCCTCGTCAATTTACTTCCTCCTGAATTTATAACCCTGATACCGAGATTTAGCTGCGCTTCTTCAAGCATCGATTTTACAATTCTCGCATTTCCAAAGCTTCTGGTGCGCTTTCTGTACTGCTCTTCCAGATATTTAAACATCATTGCTGAAACATCATCTGAAAAGACAAGCTGCTTGTGCTTTGCTTCTCTTCTGGCTATCTCCATCAACTCTTCAGGTGTATAGTCAGGGAAATCGTAAACGTAACGGAATCTCGAACGCAGACCCGGATTAAAATCGAGAAAACCATCCATCTCCTTCGGGTATCCGCATACTATTACAGCAATATCTCCCGGCCCGTCAGACATTTCGCTGAGCAGGGTTTCTATGACTTCGCGCCCGTAATCTTTATTGTCATCGGCTTTTACGGCAAGTGAATAAGCTTCATCTATCAGCAAAATTCCACCCCTGGCTTTTTCAATTACTTCTCTGGTCATTGGTGCGGTTTCACCAATGTAGCGCCCGACAAGCGTGGCCCGACTGGCTTCATATACGGTATCCTTTGGCAAAAGCCCGAGATTCTTGTATATCTTGCCCAGCATTTTGGCTATGGTGGTTTTTCCGGTTCCGGGATTGCCACTGAATACTGCATGGAGATTGATGGATTTCATGGGCTCTATTCCCATTTCATCACGAAGCTTCATGTATTTTATGTATCCTGCATAGTCGTGCAATCTTTTCTTGATGTTTTCAAGCCCGACCAGCCCATCCATTTCATGAAAAATGTCTTCTTCTGTCAGACTCCCGTTGAGCAGTGCAGGAACTTCAATTCTGTTGTTTCCCCATATTACTTTATAGTCATTACTTCCTCTGTCAACCTGATCGGCAACTTTAAAATTTGTTACCGCAATCAGTTTGCCCATAAAAACTACCTCAATCGTGTAATTCCCTTCCTCCCAGCTTACATTTACCGGATCGCCGCAACCGGCTTCAATAAAGAAGTTATGATTAGGCGGGTTTGGCGTTACATCAACTGTTTTTACCAGATGATGCATCAATTGCCTTGCCTCGTTATAATAATTAAAGACAAATTCACCTTTCCATGAGTGTTGGGGAATTTTATTCCTGATTTCAAGCTCCGTCCATATAAACCGGGTTGCCATACGCTGATATTGCCTGTAATATGACCTTTCAAACTTTTTAGGTTCAGGTACATCGGTATCCTCAAACAGTTTTAGTCCAAAAACTTCAAAGTATGGGTTTTCGTCATTGATCAATAGCCCTTCATTAATCAGCGTAAAATCAACACTCTCGGCTTTTTCATCGTCAATCCATACCTCCAGACTGTAAGAGCCCGGCTCCCACTCGTCCTCATCGTAAGGTTCAAAAGTATATTTTAAGGATACAATATTTTCAATGGCCAGAGCGCCAAGCGTTGCTTCATAAGTGTCGAGAATCATTTTTTCCGATTTTTCGGAATTGAACCAAATGAAAAATTCGACCTTGCTTTCCCAGTCTTCTTCGTCAAATTTCTTGTTGTAAAGTTTAAGCTCTGCCGTAATTGAAGTTAATTCAGATTTATCGAAAAGACGCCGGTATTTTTTTTCTGGGCTTAAGCCGCTATCGGCAATGTTAAGTAATTGTAGTTCTTTAATCTTATAATTTGAATTGTCCATCTGTAAGTGGTTTCTTCAGTTAAAAAATCAAGTTGGTCTCATTAAAACATCAGATATTTCTGCAATGCTATGCTGCAAAATAACTTTTATAACAGGCATTTTTAGCAGGCTGTTTCTGAAAGACTGTCAAATTTACAAATGTTTTTCAGGTAAGTATGGCTCTGAACCAATAAATCAGTAATGCGGAATAAAATAATGATGAGATGACTATAAATTTTCGGGATGGGTATCGCAAAAAAGAAAAAGCCCCCGTTATGGAGGCTTTTGTGATCCGGAGGCGACTCGAACGCCTGACCCGCAGCTTAGAAGGCTGCTGCTCTATCCAACTGAGCTACCGGACCATTAGTCAGCAAATTAATTTAACCTTCTTTGAGAATACCTCGTAAAGCTATTTTTTGCGGTTGCAAAGGTAAGCAAATTATGAATTATCCCTAATTCAGATGCAAATTGTTCTGAGAAATTCTTTTTAGCCGTTTAAATCCGGATTTTGCAGGCTTGCTTTCTTTGTAAAGCAGCATACTTGATCCTTGCTGACTTCTTTTTAACAGAATTTATAAACTATGGAATAAATTGAGCTATTCATGTTTCGAGATGCATTTCTGTATTGACAAAAGAGAAATTTCAAAATCGCTCAGTTATTCAATCCGGACTATAAATGCTTTATTTCATTTTAATTCCAACTTTTTTTTATTTTAGCCAAAGATCATCTGTAAGTGGCATAACCCGCATTTTTACAGGTGGTTTTATAGATATTTTGAGTTAATCAGACCTCGGTGTATCTGGTTTTATGTAAAAAAGTTTGCATTTTAGGTTACTTTTTACTCTTTTTACGATAAACATATGACTAAGCAAAAAGAATTTTTATAAATTAGCAGACTGAGCGCATTCTGCAGCTAATCTTACTGAAATGAGAGAGCTTTTATTTACCGATTTTTCTGTTTACAATAAAGGGAAAGTCTATGATTGGGCCGGTAAAACCATTTTGATTGCTGAAGATACAGATTGCAGTTTTCTTTACCTGAAAACCATTTTGCGTCACACAGCCGCCTCCATTCTCTGGGCTTCTTCAGGGCAGGAAGCCATTAACCTTGTAAGAGAACATAAAGAGATTGATGTCATTTTGATGGATATCAACATGCCCGGCATCAGCGGATTTGATGCTACTGTCGGAATTCACAGCATAAGACCTGAACTACCTGTTATTGCTCAGACTGCTTATGTTCATGATAATGAAGTTGAGCTTTGCTACGCTTCAGGTTGCATTGACTATATTTCAAAACCTATTGACAAACACCTTCTGCTCGAAAAACTTAGTGTTTTCCTGGGTGCAGGTGTTCTTAAAAGTGATAAAGAATTTACTGGTCAATAATGGTTTTTGAAAAGTGAACAAGGGGATAATTTTTGATTCTTGCAGAAGCGGCCAAAAGCCGCTTTTTTTATGCATTGCTTGTATCATAAGACCTTTTTAATATGAGCATATGCTCGTAATATCGAAAAATACCCACTTTTGGCTATTGTGCACCTTATAGCGAGTGCATACTTTTGCCGCATGATAACAAGAATATCACCGGACAGAATTTTCTCACGTATTTTCAGCCTTATGCTGATCGTGCTTTTCGGCTGGTATTTTGCCTCGGTCACAGTCAATTTTCATACCCATCTGGTCAACGGAGTTGAAGTTTCTCACTCTCATCCATACAACGACGACAATCCGCACTCTCCGGTAAAGGGCCATAAACACAGTACATCATGTTATTATTTGTCAATCTATTCCGGAGGTTCCTGTCTTGTAAATCCGGTTTTTAAGTTTGACCCTCTTGTCATTTATCAGCAATCAGATCTTCCCATTGAACCAGAGTCTGTTATTCCCGAGCATTTCTTTGGTTCCGGTCATGGATTGCGTGCCCCTCCCTTGTCATAATCTTTTTTCTGCTATTTATCTTTTGTTCTGTTGCATGGGTGCTTTATGCCCATACCGACAGGTATTTACAACTTGTTTAACTCAATCAAATGAAAAAGTTTCTGATTTACACATTCATCTTGTTTCTCCCAATGTTTCTGATTGCTCAGGCACCCCCTGCCGGACAGAGCTTCTCAGGTATTGTGCTCGATAAAATCACAAAAAAACCGGTACCTTATATCACGGTGCAACTGAAAGGTTCAACCATAGGCACTGTAACTTCTGCAAATGGTCGTTTTGTCTTGAATGGTATTCCCGATGGCAAAAACATGATCAGGGTTCAGGGTGTAGGTTTTTCTCCTGAGGATGTTGAAGTTCAGATCACTCCAGGTATTGATAATCAGATAGTTGTTGAAGTTGAGGAAGATATCATTCAGCTTAATGAATTGGTGGTTAGCGCCAACCGCAACGAATCTAACCGCCGCGAAACTTCATCAATTGTTAATGTGATCGGTCAGAAGATGCTTGAGAATTCAAATGCCGTCTGCCTTTCGCAAAGCCTCGGTTTTCAGCCTGGTCTCAGGGTTGAAAGCAATTGCCAGAACTGTGGTTTTCAGCAGGTGCGCATCAATGGGCTGGAAGGACAATACTCTCAGATTCTGATTGATAGCCGACCTATCTTCAGTGCCCTGGGAAGTGTTTATGGTATTGAACAGATCCCGGTTTCAATGATTGAACGCGTTGAAGTTCTTCGGGGCGGAGGATCGGCTTTGTTTGGCTCCAATGCAATTGCCGGCACCATCAACATCATTACCCGCGAACCTGTGGTGAATACTTTTACGCTCAGCCATAATTTTACCTCTATCGGTGGAAGCACTCCCGATAACACCACCAGCCTGAATGCATCTCTGGTGAGTGACGATCATAAATCAGGCGTATTTCTGCATTCATCTTATCGCAACCGCGGACATTATGATTCCAACGGTGACGGATATTCTGAAATTGGCCTGGTGCGTGGCAATAGTTTGGGGTTCAGGGCATATCAGCGCCTCACTGACCAAAGTAAAATTACCCTGGAATATCATAACCTGCGAGAATTCAGGCGTGGAGGCAATAAATTCGAGCTTCAGCCTCATAAATCTGATATTGCAGAGCAAACCGAACATCAGTTCAATGGCGGAAGCATTGCTTATATTCTTTTTGCCAAAGACCGCAGCCGCAAATTCGAAATTTTCGGAGCCATGCAAAAAATTGACCGCGAAAGTTATTACGGCGCCGGTGAAGACCCGAATGCTTACGGGAGTACCGATGACCTCTCTGCAAATACCGGGCTTCAGCTTACTCAGGACTTCAAAAAAGTTATTTTTCTGCCTGCGCAGTTTACAGCCGGATTGGAGTTTAACCACAACAAACTTCACGATATGATGCCGGGTTACGGTCGTGACCTTATGCAGGAAACCAATGTTGGCGGTTTGTTTGCACAGAATGAATGGAAAAACGAAAAAATTAGTTTGTTGCTTGGTGCCAGACTCGATAAACATAACCTTATCGAAAACCCGGTTTTCAGTCCGAGGGCAAATTTCAGATATGCTTTTAACGATAATCTTTTTGGTCGTCTTTCTTACAGCACCGGATTCAGGGCTCCTCAGGCTTTTGATGAAGACCTTCATATTCTGGCTGTTGGCGGAGAAGTAATGCTGATTGAATTGGCCGAAGACCTGCGAACAGAACGTTCACAGAGTTACAGCAGTTCGTTCGACTATTATTTTTCAATTGGTGATGCCAAAGTCAATGCGCTTGCCGAAGCATTTTACACCAACCTCGACGATGTATTCTTTGTTGCTGAAATTGGCACTGATGTCAATGGAAACAAGATGCTTGAGCGCCGCAACGGTTCAGGTGCGGTGGTTCAGGGACTAAATCTGGAGATGCGCACTGCATTTTCAGCTCGTACCCAAATGCAAATAGGTTTTACTTTCCAGAAAAGCAAATATGCTGAACCTCAGGCGTGGAGTGATGACCCTGAGGCCGGGTCAGTTGAGAGCCTGCTGCGCTCGCCGGACAACTACGGATACTTTACTTTTACTGCCAGCCCTGTAAAAAGGGTAGGGGTTTCGCTCACCGGAAGTTACACAGGAAGCATGATTGTTCCGCATTATGCAGGTTATATCGAAAATGATCTTTTAAAAGAAACCGACCCTTTCTTTGATCTTGCATTAAAAGTCAGCTACACAGCTAAACTTGCCGGCGAAACCCGTATTCAGTGCTATGTAGGTGCTTTGAATATCTTTAACTCTTACCAGAACGATTTCGATAAAGGAGAGTTCAGAGATGCAGGTTATATTTACGGGCCATCTTACCCGCGAAGTTTTTCAGTTGGAGTGAAAGTTGGAAATATGCTGCAGTAAATAGCTTATTTTCAATTAGATTTGTGTGTTTTTCTTCCGTAAACCGTCTTTCTGCCCATGGGAAGGCGGTTGCTTTTTTTGGGATATTCGGGAATAAAAAAAGAGAGCCATAAATGACTCTCTTGTTGTCGGGGTGGCCGGACTCGAACCGACGACCTCCTGGTCCCAAACCAGGCATACTACCAACTGTACTACACCCCGAACTAATATTTTTGCACTAAAAGCTGCATTCTGAACTCTTGCGGTGAAGGGGGGATTCGAACCCCCGGTACCGTTTCCAGTACGACAGTTTAGCAAACTGTTGGTTTCAGCCACTCACCCACCTCACCAAATGGGAGTGCAAAAGTACAAATTGAATTTTAATAACCAAGCTTTATTTTTAATAAATTGAAAATAATTTTGAAGTTGCCTGATTTCACATTACCCGAACAATTTTCCGTATTTTTGGTATAATAATTGGTTTGCGCTGATCCATTACAATAATCCCTTAATTATCAAATATGAAATCAATTTTCCGCGCATCGGTTTATCTTCTGATACTCCCGTTTGTATTTACATCCTGCTCAACTGCATCACTTCAGATGCAGATTCTTAAACCTGCCACTATAAATGTTCCTGCTGAAATAAAGCAGGTGGGCATTATCAATCGTTCATTGCCCGAAAAAGGTCAGGGAGCGATGAATGTGCTGGAAGGGTTGGTTACAGGCGAATCGATTGGTGCTGACCGCGAAGGATCGCAGGAGTGTATGCGTGGATTAGCTGCCGGGCTGAATGCCAATCCAAGATTTACGGCTGTGCTGATCGAAGGCGTTGAGTTTCGTGGCACCGGAACACGCCAATGGCCCGAATTTCTTGATTGGAAGCAGGTGGAAGAGTTATGCGAACGTTTCAGGGTTGATGCGATTGTAGCCCTGGAAACTTTCGATTCTGACGTTGAACTGCGTAAAAGCTCGGCTGACGTTGAACGAACCATTGACAAAAAAAAGGTAATTGTCAAGGAGTATTATGCCGACCTCAGAATGATTGTTCGTTCGGGCTGGACAATTTACAAGCCGCAAGGAAGGCAGATAATTGACAGAAATTCTTTTAACGACGAAATGAGGTGGAGCGAGAGTGGAGATACTCCCGATGAGGTTTTGGGTAAATTGCCCTCCAAACGGCGCTCAATCAACGAATCAGGCTACTATTCAGGCAGGCAGTATGGTGTGAGAATATCACCAACCTGGGTTAACGAAAACCGGTCATACTTCCGCAAAGCCAATGATGATTTTAAAATTGCCTCAAAATATGTAAAACAGGACAGATGGAACGATGCCATTGCCATTTGGAAAAAATATACCCTCAATCCTGACCCGAAAGTGGCCGGCCGCGCAGCCTATAACATGGCTCTTGCTTCGGAAGTTGAAGGTAATCTTTCACTTGCACTTGAATGGGCAAATCGGGCATGGCAGCAGCATGGTCTGAAAAAAGCCCGCCATTACACTGATCTTCTGAATATGAGGATACGGGAGCAGGAAAGACTTGATCAGCAAATGGCTGAATAGTTGGCCAATGTCCTTCGTTCCGATAGCTATCGGAACCGCTCAGGATGACTTCGTATTTAATTGAATATTAATGTATTAAAAATTTTCAATGCTTGCCTAAAACGCATGTCACACTGAGCGGCGAAGTGTCCTAAGATTTGATCTCTTTTTCTAAAAGGTCAGACCTGTTTTGTTTATGCGTATTTTTGCACCGCGACTAATTAAAAACCAGGGCAACTCAAAACTGACTTTCAAAAATCTGCATGAATCCAGCACGTAAATCACTGTTTCTTAAATTATTACTGGTATTGTCAGGCGGATTGCTCATTGTCGCACTTTATTATCTCCTGCTGATTTCCTTGCCTAAGTACGCTGCAAGGGTTCCTTACATTGCTTTGTTGTTCGTGGTTGATCTGTTGATTTACCATCACTTAAGTCCTTTATGGAAAAATTGCCGTAAATCGATACGGGCTTCAATAGCTGTATTCTGGTGGGTACCAATGGGAGTTCTGCTTTTCTTTCTTTTCGGGTCGGTAATTTTCCCGATGACTGAAATGGACAAATTTCTCAGGATTTATTTGCCTGGATTTGCCCTCGTTTTTTATTTATCAAAAACAATTTTACTTGTCTCACTGATTCCTTCATTTATCCTGTTGCTGATTCAAAAAATTTCAGCCGGGTTTAAACGAAGAGAAACTTTATCAGGAGGGATTAAATTTTTCAAACAAATGGGATTATTTCTGGGAAGCCTTGCACTGGCCGGATTGCTGGTTGGTAGCACGGTTTGGGTTTATAGATTCAAGACACATCGTATTGAACTAAGTATTAAAAATCTGCCGGCAGCCTTTGAGGGACTGCGCATAGTTCAGCTGTCAGATATTCATCTGGGCAGCTGGCTGTCGTCAAAGCCTTTGCAAAAGGCAGTAGATCAGGCGAATGCGCTGAATCCTGACATTATTGTTTTTACCGGTGATCTGGTAAATTACAGCACTTCCGAAGTCAGGGGTTTTGAACAGGTGCTTGCACAACTTGAAGCGCCAATGGGCATTTATACCATTCTGGGCAACCATGATTACGGTGATTATATTACATGGAAAAAACCGGAAGAAAAGGAAGCCAATCTTCAGCAACTTTTAGATTTTTATGATTCTATCGGCTGGAAGCTTCTGCGGAACGAATCTTTCAGGATTGAAAAGGACAGTGCTTCTCTGCTTATAGCCGGCGTTGAAAACTGGAGCGCAACTTCACGCTTTAAGAAGTACGGCGATCTTTACAAAACCATGGAAAATACTTCTTTTGCCGACGTAAATATCCTGCTTTCGCATGATCCAACACATTGGGAAGCAGAAGTTTCAAAAGATTTTACTGATTTTGACCTCACGCTGTCGGGCCATACACATGGTATGCAAATGGGGATTGAAGCTTTTGGCTTAAAATGGAGTCCGGCGCGTTACCTTTATGATAACTGGGCTGGTCTGACTTCGGTAGATCTGCCGGGCGATCGCAAAAGTTATCTTTATATAAACCGTGGCCTCGGTCACATTGCCTATCCCGGAAGGGTAGGTATTCTTCCTGAAATTACGTTGATCACCCTGAGAAAGGCAGAATAACTCCTTTTAATCGGGCGATTTAAGCTCTAAAGCTTATACCATTCATTCACCCGGTCGCTGATATGGCAATCATCGCTGATGCGCTTGAATTCATTGTTGTGTTTGTTGTAGGCGTAATCTTCTCCCCACTTTTTATGGTTCTGGTCAATTTCTGCCAACGCTTTGATGATGTATTCCAACTCTGCATTGGTCATGGTTGGATGTAATGAAAGTCTCACCCAGCCAGGTTTTTGCGAAAGATCGCCGTGGTTTATCAGATCTGTGATTGATTTTGAGTGTTCATAACTCACATCAAGCAGAAAATGACCGTAAGTACCCGCACATGCACAGCCGCCTCTTACCTGAACTCCATATCTGTCGCTGAGCAGTTTCACAGCCAGGTTGTAATGTATATCAGTATAATAAAATGAAATAACGCCCAGTCGCTTACGGTGGTTGTTGGCCAGAATTCTGATTCCTGGAATTTTATCCATTCCTGCAAAAGCAATTTCAAGCAATTCCTCTTCGCGGCGGGCAATGTTTGCTACGCCCATTTTTTCCTTTAATTCTATGCATAGCGCCGTTCTGATGGCTTGCATAAAACCGGGGGTCCCACCGTCTTCGCGCGATTCAATATCGTCAACATATTTATATTCTCCCCATGGATTGGTCCAGTCAACTGTGCCGCCTCCCGGTTGGTCAGGGGTACGGCTTTTGTACATCGAACGGTCAAAAACCAGTACACCCGATGATCCTGGCCCTCCCAGAAATTTATGTGGCGAAAAAAGTACAGCATCCAGTTTTTCCATAGGATCTTCCGGATGCATATTAATGTCAGCATAAGGTGCTGAAGCTGCAAAATCTACGAAACAAAAACCGCCTGATTCGTGCATCACCCGGGCAAGTTGGTGGTATGGTGTTCCAACGCCGGTTACATTGGAGCAAGCTGTAAAAGCACCGATTTTCAGTGGCCGGTCTTTATAAATTTCCAGCTGCCGGCGCAATTCTTCAACATCTACAAGCAAATCTTTATCAGGATTCAGCACCACTACATCGCTCATGGTTTCGAACCATGAAGTCTGATTGCTGTGATGCTCCATATGCGTGACAAAAATCACAGGCTTTTCTTTCTCTTTAAAGCATTTGCTGTCGTTAAGCTGTCCGCACATTTTTAACCCCATCATCCGCTGAAACTTCACAATTACGCCTGTCATGCCAAAACCTGCAGTGATGATCACATCTTCCGGTCCGGCATTTACATGTTTTTTTATGCGTTTATGCGCTTCATGATAAGCTTTTGTCATCGAAGTGCCTGTTTCGCTGGTCTCGGTGTGGGTGTTGCCGATAAAAGGGCCTATATCGTAAGTCAGACGATCTTCAATGGGTTTGTATAGCCGTCCACTGGCAATCCAGTCGGCATAGATCAGTTTCTGACGGCCATAAGGTGTATCGTACTCAAGGTCGTGGCCGATTGTGTTAATTCTGAATTGTTCGAAGTAGCTTTCCATTCTGCAGTCTAAAATAAAACCAGTCTGCTGCAAATGTCAGTATTTTTTCTGTACAGAAGCAAGTGATGAAAAACTAAATGTTGAATTTTAAAAAGTGGTAGGAGGTAGGATGTAAGATGTAGGAGGTAGGATGTTGTAAATGCCTGATTAGCGTTGACCGTTTTTACTTACTTAATATCATCATTTGAGTTGTTAATTCAAGAGTGATATTTGAACCCGAAGGATTG